>VIFX01000047.1:0-49834 GCA_006864685.1 Mycolicibacterium hodleri | reverse complement strand
AACCAGTCAAAACTGGCAAATAAAACAAAACCACCTTATGCAGCAGGAAGACGGGAAGTCCCCCACCAAGATGGCCAAAAACAACAAACAAAAACCACCAAACACACTATTGAGTTCTCAAACAACACGCCCCACCTGTTCGCATGACAGCCCCGCGGCGTAAAGCCGCTAGCCTCTTGCGGACAGTAGAGTAAAACCACCGAAGTGACTTCCCTCTGGGATGCCGTCGCGCTCTGCGATCTGGACCGCGTCGCTGACGACTTGGATTAAGTTACGGGCCGGATAACGCAGAGTCAAATCGCCTGGTCAGAGCCGTGTCCATCAGAAGTTCAGGCCCCGAGCGGGTGCTCAAACGGTCTATTGGGACCCCTCCAGGCGGTCATTCGATCCTTTCGACCCCCGCCACGTTGCGCTTACCGCGTCGCAACACCAGCCAGCGGCCGTGCAGGAAGTCCCCCGGCGCCGGAATCCAGTCGTCACCCTCGACGCGGACGTTGTTGACGTAGACCCCGCCTTCGGACAGCGTCCGTCGCGCATCGCCCTTGCTCTTCGACAGACCCGTGGCGACCAGCAGGTCGCCGATACCGTCCGGAACACCTGGTCGGAGCTCGGCGACGGAGGTCTCACGCAAGGCAGCTGCCAGCGTGGATTCGTCGAGGTCGGCCAGTTCACCCCGCCCGAACAGGGCCTGACTGGCCAGCTCGACCGACTCCGTGGCCCGCTGACCGTGAACCAACGTGGTGAGTTCCTGGGCCAGTCGCCGCTGGGCGGCCCGCTCGTGCGCCCGCTCGGTGGTCGCGATCTCCAGGTCGCCGAGCTCGTCGGCCGACAGGAACGTGAACCACCTCAGGTAGCGGATCACGTCGGCGTCGGCGGTGTTGACGAAGTACTGGTACCAGGCATAGGGCGAGGTCAACTCCGGGTCGAGCCAGACGTTGCCGCCCCCGGTGGACTTGCCGAACTTCTTGCCGTCGGCCGAGGTCACCAGCGGCACCGTGAGCGCGTGTGCGCTGGCCCCCAGCTTCTGGCGGACCAGGCGAACACCGGCGATGATGTTGCCCCACTGGTCGGAGCCGCCGATCTGCAACGAGCAGCCGTGTTTCTGGTGTAGCTCTACAAAGTCGTTGGCCTGCAACAACATATAGCTGAATTCGGTGTAGGAAATGCCCTCGCCCTCGAGGCGTCGCTTGATGGTGTCGCGGTCGAGCATGACGTTCACCGAGAAGTACTTGCCAAGGTCTCGCAGGAATTCGATCGCCGAGAGCTGCGAGGTCCAGGACAGGTTGTTCTCGACGATCGCGCCGGTCGGCGATTCGTCGAACTCCACGAATCGCTCCAGCTGTCCGCGGATGCGCTCGGACCACTCGGCAACGGTGTCGGCGGTGTTCAGCGTGCGTTCGGCGGTGTCGCGCGGGTCCCCGATCATTCCCGTCGCACCGCCGGCCAGAACGATCGGCCGGTGCCCCGCACGTTGGAAGCGTCGCAGCGTCAGCAGCGGAATCAGGTGTCCGGCGTGCAGGCTCGGTGCCGTCGGGTCGAACCCGGCATAAAGCGTGAGCGGTCCCGATGCCGCCGCGGCGGCCAACGCCTCACGGTCGGTTGACTGCGCGATCAAGCCGCGCCAGTCCAGTTCGTCGAGGATGCCAGCGTCTGGAGAAGTCACGCCGTCAATCCTCTCCCATCAATCGCCGTCACCCGGTGCGGGTGCCCGTGGGCTGCGGCGGTAGGCGGAGACCTCCGGATGGTCGGCGAGCCAGAACCGCCACGGTCGGTCGGCGGCCTTGCTCACCCCCACCCGCGGGCCGCTGATCACCGGCAGGCTGGCGCCGAGCGCCAACCGCACCGGGCTGACTGGGTCGAACAGGTCGATTCCGTTGTCTTGCATGGTTATTCCCAGGGCAGAACAGAGGTTTCCCGGTCCGCGGGCCAACGCGGCAGTGGTCACCGGGCCACGACTGGCGTGGGCGATGCCGAAGCCGTCGGTCACCACTGCGGCGCGCAGCAGAACCGCGGCGGCCACCCCGTCGTCACCGCACACGACGTTCGCGCACACGTGGATGCCGTGGCTGCGATAGGTGTACATCCGTCCCGGCGGGCCGAACATGACCTCGTTGCGACCGCCCCGACCGCGGAAGGAATGCGCGGCGGCATCCGGCCACGGGCCGTCGGGGGGACCGCCGTACGCCTCGACTTCGACCACCGTGGCGGTCACCCCGCGACAGATCAGTTCGGCGCCGACCAGGAGTCGGGCGGCCGACACCGGATCGGTGGCCAACCGTTGCGCGCTCACCGAACCGATTGTGCCCGGCGGTCTTGACGCCGCCACCTGCGGGGAGGATATTCATCACATGATGACTTCATCGCATGATGAATCGCACCGAAATGACGCCCCACCGGCCGTTTCGGTCGAGCACCTGACCGTCATCCGTGGCAAGCGCACCGCACTGGACGACGTCACGGTGCACATCGCCACCGGGACCATCACCGGCGTGCTCGGCCCATCCGGATGCGGCAAGACCACGTTGATCCGCAGCATCGTCGGAACCCAGGTGATCGCCAAGGGCGCCGTCACCGTTCTCGGCCGACCCGCGGGGTCGGCGGAGTTGCGGCACCGCGTCGGCTACGTCACCCAGGACCCCACCGTCTACCAAGATCTTCGCGTCGTGGACAACGTGCGCTACTTCGCCTCGCTCTACGGCACCGGCGCCGCTGCCGCGGACGAGGCGATCGCCAACGTCGGGCTCGCAGACCACCGAACGGCGTTGTGCGGCAACCTCTCCGGTGGTCAACGCACCCGTGTCTCGCTGGCGTGCGCATTGGTGGCCCACCCCGAGGTTCTGGTGCTCGACGAACCGACCGTAGGGCTCGACCCCGTCCTTCGGGTGGATCTGTGGGAGCAGTTCCGCCACCTGGCCCGGCGCGGCACCACCCTGCTGGTGTCGAGCCACGTGATGGACGAGGCAGACCATTGCGGAGATCTGCTGCTCCTGCGGGAGGGCCGCCTGCTTGCTCACACCACACCAACCCAGCTTCGAGAGGACACGGGATGTCAGTCACTGGAGGAAGCGTTTCTGTCCGTCATCCGGCGCAGCACCGCACCCGCGCTCGGCTGAGCCCGCAGGCGTATTTGGCGACCACCGCGCGCATCCTGCGGCAGCTGGCCGGCGATCACCGCAGTGTCGCGATGATCCTGGTCGTCCCGAGCCTGGTCATCACGCTGATGTACTTCATGTTCTCCGACGTGCCGCACCGGCCAGGAACACCGTCACCCTTCGACAACGCGTGCCTGATCATGCTCGGGGTGTTCCCTCTCGTCGTGATGTTCCTGATCACATCCATCACCATGCAGCGCGAACGCGCGTCCGGGACGCTGGAGCGCATCCTCACCACTCCCCTGCGCAGGCTGGACCTGCTGGCTGCCTACGGCACCGCCTTCTCCGTCGCCGCGGCCGCTCAGGCGACACTGGCGTGCGTGATCTCCTTCTGGCTGCTCGGCCTGGACACCGCAGGCAGTCCCGCCCTGGTGTTCGCCATCGCCATCGTCAACGCGGTACTCGGCGTCGGACTGGGTCTGCTGTGTAGTGCGTTCGCGCGCACCGAGTTTCAGGCCGTGCAGTTCATGCCCGTGGTCATCGTGCCGCAGCTGCTGCTGTGCGGCATCATCGTGCCGCGCGACGTGCTTCCCGACTGGTTGCAGTGGATCAGCAACGCGATGCCTGCCAGTTACGCGCTGGAGGCGTTGCGAGAGGTCGGCGCACATGCCGACCTGACCGCCACCGCTGCGCGCGACATCGCGATCGTCGTCGCATTCGCCGCGGTGGCGATGGGCCTGGCCGCGGCCACCCTGCGGCGCAGGACGCCGTGAGCACGTCGCACCGCAAGCGCCCAGGCCGTCCGTCCGGCACCTCCGACACCCGCGACCGCATCCTCACCAACGCCCGAGAGTTGTTCGCGCGCAACGGTATCGGAAAGACGTCGATACGTTCGATCGCGGCGGCGGCCGGCGTCGACTCGGCGCTGGTGCATCATTACTTCGGCACCAAGGAGCAGCTGTTCGCCGCGGCGGTCCACATTCCGATCGACCCGATGCTGGTCATCGGCCCGATGCGCGAGGCGCCGATCGACGAACTCGGACTGACGCTGCCGTCGCTGCTGCTGCCGCTGTGGGATTCGGAGATGGGTGCGGCGTTCCTCGCCACGCTGCGCTCGCTGCTCGCGGGCGACGGTGTCGGCCTGATCCGGTCGTTCCTGCAGGACGTGATCGCCGTCGAAATCGGCTCGCGCGTTGACGAGCCACCGGGTTCGGGCCGGATCCGCGTCCAGTTCGTCGCATCGCAACTCGTCGGTGTCGTGATGGCGCGCTACATCCTCGAACTGGAACCGTTCGCGTCACTCCCGGTCGAACAGATCGCGCAGACCATCGCCCCGAACCTGCAGCACTACCTCACCGGCGAGCTGCCCGGCCTGAGCTGATCAGGGCTCGGCCCGCTCCAGAAGAGCCTGGTGTTCGGCGTCGTCGGTGATGGTGACCGCTTCGGAGATCAGCAGCACGGGCACGCCAGCGTCGATCCGATAGGCCCGGCGGAGCCGCGGGTTGTACAGAAAGTCGTCGCCCACCAAGAGCAGCGGGCCGCGGTCCTCTGGACACACCAGCAGGCTGCGGAGGCGTTGGTCGATCACGGTGTCAGCCGAGCGGGATGTTGATGCCGCCGCCACCGTTGGGATTCGGCGCTCCGCCACCGTTGCCACCGATGCCGATGGTCGGCGGGTTCAGCACCGGGCCACCGCCGGTCTGTCGCGACGCCTGCCGCACCTGGAACGAGAGGGTCGACTCCAAGGCCGCGACCAACGGTCCCTGGTTCGGGCGCTTGTCCAGCGCCGCCACTAGCGCTTCCCCGTTGGAGGTCGACGGCCGGAACCCCTTTGCGCGCAGCTGCATGACCTGGTGGATCAGGGTGGAGATCTGGCCACCGCCGGCTCCGGTGTCGTACTCCGTGGCGATGGTCGCGAGAGCCTCGTCCGCGCTCATCACGGGAGCGGCGTCACTCGACACGGCGTCGGTGGCCGGGTCGGCGACTGCGGACGCCGAGCTCACACCCGTGAGCAGCCCCGCTGCCAGGGCGCCACTGGTCACGGCGCCCAAGAGCGCGCGACGCCAGCCGTTCGTGCTGGTTTGTTCGGCCATCAATCCTCCATCGTCGAGCGTCCATGAGTTTCCGGCCCGACCCGGGTGGCCACGTACAGCCACGCGGAGCCTAACAAAGGGCCGCGAGCGCGGCAGCATGTCACTCGGTTCACTTCCCTCACTCCCCGTCGCCCGAGTCGGTGAGTTCGGCGCGCACCGCGGCGGTGAGCCGCTTGTAGGTCCCGTCGTCGTCGCGATACCAGGCGTGCCGCGATTGCCTGGGGACGCCCGCTGCCCGCAGGGGTCCCAGCAGCGGGCGGTAGGTGGCACTGAGCTTCATGTCGGACACCACGTGGACGACGTCGGGCGCCGCACCGACCGGCAGACGGGCGATGGCCTCGTTCAGATCGGCCGTTGGGACGCTGCCACCCGGACGCAGCAACAGCGCCGACACCGCGAGCTCGCGATCGCCCACCGCCACGCGGTACGTGACCGCCAGGTCGACCGCGCCGACCCGGCCAAGCGTGTCGTTGACCGCGTCGGTGAACACCGGACCCCGGTCGGTGCGGATCACCGACCCCCGGTTGGCGACGAGCCAGAAGTCGCCGTCCTCGTCACGGCGGAACAGGTATTCGGTCGACACCCACAGGTCGGCGGGGGCGAACACGCCACGCTTGACCGACGCCGTCGGGTCGACGGGACCGCGCGGGTGCGCCAGCAGCACGCCGACCTCGTTGGTCGCCGCCAACGCGACGAAACCTTGCTCGTCCTCCAAGATCAGGTCGTCCTCGGGGTCATAGGCCGCCAGCTCGATGTGGCCACCGCCGGGCAGCGGCCTGCCTTCGCTGCCGACCTTGGCGCTCGCGACGTTGGCGAACACCGCCTGCCCGTCCGTCGTGGCGAAGAACTCGACGACGTGCGCAGGGGCGAACTCCTCCTCGACGCGTTTCCACAGCCCCGTCGGCATGCCCGACCCGATGAAGAGCCGGACGGGATGGTTGCCGTTGAGCACGAAGGCCGGGTCGTCGATCACCTCGCGCAGCATCGCCCACGTGTAGGACACCACCGTCACGCCGTACTGCCGCAGTTCGTGCACGAAGCGGTCCGGGCGAAGGCCGCGTGACAAGGCGATCCTGGTGCCGCCGACGACTGCCCCACCGAGGCTGACGAGCAGACCGGACTGATGGTGCAACGGGGTCAGGCAGTACACGGTGTCACCGGTGCCGAGGTTGGCCGCCGAGGCGGTGCCAATGGCCGACAGGGCCCACCGGAAGTTCGTGATCTGACGTGCGACGAGTTCACCGCCGACGGTCGCGAAGGCGATGTAGGCCAGGTCCTTCGCGTACCCGGGGTCGGGCCGGTACCAGCCGGGGAGCGCCACGACGTCGGGGTCGATCTTCTCCATGTCGACGACGTCGGCGTCACGGGCCAGATCCAGATCGCGGGCCTCGCCGCCGCCGAGCACCAACACCCGCAACGGCAGTGCCGTCGCCGCGGCGAGGTGCACGGGGTCGGCGATGACGTCGGACACGGCGCCGAGGCGGGCGGCCTCGAGCAGATCGGCGTCCGGGGGCATCAGTACCGCGACCGCCCCGAGCCGGGACAACGCCGCGATCGCGACCAGCGCGCTGGGCCGCGTCTCCATCAGCACGCCGACGTGCGCGCCCTGGCGAACACCGACGTCGATGAGGCCGCGGACGACGTTGTTGATGCGTCGGTCCACCGCCTCGTAGGTGTGCACGCGCCCGTCGAACAGCAGGAATTCACCGTCCGGCGTCGCGCGGGCCTGCTCGGACATGATGCGGCCGAGCGAGATGCGGGTGTGGTCGTTGATCTGTCCCAGCCGGGCCAGCCTCGGCAGCGTGCGGGCGGTCTCGGCGACCAGCGCACGGGCCGACTTGTTGGCCGCGACGAACGCGCCGGCCGCCGAACGGGCCACGCTGAACGTCATCTCCGCGGCCGCACCCGCCCCGTGCGCGATGCGGGAGGCCAGCGGGACGCCGGCGTCGTCGACGTGGTCGGGCTGCAGAGCCATCGGCACGACGTCCTGCGGCATCTCACCGTCACCGGCGATCCACCGCACCCACGCCGCGACCGTCGGCCACGTGTTGGTGGCCGCCTTCGAACCGACGACGAGGCCGAAATGTCCTGTGCGGATCAGGTATTCGTAGACGTCTGCCTGCGGCGAGGCACGCTTGATGCCGCGCACCGACGCGGGCTGGCCGATGTCGTCGACCTCGCCGACGACCGCAAGCACGGGGCAGTCGATGTCGGCGAGTGTGACGAGGTCACCGCGGATGGCGAACCCGCCGCTCATCATCCGGTTGTGCGCGATGAACTGCTTGAGCAGCTCGGCGATCGCCGGACCCGACCATGCGATCCAACCGTCGTTGGCAAGGAAGCGCCGCTGCTGCTCACGAGGCAGAAGTGCCTCGCGGTCGTGCAGCTGGCGCAGGAAGTCCAGGCGCGACTGGGCCGTCTTGATGGGGTCGAGCATCTGAAAACCGGTGCGGGCCAGCCAGCCGGGAACGTCGAGGCGGCTGAACACGTGGTCGGCCATGAAGTCCGCGGCCCCGACCGCAAGCCCGGCGGGCAGGTTCATCGGGAGCGCCGCCAGGGTGTCGACCGGCGATCCGAATCCGATGATGCTCGCCAGGTCCTTGGACCGTCGGTACGCCGCGGCCTGGTAGGCGAACATGCCACCCTGCGAGTAACCGGCCAGATGGACGTCGCGGTCGGTGACCTTCTTCACAGTGTCGATGGCTTCGCTGAGCGCGACGACGTGGTCGGCGAGGTTGCGCTGCATCCCGCCCTCGACCTGGTCGGGCGAGCCGAAGTCGATGACCCAGGGGTCGACGCCCGCCGCGTGCAAGATGCCGACGGCGCCCTCGTTGCGGGTGACGTCCCACATGTCGGCGGACATCATCATCGGGTGCACCATGAGCACCGGCGGCCCCGCCGGCTTGGCCCCCGGCCTGCTGTCGGGCGGAAAGTAGCGCCGGAGCCGGTACATCGGCACGCTCTCGACGATCTGGAAGGGCGACGGCACCGCGCCGGTCTCGAGACCGCCGTAGCGCAGCACTTCCAGACCGTTCTGAGCGGTCGCCACCAACCGTGCCATGGGCTTCGTGATTGCCGAAAGGTCCACCACGACCCTCCCCTTTCAAGCGCCGCGCGAATCCCCCGATCCGACGACATCATGGCATAGCGGGCGTGGGGCTCCCCGTCGTCAGCCCTTATGATCGGCGCCTGATGGCGAACCTGATCAACCTTGAACGTGCAACCGTTGGTTACGGCACGCGCACCCTGCTCGACGGCGTGAGCCTGGGCGTAGACGAAGGCGACGCCATCGGCGTCGTCGGCCGCAACGGCGACGGCAAGTCGACCCTGTTGAAGATCCTCACCGCGACGAGGCCGCCCGACTCCGGACGCGTCACCCACACCTCCGGATTGTCAGTCGGCTACCTCCACCAGTCCGACGACTTCCATCCCGACGCGACGGTGCGCGACGTCATCGTTCACGGTCAGGCCGACCACATCTGGGCGGCCGACGCGGAGACCAGGTCGGTGGTGGAGAACCTGCTGACCGAGGTCGCGCTGGACCGCGAAGTGAACAACCTCAGTGGCGGTGAGCGACGCCGCGTTGCGCTGGCGGCGCTCCTGCTCGCAGGTCACGACGTCCTGGTCCTCGACGAGCCGACCAACCACCTCGACGTCGAGGTCATCGGCTGGCTCGCCGGCCACCTCTCCAAGCAGACCGCCAAGACGATGATCGTGGTCAGCCACGACCGGTGGTTCCTGGACGCGGTCTGCACCCGCATCTGGGAGGTCCACGGCGGCACCATCGACGCCTACGAGGGCGGATACGCGGCGTACGTCCTGGCCAGGGCGGAACGCTCGCGGATCGCCGCTGGCACCGAGGCGCGGCGCCGCAACCTCATGCGCAAGGAGCTGGCGTGGCTACGGCGCGGGCCGCCCGCGCGGACGTCGAAGCCGAAGTTCCGCATCCAGGCCGCCAACGACTTGATCGCCAACGAACCCGAGCCGCGGGATTCGCTTGCGCTGCAACGCTTCGCCACGGCGCGCCTGGGCAAGGACGTCTTCGACATGCACCGGGTGACGCTCGAGTTGGGCGACAAGCTCCTTCTCGACAAGCTCGACTGGTCGATCGGACCGGGCGTGCGGATCGGCCTCGTCGGCGTCAACGGCACCGGAAAGTCGACGCTGCTCAAGCTGTTGATCGGGGAGATCGAGCCGACGTCGGGCACCGTCAAACGCGGGAAGACCCTGCGCATCGGCTATCTCAGCCAGGCACTGGTCGAGATCGACGGCAACGAACGCGTCCTCGACGCGGTCGAGAACGCCAAGCGGATCACCGAGCTCGCCGGCGGCAAGGAGGTCAGCACGGCCACCCTGCTCGAGGACTTCGGCTTCACCGGCGACAAGCTGACCACCCGGATCTCGGAGCTCTCGGGTGGCGAACGCCGCCGCTTCCAGTTCCTGCGTCTGCTCCTCGACGAGCCCAACGTGTTGCTGCTCGACGAGCCAACCAACGATCTCGACATCGACACCCTCAACGTCATCGAGGACTACCTCGACGGCTGGCCGGGCACGCTGATCGTGGTCACCCACGATCGGTACTTCCTCGAACGCGTCAGCGACGTGACCTATGCCCTGCCCGGCGGTGGCCGCTGCGTCTTGCTACCCGGCGGGATCGAGCAGTACCTCGCCGAACGCCCGACCGCCAACGGCACCTCCGCGACCCGCCCGGCCGATCGCAACGAGACGGCCTCGGCGCGGGAACGCAAGGCCGGAAAGCAGTTGTCCCGCATCGAGAGTCAGCTCAAGAAGCTCGACGAGCGGATCGCCAAGCTGCACGTGACCATGGCCGACGCGGTCTCCGACCACGTGCGGCTCGGCGAGTTGAATTCCGAGCTCAACGAGCTGACGGAGCGCAAGGAATCACTCGAGGAGGAGTGGCTGTCGCTGGCCGACGACTAATCAGGGGCGCAGGCCAAGCGACAGCCGATCGGCGGTGTCACGCACCACCTGAAGCTGCTTGGCGACCTGGACCGGCGCCGTGCCACCTCTGGCGTCGCGAGAGCTCACCGAACCCTCGACGGTCAGCACCTCGCGCACCTCGGCCGTCAGCTCCGGATGTATGCCCGCCAATTCGTCGTCGGTGAGTTCCTCAAGCCCGACGCCGCGCGACTCGGCGGCCTTCACGGCCGCGCCTGCCGCCTCGTGGGCGACGCGGAACGGCACTCCCCTTCGGACGAGCCATTCGGCGACGTCGGTGGCCAACGTGTACCCCTGCGGGGCCAACTCGGCCATCCGGTCGGCGTCGAAGGTCAGCGTCGCGACGAGCCCCGCCATGGCGGGCAGCAGCATCTGCAGTTGGGCCACCGAGTCGAAGACCGGCTCCTTGTCCTCCTGCAGATCGCGGTTGTACGCCAGCGGTTGGGCCTTCAGCGTGGCCAGCAGACCGGCCAGATTCCCGATCAGGCGGCCCGACTTGCCGCGCGCCAGTTCGGCGATGTCGGGGTTCTTCTTCTGAGGCATGATGGAACTACCGGTCGACCAGGAGTCATGCAGCTTGACGTAGCCGAATTCCGTTGTGCTCCACAGGATGATGTCTTCGGCCAGCCGGGACAGGTCGACGGCGATCATCGCCAGCACGAACGCGGCCTCGGCCGCGAAGTCGCGTGACGCCGTCGCGTCGATGGAGTTGTCGGCGGCCGCGCTGAAGCCCAAGTCGGCGGCGATGGCGTCGGGATCGAGGCCGAGCGACGACCCGGCCAGCGCTCCGGATCCGTACGGCGACACCGCAGCGCGGTCGTCGAAGTCGACGATCCGGTCGACGTCGCGCAGCAGCGGGTGGGCGTGTGCCAGCAGGTGATGCGCCAGCAGGATCGGCTGCGCCGACTGCAGATGCGTCTTGCCCGGCATTATCTCGGTGGGATGGGACGCGGCCTGAGTGGCCAACGCCCCGACGACGTCGAGCACCCCCGCACCGACGACCCGCATCGCGTCCCGCAGCCACATCCGAAACAGCGTGGCCACCTGGTCGTTTCGCGACCGCCCGGCACGGAGTCGGCCGCCGAGGTCGACCCCGGCCCGGTCGATCAGACCTCGTTCGAGGGCACCGTGCACGTCCTCGTCGGACGGCAGGGGCCCGAAGCTGCCGTCATCGACGTCCTCACCGAGACTGTCCAACCCGGCGAGCAACCCGTCGCGCTGTTCCTCGGTCAGCAGGCCGGCACGGAACAGGACAAGGGCGTGCGCCTTGGACGCCCGCACGTCGTACGGCGCCAACACCCAGTCGAAGTGGGTCGACTTGCTCAGTGCGGCAAGCGCATCCGACGGGCCGTCGGCGAACCGGCCACCCCACAGGGAACCCTCGTTGGTGCTCACTTGCCGGCGAGGTCCCGCTGCGCGGCAATCTTCGACGACAGACCGTGCACGTGGACGAAGCCCTTGGCGCTGGACTGGTCGAAGGTGTCGCCCTCGTCGTAGGTGGCGAGGTTGAAGTCGTACAGCGACTCCGAGCTGCGCCTGCCGTTGACGGCAATGTGCCCGCCGTGCAACACCAGTCGGATCTCACCGGTGACGTGTTGCTGGGTGTCCGCGACGAACGACTCGAGCGCCCGCTTCAGCGGCGAGAACCACAGTCCGTCGTAGACCAGCTCGCCCCAGCGCTGATCGGTGGTCCGCTTGAACCGGGCCAGCTCGCGCTCCAGGGTGACGTGCTCGAGCTCGGTGTGCGCGGTGATCAGCACCATCGCGCCAGGGGCCTCGTAAATTTCGCGACTCTTGATGCCGACGAGCCGGTCCTCGACGACGTCGAGCCTGCCGACACCCTGGGCACCCGCCCGCCGGTTCAGCTCTTCGATGGCCTCGAGCACCGTGACCGGCCTACCGTCGATGGAGACCGGCTTGCCCTTCTCGAAGCCGACGATGACCTCGTCCGGCGTACTCCAGTTGACCGTGGGGTCCTCGGTGTAGTCGTAGACGTCCTTCGTCGGCGCATTCCAAAGGTGCTCCAGGAAGCCGGTTTCCACCGCGCGGCCCCAGACGTTCTGGTCGACCGAGAAGGGTGAGCGCTTCGTGACGTTGATCGGGATGGCGTTCTCCTCGGCGAAGGCGATGGCCTTCTCCCTCGTCCACGCGTAGTCGCGGACGGGCGCCAGCACCTCGAGATCGGGTGCCAGCGAGGCGAAGCCGACCTCGAAGCGCACCTGGTCGTTGCCCTTGCCGGTGCAGCCGTGCGCCACGATGCCGCCACCGTGCTCGCGGGCGGCGGTGACGAGGTGCTTGACGATCAGCGGGCGGCTGATCGCCGACACCAACGGATAGCGGTCCATGTAGAGGGCGTTGTTCTGGATGGTCGGCAGGCAGTACTCCTCGGCGAACTCGTCGCGGGCGTCGACCACGACCGCCTCGACGGCGCCACAGTCGATCGCGCGCTGCCGCACGACCTCCATGTCCTCTCCACCCTGGCCGAGGTCGATGGCGACGGCCACCACCTCACGCCCGGTCTCCTTGCCGATCCAGCTGATCGCGACGGACGTGTCTAGACCGCCGGAGTACGCCAGGATGACGCGTTCGGACATGTAATCGATCTCCTTAGATAGTTCTTGGGGCTGGCTGTTGAAGTCGTTCGAGGGTGCTGGCTAGTTCAGCGCCCGTCATGGGTTCGCGCGCCACGACCAGAATCGTGTCATCCCCCGCGATCGTGCCGACGACGTAGGGCAACGACGAGCGGTCGATGGCGCTGGCCAGGTAGTGCGCCCCGCCAGGAGGGGTGCGCAGGATCGCGAGGTTGGCGCTGGCGTCGGTCGACACCAGCAGCTCACCGAGCAGCTTGGTCATCCGGTCGGTGCCGCCGGAGACTCCGCGGACGGGGCTGCCGTCCTCGGGGACCACGTACACCCCGGTGCCGCCGTCGACGCCGCGCAGTTTCACCGCTCCGAGCTCCTCGAGGTCACGGGACAGCGTGGCCTGGGTGACGTCGATGCCCTCGGCGGCCAACATCGCTGCGAGCTCGCTCTGGCTGCGCACCGCGTTGGACGACAGCAGGGCAACGATCCGTGCCTGCCTGCCCGCCCGTGTCGAGGTGGTCACGATTTGTCCAGCAACCAGACCAGCAACGCCTTTTGCGCGTGCAGCCGGTTCTCGGCCTCGTCCCACACTGCGCTCTGCGGTCCGTCGATGACGTCGTCGGTGATCTCGTGCCCACGATGTGCGGGAAGACAGTGCAGCACGACTGCTTCGGAGTCGGCCAGGTCGAGCAGGCCGCCGTTGACCTGAAACGACCGGAACGGTCGGACCCGGTCGAGTCCGTCGTTCTCCTGGCCCATCGAGGTCCACGTGTCGGTGACCAGAACGTCGGCTCCCCTGGCGCCGGCCTTGGCGTCGGCCGTGATCGTCACGGTGGCTCCGGTCTCCGCGGCGCGGCGTTCGGCGGCGGCCACGAACTGCCTGGCCGGTTCGAAACCCGTTGGCGCGGCGATCGTCACGTGGACGCCTGCGGTGACACCGCCGAGCATCAGCGAGTGCGCCATGTTGTTCGCACCGTCGCCGAAGTAGGTCATTCGCAGACCCTTGAGCCCGCCCTTGCGCTCGGCCAACGTCTGAAGGTCGGCGAGCACCTGACACGGGTGGAACTCGTCGGACAGCGCGTTGACGATCGGCACGGTTGCCCCGGTGGCCATGGCCGCCAACCGTTCCTGGGCGAACGTCCGCCAGACGATGGCGTCGACGTAGCGCGACAGCACCGCACCGGTGTCCTCGAGCGTCTCCTCGCGACCCAGCTGGGTGCTGCGGCCGTCCACCACGACGGCGTGGCCGCCGAGCTGGGCGATGCCCATCTCGAAGGAGAACCGCGTCCTCGTCGAGTTCTTCTCGAAGATGACCGCGACCCCGCGTGGCCCCTCGAGCGGTCGCGCGCTGAACGGTGCCTTCTTGAGTTCGGCTGCGAGAGCGAGGACTTCGGCCTGTTCGCTCGGCGACAAGTCGTCGTCGCGCAGGAAGTTCCGTACGGTCACGAGGTCTCCTGGGCGGTGTCGAGGACTGCGGGCAGCGCGGTGAGGAACGCGTCGACCTGGGCGTCGGTGACGACCAGCGGCGGCGCCAACCGGACGACGTCCGGCGTCGCGGCGTTGACGAGGAAGCCGGCGTCGCGAGCAGCCGCTTCGATCGCCTTGGCCTTCGGTGCGGTCAGCACGATGCCCCGCAGCAGACCCCGGCCCCTGACGTGGTCGACGAGCGGGTGGCCGATGGCCTCGACACCGTGGCTGATGACCTTGCCGAGTACGTCGGCACGGGACACCAGGTCGTCCTCGGCGAGGGTCCGGAGGACGGCGAGCGCAGCGGCCGTGCAGACCGGGTTGCCGCCAAAGGTGCTGCCGTGCATGCCTGGTGTCAACAGCTCGGCCGCGTCGCCGATCGCGAGACAGGCGCCGATCGGAAGGCCGCCCCCGAGACCCTTGGCGAGCGTGACGACGTCGGGGGTGATGCCGTCGTGCTGGTGGGCGTAGAAGGTTCCGGTGCGGCCGACGCCGGTCTGCACCTCGTCGAGGATGAGGAGCGCACCGTGCTTGGCGGTGATCTCGCGGGCCGCGACCAGGTAGCCCGGCGGGGGCGTGACGACGCCGCCCTCCCCCATGATCGGCTCGAGGAAGACAGCGGCGGTGTTCGAGTCGACCGCGCGCTCGAGGGCGTCGACGTCGCCGTACGGCACGTGGGTGACGTTGCCGGGCAACGGCTCGAACGGCTCCCGTTTCGCCGGCTGCCCGGTCAGGGCCAGCGAACCCATCGTGCGGCCGTGGAAGCCGTTCTCGGCGGCCACCACGTTGGTGCGGCCGGTCAGACGCGAGATCTTGAACGCGATCTCGTTGGCCTCGGTGCCCGAGTTGCAGAAGAACACCCGGGCGTGCGCGTCGGTGCCGAGGTGGGCGACGAGTGCCTCGGCCAGGGCGATGCCCGGCTCGGTGGCGTAGAAGTTCGAGGTGTGGCCGAGCGTGTTGAGTTGGGTGGTCACGGCCTCGATGACGGCGGGATGCCGGTGTCCGAGCACGTTGACTGCGATGCCGCCGAGAAGGTCGACGTAGGACTTGCCGTCGGCGTCTGTGACGACGGCCCCGTCTCCACTGACCAGGGCGACGGCCGGCGTGCCGTAGTTGTCCATCATGACGGCCCGCCAACGCGCCTGCAGGTCTTCGGTATTCGTCATGCCATCACCTTCGTTCCCGAGCCTTCGTTGGTGAACAGTTCGACCAGCACGCAGTGCTCCACCCGACCGTCGATGACGTGTGCGCTTGGCACACCCCCGGCGACGGCGCGCAGACAGGCCTCGATCTTGGGCACCATGCCCGACTCCAGAGACGGCAGCAGTCCCGTCAGGGTCGCGACGTCGATCTCGCTGACGAGCGAGGAACGGTCGGGCCAGCTGGTGTAGAGCCCCTCGACGTCGGTGAGCATCAGCAGCTTCTCGGCGGACAGGGCTTCGGCCAGAGCGGCCGCGGCGGTGTCGGCGTTGACGTTGTGCACCACCCCGGCCACGTCGGGCGCAATCGTCGAGATCACCGGAATGCGGCCGGCGGCAATGAGATCCATGACCGCCCTGACGTCGACGCTGGCGACGTCGCCGACCAGGCCGATGTCGGTGGCCACCCCGTCGACGAGCACACTGCGCCGGACCGCGGTGAACAGCTGGGCGTCCTCGCCGGTGATGCCGACCGCGTACGGGCCGTGCGCGTTGATCAGGCCGACGAGCTCGCGCCCGACCTGACCGAAGAGCACCATCCTGGCGACGTCGAGCACCTCCGGTGTGGTGACGCGAAACCCGCCCTTGAAGTCACCGGCGATGCCGAGCTTCTTCAGCATGGCGCTGATCTGCGGACCGCCACCGTGCACGACGACCGGATGAATGCCGCAGTTGCGCAGGAACACCATGTCCGCGGCGAACGCCGTCTTGAGGGCGTCGTCGGTCATGGCGTTGCCGCCGTACTTCACGACGACGATCTTGCCGTGAAGCTGTTTGAGCCACGGCAGTGCCTCGGCGAGGACCCGAGCTGCGGGTGTCACGACGAGTACGCCGAGTTCTCTTCGACGTACGCATGCGACAGGTCGGTCGTGCGGACCGTGCCCTCGCCCGTGCCGACGGCCAAGTCGACGACCACCGAGATGTCGACCCCGGAGAGGTCCACGTCCCGAGCACCAGGGGCACCCGCGCCGTCGATGCACACCGGAGTCCCGTTGAACGACACGCTGATTCGGTCGGCCGCCATGTCGACGGGTGCCATCCCCACGGCGGCGAGCACGCGGCCCCAGTTGGCGTCGGAGCCGAAGATCGCCGTCTTGACCAGGCTGTCACGGGCGATGACCCGGGCGGCGACGACGGCGTCGGCCTCGGTCGCCGCACCGGTGACCGTTACGGCCACCCGCTTCGTGACACCCTCCGCGTCGGCCTGCAGCTGAGCGCAGAGGTCGTCGCAGACGGCCAGCACGGCCGCGTCGAGTTCGTCTTGGGTAGGCGTGATCTCGCTGGCGCCGGAGGCCAGCAGCAGCACGGTGTCGTTGGTCGAGCAGCTGCCGTCGATGTCGAGCCGGTCGAAGGTTCGGCCGGCGGCGGCCCGCAGCGCCCGGTCCAAAGCGTCCGCGTCGGCGACGGCGTCGGTGGTGATGACGCACAGCATGGTGGCCAGCGACGGCGCCATCATGCCGGCGCCCTTCGCCATCGCGCCGATCGTCCAGTTCGCTTCGTGATGCAGCGCAACCTGTTTGGGGACGGTGTCGGTGGTCATGATGGCCTGGGCCGCTTCAGCGCCGCCGGTCATCCCGCCGGCCATCTCGTGCACGATGTCCTTGACCCCGCCGAGCACCTTGTCCATCGGGAGCCGGTCACCGATCAAACCAGTCGAGCAGACCGCGACTTCGATTGCGCCGGTCTCGGTGCCCCAGTCCGACAGCGCGTCGGCGACGGCCTCGGCCGTCGCGTGGGCGTCCTGGAAGCCGAGCGGACCCGTGCAGGCGTTGGCGCCACCCGAGTTGAGGATGACGGCGCGAAGGTGCTTGGTGGTCATCACCTGCTGGGTCCACAACACCGGAGCGGCCTTCACCTTGTTGCGGGTGAACACCGCGGCGGCGGCCAGATCTGGACCCTCGTTGACGACCAGCGCGAGATCCGGCTTGCCCGAGACCTTGATGCCCGCCGAGATGCCCGTCGCGCGGAAACCCGACGGCGCGGTGACGCCTTGATTGCGAACCAGTTTCATGGCGCCACACCCACGATCGAAAGTCCTTCCGTTTCCGCCCAGCCCAGCGCCAGGTTCATCGACTGCACAGCCGCCCCTCCGGTCCCCTTGACGAGGTTGTCGATCGCGCACAACGCCACCAGCACACCGGCGTCCGCGTCGACGGCGACGGCGACCTGAGCCGCGTTGCTGCCGATCACCGAACCCGTCGTCGGCAGGCGCCCCTCGGGGAGGAGATGTACGAACGGCTCACTGCCGTAGGCCTTCTCATACGCCGCCCGAACCTCCGGCAGCGAGGCCTCGGTCTTGGCCGTGCACGTCGCGAGGATGCCGCGGGACGTCGGGATCAACACGGGCGTGAAGGACACGGTGACGTCCTTGTCGGTGACGGTCCGCAGGCCCTGGGCGATCTCGGGGGTGTGCCGGTGCGCACCGCCGATGTTGTACGCCCGTGCCGAGCCGATGACCTCGGAGCCGAGGAGGTCGACCTTGGCAGCGCGGCCGGCGCCCGAGGTGCCGCTGACCGCGACGACCGTCACGGCGGGTTCGACGAGATCCTCGGCGAGCGCGGGCAGCAGGGCGAGCAGGGCCGCCGTCGGGTAGCAGCCGGGAACGGCAACGCGCTTGGTGTTCCGCAGCGCCTCCCTGCCACCGGGCAGCTCGGGCAGGCCGTAGGGCCAGCTACCCGCGTGGGCCGAGCCGTAGAACCGCTCCCACGCCGCCGGATCGGTGAGCCGGAAGTCGGCGCCGCAGTCGACGATCAGGGTGTCGGGGCCGAGTTGCTCGGCGAGCGCCGCGGAATGCCCGTGCGGCAGGGCCAGGAACACGACGTCGTGGCCAGCCAGGACGTCGACCTCGGTGGGCTCGAGAATTCTGTCGGCCAACGGAAGCAGATGCGGATGATGCTCGGTCACCGTGGTGCCTGCGCTCGCCGCTGCGGTCAGCGCACCGATGGTGAGGCGACCGTCGGCCAGCGCCGGGTGACCGAGAAGAAGCCGAAGGATCTCGCCGCCCGCATAGCCGCTTGCGCCCGCCACCGCCACTGAGGTCATGCAGCGATTCTGCATGTTTATGCGGTTGAGTGCAAATTCATTGATCAGCGGCGCTGAACTGCACCAACACGGGCGACCGCCACCTCGACGGCCGCGTCGCGCGCCGCGCTGGCCTCGTCTTCGGTGAGCGTCCGATCGGGGGCGCGGAACCGCAGCGCCAAGGCCAGCGAGGTGTTGCCGTCGCCGACCTGCGGGCCTCGGTACACGTCGAAGATCCGGACGTCCTCGAGCAGTTCACCCGCACCGTCGCGCACCGCGTCGACCACCGATTGCGCGGCGACGTCGTCGGCGACGATCAGGCTCACGTCCTGGAACACCGCCGGGAACGGTGACACCGACGGGGCAGGCAACGGTTCGACCACCGGCACGGCGCTGAGGTCCAGTTCGACGGCACAGACGCCCTTCGGCAAGCCGGACCGCTCGATGACGGCGGGATGCAGTTGCCCGGCGTACCCGATCACGGTCCCGTCGAGGACGATCTCGGCGCACCGACCCGGGTGCCACGGCAGCTGCTGCGCGGCCCGGAACTCGAACTCCACGTGGCAGGCCCGCCCGATGATGCGCACCGCCTCGAAGGCGTCCATCGCGTCGACCGGACGGCCGGGCCCCCACGGGCCCGAGGGCTGGCGCATACCGGTCAGGACGGCGCCGACGTGCAGGGGTTGCCTTGGCAGAGCGTCGTCGATGAGCGCCATCTCGACCGCGGTGGGCCGACGGTCGACGGGGAGCCGCTCGACCGTCTTGGTCTGAGGCGTCGCCAATACCACCTGCTGGATGGCGAAGAGCGCGTCGTCGGTGGCGCCGCGGGACACGTTGCGCGTCAACGCCTCCAACAGGCCAGGAAGAAGCGTCGACGCCAGCTGTGGCCGGTCGGCCTCGAGCGGGTTGAGCACGGACATCGTGGCGCGCCGGGGATCGTCGACCGGCAGTCCCCAGACGTCGAAGACGCCCGCCGGAAGGAACGGCGTCGGGAGCACCTCGACGTAACCGTTGAGCGCCAACGACTTTCCAACCGCACGCCGACGCTTCTGAGTCGGGGTCAGCCCACGGCCCGCGGGAGCGGTCGGCAGGATCGACGGGATCTTCTCGAGCCCCTCCAGCCGCAGCACCTCCTCGACGAGGTCGGCGGGCTGCTTGAGGTCGGGCCGCCAGCTCGGCGGCACGGCGGTGACGATCCCGTCGGACTCCGTCACGCGACACCCAATCTGGGTCAGCCGCCGCACGGTCGCGCCCGCCGGGTAGTCCACGCCAGCCAATCGGTCGGGCAAGTCCACCGGCATGCTGACCGCGGCGGGCGACCAGTCGTCGCGGGGCGGATCACCGCGCCAGTCGGTGAGTTTCGGTTCCACGGTGCCACCGGCGATCTCGGCCAGCAGGGCGGCACTGCGATCAAGGGCGGCAATGGAGATCGCGGGGTCGACGGTGCGCTCGTAGCGGCGGCTCGCCTCACTGACCAGACGCAGACGCCGCTGGGTGCGCGACACCGTCGCCGGATCCCACACCGCCGCCTCGAGGAGGACGTCGGTGGTGCTGTCGCGAACCTCGGTCGTGCCTGCGCCCATCACGCCGCCGAGGGCCGCGGTTGCCACGTCGTCGACGATGAGCACGTCACCCGGGTCGAGGGTGCGCTTCACGTCGTCCAGGGTGACGACGGTCTCCCCTGGCGCGGCGAAGCGGACGTCGAACCCGCCGTTGATCAGGTTGCGGTCGTGCGCGTGCAGGGGGTGCCCGAGTTCGAGCATCACGTAGTTGGTCACGTCGACCGCGGGCGAAATGGCCCTGATGCCACTTAGCAGGAGTCGGCGTTGCATCCACCACGGTGACACCGCGGCCGGGTCGATGCCGGTGACCGGACGAAGGCCGAATCGTTGTACGCCCGTACCGGGTTGGACGGTCAGCGGCCACGCCTCGGCGGTGGCGGGCAGCGGTTCGACGTCGGCCGGGTCGACGAAGTCGAGGTCGTAGGCGCAGGCCAGCTCACGGGCCATCCCGCGAATCGACAGGCAGTAACCGCGGTCGGGGGTGATCGCAAGATCGAAGACGACGTCGTCGAGTCCGACTACCTCGACCGCGGAGTCCCCCGGCTCGGCGGTGCCGGGAGGCAGCACCATGATCCCGGCGTGGTCGCTTCCGAGGTTGAGCTCGGAGGACGAGCAGATCATCCCGTCGGACGTGCGGCCGTAGGTCTTGCGCTTGGCGATGGTGAAGTCACCGGGCAGGGTGGTGCCGGGCAGCGCCACGACGACCAGGTCTCCGACGGCGAAATTGGTTGCACCGCAGACGATGTCGCGCGGCTCGCCATCGACGTTCTGGGAGCCGACGTCGACCTTGCACGCCCGGATGGGCTTCTTGAACTCGGTGAGCTCCTCGATCTCGACGACGCGGCCGATCGTCAGCGGTCCGGACACCGGGCCGACGGGAATGATCTCCTCGACTTCGTGGCCGATGTCGATCAGTGCACGCTCGAGTTCGGCGGGTGAGACGTCCCAGCCGGGAGCGCCGGCGCGCACGACGTCGCGCAGCCAGCTGTAGGGAACGCGCATCAGGCACCCACCCCGAACGGAAGAGAGAACCGCACGTCGCCCTCGACCATGTCGCGCATGTCGGGAATGCCGTTGCGGAACTGAAGGGTTCGCTCCAGGCCCATGCCGAACGCGAAACCGGAATACTCGTCCGGGTCGATGCCGCAGGCGCGCAGGACGTTGGGATTCATCATCCCGCAACCACCCCACTCCACCCAGCCTGGACCGCCCTTCTTGTCCTCGAACCAGATGTCGACCTCGGCCGAGGGTTCGGTGAAGGGGAAGAAGTGTGGGCGCAGTCGCGTGCGACCCTCCGGCCCGAACTCGGCGCGCGCGAACGCGTCCAGCGTGCCGCGCAGGTTGGCCATCGTCAGCCCGCGGTCGACGGCCATGCCCTCGACCTGATGGAAGACCGGAGTATGGGTCGCGTCGAGCTCGTCGGTCCGGAACGTCCGGCCGATGGAGACGATGTAGACCGGCAGCTCGCGTTCCAGCAGAGCCCGAATCTGCACCGGCGACGTGTGGGTGCGCAGCACCTGCCGTGACCCGTCGGGCGCGATCTGGAAGGTGTCCTGCTCGCTGCGCGCGGGATGGTCGGGCGGAAAGTTCAGGGCGTCGAAGTTGAACTGCTCGGTTTCGACCTCGGGGCCCTCGGCCAGTTCCCAGCCCATCGCGACGAAGACGTCGGCGACGTGGTCGGTCAGGATGGTGATGGGATGACGGGCTCCGATCGGCTCCCGGGTCGACGGCAACGTGACGTCGATGCGCTCGGCGACCAGGGCGGCCGCGTCCCGCTCGGCGCGGAGCACCTCGATGCGCACGTCGAAGGCTGCCTGAGCCTCGGTGCGGGCCACGTTGACGCGGCGTCCGGCGTCGGCCCGCTCGGCCTTGTCCAGCGCGCCAAGCGCCTGACGTGCCAGCGCGATGGGCGACTTGTCGCCGAGGTGTTCGGTCTTGGCCCGCGCCAGCGCGTCCAGGTCGCCCGCCTGCTCGAAGGCCTGGTGGGCCGCACTGACGGCAGTGGCCAGCGCGTCCTGCGAAAGTCCCGACGAGTCCGGCTGATTTACCACCCGGCGATCATAGCCACGGGGGACGTGTGAGCCGCGCTACCCTCACGCCGTGATCTTGCGGCCCGCGGTCGTGGCAGGTGTGTGGATCGCCGCCCTGCTCGTCGCGGTGGCGGCTGCGTCGGTGTCCTGGTGGTGGGCGGTACCCGCGCTGGTGCTCGTGGCCGCGGCCGCGCTGGGGACGTGGGACCTGCTGCAGACGCGACACACCGTCCTGCGGCTGTATCCGATCGTCGGGCACGTCCGCTTCCTGATGGAGTCGATCCGCCCGGAGATCCGGCAGTACTTCATCGAGGCCGACACCGAGGCGACGCCCTTCGACCGAGAGACGCGCGACCTGGTCTACCAGCGGGCCAAGGGGACCAAGGGCGACGAACCCTTCGGCACCCAACGCGACGTCACCGCGATCGGATACGAATTCCTTCGGCATTCGATCCGCGCTCACGCCGCCGAGAACCTCGACCCCAAGGTGCGGCTCGGCGGATCGGACTGCCTCCAGCCGTACGACATTGCGATGCTCAACGTCTCTGCGATGAGCTTCGGTGCGTTGTCGGCCACCGCCATCGAGGCGCTGAGTGCCGGCGCGGCGCGCGGCGGCTTCGCCCATGACACGGGTGAAGGTGGCATCAGCCCCTACCACCTCGCCGGCGGCGGCGACCTCATCTGGGAAATCGGCTCTGGGTACTTCGGGTGCCGCGACGCCGAGGGCCGCTTCGACCCCGGGCTGTTCGCCGAGAAGTCGGCGTTGCCGTCGGTGAAGGCGATCTCGATCAAGCTGTCCCAGGGGGCCAAGCCCGGTCTGGGTGGTGTGCTGCCCGGCGCGAAGGTCAGCGCCGAGATCGCCGCCACGCGCGGCGTCCCCATCGGACGGACCGTCGTCTCCCCGCCGTCGCACAGCGCCTTCGGCACACCCAAGGAATTCGTGGCCTTCATCGCGACCCTGCGGCGTCTGTCCGGGGGCAAGCCGATCGGATTCAAGCTGTGTGTCGGCGCCCGCACGGAATTCCTCGCGATCTGCAAGGCAATCCTGGAGACCGGCATCGCCCCTGACTTCGTCATCGTCGACGGCGGCGAAGGAGGCACCGGGGCGGCGCCTCAGGAATTCGAGGACCACGTCGGCATGCCGCTGACGGAGGGGCTGATGCTGGTGCACGACAGCCTCGTCGGCACCGGTCTGCGGGATCGCATCCGCGTGGGCGCGTCGGGCAAGGTGGCGAGCGGCGTCGACGTCGTCAGTCGGGTCTGTCAAGGCGCAGACTTCCTGATGGCGGCACGGGCGATGATGTTCGCGGTCGGCTGCATTCAAGCGCTGAGCTGCCACACCAACCGCTGCCCCACCGGCGTCGCCACGCAGGATCCGTCCCGAACTCGAGCCCTCGACGTACCCGACAAGTCGGCGCGGGTGTTCAACTACCAACGCGCCACCGTGGCCAGCGCCGCCCAGATCGTCGCCTCGATGGGACTCGACGGGTTCGACGAACTCACGCCTGCGATGCTGAACCGCCGCATCGAAGGCCAGCGCACCAGAACCTACGCCGAAATCTACGATTGGCTGATGCCCGGCGAACTGCTCGAGGACCCACCGGAGTCGTGGCGATCGGACTGGGTCGAAGCCTCTGCCGACCACTTCCGTTGAACCACATCCGTTTCGACCCGGTTTACGCCGACGGGCGGACCCGCTCGCGTACCCGCGCCGGGTAGGTCTGCGTCATCCCCACGGCGCCGACGAGGACCACGACGGGTATCACCCAGTTGGTCCAGTCGACGGTCTGCGGCACCCGGGTGGCGTAGAAGCCGAGCACCGAGATCAGCGCGAACACCAGGGCCCACATCAACGTCAGGACCCTGTTGGTCTGGCGGAAGGCGGCCTTCTCCCAATCCTGCAGGGGCCGGTCGACTTTCGCGTACTGCTCGGTGAACGGGGTGAACGCCAACGATCCGAGGGCCATCACCGCGAGGACACCGCTGGACAGCGTCGTCGCGTAGGTGTCCATCCAGTCGCGATCTCTCGCCCCGAGGACGACCCCGGCGGCGGTCACGACGACGAAGAACCCGATGGTGACGAGCTCGAGCAACCTCGGTCCGCCGCGGCCCATGGAGATGCCGAGGATGATCGCCGACAGCACCGCGCACAACGCCCCGAACATCCACGTGCTCGGGCCCTCGGCCACCACCCAGTAGATGATCCACGGCACGAACCCGACGAAGGGGCTGTGCTCAAACCACTCGTCCACCTCTGGAGGGTAGCCAAGCGGGCGCTAGGCGACACCCTTCTGCTTGAGCAGCGGGAGCACTCCCTCGGCGAACCAGTGCGCTTCCTCGAGGTGCGGGTAGCCCGAGAGGATGAACTCGTCGAAGCCCAGCGAGTGATATTCGATGATGAGGTTCGCAACTTCTTCGTGACTGCCCACCAACGCCGTGCCCGCTCCCCCGCGGACCAGGCCCACCCCCGCCCACAGGTTGGGGTAGATCTCCAGGCCGTCGAGCCGACCGCCGTGCAGCGCCGTCATCCGACGCTGTCCCTCCGACTGCGAACTGGCATGTAGCGCAGTCTGCTTGGCGATCTGATCTTCGCTGAGCCCGGCGACCAGCTCGTCGGCGACCGCCCATGCGGCCGCCGAGGTGTCCCGGCTGATGGTGTGAAGGCGAATGCCGAATCTGATCGTGCGCCCCCGGGCCTCGGCGAGTTCGCGCACCTTCGAGATCTTGGCGGCTGCCGCTTGAGGTGGCTCACCCCACGTCAGGTACACGTCGACGTGTTGGGCCGCGATGGGCAGGGCGGCCGGCGACGAACCGCCGAAGTAGAACTGCGGCAACGGGTCTGGCGGGGCCGACACCATTGCGTTCTCGACGTGGTAGTACTTCCCCTCGAAGTCCAGAGGCCCGTTCCGCCAGATCGAGTCGACGATGTGCAGGAATTCTCCAGTGCGGGCATAGCGTTCGTCGTGATCCAGCCAGTCCCCGAAGCGCCGCTGCTCGAGGTCGTCACCGCCGGTCACGATGTTGAGCAGCACCCGCCCCTCGGAGAAGCGCTGCAGCGTCGCCGCCTGCTGCGCGGCCAGCGTCGGAGGTACCAGCCCGGGACGGAAGGCGACGAGGAACTTCAGCCTCTCCGTCTCCGCCAGCAGGGCGGCCGTCGTCAACCAGGCGTCCTCGCACCATGTTCCGGTCGGCGTGAGCACGCCTTCGAACCCGAGCCGGTCGGCAGCGCGCGCCACCTCGGCGAGATAGCCACGGGTCGGGTGGCGGTAGTTCGGCGGCAGCACCTGATTCGCCGAGGCGTGCGACGACGCGACGATGGAGCGGCTGTCGCCGCTGGTGGGGAGGAACCAGAAGAACTTCGCCTGCGAAGCGGGCAATTGAACCTGAGTGGTGGCCACAGTTTAACTTCCGTTCGTCACAAAGGGTTTGAGAGCTTCGTCGTAGCGGTGGTCGACCCAGTTGGCGAACGTGGGCGCCGTCGAGATCTGCTTGGTCTCGGCGAACAGGTCGGCAAGCTTCTGCTCCGAGGCGATCAGCTGGTCCGACAGCGCCACCGATGACCGTAGGCTGCGGCCCTGCGCGACGGTCCCGACCGGCAGTGCCAGGCCGACCGCCGCGGAGTACTTGGCGGCCCATTCGTCCGGATGGTCCCGTGCCCACCGGGCCGCCTTCGCGTAGCGCACCAGGAAGTCACTCAGCGCGGTGTTGCGCTTCGGGTCGGCCAGTGCAGCGTCGGAGGCGATGCCAAACCCCGCCCCGTTGGTGACGCCGGTCGCCTCGGCGATGCTGCGCACGGGCACCTGCTGCTCGACCTGCGCGGTGTAAGGGTCCCAGATCGCCCATGCGTCGGCCTGCCCGCTGGTGAAAGCGGTCAGGGCGTCGGCGGGTTGCAGGAACACCAGCTTCACGTCTGCGGGCGACAGGCCCGCCTTCTGCAGCTGGGCCAGGATGTGGCCGTGGGCGGAGCTGCCCTTGCCGACCGCGACGCTCTTGCCGCGGAGGTCGGCGACCGTCTTGATCGGCGAGTCCGCCCGGACCAGGACGCGGTCGCCGTCTCCCCCGTTCTCGTAGGCAGTCACCACCTTGACCTTCGCGCCTGCGGCGGCGCCGAAGATCGGCGGGGTGTTGCCTGTGACTGCGAAGTCGATCTTGCCCGCGGTCGCGGCCTCGACCTGCGGCGGTCCCGAGGTGAAGGTCGAGAACACGACCTTGTACGGCAGATCGTTCAGGGCGCCCGCGGCATTAAGCAACGACTCGGTGCCGCCCTTCTGGTCGCCGATCTGAAGGGTCACGTCGGACAGCTCGGAAAGCGGCACCGTGGCCGGTGCCTGTTGCGTGCCCGCGCTCTCCTCTCGCGATACGCAGCCGACAAGCACCCCGGCCAGCGTGAGCACTGCCGCGACGCGTACCGCGATCACTCGTCTGGATGTGGGCATGGTGGTTCCCCCTCGGGAATCGATGGTGCGTCGTCAGAGCGCGACGCCGAGCTGGTCGAGCAGCTCGGCGCGGTAGCGCTCGGTGTTGGCCGACGGATCCGACGGTGAGCGCCGTGTGTCGTCGATGGCGAGCTCGTGGATCACGCGTCCCTCGTCGAGGACCAGCACCCGGTCGGCCAGGGCCACGGCTTCGTCGACGTCGTGGGTCACCAGTAGCACGCCGAAGTGGTGCTCGCGCCAAAGGTCGAGCAACAACGCCCGCATCGACAACCGGGTCAACGCGTCGAGGGCTCCGAACGGCTCGTCGAGCAGCAGCAGCTCTGGTTCGGCCACCAGCGCCCTCGCCAGCGACACCCGTTGGGCCTGACCGCCTGACAACGTCAGCGGCCAGGCATCCGCGCGATCGGTGAGTTCGACGTCGGCCAGCGCCCTGTCGGCGCGGGTCGCGATCTCGGCCTTGGACATTCGGTTGCGCGTCAACCCGTAGCCGACGTTGGTGCGCACGTCGCGCCACGGAAACAGTCGAGGCTCCTGGAAGGCCAGGGCGGGAGCACCCACAACCACGCGCTCGCCGGTGTGCTCGGTCGACAGACCCGCCAGCACGCGGAGCACCGTCGACTTCCCCGAGCCGCTGCGACCGATCAGCGCGACGATCTCGCCACTGCCGATCTGCACGGACACGTCGTCGAGGACGTGGTGCTCGCCGTACCACTTGTCGACGTGGCTGAGCTCGCCGGCGATTCCGGTCCGACGGTCGGAAGTCAGCGTCACGAGCGGTACCTCAGGGCTCGCCGTTCGGCGACGCGCACGATTGCGTCGGTACCGATGCCAAGCATCGCGTAGACGACCAGACCGAAGATGATGACGTCGATGCGCAAGAAATCACGGGCGTTGTTGATCAGGTACCCAATTCCCTTGTCGGCGTTGATTTGCTCGGCCACGATGAGCGTGAGCCAGGCGATCGCCAGGGACTGGCGCAAGCCGACCAGCACCTGCGGCGCCGCGCTCGGCACGATGATGGTGCGGAATCGCTGCCAGAACGAGAAGCCAAGCACCTGAGCGGTTTCGAAGAGCTTGGGATCGACCTGCCTGATCGCGGAGAACGTGTTGAGGTAGAGCGGGAAGCTGACGCCGAGCGCGACCAGAAGCACCTTGGGCAGTTCGCCGATGCCGAACCAGAGGATGAACAGCGGAATCAGACCGAGATGGGGCAGCGCGCGGAGCATCTGCATCGGCGGGTCGACGGTTGCCTCGAACCACGGCGAGAGACCGACGGCGGTGCCGAGCGCGACGCCGATCACGCCGCCGAGAACGAGGCCTTCGACGACCCGGACACCCGAGACGCCGAGCGCGTCGGCCAGTTCACCGTTCTCGATCAGGTCGACGCCCGCATCGAGGATCAGCGAGGGCGCGGGAAGGACGTCCTGCGGGATCAGGCCGAGCGCGCTGCCGAGTTGCCACAGCGCCAGGAGGACGATCGGCGAGGCCAGCCGGATCAGCCCCCACTTGCGCTGCCGCACGCGGCCTTTCGCGGTCGCCGAACCCACCGTGGTCACGGAGGGAGGTACGACGGAGGTAGTCACGATGAGGTGACGCTACGGAGCGAGCCGAAACCGTGGAAGGTTTCGACTCGCTCTGACGCAAAGGCGCGCTAGCCGAACCGTGTGGTGCCGGTGACGGTCCGAGCAGTCACGCTGCGACCGTTGATCTTCGAGGTGAGGGTGCGGTTCTGCAGGCTGACCGCCTGATCTGCCTGCTGTAGGACCCGCTTGTTGCGCACCTGTGCCTGAAACTGTGCGGTGTTGAGCTGTTGCAGCTCGGCCTGTTCGAAGTCGCGCCCGGTGATGCCGCCGTTGAACTGGACGCCGGTCACGGAACCGTCGGGGCGCACGATCCAGGAGGACCGGATCCCGTCCAGGTCCACCGTGTACACCCCGGCGGGGTCGGCCACCGCGGCGGCGGTGAACGTGTACGTGGTGCCGTTCATGACGACGTCACCGGTCAGGTCGGAGCCGGCGAAGGACGCTGCGAGGGTGTCGCGGAACTTGTTGGTGACGTCGACCTTCCCGTCGGTTTGGGTGCCGAAGAACCACGCCTCGTCGTCGACGCCGTTGCAGGCGTACGCGGCGATCTGGTCACCGTCGACGGAGATGCCGATGGTCATCTTCTTGCCGTCGGCCTCCATGTCCGCCACATAGGTGGCGGCTTTCGGCGACGAGGCGGGGGTGCTCGACGAAGACGTCGAGCTGGACGAGGACGCCTCGGTGGACGACCCGCCGGAACAGGCGGACAGGGTGCCGAGGACCACGAGGCCCAGCACCATGACGAGCAGTGTGCGAAGGAGAGTTTTCATGTCGGCCATGCTTCTCCCGGACGAACGCCGTTGCATGGAGATTGGCAGGAGATCGTGTGGAGATTGCCAGCTTTAGGCCAGTGTGGTGACCGCAAGCGGCGTGGCGGATCCCGATTCCCGGATGGTGACGGTGCGGATATCCGACTTCGGAATGACCGTTGCCGCAGCGAGATTCGTCGCCTTCTTCTCGGCGCCCGACGGCCGCCACGAGGCGACGGTGGTCTCGGCGCCGTTCTTGGTCGTGACGACCATGTCGTAGCCGGTGGCCTTCACCGCCCAGTCCTTGGTGTACTCGCACTCCCAGTCGAGGCGGGTTCCCCACGGTTCGTCGGAGAGCGCCAGCGACGCCGTGACGCCCTGCCGCTGGCCGGGAGCCATCGCCTGCAGCGATACCCCGGTCGACGATTCGTGCGGGATGACGGCATAGCCGACCAGGCCACCGATGAGGAGGAAGGCCGCGGCCGACGCGAGCGCCGTCGCCACCCGGGCACCGCGAGAGCGTGTCCGACGCCGCTCCGCCGCCGCGGCGAACGACGCAGGCGCAGAACCGGCCTCGTCCCGCGTCTCGGTTTGCGGTTCCGCGTCGAGCAGAGCCAGTGCCTCCTCGGGAGACAGCACGTCCAGGATGGCGGGTAGGTCGGAAGCGTCCCATGGGTCGGCGGACTCGGGCGAGGCGGCCAGGTACCGCTCGTATTCGGCGGCTTCGGATGCCGAGAGGGCGCCGAGGAGATAGGCGGCATCCCATTCGGCCATGTCGCGTTCGGAGGTCATTGGACGACCCCCCTTTCCTCCAAGGCCGCGCGGAGTGCGCGTAGTGCGTAGTGCAGCCGCGATTTGACGGTTCCCGGGGGAATACCCTCGTGCCGCGCGATCTCAACGGCGGTTTGTCCAAGATAGTGCGCTCGTACCAACACGGTCCGGTGCTCAGGACTCAGGGATCGCAGGGCTTCGGAGACGACGAACTTGTCGACCGCCGGCCCGAACAGGTCCGGTGAACTCCGCTCGGGGACGGTGTCGGTCCCGAACTCGCGTTTGTAGCGGGAACTGCGCCGGTCGTCGATGACCAAATTCCTGGCCACCGTGAACAGCCACGCCCGCGTCGAGTCCTCGGAGTAGGTGCTGAGGATGGTGCCGTTCTGCCATAGCCGCAGAAGGGACTCCTGGACGACGTCCTCGGCGAACTCCCGGTCTCCCCGCGTCAGCCGAAGGACGAAGCGATTCAGCGCAGGACCGTGCTCGTCGTGGATGACCCGCAGCAGCTCGGCGTTGGCTGGATCGTCCGACATCGTGCGCTAGTTCCTTCATCGGTCCGTGGTTCACGCGGCTGACGGCTAGCACTGCAGATCGCGGTGACGCCCGAACTTGGAACATACCCAATCCTCCGATTCATTCCCGGTTCGACGACACGTTCGGCGACATCACCTGGGCGGCCCGTGGAACTCCCGGCGGCGCGTCGACGGTGCGATGCGGTACCGGTTGCCATGCGTCCGCACGCGTCGAGAATGCGGGCGCCGGACGTTCAGCACGATTTCGGTGCCCACGTCGTCGAGATCGGCGACGTCGTCGGTGGGTTCGTCGGTGGTGCGCAGTGCCCCGACGAATTGGTATCCCCGCCCGCGAACGGTGCGAATGACGTGCTGCGACACGCCGTCGTCACCGAGTGCGCGCCGGACCGCCTTGATCCGGCTGGACAGCGCGGCCTCCCCCACGAACCGGCCGCCCCAGACGGCGTCGAACAACTCGATCTTCGTGACGACCCGGTGGTGGTGCTTGACCAGTTGCGTCAGCACGTCGAACACCTGGGGCTCGACCGGGACGGAGACCCCGTTTCGCCGCAGCTCGTAGCGCGGAAGGTCAAGCACGAAGTCACCGAAGAACCACACGGCGGGCTCGAGATCGGAGGCGGCCCATGGAAGCGGCGATAGCACGGTCACGGTGTTTCCCTTCTGGCGTTGCGCCCCCTTGGGGCGCTGTCAGGAGGAACGACGGGCGACCCCGCGGAATGGTTCAGTCGGTTCGAAAGAAATTTTTCCGCGGCGTCTACCAGGCCTTATCGCCAGCCGTCGGCCGCCTTGGCGGCACGCATCAGGGCGTCGCACAGGTCGCGGAGCTCCGAACCGTCGGCACCTTCGTCGATGGCCGTCGCCATGTCCTCGGCGGCGCACCTGACCTGATATACGCGATCGGAGAGCTGAGCCGCCTCCTCGGCGGACAGCACCACCGAATCGGGTGCCACCGACGTGCCCTTGACCATGGCGCGCTGTTCGTAGGCGCGTTGGCGGCAGGATTGCCTGCAGTACTGCCGACGTCGGCCCATGCCGGCGTCGGGAACCTCGCGGCCACACCAACGGCACGGTTGAATTTTGGTTCGCCGTCGGGTTTCAGGGGCCACGGCACTCGACTGTAAACGGCTCACCCCGTCCATCCCGGTATCATGGACAGTCGCGTCGGGAACTTCATGCCACACGGCAGCGTTGTTACCCGCGGAACGTTTGTCTGATGAGGAGTAGTGACTATGGCTGATCGTGTCCTGAGAGGTAGTCGACTCGGAGCCGTGAGCTACGAGACCGATCGAAACCATGACCTGGCGCCGCGTCAGATGGCCAAGTACCGGACCGACAACGGCGAGGAGTTCGAAGTCCCCTTCGCCGACGAGGCCGAGATCCCGGGCACGTGGCCCTGCCGCAACGGCCTTGAGGGCACGCTGATCGACGGCGACGTGCCTGAGCCCAAGAAGGTGAAGCCCCCGCGTACCCACTGGGACATGCTGCTGGAGCGTCGTTCGGTCGAGGAGCTCGACGAGCTGCTCAAGGAGCGCCTCGACATCATCAAGACCCGCCGCCGCGGAAGCAGCAGCTAGCGCACCACTCCGCGGGCGCGATCAAGGCGCCCGCGGATGCCCCACTCGGCGATCTTGAAGATCGCTTCGCGGATGTTCGAACCGCTCATCTTGGACTTGCCCAGCTCGCGTTCGGTGAACGTGATGGGTACTTCCTTGACGATGAATCCCGCGCTGATGGTGCGCCACGTCAGGTCGACCTGGAAGCAGTAGCCCTTGGAGTCGACGGCCGCGAGGTCGATCTTCTCGAGCACTTCGCGGCGGTAGGCGCGGTAGCCCGCGGTGATGTCGTTGACGTCCACTCCCAGCGATATGCGGGAGTAGCCATTGGCCGTGCGGGACAACACCATTCGCCGTCGCGGCCAATTGCGCACGGTGCCACCGTCGACGTATCGCGATCCGATGGCCAAGTCTGCGCCCGCGTCGACCGCGTCGAGCAGTCGGTACAGCTCCTCCGGGGCGTGCGAGCCGTCGGCGTCCATCTCCACCAGCACCGTGTAGGCCCTGCCGAGCCCCCAGGCGAAGCCCGCCAGGTACGCGGCGCCGAGACCGGCCTTCGCGGTGCGGTGCATCACGTGGATCCGGTCGGGGTCGGCCAACGACAGCTCGTTGGCCAGCTCGCCGGTGCCGTCGGGGCTACCGTCGTCGACCACGAGGACGTGCACGTCCGGCCGCGCCGCGTGCACCCGCCCGACGATCAACGGCAGGTTTTCCCGCTCGTTGTAGGTCGGAATGATGACCAGCGTGCGCTGACTGGGGCGGTCGCCACCCTGAATCATGCGCGATCACGCTCGTCGGTCATGTCACTCCTTCGTCTTGGACTTCTCCGCGGCCGCCACCTTCTTGCGGCGATGCGCGAACTTATCCGCCAGCGATCCATTGTGCAGCATCGCCCATGCGAGAGCCGCAACACCAGCGATCACGATCAACCCCTGGATGGCCGGGCCCCAACGCGTGGCAGGCGTCAGGCTGGTCTTGAGCCGGATTTGGGCGTCGAGGTAGGCGGGCTCGAAGAACCCGGTGCGGGCCAGCTCCTGCCCGTCAGGCCCGATCACGGCGCTGATTCCGACGGTCCCCGCGACGACGACGAACCGGTCGTGTTCGACGGCCCGCAGCCTCGCGAAGGAGATCAGCTGGGCGCTCATCGACTCGTCGAACGTCGCATTGTTGGTCGGTACGGCGAGGAACTGCGCCCCGTTGAGCACCGATTCTCGGGCGGCGCGGTCGAAGATCACCTCCCAGCACGTCGTCACCCCGATCGGGATGCCTGCGGCGTGGACCACGCCGTTGCCGGCACCGGGCACGAAGTAGCCCGCACGGTCGGCGAACGACGACAACTTCCGGAAGAAGCTCCGCCACGGCAGGTACTCGCCGAACGGCTGCACGATCTTCTTGTCGTGGCGCTCGCCAGGTCCGTTGACCCCGTCCCACACGATCACCGTGTTGGTCGCCTGCGGATCCTCCGGGGTGTAGCCCGGCGCCGCGACGACGGCCCCGACGAGGATGGGAGCGTCGACGGCGTCGACGGCGACCCCGATCTGGTCGGCGGCGTCCTTGTTGACGATCGGATCGATGTCCGACGAGTTCTCGGGCCACAGGACGACGGCTGGCTGCGGTGAGCGACCGGCGCGGACGTCCTCGGCGAGGCGCAGCGTCTCGCTGACGTGGTTGTCGAGCACCGCCCGCCGCTGCGCGTTGAAGTCGAGACCCAGCCGCGGCACGTTGCCCTGCACCGCCGCCACGGTCGTGGTCGGGTCGTCCCCCGCACCGACGCCGGACCGCCGGACATAGGGCGTGCCAGCGGCGACGATGACGAGCACCAGCGCCACGCTCGCACCGGGCACCAGGATCGCGGGAAGGTCCAGCCGCCCGGAGTGATGGTCGGTACGCCACCACCTGGCGGCTTCCATGGCAATCGCGCCGAGGCCGAACCCGACCAGCGCGACGGCGAACGACACCAACGGCACGCCGCCGTAGTGCGCGACGACGAGCAGCGGGCCGTCGTCCTGCGCATAACCGACGACACCCCACGGGAATCCACCGAACGGGACGGTCGACTTCAGCCACTCGGAAAGCACCCACAGGCAGGCAAACCACACCGGCCAGCCGGGGAGCTTCCGCACCACGACGGCGAGGAGTCCGAAGACGGCCGGGAAGAGCGCCTCCATCGCCGAGAGCGCCAACCACGGCATGGCTCCGACGAACCCGCTGATCCACGGCAGCAGCGGCACGTAGAACGCCAACCCGAACAGGAACGCGTAACCGAACCCACCCGCCTTCGTGGTCGACGGATGGCTCAGGACCCACGCAAGGAGGCCGAAGGCGACGAAGCTAGCGAACCACCAACCGAACGGCGGGAAGCTGACGCACACCAGGATTCCGGCCGCGATCGACGCTGCGATGCGCATCACGCGCGGTCCGAGGACACCCCGCAGCCGCGACACGAACGGGCGATCAGCCATAGATGGTGACACCCCGGTGCACCGTCCGACGACAGACCGGCAGTGGCGCATCCGGAGTGAGCCGGGGCAGGGCGGGGATTCGCGATCGCGGGTCGGTGGACCACCGGGCCACGGTGTCGGCGGGGGCCGCCACTTCGAGTGCCCCGAGGCCACCCGGCACGTCCCAGACGGCGTAGGTTGCCGGCGCACCGGGAGCCAGCGTGCCCGCGGCGCCGTCGCGGATGCCGCCGGCTCGCCATGCCCCCCGGGTGGCAGCGGCGAACGCGGCTCGCGCAGACAGTGCGCTGCCCTGGGTGTGGTGGGCGGTCGCGGCCCGCACCGTCTCCCACGGATTCATGCCGGTGACCGGCGTATCGGAACCGAAGGCGAGTGGCACGCCTTGGGATGCTAACAGCGCCAACGGGTTGAGCCGACTGGCCCGCTCCGGCCCCAATCGCTGGGCGTACATGCCGTCGGGACCGCCCCACAGGGCGTCGAAGTTCGGTTGCAGGCTGGCGATCACGCCCCAGCTGCCCAACAGAGCCGCCTGCTCCTCGGACACCATCTCGAGGTGCTCGAGCCGGTGACCGCACCGGGCGACGGCGGGGGCGCCGTGACGGTCCACCACGCGGGCCAGCGCGTCCACCACCGCGGTGACGGCCGCGTCGCCGATGACGTGAAAGCCCGCGGTGACCCTCGCCTCGGTGCACGCGTCCAGATGCGCCTCCACGGCGGCGCCGTCGAGGTAGGCGTTGCCGAAGCAGCCCGGTGCGTCGGCGTAGGCCTCGAGCAGGGCCGCCGTGTGGGAGCCGAGCGCACCGTCGACGAAGAGGTCACCGGCCAAGCCGTTGACGCCGACGTCGTCAACCAGTTCTCGGGCCTGCGCGGCCGTCGTGACCGCTTCACCCCAATAGCCGACCACCTCGACGCCGTGTTGCATCGCCCGAAGCTCGCGCCAGTCGTCGATTCCGCCGATGTCGGGTCCGGCGCACTCGTGTACCGCCGCGATGCCGGATCGGGCCGCGAGATCGAGGGCCGCGACCCGGGCCTGCCGGCGTTGGTCGGGGGTGAGCGAGGCCCTGGCCGCGGCGCGCACAAGGTGATGGGCGTCTGCGGTCAACGGCAACTGGTCGTGGTACCCGGCCGCGGCCGTCAGCCCTGGCACGGTCGAGCGCAGCGCGGTCGACACCGCAGCGGAGTGCACGTCGACGCGCGCCAGGTACGCCGGCCGGTCGCCGAGCAGGCCGTCGAGGTCGGCGGTGGTGGGAGCGGTCCGGTCCTGCCACCCCGACTCGTCCCACCCGTGACCCCAGATGGGTCCGTCGGGATGGCGGCGGGCGTAGTCGCCGACGAGTCGCAGCACGTCGTCACGCGACGAAGCGCGCCGTAGGTCGAGGCCGATCAGTGCCAGTCCGGTGGCGGTGACGTGGACGTGACCGTCGACGAACGCCGGGGTGACGAAGCCGCCGCCGAGGTCGACAACGCGGGCGCCGGGGAATTGCCTGCGGCCGACGTCGTCGGTGCCCAACCACGAGACGACACCGTCCGGCCCGTCACTGATGGCGATCGCCGTCGCGTCCGGCATGGCCGCGCTGTAGACGCGGCCGCCGAGCAGAAGCGTCGTCAAGCGACGTCGGGGCGCTTGGGCAGACGCGGCTGCTCCACGTCGGTCACGTCGACGACCTCGCCGTCGACGTATTCGGTGCTGCGGGTGGCGCGGAACGGCGCACCACCGGTCGTGGTGACGATGACTGGCATTCGACCGAGGCTACGGGCGGCGACGGCCGCCACCAACGGGCGGGCGGCCGCGCGGGTGGGAGGCAGCAGGAGTAGGAGACCCAGCACGGAGGTGACGAGGCCTGGCACGACGGTGAGCACGCCACCGAGGGCCACCAGCGCTCCGTCGGACACCGCGCCCTGCGGGGTGGCCAGACCGGTCCGCAGCCGTTGCACCTGGCGCTTCACCTGCGAGCCGGCCAGCACGAGGCCCAGCGCGAAGGTGCCGACCACCAGGAGGAACGTCCACCCGAACCCGATCGTGGACACCAGGGCGACCACGACCGCCAGTTCGACGAGGACGTACACCAGGAAGAGCCGCATAGCCATATCGAGACAACGTTCCGCAGGCCGCCGGGGTTCCTAACCCGCCGCGGGCGCGTCGACCGCGCGGATCTCGATCGCGGCGTGCACCTTGTCGACGCCACCGCGGATGAGCGCCTGGGGGATCCACCACCAGGCGTGATACCAGAAGCGCTTGGTCGCCATGTCGAAGACGCGGCGGGTCTCGGATTCGGGCAGCATCCGCGCGACGGCTTCCACCGGTTCGCCCTTCACCTTGCCGAGCACGCCGCACTTCTGGATCGTCACGCGCGGAGTGTTGTTGATGCGCTTGGTCTTCCACGAGCCCTTGTCGGTGCTGATCACCAGCTTGTCGCCGTCGGGGACGCCCCAGATGGGCGTCGGCTTGGGCCGGCCGTCCTTGGTGAACGTCGTCAGCAACAGATACTTCTCGCGGTAGACGTCCTCGAAGCTGGGCATTTAGGAGGCCTTCAGCTCGATGCCCACGTTGTTCTTCATGCCGCCCTTGAGCTTGCTGAAGAGGTTGAACAACTTGCCGATGATGCCGTAGCGCTTGCCGATTGCGTCGTACACGGCCTGGGTCTGGGACTTGTCCAGGATCACCGCGACCGCGTCGACCGCCTCACCCTTGGGCTTGCCGCCGCGGTCGCACTTGGCGATGGTCACCCGGGGCGTGTTGCGAATCCGCTTGACCTTCCAGGATATTTCCTGGGTGATGGCGACCACGCGGTTGCCGTCTGGTGCCACCCAGATGGCGGTCGGCTTGGGTCGACCGTCCTTGGTGAACGTCGTCAACAACACGTACTCGGACTTCGCGACCTCGGCGAACGTTGGCATGCCGCCAATGTAACGCGGTGCCGCGTCAGCCCTCCAGGTCACCTTCGGTCTCGAGCAGCACCTGTCGTAGTCCGTCGAGGGTGGCCGACTCCGGCTGGGCCCACATGCCACGCCCCGCGGCCTCCAGCAGCCGCTCGGCCATCCCGTGCAGCGCCCACGGGTTGGACTCGTTCATGAACTTGCGGTTCTCCTCGTCGAGGACGTACTCCCCCGCGAGCCGCTCGTACATCCAGTCGGCCATCACGCCCGCCGTCGCGTCGTACCCGAACAGGTAGTCGACGGTAGCGGCCATTTCGAAGGCGCCCTTGTAACCGTGCCTGCGCATCGCCGACATCCAGCGCGGGTTGACCACCCGCGCGCGGAACACCCGGGTGGTCTCCTCCGACAGCGTGCGGGTGCGCACCGCCTCCGGCCGGGTGTTGTCGCCGATGTAGGCCTCGGGGTCCTTGCCCGTCAGCGCGCGCACGGTCGCGACCATCCCGCCGTGGTACTGGAAGTAGTCGTCGGAGTCGGCGATGTCGTGTTCGCGGGTGTCGATGTTCTTCGCGGCGACCGCGATTCGGCGGTACTGCCGGTTCATGTCGTCGCTGGCGGCGGCGCCGTCGAGGCCGCGGCCGTACGCGAAGCCGCCCCACGCGGTGTAGACCTCCGCGAGGTCGGCGTCGTCGCGCCAGTTCTTGCTGTCCATCAGCTGGAGCAGACCGGCCCCGTAGGTCCCCGGCTTCGACCCGAAGATCCGCGTCGTCGAACGGCGTTGGTCGCCGTGGTCGGCGAAGTCGACCTTGGCGTGGGCCCTTACGTAGTTCTGCTCGTCGCTCTCGTCGAGTTCGGCGACCATGCTGACCGCGTCGTCGATCATGGTGACGACGTGTGGGAAGGCGTCGCGGAAGAAGCCCGAGATCCGGACGGTGACGTCGATGCGGGGGCGCCCGAGCTCGGCCAGGTCGATCGGTTCCAGGTCGACGACCCGGCGCGACGCGTCGTCCCAGATCGGCTGGACGCCGATCAGGGCCAGCACTTCGGCGATGTCGTCACCGGAGGTACGCATGGCCGAGGTGCCCCACACCGACAGGCCGACCGAGCTGGGCCACTCGCCGTGGTCGGCGTGGTAGCGCTCCAGCAGCGAATCGGCAAGGGCGACACCGGTTTCCCACGCCAACCGGGACGGCACGGCCTTCGGGTCGACCGAGTAGAAGTTGCGACCCGTCGGCAGCACGTTGACAAGACCGCGCAGCGGCGACCCCGACGGGCCCGCCGAGATGAAGCCGCCGTCGAGCGCGCGCAGGATCTGGGCGACCTCGTTGTCGGTCTCGCGCAGCCGCGGCACCACCTCGGTCGCCGCGAAGCGCAACACGCTGGCCACCTCCGGGTTGTCGGTGATCCCGTCGACCGCGGCGACGTCCCAGTCGGTGTCGGCGAGCGCGGCGACCAGCCCACGCGCGCGTTCCTCCGCCGCGTCGACGGCGCCTCTGACGTCGGTGCCGTCCTCGGCAAGGCCGAGCGCCTGCCGGAGGCCCGGCACGGTGTGTTCGCCGCCGAAGAGTTGCCGCGCCCGCAGGATGGCGAGCACCAGATCCAACTCGGCCTCCCCGACGGGGGCCTGGCCGAGGATGTGCAGACCGTCGCGGATTTGGACGTCCTTGATCTCGCACAGCCAGCCGTCGACGTGCAGCAGCATATCGTCGAAGACGTCCTCGTCGGGGCGGTCCTCGAGCCCGAGGTCGTGGTCCATCTTCGCCGCCCGCATCAGCGTCCAGATCTGCTGTCGGATGGCGGGCAGCTTGCCGGGGTCGAGCGTCGCGATGTTGGAGTGTTCGTCGAGAAGCTGCTCGAGCCGGGCGATGTCGCCGTAGCTCTCCGCCCGCGCCATCGGCGGAATCAAATGGTCGACCAGCACGGCGTGGGCCCGGCGCTTGGCCTGGGTGCCCTCCCCCGGATCGTTGACCAGGAACGGGTAGATCAGCGGAAGATCGCCGAGCGCGGCGTCGGTGCCACACGTCGACGACATGCCAAGCGTCTTGCCTGGCAACCACTCCAGGTTGCCGTGCTTGCCGAGGTGGACGACGGCGTCGGCCCGAAATCCGTTGTCGAACTCGGCGTCGAGCCACCGGTAGGCGGCCAGGTAGTGGTGGCTGGGCGGCAGGTCGGGGTCGTGGTAGATCGCGACCGGGTTGGCACCGAATCCGCGGGGCGGCTGCACCATGATCACGATGTTGTCGGATTGCATTGCGGCGATGACGATTTCGCCATCGGGGTCGTGGGTGCGGTCGACGAACAGGTCGCCGGGCGGCGGCCCCCAGTGTTCGACGACGGCGTCGGCCAGTCCGCTGGGCAAGGTGGCGAACCAGGCCCGATAGTCCTTGGCCGACACCCTGATCGGGTTGCGGGCCAACTGTTCCTCAGTCAGCCAGTCGGGATCTTGGCCGCCTCGTTCGATCAGCGCGTGAATGAGCGCGTCGCCGTCGTTCGCGTCGACGCCGGGCACCTCCCCGATCTGGTAGCCGGCGTCGCGCATCGCGTGGAGCAGTCCGACGGCGCTGGCCGGGGTGTCGAGACCAACGGCGTTGCCGATGCGCGCGTGCTTGGTGGGATAGGCGGAGAACACCAGCGCCACCCGCTTGTCGGCCGGCGCGATGCGCCGAAGCCTGGCTTGGCGGACCGCGAGACCCGCGACCCGTGCGCAGCGCTCCGGGTCGGCGACATAGGAGATCAGCCCCTCGTCGTCGATCTCCTTGAACGAGAACGGAACCGTGATGATGCGGCCGTCGAATTCGGGCACGGCCACCTGGGTCGCCACGTCGAGCGGACTCATGCCGTCGTCGTTCTCGCTCCACTGCTTCCGCGACGACGTCAGGCACAGCCCCTGCAGGATGGGGATGTTCAGCGCGGCCAGGTGCGCCACGTTCCAGGTGTCGTCAGCACCGCCGGCGGTCACCGTCGCGGGCACGGCGCCGCCCGCGGCCAGCACCGTCGTCACCAACGCGTCGACGGTGCCGAGGAGTTCGAGCAGGTCGGGTTCCGGCGTCCGCAGCGACGCGGCGTAGATCGGCACGGGTTGCCCGCCCGCGGCGTCGATCGCGTGGCACAGCGCTCCGACGTAGGCCGTGTTGCCCGCCAGGTGCTGGGCCCGATAGAAGAGGACCGCAACACGCGGTCCGTCGTTGGAGGTGACGTTTCCCGCGGGGCACTCGAGCACCCCCCAGGTGGGCGTGGCCTCCGGCGGCAAGAAGCCGAAGCCCGTCATCAGCAGCGTGTCACTCAAGAAGGCGTGCAGCTGTTCGAGATTCGCGACGCCGCCCTGGGCCAGGTAGACGTGGGTCTGCAGGGCGACGCCCGCGGGCACCGTGGAGTGGCTCATCAGGTCGGCGTCGGGCGACTGCTCGCCACTGATGACGACCGTGGGAATGCCCTTGCCGACGACGGCGTCGATGCCGTCCTGCCAGCTGCGGTAGCCGCCGAGGATTCTCACCACCGCGACGTCGACGCCGTCCAACAACGAGTCGAGCTCACCGTCGACGAGGCGGCTGGGGTTCATCCACCGGTACCGCGCACCGCTGGCGCGAGCCGTCATCAGGTCGGTATCCGACGTGGACAGCAGAAGAACGGTGGGCTGGTGCACCTACCATTCGTACCGCATCGGGGTTACCGGTCGGAGTTGCCCCAACGGCCGTACCACGACTGGTTGTACGGGAGACCGAGTAATACCAGTAGTGCGAGCACCACTGCTGCGAATGCGACGAGTCCCACCATTGCCATTCCTCCTGCGTCGTGCCGATCAGTTGAGATGAAGGTAGTACCGGCGGTACTGGTTAAGCGGGTTTGGTGCGGGACGGAACAGCCCGGTCGGAAACGTGACGGGAGTCACAGAGCTGCGAGTTCGAATCGTCGGTAGCCGAACGCTGGGCAGGACGGACTTGCCATGCGGCAATGGATTCATGGCCAACTCTCCCGTGATCGTGAAGCTCGGCGCGAACATCGGCGCCCGGATCGACGGCGTGCGGCTCGGAGGTGACCTCCCGGCGTCGACCGTCGAGGCGATCAACGACGCACTCCTCGAGCACAAGGTGATCTTCTTCCGCGATCAGCAGCACCTCGACGACGAGAGCCAACTCGACTTCGCCAGGACCCTCGGCACGCCCACCATCGCGCACCCCACCGTGACGTCGCGAGGCGCCGACGTGCTGCCCATCGACTCGCGCTACGACAAGGCGAACTCCTGGCACACCGACGTCACCTTCGTCGACCGCATCCCGAAGGCGTCGCTGCTGCGGGCGATCGCATTGCCGGAGTACGGCGGCACCACCTCGTGGGCGTCCACCGAGGCCGCCTACGACCAGCTGCCCGCGCCTCTGGCCGCCCTCGCCGAGAACCTGTGGGCGAGCCACACCAACGACTACGACTACGTCAAGGACGTCGCCGAAGATGGCGACCAACGCGACGCGGACACCGTCCGCCAGTACCGCGAGGAGTTCGTCTCCGAGCACTTCGAGACCGAGCACCCGGTGGTCCGCGTCCACCCCGAGACGGGACGACGGGTGCTGCTACTCGGCCACTTCGTCAAGAGGTTCGTCGGCCTCGGCACAGTCGAGTCGACCACGCTGCTCCAGCTGTTCCAGGCCCGGGTGACCAGGCTGGAGAACACCATTCGGTGGAACTGGAGCCCCGGCGACCTGGCCATCTGGGACAACAGGGCGACCCAGCACTACGCGGTGTCCGACTACGACGACCAATACCGTCGCCTGAGCCGCGTCACCCTGGCCGGCGACGTCCCCGTCGATGTGCACGGCACGCCAAGCCGTGTGGTCGCCGGCGACGCGTCGCACTACTCGGAGGTCGTGGCGCCCGCCCGTCTGGTCGCCGTACCGTAGGAGGATGGCCAGAACCCGCGACGACGACGCGTGCCCCGGCGCGCTTGCCGTGCATCAGGCGGCCGACGGCGCGCTGGCAAGGGTCCGCCTGCCCGGCGGCATGATCGAGGCGCCCCAACTCGAGGCGCTGGCGCTCGCCGCCCACCGGTTCGGCTCCCCGGCAATGGAACTGACCTCGCGCGGCAACCTGCAGATCCGCGGCATCACCGACGCCGAGGCGCTGGGCGACGCGATCGCCGACGCGGGCCTGTTGCCCTCGCCCACCCACGAACGCGTGCGCAACGTCGTCGCCTCGCCGCTGACCGGTCGGAAGGGCGGCAACGCCGACGTCCGCGGCCTGGTCCGTGGTCTCGACGCCGCGATCCAGGCCAATGCTCGACTGGCACGCCTCCCGGGTCGGTTCATGTTCGCCCTTGATGACGGCCGCGGCGACGTGTCCGGGCTCGGAGCCGACGTCGGCCTGCACTTCCTCGACGAGGACACTGCCGCGCTGCTGGTGGCGGGCGTGGACACCGGAGTGCGCACTGGCGACGGTGTGCCGCTGCTGGTTCGGGTGGCCGAGCGGTTCGCCGACATCCGCGGGACCGCCTGGCGGACAACCGAACTCGACGACACGTCGCCCCTTCTCGATGGCCTGACGCCGACCGCGGAACCAGGGGCCGTGTGGCCGCCGGTCGCCCGTCCTACGGTCGGCTGGATTCCCCAGGACGACGGACTGGTCACACTCGGCGCAGCCGTTCCCCTCGGCGTGCTGAAGACCAGGGTCGCCGAGTACCTGGCGGCGGTGGGGTCGCCGATGGTGATCACGCCGTGGCGCTCCGTGCTCGTCTTCGACCTCGACGAGGAGATCGCCGACACCGCCCTACGCGTACTCGCCCCGCTGGGGCTGGTCTTCGACGACGCGTCACCGTGGCTGGACGTCAGCGCGTGCACCGGGAGCCCTGGCTGTGCGCACTCCGCGGCCGACGTCCGTCGCGACGCCGCGGCGGCCGTGCACGACGGCACCAGCGGCTCGCACCGGCACTTCGTCGGGTGCGAGCGTGCCTGCGGAAGCCCACCGACCGGCGACGTTCTCGTCGCCACCGCGGGTGGCTACGAGCCACGCCACCCGTAGGGTGATCGGGTGTTGGACTACACCCGCGACGCCGCCGAAATCTACCGCCAATCGTTCGCGATGATCCGCGACGAGGCTGAGCTGGCACGGTTTCCCGACGACGTGTCGCGCGTGGTGGTCCGGCTGATCCACACCTGCGGCCAAGTCGACGTCGCAGAACACGTGGCCTTCACACCGGGCGTCGCCGGGGCCGCACATCGCGCCTTGGCCGCGGGAGCGCCGGTGCTGTGCGACTCCTCGATGGTGGCCGCCGGCATCACCCGATCCCGCCTGCCCGCCGACAACGAGGTGGTCTCGCTGGTCGCCGATCCGAGGGCGGCCGACCTCGCCGCCAAGATGGGCAGCACGCGCTCCGCGGCGGGCGTCGACCTGTGGGCCGACCGGCTCGGCGGCGCGGTGGTGGCCATCGGCAACGCGCCCACCGCGTTGTTCCGCCTGCTCGAACTGCTCGACGAGGGCGCACCCGTGCCCGCCGCCGTCCTCGGTGGTCCCGTCGGCTTCGTCGGGTCGGCACAGTCCAAGGACGAGCTGATCGACCGCCCACGCGGGATGGACTACCTCGTCGTCACCGGGCGGCGGGGCGGCAGTGCAATGGCCGCGGCCGCCGTCAACGCCGTCGCCACCGAGCGGGAGTAGACAAGTGTCCAGCGGGCCGATTAGGGTCCGGCCCCATGACTGTGCGCTTCCCGCCGGCCCCCTCGATCCCCCGCGGACCGACGGACGTGACGCCACAGTGGGTCGAATCCGTGCTCGCAACCGAGATCCGATCGGTGGACGTCACACCCATCGGGACCGGACAGACCGGCGCGACCTACCGCCTTGCGGTGGAGTACGCGGCTGAACAGTCGGGGTTGCCCGCCACGTTCGCGCTCAAGCTCTCCTCCCAAGACGACGCCGTCCGCGAGCGGGTGGCCCTCGGCTACCGCTCCGAACACGCCTTCTACACCGACGTCGCCGACGTCGTCCGGGTGCCCATCCCCCGGCACTTCCACTGCGAGATCTCCGACGACGGCGGGGATTTCGTGCTCCTGCTGGCCGACATGGCGCCCGCGGTTCAGGGTGACCAGATCGCCGGCTGCACGGCCGACGAGGCAGAGCTGGCCGTCCGCGCACTGGCAGGGCTACACGGCCCCACGTGGTGTGACCCCAAGTGGTCCGACTTTCAAGGCCTGGTCATGTCGACGGCCACCGAAGACGCCATGAAGGGGCTCGGCGACGTCGCCGTGATGGCCTCCCAGATGACCCTCGACCGACTGGGTTCGCGGATGACGGCCGACGACCGCGAGTTGATCACCGAGGCCATGTCGCTCGTGACGCCGTGGCTGATGGCAGACCGTGATCGCTTCGCCCTGATGCACGGCGACTACCGGCTCGACAACCTGTTGTTCACACCCGACCGCCGTCACGTCACCGTCGTCGACTGGCAGACGTTGGGAGTCGGGCTGCCCGCCCGCGACCTGGCCTACTTCACCGGCACCAGCCTGACGCCCGAGACCCGCTCGGCCGTCGACCGGGACCTCGTCGCCGCGTACTTCGCGGAGGTGTCCGGTTACGGGATGGCCGATTACGACTTCGACGCCTGCTGGCGCGACTACCGCGTCGGCATGCTGCAGGTGCCGTTCCTGTCGGTGCTCGGCTGCGCGTTCTCGATCTCGACCGAACGCGGCGACGACATGATGCTGGCGATGATGGAGCGCGGCTGCCAGGCCATCCGCGATCTCGGCAGTCTGGATCTGGTCAGAGCGCTCTGACCCACGCCGCGGCGTCGGCCACGGTCGGCACCGCCCGCACGTCGTCGGGCAATCCCGGCCGCTGCACCATGATCACGGGGATGCCGAGATCCTCGGCGGCGGTGACCTTGTCCCGCGTCATGTCGCCACCGCTGTTCTTCGTGACCAGTGCGTCGATCCGGTGCTCCTCCAACAGCTTTCGTTCGTCGGCGTAGCGGTACGGGCCGCGGGAGAGCAGCAGGTGGTGGCGCGGCGGCAACTCCACGTCGTCCGGGGCGGTGACCGCCCTGATCAGGAACCACGCGTCGACGCCGGCGAATGCGGCACTGCCAGAACGGCCGGTGGTGAGGAAGACCCGCGCATAGTGGTTGCGGGCCACCACGTTCGCGGCCTCGACGTCCGAACCGACGACGATGGCGTCACCGGGCGGCCACGCGGGTCGGGCCAGGACGACGTGCGGCAGTTCCTCCTCGCGGCAGGCTCGGGCCGCATTGGCGGTGATACGGGCGGCGAACGGGTGGGTGGCGTCGACGACGGCGTCGACCCCCTCGTCACGCAACCACCGGCGCAACCCGTCGACTCCCCCGAATCCCCCGATCCGGACCGCTCCGACCGGCAATGCGGGATCCGGGACGCGGCCGGCGAGCGAACTGACCACCGTCACATCGGGATTCAACTCCGCGGCCAGCGCCCGCGCCTCGGCCGTGCCGCCGAGCAACAGCACGCGCATCAATGTCGACTTCCGCGGCGACGACCCGACGAGTACAGGTAGCTGTCGGAGAAGCCGTCGGCCGCCAACACGTCGCCGACCACGATGACGGCGGTGCGCGTGACCCCGGCGGCATGGACCCGTTCGGCCAGCTCGCCCAGGCTGCAGCGCAGCACCGTCTCCTGCGGCCACGACGCGAATGCGACTACTGCACAAGGCGTTTCGGAGGTGTAGCCACCGGCGATCAGCTCGGGGACGATCGCGTCGACCTGCGCGGCCGCCAGGTGCAGCACCAACGTGGCGCCGGGTTGCGACAGCGCCCGCAAATCCTCCCCCGGCGGCATCGCCGTCGACAGGGTGGCGACCCGGGTGAGCGTCACGGTCTGGGCGACGCCGGGCACGGTCAGCTCGCGACCCAACGCGGCGGCCGCGGCGGCGAAGGCGGGCACACCCGGCACGACCTCGTAGTCGACGCCGGCCGCATCCAGTCGGCGGCACTGTTCGGCCAGCGCACTGTAGATGGACGGGTCGCCGGAGTGCAGGCGCGCGACGTCCAATCCGGCGGCGTGCGCGTCGGTGAGCTCGCCGATGATCTGTTCCAGGGTCAGCGGTCCCGTGTCGACGACCCTGGCGTCCGGCGGGCAGAGCGCCAAGAGATCGTCGGGCATGATCGAGCCCGCGTAGAGGCACACCGGGCACCGCTTGAGCAGGCGTTCCCCGCGGACGGTGATCAGATCGGCCGCGCCAGGGCCGGCGCCGATGAAGTAGACGGTCATCGCTTGGCCACCACCCACTGGGTCACGGGCATCGCGCCGCGCCATCCGGTGAAGCCGCCGACGGGCTCACCGTGATAGTGCTGATACCGCCGCAGCGTGCCGCCTATTCGCGAATACCACTGGGCGACAATGGCTTCAGACTCCACGGTGACCACGTTGGCGACGAGCCGGCCACCGACGGGGAGACGGTCGAAGCAGCCCTCGAGCACGCCGGGTTGGGTGATGCCGCCGCCGACGAAGACGGCCGCGGGCTCCGGCGCTCCTTCGAAGTGTTCAGGAGCGGGCCCACGGACGTCCACCGCGGCGCCGAACGAGATCGCGTTGGTCTCGATCCTGGCTCGTCGCACGGCGTCGCGCTCGAATGCCACTGCGGCACAACCGGATGCGCTGCGGCACCACTCCACTGCGATGCTCCCGGAACCGGACCCGACGTCCCACAGCAACTCGCCGGGCCGCGGGCCGAGCGCGGCGAGCGTGACCGCCCGGACCGACTGCTTGGTCATCTGGCCGTCGTGGGCGAAGACGTCGTCGGGCAGCGCATGGGCGACCCGCTCGTCAGGCAGATACCGCACCGCCATCACGTTGAGCTTGTCGACGTCGTGCGGCGGGCGGCCCGCCCACTCCCGCGCGGTGGCCGACCGGCGACGTTCCCGAGGACCGCCGAGCTGCTCGAGAATGGTCAGTTCGGAGTCTCCGCGGCCGGTTTCGGCGAGCAGTCGCGCCAGCGTCGCCGGGCTGTCGGCGTCGCGCGACAACACCACCGCCTGCCCGCCGCGGCGCACGGCGGTGTGCACCCGCGCGGTGACGAGGCTGATGATCTCGGTGTCCTGCACGGCCCAGCCGACCCTGGCGCATGCCAGCGTCACCGACGACACGTGCGGCAGGACAGCGACCCGGTCCGGCCCGAACATCTTGATGAGCGTGTTGCCAATCCCGTGCAACAGCGGGTCACCACTGGCGATCACGTGCACGTCGCCGTCGATGTCGTCGACGAGGGCACGTAGCGCGGGCAGCAGCGGCGACGGCCACGCCCGCCGAAGCGCCGACACGGTGTCGTCGAGCAGATCCAACTGCCTAGGCGAACCGTAAATGGTTGTTGCTCTTGTTAATTCAACCCTGGATGCGGTGGGCAACCCCGACATCCCGTCCGCCCCGATACCCACGACGACGATCATCGGGGCAACCTACGCCACATCGCCCGCGGCATCAGCTTCAGGGCCAGGACGAGAACCCCCAGCGACCGCGGCACCCAGATTTCGGTGCGCCCCTTGGCGAGCGCGCCCGCCACCGCGTCGGCCACCTGCGTCGGCGTGCTGGACAGCGGGGCCGGCGACATGCCCTCGGTCATGCGGCCGATGACGAAGCCCGGCCGAACGAGCAACAAGCGAACACCCGAGCCGTGCAGGGCGTCGGTCAGTCCGCGGGCGAATGCGTCGAGGCCCGACTTGGCCGAGCCGTAGACGTAGTTGGCACGCCGAGGGCGGGCCCCTGCGACCGACGAGAAGACCACCATCGCACCGCTACCCGCTGTCCGCATGGTCGCCGCCAACACCGTCAGCAGGCTGACCTGAGCGGTGTAGTCGGTGTGCACGATCGCGGCGGCGTGGGCGGGGTCCGCTTCGGCGCGGGCTTGGTCCCCGAGAATCCCGAAGGCCACCACCGCGGTGGCGATGGGGCCGAAGTCGGCGACGATCGACTCGACGAGCGACGCGTGGGAGGCGAGCGCGTCGGCGTCGAACTCCCTGACGTGGACCGCCGCGGCTCCCGCCGCCGTCACGGCCGCGACTTCGTCGGCAAGGCGGTCGGCATTGCGCGCCGCCAGCACCACCGTCGCACCGTCGGCCAACCGGGTCGCGAGTTCGATCCCAATCTCGCTGCGTCCACCGAAAACGACTACCAGGCGGTTGTCCGCCGTGTCTTCCATGGTTGCGATTATGTCCTGCGCTAGGTTGGACCCCGATGGCGAAGGCAACTACACGGCTGACCAACGACGCGTTGGCGTTCCTCACCGAACGGCACCTCGCCATGTTGACCACACTGCGAGCCGACAATTCGCCGCACGTGGTCGCCGTCGGATTCACGTTCGACCCCAAGACACACGTCGCTCGAGTCATCACGACCGGTGGCTCGCAGAAGGCCGTGAACGCCGACCAGCGCGGTGTCGCCGTGCTCAGCCAGGTGGACGGCGCACGGTGGCTGTCACTGGAGGGCAGTTCGACGGTCAGCGCCGAACCAGAGGCCGTGCGCGACGCCGAACTGCGATACGCCCAGCGCTACCGCACGCCGCGGGTCAACCCCCGGCGCGTGGTGATCGAGGTGCGAATCGAGCGGGTGCTCGGGTCGTCGGACCTCCTGGATCGCAGCCAAGACGACTGATCCTCGCGGATTAGCATGTGGCACTGACATTTCAGCGCTCATCGACGGACGTTGTGCACAGTTGGCGATTCATCCACATTCTTGAGGTGAGTGGCTAGTTTTCGCCGTCTTCGTCGGCCTCCGTCGGTAAATTCGAATACATGTTCGAGTCATTGGTGGCCACCACGGCCGGCACTTGCGGTGCCGGTGCGGTGGAGTCGTGGTCGCGGGTGGAGTCCGCCGCCTGTGCTCGCCGCGTCGCAGCGATGGCCGCCATGTTCCAGGCGGCCTGCGCGGCCGACGGGTCCGGTGAGCGGGACCTGTGGTGCACCGACACCTGGGACGCCGTCGCCGCCCACATCGGTGCCACATTGCGCATCACCCATGGCGCCGCCTCCAACCAACTCCTCATCGCCGTCGCTCTGCACGAACGCTTCCCCCTGGTCGCCGCGGTGTTCGCAGAAGGGTTGATCACCTACCAGCTGGTGCGGGCGGTGGTGCAGCGAGGCGCGCTGGTCGTCGACCCGTCGGCTCTGCACGAACTGGACAGACTGCTGGCCGAGGCGCTGAGTAATCGGGAGCCGATGTCGATGTCCGCTCTGGAGAAGACCGTTGACGCGTTCGTCGCCCAGGTCGACCCACAGGCGGTGCACCGCACCGAGACCCGGGCGCGGGGGCGTTCGGTGGACGTCGGGGACGAGGACGGCAGCGGGATGGCGACGGTGTACGCCACCCTCTTCGCCCACGACGCCAAGGCCTTCGACGCGCGCCTGGATGCGCTGGCCCGCACGGTCTGCCCGGCCGATCCGCGCACGCTGGATCAACGCCGTGCCGATGCCATCGGAGCCCTTGCCCACTGCAACGACCGACTGGCCTGCCGCTGCGACACCGACGACTGCCCGGCCGGTGAGAACCCACCCTCGACCGGGGTGGTGGTCTACGTGATCACCCATCAAGACACCGTCGACGAACGGCCCGCGCCGCCGCCCGCGCCACCAACGCCTGCGCCTCCGGATGCCAAGGACGCCGAGCAGGCCGCAGGCGTGAGCGAGCCTGCCGCTAAGGACAGCTCAATCGAATGCACGGCCCTCGACGGCGACGCCCCGGCCATGTTCGCCAAGCCGCTGCGCGAGCTGACCCTCACCGAAGCCCTCACCCCCACCCCAGGTCGGCTCGCCAGCCTGCGACCGGCAGCGATGATGGGCGGCCAGTTCCTGCCCGGGGCGATCGCCTGCCGCGCCGCGGTCGGGGCCACCATCACCCGGATCGTCCACCCCGGACAAGCCCCACCC
>VIFX01000046.1:0-52901 GCA_006864685.1 Mycolicibacterium hodleri | reverse complement strand
GGCCCACCCGTCCCCCGGGATGGTCTTCGCGTTCGACGACGGTGACGTTGCGGCCGCGGCCGGCCAGGTACAGCGCTGCCGACAGGCCAGACAGGCCACCGCCGACGACGACGACCCGGTCGGTCTTACCCTTGACGGTGCGCATCAGGCACTCCTCTTGGTGCAGTAGACGGCCATGTCTTCCATTGCCACGCGGGCTGTTTGGGGGATTCCCGCCACGTCAAGACACCGCAGCGCGTGAGCGAGCCGGTCGTCGATGAGCTCTTCGATCCACTGGGCGGCGCCGCTGGCGATGATCAGCGTGCGCCATCGTTCGGCGTCGGCGACGGTCAGCGTGGGGGTGGTCATCAGCTCCGCGAGTTGACGGCGCATCCCGGGGTCGGCCAACTGATGGGCGGCGACGACGACGCTGGTGGCCTTCTGCGCCTCGAGGTCGATGCCGACGGACTTGCCGGTCACCGTCGGCGAGCCGGAGATGCCGAGCAGGTCGTCGCGCAGCTGGAACGCCTCTCCGATCGCGGCGCCGTACTGACCGACGGCGTCGACGACCTCCGGTCGGCACCCGGCCATCGCCGCACCGATCTCCAATGGCCGCCGCACGGTGTAGTTACCCGACTTGCGACGTGCCACGTCGAGCACCTCGTCGAACGTGGGGAAGGCATGTGAGTCGTTGACGAGGTCGGCTAGCTGACCAATCGCCAGTTCCACCCGCATGTCGTCGTAGCGGGGCCACACCCTGGCGAGCGCATCGGCGTCGACGCCGCTTTGGCGGAGCATCTTCTCGGCCCATACCAGGCAGAGGTCGCCGAGGACGGTCGCCGCCGACTCCCCGAAGCGATCCGACGAGTCGGTCAGCCCGCGCCCGCGATGCCATGCACTCAACGCCACGTGTGCGGCGGGCCGGCCGCGTCGCAGTGCCGACTCGTCCATCACGTCGTCCTGAAGGAGGGCGAAGGCGTGAAGCAGTTCCAGGCTGGCCGAGGCCCGCAGTGCCGATTCGTCCTCGTCCGCGCCGCACAACCAGCCCAGGTACATGAACGTCGACCGGACGTACTTGCCGCCGTCGAGGAAGTCCGACAGCACCTTGCTCGCGACGCCGATCCCGGTGCCGTCGAGCTGGGGCAGGCACTCGGTGGTCACGAAGTCCGTCAACAGGGTCCGCACCGCAGCGCGCACGTCGACCGGGCCACGGACGGCCGCGCCCGAGGAACTGCCTCGGTGCCAACGCGACCGACGACGGGACAGAACGAGTCCGGACGCGTCGTGGTCGTCGCTGCTCATGTGCACTGTTTGCCCATTTGGCATGGGCCTCATGCCTCGCTTCTCCATGTCTTGCGGCTCCGTGCGTTCTGGTCCGTCGATCTGGTTGCGCTAGTCCCCACGCAGAGGCATTCGGAGCCGGCGGGGGTCTGGCGTGGTGCGTAGGACGGTTATTTTCGGCGGAGCCCTGAGCTCGGCGTTCGTGCTGGGCTGAAGCCCGGATCAGGCCTGATGACGGGCGGCGGCATCGGAGATCCGCTGATGCGCGGTTCGCAGAAGCAGATCGTGTTCCATCCTGCGCGCTGGCGACGACGTGCGGGCCAGCTCCACCAAATCCGCCAATACCTGCTTGGCGATCAGTCGCAGCTTCACGTTGTGCTGCTGGGACTGCTCGCGAAGACGCTCGAACGCCTCGTCGGAGTCGATCCCGTAGACGAACATGAGCATGCCCTTGGCCTGTTCGATGATCGCGCGGTTCACGCCGAACTCGTAGACGGCGTCGGCCTCGGCCTTCGAGTGACCCGGGTCTTGGCACGGTATGGCCATCCGCTGCCGCTCCGACTGCATGACGCCCCCAAACCAATTGAACGACTAGTTCTTTTCTGAACGTTTCGTCCAATAGTGCCCATGGACGGGCCCCTGGTCAATGCCGCACGGCGTCGGCGCTGGTTACGGGCGCGGCGCAATGATGGGCAGCGTCAGACGGAACTGCGCGCCCCCGTTCCGAGGCTCGCAGACGAGGTCTCCGCCGTGCGCTCGTGCTAACGCCCGGGCTATGGACAAACCGAGACCCGCACCACCGTGATCCCGGTCGCGGGAGGCGTCCAACCGCACTAGGCGGTCGAACACCCGCTCGCGGTCCTCCGGCGCGATGCCCTCGCCCGTGTCACTGACCACCAGGTGGGCGACGGGCCCAAGCACCTCGACGTGCACCGTGATCCGACCACCGGCCGGCGTGTGGCGGCGCGCGTTGTCGAGCAGGTTGGCCAGGATCTGACCGACGCGGTGCGGATCGGCGGTGATCACCAGACGGTCGACCCCCGTACGCACCACCGTGGTCTGCGGCGCGAGCATGTCGGCGCGTTCCACCTGGGCGTCGGCGATCCCGACCACGTCGACCTCGGCGACCCGCAGCGGCAGCCCGGCGTCGATGCGGCTCAGGTCCAACATGTCGGTGACGAGCCGCCCGGCCCGGCGGGCGTCCGACAGCAACAGCGCCAGGCGGCGCTTGGTACGGGTCCTGGCATCCGGCGAGGCGTCGTCGGCGGTGTTGGTCAGCTGCTCGGCCGCGACCTGGATTCCCGCGAGCGGGGTGCGCAGTTCGTGCGCGGCGTCGGCCAGGAACGCCCGCGTCTGCGCCTCGGCCCGTCGAGCCGCCTCGGCCGCCTCCTGCGCTTGGCGTTCGGCGGCTTCCAGCGCGTCGAGCATGCCGTCGAAAGCCGCTGCGGCACGGCCGAGTTCGGTGTTCGGGCGATCCGGTCGCAGACGCCGGCCACGGTCGCCGGTGCTGATGGCCCTCGCCAACCCCGTGAGCCGGTCCAGCGGGCGCAACGCGCCGCGGGCGACGGCGATCAGCAGCGCCGCGGCCACGGCGAGGGTGATAGCGCCTGCGCCGATCAGCAGCTCGCGGAGGTCGCGCACCGCGGCGGTGGCCTGAGTGGTGTCGGCGACCAGAATCAGCCGAGCCCCGTCGGGCAACGGCTGCACGATCGCCGTGTTCGTCTCGTCGAGGGGCCGGGGAGGCGGCGGCGGCGGAGGCGGGCCGACCGGCTTGCCGGGCCCGTCCCGGCGGTCGGGTGGCGGCGGTGGCGCTGGAGGCGCGAGCGCCGTGCCGGGACCAGCCTGGGTGTCGGGGCTGATGGCCGGATCCCCGTAGGCCTGCCCGTCAGCCGTCACCAATAGCGCCCGGATGCCACCACCGTTCAACTGGGCCGCCGTCTGCTCAGGTGACGCACCGGTCGCCACCAGCGCGTCGGCCCTGGCCGCCGTGGCAACCAGCCGGTCGTGCAGGTCGCGACTGACCTGCGATCCGAAGGCGAAGTCGATCACCACCCCGAACACGACGAGCGCGGTCGCCAGCAGGGCCAACGCCGACAGCGTGACGCGACGGCGCAGCGACGGGGTCTCGGTCACGGTGTCGGTCGCAGTTGATAGCCAATTCCCCTGCTGGTGTGCAGGATTCGCGGCCCGTGGGCCTCGAGCTTGCGACGAAGGGCGCTGATGTAGACCTGAACCAGGTTGGGGTCGTAGGCGTCGTAACCCCAGACCGCGGTGAGGATCTGCTCCTTGCTGACCAGGCGGCCGCGTTGATCGGCGAGGTAGGCCAACAGACGCAGCTCGGTCGCCGTGAGGTCCAGCGGCTGACCGGCGCGGGTGGCCGTGCCGGCGTCGACGTCGAGCACCAGGTCACCGAGTTGCACGGCGGACGGCAACCGCCCGCGGCGGCGCAGCACCGAGCCGACGCGCGACACCAACTCGGCCAGCTCGAACGGCTTGACCACGTAGTCGTCGGCGCCGCCGTCCAACCCGCGCAGCCGGTCGTCGAGCCCGTCGCGGGCGGTGAGCAACACGATGCCGGTGTCGCCGTAGTCACGGACGACGTTGATCAGCGCGAAGCCGTCGCGGCCGGGCATCATCACGTCCAGCACCACCAGGTCGGGGCGGAAGCCACGCAGGGTGTCCTCGAGGCCAGTGCCGTCGGGCCGCGCGCCGGTGACGTACCCGGCGTCGTCGAGGGCTTCGCTCACCATCTCTCGGATCGTCTCGGAATCTTCGACGACCAGGACTCTGGCGCGCGGGTCTGGACGCAACGGTGCGCGACTGGTCATGCGTTCATTGTGTCCCGTACCTGGCGGCGATTCCTGAAGCGAAGCTGAAGGAATCGCTGCGCACCCGCGTTCTTCAGGTTCGCTTCAAGTTCGCCCAGCAACGTCGTCACCAGCAACCGCCAACCGAAGTGAGGACGACGTGAACGACGACAACACCGAGAACACCGACAACTTGAGCGCCCAGCCCGCGGAGCGGGTCGAGCCCGTTGAGCCGACGCAGCCCGTGCAGCCCGCGCAGCCCGCGCCGTCGGCCGACAAGCCCGCCAGCCGGTGGTCGGACACCGGCGACAAGGTTCGCCAGCATCCCGTCGGGGTCGCGGTCGGGACGGGTGTCGCGGCTCTGATCGTGGGCGGCCTGCTTGGCGCCGCCCTGTTCGGCGGGCCGTCGCCGGAAGTGGGACCGGCGGGGATGTCCACCCACTACGCGGCGCAGGGTGAGATGTGTGCGCCGCCTCCGCCGCCTCCGGGTGGGCCCGGCGGCCAGTTCGGTGGACCGCCGCCCCCGCCGCCTCCCGGTGGTCCGGGTGCTCCCGGCGGCCAGTTCGGAGGCCCGCCTCCACCACCACCCGCAGGTGGTCCGGGTGCGCCCGGCGGTCCGGGTGGACCCGCCGGTCCCGGCGGACCCGCCGGTCCCGCGGGGCCTGGCAACCAGCAGCCCGCCCCCGCACCGCAACCCGGCGGCAGTGCCGCCCCGGCTCCGGCCGCCCCATCCGCTCCCTCGACACCCCTGCTTCCGGCCGAGCAGCCGTCCCGCTGAGCGGTTCGTTCCCCGGCAGACGCTCCTCTGCCGGGGAACGAACGGTGGCTCAGGCCAGGCCCATCTCCAGGCCCGCCCACAGGGCCACGACGGCCCCGACGATGCAGATGGGCACGGTCGCCACTCCCAACAGGGAGAAGTCACGCAGGCGCGGTTGCACTCCGGCGCCGGAGAGCACCCGCCGCCACAACAGGGTGGCCAGGGAACCGACGTATGTCAGGTTGGGCCCGATGTTGACGCCGAGAAGCATCGCCATGACGAGGCCAGGAGGCGCACCCGTACCAAGCGCGGTCAGCATCAGCAAGGTGGCGGGCAGGTTGTTGACGACGTTGGAGAGCACCGCTGCCACGCCGGCCACCATCAGCAGACCGACCAGCGTCGGCGCAGTGGGCAGTGCCTTCGCGACGGCCGCACCCAGCCCGTGCGCGCTGACCCCAACCACCACCACTCCCAGTGCGAACACGAAAAGACAGAACAGCGGTGACCCGGCGCGCACGATCGTCGAGACCGTCACCGAACCGCGGCGGACGCCGGGCACGGCCAGCGCGACCGCGCCCACCACCGCCACCCACACCGGCTCGACGCCGGCGAACCCCGACGCGCCAAATCCGACCAAGGTCAGACCGAGCACGACGAAGGCGTAGACCGGGGTCGCCTGGTCGCGTGTCGAGTCGTCGGCGGCCAGCTCCGCCGGATCGGGTTCGGCGCTCAGGTCCTTGCGGAAGAAGAGCCGAAACACCGCATACTCCAGACCGACGACGACCAGCCAGGGCAGCGCCATCACCGCGGCGAACGACACGAAGGTCAGCCCAGAGGCCGAAAAGGCCAGCAGATTGGTCAGATTCGACACCGGCAACAACGTCGACGCCGAATTCGACAGGTGGGCGCACGCGTAGACGTGGGGGCGGGCGCGCACCCGGACGAGGCGGGCCGTCGCCAGCACCACCGGTGTCAGCAAGACCACGGTCGCATCCAGGCTCAGCACCGCCGTCGTGACCGACGCCGAGACGAAGACCAATGCCAGCAGTCGGCGAGAGCTGTCGCCGGAGGCCCGCGCAAGGGCCGCCCCCAGCCACCGGAAGACACCCTCCTCGTCGGCCAGGTGCGCGAGAACCAGGATGGCGGCGAGGAATCCCACGGTTGGGCCGAGCAGCTTCATCTGGTCGAGCGCGGCGGCGGGAGTGACCACGCCGCAGACCACCAGGATCGCGGCCACCGGCACGGCCAGCGTCGCCTCGGGAAGTCCGCGGGGTTGGACCATCGCGAACAGCAGCACCGCCGCCAGCGCCACCAGTGCGGCGATTTCGGCCCAGCTGCCCGTCACCGACTCCTCCTGGCCGAAGCGTCGTCCAAACGTCCAGTGCGTGATGTCATTTCAGTCACCACACCGGCCGGTCCCGCGAGTGCTGCTGTGGAGCAACGGAGTCCACGACACGCCCCCATCCGTCTTCGATGCGCGGCGAAGTCCGGGTCACGTCGGCCGTCGCACATCGATTTGCTGACCGGCGACCGCCGGATCGCTGGGAGACGCTACGGCGCGAACCTGAACCCAACCTGAAGAGGGTCGGGTTTCAGACGTCGACGACATTGGGTACACGTACGTCGGTTTCGGGAGAACCGGAACGTACACGCGAAGATTGGAGCTCACATGGGTGACAGCGGACCGGAAGAGGGCGTGAAGGGCGTCGTCGAGGACGTCAAGGGCAAGGCAAAGGAAGTCATCGGCATCGTCAGCGGTCAGGACGACTTGCGCGAAGAGGGCAGGGCTCAGCAGGACAAGGCCGAGGCTCAACGCGACGTGGCGAAGAAGGAAGCCGAAGCCGAAGCTGCCCGCGCCGCCGAGAAGACCGCCGAGGCGCGCCAAAAGGCCGCTGAATAACCCACTTTGAGCACGCGAAGACGGGCGGGCAGACCCCTAGAGGTCGTGCCCGCCCGTCTTTGCGCCAACCGGACGTCAGTGCGCGAGATCGCCTGCCACGTCGTAGTCGAGCAGGACCGTGGTGCCGTCGCCATCACGGTCGACGGTGCAGTGATCGGCAAGGGCATGCATGAGGGCGATGCCACGGCCCCTGTTCCGCTGCGCCACCGAGTTCAGCCGCCACCTGCCTCGGTCGCTGATCCGCACACGAATCCGGTGCGCAGCATCGTCGTAGGTGGCGTGGAGGGTGATGTCGCCGTCGGGCCGTCCGCGGTAAGCATGCTCGGCACAGTTGGCCAATGCCTCGTTGACCCCGAGAAGCACGTCGGCACAGCGGTCTTCGGGTAGTGAGGGCGCCGCTTGATGGATCCACGCGTCCAACTCGCAGCGCAAACTGGATGCGTGTCGGGCGTCGGCCGGCCGGGTTCGACGCAGCTGAGTTGGGGTCGCTCCTCGCTCACACATTGCGGTCATGTTCGGGGCATACCCCGAATTGCGCGAATACCCCACCCGTGGGCGCAAACTCGTCAGTGGCCTCGCGACCACAGTTGCTCGGTCAGGTCGTGAAACGTCACCAGCGCGATGTCGTCGTCGGCACGTTGAAGAGCGGATCTGCTCATGACGGCTCGAACGACGGATCCGTCGGCGTGGGACAGTTCGACCAGCGTGTTTGCGTGTCTCTGCAAGTCGACGACGGCGCTGGCCGACCCCAGAGGCGTCTCGAAGACGTCCCGGAAGTTCATCGACTCCAGGCGGTCCCGAGCCAGGCCGAGCATCTCGGCCATGGCGTCGTTCGCGTACAGGACGGTGCCCTCTTCGGTGACTGCCACCACGGGCACTGGGAGCTGGCCCAACACCCGCAGGGCAGGCAGTCGCCGCAACGTGTCCATCTGCGATTCGTCGTGGGTACGTGGCCGCCGCCGGTCGACAACCTGCTGGTCGCATTCGAATGGGCTCTCGACGGACATGTCGCCTCCTCTAATGGCTGTGTTCAGCGGTGATCTTCAGCGCAGTTGTGTGGTGGGCGTCGGCTCTTGATGCGCGACGGCCGAGTCTGCGTCGGGCCCGCGCTTCCTGGTGAAACGCCGGGCAATCGACGACAGCCCGAGGAGCACGCGCGAGACGGCGGTCGGCGCACCACCGTTGCGGCGCTGCAGGTAGTGGCCGAGTTTCGTCAAGATCGTGGCGATGACGGGGAGCAGCAAGCTGGCCAGCAGCCAACGCCGCAGCGGAGTACTCAAGAGGGCAAGCATGGTGCGGTCCTTACTGATTGACGGGTCACCGGGTCACCGAACCCGGCGACGCTCGCGGGTGCCGGTGTGGATGGTGGTGCGGGTGGCGACCGTCGGGTCGGACAGCATGCCCGCGATCTGGGCGCAGACGGCGTCGATCGCCGGGAGGAGCCGGTCGGGTCGCGGCGACGCGCTGGTGGTGACCGTGAGGTCGACGGTGCGGGTTCCGCGGTCGACGACGGCCTTGCCACTGGCGGATTCGACGTCGAGCGACTGCGCAAGGGCAGCGGCAGCGGCGGTGGCGACCTCGCCGAGGTCGACGGTGATCGACCCGGCCGCGTCGGAGCGCAGCGGCAGGTCCTTGACCTTCGCGGCCGGGGTGTGAGCGAACAACCACCGCAGTGCGACGACGACGAGCACGACGCCGGCACCAGCCAGGGCGAAGGGCCACCAGCCGGTGGTGGTGGCCGAGCGCAACCCGGGCAGCGAAATCGCGTCGGGCAGGTTGGGCAGCCAGGAGGTGTTCCACACCACCAGCGCCCCGCCGAACGCGACGAGCGCGAGCCCGGCGACGATGGCGGCGAACCGGTCGAAGGTGACGGCCAGACGGGTCATGTCAGTTCGCTCCTGTGCGTGTGCGCACCTTGATGCGCGGCGTGGTCGTGGTGAATCCGCCGATCGCCTCGGCGACGGCGGTGGTGATGGCGGCCTTCAGGGCGGGATCGCTCCCGGTGACGTCGGCGGTGACCTTGACGGTGCGAAGGCTTGCCGACGAGCGGCTGTCCAGCACACCGGGCACGGAAGCGGCTGCGGCGCTGGCCAATCGGGCCAGGTCGGCCTTGGCGATCCACACGCTCGTCTCGGCAGGGACCGCCAGTGCGGTGCGTCGCCGCGGGCGAAGTGCTGCCGAGACCCACCACAGCCCGATCAGGACGGCCACGATGCCGGCGGGCAGCATCCAGCCTTGGTAGGTCAGACCGTCGAGTCCGGACACCGCGGTGTCGGTCCAGGCAGTCCCCCGCAGCCAGCCGAAGTGAACGGCGGCGTCACGTAGGGCGACGGCACCGGCGGCGAGGATCAGCAGGGCGATGAGTGCACCGACGTAACCGGCGGCCGGTGCGGCCACGGGCGGGCGCCCCGACGCGGGGTCGACGGCGGTGGTGCGTTCCTGAGTGGTGGTCATTGCACTGTCCTCGAGGGTGTGGCGGCGGGTAGGACGGCGTCGACTGCCACGTCGACGCGGTCGACGGTCAGGGCGGCATACGTCCTCAGTGCGTCGACGACGTTGCGTTGTACGGCGGCACCGACGTCGACGACGGGTGCGGGCCACGCGACGGCGATGCTCACCTCGACGCGGGCGCGGTCACCGGCGATCGAGACGGTCGCGCGGGGCAACTCACGTCCGGTGATCTTGTTCAGACCCGCCGAGTGCGGGTGCACCCCGTCGGTGAGCCGGGCGGCGTGCACGGCGAGTCGCTGCGCCACCTTGTCGCGAACGGTGAGCTCACCGCGGGCGCCGGGATCGTCGGCCGCGTCGGAGTCGTGAACAGCGTCGTGAACGTCGTCAGCCACGACGACGCCCGGGGAACAGTGTGGACAAGTCGAATTCGCCGTCGCGTTGGCCGCCGATCAGGTACCCGGCGACGCCGAGGATCAGGGCGACGACGAAGCCGGTCAAGCCGCCTGCGGCCGCGGCGATGCCGAGCAGAAGGCCGGCGATCAAGCCCAAACTGGATGTGGTCATGTGAACCTCCGAAGATGTTGCAGCACAGCGTTTCTGTGGTGTCGTGGGGTGCGTCAAAGCTCGATGAAGCGGCGCCGACGGCGCAGTAGGCGAAGCGGGTTGACGCTGAACGTGCGACGCCGCCGGCGTCGTGCGGTCGAAAGGGGGCGGGGCGCACCGAAGTGGACGTCGATCGCGTCGAGTGCCGCCGCGAAGTCCACCGGGCTGCCACCCCGGTCGGGATGAAGCTCGCGAGCTGCGGCGCGGCGGGCGCTGGCCCGATCCGGGTAGCGGCCCCACCGCGCCACGGTCATGATGCGGAGGTTTCTGTGACGACGTCCTCCACGGTGACGTCGACGACGCCGCCGACCACGGCGGCCGCCGCGTCACGGACGCGGGCCGCGGTGTCGCGGACCGGCGTGCCGTAGCGCAGCGTCACGTGAACCTCGGTGACGCCGTCGGGGTTGGTGCGGATGCCCGCCACCCGGTGGCCGGGGAGGTAGGTCGCGACTTCACCGAACATGCCGGCGTGCAACCCGACCACCCCCGGCACCGCGGTGACGGCGTCGGCGATGAGATCGGCCTGGTCGGGCTCGCCCATCATCGAGTCGTGTCCTTCGCCCGTATCCGTGTCGGTCACTGCACCCGGGTGACCGCGTCGTCGGAGTCGACGTCGTCGTCACCGGCGAGGTGGATGTCGTGCACGGTGACGTTGACCTCGGTGACCTCGAGGCCCGTCATGCGCTCGATGGCGGTGATGACGTTGCGGCGCAGTCCGGTGGCCAGGTCGGCGATGGACACGCCGTACTCGGCGACGATGTCGAGGTCGACGGCGGCCTGCTTCTCCCCGACCTCGACCGAGACGCCCTGGGAGTGGTTGACGTTGGCGCCGGGGATGCGTTCGCGCAGCGCGCCGACGACGCGGGACGCACCGCCGCCGAGGGCGTAGACGCCGCTGACCTCGCGGGCGGCGATCCCGGCGATCTTCGACACCACGGTGTCGGCAATGGTGGTCTTGCCCTGCGAGCTCACCAGGGTCGAGCTGGTGACGGCGGTGACGCCCTTGCCGGTGGTTGCCGTGGCGGTGGTGACGGGCTGGGTGCTGGTCATCGTGATCGAAACTCCTCGTCGAAAGTTGGTGGTGATGTTCGTGCTTCGGTGGTGTAGTCGGTGCCCGAGCCTCGATCCGAACGTCGCAATCCAGTGAACTGACTCACATGCAATCGTCGCGGTCCGGCCGGGGCATGGGCCGCGGCACGCCGCCTTGCTGCGGCGCGACGCGGCCCCGTGGCCGTGCTCGTTACTTGAAGGTGTCCTTGATGTTCTCGCCGACCTTCTTCACGCCGGACACACCCTGGTCCTTCTTGCCCTCGGCGGCCAGGTCGTCGTTGTTGGTGGCCTCACCGATGACCTCCTTGGCCTTGCCGATGGCGTCTTCTGCGGCGTTCTTGGCCTTGTCCACGATGCCCATGGTTTCTTCCCTTCGTTGCGTTACCCATCGCCTTCGAGTGGTCCTCGACGGCGTCTCCCTGCGAGCGTCGTGCCTCCAAAAGGCATTGGAGACAATCCGTTTCAACAGGTCATGAGTTGAGTCGGACGGGATGGCCAAAACCGAACGTCGTCGTGACGTGAAGCGGATCACACCGGCCAGAAGCCCTCAACGCGTTTGCCAGTAGAGTTCGGTTGCACTACCCCGACCCACTCAGCGATCGGGTGCGGACGTATCGGGAGCGTGCGTGACGACAGCCAGCGGCGGCGGACGGATCGCCGATGCGGGCGACGACGCCCTGCTCCGCGCCGCCGCGCTCGGCGACAGGGAAGCGTTCGAGGTCGTGGTGCACCGCTACGGTCCGCCGCTGCACCGGTACGCGCGGCGGCTGGTGGCCAACGAGGCGGACGCCGCCGACGTCGTGCAGGCCACCTTCATTGCGGCCTGGCGTCAGCTCGCGACGTTTCAGGGCCGGTCGTCGTTGAAGACGTGGTTGTTCTCGATCTGCTCGCACAAGATCACCGACAACTATCGGGTCAAGCGCGCTCAGCCCATCGACGACCAGCTCATGGAGGCGATTCCGGCCCCCCAGCGCAGCTCCGACCCGTTCACAGCGGCGTCGAACACGGCGTTCCTGGCGGCGCTGGAGGCGGCATTGGCCGAACTTCCGTATCGACAGCGCGCATCATGGGTACTGCGGGAAATAGAATCCATGACGTTCCCTGAGATCGGCACTGCTCTGGACATGAGTCCCGACGCGGCGCGCGGACATCACTTCCGTGCCACCGCAACACTGCGAACCCGGCTGGAAAGGTGGCAATGAATTCCTCGCCTACGCCGCCGGACCCGCTGTTCCGCGCGATCGAATTTCTCAGGGCCGCGCCAGAGCCCGGGTGGGACGCGGTAGCGGGACGCGTGATCTCGTCGGTCCGCACCACCGCCCGGCCAGGCGGCTACCCGTTGGCGGCTCAGACTCCGCCCGACAAGGCCGGTCCCGGCCAGATCTTCGTCAGCGACCACGTGCTGCGCAGCACCCTCGCCATCGAGCTTCGCCAGCGCTATCTCTGCGCTCCCACCCGCATCACGTTCGACATGGACGACCGGACGAAGACACTGCGCGCGGTCGACATCGAACTCACCGGCAGCTACGGCACCGACCTCAGGGAACTGGCCAACCACATCCGCAGCACCACCCTCGACGTCATCGCCGAGCTGCTCGGCGACACCCTTGTCGGCCAACGGCCGGTCGACGTGACCGTCACCGACGTCGTCACCGGCGATCCGCTCGGCGCGTAGAACGCACCGGGCAAGGCGTCACTGCGCTGCGGCGCTTGAAACGACCCGCTTCCCGGCGGAACATGGAAGGCGTTGCCCCAGACCTCGGCGATGGCAGGTTCAGCACGGTCCTCATCCCGACGGGGCAACGAGTAGGAGTTGTTCGCACGGGAGGATCAATGAGTACCGCAACCGACGGCTACGGGCCGTCCGGCATGCCGCAGCCAGACGACGAGGCGCAGATGTCCGACGCGGTGCGCGAAATCGCCGAGCAACGCGCCTTCATCGAGCAGGCCAAGGGCATGCTGATGTTCATCTACGGTCTGGACGAGCATGCGGCGTTCGACCTTCTGCGCTGGCAGTCCCAGCAGCACAACGTCAAGCTCCGCGCGCTCGCCGAACAGGTCGTCAAGGACATTGCGGAGCTCGGCAAGCGCAAGCCGCTCGAGAATCGTCTGGATCACGACAAGGTGCTGCTCACCGCCCACCAGCGGGTCGCGACCGTCGCGCGTCGTCAGCGCGACCGCCAATCCAAGACCGATGCGTAGCCGCGCTGCGAGCTGGGTAGCAAGACTGTCGGAGGAGCCGCATCCCGGGATGTGACTTCCTCAAGCCCTTGGTGGTTCCGACAGAGCCACCAAGGGCGCCCCCATTCCCCTCTTCTAGGCCGCCGTCCCGGCCTGCCACCCGTCGACTATGTTAACGATTGTCATTATCGTTTAGCGTTATCGGAGGGCACATGGTGTTGCACGGATTGGTCGCGAAGGCGGCGACGACGGTGGTCACCGGGGCGGTAGGGGTCGCAGCGTACGAACTCGCCCGCAAGGCGGTCGCCAAGGCACCGCTGCACGAGGCCTCGGTGGCTGTGACGGCCTGGGGCCTGCGCGGCACCCGCAAGGCCGAGGACACCGCCGAGCGCGCCCGACTGAAGGTCGCCGACGTCGTCGCCGAAGCACGCGAACGCGTGGGCGAAGAAGCGCCGCCACCAGCCATCCACGACACCTCCGACGGCCACTCGCACTAACCCGTGACGGCGCCGACGGTCCTGTCCGACGCCGCCGGGCGGATACGGGTTGAAGCCCCGTGGTTCCGCTCGAGCCCGGCACTGGCAGTTGCGCTCGAAGACGACATCGAGAAGATTCCCGGCGTGCGTGCCGTGCACGCGTATCCGCGGACCGCCTCGGTCGTGGTGTGGTACTCCCCCAAGCGGTGTGACACCGCCGCGATTCTCGACGCCATCGAGAGCACCCGCGGCGTTGCGCCGGCCGCCCTGGCGCCCTACCGCGCACCCCACTCGGCCGACGTCGGGAATGCCGACGTGGCCCGGATGGCCCTTGGCGGAATTGCGTTGGTGCTGCTGGGATCTCGCCGTTACTTGTTTGGGCGGCCCGCCTTGCTTGGGCCGACGAGCCGGGTCGTCGTCACCGGCGCGACGATCGTCACGGGCTATCCGTTCCTGCGTGGAGCGTTGCGCGCGCTACGCGGCGGCCAGTCCGCGGGAACCGACCTGCTGGTCTCCGCGGCCACCGTGGCGAGCCTGATCCTGAGGGAGAACGTCGTCGCCCTTACGGTGTTGTGGCTGTTGAACATCGGTGAATACCTGCAGGATCTGACCCTTCGACGGACCCGCCGCGCCATCGCGAATCTGCTTCAGGGCAACCAAGACACCGCCTGGGTTCGGTTGCCCGACGGCAGCGAGGTCGAAGTCGACATCGACTCGCTCATCGTCGGCGATCTGGTGATCGTCCACGACCGGATCGCAATCCCGGTCGACGGCGACGTCGTCGACGGGGAGGCCGTCGTCGACCAGTCCGCCATCACCGGCGAGACCCTGCCCGTCACCGTCGCCACCGGCACGCGGGTGCACGCCGGCTCGGTGGTCGTCAGGGGCCGAATCGTCGTCCGCGCCAACGCCGTCGGCAACCAAACGGCGATCGGGCGGATCATCCAGCGCGTCGAGGAAGCCCAGCGCGATCGGGCACCCATTCAGACCGTCGGAGAGAGCTTTTCGCGGCGCTTCGTCCCGGCGTCCTTCCTGGTATCCGCGCTGAGCCTCATCGTGACCGGTGACGTCCGACGAGCGATGACCGTCCTCCTGGTGGCCTGCCCGTGCGCGGTCGGTCTGGCCACTCCCACCGCGATCAGCGCGGCGATCGGCAACGGGGCGCGGCGCGGCATCCTGATCAAGGGCGGCTCGCACCTCGAAGAAGCGGGTCGCGTCGACGCCGTGGTGTTCGACAAGACCGGCACCCTCACCATCGGCAGACCCGTCGTCACCAACGTCGTCGCCTTCGACAAGGCCTGGGAGCCCGAGCAGGTGCTCGCCTACGCCGCCAGCTCGGAGATCCACTCACGACATCCGTTGGCCGAAGCCGTGATTCGGTCCACCGAGGAACGCCACATCGTGATTCCCCCGCACGAGGAGTGCGAGGTGCTCGTCGGGTTGGGCATGCGCACCAAGTCCGACGGACGCACCCTGCTGCTGGGCAGCCCGTCGCTGCTACGCCAGGAAAAGGTGCGGGTGACGAAGAAGGCGTCCGACTGGGTCACCAAGCTGCAGCACGCGGCCGAGACGCCGCTACTGCTGGCGGTGGACGGCAAGCTGATCGGGTTGATCAGCCTGCGCGACGAGGTCCGCCCCGAAGCCCTGTCGGTCCTGACGTCTTTGCGGGCCAACGGGGTTCGGCGGATCGTCATGCTGACCGGCGACCACCCGGAGACCGCGCGCGCCATCGCGGCGGAGCTGGGCATCGACGAATGGCGCGCCGAAGTGCTCCCCGAGGACAAGCTCGACGTGGTTCAGGCGCTGCGTGCCGAGGGCTACGTGGTGGCCATGGTCGGCGACGGGGTGAACGACGCCCCGGCCCTCGCGGCAGCCGACATCGGCATCGCGATGGGCCTCGGCGGCACCGACGTCGCCGTCGAGACCGCCGACGTCGCGTTGGCCAGCGACGACCTGAGCCGGCTGCTCGACGTACGAGTGCTCGGGAACAGGGCCGTCACGGTGATCCGGCAGAACTACGCAATGTCCATCGCAGTCAACGCCATTGGGCTGCTGGTGGGTGCGGGCGGCGCCCTGTCCCCCGTGCTGGCGGCCATCATGCACAACGCGTCGTCGGTCGCGGTGGTGGCGAACAGCTCCCGGCTGATCCGCTACCAGCTGGAGGACGAATAGAGCCCTACTCGCAGCCGGTGCCGTTGCCGTCGCGGTCGAGGCCGTAGATGTCGTCGCCGACGACGGTGACGGGTCCGGCCACGTAGGCCGGGCCGTTGCCGCTACCACCCTGGCAGTCGACGTCGCTGGCGATCGGGACGCACGCGCCCGAGTAGTTGGGATCGCAGTCGCCGTTCTGCTGGGCGTTTGCGACCGGACACAGGGCGTAACTCGCTGCAAACAGAATTGCCGTAACGGTCAATTTCTTCATCAGGCCCAGAGGGTAGCGCAGACAAGCGATCTCCTTTCCGTGTTCGCCGATACCGGCTGCCGGCTCGCATACTCGCGCGGCGTGACTGGGTGATTTGCCACTTGCCCCAGGACCGGACCAGGGGTCAGCCCTCGCCAGAAGTGGTCGGCGCTGGGAAGACGGTGAGCGAATGCGCCGTCGTGACGAATTCCCGCCGCCCCCTTCATCCTGTCAGGTCCAGGTGGCAGACAAGCGGCTTGGCGACAGTGAAGACTTCTTTCACCGATGAGTCGCGCACATGCCGCACCGGGTACTCGGGAACGGAGGCGTAGGGAGGGGCTAGGTCCAGGCGATTGACGAATGGAGAGGCAGCAGTGATGGAGGCAATGAACTGGGGCAGCCCCGGTCGGCCACCTCATGGCACAGTCGTCGCCCCCACGGGTGCCGCGCCGGCGATCGAGGCCGACCATCGCCTAGCCCGGGTTGACACGCCACCCGTGGTTGGAGCCGTTAACGACAAGAGGGCCAGGTTTTTTCGCGTATATGGTGATCGTCCGCCTTCTCGAGGGGCGCTGATCACGCCGTGGTGACCGCGCTGCTGTGGGGCCTGGTCGCCGCCTCCTCGTTGATCATCGGCGCACTTGCCGGTGTGGCCCACACCTGGAACCAGCGCCTCGGCGGGCTGGTGCTCGGCTTCGGTGCCGGCGCCCTCGTCGCGAGCATTTCGTTCGAACTCGCCGAGGAGGGATTCCGGATCGGCGGCGCGCTGCCCGTCGCGCTCGGCCTGGCCACCGGTGCAGTGACGTTCTTCGTCGCCGATCACCTCGTCGAGCGCCTCGGCGGCGATGGCAAGGCTGCGGCGGGAATGCCCCTGCTGCTCGGCGCGCTCCTCGACGGCATCCCCGAGCAGGCGGTGCTTGGCATCGGCATCGCGGGGGGCGGCTCCGTGAGTCCGACCCTGCTAGTCGCCATCTTCGTGTCGAACCTGCCTGAGGCAATTGGGTCGGCCAACGACCTGCGCAGTGCCGGTCGTCGCGTCGGCGGCATCGTGCTCGGCTGGACCGCCGTCGCGGCAATCTGCGCGGTGGCCACCGTCGGGGGCTACCAGCTGCAAGAGATTGCCGGCGCGTCACTGCAGGGCGGAATCGACGGCTTCGCGGCGGGCGCGCTGCTCGTCATGCTCGTGGGATCGATGATCCCGGAGGCGACCGAGAAGGCGCGCGAACAGGCCGGTTTGGCCGCAGTGCTGGGCTTCGCGCTGGCAGCCGGGCTGTCGCTGGCCCAGTAGCCCACTCTGGACACGACCCTTGGCCCCGTAGATCTACATGGGTCGCACGGTTGTGCACCATCGGGTCGAAGTGCGATGCACTATGCCGCGTGCAGAATGAGGTCAATCCGGCTGACGGGTGGTGTCGTTCGGCTGGGACGTCCGAAAGGCTGACTAAGAGATGAACCGAGTTCCATCTGTGCCGTTGCACTCCGGGGAGAAGATCGCCGCGCTCGGCCAGGGGACGTGGCATTTTGCCGAAAGACCCGAGCGACGGGCTGAGGAGATCGCCTCGATCCGGCTGGGGATCGACTTGGGAATGACGGTGATCGACACTGCCGAGATGTACGGCGACGGCGCGGCGGAAGCGTTGGTCGGGGAGGCGATCGCCGGACGGCGCGGCGACGTCTTTCTGGTCGACAAGGTCCTTCCACACCATGCAACGCGGGAAGGTACCGTTCGCGCGTGTGAGGCAAGCCTGGACAGGCTCGGCGTCGACCACATCGATCTCTACCTTCTGCATTGGCGGGGTCGAACCCCGCTCGTCGAGACCATCGAAGGGTTCGCCGAACTGAAGCAACGCGGAATGATCCGCTATTGGGGCGTAAGCAATCTCGACACGGACGACATGAAAGAACTGTCAGGCGTCCCCGGTGGTGACGAGGTCCAGACGAATCAGATCCTCTACAACCTGACTCGCCGCGGCCCGGAGTACGCGCTACTGCCGTGGCTTTCCCAACATGGAATTCCGACCATGGCCTACTCGCCAATCGAGCAGGGCCGGCTGCTCGATCATTCGGCGCTGCAACCAATCGCGCGGCGACACGCTGCGACTCCGGCCCAGATTGCGCTTGCGTGGGTTCTTCACCACGACGGGGTCATCGCCATCCCCCGCGCCGGCACCCCTTCCCACGTTCGGGAGAACGCCGCCGCCCGAGACATCGAGCTGACCACCGACGACTTCCACGACCTAGACCACGCGTTCCCAGCTCCCACCCGCCCGCAGCCGCTCGAGGTGCTGTGAAGAGCAGCTAGCCCGGAACACCGCAGCCCGGGTGAACACACTCGTGACGAGGATCCGGTGTCATCCGTCCTCAGCTGCCGCCAGGCCGTTCGGAGTTGCGCGGCGAACGTCTGGGATGGCGACCCCAGCGTCGCCACGTGGCCTGACCTACCGCTCACTGCGGTTACCAGGGGCGATACCGGGTAAGCGGGGGGTGATGCTCGGCCGCAAGCGTCGACTCTCGACCCGGAAGAGGTCCCCCATGGTGGAAACGTTCGTGCAATCGACAGACGACGTCGTGAAGTTTCTCGAAGGCCAGCACAACTTGATCAAGGACATGTTCGACGACGTCCTGTCCGCGTCGAGCGACGAGGCACGCCGGACGGCCTTCCAGGATCTTCGCCAGCTCCTTGCCGTCCACGAGACCGCGGAGGAGATGGTGGTCCACCCCCGGGCGCGCGGCGAGATCGACGGTGGCGACGACATCGTCGACGCTCGGCTCAAAGAGGAGCACGACGCCAAGACCCAGCTTCAGAAGCTGGAGCAGATGGACATCGGTTCGCCCGAATTCTTGGTCGAGTTCAAGGACTTTCAGCAAGTCGTGACCGATCACGCCGATCGCGAGGAGGCCGAGGAGTTCCCCGCGTTGGCGCGAGAGGTCAGCGCGCGGGACCTGAAGCGGATGGTCGACGCGGTGCGGGCCGCCGAGGCGGTCGCACCGACGCGTCCTCACCCCGGGGTGGAATCGGCGAAGGCGAACTTCCTGGCCGGACCCGTCGCGTCGATACTCGACCGCACCCGGGACGTCATTGCCGGCGCGTTTCGGTAGTTGGTTGCCCTTCTCGGTGCCCCCAGTCGGACTCGAACCGACACTTGGCGGATTTTAAGTCCGCTGCCTCTGCCAATTGGGCTATGGGGGCGTTGCAGTCCAAAGGGTAATTCAGTCGCGCGGCAGTTCGTGTGACGGTGGTGTCGACGGACACTAGTGGCGGCAGTCGCGCCGACGGGGTAGCGCGACTGCCTCGGTGTTTGACGAACATCGCATCCACTTCGGGGCGCATGACGCGCACCGGTCACCGGTGGTCGAAGCACCCCGCCAGTAGTCGCGGAGTCAGCCGTCGAACCACGCCAGTCGCCGTCGCGCTCAGGCCGTCGCCGGGCCGATCACCCGTGACCGCGATACATCGCATGCCGGCGGCCAGCGCAGCGTTGACCCCGACGACCGAGTCCTCGAATGCCAAGACCTCATCCGCGGGCACCTGCAATGCCTTCGCCCCCATGGTGTATCCCGCCGGGTCGGGTTTGCCATGCCGGACGTCTTCGTCCGCCACGATCACGGAGATCAGGTCTGCGATAGGAGAGGAATTGAGCACGGCTACTACCTGTTCGCGTTGCGCCCCGGTGACAATCCCCATCGGAATACCCTGCGCGGCAAGCATTTCCACGAAGCGCACCGTGTCCGGCGCGATGAGTTCTTCTCGTTGGGCGCGCTCGGCGTACAAGGCAGTGTGCCGTTGCTTGACTCGGGCGATCTGGTCCGCAGTGCCGTCGCCACGATGCCGAACGGCCTTGGTGATGATCTCCGTGTCGCTGAGTCCCACGAACGCGGTGAGATACACCGATGCCGTCATGGTCCAGCCCAGGCATTCCTGAAAGGCCGCGCGGAACGTCTCGCAGAGCAGATCCGGTTCGTCGTCGGACAATGTCCCGTTGAAGTCGAACAGAACGCCGGGTCGTCGCCCGGCTGCCCAGGCGGCCATGATGTCACGCACCCCGGTGCCCACGGGCTCGTCGTCAAGCATCGCAGTCATTTTCGCTGCCGGTGGCGTCATCAGCCTCGCCCGACCAGGGCGGACCTCCTGCGACGAGAACTCCCGCGCTGCCCGTGCCCGGCGACTGACCCGACACGACCACCGTGGCACGCGCCCAGGGCCGGTCGTTCGCCAGGAAGGGAACTTCTTCTGCCGTCCAGTCGTCGACGAACTCGACGGGATCGTCTCCGCGGGCGAGGACGCGGCGATACGCGAGATCGGCGTCGGATTGGATCCACACCGTGGCATCGAACCAAGAATGCAGTCGTTCACGACATGCGCCGACGCCCTCGACGACGAGTACTTCCGTGTCGGCCGGTACCGCGACGGAGCCAGGTCGGTTCCGAACGTCCCACGCCGGCGGCCTGAATGCGAGCGGCGGCCCGTCGCGTCTCACTCGTGACAACACCCCGTCGACGAGCAGGTCGTGCCAGTCGAAGAACGAGTGGTGCCAGGCGATGTCGTCGGTGTGGACGACGGCGACGTGAGGGGCTGCACGTGCCAGGTTCGCCGCGAAGGTCGACTTGCCGGACCCGCTGCGTCCATCGACGCCGACGAGCACGATCCCCGACTGCCGGGGGTTTGCACACAGTCTGGTCAGAACCTCTGCATACGTCGTCTCCGTCCACTGCGCGATCGCCGGCTCGTCTCCGAAGTTCACGACCGCGCCGTCGGCGGCACCGATCGCCGGTGCATTCTCATCGGCCTCGACGTCGGGGGACCGCAAGGTACTTGTACTCCAGAAACTCGTCGATGCCGACCCTGCCGCCTTCGCGCCCCAGACCGGACTGCTTCACCCCACCGAACGGTGCGGCTGGGTTGGACACCACACCCGTGTTGACACCCACCATGCCAACTTCGAGTCGCTCGCTCAGGTCGAATGCACGGTCGACGTCCTGGGTGAACACATATCCCACCAAACCCCAGTCGGTGTCGTTGGCGCGGTCGATGACGTCGTCCTCGTCGTCGAAGGGAATGACCGGAGCCACGGGTCCGAACACCTCGGTGGTCATCAGGTCGGACTCCTCGGAGACGTCGGCAAGGACGGTGGGCGGATAGAAGTAGCCCGGCCCCTCGGGCAGCCGACCACCCGTCAGTGCCGTCGCGCCACGCGCCAACGCATCGTCGACGAGCCGCTGCACCTTCGCCCGGCCTGCCGAGTCGATCAACGGCCCCACCTCGGTGTCGTCGTCGAGCCCGTTGCCCACCGTCAGCGCCGCCATCCGCGCGGCCAGCCGTTCGGAGAACGTCGCGGCGATGTCGCGGTGAACGTACATCCGGTTGGCTGCGGTGCACGCCTCCCCCATGTTGCGCATCTTCGCGGCCATGGCACCGTCCACGGCGACGTCGACGTCCGCGTCCGCGCAGACGATGAACGGGGCGTTCCCACCCAGTTCCATCGACGAACGCATCACCGTCTCGGCGGCCTGCCTCAACAGCAGCTTCCCCACCCCGGTGGAGCCGGTGAAACTCACCTTGCGGGCCTTGCCGCTGGTCATCCACCGCTCCACCACCGAGGCTGCGTCGGTGGTGTTGACGACGTTGAGCACACCGTCCGGCAGACCGGCCTCCTGCAGAATCCCGGCCAATGCCAACGAGCTCAGCGGAGTTTGGGGTGCCGGCTTGAGCACCATGGTGCACCCGGCGGCGACCGCGGGCGCGATCTTGCGTGTCCCCATGGCCAGTGGAAAGTTCCACGGGGTGATGAGCACGCACGGGCCGACCGGTTCGCGGGTCACGATGATTCGGTTCGTTCCGTCCCCCGTCGTGGTGTGGTCACCGGAGACCCGTACGGCCTCCTCGGAGAACCACCGCAAGAACTCGGCGGCGTAGGCTACTTCACCCTTCGCCTCGGCGAGCGGTTTACCCATCTCCAGGGTCATCACCTCTGCCAGCCAGTCTTGGCGGGACATCACCAGATCGTAAGCGCGGCGCAAGATCTCGCTGCGATACCGCGGCGCGGTGCGGGCCCACGACGCCTGAGCCCCAACCGCAGCCGCCAGCGCGGCGTCTCCGTCTGCCGGGTCGGCGTCGGCGACCGAGGCCAGGACTTCACCCGTAGCCGGGTTCTCGACGTCGAACACTCGCCCGCCGACGGCATCCCTCCATTGCCCGCCGATCAGTAGTCCCGTGCGAATCGTCGCGATGGCCGGGCGGGGCGTAGTCGAGTCGACACTGGTGGTCGGTGCGGTCATTGGGTTACTCCTGTCGTTCACGGGGGTCGAGGATCTGCGCAAGGTGCAAAGACGCACTCGGAGAGGGGTTCTCGGTGAGTTGCCGGGCCTGCATGTGGCAGCTGAACCCGTCAGTGAGCACGACGGCATCCGGGTCGGCCCTCAAGGCCGGCGCGAGCGCCTGCTCGGCGACAGCCATGCTGACGTCGAAGTGCTGCCGCTCGAACCCGAAGTTGCCTGCGACGCCGCAGCACCCGGTGGCCTCGTGGACGTCGTCGATTCCGACGGCCTTCAGTGCCCGCATCTGGGTGGCGGCACCGAACACGGCGTACTCGTGGCAGTGGGTTTGGACCGTCACCGAGGAGGGCAGCGTGGCAGTCGGTGTCCAGCCGTCGTCGCGTTGCGCGCTGACGTGTTCGGCGAAGCTACGGACCCGTCGCGCCACCCGGTGCGCGGCGGGCGTGTCGACGAGTTCGGGGAGGTCCTTGCGCAGAGCTGCCGCACAACTCGGCTCGGTGACGACGATCGGGCGGTCGGACCCGTCGTCGAGCGCAGCGGCCGTGCGACGCAGGCGCTTTCGCGCCTGCCGAAGTTGTCCGGTGGAGATCCAGGTGAGACCGCAACAGACGTCGGTACGCACGTCGGCACGGTGTCCGGCGTCCTCCACGACCCGAAGGGCCGCCCCGGCGACTTCGGGTCTAAAGCCCTTCGTGAAGGAGTCCACGACGAGCACCACGTCACCACCCCCGGCGCGGTGGGACTCCAGCTCGCGCCGAAGTTGGCGCCGGGAGGCAAAACTCGGCAGTGGACGCTCGGTGGTCAAGCCGCCCAAGCGAAGTCCCACCGAGCGCAGCGGACTGGCCAACACGGCGTTGACGAGCGGCGCCATCCGCGACGTCACCGCCAGCCATCGAGGGAGCCAGCCCAGCGAATAGTGCGCCGCCGGCCGGAGCCGCCCGCGGTAGTAGTGATCGAAGAACTCGGCTTTGTACGTCGCCATGTCCACACCGGTCGGGCAGTCCGATGAGCACGCCTTGCAGGACAGGCACAGATCCAGCGCCTCGCGCACGTCCTCCGATGCCCACCCCTGCTCGACGCTGGCCGCACCGCGCACCATGTCCTGCAGGACACGGGCGCGGCCGCGCGTGGAGTCCTTCTCGTCGCCGGTGGCCCGAAAACTGGGGCACATGACACCACCGCCGTGCGAGCGGCATCTTCCGACGCCGATGCAGCGCTGGACGGCGTCGGCGAACCCTCCGCTCCCCGAACCGTTCGCGTCGTGCAGAACGAACGTCGTCTGCCACGGCAGCGCAGGAATGTCCGCTAGCGCCAACGCCTCGGTCACCGGCTCGGGATCGACGATCATGCCGGGGTTGAGGACGTTGGTGGGGTCGAAGAGACGCTTGAAGGTCGAAAAGGCCTCCATGATGGTCGGGGAGTACATCTCGGGGAGGAGCCCGGAGCGGGCCCTTCCGTCGCCGTGTTCTCCGGACAGGGTGCCGCCGTGCCGGACCACCAGACGCGCGGCGGCGGTGAGGAAGGTCGACATCACCCGTCGGCCCTCCGGTGTGCGTTGATCGAATGTGATGCGGATGTGCATGCAACCGGCGCCGAAGTGGCCATACATCACCCCGACGAGGTCGTGCCGTGCGAGCAGTAGCCGGAAGTCGGCGAGGTAGTCGGCGAGATCTTCTGGGGCGACCGCCGAGTCCTCCCAGCCCGGCCATGACGTGACGCTCGATCCGTCGGGCAACTCCAACCGCGACGACAGGCCCGCCCCGTCCTCTCGAACGCGCCACAACTTGCTGCGCTCAACGGGGTCGCGGACTTCGCGGCAGTCCAGCGCCCGCCCGTTGGCTCGAAGCTCGCCTTGGAGCCTCCTTACTTGCGCCTCGACGGCGACGTCGTCCTCCCCGTCGAGTTCGACGTAGAGCCATGCGCGCCCGGCCGGCAGTTCGGACACCGAGTCTGGGCCGCGACGAGCCTTCATGGTCGCCACGATCTGTTCGTCGATGCCCTCGATCGCGGCGGGCGAGTACTTCAGGATGGTCGTGACGTCGCGCGCGGCATCCACGACGTCGTCGTAGGCCACGATCAGGAGCAGTGCCGACGACGGCACGTCCACCAGCCGCATGGTGGCACCCACCACGATCGCGCACGTTCCCTCGCTGCCGACGAGTGCGCGGGCGACGTCGAAACCGTTCTCCGGGAGGAGATTTGCCAGGTGAAAGCCGGACACTTGCCGGGGAATGCGGCCCAGTTCGAGACGGAACTGGGCCAGGTAGCCGGCAGCGAGGGCCTTGAGATCGGCGGTTAGCCGACTGGCCCGCTCGACCGCGGCTACGTCGTCGGAGTCGGTGGCACGCAGCGCGGTGCGGGTGGCGGTGAGCCGGGTTCCGTCGGCGAGCACCACGTCGAGGGACACCACGTGGTCGCCGGTGCGGCCGTACCGAACGGAGTGGTTGCCGCACGCGTCGTTGCCTATCGATCCTCCGATGGTGGCGCGGTTCCTGCTCGAGGGATCAGGTGCGAAGGTCAGCCGGTTGCCCGTGCGGTGCTGGACGGCCTCGGCGAGATCGGCCAGGACGACCCCCGGCTCGACGACGGTGGTTCGGTTCGCGGCGTCGACGGACACGATGGCGTTCATGTAGCGCGACGTGTCGAGCACCACTCCACGGCCAATCGCGTTGCCGGCCATCGACGTTCCGCCCCCTCTGGCGACGATGGGCACACCGGCTCGTTGGCACGTCGCGACGAGGCGGCTGACGTCGTCGGCATCGCGAGGAAACGCGACGGCCAGCGGCGCGACGCGATAGTTGGACGCGTCGTAGCTGTACTCGGCGAGACGCCTGCTGCTGGTGTCGATTTCGACCCCACTGGTGGCGAGCAGTTCGACGATGTCGGCGCTCGATCCCGCCGGGCGGCCACCGCTCAATGAAGTTCCTCGGCTAGGACGACGGCCAGATTCTCCAACATGCGATCCGCGTCGCCGATCGAGAAGGGCAGCGGTGGGCGGACCTTGAGGACACTGCCTCGTGGTCCCGATGCGGAGATCAGAACACGGCGGCGGCGCATGTGGTTGACCACGCGGAGCGTCGCCTCCCCGTCGGGGGTGTTGGACTCACGGTCGGTCACGATGTCCACGCCGACGAACAACCCCGCACCGCGCACTTCGGCAATCTGTTCATAGCCGGCGGCGAGCGTGGCGATCTCGGACATGATGTAGTTGCCCACCTTCTCGGCGTTGGCGATCAGGCCCTCGTCGTTGATCACGTCCAGTACCGCCTGGGCGGCCGCGATGGATACCGAGTTGCCACCGAAGGTGTTGAAGTAGCGGATGTTTCGGCCGAACTCCATGAGCAGTTCCGGCCGGAAGGCGGCGGCGGCGATAGGTATGCCGTTGCCCATCGGCTTGCCGGTGGTCATGATGTCGGGAACCAAGCCGTGACGCTGAAAGCCCCACCAGTGTTGGCCGGTACGCCCGAAACCTGGCTGCACCTCGTCGGCGATGAACAGCCCGCCTGCGTTGTGGACCTCTTCGATGACCGGCTGGAGGAACCCCACGGGGTCGGCGTAGATGCCGTCGGAGGAGAAGATCGTGTCGGCGATGAACGCCGCGACCCCGAAGCCGTGGCGTTGCAGGTCGGCGATGGCTGCTCGTATTTCACGCCGCATGGCCTCGACCACGTCGCCGCCATGCCGCAGGCGGTCGGGGGCGCTGATCGTACGCACGTGCGGTCCCAGCGGGACGCCGACGCCCAAGGACGGCGAGAAGGCCGACACGTCGGCCGTAAGGCCGTGATAGGCGCCGGAGGTCACGATGACGCCCTGGTTGCCGGTGTAGTACCGGGCCACTCGCATGGCGAGATCGTTGGCTTCGGAACCCGTACAGGTGAACATGACGTGCCCGAGTTCGGAGGGCATGGTGCCTAGGAACTGCTCGCTGTAGCTGAGGATCGACTGCTGGATGTACCGGGTGTTGGTGTTCAGCGTCGAGAGTTGTCGGTGTACGGCCTCCACGACGTAGGGGTGACAATGGCCGACGCTCGTGACGTTGTTGTATACGTCGAGGTAGTCGTTGCCGTCGGCGTCGTAGAGCAGCGTGCCTGCGCCGCGCACGATTTCGACGGGGTCGTCGTAGAACAGTCGGTACCCGGGCCCAAGAAGCCGTTCCCGGTCGCCGACCTGCTGGCGTGCCCGGGGCGGCAGTTCCTCGATGCGTGACGGATCGAACCCGTTCACCATCGGCTCGGATGCCCTGGGTGTGTAGGCCTTGGTCAAGGTCATTCCCTTCCTGTCGGGGACGCTGGTGTACCGGTGGAGGTCAGGAGGGCTTCGATGGTCGGTGTGGCTACCGACATCGCGCACCGCAGCCTGTTCCAGTCGAGCGCCGAGTGAGACAGTCCGTAGTCGCGACTGTCGGGATGCAGCGCGGCGCGCCAGCCAAAGATCAACGCCCGCAGCAGTAGTCGCGCGGGACCGGTGATGGCCAGCAGTCCAACTTCGTCGTCTGTCACGGGGCGCTCCCGCTGGTAACCCCGGACGATGTCCAGCGCACTGGCCCATGGTCGTTGCTCGTCGGCGCCGATCTGGTTGGCCACCGCGACACTGAGTTCGAACACGATCGGGCTTCGCACCACGTCGCCGAAATCGATGATCCCCGTGACGAACTCCTCGGACGCCGGATCGACGACGACGTTGAAGGGGCTGAAGTCGCCATGGATCATCTGGGTGTCCAAGTCGACGATCCGGGGCGCGACGTAGGCGTCGAACTGGTCGAAGATCCACGTAGCCATGGTCACGTCGTCGCGGTCGGTGACCCATTCCAGCAACGGTCTCATGTGGGAGAAGTTCTTGAGATCCCAGATCAGCAGCCGGGAGTCCTCCGGATGCGCGAAGTCACTGAGCGATCGATCCAATCGGGCCAGCATCGCACCCACACCAGCGAACTGAGCAGGCGTTGGCTGCGCAGTCGCGAGAAGACTTCCCTCGAGATAGCTCAGGACGCGCAGGATGCGCGCATTGCCGTCTGGATCGACGACGGTGGACTCGATCTGGCCGCGCAGTCCGCGGATCAGCCGCTGCGCGGGGATCGGCTCAGCGGATTCCTCCAGGTGCAGCATGACGGCGGACTGCAGGTTGACGATCCGGGCGCTCTCCGACGCGGGAGCGATCTTGACGAGGAAGTGACCGGCAGTGGTAGCGAGGCGGAACGTGTCGTCCTTCTCGGTGGGTATGCGCGTCAGCTGACCACGCAGGCCGTAGAGGCGACGCAGCTCGGCCGCGACCCGCTGGTCTGGGAACGCCGGTGCGCCGGACGCCAGCGCGCTCTCCCGGGCGATCTGCACGAGGATGTCGGAGTTGGTGATCACGGCGTCGACTCCTGCGTCGGACCCACTCGGGTGAAGTGCGGCTGTGGTGCTGTGCGGCGGTGGGTGGCGTTCGGCATCCGGGGTTTCATTCCTTTGCGATCGGAGGACACGCCATGGCGAGCGATGTGTGCGTCGGGTTCGCACTCGAGGTCCAACCGGGTCAGCAACCCGACTGGGCGCAACTGTAGGACATTAGGGCAGCCGAGTCCAGGCACGGCTGAGTTGTCGCGTCGTGGACGTGAGCGGTGTTGAGCAGTTGTACGCTGACGCCATGTCGGTGGCAGATCGCATTCGTATCGTCGGGCGCAGCAGTGCGCAGCAGATCGCCGACGGTTTGATGGACATGATCCTCGAAGGCGAACTCAAGCCCGGCGAGCGCATCAGGGAGAGCGTCATCGCCGAGCAGTTGGGAATCTCGCGCAACACGGTGCGGGAAGCCGTGCGACTGCTCCAGGGAACGGGGCTGGTTCGATACGTCTTCAACCGTGGACTGGCGGTGTGGAACCCCTCCGACGAAGAGGTCCTCGACATCTACCGCGCACGACTTCACCTGGAGACGGCAGCCGCGGCGTCGGTGGGATACGACACCGATCTGACGCCCCTCACCGCAGCGCTGGACGCGCTGAAGGTGGCGATGCTGACCGAGGATCCGCGCACCATCGTGGAGAAAGACCTGGACATTCACCGTGCCATCGTCGGATTGATGAACAGTCCGCGGCTGAACAAGTTTTACGATGAGTTGCTCGGCGACCTCCGCTACTTCCTGCTGATCCTCTCCTTGGATCATCACGAGTACGAGAGCGGCTCTGCGCTGGAGGACGAGCATCAGCGGATCGTCGCGGCGTTCGCCTCTCGCGATCCCGAGCTGGCGCGTACGACGATCGCCGGGATCATCACCGAGAACCGCGACGAGGTGCGCAAGATCCTGGCCAGTCGCACCGCAGGCTGACGAGCGATCTCGCCCCACCCCTGAGTGGCACGCGCAAGCACGCCTGCCGAACGGCGCCCGACAGACCCTCGCACGGGGGTGCCGGGGGACGCGGCCGGGCACGACGCCATCCGGGCCCACGCCGACCCGCGCGCACAACCGTTTTCCGCTGTCGTCTTGCGCACACCTTTCGCCTGTGCTTAAGTCCAACAAGTCAACTGTTCAACACTTGAACACGAACGGCCGCGGTGGTCGTAGGCAAAGGTCTGGAGAACTTCACATGGCAGAGGGCCATCTCATGTACATCGCGGGCGAGCAGGTGTCCGCTGCGAGCGGCGCCACCGAAGCGGTCATCAACCCCGCCACCAACGAGCGCATCGCCACGGTCCCCACGGGCGACGCGACGGACGTGGATCGCGCCGTCGCCGCGGCGGACGAGGCCTTCGACGACTGGGCGGCCACCACCCCTGGCAAGCGGGCCGAGTTACTGCTGAAGCTGGCCGATCGGTTGGAGGCTCACGCCGAGGAGTTCGCGCAGTTGGAGTCTCACAACGTCGGCAAGCCCATCGCGGTGGCCCGCGACGAGGTGCCCTTCGGCGTGGACAACATGCGCTTCTTCGCCGGCGCCGCCCGGGTCCTCGAGGGCCGCGCCGCCGGCGAGTACTCCCCCACCCACACCAGCATCATTCGTCGTGACCCGCTCGGCGTCGTCGGCAGCGTCGCACCGTGGAACTTCCCGCTCGTCATGGCGATTTGGAAGATCTGCCCAGCTTTGATGACCGGGAACACCTTGGTGTTGAAGCCCAGCGAGCAGACCCCGCTGTCCACGCTGCGGTTGGCCGAACTTGCGGCAGATCTGTTCCCGCCCGGGGTGTTCAACGTCGTCACCGGCCACGGCGACACCGTCGGCGCTGCGTTGACCTCGCACCCTCGGGTGCGGATGAGCTCGCTAACCGGGGACACCAACACCGGCAAGGTCGTGGCTCGCGCCGGTGCCGACAATCTCAAGCGTCTGCACCTCGAATTGGGTGGCAAGGCACCAGTTTTGGTGTTCGACGATTGCGACGCCGAGCTGGCGATCACCAAGATATGCGAAGGCGGCTACGGGAACTCCGGGCAGGACTGCATGGCTGCCTCCCGGGTGTACATCGCCGACGGCATCTACGACGACTTCGTCACCGAACTCACCCGCGCCGTGTCGAAGGTCGCCATGGGGGACCCGGAACTCGAGTCCACCGAAATGGGCCCGGTGATCTCCGAGCGCCAGCGCGACCGCGTGGCTGGCTTCGTCGACCGGGCGGTATCCACGGGACCGGCCGCGCTCGCGGTCGGCGGACTCGGCACCGGACCCGGCTTCTGGTACAAGCCCTCGCTCGTCGTCGACGCCGCCCAAGACTCCGAGATCGTGCAGAAGGAGGTCTTCGGACCCGTCGTCACCACCACCCGATTCACCGACGAAGCACAGGCGTTCGCATGGGCCAACGACGTCGAATACGGCTTGGCGGCATCGGTGTTCACCCGCGACGTCGGCCGCGCGATGCGCGCAGCCCGCAAGCTCCAATTCGGAACGGTCTGGATCAACGACCACCTGCCGATCGTGTCGGAGATGCCGCACGGTGGCTTCAAACAGTCCGGCCACGGCAACGACATGTCGATCTACTCCCTCGAGGAGTACACGGAGATCAAGCACATCATGATCAACCTCGAGTCCTAACCGCAAGTTCACTCGCACAACCACTTTGGAGCCCTCGCGATGACGTCGACTAGCCGCCCGGTAGTAGCGGTCAACCTGTTCTCGATGCTGCCCGGGGTAGACCCGGCCGCCTTCGAACGCTTCTCCACCGAGGTCGACCGACCGACGTGCCTGGCCCACCGCGACGTCGTCCGGCGGTTCGAAGCGTTTCGAGTCAACGAGTCACCCGACGGATCTCCTGCCGACATCCTGGAAGTCCTTGAAGTCACCGACTGGGCGGCGTGGGAGCAGCTCCGCGACACCCACCCCACCATGAAACCCGTCACCGACGGCTTCGACGAACTCGTCGACCCGGCCACCGTTCGTACCTACTTCACCCACCTCATCCCTGGAGAACTTCGATGACCCACCCCACCACCACCTACGACGCGATCGTCATCGGCGCCGGGCACAACGGTCTGATCACCGCCGGCTACCTCGCCCGTGCCGGCAAGAAGGTTCTGGTCGTCGAGGCGCGCGACGTCGTCGGCGGGGCGTGCACCAGCGAGGAACTGATCCCCGGCGCCACCTGGTCGTCGTGTGCCTTCATCGCCAGCCTGCTGCGCCCCGAGATCATCGCCGACCTCGAACTCGAACGGTACGGCCTGGAGATGTACCAAACCGAAGCCAACGAAGTCAGCATCTTCCCCGACGGCAGCCACTTGTTCGTATGGAAGGACATGGACAAGACGCTCAAGGAGATCGAGAAGTTCTCCAAGCGCGACGCCGCCGCGTTCCTGGACTTTGGCCTGCGGGTGAAGAAGTTCGCCGCCATCCTGACACCGTTCCTGCTGTCCCCCGCACCGAGCCGCTCGCAGGTGTTGGCCGCGTTCGAAGCTGCCGGGGCCGATGACTTGTTCAACGAAATGGTGCTGCTGTCCACCAAGGACCTGCTCGACCGATACTTCGAGAACGAACACATCAAGGGGCTCTTCACCTTCTTCGGAATGATCTCGGTCTGGGGCGGGCCGTCGACGCCCGGCACCGGATACGTCTACGGGCACCACTCCGTCGGTGAGTTCAAGGGCACCCTCGGGCAGTGGGGCTTCGTCAAGGGCGGAATGGGCGGTATCACCCAAGCCATGGCGCGCAGCGCCGAAGCCCACGGCACAGAGATCCGGCTGAACTCCCCGGTCCAACAAGTCGTCGTCGAGCGAGGGCAGGCATCCGGGGTCAAGCTGGCCAACGGCGAGATCATCTCGGCGCGCACGGTCATCTCCAACGCCGACCCGCAACGCTCCATGCTGCAGCTGCTGCCGGCAGGCGCCATCGACGCCAAACTGGTGGCGAAGCTGGAGGATTACGACGCCCGCGGCTCGATGGCCCGCATCCACCTCCTGATCGACGAGCTGCCCGACTACATCGGCTTCCCCGCAGGGGAGTTCGGCCCGCAGCACCAGGCCCAGGCGATCATGGGTGCCTCCATCGAGAACTTCGAGCGAGCCTGGGAGGCCGAGCGGCGCGGTGAGATTCCAGACGACTTCGTCATCGAAGCCGTCATCCAGTCCACCCACGACGACACGTTGGCACCCAAGGGCAAGCACACCATGACCCTTGGCGTGCAGCAACTTCCGTTCGAGTTGGCCGGCACCGACTGGGACACCATCCGCGACGAGTGGGCCGATCGCGTGCTGGAGGTGCTGTTCCGCTACGCCCCGAATCTGCGCGGCCACATCCTCGAGCGGGTCATCATCACCCCCAAGGACCTCGAGCGTGACTACGGCCTGACCGGCGGCAACATCTTCCACGGCGCCATGTTCTTCGATCAGCTGTTCAACAACCGCCCCACCCCAGAGTTGGCCGACTACCGCACCACCGTCGGCAACTACTACCTCTGCGGCTCGGGCACCCACCCCGGCGGCGGCGTCATGGGAGCCAACGGACACAACGCCGCCCAGGTCGTGATCGCCGACCTCAACGGCACGGCTGCACCCACCGCTGCGCGCGTCGGCCCCGGACCCAAGGCCGGCGTCGTGGACCGGGCGATGGAAACCGTGATGGGCACCAAGAGCGGCAAGAAACTCGGCTACACCGTCGCCACCAGCCCCGCACTGCGCAAGGTCGTCAAGTTCGCCGCTCGTAGCAAATCCACCCGCTGACTTCTACCGCAAAGGACCCGCCATGCTCCATCAGGACGAACCTCAACAGCTGGCAACCGTGAAGGAGTCACCCGACGGCACAACGGGATTGGCACGCAACCAGATCGGCGTACTCGGGATCGTCTTCTTCGTCGTCGCCGCGGCCGCGCCGTTGACCGTCGTGGTGGCACTCTTCCCGGTGATCATCGGGTCCGGAAACGGCATCGGCATCGCCGGCGCGTTCGTCGTCGTCGCCCTGGTGTTGACCATCTTCGCCGTCGGCTACGTGGCGATGAGCAAGCACATCACCAATGCCGGCGCGTTCTACGCCTTCATCACCCGAGGCCTTGGCCGACCGCTGGGGCTCGGGTCTGCCTCGCTGGCGATATTCGCCTACAACGCGATCCAGCTGGGCGTCATCGGCGGCTTTGGCTACTACGCAGCAGAATTCGTCTCCCGCCACACCGGCACCAACGTCCCCTGGTGGGTGTTCTCCTTCATCGCCATGGGAGCGTCGTTGTTCCTCGGCGTCCGGCAAATCCATGCCGGCGCCCGCGTGCTGGCCGTACTGCTGACACTCGAGACGGCGATCATCCTGATCCTCAACGTCGGCATCCTGGTCAACTCGCCGACACCGGTGAGTGACTACTCGTTCGAACCGTTCGCGCCGTCCGCAGTGTTCGCCGGGGCGATCGGCGTCGCGCTCATGTTCGCCCACGCGTCCTTCATCGGATTCGAGGGCACCGCCATCTACGGCGAAGAAGCCAAGGACCCCAAACGCACCGTGCCACGGGCAACCTACGCGTCGGTGATCTTCATGGGCGTCTTCTACGCCGTCACCGCCTTTCTCATCGTCAACGCCGTCGGCGTCGGCAACATCACCGGTCTCGCCGCCAGCGAAGGTGGCAACCTGGTCTTCGCAGTGAGTGACACCGTGCTCGGCCGGGCGGGAACAGAGGCCTTTCAGCTGTTGGTGATCACCAGCCTCTTCGCGGCCATCCTCACCTTCCACAACAATGTGGCTCGTTACCTGTACTCGCTGGGACGCCAAGGCGTCATCTGGTCGCGTTTGGGCACCACCCACCCGACCCGCCAATCACCCGCGATCGCGTGTTACGTCCAGATCGGCATGGTCGCCGTCGTGGTGGCAATCTTCGCCGTGTTCGGTCTCGATCCCTACACCACCCTGTTCACCTGGTGGACCGGCGTCGGAGCGGCCGGAATCATCCTGCTGCAGACCATTGCGAGCATCGCCATCTTCGTCTTCTTCCGTCGCTCCAACGTCGACAAGCGGCCCTGGAACACCTTCATCGCACCACTGCTCGGCATCGCCGGACTGATGCCGTTCCTCTGGTACGCGGTAACGGGAATGGACGTGCTGCTCGGTGGTGGCGGCTGGCTCCAGTTCACCTTCACCGCAATGCTGTTCGCCTCCCTCGCCATCGGCGTCATTGGTGCGTACGTCATCAAGGCCCGGTCACCGCACCGCTACGAAGAGCTGAACTCGACCCTGGGCGACCGGGTTTAGTTCGGCCTGGCAAGGATTGAGCCCGGCGGGTGTCGTGACACCCGCCGGGCTAACCCATCTGAGGTCACTCGATTCCAGGGCACCTTAACTCCACTGTCGATGAGGCAGGAGCCGGCTGGTGGGCGAAAGCCGTTGGAAGACAGAGTCGTAACCCTGTCCAGCTGAGCGTGTCCAACCATCTGACGGTTGTGGACACTCGTTCCCCCATTCGAGTTGTGGTACTGCCCAACAGTGTTACTGTTCAACAGTAGACAGATGCGACGTACAGCATTTCCCCTCCCCCCAAAGGAGTTAGCTCTCGTGTCGCCCTCGCAGCCCACAGCAATCGAGTACCAGACCACGGAATCGGTATTGCTGGCCGCACATTCCGTGACGAAGAAATACGGCGAAGTGACGGTTCTCCACCCCGTCGACGTCGAGTTCCGATCGGGCGAAATACACGCCCTACTTGGCGAAAACGGCGCAGGCAAGAGCACTTTGGTCAAAATCCTCGCCGGCATCATCCCCGCTACGACCGGCCGGGTGTCGGGTCGCGCCCACGACAACGGCGACGTGGCGATGGTCTTCCAGGAGCTGTCGGTGGTGCCGCAATTATCAGTACTCGACAATCTGGCGCTGGCTGGGCGCTCGAATCGCGGATGGATTCCCTACCGACGCTTACGAAACCGCGCCCGCTCAGCGCTCGATTCAGCCGGCCTCACCGATGTCCACCTCGACCGACCCGTCGAAACCCTGGCGCTCGCGCAACAGCAACTGCTCGAACTCGCCCGCGGACTCATCCGCGACGCGCAGGTACTCGTTCTCGACGAGCCCACGGCGACGCTGTCCGACATCGAGATTCGCCGCGTGCACACGGTGACCAAGAACCTCGCGGCCGCCGGACACGCAGTTCTCTACATCACCCACCGCCTCGGCGAAGTCATGGAGCTGGCCGACCACGTGACCATCCTGCGGTCAGGCAGAGTCGCGGCAACCGGCCCCAGAAGAGACTTCACCCTCACGGCGATCGTCGACCACATGCTCGGGAAGTCTCGTGAGACCGTGGTCAAGGCTTCTGTGTCAAGACATGATCGAGACTCCGAGAACACGCTCGAGTTGACCGCCCTCACCATTCCGGGGCGCTACGAGGACGTGCACTTCACAGCCCGCGACGGCGAGATACTCGCCCTGTTCGGTCAAGTCGGCTCCGGTGCCGATGACGTGGTTCGCAGCCTCGCCGGACTCCTGCCACCCCAACGAGGTGCGATCACCCTGCGCGGCAAGGCGCTAGCAGTGCCGTCACGTGTCGCGACCAAAAGGCACGGGATCGGTTACGTGCCCGCCGATCGCGCCACCGAAGGAGTGTTCCTGAATGCCGCGGTGACGACCAACATCTCGTCGAGCGCACTGGACCGCATCAGTTCGAGGAAACTGCTCCGACGCAAGCGCGAACGTGACCTCGCCCGCACCGGAGCCAACGACGTGCGCTTCAACCCCGAGCGGTTGACAGAGGATGTCTCTGCGTTCAGTGGCGGCAATCAACAGAAGGTGGCCATCGCTCGCGCGCTCGCCATGCAACCGCGACTGTTGCTGATGAGTGAACCGACCCGCGGCGTCGACGTCGGTGCCAGAGCTGAGATCTACCAGACGCTACGTCAATTGGCCGCCCAGCACGTGTTGGTCGTCGTGTACAGCACCGACATCGTCGAGATCCGCGAGCTCGCCGACCAAGGCGTGACCATGTACCGCGGAAGAACAGTGGGCAGCCATCGGATCGACGACACCGACGACGCAACTCTCATCACCGAGATCCTGCACGGAGAGCCCGCATGACACTGACGGAGCTCAAGTGGTCGCTTCGCGGGACGCAGCGTAGCGCCACCGCCACCGCCATCGTCACCGTCGCCACCATCGGCTTGGCGGTCGTGGCCACCGTCACCATCGACGCCTTCCCCACCGCGTCCAACATTCGCGGACTATGTCTTTCGGTGTCCCTGATCGGCATCATCGCAGTGGGTTTGAGCTTCATTACGATAGCCGGGCAGGTGTTCTCACTGTCGATTCCTGCTCTCGTGGCCCTGTGCACCATCACGTTCGCGTCCAGCAACTACCTCGGCGTCACGACGTCGGTGCTGCTCACCGTCGCCCTGGGCGCTACGGTCGGCGCCATCCAGGGTGTGGTCGTCGGCCGATTCGAGGCCGACCCAATCATCGTCACCATCGCCACGGCGGCGATTCTCGTTGGGCTGGGCCAGCTTTGGACCAACGGGCAGACCGTGCTCGGCACCGGCGACAACACCGTTCTGAACATGAACCTCTTCGGCTTCCTTCCATTTCAGACAGCTGTCTTCCTGACGGTGACGATCGCCCTGCTGTGGTTACTGCGCCAAACTGTCTTCGGTAGGCAGCTGACCTTGTTCGGCCTCAACGAACGCGCAGGCCTGCTGTCGGGCTATCGCCGCACCATGATCGTCACGGCCGCGTTTGCGATATCCGGCGCCACCACGGGGCTGGCGGGGGCCTTGCTGGCGGCGCAGTCCAACCAAGGACTGCTGACGTCGGGTGCCAGCTTTGGTTTCGACGCCATCGTGGCAGTCGTGGTGGGCGGTGTCGCCATCGCCGGCGGCATCGGCACCCCCCTTGGCGCCGCCGTCGGTGCGGTATTCGCCGGGCTGCTCAACAACGTTGCAGCCCTGGCCGGCCTGAGCTATGAGATGCAGCTGGTCACCGAAGGTGCCCTCATCCTGCTCGTCGTGTTGATGTCCGGATTCCTCAGAGCGAAGAGCGCGCGATGATCAATTCCCTTACCCGGTCCACGTATTGGGGTGCGCGGACACTACTCACCTGGTTGGTCGCAGCGATTGCCTATGTCGCGTGCACCATGGCGGTGCCGGGCTTCTCCACCATCGGAAATCTCTACGCCTTGATGCAGATCTTCGCCACTCTGGCCCTGGTATCGGCCGGCCTCGCGATCGTCATGATCGCCGGCGAATTCGACCTTTCCATCGCTGCGACCTATCCACTCGCGGGCCTGGTGACCGTCCAGTACGCCGACGAACTCGGCCTACCCGTCAGCATCGCACTCGGCGTTGGCCTGGCTCTCGTGATCGGACTGATCAACGGCATTGCCACCGGGGCAGTACGCATTGCATCTCTGGCAGTCACCGTCGCCACCATGATGCTGGGCATCGGCCTCGGCTATCTCGTCACCGGAAACAACGTCGTGACCATGGCCGACTACCGTCCTGGACTCCAACTCACCGAGCCGATCCTGGGCGCGCTGTCGCTGCAAACCATTCTGCAACTCGGGTTGGTTGCGGTGCTGATCCTGATCGTCAAGCGCGCATGGTGGGGTCGATTCTTGTACGCCATCGGCAGCGACGGCAACCGTGCTCGATCCTCCGGCCTGCCAGTGTCGTGGAGCGTGATAGTCGCATTCCTCGTCTCTGCCGGCTTCGCCGGGATCGGGGGTGCGCTCGAGGGTGTCGCCCTCGCCACCGGACAGCCCGGTCCCAACAACGCATATCTTCTGCAAGCAGCCACCGCGGTGCTCGTCGGTGGCGTCGCCCTCACCGGCGGTCGCGGGTCACTGGTGGGCGCTGTGGGCGGGGCCTTGCTCCTGGCCATCCTCAACAACGGCCTCAGCCTCGCCGGCGTCGCGTCCGCGACCATTCAACTGGTCAACGGCGCCGTGCTGATCGCCGTGGTGATCTGTGACCGCCCGTTACGTCGGCTGGTGCAACGCGGCTCAGACCGACTCGTAATCCGCGACTACGAAACGACCTCCGCCGCAACGGCGGCGGAGGCAATCCACTCCGACGGAGGAAACACATGAGACGATTGCCGATCACCGCCGGGGTCACGCTGGCGTTGGCCATGACGGTCAGCGGATGCTCGTCAGCCGGTGACACCAGTCCGGCCGGCAACGGCTCTTCCGGAGAGGTGGCAGGACAAGCGGCGTACGTTCTGACGATCGCACGGTCCAACCCGACGCAGTCCAATTTCGCCGACACGATCACCAAAGACCTTGAGGCGGCCGGCCTGAAAGTCACGACCGAGTACAGCGATTACGGTGCAGGCGCCGACCAGATGCAAAAGTTCAACCAAGCGCTGAGCACCAAACCCGCGACGATCGTGCTCTGGCCGACCGACACCACGTCGTTGATTCCCGCCTATGCCCGCGCCCGCCAACAATCTCCCAACACCAAGATCGTCGTCGGCATCTACAAGCCCGCCACCGACGACGACGCGCTCTACAGCGCGTTCTGGGGCTACGACGAGGAACGGATCGGGGCGAGCAGTGCCCAAGCGATCGTCGACGGCCTCACCGCGCAGGGCAAGCCAGTTCGGGGCGCCGTCCTGCAGATCGAAGGAGCTCCCGGTGGCGCCACGACGATCTCACGCAAGAAGGGCTTCGAGGACACACTCGCCAAGATCGCACCGGATCTGAAGATCGTCTCCTCCATGACCGCCAACTGGGACGGAACCGAAGCCACCACCGTTGCCGCACAGATGTTCTCGAGGTACGCCGCCGACAACGTCGTCGGAGTCTTCGCACACTCCGACGTCATGCTCGACGGCGTCATTCTCGCGGGCGAACGTTCGGGCACGGTTGCGGGACGCGACTACATTGCCGTCGGCGCTGACTGTGACCCCGTCGGTTACCGCAACATCGAGGCCGGCAAGCAGTACGCCACCGCACTGTGGGATCCCTTCGCACTGGGCCGCACCGGAGCTGAGGTCACCGTCAACCTACTCAAGGGCGCAGAGGTGCCGAAGTCGACGACATTGGACGCCGCCACCGTCACGAAGGGCAACCTCGCAACCTGCGACGAAGCCATTGGAAAGTACAAGTGACAGGCAGGATCTCACCAGGAAGGGCGCATTCACCATGCCGTTGACGGGACAGACGGACGTCGAAGACCGCAGTCTGCACATTCGCGAACGTTTCGACCAGCGCCGCCGTGCTGAATTGCGCGCCGTAGTGAGGCCCGCGACACTCGAAGAATTTCGCGACGACGTCATCGGCAGACATCCACGAACCCTCGAACTGAGGCAGTTGCTCAACTTCATGCGGATGGCACCGATTGAGGGACGGACTTTCGCCTACGCGGCGCCGTCCTACGAGACCTACTATCTGGCCCGATTGCACGCCGAACGCGCTACACCCCCCACCGTCGACACCTCGCACACCTTCACCACCAAGGAGGACGCCATCGTGGCTGCCTTTCTCGAGCGGGTCAACGACATCATCGGCGCCGACACCTTGGAGGCAGACAACCAATGAAGACGTCACTGCGGTTGCGCGGTTACAACTCTCGGCCCAACGTCGCACCGGGCGAGCCGTTGACATTCCATTTGGCACACGCCGGGGACGGTCCGGTCGACACACGACTGCTGCGGATGTACAACGGCAATCTCAACCCAAACGGGCCGGGGCAGCGCACCGTGCACATTCCCTCGGAGCTCGATCAGCGTGTGCAGGTCGACGAACAGTTCACCCAGAGTGGCGGATTCATCAAGGTGCCTGACCCGGGAGGCATGCTGTCAGGATCCAATGGGTTCAGCATTCATCTCTACGTCTGGCCGACACTACCCACCCTGGGACGACAAGGAGTGATCTCCCGGTGGGATGACACCACCTCAACCGGGTGGGCGCTGACGCTCGAACCCGACGGGCTCGTCGTCACCCTCGGCGACGGTGCCGGCAACGTCATCAGGGTGGGCGCCGGGATGCCGCTGTACAAGCAGGTCTGGTATTCGGTGGTCGTCACCGTCGACGCCACCGGAGTGACCGTGTCCCAACAGGCCGTGATCACCAGCACAAACAGCATTTTCGGGCTCGTCGTTCCCTTCCACGGAGCCGCGGTGGCCACTGGCGCGGCATTGACGCCGGGCGACTCCGGCACGGCTCTGCTGCTGGGTGGGCTGGGACGACATGGTGAGGTAGCACCACACCACCGCATGGTTGCCGGTTTCAACGGCAAGGTCGAGTCGCCGCGGTACTGGTCGCGTGCGCTACGCGCCGACGAGGTGTCCGCCTGCCATGACGGACAAGGGGTTTCGGACGCGCATCTCGTGGCCTCCTGGCAACTCAATCAAGACTCGTCAGTCACCGGTTCCGGCCTCGGGGATCGGATCGAAGAGCCCGTGAGCGGTTTGGTCGGCGAATGTGTCAACCAGCCCGACCGTGGCATGACCGGGTGGAAATGGAAGGGTCGGGAGTTCGTCTTCACCCACGCACCCGACGAATACGGCGCCATCTGGTTTCACAATGACTCGCTCGACGACTGCCGATGGCCGGTGACGTTGACTTACACAATCCCCCAAGACCTTCCGAGCGGCTGCTACGCACTCGAGTGCACCGAGGCTCAGGAAGACGACCCCGAGACGTTCTTCGTACCGTTCTTCGTCACCGCACCGCGCAGCACTGCGACAAGCTCGATCCTTCTGCTGATACCGACGTTCAGCTATCAGGCCTATGCCAACAGCCAGGTCTATCAGAATGCGCCAGGGGGCCAGCTCGCCAACGGCCACATCACGGTGCTGGAAGACCTCGACTTCGCCATGAGCACCGGAGTCGAGCAATACGGCCTGTCGCTGTATGACCGGCACCTCGACGGCGGCGGCGTGCAGTACTCCACCTGGCGCAGACCACAACTCAACATGCAGCCGGCCTACCAACACGAGCAGAGCTCTCAGGTGTGGCAGTACCCGGCCGATCTGCATCTGGTGTGCTGGATGACCGACCAAGGCTTCGACTACGACGTAGCCACCGATCACGACCTGCACGAAGAGGGCGTCGAACTCCTCGAGCGCTACAACGTCGTGCTGACTGCCACGCATCCGGAGTATTACTCCGAGGAGATGATCGACGCCTGGGAGGGCTACCTGGCCGGCGGCGGGCGGGGAATGTACATGGGCGGCAACGGCATGTACTGGGTTACCAGTGTGGCACCGGACAAGAGTCACGTAGTCGAGGTCCGGCGGGGCGAAGTCGGCGACCAGCCCTGGCGCGGCAGGCCCGGCGAGCTACAGCACTCCACCACCGGCGAGAAAGGCAGTCTTTGGCGCATGAGAGGACGCGCGCCACAGAGGGTCTGGGGAACGGGGTACACCGCGCACACCATGGCCGTGTCAACTCACTACGAATTCCTGCCAGATGCTGCCGATCCAGGGGTCGGGTGGATCACCGAAGGCGTTGATACCAACCAACGCCTGGGCGATTTCGGTCTGGTGAACGGCGGGGCCGCAGGCCTCGAGGTAGACCGTTACGACCTCGACCAGGGCAGCCCGCCACACACCCGGGTGTTGGCGACCTCCGTTGGTCACGATGCGAACTCGATGTTGGTCACCGAAGAGATCTACGGCGCACACCCCGCCACCAACGGCGAAGAGAGCCCGCTAGTGCGGGCAGACCTCACGTACTTCACCACCCCCAACGGGGGTGCGATGTTCGCAACATCGTCGATGAGTTGGTCTGCAAGCCTGTTTCACCACGACGGGGACAACGCGGTCGCCAAGATCACGGCCAACGTAATCACGCGCTTCAGCGATCCAACACCCATCGACGAACTGGTCTGATCGCACGCAACGCCGGCGTGCGCCCCGATCGCAGTCCGTCGTCGTGCCGACTTCGCCGCTGACCTGAACGGCCGCACGGTTCCCCTCGACGGTGACGATCGGCAGTTCGCCGCGAGATCGTGACGGATCGGTCGTTCGCTCGGTCGAGCCACATGGGTCTCAGACTTCGATGACGATCTTGCCTATGGTGCGATGGCTTTCGAGCATCGTGTGGGCGGTCTTCATGTTGTCGGCCGTCAGACCGGTCAGGGTGGTCGTGACGATGGGGCGTACCTGGCCGCTGCGGGCGTAGTCGACGACGGTGCCGAGAATGCGGCCTTGACTGCTTGGGTCGGCTCCATTGACGACGTGGCTGAACACCATTTCGGTGTGCAGCGACGCAGACTTCTGCACCAAGGGGGTGAGGTCGAGTGGGGCTCCGACATCGACGGTCGACACGTGGCCGAAGGGGCGTAGCAGTGCCGCGATCCGAGGGAGGCCGTCCGCGGTGGCGGCGGTGGACAAGACCATGTCGACGTGTGCGATGCCGGCGTGCCGGAGTTGCTCACCCATGTCTGCGGTGTGGTCGACGACCAGGTCGGCGCCCATCGTGCGGCACCAGTCACGAGACTCGGGGCGAGAGGCGGTGCTGACGACGAACGCCGAGGTCTTGACCTTGAGCAGCTGCGTCGTCAGTGATCCGACCCCACCGGCACCGCCGACGATCAGAACCGTTTCGACGCCGGGCGGAAGAGCGGACTGGTCCCGGAAGACGGCTTCCCAACCGGTCAGCGCTCCGATTGGCAGCGATGCGGCGTCGACGAACCTCAGCTGGTCACCCATCTTGGCGACCAGCCGATGGTCGACGGCCACCCGTTGTGCCCAGCACCCGTCGCGAGTCGGATCTCCGGTGCCGATCACCCGGTCGCCGACTTCCAAATCCTCTACCGCGCTGCCGGTCTGGACGACTACGCCGGCGAATTCCCAGCCCAGGATGACCCGACCGCCTGGCTCCGCGCTTCGGGTGGAGCGGATGGCGGCCTCACCGGGGTTCACGCCGATCGCGCAGACCTCGACGAGCACGTCACCATCGCGAAGTCGCGGTTCCTCGACCTCGACGAGGTCGACGGCGAACGCGTCGAGAGTATGGGCCTGTTGATAGGCAAGGGCTTTCACTGCGGTTCTCCTTTCGGTTGACGTCGGGCCTGGACCGGTCAGTCTTGCTTGAGGGCGTGCAGGGCAGACAGCGGGCCGCCACCGACCTGCATCAGCCGGCCGCCGTCGCGAAGGGCTCCGACGTCCACCGGCGCGAAGCCCAGGCCATCGGTCACCTCGTGAAAGGTCGTCTTGGCCGCGGTGTCGTCACCGGCGTAGAACAACACTTGACGCCCCGCCGGATGGCGGGGATCGGCGGCGATGTACTTGGCGTGAAGTGTGTTGAATGCCTTGACCACACGCGCTTCTGGCGCGAGGGTGGCGACCCGTTCGCTCCCGGTTTGGTCTCCGAGGGCGGCCACCTCGACGGGGTCGAGGTTGGCGAACTGGTTGGTGGCGTCGACCAGGATGCGGCCGCCCCACGACGGCAGGTCGGCCAAGGCGGCCGGGACGTTTGGCCACATGACCGTGAGGAACACCATGTCGGCCGCCGCGGCGTCGTCGACCGTACCGGCCGACGCCGACGGTCCCAGCGTGGCGACCACCTCGTCCAACGTGGAGGGGCCCCGGCTGTTGCTCAACGTCACGCGATGGCCGGCGGTGATCAGGTGACGGGCGATGGCCTGGGCGACGACACCGGCGCCGATGGTTCCGAAGTTCATTTCACGGTCTCCTTTTGCTGACGGTCGTCATCGATAGACATAATGCTGTCATGCGTCATCAATAATCGTCAAGCCTTCGATGTTCGTCTATGCCGAACCGGTATCGCGTGATCAGCTGACCTGTACTTTGATGATGAGCACCATCGATGCACGTGCGGTGCTGCTCGACTTTCGGATCCACGAGGAGGAGAACCCATGCCTCGCATCTCACGCCAGCAAAAGGAGCAGAACCGCGAGCGCATCGTGGCTGCCGCCGGCCAAGGCTTCAAGGCTCGGGGGATCGACGGCGTGGGCATCGACGAGCTGATGAAGACAGCTGGGATGACCCACGGCGGGTTCTACAACCACTTCGCCTCGAAGGACGACCTTGCGGTGGAGGTCCTCAACAAGGGCTTCACCGACTCGCTCGACACCGTCGCCGAGGTGATCGACGGCCACGCGCGCTCCGCCCGCGCTGCCCTGCACGCCCTCGTCGACGCCTACCTCAGCACCGAGCACCGTGACCACCCCGAGAACGGATGCGCGTCCGCCGCCCTGGCCGCCGACGCCGGGCGGCACGGCCTCCATGCTCAAGCGGAGTACCAGCGCGGGCTGCAGGGCTACATCGCCGCATTCACCGACCTACTCCAAACCAGTGCCCGCCAAAGTAACACCAAGCTCGACCCACGCAGGGCGCGAGAACAGGCCATCGCCTTGTTCAGCCAGATGGTCGGCGCACAACTCATCGCCCGCGCCGTAGCCCAGGCTGACCCCGAACTGTCCGACGAGGTCCTAGCCTCCAACAGCAAGGCGCTCAAACGCCACTGAGCTAGTTCCTCGTCGCCACACCCGAGTTCACGTCGACGTCCACGTCCTGGGTGGCGTTCCCCGACGTCCGAATGTCGAACGAGTAGCGCTGCACGCCGTCGTCGAACTCCAACGCCCACTTGGCCACCGCGCCCGGCACCAGCGCGGTCGCCTTGGCCGTCGCGTCCTTGGGCGTCAGCTTGCGCGGGTCCACCGCCACCGGGTTCGCCGACTCCTGGTCGCGATCGTCGGCGATCACCCGGCCAGACTGCGCGTCGACCTTGATCTCGTGCTGCTCGGTGCCCTTCTGCGAGTCGATCTTCCAGACCCACGCGTTCGCGGAGCGCTCGAACTCCAGCTCGATCTTGGTGACGACGCCACCGGGCACCGCCTCGTCGGCCACCGCGAGGGCGCGGTCCAGATCGACCGGGAACGTCGTCGTGGCCAGGTCGGCGTCAGGCCCAGGACCCACCGCGGCCGCAGTCGACGACGTGGCGCTCGAAGACGAGGACGTCGCGGCGACCGAAGATGAGGAAGAGGACGTTGCGGCCTCGCCTCCATCGCCCGACGAGCACCCCGACAGCGCGAGGGCACCGGCCGCTGCAGCAGACACCAGGGACGTACCGAGCTTCCGTGTCGTAGTCATCTCTAGGCCTCTAGCCAAACACCCCGGCCGCCAAACAACGACTGTCGGATAAGGCGCGGGTCCGTGTATCAGTGGGCCGAGCCAGTCCGTTCCGCCCGTGTGACCGCCGCCGCGGTCCCCAACTCGTAACGTAGGTCGGCACTCTCGGCGTAGGACGTGAGGTAGTCGAAGAGCGCGTAGCAGTCGACGTCGAACTTTCGGCAATCGACTTCGATCATCGGCACCGGCGGCAGGCGGTCGATCCGCCACAGACGCGTCGTGTACCGCGGCGTCCATTCGGTGTTCGTGTACCCAATCAGCAAGATGACGGGGTGTCCGTTGTACGCGGCCTTCACCCCTACGACGTCGGCCCACCTCAACGACGAATCAAAGCTCCACCCTCGTTGCGACACTCCATGTTCCGACAATGCCAGTGCGCCGCGACGAATGCGGCCGAGGAGTGCGGATACGGGAAATGTCGCGCCAAGGAGTCCGAACCCGGCGAGCAACGCCGAAGCGACTGACATCCCCTGGCTCAAGTAGAGGTGAACCGCACCAATCACGCACGTGCCCGCGAGTGCTGCCATCAGGGCGACCAGCAATGCGAACTGTCGAGGTGAGTAGTAGATCTCGGTTGCCGGCGAACCGTTCGCGCTCACCGTCCCGATTGCACTTGCCAGATTTCGCCGCTGAACGCGCATTGCCACGCCGAGGGCAGCAACCAGCGACATGATCACAGCGAACAGCGCCGAATACAGAAGACCGGTCAGGTTTCCGGCCAATGCCACGACCGCACCAAACAGCAAGGACGTCACAGCGATCCCCAGGACCGCCGCGATCGCAACCGTGACGCGCACGTCGCGATTGGACAGCCTCCACTCGTCGGGGACCTCCGACGATCTACCCGCGTCCATTGCCGTCGAGCCACTCCGAGATCGCCGCAACACCGTCACGGAAGAAGATCCCGTACGCCCGGTCGGCCACGTAGCCGATGTGCGGCGTGGCGGTCACGTTGGCCATCGTGCGCAGCGGATGCCCCGCGGGCAACGGCTCGGTGTCGAAGACGTCGACACCCGCCCCGGCGATGGCGCCCGACTCCAGGGCGGCGATCAACGCGGCCTCGTCAACGATCGGCCCGCGGGAGGTGTTGACCAGCAGCGCAGTCGGTTTCATCGCGGCCAGCTCCGCGGCACCGATCAAGCCGCGGGACCGTTCGCTCAGCTTGAGGTGGACGGTCAGCACGTCGGCGGTCGCGAAGAACTCCTCGCGGGGCAGGTACCGCGCCCCCGCCTCGGCCGCGGCGTCGGGGGTGAGGTTCTGGCTCCACGCCACGACGTCCATGCCGAACGCCGCCCCGATGCGGGCGATCCGCGTCCCGATCCGACCGAGGCCGAGCACGCCAAGCACCTTGCGGTCCAGCTCGAGTCCGACCGTGGTCTGCCACCCGCCCTCGGCGATCGACCGGCTCTCCGCGACCAGGTGGCGCGCCGAGGCCAGGATCAGCGCCCAGGTGAGTTCCACCGTCGAGGAGACGCTGCCGCCGGTGCCGCTGACGTGGATGCCGAGCTCCTCGGCCGCCGCCATGTCGATCGACGCGTTCCCGGGACCCGTGGACGCGATCATCCTCAGCCGAGTTAGGCGCTCGAGGACGTTGCGCGGCAACGGCGTTCGCTCGCGCATCACGAACACCACGTCGAACGGTTCGAGCCGCGCGACCAGTTCGTCGTCGTCGGCGGCGTGGTCGGAGAACGCCGTCACGTCCGCGCGTGTGGTGACCGGCGTCCAGTCGGCCATGCTCAGCGCGACGTTCTGGTAGTCGTCGAGGACGGCGATCTGGATGCGACCGCTCGTCGCCGTTTCGGGAGTGCTCACGTGGCGACGATATGCCCGTCCGGCGACGGCCGCTACAACCGCAGCGCGTCGGCGATCAGCGCCGCCTGCGCGATCACCGCGTCCTGCCACGGCTGCAGGACGTGGGCGGGTGAGGCGTCGAAGCTCTGCCCGAAGGGGTCCGGCACCCCGGTCTCGTGGCCGGAGAGGGCCTCGAGCACCGCCAGCCCGCAAAACGGCACGTGCACAGGCGAATACCCGCCCTCGTGCGAGAACACGATCTTCCCGCCGCAGACGTCCTCGGCCAGGCCAACGAGGATGGCGGCCATGTCCTTGAAGCCCCCGGAGGTGACGGTCATGCAGCCCAGCGGGTCGACGGGGCTGGGATCGAAACCGCTGGAGACGAAGATGATGTCGGGCCGAAACGCGGTGACGGCCGGAACGGCCACGCGCTCGATCGCCGCGCGGTAGGCGCCGTTGCCCGAACCCGCAGGCAGGGGCACGTTGATGTTGGTGCCCTGTGCGCCGGTCTCGGTGACGCTGCCGGTGTCCTGTGGGAACAGCCGGTCCTGGTGCAGCGAGATGGTGAGGACGTCGGCGTCGACGGCGTAGATCGACTCGGCCCCGTTGCCGTGGTGCACGTCGTAGTCGACGATCGCCACGCGCTGCACACCGAAGGTGGCGCGCACGTATTCGATTGCGACACAGACGTTCGAGAACAGGCAGTAGCCCATGCCCATGTCGCGGCGGGCGTGATGGCCCGGCGGGCGCACCAGTGCGTAGGCGTTGTCGGCGGCGCCGGTGAGCACCGCTTCCGCGGCGGCCATGGTGCCGCCGGCGGCCAGCCGGGCGATGTCGTAGGACCCTCGCCCGAAGGGGGTGAAGCCGTCTCCCCCGTCGCCGCCGCGGTCGGCGCTCTCGCGTTCGATGCGGTCGACGTGTGCGGCGTCGTGCACGCGGAGCAGATCGTCCCGGGACGCCAACCGCGGCCTTACCCGGATCAGTTCGTCGATCATGCCCGAGACCTCAACCAGCCCAGCCATTCTCGATTTCGACTCCGCGCTCTCGAACGTCATGTGCGGCTGGTTGAAACCGCCGGCCGGGAAGACGCCGATGTGTGTGCCGGTGTCGTGCCAGGCGTATCGCTCGTGCCAGACGTAGCCCGTGCGCCGTGTCGCCGTCATCGTGTGATCCGTTCTGGTGTGTGCAGCGAGTCGAAAAGCTCTTCAACGCGCCGTCTTTCGTCCTCGCTGGCGGGCTTGAGGTAGGACACCGCGACGTAGACGGCGAAGTTGACCGCCAGTGCGGCCACCCCGGACGTCATGCCGCCGAGCGCCGGAATCGCGATGGGGAACAGCAGCTGCAGCACACACGCGGTCGCGAAGCCGAGCACCATCGCCGCGCAGGCCGCCGTGGCGTTGCCCCGCCGCCAGAAGATGCCGAGGAACACCGTCGGCGCCAGCTGCACGATGCCCTGGTAGGACACCTGCGCCAAAGCCACCATGCCCGAGGACAACACGTTGGTCGTCGCGACCGCGACGGCACCCGCGAGCAGCGTCAGCACCCCGACCGAGACCTTGCCCCAGCGGGGATCTTCGACGCGGGTGCCGCGGGCGACGCCCACGACGTCGTTGGCGATCTGCGCACCGAGGGCCTGCAGGTTGGCGCCCACGTTGCCCATCGTCGCCGCGAGCACGCACACCCCCGCCAACGTCAGCACGAGCGGACCGCCCACCGACGCGGTCAGGAACCACACCTCGTCGGGCGCGTCGGCAACCCCGGGCAACGTGGATGCGGCCATGGCCAACAAGCACAGTGACGACCCGAAGATCACCAGCAGCGGGGTGGCCATCACCGCGGCCCGCTTGATGGACTTGGTGCTGTTGGAGGCGAACAGCCGCACGAAGATGTCTGGCCAGCACCAGCCGCCGAGCGCCCCGGTGGCGATCAAGGAGAACAGGTAGAGCGGACCGTCGACGCTGCCCGGCCCCGGCAGGGTGAAGAACGCAGGCTCCACCTCGCCGAAACCGTGCCCGTTGGTGAGCAGCCAGGTGAGCAACCCAAGAATCAGCACGGTGCCGAAGAGGTAGGCGACGACGCCCTGGACGAAGTCGCTGATGACCAGGCCGCGGGCACCGAGGCGCACGGTCCACCACTGCCGGGCGACGAGGACGCCGATGCCGATCAGCACGGCCCACGCCGCGGGCACCGTGCCGAAGGAGAGGTATTCGAAAACCAGTGTCAGGGATTGCATTCCGAGCACGACCCACGGGAACGACGCGATGGTTCCGATCACGGCGGCGATCACCCGCACCTTGGTGCACCCGTAGCGCAGACCCAGCAGGTCGGCCTGGGTGCGCAGGTCGAACCGGCGTCCCCATTCGTGCACGGGCCTGGCCAGCAGGAACATCAGCACGACGGCGAGGATCGAGTACGCGACGAAGTAGAAGCCGATGGCACCTGCGCTGGCGGCGTAGCCGGCGAATGCGATGAAGATGGTGCCGGGCAGCCAGGTGTTGACGAACGCCATGGCCGAGAACACCGGCCCGAAAGATCGCCCGGCGGTGGCGTATTCGCTGAAGTCGGCGCTGCCCTTGGTGCGCTGCAGCACCACGAACAGCACGACCAGGAAGACCGCGACGCCGCCGTAACCGATGAGGATGTTCACGTCAGTCCTCCTCTGCGGAGGCGTCGACCCGGTACATGACCAGGAGCGAGAGCACCCCGAGGACGCCGGTGACGAGGAAGAACCAGACCCCGCCCTGGCCGACGATCCACGTCAGCGGCGGGAACAGCAGGATCACGAAGTTCAGGACGGCGATCGCGAGCACGATGCGCGCGGCCCGGGTCTTCGGTGGGCGTGGGACGGGCGTGGCCATCGGCGTCTCCATTCGTGCCGGAACGTTCCGGCACCACTGAGACTCGCGCCACAGGCCCGCGTTGTCAAGAGGCCGACGCAATATCACCCGCTGGCTACGATGACCGGATGGCTGCGCGACGGGTGACGATCGTGGAGATCGCCCAGCACGTCGGCCTGTCCAAGACGACGGTGTCCGACGCACTGCACGGCGGTGGACGGGTGTCCCCTTCGACCGCCGCCCGGGTGACCGCCGCCGCTCGCGAGCTCGGCTACGTGACCAACCGCGCCGCCCGCCAGCTCCGCGGGCGTAGCGTCGGCGCGTTCGGCATCTACATCCCGCCCATCGCGCGAAACTTCAACTTCTACATGGAGTTCGCGTTCGGCGCCGCTCACGGTTCAGCCGAGCACGACGCCGACCTGACCCTCTTCGCGCGTGACGCCGACGTCGGCCCGCGGCACTTTCAGGTCGACGGCGTCATCGCCGTCGACCCCCTGCCCGGTGACCCCATGCTCGAGCGCTTAGTCGAGGCAGGTATCCCCATGGTGACCGCCGGCCGCCCGCCCGCGGCCCTCGTCGACGCGGTGGCCGCCGTGATCGAGGCGCCGCACGCCGACCTCGCCCGCACCGTCCTGAATCATTTGCGCGACACCGGTTTTCGCAGACCCGCCTTCGTGGGATCCGATCAACAGTTCTACTCGTCATGGGCCGACGACGTGCGGCAGACCTACCTGGACTGGTGTGCGGAACACGAAGTAGAGCCGTCCGCGTTCGATTGCCCGTTGGGTGCCACCACCGAGGAGTTGAGCGCCGCCGTCCGGAAGGCGGTGACACCGCCGGACGTCGACGCCCTGGTGTGCGCGCCGCAGGGGTTCGCCGGACGGTCCATGGCCATCCTGGAATCCGTCGGGCGCCCCGTCGGCCCCGCGTTCGGGCTGGCGTCGCTGAGCAGCGACCCGACGACGGAGCTGGGCAACCCGCTGATCACGGTCGTCGACCTGGCCTCGTGGACGTTCGGTCGCGAGGCCGTCAACCTGCTCGCCTCGGTGCTGGCCGGTGAGCCGCACGACTACCTGAACCGATTCGAGAAGGTCGGCGTCCGCACGGCCGGCGAGCGGATCGCCGACTAGGCGACCCGCTCCCCGAAGACCTTGCGACGCAGCTGGTTACGACTCCCCGTCGTCACCACCCGACGCCGGCTTGGCAGCCGCACCGGCTCCGTCGGTCGTCGGCTTGGCGTGCTTGGCGTTGCCGCCCGAATGGGCACCGGTCGCGTCCTTCTTCGGCGCCTTGACCGTGTCCTTCACGTCCTTGACGTCCTTGACCGTGTCCTTCACCGAGGTGACGGGCGGGGTCTTGTCAGGGGTGACGGGATCCGACGGCGGGTCGACGTCCTTGACCGGTGTCGGATCCGGGGCAGGCGCCGCCGGCGTCTTCTCGGGCACGCCGTCGACCGGGGCGTCGACCACGGGCGCCTCGTCCACGACCACCGGCTCGACGTCCGGAACGACGGGAGTGACGACCGGAGCCACCACCGGGTCGACCACGACGGGGTCGACTACGTCGGTGTCGGTGCCACCCGCGACACCGGAGGACCTCGACAGCATCAGGGTGTTGTCGGCGGCGAACGTGCTCATCGACGACACGTCCGACACGGCGAAGTCCGGCGGCGGCGGTGGGGTGGTCGCGAGCGCGGTGGCAATGCCGAACTGCGCGGCTTCGATCCCGTCGACGATGGCGCCGGCACCGGCGCCGAGGGCCGCGACGAAGTTCCTCGTCCCGTCCAGGGCCGCGTTGACGATGTTGGAGAGGTTCAAGGTCAGCAGGGCGGCGACGAACTCTTGGGTGCCGACGATCAGCGACGTCGTCACACCATTCGCGGCCGCCAGGAACCCGTTGATCACGCTGACGTACGCCAGGGGCACCGCCGAACTCAACGCGGCCTGCACCAGTGCGGCCCTCTCATTGCGCCAGATGAGCGAGTCAAGCAGCGGCTGCCCGACGGCGATCACCGAGTCGCGGATCGCGGTCGCCACGGTGTCGAAGGCGCCGACGAAGTTGAGCGCCAACACCTCTTGGATTACCTCGACGGTCACCCCAGGGATGGCCAGCAGCGACTGCGTGAGGCCGACGCCCGCCTTGGCGAACCCGGCCAGGTAGACCGCCCAGTTCTCGATGGTGTTGAGGACGTTCTGCCGGATGATCGGCAACGACAGGATGTAGGGCCAGTCGAGCGCCGCGAGCTGAACGTCCCGCGACACCGCGGTGGCCACCTGCGCCACGTCCGCCACCGGGCGCACCGGCGCCATCGGACTGATGGGGGTCAGTGCGATCGCACTGGCCCCGACGAGTGCAACTCCCGTGGTGAACCACGGTCGAACGGAAACGTCCATGCTTACTCCAACCCCCGAGGATATTGACGAATGTGACAGTAACCCCAAGGAAGCTCTCAGGTTGACCTATCGACCGATCTGTCGGTGACGGCCGGCACAGCGCCGCAAAGGACGCGTAAAGACGGCGTCAGCGGGGCGTCAAGAAACCGTAAGGGATCACGTCTTGCCTGGTAGGCGGGCCTAGCGTCGGCGACATGTCCATTGTCGTGTTCGTGCTGCTGACCATCGCGATCTTCGCGGTGCTCGGTGGAGTCCAGAGGATGTTCGAGCGATGAGCTACGCCAACCTCGTCGGACTCGTCCTCGCCATCCTTCTCGCGGTGTTCATGGCCGCGGCGCTTCTGTTCCCAGAGAGGTTCTAGTGACGTCCACCTTCGCGGGGGTCCTGTTCCTCGCGTCCCTGATCTTGGCGCTCATCGCGGTGCACGCACCGCTTGGCGACTACATGTTCCGGGTGTACGACTCCGACAAGCACTCGCGCGTCGAACGCTTCCTGTACCGCGCCATCGGCGCCGACCCCGAGTCCGAGCAGGGCTGGGGCGCCTATGCCCGCAGCGTGCTGGCGTTCTCGGCGGTGAGCGTGCTGGCGCTGTTTGCCTTCCAGCTGGTGCAGGGCAAGCTGCCACTGCACCTCAACGACCCCGCCACCGAGATGACCCCGGCACTGGCGTGGAACACCGCGGTCAGCTTCGTCACCAACACCAACTGGCAGGCCTACTCCGGTGAGAGCACTCAGGGCCACCTGGTCCAGATGGCCGGCCTGACGGTGCAAAACTTCGTCTCCGCGGCCGTCGGCATGGCCGTCGCCGTGGCCCTGGTGCGCGGGTTCGCCCGCACCCGTACCGGCGACCTCGGCAACTTCTGGGTCGACCTGGTCCGCGGCACGCTGCGCATCCTGCTGCCACTGTCGGTCATCGCCGCGCTCGTCCTGATCGCCGGCGGCGCCATCCAGAACTTCCACCTGCACGACCAGGTGGTCACCACCATCGCCGGTGCGCAGCAGACCATCCCGGGCGGTCCGGTCGCCAGCCAGGAAGCCATCAAGGAGCTCGGCACCAACGGCGGCGGCTTCTTCAACGCCAACTCGTCGCACCCCTTCGAGAACCCGACGGCGTGGACCAACTGGATCGAGATCTTCCTGCTGCTGGTCATCTCGTTCTCGATGCCACGCATGTTCGGACGCATGGTCGACAGCAAGAAGCAGGGTTACGCGATCGTCGCCGTCATGGGCGTCATCGCCCTGCTCAGCACCAGCCTGATGCTGGTCTTCCA
>VIFX01000045.1:0-58024 GCA_006864685.1 Mycolicibacterium hodleri | reverse complement strand
CCCGTAGACCGACCCGCCCGACTTGTTCTCCAGCGGCTTGGTGCCCTCGGTCGTGCCCACCCACACCGCGGTCGACAGCGACGGCGTGTAGCCGACCATCCACGCGTCGCGGTTGGCGTCGGTGTCACCCAGCTGGTTGGTGCCGGTCTTGGCTGCCGACGGGCGGCCACCGGCCAGGTTGTGACCCCGGGAGTAGCCAGCGATCGGCTGCATCGCGGAGGTGACGTTGTCGGCGACGGCCTTGTCGATCCGCTGCTCGCCCGGATCGTCCTGCGACGCCGCGTCGAACAACGTCTGACCGTCGGATCGGACGACCTTCTGGATGAAGTGCGGCCGGTGGTAGACGCCCGAGTTCGCCAGGGTGGCGTAGGCCGAGGCCATGTCGATCACCCGCGACTGGTACTGACCGAGCACGACGCCGTTGTTGGGCGGTCCGCCCTTGCCGTCCTCGGACAACGTGTGCTCGACGCCGGGGAAGCTCTCGGCGACGCCGGCGGCGTGCGCGGCGTCCGCGACGTCCTGCGGGCCGTTCTTCAGCTTCAGCATCAGCCGGTAGTAGCTGGTGTTCAGGGACATCTTCAGCGCCTGGGCGATGTTGCAGGTGCCGCAACCCTCGCCTTCCACGTTGCCGATCTTGATGCCGTTGACCTCGACCGGCGAGCTGTCCACCTGGTAGCCGAGACCGATGCCCTGCTGCAGCGCGGCTACCAGTGCGAAGACCTTGAACGACGACCCGGTGGGCAGGCCGGCCTGCGCGAAGTCGAAGCCGTTGGCGTCCGAACCTCCGTAGTAGGCCTTCACCCCGCCCGTCTTCGGGTCGACCGAGGCGACGGCCGTCCGCATGTCCGGATCTTGGCCCTCCATGTATTCGGCGACCGCGTCCTCGGCGGACTTCTGCGCCTTCGGGTCGATCGTCGTCGTGATCTGCAGACCCTCGGTGTTCAACGTCTGTTCGTCGATGTTGAACAGATCCATCAGTTCCTTGGTGACCTGACGTTCGATCAGGCCGTTCGGTCCGCTGGTCTGGTTCTGCGCGCGCGCCTGGTCCGGAGGCACGGTCGGGGGGAAAACCTGCGCGGAACGGTCGTTGGGCGACAACGCGCCCATCGTGACCATGCCGTCGAGCACCCAGTTCCACCGCTCGGCCGAGCCTTCGGGGTCGACGGCGGGGTCGAGCGCCGACGGCTGCTGGATCAACGCCGCGAGGAGCGCGCCCTCGGCCACGTTGAGCTGCTCGACGGGCTTGCCGAAGTACGCCTGCGAGGCCGCGCCGATGCCGTAGGCGCCGCGGCCGAAGTAGATGATGTTGAGGTAGGACTGCATGATCTGGTCCTTGGACCAGTCGCCGGTCATCTTCGTGGAGATGACGAGCTCCTTGGCCTTGCGGACCACACCGCCGACGCCGGAACGGGCGTCGCCGACAAGCGCGTTCTTGACGTACTGCTGGGTGATGGTCGAGCCGCCCTGCAGGTCGCCGCCGAAGATGTTGTTCTTGAACGCGCGGAGGAAGCCGGTGAACGAGAACCCGGGGTTGGTATAGAAGTCTCGGTCCTCGGCCGCCATCACGGCGTTGCGCACCTGCACCGGAATCTGGTCGATGTCCACGTCGACGCGGTTGCCCTCGGGGGGCACGATCCTGGCGAGTTCGCTGCCGTCGCTGGCGAGGATCGTCGACACCTGATTGGTCCGGATGTCTCCGGGCTTGGGGATGTCGACGATCATGTAGGCCATCGCGAACGTCACGATCGGCAGCAGGATGCAGATCGCCAACGCGGCCAACGACCCGCGGCGAACCCACTTCCAGTTGACGTTGAACTTTCGCCCGCCCGAACCGCCCCCGCCGGGTGGCCGGCCACCGCCGGGCGGACCTGGCGGTGGCGGCTTCGGGGGCGGGGTTCCGTCCAACGCGGCCTTGACGACGTCGATCGGGTCGCGGTACTGAGCCGGACGCGCGTCGCGGACCGGCGGGATGACCATCGTCTGGCGATCGTCGTGGCGCCGAGGATCACGCTGCTGGGGCTGTTGCGGAGGCCGCGGCTGCTGGGGCTGCTGCTGTTGTGGTTGTGGCAACGCCCGCGTCGCACCGTCGGACGGGGACGGCGCGGAGTGTCGGGGTTGCGCGACGCCACCGTCGGCCGAAGGTCCCTTGAGGATGTCGTCGGCCGACCGGTCTTGTCGCCCTTCGCTATTCACTGGCGGTACGCGCGCCCGAGCGCGCCGTCCGGGTGCCGCGCGCCTTGGGAGGACGTGGCGCGCCCAACACATAGCTCTTCACCAAATGATTCCAACTGCAAGTTCTACATACCTCCACCACGTGCACCGCGAATTCGTCGAACTTGGCTGCCAGCATCACCAGCTCCTCAGTGGAGCGGGCGGATCCGGACACTGCTCCGAGATGATCACCGAACACCCACGACACCAACGTGAGCTGCTCCTTGCGACATATCGGACACATCACCTGACTGGACTTGCCGTGGAACTTCGCGGCGCGCAGCAGATACGGATTGGCGTCACAGACCTCGGAAACGCCGGTGCGGCCCGAGTACACCTCGGCCAGCAGGGACCGCCGCTTGAGCGCGTAGTCCACCACCTGTCGCTGCAATCGCACGATGACCAGAGTACGTCGGCCCCCCTTTCGCGCAGCTTCGACTCCGCCACCTTCACCCCCCGTTCGGCATCTGGTCTGCGGCGATGGCGCGTGAACTCCTACGATCCGTCCATGGCGACTCGGCAGACAGCAGGTACACGGGCGAAGGACAGCGACCGCAACACCACCTGCCAGGTCCTCGACAGCGCGCTCGGCGACGGGCAACTGTCCGGGGAGGAGCACCGCATCAGGGTCGCGGCCGCCACCACGGCCACAACACTCGGCGACCTCCAACAGCTGGTGGAGGACCTGCAGAACGACAACGCACCAGTGCAGATGCCCGACCTGAAGAAGCCGTCGCGGCTGGTCAGCGGCGGTGGCAGCGGCTGGGGCATGCGCGCCGCCGTGGCAGGCGTTCTGGTGGTTCTCGGGATCGCGATCGGCTGGGGGCTGTACGGCAACACCCCGTCGCCGTTGAGCTTCACCTCCGACCCAGGCGCCAAGTCCGACGGCATCCCGGCGAAGGTGATCACCCCGCCCAGGCAGCTGCAGTCACTCGGCGGTCTGACCGGCCTGCTCGAGCAGATGCGCCAACGCTTCGGCGACACCATGGGCTACGGCCTGACGATCTATCCGGAGTACGCCGTGCTGAGCCGCCCGGACCCCACCGACGACCGGCGCAAACTCAGCTACACCTACCGCGGCGGGTTCGACGACCCGTCGACGTCGGCAAAGGACGCCGAGCGAGACGTGCTGGTCGATCTGGCCGCCTTCGACGTCAAGACCGCGGTGGGCCTGCTGCGGGGCACCCCCGAGATGGTCGGACTTCAGCAGAAGGACGTCGAGGCCGACAGCACCTACCTCACCATTGATCCGGCCCGTGATCCGTCGACACCCGGCGCGTTGGAGCTGCGGGCCAGCGTCTCGAGTGAGTTCGGCAACGGGTCGGTGACCTTCGCCGGCGACGGCACCATCAAGCGCACCGACTACGCCGGCGACTAATTACCTCGCCGCCTGACTGGCGGACTTTCCAAAGTGTTGTGTATGTTCGCTTTACGCAGCGCCGTTTATATCGGTGCGATACATATTTTCGACGGGTGGAATCGTCGTAGCGAACGCGCATAGGAGGTGATTCGATGCTGGAACTGGCCATCTTGGGACTTCTCATCGAGTCGCCGATGCACGGCTACGAGCTGCGCAAGAGGCTGACGGGCCTGCTCGGAGCCTTCCGGGCGTTCTCCTACGGCTCGCTATATCCGGCCCTGCGCCGAATGCAAGCCGACGGCCTCATCGTCGAGGAAGCGGCGCCCGTCGGCGCCGTCAAGATGCGGCGGGCCCGCCGGGTCTACGTCCTCACCGACGCCGGCAAGCTCCGCTTCACCGAACTCGTCGCGGACACCGGCCCGCAGAACTACACCGACGACGGATTCGGCGTCCACCTGGCCTTCTTCAACCGCACCCCGGCCGAGGCCAGGATGCGCATCCTGGAGGGTCGCCGCCGCCAGGTGGAGGAACGCCGCGAAGGCCTGCGTGAAGCCATCGCGCGCGCCAGTAATTCGCTCGACCGCTACACCCGCCAGCTTCATCAACTCGGGCTCGAGTCCAGCGAGCGCGAAGTCAAGTGGCTCAACGACCTGATCGCGGCGGAACGCGTCGCCGCGCCAGGACGTCCCGAGACCACCCCCGAGCCACAGCCCTAAATCCCCACCACCCGCTTCGCAGTTGTCAGTACAGAAGGAGATCGCCCCATGTCCGAGTCGAATGAAATCCGGGTCGCCATCGTCGGCGTCGGCAACTGCGCCTCGTCGCTGGTGCAGGGCGTGCAGTACTACCTCGACGCCGACGAGAACTCGACCGTCCCCGGTCTGATGCACGTCAAGCTCGGCAAGTACCACGTCCGCGACGTGCAGTTCGTCGCCGCGTTCGACGTCGACGCCAAGAAGGTCGGCTTCGACCTCTCCGAGGCCATCTTCGCCTCCGAGAACAACACCATCAAGATCGCCGACGTGCCGCCCACCAACGTGACGGTGCAGCATGGACCCACTCTGGATGGCATCGGCAAGTACTACTCCGAGACCATCGAGGTGTCCGACACCGAGGCCGTCGACGTGGTCAAGGCGCTCAAGGACGCCAAGGTCGACGTGATGGTGTCCTACCTGCCCGTCGGGTCCGAAGAGGCCGACAAGTTCTACGCCCAGTGCGCCATCGACGCCGGCGTGGCGTTCGTCAACGCGCTGCCCGTCTTCATCGCTTCTGACCCGGTGTGGGCCGAGAAGTTCCGTGCCGCGGGCGTTCCCATCGTCGGCGACGACATCAAGAGCCAGGTCGGCGCCACCATCACCCACCGCGTGATGGCCAAGCTGTTCGAGGATCGCGGCGTGCAGCTCGACCGCACCATGCAGCTCAACGTCGGCGGCAACATGGACTTCCTCAACATGCTGGAGCGCTCGCGTCTCGAGTCGAAGAAGATCTCCAAGACCCAGGCCGTGACGTCGAACCTCCAGAAGGAGTTCAACGCCAAGGACGTCCACATCGGCCCGTCCGATCACGTCGGCTGGCTCGACGACCGCAAGTGGGCCTACGTCCGCCTCGAGGGCCGCGCCTTCGGCGACGTGCCGCTGAACCTGGAGTACAAGCTCGAGGTGTGGGATTCGCCGAACTCCGCGGGCGTCATCATCGACGCGGTGCGTGCGGCGAAGATCGCGCTGGACCGTGGCATCGGCGGACCGGTCGAGGCCGCCTCGGCGTACCTGATGAAGAGCCCGCCCAAGCAGCTGGCCGACGACATCGCGCGCGCCCAGCTGGAATCGTTCATCGAGGGCTGACCCCTCACCCTCACCATCGAGTGTGCTGTGGGATCGCGAAAACTGCGGTCGAGCCGATCCCACAGCACACTCGATGTGGTTGGGGCTCGATGTGGTTGGGGGCGGTTAGAAGCCGAAGCCGAGCTCCGCGGGTACGTCGGTTGCGAACGCGGCGTCCAGCGTCGCGATGACCGCGGAGTCGTTGCAGCGCAACCGATTCGCCGCGGCGAGCGCCGACGCGCGGTGCTCCCCCAGATAGAGACTGCCGAGCACCGACAGGGTCAACCCCACGTCAGGCTCGGCGTCGGTGGGCACGCAGCGCGCCCGACCGTCACGAATCTCGCACGCGAACCGGCCGCCGCCATCGAGTGGCCCGTCGGAGACGTCGAGCGCGAATGTCGCGTCGGCCGCATAGGTCCGGGCCTCCAGCACCGCAGGCACGTCGAGCATCCGCAGCCACAGCCCGTCCTCACGGTCGGTGAGCCGAACCCGCCGCGCATCTGTCAGCAGGTACGGCAACAGCTCGCGGGGCGGCGCCTCGATCGTCACCGTGTCCATCAGATCCATGCCGAGCAGCGCCCGCCACAACGCGACGTAGGCGTCGACGGTGACCGCCGCCAGCTTGGTGATCGCGACCGTCTTCCGCTCACTGTCGCCGTGGATGCGGTACATGGCGAAGCCGTCGTCGTGCAGCAGTGCCATCAGCGGACCGCCGCCGCGCCGATACTCCTCCCGGTCACCGAACACCTGATCCCACATCTGTCGTGGCGTGAACAGTCCGCCGGGCGTCCTCAGCCGCCAGCGTTCGTAGATCTCCTCGATCCGATCGCGGTGCTCGACCGGCGTGACGATCCGGACTCCGCCCCGATCCGGAACCTCGTCGAGGAACTCGACGCCCCGACGGTCGACGCTCAGGGACTCGACGACACTCGCCTGGCCGTAGCCGAACCGACTGTAGATGCCGCCCTCGGAGGCCTCGAGTCCGGCAATCGGATAGTCCGACAACGCCATTCGACGATGCAATTCACCGAACATCTCCCGCAGCACGCCGCGCCTGCGATGCGTCGGCGCCACGCACACCCACGACACCCCGGCCATCGGCAGCACGGCGCCGCCCGGCACGGTCAACCGAAGATCGAGGTAGTACGCCATCCCGACGACGTCGTCCCCGTCGCAGGCGATCACGACGCCGTCGGCGGGCATCAGCGTCCGCCACATGTCGTTGGCCTCCCGCGGCCGGAAGGATCCGAAACAGGTGGCCGCCAACAGCACCATCGCGGGCCAGTCGGCGTCCTCGGCGGAACGGATCACGAGTCCAGTCGGGGATGGCATGAATCCGACGGTGGCACAGCGCGCCAGCCGTCGCATCTCCTTTTGTACTGTCGAGCGATGGCGGAGATCAACGACGGCGACCTGCTTGGCCTCGACGAGTTCGCGCTGCTGGCGGAGAACGCCGAACAGATCGGCGCCACCGGTCCCCTGCCGCCGGTCGAGAGGCTGGAGTCCGGGCCCGTCAGCGCGCTGAAGTGGGGTGCGCCCGATCCCGAGGTCGTCTTCCTGCACGGCGGCGGGCAGAACGCCCACACCTGGGACACCGTCATCCTCGGCCTCGGCGCGCCCGCGCTGGCCGTCGACCTGCCCGGCCATGGCCGTTCCGCGTGGCGCGAAGACGGCGACTACGGCCCAAAGCTCAACGCCGACACCCTGGCGCCGGTCCTGCGCGAGTGGGCGCCCGCACCGCGCCTGATCGTCGGCATGTCACTCGGCGGGTTGACCGCGCTGCGCCTGGCCGCGACCCAGCCCGCGCTGGTGCCCGAGTTGGTGCTCGTCGACGTCACCCCGTCCGCACCCGAACGCCACGAGCAGATGACCAAGGCGCAGATGGGCACCGTCGCGCTGGTGCGCGGTGACCGCACCTTCCCCAGCTTCGCCGCGATGCTCGACGCGACCGTGGCGTTGGCGCCGAATCGCGATCGGAAGTCGTTGCGCCGTGGCGTCTTCCACAACAGCAAGCAACTCGACGACGGTACCTGGACGTGGCGTTACGACTCGTTCCGCAAGGGCGAGGGCTTCGAGGGGCTATGGGACGACGTGCCGTCGATCGCGATGCCGACGACGCTGGTGCGCGGTGCCAACTCCCACTTCGTCGACGACGAGGACGCCGACGCGTTCGCCGCCGCGGCACCCGGCTTTCAGCGCACCCACGTCGTCGCGGACTCGGGCCACTCCGTGCAAGGTGACCAGCCGGCGGCGCTCGTCGAGATCCTCCGCGGGGTCCTCGCCCGCTGACCGCGTTTGGCTCCCGTTCACCCAATGCTTCACAACTGATCAACAGGGACCCGTAAGTTTTCGGCGAACTGGCCACAGCCCGGCCGGTGAAATCGTCGGAAGGCTTCCCTTCACATGTCGCTGGTGCCGTTGAACTTCTTCGTCCAACACGATGGTCGCTCCGCGCGCCAGCACGTCACGTGCCGCTACAAGTGCGGCGACGCGTGCTCCCAGCCGGTGCCCAACGCAAGTTCCAACGAGTACTTCGGCGACGTCGTCCAGCGGGTGTCGCGCCGAACGCTGCTGCGGTCCACGGGCGTCACCGTGCTTGCCGTCGGCGCCGGATCTGCTCTGGCCGCGTGCGGCACCGACACCCCGCCGGCGGCCAGCCAGGCCCCGGAGCCCGAAAAGCCGTCAGCAGGAATGAACTTCACCTCGGTGGCCCCCAACAGCGAAGACGCCGTCGTCATCCCCGACGGCTACCGCCAGGCCGTGGTCATCAGCTGGGGCGACCCCGTCGTGCCAGGAGCGCCGGCGTTCGACGTGACCAAGCAGACCGCCGCCGCCCAGCGGGGACAGTTCGGCTTCAACAACGACTTCGCCGGGCTGCTGCCGATTCCCGGCAATGCCGATCACTTCCTGCTGGTGACCAACCACGAGTACACCACCGAACAGTTCATGCACCCCGGCTACGACGCAGACAAGCCCACGCGCGAACAGTTCGACATCTCGATCGCCGCCCACGGCCTCTCGGTGGTCGAGGTCAAGCGGACCGCCGACGGTCTAGTGCCGGTGATGGGCCGCTACAACCGACGCATCACCGCCGACACCCCGATGACGTTGACGGGACCGGCGGCGGGCACCGACTTCGTCAAGACGGCAGCCGATCCCGACGGGCGAACGGTCTTGGGCACGTTCGCCAACTGCGCGGGCGGCGTGACGCCGTGGGGCACCGTGCTGTCCGGTGAGGAGAACTTCCACGGGTACTTCGGGGCCCCGGAGGGGGCGTCGGTCAGCCCGGTACGCTCCGACCAGTTCAAGCGTTACGGTGTCAAACCCGAAGCGACCGAACGCAAGTGGGAGACCTTCGATCCTCGCTTCGACGTCGTCGCTACGCCCAACGAGGTGAACCGCTTCGGCTACGTCGTCGAGGTCAACCCGTGGGACCCGGCGTCGCGGCCGGTCAAGCACACCGCGATGGGCCTCCTCAAGCACGAGGGCGCCACCATCTACGTGACCGCCGACGGCACCGTCGTGTCCTACACCGGCGACGACGAGCGCTTCGACTACATGTACAAGTTCGTCTCCAGCAAGAAGGTGCAGCCGGGCGACTCGCCAGAAGCCATGGCGCACAACATGACCCTCCTCGACGAGGGCACCCTCTACGTCGCCAAGCTGTCCAGCGACATCCCCGCCAACCAAATCGACGGCTCCGGCACCCTGCCCGCCAAGGGATCCTTCGCAGGCACCGGCACGTGGCTCCCGCTGCTGCGTTCCGGCCCCAACGGTCAAGCCGAGTCACTCGTCCCAGGCGTCAGCGCGCAAGAGGCGTCGGTGTTCACCCGCTTCGCCGCGGACAAGGCCGGGGCCACCAAGATGGACCGCCCCGAGGACTTCGAGGCCAACCCCAAGACCGGCAAGGTGTACGTCGCCCTGACCAACAACGACGAACGCGGCGCTCCGGGTGAGGCGGCCCCCGACGCCGCCAATCCGCGCAACGACAACAAGAGCGGGCAGATCCTCGAGCTCACCGACGACCACGCCGGGACCACGTTCACCTGGGAACTGCTGCTGGTGTGCGGCGACCCGGCCGCCGCCGACACCTACTTCGGCGGGTTCGACAAGGGCCGCGTCAGCCCCATCTCTTGCCCCGACAACCTGGCCTTCGACAGCCACGGCAACCTGTGGATCTCCACCGACGGCAACGCACTCGACTCCAACGACGGGCTGTTCGCCGTCGCGCTCGACGGGCCCAATCGTGGTGAGACCAAACAGTTTCTGACCGTTCCGCTCGGCGCCGAGACGTGCGGACCCGTCGTCACCGACGACCTCGTCACCGTTTGCGTCCAGCACCCCGGGGAGAGCGACGAAAACAGCGTCGACGACCCCCTGTCGCGCTGGCCTGAGGGCGACAACGGCACCGCCCGCCCGTCGGTCGTCGTGGTCTGGCGGGACTCCGGCAACATCGGCGTGTAGATCCTCGTGGGAGAACTCGTGGCAGAAGGGGTAAGCAGGAACCATGAGCTTCCCCACCCGCATCGGCGTCCAACTCCAGCCCCAGCACTCCCCCAACTACGGCCACCTCCGCGACGCGGTCCGGCGCTGCGAGGACATGGGCGTCGACGTCGCCTTCAACTGGGACCACTTCTACCCGCTCTACGGTGACCCGGACGGCGCCCACTACGAATGTTGGACGATGCTCGGCGCGTGGGCCGAGCAGACCTCGCGCATCGAGATCGGCGCGCTGGTGACCTGCAACTCCTACCGCAATCCCGAGTTGCTGGCCGACATGGCGCGCACCGTCGACAACATCAGCGACGGCAGGCTGATCCTCGGCATCGGGTCGGGCTGGAAGCAGCAGGACTACGACGAGTACGGCTACGAGTTCGGCACGGCGGGTAGCCGGCTCGACGACCTTGCGGCCGCCATGCCGCGCATCACCTCACGGCTCGGCAAGCTCAATCCCGCACCGGTGCGCGACATTCCGATCCTCATCGGCGGCCAGGGCGAGAAGAAGACGCTGCGCATGGTCGCGCAGTACGCGCACCTGTGGCACGGCTTCACCACCACCGAGACCTACCCGGACAAGGCCGCCGTGCTCGACCGGCACTGCGTCGACGTCGGACGCGATCCGGCGACCATCGAACGGTCGGCGGGCGTCGAGGCCGGCAAGGGCGAGGACGCGCTGCTGGCCGACGCCGAAGCGCTCGTCGGGCTGGGGGTCAGTCTGTTGACCATCGGCGTCAACGGTCCCGACTACGACCTCAGTGCCGCCGAAGCGCTGTGCCGTTGGCGCGACAACCGCTGACCCGGGCTACTTCACGTAGGGCGTCAGCAGGGTGCTCCATGCCCGGTCCAGCTTCTCGTATTCGCCGGGGCAACGCTCCGCGCGATCTTCTGGCAGCAGCCCTGCCGCCACGACGTCGCCCGTGTCATCCGGATCGGCGCCGTACGCCCAGCAGACCATGTTGAACATCCGGGCCCGGTCCGGTGAGTGCACGTCGGCGAGGTGGTCGTCGTCGATCGGCTCCCCTTCGCCCGAGCTCATCGCGCCGAACCAGCGGGCCGAATCCATGATGGCCTGCACGTTGTTCGGGTCGAAGTTGCCGTCGTCGTCGGGCCGAAGAAGCAAATGGACCGACGCCTGGTCGGCCACATCCTCTTCGCGTCCGGTGGCCGGGAGGTCGTAGAGGTCGATCACCATGTGACCGGTCTCGTGATAGAACGACGACAGCGCCTCGTTCCACGCGCTGGTCTCGGGATCCTCGTCACCAAGCCGGGCGTACAGGTCCAAACTGTTGGCGACGTCCTCGTAACACAGGGTCATCGCCTGGTCGCTCGGGCTCCAAAAGTCGTTGGGCTCATCGCATTGCGAGCCCTTCAGCGGGATGTCGTAGGGCAGCTTCAAGGACGAGGTGACGTCGTCGGCCAGCTGTGGCAGCAGCTTGCTGTCCTCCATGAACTTGCGGCCTCGAATGGCGTCCGGCGTGGTGGCGTCTTCGTAGACGACGGTCATCGTGCCGGGCCAGTCGTCGTCGGAGGGGTCCGCGTCCGGGATCCCGTTGCCGTTGACGTCGGTCTGGGTGGGCGTCGGCATGACGGCGGCTTCGGCCGTACTCGCCGGTGCCGACGACGAGTCCGCCGCCTGGCTTCCCTGCCCACAACCGGCCACGACGGCCGCGATCGCCACCATTGCCACACCCGTACGAATGTTGGCTGCCACGTATCAAACTCCCGTCACGACCGGATCGAAACCGCACTCTAGCCCGACGAAGTAACGTGTGCGTCAATTTAGGTGGGTGAGCGGCGAAAGGGACTCGTCACGAGCAGAAGCCGTGCTGCGGGGTCGTTCCCAAGTAACTTGCTATGGGTGAACCACCACTCGGGCCGCGCACGCTTCCGCCTGGCCGCACTTCTGGTCATCGTGCTGATGACGATCGGCCTCGCGCCCCCGGCATCCGCAGACGCCGACCAGTGCGCGCCTCCAGGAGCCGAAAGCGCCAGCGCCCTGCCCACCAACCTCGCATCGGCGGCGAAGGGCCCGGAGGCGGACAAGTACACGACGCCGGGCGTCGAGCCGCTCCCCGTCGACGTCAACGCGCTCGGCCTCGGCACCCCCGGCGTCCTGACCGTCGGCACGCTGTCCGACGCGCCGCCGAGCATCTGCATCGACTCCCAAGGCAAGTTCACCGGTTTCGACAACGAACTGCTGCGCGCCGTCGCCGACAAGCTGGGGCTGAAGGTCAACTTCGTCGGCACCGACTTCTCCGGTCTGCTGGCCCAAGTCGCGGCCCGCCGGTTCGACGCGGGCTCGTCGTCGATCACCACCACCGACGCCCGGCGCCAGACCGTCGGCTTCACCAACGGCTACGACTTCGGCTACTTCTCGCTGGTGGTCCCGCCGGGCTCGCCGATCAAGGGCTTCTCGCAATTGGCTGCGGGACAACGCATCGGCGTGGTCCAGGGCACCGTGCAGGAGGCCTACGTCGTCGACACCCTCGGACTCGACCCGGTCAAGTTCCCCGACTACAACACCGTCTACGGCAGCTTGAAGACCCGCCAGATCGACGCCTGGGTGGCGCCGTCGCAACAAGCGGTCGGCACGGTTCAAGCGGGCGATCCCGCCCAAATCGTCGAGAACACCTTCAGCCTGGACAACTTCGTCGCCTACGCGGTGGCCAAGGAGAACAAGCCGTTGATCGACGCCCTCAACGCCGGCCTCGACGCGGTGATCGCCGACGGCACGTGGTCGACGTTGTACTCCAACTGGGTGCCGCGTGCGCTGCCCCCCGGTTGGAAGCCCGGCTCCAAGGCGGTGCCACCACCGCAGCTGCCCGACTTCAACGCCATCGCCGCCAAACAGGCTCCCGCCGCGGACAATTCCGGCGTCGCACCCAAATCGGTTGGCCAACAGCTGAAGGACTCCTTCCTCGACTGGGAGCTGTACAAGCGGGCAATCCCCGACCTGTTCAAGACCGGCCTGCCCAACACCCTGATCCTGACGGTCTGCGCCGCCATCATCGGCCTGATCCTCGGCATGGGCCTCGCGGTTGCCGGCATCTCCAAGGCCCGCTGGCTGAGATGGCCTGCGCGCGTCTACACCGACGTGTTCCGCGGCCTTCCCGAAGTGGTGATCATCCTGATCATCGGATTGGGCGTCGGACCCATCGTGGGCGGGCTGACCGGCAACAACCCCTATCCGCTCGGCATCGCCGCGCTCGGGCTGATGGCGGCGGCCTACATCGGCGAGATTCTGCGCTCTGGCATCCAGAGCGTGGAGGCCGGGCAGCTGGAGGCCTCGCGCGCACTGGGCTTCAGCTATTCGTCGTCGATGCGGTTGGTCATCGTGCCCCAAGGCGTTCGACGCGTGCTGCCCGCCCTGGTCAACCAGTTCATCTCGCTGCTGAAGGCCTCGTCGCTGGTGTACTTCCTTGGCCTGATCGCCAGCCAACGCGAACTGTTCCAGGTGGGCCGCGACCTCAACGCGCAGACCGGCAACCTGTCACCTCTGGTCGCGGCCGGAATCTTCTACCTCGCCCTGACCATTCCGTTGACCCACCTGGTCAACTACATCGACGCACGGCTGCGACGGGGGAAGCTCGTCGCCGACTCCGAAGACCCGACCAGTCCGGCCAACCCCGCCTCGACCCAGGAGATGGTGTGAGCGCCACCGTTAAGTTCGAACCAGTGTCGTTGGCAGCCAACGACGTCCACCTGTCCTTCGGGACCAACTCCGTCCTGCGCGGAGTCGACCTCGACGTGCCCGCCGGCACCACCACCGCGGTGATCGGACCCTCGGGCTCGGGCAAGTCCACCTTGCTGCGGGCGTTGAACCGGCTGCACGAACCCGACCGCGGCGACATCCTCCTCGACGGCCGCTCGGTGCTCAAGGACAATCCCGACGAGCTGCGTCAGCGCATCGGGATGGTGTTCCAGCAGTTCAACCTGTTCCCCCACCGCACCGTCCTCGACAACGTGACGCTCGCACCCCGCCGCCTCAAGCGCCTCGACGCCGACGCCGCACGCGAACTCGGGCTGACCCACCTGGAACGAGTCGGGTTGCGGCACAAGGCCGATGTTCGCCCCGCCACCCTGTCCGGCGGGCAACAGCAGCGCGTCGCCATCGCCCGCGCCTTGGCGATGACGCCCCAGGTGATGTTCTTCGACGAGGCGACCTCGGCGCTCGACCCCGAGTTGGTCAAGGGCGTCCTCGCGCTCATCGCCGAACTCGGTCAGGACGGCATGACGATGGTCGTCGTCACCCACGAAATGGGCTTCGCCCGGTCCGCCGCCGACGCCGTGGTGTTCATGGACCACGGCAAGGTAGTCGAGACCGGGACGCCCGACCGAATCTTCTCCGCCGCGGAGACCGACCGGCTGCGTCAATTCCTGTCGCAGGTGCTGTAGCGATTGGGGGTCAGTTGGACCAATCGACGCATGTCGAGCGGTTAGCACGGCCAGAGCGGTTAGACTAGCGAATTATGGTAGAGACCGAACCGCAGGTCACTGAGCTGGCCGGAGAGCTGCAGCAGGTGCTCTCCAAGCTCTTCTCCGTCCTGCGTCGGGGTGACTCCAACCGCAACCTGCCCGAGGGCGGTGCCGACCTGACCCTGGCGCAGCTGTCGATCTTGCTGACGCTGCTCGATCTTGGTCCGATCCGAATGACCGAACTCGCCGCCCACGAACGCGTCCGCACCCCGACGACCACGGTCGCCATCCGGCGCCTCGAGAAGCTCGGGCTGGTCAAGCGATCCCGCGACCCATCCGATCTGCGCGCCGTCCTCGTCGACGTCACCCCGCGCGGCCTCGTCCAACATCGTGAGGCGTTGGCGACGCGCCGCGCCCAGATCGCAGGCATGCTGACCCGGCTCAGCGCCGAGGAACGCCAAACGCTCGCCAACGCCCTTGCGCCACTTGCCCGTTTAGCCGAGCAGAGCGACTAGCTCTCCCGCGTCACCCGAGCCAGTCCAACACCGCCGCGGCGGTCCACGACTGCTGCATGCTGCCCAACGGTTCTCCGGTGAACGGCTCGTAGTACTCGGCGAAGGTGCCGTCGCTGGCCTGACGCAGGCCTTCTCGCCTAAGGTTCGACGAACGCTCGGCCCAGCCACGGCGGGCGAAGCACCACGAGAACAACCACGTCAGGACCGGCCAGACCGGGCCGCGCCAATACTCCCGCGCCCTAAAGTCGGGTGACACCGGCGACGTCGACGGGATCAGGGAGTACTTGAGATCGGGATGCCCGCAGAAGCGCGGACCTTCGAGCCGTCTCAGCAGCGTCCGTTCGCGGTCGTGGGACAGGCCGCCGCACAGTAGCGGCGAGAACTGGGCAACCGTCTCGGTGGTGATCCACTTCTTGGCGCGAAGATCGTAATCCCTTGCTCCGCAGGTACGTTCGTCGGTGGAGTCGACGACGCCACGGCGGAAGCGCTCCGCCCAGGAGTACAGGTCGCGGACGTCGGAGTGTGGACGCTTGTAGTCCTCTCCGATCTCGGCGAGCACGGTGCAGGCCACCGAGAGGATGGCCGAGACGAAGACGTCCTCGACGGCGAAGCTCATCACCTTGGGCAGCAGCTCGTCGTCGTAGTTGACCGACTTCATCTGCTCGACCAACCACATGTAGCGGTCGTACTCCAGGTCCGACGGCCGCTGCGTCGCGTCGGTGACGATCGCGTTGTCCTCACGCGTGTACGGCGGCATCGGACCCGGAGTCACGTTGGCGTAGGCCGCATCCCAGCGCGGCGAGTTGTCCATCCCGGACTCCCACCCGTGATACACCGTCACCCGGCCGCGGGTGTCGGGGTCGCGGGCCTCGGCCAACCACCGGTGCCACCGCACCAAATCGCTCCACCGGCGGTCCAGGAAGGCCTCGGCCACGGCGCGCGTGGAGCGGCCCCTGGTGCGGGCGTTGTCGAGGATGCGCTGCACCGCGATCGCGTGCACCGGCGGCTGCGTGATGCCCGACGTCTGCCTGCCCAGTGGGGCGTTGACCGCCAGCGCCGAGGTCGCCCACCGCGCCGGACCGGGGAAGTAGCCGTCGACCCCGTTGGCGAAGACGATGTGCGGAATCATGCCGTTCTTCCACTGAGCCGACAGCAGAGTGTCGAGCTCGACGACGGCGCGCTCGACACTCAGCGGGGCCAGGCCGATCGACACGAAGGCCGCATCCCAGCTCCACATGTGCGGGTACAGCAGCGGTGCGGCGGTGGTCATCACGCCGAGGTCATTGCCACGCAGCAAGTAGGCGGCGCGGGCCGAAAGCTGCGTGGGCGCGAAGTTCGAATCCGGTGGCATCGGGTCAATCATGCGACGCCGACGGCGGGCGCGCAGGTCGGTAGGGTGGCCGCGTGTCTTCTGATGAGCGCTCGCGCGAAGAAAAGACCAGAACGGCGATGATCACGGGTGCCTCAGGCGGGCTGGGTTCGGCCATCGCCGACGCGCTGGCCCCCACCCACACCCTGCTTCTCGCGGGCCGCCCGTCCGACCGCCTCGACGCGGTCGCCGAGCGTCTCGGCGCTCCGACCTGGCCACTCGACCTCGCCGACCCCGATTCGATCGAATCCGCCGCGGAGGTGCTGACCGATCTGGACGTCCTCGTCCACAACGCCGGCGTCGCGTATCCCGGTCGGGTCGACGAATCCAACGCCGACCAGTGGCGCGCGACCTTCGAGGTCAACGTCGTCGGCGCCGTCGCGTTGACGCTGGCCCTGCTTCCGGCACTGCGCAGCGCGGGCGGGCAGGTCGTCTTCGTCAACTCCGGTGCGGGAATCAAGGCGTCACCCGGCCTGGCGTCCTACTCGGCGAGCAAGTTCGCGCTGCGGTCGTTCGCCGATTCGCTGCGCGCCGACGAGCCGTCCCTACGCGTCACCTCCGTGCATCCAGGCCGGATCGACACCGAGATGCAGCGCGACCTGATCGCCTACGAGGAGCGCGACTACGTGCCGGAGCAATTCCTCTCACCCGAGACGGTGGCCGCCGTGATCGCGCAGGCGGTCAACGCGCCTGCCGACGCGCACGTCCACGAGATCGTCGTCCGCCCCCGATGACCACCCCGTTCGAGGTACACGAGGCGTCCATCGCAGACCTGCGCGCCGCCATGGACGCGGGCACGGTGACCGCCGTCAAACTGCTCGAGTCCTACCTGGCCCGCATCGCCGCCTTCGACGGAGAACTCAACGCCGTCGTCGTGCCCAACCCGCATGCCCGCGCCGAGGCCGAGGCGTCCGACGCCCGCCGACGCGACGGTCACACCCACGGCCCGCTCGACGGCATCCCGTACACCATCAAGGACAGCTACCAGGCGCGCGGCTTGACCGTCGCCGCGGGCAGCCCGGCGTTCGCGAGCCTTGTGGCACAACGCGATTCGTTCGTCATGGAGCGTTTCCGCGGCGCAGGCGCCGTCCTCATCGGGTTGACCAACATGCCGCCGATGGCCAACGGAGGCATGCAGCGCGGCATGTACGGCAGGGCCGAAAGCCCGTACAACGGCGACTATCTCACGGCGCCCTTCGCGTCCGGGTCGTCCAACGGATCGGGCACCGCGACCGCGGCGTCGTTCTGCGCCTTCGGAATCGGTGAGGAGACCTGGTCCTCGGGCCGCGGACCGGCGTCGAACAACGCCCTGTGCGCCTACACCCCGTCGCGCGGCGTCATCTCCACCCGGGGCGGCTGGCCGCTGGTGCCCACCATGGACGTCGTCGTGCCCCACACCCGTTCGATCGCCGACCTGCTCGAGGTGCTCGACGTCCTCGTCGCCGAGGACCCCGACGCACGCGGCGACTTCTGGCGGCTGCAGCCGTGGGTGTCGTTGCCACGCGTCGACGAGGTTCGCCCACCGTCCTACCCGGCGCTGGTGGCCAGCCCGGACACGTTGGCAGGCAAGCGGTTTGGCGTCCCACGGATGTACGTCAACGCCGACCCGGACGCCGGCGTCGGCGCCACGGGCATCGGCGGGCCCACCGGTCGGCGGGTCGACACCCGGCCGTCGGTGGTCGACCTGTTCGACGCGGTCCGGCGCGACCTGCTCGCCGCGGGCGCCGAGGTGGTCGACGTCGACTTCCCGGTCGTCAGCAACTACGAGGGTGACCGTTCCGGCGCGCCGACCATCGCGACCCGCGGCTTGGTCAGCCCCGACTACCTGCGGCGTGAAATCGTCGATCTGTGCGCGTGGGCGTGGGACGACTTCCTCGCCGCCAACGGCGATCCCGCGCTCAACCGCCTCGCCGACGTCGACGGCAGCCACATCTTCCCGCACCCGCCGGGCGCTCTGCCCGACCGGTACGACGGCTTCGACGACGACGTCGCGGAGTATCCGGCGTTCATCCGCGACAACCCGGTCGACTCGTTCCTCGGCATTCCGACCATCCCCGAAGGGGTCCACGCGCTGGAGCAGACGCGGCGGGTCGACCTCGAGGAATGGATGGACGGCTTGGGACTGGACGCCGTGATCTTCCCGGCCGTCGCCGACGTCGGCCCCGCCGACATGGACGTCAACCCGGCCTCGGCCGACCTCGGGTGGCGCAACGGCGTGTGGGTGGCCAACGGCAACTTGGCAATTCGTCACCTCGGCATCCCGACGGTGACCGTGCCGATGGGCACGATGGCCGACATCGGCATGCCGGTGGGCCTCACCTTCGCCGGGCGGGCCCACGACGACGTCGCGCTGCTCCGCTACGCCTCGGCGGTGGAGGCGACGGGCTCCCGCCGCACCCCGCCACCGCGCACTCCCCCACTATCCGCGTGATTTCGGCGCGTTCGTCCGCGGTGAGCGCGGATTAGCGCGCCGAAATCGCGGGAGTGGGTCTAGATGACGACGTTGACCAGCTTGCCCGCCACCACGATGACCTTCTTTGGCGTGGCGCCGGCCATGAACGCCACGACCTTCTCGTCGGCGAGCGCGGCCGTCTCCACGGCGTCGGCGGCGGCGTCGGCGGCCACGGTGATCCGACCCCGGACCTTTCCGTTGACCTGCACCGGGTACTCGACGGTGTCCTCCACCAGGTAGGCCGGATCGGCCGTTGGGAAGGGGCCGTGGGCCAGCGGTGAGTCGTGACCAAGTCGGCGCCACAACTCCTCGGCCAGGTGCGGCGCCAACGGCGCGACCATCAACACCAGGGGTTCGACCGCGGCGCGCGCCGTGACGTCCTCCTTCGTGAGGTGGTTCGTGTACTCGATGAGCTTGGCTGCCGCGGTGTTGTTGCGAAGTGCCGCATAGTCTTCGGCGACTCCGGCGATGGTCTTGTTCAGCAGCCGCAGGGTCGCCTCGCCCAGCTTCTCGTGGTCGGCGACCCGCTCGGCGCCGGTGTTCTCGTCGACCACCACGCGCCACACCCGCTGCAGGAACCGGTAGGCACCGACGACGTCCTTGGTCGCCCACGGCCGCGACGCCTCCAGTGGTCCCATCGACATCTCGTAGACGCGCAGGGTGTCGGCCCCGTACTCCTCGCAGATCTCGTCGGGCGACACCGAGTTCTTCAGGCTCTTGCCGATCTTGCCGAACTCGCGGTTGACCTCGGCGTCCTGATACCAGAACTTGCCGTCGCGCTCCACGACCTCGGCCGCGGGCACGTAGGACCCACGCGAGTCGGTGTAGGCGAACGCCTGGATGTAGCCCTGGTTGACGAGCCGACGGTAGGGCTCGCGGGAGCTGACGTGGCCGAGGTCGTAGAGCACCTTGTGCCAGAACCGGGAGTAGAGCAGGTGCAGCACCGCGTGCTCGACGCCACCGACGTACAGGTCGACGCCGCCGGGGTCCCTCGGGCCGTGCTCGGCCGGCCGCGGGCCCATCCAGTAGGCCTCGTTCTCCTTGGCGCAGAACGTTTCCGAGTTGCACGGGTCGGCGTACCGCAGCTCGTACCAGGAGCTGCCAGCCCACTGCGGCATGACGTTGGTGTCGCGGGTGTACGGCTGAAGTCCGTCACCCAGATCCAGGTCGACGTTCACCCATTCGGTGGCCTTGCCCAGCGGCGGCGACGGCTCACTGTCGGCGTCGTCCGGATCGAACTGCACCGGCGCGTAGTTCGGGATGTCGGGCAGTTCGACCGGCAGGGCCGATTCCGGCAGCCCGTGGGCACGACCGTCGGCGTCGTACACGATGGGAAACGGTTCGCCCCAATAACGTTGGCGGGCGAACAGCCAGTCCCGCAGCTTGTATTCGATCCGCGCGCGGCCGCGGCCGTCGGCCTCCAGGCGCGCGAGCACGGCCTCCTTGGCCGACGCGACGCTGAGCCCGTCGAGGTAGTCGGAGTTCACCAGCACGCCGTCGCCGTTGTAGGCGGCCTGGCTGACGTCGCCACCGTCGATGACTTCCTTGACCGGGAGGCCGAACGCGGTCGCGAACTCCCAGTCGCGCTGATCGTGACCGGGCACCGCCATGATGGCGCCAGTGCCGTAGCCGGCCAGCACGTAGTCGGCGATGAACACCGGAACACGTTGCCCGTCAACGGGATTGGTGGCAAAGGCGCCGGTGAACACACCGGTCTTGGACTTGTTCTCCTGGCGCTCCAGGTCGGTCTTCGCCGCCACGGTCGCCCGGTAGGCGGCGACTGCTTCGGCGGGCGTCGCCGCCCCGAACGTCCACCGATCGTCGGTGCCCTCGGGCCACTCCGTACCGACGAGCGCGTCGACCAAGCCGTGCTCGGGCGCCAACACCAGGTAGGTGGCGCCGAACAGCGTGTCGGGTCGGGTGGTGAACACCTCGACGTCACCGGCGTCGGTCGCGAACTGCACCTCGGCGCCGGTCGACCGACCGATCCAGTTGCGCTGCATGGCCTTGACCTTGTCCGGCCAATCCAGGTCGTCCAGATCGTCGAGCAGCCGGTCCGAATAGGCGGTGATGCGCATCATCCACTGCCGCAACCGCTTTCGGAACACCGGGAAGTTGCCACGGTCGCTGCGGCCGTCAGCGGTGACCTCTTCGTTGGCCAAGACGGTGCCCAACCCCGGGCACCAGTTCACGACCGAGTCCGCCCGGTAGACCAGCCGGTACGCGTCGACGACGTCCGCCCGCTCGCCCGCCGACATCGTCGACCAGTCCCCGCCGTCAGGAACCCTGGCCCCCGATTCGAACTCGGCGATCAGCTCGCCGATCGGCCGGGCCCGGTTGGCCGCCTTGTCGAACCACGCGTTGTAGATCTGCAGGAAGATCCACTGCGTCCACTTGTAGAAGTCGGTGTCGGTGGTGGAGAAGCTGCGCCGCGCGTCGTGGCCGAGCCCGAGCCGGCCGAGCTGACGACGGAAGTTGACTATGTTGGCCTCGGTGCGGGTCCGCGGATGCGTGCCCGTCTGCACCGCGTACTGCTCGGCGGGCAGGCCGAACGCGTCGAAGCCCAACGCGTGCAACACGTTACGACCGGTCATCCGGAAGTAGCGGGCGTAGACGTCGGTGGCGATGTACCCGAGCGGATGCCCGACGTGCAGGCCCTCCCCGGACGGGTAGGGGAACATGTCCTGGACGAACATCTTGTCCGCGGGCACGGGCGACCCGTCGGTGGGCGCGAGCGATCCCACCGGGTTGGGGACGTGGAACGTACCCAGCCGAGCCCACGTCTCCTGCCACGTACGTTCGATGTCGCCCGCCAGCTTCGCGTCGTAGCGGTGCTGCGGGGTGCTCGAGGCGTCCAAGCCGCCTTCCCCTTCATTCACGTGAACAGGGTAGTCAACGGCGTGCTCGGAGCCCCAATCCCCGGTCTCGCCGCCGCGGCTAGGTATCGGTTCCGTTGCAGAGGGGTCTTCGCATGGTTGCAGCTCGTCTCAGCACTGGTTACCGGCAGCGGAGCCTGGATACAGTCGGCGCCTGGCCTGGGCTCACCGGGTCAGGAAGCTCGTGTGATCCGGAAGGACCGACGTTTAGATGTTCGAAAATGCCCGTCGTTGGGGACTTCTGGTAGGTGGCTTCGCAGCTGGCACGGCATGCGTCCTCGGCCTCGCCGGTCCCATTGCCTCAGCCGAGCCGACCCTCCCCCTGCCCGCGGTGCCGGCACCGGCAACCGTCACGCAGACCGTCACCGTGCAGGCAGGCGCCCCCGCCGCCGCAGCGGGACCCAACCAGCTGATCGCGTCACCCGCGTCACCCGCGGCCCCGGTCGCACCCGCCGTCCCGGCCATAGTCCCCGCCACCTCGGGAACCCTCGCCGACTTCTTCAAGGAGAAGAACGTCGCGATGGAGCCGCAGAAGGCCGCCGACTTCAAGGCGCTGACCATCGTGCTGCCGATGCCAACGGGGTGGAGCCAAGTGCCCGACCCCAACGTCCCCGACGCCTTCGCCGTGATCGCCGACCGGGTCGGCGGTGACGGGCTCTACACCTCCAACGCCGCAGTGCAGGTATACAAGCTGGTCGGCGACTTCGATCCTCGCGAGGCCATCAGCCACGGCCTGATCGACACCCAGCAGCTCCCGGCCTTCCGCGCCACCGACGGGTCCCTCGCCGAGTTCGGCGGCATGCCGTCGGCCCTGATCGAAGGCACGTACCGGCAGAACAACCTGACGCTGAACACGTCGCGCCGCCACGTCATCGCGACCTCGGGCCCCGACAAGTACCTGGTGTCGCTCGCGGTCACCACCAGCGCCCAGGTCTCGGTGGCCGCCGGGTCGGCCACCGATGCCATCGTCAACGGCTACCGCGTCGGGTCGCCGGACACGCCACCGCCAGCGCCGGCCGCTCCGGTCGCCGTTCCCGCAGCTCCCGCGGCCCCCGCGGCGCCCGCGGCGGTGCCCGCCGCCGCCCAACCGCTCGGGCTGCCGCGCTAGCGGTTACCTCTCCGGGCGCCGGGCCTCGTATTGTGGGGCGCATGCTGATCGCCGCCGTGCTGTGCCTCTGCGCCGCCGCGGCGACCGCAGCGATGGGCCTGTGGTCGGCGCGCCGTCCCCACGCCACCGACCAGGTCGCCCAAGTTCTGCGGGCCGTGGTGCCGACCCAACTGGCCGCGGCCGTCATGCTGGCTGCCGGCGGCGTCGTCGCCCTCGCGGCCCCGCCCCACGCCGGGGTGCTGGCACTGGTGGTCTGCGTCGTCGGTGCGGTGGGCACCGTGGCAGCGGGGTGCTACCAGAGCGCGAAGTCCGTCGCCCTGCGCGAGGCCGTTCGGGAAGCCCAGTCGTCGGACGCCGGCTGCGCGGGCGCGTGCGCGTCGTGCACCCTGTCCTGCCACTGACCTGAGGTCAGTTGCGGCTGACGTCGATCGGATGGGTCGCCAGCAGCGACAGCGGCATCGGCTGGCGGCGGAGCACCCGCGACCACAGGTCGACCTTCGGCTCGACGAGGACGTCGGACGGCAACGCCGACAACACGATCCAATCGTCGCGTTCGATCTCGCCCTCCAGCTGACCGATCGTCCAACCGGAGTATCCGGCGTAGATCCGCACGCCCTCGACCGCGGGAGCGATCGAGTCGGGGTCGGCGTCCAGGTCGACCATCACGATGCGGCCCTGCACGTGCCGCAGACCGGGCACGTCGGTGGGCTGGACGCCGGCGCGCAGCGTCGCCAGACACAGCGCGGCGTCCCGCTTGACGGGGCCGCCGACGAACATGGTCTTCGGTTTGGTGGCGAGTTTGGTCCACTGCGGCAGCACGTTGAACACGGCCGTCTCGCTGGGGCGGTTGAGTACGACGCCGAGGGTTCCGCTGTCGTTGTGCTCCACGACGTAGATCACGCTGCGACGGAACGTCGGTTCCATGAGATCGGTGTTGGCGATGAGAAGCGTTCCGGCGCGGACTCGATGCGTCGCCGGAGCGAAGTGGTCCTCCGGGTCCTCTGACTGCGCCACCCACCCATCATGTCACCAGCGTGCGCCGATGGTGGCGATCGGGCGCGGCCGTGCCGGGTTGTTTCGGGAATCGCCTCGCCAACCTTTGTAGGGTGGTTGGACGCCAATCGGCGCACCGAACATCCCACTGACATCGGACGGCAATTGACCACGCCTCACGACCGCTTCGCCCTGTGGCGTGCGGTGCGAGCGCTCACCGAGTTCCGCAGGCTGCTGGAGTTGCGTGCGGTCAGCTCGTTCGGTGACGGCCTGTTCCAGGGCGGGTTGGTGGGCGCGCTGCTGTTCGACCCGGAACGCGCCGCCAATCCGTGGGAGATCGCCGGATCGTTCGCGGCACTGTTCCTGCCCTACTCGTTGCTCGGCCCGTTCGCCGGCGCGCTACTCGACCGGTGGGATCGGCGTCGCGTGCTGATCGGCGCGAACCTCGCCCGCGTGCTGTTCATCATCACGGTGGCGTTCCTCCTGGCGTTCCACGCGGGGGCCCCGTGGATCCTGCTCGGCGCCCTGGTCGTCAACGGCTTCACGCGGTTCGTCACCTCGGGACTGTCCGCCGCGCTGCCGCACGTCGTGCCTCGGGAGCAGGTACTGACCATGAACTCGGTCGCCACCGCCGTCAGCGCGGCGTCGTTGTTCTTCGGTGCGATCTTCATGCTGGTGCCGCGGTGGGCGTTCGGGGTGGGCGACAGCGGTTCGTCGGCCGCCCTGTTCATGGCCTCGGTGCCCGTGGCGGTGGCGTGGATCCTTTCCGTGCGGTTCGCCCCCCACGTCCTGGGCCCCGACGACTCGGCGCGCGCGGTGCACGGCTCGGTGGCATACGCCGTGGCCACCGGGTGGGGTTACGGCTTGCGGACGGCGGTCGGTGTGCCCAGCGTGGCGGGCACGCTGTCCGGCGTGGTCGCCCACCGAATGGTGTTCGGCATCAACACGCTGCTGGTGCTGGTCACCGTGCGGCATACCGGCTCGGTGAACGTCGCGGGCCTCGGTGTCGCCGTGCTGTTCGCGGCCTCCACCGGGATGGGGTCGTTTCTCGCCAACTTCCTCACCCCCGTCGTCGTGCGACGGTGGAGTAGGTACAAGACCGTCAACCTGGCCCTGTTGGCGGCGGCGGCGATCCAGCTCGCGGCAGTCGGCCTCGACCTGCCGATCATGATGGCGTGCGGTTTCCTGCTCGGTGTCGCCGGCCAGGTGGTCAAGCTGTGCGCGGACTCGGCGATGCAACTCGACGTCGACGACGCCTTGCGCGGTCACGTCTTCACCGTTCAGGACGCACTGTTCTGGGTGGCCTTCGTCGGGTCGATCGCCCTCTCGGCCGCGATCATCCCCGTCGACGGGCACTCCCCCGCCCTGGTCGTCCTCGGCGCGGTGGTCTACCTGCTCGGGTTGGCCGCGCACGCCGCAATCCGCAGGGGCGCAACGACGTCGGACTAAGGTGACGCCATGGCCGGAGCCGAGGGCATAGTGACCGACTTGCAGGCCGAGAGCGACTCGCTCGACGACCTCGTCGCCGGGCTCGACGACTGGCGAATCGCCACCCCCGCGCCAGGGTGGTCCGTCGCCCACCAGATCGCCCATCTGTGGTGGACCGACCGCGTGTCACTGCTCGCGGTCACCGACGAGCCCGCCTTCGCCGCCGTCCTTGCCGAAGCCGCGACCAACCCGACCGGATTCGTCGACGAGGGCGCCGAGCAGCTGGCGACCACCCCGCCCGCCGAGATGCTCGCCGGCTGGCGCCACACCCGCTCGCTCCTGCACGACGAGCTCCGCCGGGTGGCCGACGGCAGGAAGCTGCCCTGGTTCGGCCCGCCGATGAGTGCGGCGTCGATGGCCACGGCTCGGCTGATGGAGACCTGGGCGCACGGTCTCGACGTCGCCGACGCACTCGGGGTGACCAGACCGCCGACGGCCCGGCTGCGGTCGATCGCCCACATCGGCGTGCGCACCAGGGACTTCGCGTTCACCGTCCACGGGCTGCCCGTCCCGACCGAGCCGTTCGGAGTCGAGTTGGCGGCGCCGGACGGGTCGACGTGGTCGTGGGGGCCCGCCGACGCCGCTCAGCGCGTCACCGGGTCGGCCGAGGACTTCTGCATGCTGGTGACGCAGCGCCGCCCGCGCGCGGACCTCGACGTCGTCGCGGTCGGTGACGACGCGGCCACCTGGTTGACGATCGCGCAGGCGTTCGCGGGCCCGCCGGGGGCTGGGCGGGAGCGCTAGCTCGGCTACAGCTCGCTGGCCGCGTCCGCAGCGCCGTCCCCGTCGGAATCCGCAAGCCTGACGTCCCACCGCCCGTCCGCGTCGACGTCGACGTACGCCTCGTCACCGACCAGCACGCGATCGGCCAGACCGTCCCTGTCCACGTCGAGCACCCTGTCGTCGACCTGGCCGTCGCCGTCGAAGTCCACCAGCGGGCCACCCGTCAGCTCGACGCCGTCGAGGCCCAACCACCGGATCTGCCCACCGACCGCCCACGTGCCCGACCCGTCGTCGGTGAACGACGCCTCGGGATGGCCGTCGTCGTCGAGGTCGAGCAGCAGGTGGTCGGCGGTGCCGTCCCCGTCGGAGTCGGTCAACGCGTCGTCAAGGCGACCGTCGCCGTCGAAGTCCAAGCCGATCGCGTCGAAGATTCCGTCGTCGTCGGCGTCGACGTTCAATTCGGCCGACCAGATCGTCGCCGACCCGTCACCGTCCCCAAGGCAGTAGTCCATGACTACTTGGACGCGGGCCTACTGCTGCGCGTTCCACCACTTCTGAAGTTCGTCGACCGCCTCGTCGTGCTCGAGCGGCCCGCGGTCCATCCGCAGCTCCTTGAGGTACTTCCACGCCTTGCCCACCTGTGGGCCCGCGGGAATGTCGAGGATGCGCATGATCTCGTTGCCGTCGAGATCGGGCCGCACCCGCTGCAGGTCCTCCTTGGCCGCCAGCTCGGCGATGCGGTTCTCCAGGTCGCCGTAGCTGGCCTGCAACCGCGCGGCCCGGCGCTTGTTGCGGGTCGTGCAGTCGGCCCGCACCAGCTTGTGCAACTGCTCGAGCAGCGGCCCGGCGTCGGTGACGTACCGGCGGACAGCGGAGTCGGTCCACTTGCCGTCGCCGTAACCGTGGAACCGCAGGTGCAGGTACACCAGCTGCGACACGTCGTCGACCATCTGCTTGGAGTACTTCAACGCCCGCATGCGCTTGCGCGTCATCTTCGCGCCGACCACCTCGTGGTGGTGGAAGCTGACACCGCCGTCGCCTTCGTGCTTGCGGGTGGCCGGCTTGCCGACGTCGTGAAGCAGCGCCGCCCACCGCAACACCAGGTCCGGCCCCCCGGAACCTTCCAAATCGATCGCCTGCTGCAACACCGTCAGCGAATGTTGGTAGACGTCCTTGTGCTGGTGGTGCTCGTCGATGGCCATCCGCATGCCACCCACCTCGGGCAGCACCACCTCGCCGAGGCCGGTCTGCACCATCAGGTCGACGCCGGACACCGGATCGGCGCCCAACATCATCTTGTCCAACTCGGCCGCCACCCGTTCGACGGTGATGCGGCCCAGCTCGTCGGCCATCCGCGCCATCGCCTCGCGCACCCGCGGCGCGACGCCGAAACCGAGCTGCGACACGAACCGCGCCGCCCGCAACATCCGCAGCGGATCGTCTCCGAAGGACACCTCCGGGGTCGACGGCGTGTCGAGTACCCGGTCCCGAATTGCCGCCAATCCGCCTAGCGGATCGTGGAATTCACCAAGTCCGGCCGGGGTGATGCGCACCGCCATCGCGTTGACCGTGAAGTCGCGGCGCACCAGGTCGTCGTCGAGGGAGTCACCGAACCGGACCTCCGGATTCCGCGTGACGCGGTCGTACGCATCGGCGCGGAAGGTGGTGATCTCGAGCCGATCGGTGCCCTTGCCGACGCCGACGGTGCCGAATTCGATGCCGGTGTCCCACAGACCGTCGGCCCACCGCCGGACCACCTGCTGCACCTGATCCGGGCGGGCGTCGGTGGTGAAGTCGAGGTCGGTCAGCGGACGCTCCAACAACGCGTCCCGCACACTGCCGCCGACGAGATACAGCTCGTGGCCCGCGTCAGCGAACAACTGACCAAGCTCGCGAAGCACCGGGGTGTGCCCTTGCAGCGCCTTGGCAGCGGAGGCCAACGTCGTCAACAACTCGTCGGTCGTGGAGGGATCTTTCGGCACGTTCGATGAGCCTAGTGGGCGCTACGGGTGCGTAACGACCCGGCGACAAGCCGACCACGACGGCGAGTGGTAAGGGACGGATACCCCGCGGCAGCTACTATCGCTTGGGTGTCGGAGGGCGAACGAGCCAAACCACGACGGCGCCGAGGGCGGCGCCGCGGCCGACGCTCTGCAGGTCCGCCGGAGGCCGCCACTTCCGACACCGCGAACCCGCCCACCGCACCGCTTCCAGGCCCCGTTCCCGGCCACCAGGTCGACTCCCAGGCAAAGTCCCCGTCGAACAGATCGGGCCGACGCACCCCCGAGCGACTGCGGACCGTGCACGAAACCTCGGCCGGCGGGCTCGTCATCGACGGCATCGACGGCCCGGCGGACGGCCAGGTCGCCGCTCTCATCGGCCGGGTCGACCGGCGCGGACGCATGCTGTGGTCCCTGCCCAAGGGGCACATCGAACAGGGTGAGACCGCAGAACAGACCGCCATCCGGGAGGTCGCCGAGGAGACCGGAATCCAGGGCAGCGTGCTGGCCGCGCTGGGCAGCATCGACTACTGGTTCGTGACCGAGGGGCGGCGCGTCCACAAGACCGTGCACCATTACCTCATGCGATTCCTCGACGGCGAGCTCTCCGACGAGGACGTCGAAGTCACCGAAGTCGCCTGGGTTCCCCTGACCGATCTCCCGTCGCGGCTGGCCTACGCCGACGAACGCAAACTCGCCGAAGTCGCCGGTCAGCTGATCGCAAAACTGCAGGCCGACGGCCCAGGCTCGCTGCCGCCGCTGCCCCCCAGCTCGCCGCGCCGCCGCCCGCAGACGCACTCCCATACCCGCAACCGTCGGCCCGACGACACACCGCAAACCGGCCGGCGGGCGAACGGCTGCGGCCAAGGACCATGACGCGCGCGGCGGCTTGGATCGCCGGGTTCCGCTTGCTGGCCGTGGTCGCTCTGGTGACGTTGATCGTCGTACCCGCCGTGGTGCCACGCGCCGCAGCGGGCGAACCCGGAGATCGGCCCTTCCTCCAATTGCACATCGACGCCATCACCCCGGACTCGATCACCACCACCAGCGACCCCATCGTCACGGTGTCGGGCACGGTCACCAACGTCGGTGACCGCCCGGTCCGCGACATCATGGTGCGTCTCGAGCACGCCGAGGCCGTCGCGTCGTCCGCTGCCCTGCGCACCGACCTGACCGGTGGCGTCGACCAGTACCAGCCCGTCGCCGACTTCGTCACCGTCGCACCGGAACTCGCACAGGGTCAGCACGTGCCGTTCACGCTCTCCTATCCGGTGCGTTCCGCGGAACTGCCGTCGCTGCGGATCGACCAGCCCGGCATCTACCCCGCCCTCGTCAACGTGAACGGAACGCCCGACTACGGCGCACCCGCCCGCCTCGACGACGCCCGGTTCCTGCTGCCCGTGCTCGGCGTTCCCGCCGACCCGTCGCAGATCGACGAATCTCCGTCGGCCGTCGTTCCGCCCGACACCTCGAGGCCGGTCCGCATCACGATGCTGTGGCCGCTCGCCGACAAGCCGCGACTGGCCGCGGGCGTACCCGGCGGCACCACCCCGGTCCGCCTGGTCGACGACGAACTCGCGACGTCCCTCGCCGCGGGCGGACGCCTCGACACGCTGCTGTCGGCCGCCGACTTCGCCACCAGCCCGCCCGTCGACCCGGCCGGCCAAACCCGCAGCGCGCTGTGCCTTGCCGTCGACCCGGACCTCTTGGTCACCGTCAACGCGATGACCCTGGGCTACGTCGTCAACGACGACCCGGTGGGCGGCATCAACTCGCCGACGCACCCCGGCACCGGCCAGGAAGCCGCGGCCAACTGGCTCGCCCGGCTCAGGGCGCTGGCCCAACGGTCATGCGTGACACCGACGGTGTACGCCCAAGCCGACCTCGGCGCGTTGGCCCGCGTCGGCAATCCCGAACTGTCCACCATCGCCGTCAAGGGCGCCGGCGACATCGTCGACCAGATCCTCGGCGTCGCGTCGACCCGCGGCGCGACCCTCGTCGGGGACGGGCCGCTGACCGGAGCCGCCGTCCGACTTCTGTCGGCCCAGGGACCGACCGTGGCGATCGCGGCGGGCGACGTCACCCCGCGCCGGTACGACGCGAACGTGGTGGAGGCGCCCTTCGACCCCGCCGTCGGAGCGGCGCTCGCCGGTGCGGGCACCATGCCGGTGACGCCGTCCTACCTGGACGCGGCCCTCGACGTGCCGCTGGCGCACGACTCCCCCATCGCCCGCCGGGAGGACGCCATCGCGGCCGTGCTGTGGCGCGCGTTGCGGCCGCAGAGCGAGCCCCGCACCGAGATCCTCGTCCCGCCGATGGCGTGGAACCTGCCTCCCGAGGAGGCGCAGGCGATCCTGACGACGCTCGCCTCGTCGATCCGTTCCGGTTTGGCCGTTCCGCGGCCGCTGGCCACCGTGGTCGCCGAGGGCAACGTCCTTCCTCCTTCAGCCATTGCGCCGCTCCCGCAGGACACCCTTGGCAATCCCCGCGCCCACGTGGACCAGGGTGTGACGGACGGCATCGCCAACGCGACGCTGCGGCTGGGCGGACTGACCGCCGCGTTGACCGTCGACCCACGAACCGGGCTGACCGGCACGCAGTACACCGCCCCGCTCCGAGAGGACCTCCTGCGGGCGCTCAGCCAGTCCGTGCCGCCGGACGCCCGCAACGGGCTCGCCTCCCAACGTGTCGGTGTCGTCGACGACACCGTCGGTGACCTGCTGCGGGCGGTCACCATCGTCAACCCCGGCGGTTCCTACACACTCGCGACCGAACGCAGCCCGCTGCCCTTGGCGCTGCGCAACGACCTGCCCGTCCCCATCAAGGTCCGGCTCGACGTCGACGCCCCGCCGGGGATGACGGTCGACGACATGGGCGAGATCGAGCTCCCGCCGGGCTTCCTGCCGCTGCGCGTGCCGATCGAGGTGCACTTCACCCAGCGCGTCGCCGTCGACGTATCCCTGCAGACCACCGACGGTCTCCCGCTCGGCGAACCGGTTCGCCTCTCGGTGCACTCCAACGCCTACGGCAAGGTGCTGTTCTTCATCACGCTGTCGGCGGGAGCGATCCTCGTCCTGCTCGCCGGCCGACGCCTCTGGCATAGATTCCGTGGACAACCCGACCGGGCCGACCTCGACCGCCCCAAGCGGCGCGACGGTGACGGCAAGCCGGATCCGCTCGACGTGGCGCTGGCCCACGCGCCCGACGAGGAACGCCACAAATGAGCACCACGAGGCCGCCGGGGCCCGCACCGCGACCCCCGCAGGCGCCGCGACGCATCCCGCAGGGGCCTGCCCCGCGCCGTCGCGCAGGCAGGCCCGAACTGACCGACGCCGCGGTGGTCTCCCGGTCGTGGGGCATGGCGCTGGCCACGCTGATCAGTCGCATCACCGGCTTCATCCGCATCGTGCTGTTGGCGACGATCCTCGGCGGGTCGCTGCTGAGCGCCTTCTCTGTGTCCAACCAGCTGCCCAACCTAATCGCCGCGCTGGTGCTCGAGGCGACGTTCACCGCAATCTTCGTACCGGTGCTGGCCCGCGCCGAGCGCGACGACGCCGACGGCGGCACCGCGTTCGTCCGACGGCTCCTGACGCTGTCGACTGCCCTGCTGCTCGTCGCGACGATCGTCTCCGTGGTGGCGGCGCCGCTGCTGGTCCGGCTGATGCTCGGCGGCGACCCCAAGGTGGACCGCGCGCTCACCACCGCGTTCGCGTATCTGTTGTTGCCGCAGATCATCTTCTACGGGCTGTCCTCGGTGTTCATGGCAATCCTGAACACCCGCAACGTGTTCGGGCCGCCGGCGTGGGCGCCCGTCCTGAACAACGTGGTGGCGATCGGCACGCTCGGCGTGTTCGTCGCGGTGCCGGGCGAACTCTCGCTCGACCCCGTCGCGATGGGCACGGCCAAGCTTCTGGTGCTGGGCATCGGCACCACCCTCGGCGTCGTCTCGCAGACCGCGGTCCTGCTCGTCGCCATTCGGCGGGAGCGGGTCAGCCTGCGCCCGCTGTGGGGTCTCGACGACCGGCTCAAGAAGTTCGGCGGGATGGCCGCCGCGATGGTGCTCTACGTCCTGATCAGTCAGGCCGGCCTGGTCGTCGGCAACCAGATCGCCAGCACCGCAGCGGCGTCCGGGCCCGCCGTCTACAACTACGCGTGGCTGGTCCTGCAGCTGCCGTTCGGCATCATCGGCGTGACGGTGCTGACCGTCGTGATGCCGCGGCTGTCCCGCAACGCCGCCGCCGAAAACCAGCCCGCCGTGCTGGCCGACATCAACTTCGCGACACGCCTCACCATGCTGACGCTCATCCCCGTCGTCGCCTTCATGACGGTCGCAGGCCCGGCCATCGGCAGCGCGCTGTTCGCCTACGGGAGGTTCAGCGACGCCGACGCCGGCAGCATGGGCCACGCGATCGCGCTGTCGTCGTTCACCCTGCTCCCCTACGCGATGGTGCTGCTGCAGACGCGCGTCTTCTACGCCAGGGAGCAGCCGTGGACGCCGATCGTGCTGATCGTGGTGATCACCGCCGTCAAGATCATCGCCTCGCTGGCGGCGCCGCACCTCACCGACGACCCCGAGCTCGTCGCCGGCTACCTCGGGTTTGCGAACGGCCTCGGCTTCCTTGCCGGCGCCATCGTCGGTCACGTCATGTTGCGGGCCAATCTCAAGCCGCCCGGCGGCAGGATGATCAACCTCGACGTCGTGCGGACGATCCTCGTCACCGTGGCGGGGTCCCTGGCGGCCGGCCTGATCGGGCACCTCGCCGACCGGCTGCTTGGCCTTGGGGCGTTGACCGAGAACCACGGCGGCGCCGGCTCCCTCCTGCGACTGACCATCCTCGGGGTGATCATGCTGCCGGTCATCGCCACGGTGTTGCTGACGGCCAAGGTTCCCGACGCGCTGGCCGCGGCGAACGCGATTCGACGGCGACTAGGCCGCCGACGAGCTACGACGCCGGCGACACCGTCGCCGAGGGTTCCCGTCCCACCGCGACCGGGTATGCCGCTCCCGTACGCTGATCACAGCAGTTCACCTCCGTTGCGGCCGCGTCAATATGGGCCGACGCCGAGGTGGGACGGCGAACCTCCGGCAGGAGTTGTCGGAGACGGGCTTCGGAGAGGACAAGCGGTGAGCGACGACCCGGCGGGCGGTCCAACGCCCGACGCAGGCTCGACCACCCGCATTCCCCGTCAGAGCGCCGACGACTTCCAACCGGACGTCCCGGCCGAGTCCCATCTGCCGCCCTCGGGGCGCCCGCCCGCCGATTACGGCGGCGACCCGACGAGAGAGCCGGTGTCGGCCGGCATGCCGAACGAACCGGCGATCGAGGCGGCCACCGGCGACGACGACATCCACCTGATCCCCGGCGCCACGATCGCCGGCGGGCGCTACCGCCTGCTGGTGTTCCACGGCGGCCCTCAGCATCTTCAGTTCTGGCACGCGATGGACACCGCCCTGGACCGCCAGGTGGCGCTGACCTTCGTCGACCCCGACGCCGTCCTGCCCGACGACGAGCTCTCGGAGATCTTGTCCCGCACCCAGCGACTGAGCTCGCTCGACGTTCCCGGCGTCGCACGGGTTCTCGACGTCACCAGGACCGGTTCCGGCGGTCTCGTCGTCTCGGAGTGGATTCGTGGCGGTTCGCTGGCCGAGGTCGCCGAAACGTCCCCGTCGGCGATCGGCGGCGCTCGCGCCGTTCAGTCCCTGGCCGCGGCGGCCGAGGCTGCGCACCGTTCCGGGGTCGCCCTGTCCGTCGACCACCCCGGCCGGGTCCGAGTCAGCATCGACGGCGACGTCGTGCTGGCGTTCCCCGCCACCCTGCCGTCGGCGACGCCGGAGGACGACATCCGCGGCATCGGCGCGGTGCTGTACGCCCTGCTGGTCAACCGATGGCCACTCCCCGGTTCGACCGAGCGCGGTGGCATGGAGGCCGCCGGCCTCGACGCCGCGGGCGAACCGGTCGAGCCCCGCACGGTGGATCGCGACATCCCGTTCCAGATCTCTGCGGCCGCCGTGCGCGCGGTGCAGGAGAACGGCGGCATCCGCTCCGCACCGACGTTGCTCAACCTCTTGCAACAGGCCACCGCCGTTGCCGATCGCACGGAGTTGATCGCACCGATCAATGAGGCGGATGCAGCCGGGACCAGGCACCGCGACGGCGGCGACGACGACCCGGAGGCCAAGTCCCGACGCAAGAAGGGCGTGTTGATCGGTGCCGCCGTGGCGGGCTCGATCCTGGTGGTCGCCCTCATCGTGCTGGCAACGGTGTTGCGCGGTGTGTTCAGCGACGTCGGCGGTCCGCTGGACAAGGACGAGCTTGGGCTCAACACCCCGTCGACCAGCACTACCAGCGATCCGAGCGCAGGCAGCGTGAAACCCGTTCGGGCGACGGTGTTCTCGCCGGGTGGCGAGGCCGACAACCCCGCCGACGCCGGCAAGGCGATCGACGGCAGCACCACGTCGGCGTGGCAGACCGACACCTACAGCGACGCGGTGCCGTTCCCCAATTTCAAGAACGGCGTCGGGCTGATGCTGCAGCTGCCACAGCCGACCGCGATCGGGTCCGTGTCGATCGACCTGAACAGCACCGGTACGTCGATTCAGATCCGGGGCGCCCAATCGGCCACCCCGGCGACGCTCGACGACACCACCGAGATGAGCCCTCCCACTCCGATGAAGACGGGGTCGAACACGATCACCGTCACCGACCCGCAGCCCGTCTCGAATGTGCTGGTGTGGATCACCACGCTCGGCTCGGTGAACGGCAAGAGCGAGGCCGCACTGTCGAACATCACGCTCAAACCCGCTTCCTGACGAGTTGTCCCCAGGCCGCGGCGGCTGGCTACTGTCGTCGTTTCCGCAGTTCAACGCGGTGAGGTGCGCCCGAGGGGCGTCCCCGCGACAAGAGGTGCGGGGACGGGTGCCTGGCGTTGATTAGTGTTCGTTTGTGGGGAGCTGCGGAGAAGTCGCCGGTGCCGAGCGAACGGATGCGGAGTTGCTCGTTGCGCACGTCGACGGGGATCGGTACGCCTTCGAGGAGCTGTTCCACCGCCACCACCGGCAGCTCCACCGGCTGGCACGGATCACCAGCCACAACCGCGAGGACGCCGCCGACGCGCTGCAAGATGCGATGCTGTCCGCGCACCGCACGGCACCAACCTTTCGGCACGACGCGTCGGTCAGCAGTTGGCTCTACCGCATCGTCGTCAACGCGTGCCTTGATCGATTGCGCCGCAACAAGTCTCATCCGATCACCGTGCTGGACGACGAGGTCTGCCACCTCGGCGATCCGACCACCCGCGTCGACACGGTGCTCGCCGTCGAACGCGCCCTGCTCCGGCTGCCGCTCGAGCAGCGGGCCGTGGTCGTCGCGGTCGACATGCAGGGCTACTCGGTCGCGGAGACCGCGCGGTTGCTCGGCGTGCCGGAGGGCACCGTGAAGAGTCGCTGTTCGCGGGCGCGAGCCAAGCTGGCCAAGACGTTGGAGTACTACGACGACCCCGCCCCGACCGGGCGGCCGTAGCGGCTAACGGCTCTGCCGCACCCTGGTGTCCGGTCGTGGGACGGCAACGAACTGCGGCCCGTTGACGGCCTGCGACAGGCAACCGGGGATGTTGCGACACGCGATGATTGCCCCGGCCCCCGGCGCCTGGCCGGGCGCGGTCGGAATCTGGTTCGGGATTCCGCAGGTCTGGTGATACGGGTCGTACGGGACGATGTTCATGTCGCAGGCCAGCACGTCCGTCTGCGGCGTCGTGGCCACGTCCATGGCCAGCAAGCCGGTCGCCGACGCGACGCCGACCGCACCGATCACCAGTATCCGGTGAATATTGCGCATGTCAGCCTCGTTCGTGGTCGTCCTACCCAGCATCCTCTTATCCACAGGCTAGCGAAAGGACATTCCCAGCGACCCGCGTCGGAGGCCGGTGCGACACTGACCAGGTGCCCGACGCAGCGGATGACAGCTACGAACTCCCCGTCACGGTCGACCTCCTCGCCGACCTGCAAGCCGGGCTGCTCGACGACCGCACCGCCGCCCAGCTGCGTCGGCGGGTGCGCACCGATCCGGCCGTCCAGGCCCAGCTGGCCGCCCTGGATCGCGTCAGGCGCCACCTGTCGGCCCTTGGGGTCGACTCGGCCTCGGCTCCGGACGTCCCCGCCGACGTCACGGCGAGAATCGGGGCCACCCTGCGTTCGGCCCCACCGCCCACTTCGAATCGGGGCGACGGGCGTCACGCGTGAGCTGCCGCGTCACGGAGCCGCACTTGCAGGCCAGAAGCATCGTCGACGTCCCATGACGCGTCCCCGAGTCGCGCGTGGAACAGCCGGGCCTACGCTGGTGTTATAGGCGTACGCAGAAAGGCGGAAATGACTTCCTCGAACACCGTTCACGACGTGATCATCATCGGCTCCGGTCCTGCTGGTTACACAGCGGCCGTGTATGCCGCTCGTGCGCAACTCCATCCACTCGTTTTCGAAGGCGTGCAGTTCGGTGGCGCGCTGATGACGACGACCGAGGTGGAGAACTACCCCGGTTTCAAGGACGGCATCACCGGTCCTGCCCTGATGGAGGAAATGCGCGAACAGGCGCTCCGGTTCGGGGCCGACCTGCGCATGGAGGACGTCGACGACGTCGACCTGGACGGCCCGGTCAAGACAGTCACCGTCGGCGACGAGACCTTCCAAGCCAAGTCCGTCATCCTCGCTATGGGTGCGGCCGCCCGCCAGCTCGGGGTCCCCGGCGAGATGGAGCGCATCGGCACCGGCGTCAGCACCTGCGCCACGTGTGACGGCTTCTTCTTCCGCGACCAGGACATCGCCGTCATCGGCGGTGGCGACTCCGCGATGGAGGAGGCGATCTTCCTCACCAAGTTCGCCAACCACGTCACGTTGATCCACCGTCGCGACGAGTTCCGTGCGTCGAAGATCATGCTCGATCGCGCCAAGGACAACCCGAAGATCACGTTCCTGACCAACACCGCGGTCACCCAGGTCGAGGGCGAGCCCAAGGTGACCGGCCTCCGTTTGGCTGACACCGTCACCGGCGAAGAGTCCAAGCTGGCCGTGACCGGTGTGTTCGTCGCGGTCGGACACGATCCCCGCTCGGGTCTGGTCAAGGGCAAGGTGGACCTCGACGACGAGGGCTACGTCAAGGTCGAGGGGCGCAGCACCAGCACCTCGGTCGACGGCGTCTTCGCCTGCGGCGACCTGGTCGACCACACCTACCGGCAGGCCATCACCGCCGCCGGCAGCGGCTGTTCGGCGGCGATCGACGTCGAGCGGTGGCTCACCGGCCACCAAATCGCCGACAACTGGTGACGTTCCACCCCTTCAGCCCACCCCCCTCAGACAGGAGCACCACATGAGCGACAAGACCAGCGCAACCGTTGCCGTAACCGACGACTCGTTCTCCCAGGACGTCCTGTCCAGCAGCACCCCGGTTCTGGTGGACTTCTGGGCGTCCTGGTGCGGCCCGTGCAAGATGATCGCACCCGTCCTGGAGGAGATCGCCACCGAGAAGGCTGGCGCGCTCACCGTGGCCAAGCTCGACGTCGACGCCAACCCGGGCACCGCGCGTGACTTCCAGGTGGTGTCGATTCCGACGTTGATCCTGTTCAAGGACGGCGAACCGGTGAAGCGCATCGTGGGCAGCAAGGGCAAGGCAGCGCTGCTCCGCGAGCTGTCTGACGTGGTCTAATCGCGGCCCCACCGTTCCCACCGGATCGGACACACCCGGCTCCCGACTGGCCTGGAGGTTTCTGCATTAGCGACTCCGTCTGCGACAATTCTGGTCATGTCTAGTCTGCGCCGCGGCGATCGGGGAGCCCCGGTCGTCGAGATTCGGTCGGCGCTGGCGGCGTTGGGCATGATCGACAGCCCCGACGACGACATCACGACTGGCAAACACGTCGCGTTCGACGTCTTCGACGACGACCTCGACCACTCGGTCCGCGCCTTCCAGCAGCGCCGCGGTCTGCTCGTCGACGGTGTCGTGGGTGAGGCCACCTATCGAGCGCTGAAGGAAGCCTCGTACCGCCTCGGTGCCCGGACCCTGGCCCACCAATTCGGCGCGCCGATGTACGGCGACGACGTCGCGACGCTTCAGGCGCGGTTGCAGGACCTTGGCTTCTACACCGACCTCGTCGACGGGCACTTCGGGCTGCAAACGCACAACGGCCTGATGTCCTATCAGCGGGAGTACGGTCTGTACCCCGACGGCATCTGTGGCCCAGAAACGTTGCGCTCCTTGTACTTTCTGGGTTCACGGGTGACGGGCGGTTCGTTGCACGCCATCCGCGAGGAGGAGCTCGTCCGTCGCTCCGGTCCCCGGTTGTCTGGCAAGCGCATCATCATCGATCCGGGCCGCGGCGGCGACGACCACGGGCTCATCATGAACGGTCCGGACGGACCGATCAGCGAAGCAGACATCTTGTGGGACTTGGCAAGTCGGCTCGAGGGCCGGATGACGGCGATCGGCATGGAGACGTTCCTGTCGCGGCCGGTGGGTCGCAGCTTGTCCGACGCCGAGCGCGCGGCAACCGCCAACACGGTCGGCGCGGACTTGATGATCAGCCTTCGGTGCGCCTCGCTGCCCGACTCCCCCGCCAACGGCGTCGCGTCCTTCCACTTCGGCAACGCCCACGGGTCGGTGTCGACGATCGGTCGCAACCTCGCCGACTTCGTGCAACGAGAATTGGTGGCCCGCACGGGGTTACGTGACTGCCGCACACATGGCCGGACCTGGGACCTGCTTCGCCTGACCCGGATGCCGACCGTGCAGATCGACGTCGGCTACATCACCAATCCACATGACCGCGACCTGCTGGTGTCGGCTCAGGCCAGGGATTCCCTGTCCGAGGGCATCCTCGCGGCCGTCAAGCGGCTGTACCTGCTCGGCAAGAACGACCGCCCGACCGGCACGTTCACCTTCGCCGAACTGCTGGCGCACGAGCGGTCGGTCGAGCAGTCCGCCGGCCGCGCCGCGCAGGCCTGACTCCAACCTCAGCTACAGGGGCTGGCGCCGGCTCCCACCGGCTGCTGCAGTTGCGCGCTCACCAACAGCTTTTCCAGCGCCGCTTCGACGTCGGCCTTCCAGCCCAACCCCTGCTCGAGTTCGAGCCGCATCCGGGGAAAGTACGGATGGGGCGCGACGACCTCGAAGCCAACGTCCGCGAGGAAGTCGGCGTCGATGATGCACTGGTCGGCCGAGCAGTCACCGAGTGATTGAATCGCCGAGCGAAGGTTGGGTGACACCAATTCTGGATCGGTGAGTTCGGCGGAGGCCGCCGTCCGTCCGAACGCCTCCAACGCACGCACGCCACGGCGAACCAAGTCGCCGACGACGGCGGCCATCAACGCACGGGTGAGGCCCTCCCCCTCCGCTCCGGATTCGACGCCGACCGTCGTCAACAACACGGCGTCGGCACTGACCGGTCCGGTCGGAAAGAGGGCCGCGCGTGGGACAGCCCGCGGCGGGGCGTAGAACGCGAACCCCAGGCAGTGTTCGTCACCGCTGGACGCCGAGGCGGTGAAGTCCGCTTGATCCGGTTCGCAGGCCACGGCCATCTGCCCGCAGGAACCCCACTCCAGCATGACCATGGAAAGCCAGGCTTCCTTCTCGAACTCTGGATCTGCGAGGTGATCCTCGACCGGCAGCGTCGACGGGTCGACTTCCCAGAACACACAGCGCCGCGCGTGCTTGGGCAATTGCTCGAACGCTTCGAGCCGCAGCGGCGTGATTCGTGCTGACACTAGACTCTCCGCGTTTCATGTGGGCCGGCCGGACGTGGCTTCCCCTCCAGAATAGGAGAGCGCGGCGAGTGCGGCCCACGTTGATCCCGAAACGGCACACCGGGCTCCCGCTGAACGCGAATCATGTTGGTGCGCAAGGAATCTGCTCCTTTAGGCCGCGACGAGCCCGGTCCAGATTCGTCGCTTTGTCACAGTGACGTAATTACCGCTTGTGGTAGGTCATGGCTTCGCCGCGTTCATAAGGTCAACTATGCGTTGCAGATCGTCGACCGACCCAAACTCCACGACGATCTTGCCCTTACGTTTGCCAAGGCTCACCGAGACCCGGGTGTCGAAGGCTGATGACAGCCGCTCGGCAACGTCTTGCAGTCCCGGCATCTGAATCGGCTTCCGCCGCTGCGCCGGAGTCGACTCCTGCACGCCGTCCCGGTTGGCAAGCGTGACCGCCTCCTCCGTGGCGCGGACCGACAGGCCCTCCGCCACGATGCGGGCCGCCAATTCCTCTTGTTTCTCGGCGCCGCTCTCCAATGCCAGCAGGGCGCGCGCGTGTCCGGCGGACAGCACCCCCGCCGCCACCCGGCGCTGCACCGCGACCGGCAGCCGCATCAGCCGGATCATGTTGGTGATCACCGGACGTGACCGCCCGATCCGCACGGCGAGTTCCTCGTGGGTGACGCCGAACTCTTCCAGCAGCTGCTGGTAGGCCGCGGCCTCTTCCAAGGGGTTCAGCTGGGCCCGGTGGATGTTCTCCAGCAGGGCGTCGCGGAGCATGCTGTCATCCGCGGTCTCGCGGACGATGGCCGGGATCGCCGCCAGGCCGGCTTCTTGGGCCGCGCGCCAGCGCCGCTCCCCCATCACCAGTTGGTAGCGCGGGCTGCCTTCCACCGGGTCGACGGCGCGCACCACGATGGGTTGCATCAGACCGAACTCGCGAATCGAGTGGACGAGTTCGGCGAGTGCCTCCCCGTCGAACACCTGCCGCGGCTGCTTGGGGTTTGGTTCGATGGCCGCCGGGTCGATCTCGCGGTACACGGCGCCAACGTCACCGACGGGTTCGACGGCGGGTGCGGCCGGCGCCGTGGGCGCTCCCCCGTACATCACGTCGGCTGCCGCGGCGCCCATCGCGGGACCCATGCTGCCCTTGTCGTCACTCGGGCCGGTGGGGATCAGGGACGCGAGACCGCGGCCGAGTCCGGTTCGCTTGGGCGGCGGAGTCATGCTCTTCTCCTATTCGTGCGGACGCTCACTGGCCAACCTGAGGATTCGTTGCGCCGTGTGCGCGGTCGGCGATCTCGCGACTGGCGTCGAGATAGCTCATCGCGCCCCGCGACCCTGGGTCGTACTCGAGGATCGTCATGCCGTATCCCGGTGCCTCGGACACCTTGACGCTGCGCGGGATGACGGTCCGGAGCACCTTCGCGCCGAAGTGCGCCCGCACGTCGTCGGCGACCTGGTCGGCCAACTTCGTTCGTCCGTCGTACATGGTGAGGACGACGGTGGTGACCTCCAGGAGCGGGTTCAGGTGTGCCTTCACCATTTCGATGTTGCGGAGCAGCTGGCCCACTCCCTCGAGGGCGTAGTACTCGCACTGGATCGGGATGAGCACTTCCGGTGCGGCGACGAGCGCGTTGATCGTCAGCAGGCCGAGCGACGGCGGGCAGTCGATGAAGACGTAGTCGAAGTCGTACTCCTGCAGGGAGGCGAGCGCGTTCCGCAGGCGGCCCTCGCGGGCGACCATGCTGACGAGTTCGATCTCGGCGCCGGCAAGGTCGATCGTCGCGGGCACGCAGTACAGCCGCTCGTTGTACGGGCTCTGCTGAAGTGCCGACTCCAGGGTGATCTCTCCGATCAACACCTCGTACGACGACGGGGTCCCCGGGCGGTGCTCGATCCCCAGAGCGGTGCTGGCGTTGCCCTGCGGGTCAAGGTCGATGACGAGAGTCTTCAATCCCTGCAAGGCGAGCGCGGCGGCGACGTTCACGGCGGTGGTCGTCTTCCCGACGCCACCCTTCTGGTTGGCGATCGTGAACACGCGCTGGCGCGGGGGGCGCCTCAGGTGCTGACCCTGCTTGTGCAGGATGCGCACCGCGCGCTCGGCTTCGGCGCCGATCGGGGTGTCCGCGGCCGTCGGCTCCTTCCAGGGTTCGTCCGCCGGCGGCAACCATGTTTCACGTGAAACATTGCGGGGTGCGTTCGCCGGGATGCCCCCGGATGTCTTTACCTCGCCAGTTGGCCGTGGTGTCACTTGCTTCTCCTCGTCGGCCCGTCGGGCCGTGGTGCTCGTCGATCCTGGGCTTTCGCGGACTTTCGGTGCGGTGCGCCGGACCTGCTTCCCGGCCCCGCCGGCCGACTCGCCTTCACCGCCACGACCACGGTCACGGGTGGAGTCAAATAGGTCACGCCACATTCCATCACCTTCACGTCGGCGGCACCCAACGAGAGCATCGCTCGGCGGTGCTCTTGAACTTCGGAGCTGGCTCGCTCACCCTTCATGGCGAGCATGCGCCCACCGGGTTGGAGGAGCGGAAGGCACCAGCGGGTCAGCTTGTCGAGCGCCGCGACAGCCCTCGACGTGACGACGTCTATGTCCCCCGCCGCTTCCCGCACGGCGCGCTCCTCGGCCCGTCCGCGGATCACGACGGCGGAGAGGCCCAGGAGTTCGACGACCTCCGACAGGAAGTCCGCCCGGCGCAGAAGGGGCTCCACCAGAATCACGCTGACGTCCGGTCGTGCCAGCGCCAGTGGGATGCCAGGCAAGCCGGCACCGCTGCCCACGTCGGCGATCCGCTGCCCTGGCGTCATCAGCTCGCCGATGGCGGCGCTGTTCAGAATGTGCCGATCCCACAGGCGGTCTACTTCGCCGGGACCGATCAAGCCGCGCTCGATACCGGCGCCGGCCAGAATCGCCGCGTACTCCTCGGCCACCGGCAAGCGGTCCCCGAAGAACGCGGCGGCCGCTTCCGGCGCCGGTGGCGCTTCACCATGTTTCACGTGAAACATCCTCCGATTCCGCCGCCCGGCGCCGCGATCGAACTACATGGTTGTAACTCGTTCGGTCAGGCAGGCAAGACGACAACGCGCCGCGAGGGCTCCGCGCCTTCGCTCTCACTCCGCACACCGTCAACCGCCGAGACTGCATCGTGGACGATCTTCCGCTCGAAGGGGGTCATCGGCGACAACTCTTCGCGCTCACCGCTGACCAGCACGCGGCGAGCCACCTTGTCCCCAAGGGCGGCCAGCTCGTCACGGCGGCCACGGCGCCAGTGCGCCACGTCCAACATCAACCGGCTCCGCTCGCCGGTCTTCTGGTGCACGGCCAACCGCGTCAGCTCCTGGAGCGCGTCCAGCACCTCGCCCTTGCGACCGACGAGCTTCGCCAGGTCGCTGCCTCCCTCGATGCTGACGACCGCGCGATCGCCCTCCACGTCGAGGTCGATGTCACCGTCGAAGTCGAGTAGGTCGAGAAGCTCCTCGAGGTAATCCCCCGCGATCTCCCCCTCGTTGACCAAGCGGTCTTCCAGGCTCTCCGACTTGGGCGCCTCGCCCTCGACGTCGGTCCGTTCGGTCGTATCAGCGTCAGTCATCTTCGTCCTTACCTCCATGCTTCGACATGCATCAGTGGCCGCTGCGGGCCGAACTGACTCGGGTACTTGTCAGGGCCGTCGCTTCTTGGGCCGATTGTTGGTGCGCCTCGGCGCACGATTCGCCGCACTGCCCGCCTTGGGTGCGGCGGGCTTCCCGTTGGACGCGGGGGTCGATCCGCCCGCCGGTCGCACGTCGCCCGTCTCGGTCTCCTCGACGGAGTCGATCTCCTCGGCGGTGGAATCCGTCAGTTCACGTTCGGCAGCGGCCTTCGCCGCGTTGTCGGCGGCAGCCGTCTGCGGGCGCTTGCGCTTGACCTTCGGCTTGGAACCCGGGGCCGGAGCATTCGACGCGCGTCGCGCCAAATCCTCTTCCTTCTTGAGTTCCTCTTCCTTCTCGATGCGGCCGAACACGTAGTGCTGCTGCCCGTAGGTCCAGATGTTGTTGGCCACCCAGTACAGGATCACGGCCAGCGGCAGGAACGGACCACCGACGACGACGCCGAGCGGAAACACGTACAGCGCCAGCTTGTTCATCATCGCGGTCTGCGGATTGGCGGCAGCCTCGATGCTCTGCCTGGCCACCGAAGCGCGGCTGTTGAAGTGAGTGGCGACACCGGCCAGGATCATCAGCGGCACACCTACTGCGATCACGGCCGCGCGGTTGAACTCCTCGAAGGCTCCGAGGCCGACCGTCTGAATCATCGACGCACCCAGCGGCGCTCCGAACAGGTGGGCATCCAGGAAGTGACCGACGTCAGTGGCGCTGAAGACGTAGTTGCCGAGCGACCGGTTCTCCTCGACCGTCAACCCCAACCGCCCGAAGCCGGTCTGCGTCCGGTTGAAGGAGTTCAACACGTGGTAGAGCCCGATGAACACCGGGATCTGCGCCAGCATCGGGAGGCAGCCGAGGATCGGGTTGAACCCGTGTTCCTTCTGAAGCTTCTGCATCTCCAGCGCCATCCGCTGGCGGTCCTTGCCGTACTTCTTCTGCAGCGCCTTGATCTGTGGCTGCAACTCCTGCATCTGGCGGGTCGTCCGGATCTGGCGGACGAACGGCTTGTACAGAATCGCGCGGAGCGTGAAGACCAGGAACATCACCGTCAGTCCCCAGGCGAAGAAGTTCTCCGGGCCGAGGACGAAGGCGAACGCCTTGTACCAAACCCACATGATCGCGGAGACCGGGTAGTAGATGACGTCGAGACTGAACCAATTAAACAAACGAATCGCTCCTCAGCGTCGTGGCATCGGATGCCACCTCACGTCGCTCCGGGATCGGATCCCATCCACCTGGGTGCCACGGACCACATTTGGCCAGTCGCACCAAGGACAACCAAGTCCCCCGCACCAACCCGTACTCACGGAGCGCGTCGACGGCGTATTCACTGCACGTCGGGGTGAACCGGCACGAAGGCGGCCGGTAGGGGGAAATCATGTTTCGGTAGAGCTCGACGACGGCGATGGCTCCACGCGCCACGGCTCCGGTGATTCGGCCGCCACTCATCGGCGCGCCCCTGCGCTGGAGTTCACCCGCCGCAACGCGGTTCGCAGCTCTTCGTCCAGACGGGACGACACCGCCCGGCTACTACTCGGAAGAGCGCGGATCACCACTTTGTCACCTGGGCCCAAGTCGTCGAGGACGCCACGGGCCACATGCCGCAACAACCGCGAGACTCGATGCCGCACGACTGCAGGGCCGACGGACTTGCTGACGACCAGTCCAATCTTCGGAGATTCAGACTCGTCGCCGGTGGCCTTCAACGCATGCACGACGATGTCGGGTTGCGCTGCTCGTACGCCACGACGGACGGTCAATCCAAAGTCTGTCGATCTCGTCATCCGGTACTGGGCCGGAAGCACCTGTCTACACCCTGCTGTGGATCAGAGCAGGATCACGCAGTGAGTGAGCGACGGCCCTTAGTACGCCGGCCCGACACGATGGCGCGGCCTGCGCGCGTGCGCATCCGCAGCCGGAAGCCATGCACCTTGGCACGGCGCCGGTTGTTCGGCTGAAACGTCCGCTTGCCCTTGGCCACGGCTATATCTCCTCAATGTGTGCGACCACTCCCCTCGCGCACATGAGAACATGTCCGTCTGGAAGCAGCCGCGGTACGTACGCTTCGTTGGTCTCGCTTGCTAGCTCCGGCGCGTTAACCCGAGAATCCGAGTCGCAGCCGTATCGCCACGTTCGGGCGACTGTTCGAGGGTACTGACGAGATTTCCCTAGGTCAAACCTGCTTCTCCAGGTCCGATCCGACTCCCGATTTCGCCACATGGTTCACACCTGTCACCATTGAATACACGCCCCGCCAGACGGTCACCGCAATGTTGCAGAACTGTTGGCACCCAGCAATAAACCTGTTAGCTTCTGCCAAGGCCATCTCAGACCGAGACGGCGCTGGACGAAGAATCGAGGATGGCAGCCCAACCGCGAGCCCATGGTGTACTCGAGCACCGTGACGAGCCCCGGCAAGGCCGCCTCCGCGCAAGAAAGCAACGACACAACGACCGGTGTCGGTTATCCACAAACTGTGGATAACCATGTGGACACTCGGTCATTGTCTATTCGGCCAACCCTGTCTGGCCACGAGGGGGAACTTCTCCGTTGACAGCAGACGCCGACCCGCCGTTCGTCGCAATCTGGAACGACGTCGTAGCCGAACTCAACGGTGACGTGCCCTCCGACGCCACACCGGGCTTCACTTCCCCGAACCTCACCGCACAGCAACGAGCCTGGCTCAAGCTGGTCAAACCCCTCGTCATTGCCGAAGGGTTTGCTCTGCTGTCGGTTCCCACGCCATTCGTCCAGAACGAGATCGAACGGCACCTTCGGGAGCCGATCATCGCGAGTCTGAGCCGCCATCTCGGCGGGCAGCGAATCGAGCTCGGCGTGCGCGTCGAGACTCCCGCCCCGGACTCCGAGCGGGACGACGAGATTCGTGCCGACGCCCTCCACGACGCCGACGAGGTCGACGAGGACGAAGAAGCCCTTGCCAGCGCCGAGGCGAGCTGGCCGGCCTACTTCACCAACCGAGCCCAGAGCTCGCCTTCGACCAACGACGTGAGCCTCAACCGTCGGTACACCTTCGACACCTTCGTCATCGGCTCGTCGAACCGATTCGCCCATGCGGCCACCCTCGCGATCGCCGAGGCACCGGCCCGCGCCTACAACCCGCTGTTCATCTGGGGTGAGTCCGGCCTTGGCAAGACACACCTCCTTCACGCAGCCGGCAACTACGCCCAGCGACTGTTTCCCGGCATGCGGGTGAAGTACGTCTCGACCGAAGAGTTCACCAACGACTTCATCAACTCCCTCCGTGACGACCGCAAGGCGTCGTTCAAACGGAGTTACCGAGACATCGACGTGCTGCTGGTCGACGACATTCAGTTCATCGAGGGCAAGGAAGGCATCCAGGAGGAGTTCTTCCACACGTTCAACACGCTGCACAACGCGAACAAGCAGATCGTCATCTCCTCGGACCGTCCGCCGAAGCAGCTCGCGACGCTGGAAGATCGCCTGCGGACCCGGTTCGAGTGGGGTCTGATCACCGACGTTCAACCGCCCGAGCTGGAGACCCGAATCGCCATCCTGCGCAAGAAGGCGCAGATGGACCGGCTCGACGTGCCGGACGACGTTCTCGAGCTCATCGCGAGCAGCATCGAACGCAACATCCGCGAGCTCGAGGGCGCGCTCATCCGCGTCACCGCATTCGCGTCGCTCAACAAGGCGGCGATCGACAAGACGCTCGCCGAGATCGTGCTGCGCGACCTGATCTCCGATGCGAACTCGATGCAGATCAGCATCGCCACCATCATGGCCGCCACCGCCGAGTACTTCGAGATCACCATCGAAGAGCTTCGTGGGCCCGGTAAGACCCGTGCGCTGGCACAGTCGCGTCAGATCGCGATGTACCTGTGCCGGGAGCTCACCGATCTCTCGCTACCGAAGATCGGTCATTCGTTCGGCCGTGACCACACCACGGTCATGTACGCAGAGCGCAAGATTCGCGGCGAGATGGCACAGAAGCGTGAGATCTTCGACCACGTCAAGGAACTCACGACGCGGATCCGTCAGCGCTCCAAGCGCTGACCCCCGACCGCAGCCTCTTCCTCCCCCACCTTCGAGTCACATCTGGTGCTGTCGTGCGCCGAAAATTCGAGAATCTTCTGACCCATTCGCACCACGAGTCACATGAATTGCTCGTGGACTACTCGTGCACAAGCCGTGGACTAATCACCGACTTTCGGCGGCGTCGTCCACACTCGAGGCAGCCGTCCACAGCCCGCCGAATTACACACGTTGGTAGTCCACGAGTGACGCACGAGCGGACACCGCCTCCGACCTGCCCACCAACGCCTCGATCCACAGGTTCCACAGCACCTATTACTGTTACTCATCTATCAATCTATTTCCTTCTTTAAAAGAAGCACCTGGGGAACGAGCCCTGTGGGCCGTCCGGAGAACCGCCCTGACGGGGCGCTTGTCACCCGGATGGATTAGCTTTCAACTTGAGGCCGGAGGCTCTACGGTGGGTCTTCGACAACCGGAACGGTCGTCGAACCGCAGCGTGGTGACATGTCCGTAAGACACCCGTAGATCCGCTGCTCGTGCAAGTGGTGGGTTTTACCGAAGGGGACGCTATGGACGCGGCGACGACGACAATTGGTACCGATCTGAAGTTTCGGCTGGTGCGCGAAGACTTCGCGGACGCCGTGGCCTGGGTTGCCCGGATCCTTCCGACGCGGCCTACCGTGCCGGTGCTCTCGGGTGTGCTGCTGACCGGCTCCGAAGACGGTTTGACCATCTCCGGCTACGACTACGAAGTTTCGGCCGAGGTCCGTGTCGCAGCTGAAATTGCTTCTCCTGGAAGCGTTCTCGTCTCAGGGCGACTGTTGTCCGACATCACCAAGTCGCTGCCGGCCAAGCCGGTCGACGTCACCGTCGAAGGCACCAGGGTTTCGCTGACCTGCGGCAGCGCCCGTTTCTCGCTTCCGACCATGGCCGTGGAGGACTACCCCACGCTGCCGTCGCTGCCCGAGGAAACCGGTGTGGTGGCATCCGACTTGTTCGCCCAGGCAATCGGTCAGGTCGCCGTCGCGGCCGGCCGTGACGACACGCTGCCGATGTTGACGGGCATTCGGGTGGAGATCTCCGGCGACAAGGTCGTGCTGGCGGCGACCGACCGGTTCCGTCTTGCAGTGCGCGAGCTCACGTGGACCACGAACACCGCGGACATCGAGGCCGCCGTCCTGGTTCCTGCGAAGACACTCGCCGAAGCGGCCAGGGCCGGCAGTGACGGTGCCGACGTCCACCTGTCCCTCGGGGCGGGTGCGGCCGTTGGCAAGGAGGGACTGCTGGGCATCCGGAGCAACGGCAAGCGCACCACCAGTCGCCTGCTGGACGCCGAGTTCCCGAAGTTCCGCCAACTGCTCCCGGCCGAACACACCGCCGTCGCCACGGTTGGCGTCGCCGAGCTGACCGAGGCCATCAAACGTGTTGCGCTGGTTGCCGACCGCGGTGCCCAGGTCCGGATGGAGTTCACCGAGGACTCGCTGCGGCTGACCGCCGGTGGCGAAGACGCCGTGGGTCGCGCGGAGGAAGACCTGCCGGTGGAGTTCTCCGGTGAGCCGTTGACGATCGCGTTCAACCCGACCTACCTCACCGACGGGCTCGGCTCGTTGCACACTTCAAAGGTGACGTTCGGCTTCACGACATCCAGCCGACCCGCGGTGTTGCGTCCGGCGGGTGATGATGATGATTCGTACGTCGGTGCGAGTGGTCCGTTCCCGGCCGCCCAGACCGACTACGTGTATCTGTTGATGCCGGTCCGCCTCCCAGGCTGACCGGCCCTAGCGCCACGAAATAGAGGAGCACATGCAACTCGGGTTGGTCGGTCTCGGCAAAATGGGCTTCAACATGCGTGAACGCCTTCGCAAGGGTGGTCACGAAGTCATCGGATACGACCCAAGGCCCGAGGTGACCGACGTTCCCGATCTGGCCGGACTTGCGGCCGCCCTGACCGCGCCGCGCGTGGTGTGGGTGATGGTGCCATCGGGCGACATCACCACCGGAACCATCACGGGTCTCGCCGAGGTTCTCAGCCCGGGTGACATGGTCGTCGACGGTGGCAACTCGCGCTACACCGAAGACGGACCGCACGCCGCGTTGCTGGCTGAGAAGGGCATCGGCTTCGTCGACGCCGGTGTGTCCGGCGGCATTTGGGGTCTCACCGAGGGTTACGGCCTGATGGTCGGAGGCAGCGACGCCGACGTAGAGAAGGTCATGCCGATCTTCGACACGCTCCGTCCGCCAGGACCGCGGGAAGACGGCTTCGTGCACGCCGGTCCCGTCGGGGCCGGTCACTTCGCCAAGATGGTTCACAACGGCGTCGAGTACGCCATGATGACCGCCTATGGAGAGGGTTACGAATTGCTCGCCGCGTCAGACCTGGTCAAGAGCCCGCAGGCGGTCTATCAGGCGTGGTCCAACGGGACCGTGGTCAGGTCGTGGCTGCAGCAGCTGCTCGCCAAGGCGCTCAAGGAGGATCCCAAGCTCGCGGAGATCCGCGGTTACACCGACGATTCGGGCGAGGGTCGCTGGACCGTCGAGGAAGCCATTCGGCTCCGTGTCCCGGTTCCCGCAATTGCGGCGTCCCTGTTCGCGAGATTCCTTTCCCGACAAGATGATTCGCCAACCATGAAGGCCGTCGCGGCGTTGCGCAACCAGTTCGGCGGTCACGCGGTGCAGCGGATCCACGAGTCGGGTTGAGTCCTTGAGTTCGACGATGAAGCGGTGCGAGGCGGCTAGGTGTACGTACGTCAACTGGGTCTGACCGATTTTCGGTCCTGGTCACGACTCGAGTTGCAGCTGGAGCCGGGGCGGACGGTCTTCGTCGGCCCCAACGGTTTCGGTAAGACGAACATCGTTGAAGCGCTGTGGTATTCGTCGACTCTGGGATCCCACCGGGTCGGTGCCGACGCACCGCTGATTCGGGCGGGAGCCGAGCGCGCGATCGTCTCGACCATCGTCGTCAACGAGGGCCGGGAGCTGGCGGTCGACCTCGAGATCACCGCCGGACGGGCGAACAAGGCGCGGCTCAACCGCTCCCCCGTCCGCAGTGCCCGGGAAATTCTCGGCGCCATTCGCGCCGTGCTGTTCGCCCCGGAGGACTTGGCGTTGGTCCGTGGCGATCCCGGTGAACGCCGTCGCTACCTCGACGAGCTCGCCACGACCCGCCGACCGTCGGTGGCAGGTGTGCGAGCGGACTACGACAAGGTTCTTCGCCAGCGTGCCGCACTTCTGAAATCCGCTGCGGGAGCGCGCTTTCGGGGCGACTCGAGCGCTCTCGAGACGCTCGACGTGTGGGATGGTCACCTCGCAGCGCACGGAGCACGGCTCATTGCCGCCCGGGTCGCCCTTGTCAACATGCTGGCTCCGGAAGTCGAGAAGGCCTATCAACTCCTGGCGCCCGCGTCGCGGCCGGCGTCCATCAGATATCGCAGTTCGGTGGAAGCCGTAGAGGAAGAAGCCGCGACCGGTGCGCCGAGTGTCGAGGTCTTCGAGGTCGGACTCCTCGACGAGCTGGCCAGGAAGAGGTCCGCGGAGTTGGAGCGTGGTGTCTGCCTTGTCGGTCCCCACCGGGATGATCTGGAGTTGCGTCTCGGGGATAAACCCGCGAAGGGCTTTGCCAGTCATGGCGAGTCCTGGTCGACGGCGCTGTCGCTGAGATTGGCTGCCTATGAACTACTTCGGTCGGAGGGGTCGGATCCGGTGTTGTTGCTCGACGACGTGTTCGCCGAACTCGACAACGCACGGCGACGTGCGCTGGTCGAGGTGGCGTCGTCGGCCGAGCAGGTCCTGGTGACCGCCGCGGTGGCCGAGGACATCCCGCAGGACTGGGATGCACGCAGGATCGTCGTCGGAATGCGCGACGACGACTCCGGTCGACTGTCGGAGGTGACCGAGTGACCGATCCGACTGACGACGACGACGAACCCCAGGGGCCGCCGCCGGAACTCGCGCACATCAGGGGAATGGACCTGGTCCGGCGCACGCTCGAGGAAGCTCGCGGCGCCGCCCGCAGTCAAGGAAAGGACGTCGGCCACGGGCGGACGTCGTCGTCCTCGAAGCGGGTTCCGAATCGCGGTGGCCGCCGGAGATGGTCGGGGCCAGGGCCGGATTCGCGGGATCCGCAGACCCTCGGCTCGTTGACGTCGCAGTTGGCGAAGAGCAGAGGGTGGGCGCCGAAGGTCGCCGAGGGTTCGGTGTTCGGACAGTGGGAGACCGTCGTCGGAGAGCAGATCGCCGAGCACGCGAACCCCACGACGCTGCGGGACGGGATTCTGACAGTGGAGGCCGAGTCCACCGCGTGGGCCACTCAACTGCGGATGGTGCAGCCCCAGTTGTTGGCCAAGATCGCGGCGGCCGTCGGCGACGGCGTCGTCACCAGCCTGAAGATCGTCGGTCCCGCCGCCCCGACGTGGCGCAAGGGTAAGTACAACGTGCCGGGCCGCGGTCCGCGCGACACCTACGGATAGCCCGATTCCGGCGCGATCTGAGAGCGCCGACAACGTGCGCAACCCCACGTTCGGTCGTCGGGACGCGTGGTTGGCTGAGAAATTCCGCGCACGGCTCATTTAGGTACATGAAAACGTCGCCTCAGAGTCGGTCCTGACGGTAGGTAAAGGTAGACTGGCGGGAGACTCGCGAGGAGCGCATCGCCCCTCCCGCACGTGAACCCCAAGGAGACGCGTCCAACGTGGCTGCCCAGAACAATACTGAGTACGGCGCTGAATCGATCACCATTCTCGAAGGTCTCGAGGCGGTCCGCAAACGACCGGGCATGTACATCGGCTCCACGGGTGAGCGCGGCCTGCATCACCTGGTCTGGGAAGTCGTCGACAACGCGATCGACGAGGCGATGGCCGGCCACGCCACCAGGGTCGACGTCAAGATTCTCGGCGACGGCAGTGTTCAGGTCACCGACGACGGCCGCGGCATTCCGGTCGCGATGCACGCCACCGGGGTGCCCACGATCGACGTCGTCATGACCCAGCTCCACGCCGGCGGCAAGTTCGGTGGCGAGAACAGCGGTTACAACGTCAGTGGTGGTTTGCACGGCGTCGGCGTCTCCGTCGTCAACGCGCTGTCGACCCGGCTCGAGGCGACCGTCCTCCGCGACGGCTACGAGTGGTTCCAGTACTACGACCGTTCGGTCCCCGGCACCCTGAAGCAGGGTGGTCCGTCGAAGAAGACCGGCACCACCATCCGGTTCTGGGCCGATCCGGACATCTTCGAGACCACTGTCTACGACTTCGAGACCGTCGCGCGCCGGCTTCAGGAGATGGCCTTCCTCAACAAGGGCCTGACCATCGACCTGATAGACGAGCGCGTCACCAACGAAGACGTCGTCGACGACGTGGTGAGCGACACGGCGGAAGCGCCGAAGTCCGCGGACGAGAAGGAGGCGGAGGCCAAGGCCCCGCACAAGGTCAAGCACCGCACCTTCCACTACCCGGGAGGCTTGGTCGACTACGTCAAGCACATCAACCGCACGAAGACGCCGATCCAGCAGAGCATCATCGACTTCGACGGCAAGGGTCCCGGCCACGAGGTCGAGATCGCAATGCAGTGGAACGCAGGCTATTCCGAGTCGGTGCACACCTTCGCCAACACGATCAACACCCACGAGGGTGGCACGCACGAAGAGGGATTCCGCAGTGCGTTGACGACGGTGGTCAACAAGTGGGCCAGGGACAAGAAGCTGCTCAAGGAGAAGGAACCCAACCTCACCGGCGACGACATCCGCGAAGGCTTGGCGGCGGTCATCTCGGTCAAGGTCAGCGACCCGCAGTTCGAAGGCCAGACCAAGACCAAACTCGGCAACACCGAGGTCAAGTCGTTCGTCCAGAAGATCTGCAACGAGCAGCTCAGCCACTGGTTCGAGTCCAACCCGGCCGAAGCGAAGACGGTGTTGAACAAGGCCGTTCAGTCGGCGCAGGCCCGGATGGCGGCCCGCAAGGCGCGAGAGTTGGTGCGACGCAAGAGCGCAACCGACATCGGTGGCCTTCCTGGCAAGCTCGCCGACTGCCGCTCGACCGATCCGCGCTTGTCGGAAGTGTATGTGGTGGAGGGCGATTCGGCCGGCGGCTCGGCGAAGAGTGGTCGCGACTCGATGTACCAGGCCATCCTTCCGTTGCGCGGCAAGATCATCAACGTCGAGAAGGCCCGCATCGACCGGGTGCTGAAGAACACCGAAGTCCAGGCGATCATCACCGCCTTGGGCACCGGCATCCACGACGAGTTCGACATCACGAAGCTGCGCTATCACAAGATCGTGCTGATGGCCGACGCCGACGTCGACGGTCAGCACATCTCCACGCTGCTGCTGACCCTGTTGTTCCGATTCATGAAGCCGCTCATCGAGAATGGCCACGTCTTCCTCGCGCAGCCGCCGCTGTACAAGTTGAAGTGGCAGCGCAGCGAGCCCGAGTTCGCCTATTCCGACCGCGAGCGCGACGGACTGCTGGAGGCGGGCAAGGCGGCCGGTCGCAGGATCAACACCGAGGACGGCATCCAGCGTTACAAGGGCCTCGGCGAGATGGATGCCAAGGAACTGTGGGAGACCACGATGGATCCGTCGGCGCGGGTGCTGCGTCGGATCACGCTGGACGACGCCGCCGCGGCCGACGAACTGTTCTCCGTGCTGATGGGTGAAGACGTCGAGGCACGCCGCAGCTTCATCACGCGAAATGCCAGAGACGTTCGCTTCCTGGACGTCTGAGGCCGTTTGACCCGCTTCTCCAAAGACGAAGGCTGACAACATGACTGACACCACTCTGCCCCCGGGCGGCGACGACGGCGCCATCACCGACCGCATCGAACCGGTCGACATCCAGCAGGAGATGCAGCGCAGCTACATCGATTACGCGATGAGCGTCATCGTCGGCCGTGCGCTCCCGGAGGTTCGCGACGGCCTGAAGCCCGTGCACCGCCGCGTGCTGTACGCGATGTACGACTCGGGCTTCCGTCCCGACCGCGGACACGCGAAATCGGCACGCTCCGTTGCCGAGACGATGGGCAACTATCACCCGCACGGCGACTCGTCGATCTACGACACCTTGGTCCGGATGGCTCAGCCGTGGTCGTTGCGGTATCCCCTGGTCGACGGGCAGGGCAACTTCGGTTCGCCCGGCAACGATCCGCCAGCCGCGATGCGGTACACCGAAGCACGTCTGACGCCGCTGGCGATGGAGATGCTTCGTGAAATCGACGAGGAGACAGTCGATTTCATCCCCAACTACGACGGCCGGGTGCAAGAACCGACCGTCCTGCCGTCCCGCTTCCCCAACCTGTTGGCCAACGGCTCTGGCGGTATCGCGGTCGGCATGGCCACCAACATGCCGCCGCACAACCTTCGGGAACTCGCGGAGGCGGTGTTCTGGTGCCTCGACAACTTCGACGCCGACGAAGAGGCCACCCTTGCGGCGGTCACCGAGCGGGTCAAGGGACCTGACTTCCCCACCTACGGACTGATCGTCGGCTCGCAGGGCATCCACGACGCCTACACGACCGGCCGCGGTTCCATCCGCATGCGCGGTGTCGTCGAGGTCGAAGAGGACAGCAAGGGCCGCACCCTGCTGGTCATCACCGAGCTCCCCTATCAGGTCAACCACGACAACTTCATCACCTCGATCGCCGACCAGGTGCGCGACGGCAAGCTCGCGGGCATCTCCAACATCGAGGACCAGGGCAGCGACCGGGTCGGCATGCGGATCGTCGTCGAGGTCAAGCGCGACGCCGTGGCCAAGGTCGTCCTGAACAACCTCTACAAGCATACCCAGCTGCAGACCAGCTTCGGTGCCAACATGCTGTCGATCGTCGACGGTGTGCCTCGCACGCTGCGGATCGACCAGCTGATTCGCCTGTACGTCGTGCACCAGTTGGACGTCATCGTCCGGCGCACCATCTACCGGTTGCGCAAGGCGAACGAACGCGCCCACATCTTGCGCGGTTTGGTCAAGGCTCTCGACGCGTTGGACGAGGTCATCGCGCTCATCCGCGCGTCGGCGAACGTCGACGTGGCGCGGGCAGGCCTGATCGAGCTGTTGGACGTCGACGACATCCAGGCCCAGGCGATCCTCGACATGCAGTTGCGCCGGCTGGCCGCCCTGGAACGTCAGCGCATCGTCGACGACCTGGCCAAGATCGAAGCCGAGATCGCCGACCTCGAGGACATCCTCGCCAAGCCGGAGCGGCAACGGAAGATCGTCCGCGACGAGCTCGCGGAACTGGCCGAGAAGTACGGCGACGACCGTCGTACCCGGATCATCCCGGCCGACGGCGACGTCGCCGACGAGGACCTCATCGCGCGCGAAGAGGTCGTCGTCACCATCACCGACACCGGGTACGCCAAGCGGACCAAGTCCGACCTGTACCGAAGCCAGAAGCGTGGCGGCAAGGGCGTGCAGGGCGCGGGTCTCAAGCAGGACGACATCGTCCGGCACTTCTTCGTCGGCTCCACCCACGACTGGATCCTGTTCTTCACCACGCAGGGTCGGGTGTACCGGGCGAAGGCCTACGAACTGCCGGAGGCGTCGCGGACGGCGCGCGGCCAGCACGTCGCGAACCTGCTGGCGTTCCAGCCGGAGGAGCGCATCGCGCAGGTCATCCAGATCAAGTCCTACGAGGACGCGCCGTACCTGGTGCTCGCCACGAAGAACGGCCTGGTCAAGAAGTCCAAGTTGACGGACTTCGACTCGAACCGCTCCGGCGGCATCGTCGCGGTCAACCTCCGCGACGGTGACGAGCTCGTCGGCGCCGTGCTCTGCTCGGCCGAAGAGGATCTGCTGCTGGTCTCGGCGAAGGGCCAGTCGATTCGGTTCTCGGCCACCGACGAGGCGCTGCGGCCGATGGGCCGCGCCACCTCCGGCGTGCAGGGCATGCGGTTCAACGAGGAAGACCAGCTGCTGTCGCTGAACGTGGTCCGTGAGGGCACCTACCTGCTGGTGGCGACATCGGGTGGTTACTCCAAGCGGACGGCCATCGACGAGTACACCCCGCAGGGGCGTGGCGGCAAGGGCATCCTGACGATCCAGTACGACCCCAAGCGTGGCACTCTGGTCGGAGCGTTGATCGTCGACGAGGACACCGAGCTCTACGCCATCACCTCCAACGGAGGCGTCATCCGGACCGTGGCACGTCAAGTGCGCAAGGCCGGGCGGCAAACCAAGGGCGTGCGCTTGATGAACCTCGGCGATGGCGACACACTGATTGCCGTCGCCCGCAACGCCGACGAGGACGCCTCTGACGACGTCGTGGAAGGCGTCGTAGACGGAGTTGCCGAAGACGTCGTCGACGACGACTCACAGACTGACCCGAGCTAAGGAGCCGTAGGTGGGTTCACCGAACGAACCTGGACCACCGCGCACCGGCGACGGTCCAGGTAGCACGAACGGCGCTCACGAGGCCGGCCCGGCGAACGGTGCCGGGTCGAGCGGTGACGTTCCGCCGTGGCAGCGGGGTGCTGCGACGCGGCCCAGGCAGCCAGAGGGTCCGCGCGCAGGTGCGGCCGCTGGTCACCAGGGCGGCGGCTCGCCAAGTGCCGATGCGCGGCTGAACCGGTTCATCTCGGGTGGACCCGCCAACGGTCCGGCGCAGGCTTCTCCCCCGCGTGAGTCGACGCCTCCGCGGGAGTCGGGTCCCGCCCGTGAGCCTGCGCCCGTCCGTGAGTCGACGCCTGCGCGTGACTCGGCGCCCGCCAGGGAGTCCGCTCCGACGAAGGCCGACGTGGCACCGCCCAATCGCGGTGAGCGCAACGAGCCAGCCCGGTCGGAGGCCTATGCCAGCGAGCTCCCCGACCTGTCGGGTGTCGCCCCCCGTGGGCCACGCAAGCCAACGGCCGAGCGGGCGGCCGCCGAGCCGTCGTCGCGGCCGTCGACGCCCGCCACGCGCGCCTCGGCGGCGAGCCGGTCCCAAGGGCCGGTGCGGGCGAGCATGCAGATTCGGCGGTTCGATCCGTGGAGTGTGCTGAAGGTCTCGCTGGTGCTGAGCGTGGCGCTGTTCTTCGTCTGGATGATCGCCGTCGCGTTCCTGTACTTGGTGCTCGGCGGCATGGGTGTGTGGACGAAGCTGAACAGCAACGTCGGCGACCTGCTCACCAGTGCCAGCGGCAGCGGTGGCGAATTGGTTTCCAGCGGAACGATTTTCGGCGGCGCGGCCCTCATCGGTCTGGTCAACATCGTGCTGCTGACGGCGATGGCGACGTGCGGTGCGTTCATCTACAACCTGACCACCGACCTCGTCGGCGGCGTCGAGGTGACCCTCGCCGACAGGGACTGATGACCCGCGGTTTGGGGCGATGGCAGTGGTTGCGGTAACCTCGTCCTTCGGCCGTCGTATGTGAATACGGGCCTGTAGCTCAGGTGGTTAGAGCGCTTCGCTGATAACGAAGAGGTCGGAGGTTCGAGTCCTCCCAGGCCCACGGTTTGCCTTACCGAGAGAGGGTGCACTGTGAGAGTTTTCGTAGTGCTCATCCTTCTCGTCGCGGCGGTGGTGGTCGTCAGATCCCGCAACCGCGTCGAGGTGTGGCATGTGGCCGCCGATCAGCCAAGCTGATCACCAAGAGGGGCCTTAGCTCAGTTGGTAGAGCGCTGCCTTTGCAAGGCAGATGTCAGGAGTTCGAATCTCCTAGGCTCCACAATCATTCTTCTCCCCCGTCCGGGGACGCAGCGTCAACATCTGATGACGGCTCGCACCTAGCGCTCCAGCGCCTCGATGAGGGCGAAGCGAACGCGAGCCACGATCGCATTGCTCGCCCGGCAGATTCCGGGCTGCTGCGAGGTGGCGTAGACGATCCCGCCC
>VIFX01000044.1:0-62076 GCA_006864685.1 Mycolicibacterium hodleri | reverse complement strand
CCCCACTCCGGAACCCGCGCCGACCCCGCCGCCGGAGCCGCCCGCGCCGCCGCCCGCCGTCCAGGATCTGCCCGATGCCATGGCACAGCCCCTCGCCGGGGACGCGGAGCCGACGCCCTGCGAGATCGCCGCCGACGAGCTACCGCAGGTCGGGGAGTAGTGAATTCAGTTGTCGTCCCCGCTCAGGCGGGCGTGGGCGTGCATGTCGTGCCAGCCGTCGGCGTGCAATGCCGCACCGCGTCGCGTGCCCTCCTCGCGGAACCCGGCCTTGGTGGCAACCCGGCAGGAGGCGAGGTTGAGGGTCGAGTGCTGCAACTGGAGGCGGTGGAAGCCGTTGTGGAAGGCCCACTCCGAGAGCGCGACGACGGCCCGCGGGCACAGTCCGCGCCCGCGCGACGCGGGGCACATCCAGTAGGCGACTTCAGCGCTGGCCTCGAACAGGTCGACGCCCTTCAACGCGATGCGGCCCAGCAGGACGTCGTCGACCCCGACGATTGCCCAGTTGAACTCGTTCTCGGCGGCCCAGCCGCCCTGCCAGCGCGTGATCAGGTCGCGCGCTTCGTCGACGGTGTCGGCGCGACTGACGTGCCACCGCCGAATCGCTTCGTCGTCGAACGCCGCGACGAGGGCCGCGGCGTCGTCGAGAATCCACGGTCTCAGCAGCGCGTCTCCGACAACGATCCGCGGCTGGTCCGACGTAAGGAAGGAGCCCTTCGGCAGGGCAGGAGGAAATGCGCTGGGCACCAGACCATCTTCGCTCGTGGCCGGATGCTCAGACCGTCTGGTCGCGGCAGGCCAGCGCGGCGGCGACGAACGCGTCGCGGACGGGATCGACGACGGCCGCATCCCAGATCAGCGTGACGTGAGCGGGCGGCATGTCCTCGATCGGCACGACGCAGACGTCGGGCCGCCGGTAGAACGCCGTCGCCGACCGCGGCACGATGGCGAAGCCCTCGTGGGCGGCGACGCGCTCGAGTTTCTCCTCCATCGTGGACGCGACGCGGGGAGTGGCGCGCCGTCGCTCGGGTGTCGCGACGGCGTACCACTCCGGCACGGCGGCCGGATCCTGAAGTGGACGGTGCGAAGCCAGCTCGGCAAGTCGCACCGACCGTCGACGGACCAAGGGGTCGTCGGCGGGCAGCAGCGCGTCCCGTGGTTCTTCGAGAAGCGCAGCGGTTCCAAGCCCGCGATGGTCGACGGGCTCCCGGGCGTAGACCACGTCGAGAGTGCGGGTGCGCACCAACTCGAGCTGTTCGGCCGCCCCAATCGGGACTACCTCCGCGCGGTGGGCGGGGTCCGCCGATTCGAAGGTCCGCACGGCGGCGGTCGCCAACAGCCCCGGCATGACCCCCACCCGCACGACCCGCGTGGGAACGGCAGCTCGGGACAGCCTCTCTCGCAAGGCTTTTGACTCCGCAAGCAGGAAGCGCGCATCCTGCAGCAGTTGGCTGCCTGCGTCGGTGAGTGTGGCGCCACGCGTATCGCGGACCAGCAGTCGGACGCCGAGTTCGACCTCCAAGGCCCGGATTTGGCGCGACAGCACCGGCTGGGCGATGTGAAGGAGCTTCGCGGCCCGCCCGAAGTTCAGCTCCTCGGCGACGGCCACGAAGTAGCGCAGCTTGCGCATGTCGAGATCCGGACTGCTCATACCTCCACGGTATCGCCGGGCGACGCAAAGGGTCTTGGACGGACGGCGCCGGCCGGTGGAGCGTGGAGCCATGACCTTGAAGAACACGACAGTCCTCGTCGTCGGCGGCACCTCGGGCATCGGACTCGGTGTCGCCCAAGCGGTGGCAGACCGCGGTGCCACTCCGATCGTCGTGTCACGGCGGCGCACCAGCGTCGACCGGGCCCTGGCCGAACTCCCCGCCGGAGCGCGCGGTGCCACAGTCGACCTCACCGATCCCGGGGCGCTCGACCGGCTGGTCGCCGAGGTGGGCGACGTCGACCACTTGGTCTACACCGCCGGCGAGCCGCTCGAGATGACGGCGCTGGCCGAGCTGACGCCGGAGGTCGTCATCGCGTTCTTCCAGACCCGTTTCATCGGTGCTCTGAGCGTCGCGCGGGTGTTCGGTCCGCGGCTGCGCGCCGGTGGCTCGATCACGCTCACCAGTGGCACGGCGGCGTGGTCCCCGGGCTACGGTGTCCTTCCGTCCAGCCTGTGCGGCGCGATGAATGCGTTGACCACCGCGCTGGCAGTCGAGCTGGCGCCGATCCGGGTCAACGCCGTCGCGCCGGGACTGATCCGCACCCCGCTGTGGGACGCCATGCCCGAAGACGACCGGCAGGCACTGTACGAGCAAGAGGCGCAACGGGTTCCACTCGGCCGCGTCGGCGAGGTGGCCGACGTCGCGCTGGCCTACCTGTACTGCATGGAGCAGGCGTTCAGCACCGGCACGGTGCTCACCGTCGAGGGTGGCACCCTGCTGGTGTGACTCAGTGCGCGAGCTCGACGAGCTCCTCGCAGAACTTCACCGACTCGCGGTCGTCGCCGGAGAGTGGGTGCACCAGCATCGTGGTGACCCCGGCCTCGGCGTAGGCGGCCAACCGCTCCTTGACGAAACCCCTTGGGCCGACCAGGGATATGTTTCGCACCAGCTCGTCGGGTACCGCGGCGATGGCCTCTTCCTTCTTGCCCGCGAGGTACAGGTCCTGGATGCGGTCGGCGACCTCGCCGAAGCCGTATCGAGTGGCCAGGTTGTGGTAGAAGTTCTTGCCTCGCGCGCCCATGCCCCCGATGTACAGCGCTAGTTGGGGTTTCGCCCACGCGAGCCGGTCGTCGACGTTGTCGCCGATGGCGAGGCTGGCCGAGACCATGACGTCGAGCGGGCCGAGGGCGGGGTCTCGCTTGGCGGCACCGGCGCGCAAGGCGTCACCCCAGACGTCGTCGGCCTTCTCGGGGTAGTAGAAAACCGGCTGCCACCCCTCGGCGATCTCGGCGGTGAGCTTGACGTTCTGCGGGCCGAGTGCGGCGATGGCGATCGGAATGCGTTCGCGGACAGGGTGATTGATGAGCTTCAGCGGCTTGCCGAGGCCGGTGCCACGGTCGGCGGGCAGGGGCACCTGGTAGTACTTGCCGTCGAACTCGACCTTGTCGCGGCGCCAGACCTGGCGGCAGATCTCGACGACCTCGCGGGTGCGACCGAGCGGCGCGTCGAAGGGGACGCCGTGGAAGCCCTCCACCACCTGCGGGCCGGAGGTGCCGATGCCGAGCCGGAAGCGGCCGTCGGAGACGTAGTCCACGCCGGCGGCGGTCATCGCCAGCAGCGTCGGCGTGCGGGTGTAGATCGGCACGACGCCGGAGCCCAGTTCGATGGTCGAGGTCTTGGCCGCGAGGTAGCCCAGCTGGCTGATCGCGTCGTAGGAGTAGGCCTCGGCGACCAATGCGATGTCGGCGCCGCACTTCTCGAGTTCGACGACCTGGTTGGCTGCCGCCTTGAAGCCGCTGGCGTAACCCATGAAGATTCCGGTGCGCATGGGGGTTTTATATCACGATCAACCAGTTGGTTGGGAAGTCGGGGCGTTGGGAGTCGCCCGCGACTGGGACGATGATGGACGACGTCCGCGGGGGAGAACGCATCGCCGAGCGGGTAACTGGAGGCACGTGAATTCACTCAAGTGGTCCCGCGCGGCGGTGTTTCTGGTCTTCGCCGTCTTCGGGTTGTGCATCTCCACGTGGGCGGTGCACATCCCGTCGGTCCAGGAACGCACCGGAGTCTCGGTGGGCACGCTGGGGAGCCTGCTGCTCCTGCACGGTGCCGGAGCGTTGATCGGAATGCAGGCTTGCGGTCCGCTGATCAACCGGTGGGGCAGCGCGCGGATCGCTCTCGTCGGCGCCGCGGCCATGGCCGCGACGCTGGCCCTTCCCCTCAACGCCCCGACGCCCGCGACGCTGGGTGGCGCCCTACTGATCTTCGGCGGTGCGACCGGTATTACCGACGTCGGGATGAACGCGCGCGCGGTCGCCGTCGAGCAGCAGGCGGGCAAGCCGATCATGTCCGCGTTCCATGCGATCTTCTCCGTCGGCAGCGTCATCGGCTCGCTGGTCGGTGCCGCCACCCTGGCCGCCGCGTGGGGTATGCCGTCGACGACGGCCGTGATGTGCGGCGCGTGCCTGTTGCTCGTCGCCGTGACCGCGCCCAATCTGTTCGGCGTGCGAGCCGACCCGACTACGGGGGTCGGCGCGCCGCCGGACGGGGCACCTTCCGAGCCCCTCAGCAAGCGCCGCCGCCTGGTGCTACTCGGTGCGCTGGCGTTCGTCCTGCTGCTTGCCGAGGGCTGCGCGATGGACTGGAGCAGCCTGCACGCCCAGGAGCGCCTCGGAGTCTCTAACTCCTTGGGCGCCCTCGTGTTCGGCGGTTTCGTCACGGCCATGACGGTCGGGCGGTTTACCGCGGACATCGTCAGCGCCAAGAGGGGACCCGCCTGGGTGCTGCGCTACGGCAGTCTGGCGGCCGTCGTCGGTCTGGGCATCGTGGTGGCGTCGCCCGCGCTCCCGTTGACGATGGCAGGCTGGGTGATCTTCGGTCTCGGGCTGTCCGGCAGCCTGCCGCAGGTGTTGACCGCGGCGGGCAACGTGGCCGGGGCGACCGGCACCGACTTCTCCCGGGTGGTCGGCTGCGGATACGTCGCGTTGCTCGCCGGTCCGGCGTTGATCGGCTGGCTCTCGGAATTGGTGACGCTGAACCTCGCCCTGCTGCTGCCACTGGTCGCCGTGGCTGCCGCGGCGCTGGGCGCCCGCGCGGTCGGCGGCGACGAGTCGCCCGCCATCGCCGTGGAGGGGAAAGGCGAGTCGGTCCGCCCTCGATGAGCGCGCGAGACTTCGGTTGTTGCGACGACGCGCCGATTGCGTCGTCATCACACGGAGTGTCGGCGCGCCTAGGGCTTGAGTAGCGCGACCACCTTGTTCTCCAGCTCCACGGGGTCACCGGAGAACGGGTCGAGGACGTCGGCCTTGGGCAACGCGACCTCGGGGTCGGCGAAGTCGCGGTAGGCCTTGTCGCCGGTGAGCTCGTGCAGCAGGTAGCCCGTCAGGAGCGCGCGCACGATCTTCTGGGTGCCCTTGTCGGCGCCCGGCAGCTTGAGCGCCCTGGCGACGCGGCGGCCTTCGACGAGCCCGCCCGCGGTCACCTTCTTGACTTCGCGCAGGGTCGCCGGCTTCCACGCCCTGGCCAACTCGACGGCGTTGGACCGCAGCGACATGGGGTCACCGGGGTCGGCGAGGATCAGGCCGGGCACCCGCAGAGACGACGCGGGCTCCGTGGCGGCGGGCTTGGTGACGGTCGGGAACAGCGCGGCGGCGGCCTTGACCCGGCCGGTCATCCCCGCGGCGGCGAAGACGGCCGCCGAGCCGCCGAAACCGTGGCCGGCGACGCCGAGTTTGGTGGGGTGCACGCTGATCTTGCCGGGGCCCAGCCGCACGCCGGTGATGATGTCCAGCGTCGTACCCAGGTCGAACGCCAGATTCAACGCCGATGGGGCGAAGCTGGTCTCGGTACTCGGGGCGGCGGCGACGATGCCCCACGACGCCAGATGTTCCAGGGTTCCTGCGTACCGGTCGGCGGCGACCAGCCAGTCGTGCCCGAATGCCACGCCGGGCAGGTTCATCCCCTTCTCCGGGGTGTAGACGAGCCCGGGCAGACCGGCAAAGGCCAGGTCGCCGCGCAGTACGCGATGCGGTCCCCGACGGGTCAACGCAGCGAAGAGTTTCTTCGTCTTGGCCACCCGATGACCGTAGCTCACACCAGGTTGGGGCGGCGGCTGCACTACCCTGATAGTCCATGTGCGGAATCGTCGGCTACGTCGGACAGCGCCCTGCCCGGGACATCGTCGTCGACGCCTTGCGTCGGATGGAGTATCGGGGCTACGACTCCTCGGGTGTCGCACTGCTCGACGGCCACGGCGGGATGGACGTGCGTCGGCGCGCGGGACGGTTGGCCAACCTCGAGGCGGCCCTCGCGGAGTCCGACTCCGAGGGCATGAGCGGTAGCACCGGCATTGGGCACACCCGGTGGGCCACCCACGGCAGGCCGACCGATCGCAACGCCCACCCGCACCGCGACGCCGCGGGCAAGATTGCCGTCGTCCACAACGGGATCATCGAGAACTTCACCGCGTTGCGCGCCGAGCTGGAGGCCGTGGGCGTCGAGTTCGCGAGCGACACCGACACCGAGGTTGCCGTCCACCTGGTGTCGTGGCAGTACCACCACGGCGTCACCGCCGGTGACTTCGTGGCGTCGGTGATGGCGGTCCTTCCGCGCCTGGAGGGCCACTTCACGCTGGTGTTCGCCAACGCGGACGAGCCAGGAACCATCGTGGCCGCCAGGCGGTCGACGCCGCTGGTGATCGGCGTCGGCGACGGCGAGATGTTCCTGGGGTCCGACGTCGCCGCCTTCATCGAGCACACCCGCGAGGCCGTCGAGCTCGGCCAGGATCAGGCCGTCGTGATCACCGCGGACGGCTACGCGATCTACGACTTCCACGGCAACCGGGACGACGCCGCTGCCCGTCCGTTTCACATCGACTGGGATCTGTCCGCCGCCGAGAAGGGTGGCTACGACTACTTCATGCTCAAGGAGATCGCCGAGCAGCCCGCGGCGGTCGCGGACACCCTGCTCGGACACTTCGCCGACGGGCGCATCGTGCTCGACGAGCAGCGCCTCAGCGACCAGGAACTCCGCGAGATCGACAAGGTCTTCATCGTCGCCTGCGGCACGGCGTACCACTCGGGGCTGCTGGCCAAGTACGCGATCGAACACTGGACGCGGCTGCCCGTCGAGGTCGAGCTCGCGAGCGAGTTCCGGTACCGCGACCCAGTGCTGGACCGCAGCACGCTGGTGATCGCCATCTCGCAGTCCGGCGAGACGGCCGACACGCTGGAGGCCGTCCGGCACGCCAAGAGCCAAAAAGCCAAGGTACTGGCCATCTGCAACACCAACGGTTCGCAGATTCCCCGCGAGTGCGACGCGGTGCTCTACACCCGCGCCGGGCCGGAGATCGGCGTCGCGTCCACCAAGACGTTCTTGGCGCAGGTCGCCGCCAACTACCTGGTCGGGCTGGCGCTGGCCCAGGCCCGCGGCACCAAGTACTCCGACGAGGTGGCCCGCGAATTCGGCGAACTCGAGGCGATGCCCGACCTGATCGCCCGAGTGCTGACGTGCATGGAGCCGGTGACGGCGCTGGCACACCAGTTCGCGCAGTCGCAGACGGTGCTGTTCCTCGGCCGCCACGTCGGCTACCCCGTCGCGCTGGAAGGCGCGTTGAAGCTCAAGGAGCTGGCGTACATGCACGCCGAGGGCTTCGCGGCGGGTGAGCTCAAGCACGGGCCGATCGCGCTGATCGAGGACGGCCTGCCCGTCATCGTCGTGATGCCGTCGCCGAAGAACGCCGCGATGCTGCACAGCAAGCTGCTGAGCAACATTCGCGAGATCCAGGCGCGTGGCGCGGTCACGATCGTCATCGCCGAGGAGGGCGACGATACGGTCCGGCCGTACGCCGATCACCTCATCGAAATGCCTGCTGTGTCAACGCTTCTCCAGCCCTTGCTGTCGACGATTCCGATGCAGGTGTTCGCCGCCGGGGTGGCCCAAGCCCGTGGGTACGACGTGGACAAGCCGCGGAACCTTGCGAAGTCCGTCACGGTGGAATAGCCGCGACGCGGACCGTGAGGGCAAACCTGACGAGATGAGCAGAAGCCGCGGCGCCGGATGAGAGATTCGTCGCCGGACGATCCGCGGTTCCGTCGATCCCGTGACCGCCTGCTGGCTGCGCTCCGGCAGGTCGCGCGGGAAGGAGATCTCACGATCCCGGCCGTCAGCGTTGCTGCCGGGGTCACCCGAGCCACGTTCTACAACCACTTCACGAGCCTCGACGAGGCTGCCTGGTACGCAATGCTCGACAGTTTCGACGAACTGCTCAGTGAGGATGCCGCCGCGCGACGTGCGGGTGCGGACCCCGCTGCCGTCGGCTTGCAGAGTCTGCGCAAGATCGTCGAATTGCTCCGGGTCGACGGCGCGTTGGCGCGTCTGGCGGACAGCTACCCTTCGGACACCGTTCTGCCCGGTCTGGCCGACGTCGTCTTGGCTCAGGTGCGTTGGTTTCGAACAGAATTCGGCACGCCGACGACGTTGGACCCTGCCGCGGAAGAAATCTACGTCGCGGCCGGCCTCTATGCCCTGCTGGCCACGGGTGCACGCGGCGACGACGACCCCGTCGACGTGGCGTTGGTGGCGTATTCGCTGCTTCCCGAATGGATGAGGCACACCGGAAGCGGGGGCCCCTCCGCTCAAACTATTTGACAACTGTCTGATAGATGGCACGATGGGCCGTGACCGTGGCCAGCGCGGCTTGCGCCCATCGGCGGTCACCAACCAGGGAGCTGTGCCCGATGATCGATCACGTCTATCTCTCCGTAAGCGACCCCGAGCGCGCGTTGACGTTCTACCTTGCCGCTCTGAAGCCCTTGGGATGGGAAGCATTTGGCAAGTACGACTCCGAAAACGGGCCCGACACCGTTCCCGATCTCTGGGGTCTGAGCAGTCAAGCGGGGCGCAACAGCATTTGGCTCCGCCAGCGGACGGCCGGCGAGACCGGGATCTACCTCGGCTTGGTTGCCGACGACCCGTCACTGGTGGACGCGGCCTACGCCGAGGCCCTGCGGGCCGGTGGTCGCGACGATGGCATTCCCGCAGTGCGCCAATACTTCTCCGACGGCTACTATGCGGCGAACGTCGTCGACCTCGACGACAATCGACTCGAATTCGTGCACAAGAGCTGGAATCAGAAGCCGGCCTGAGCGAGCCTGCCTCGAATCGTCGACGAGCCGCGCAACCTGGCTAAGTCGGTCACCGTCGAGCGCACCGACGCATTCTGGTAAGCCTGCACGATGACCAGTGAAACGCGCACAGCCATCGTCACCGGCGCCTACGGGGGTATCGGGCGAGCCGTCACCGAGGTGCTCCTCGAGGAGGGGTTCGCGGTGACCATGGTCGGTCGCGATCCCGACAAGTTGCGGGCAGCCGCCGATCATTTGAGTCCAGCCAGCGGTGCCGAGTTGCGTTGGCTGGCCGGGTCACTCGCAGACGAGGAGTTTCTTGGCGAGGTGGCTGCGTCTCACGGCGAGTCCCACGGCTCCCTGGACCTGCTGGTGAACAATGCGGGCGTGGCGGGCACCAGGGCGGTCGGCGAGCTCACGGCGGAGTTCGTCGACGAGCAGTTCGCCGTCAACACCCGGGCGGTCATCCTGCTGACCGCCAAGTGTCTTCCCTTGTTGCGCAACGCGGTTGGCAAACGGGGTTCGGCGCAGGTGGTCAACACCGCATCCAACGCGGGCAAGCGCGGCGAGGCGATGCTGTCGTCGTACTCCGCGTCCAAGGCCGCGGTGGTGGGGTTCACCGAGGCCCTGCACGACGAACTCGCCGGCGAGGGCATCAAGGCCACCGCGATCTGCCCCGGCCTCACCGACACCCCGATGGCCGACGACTACCGCGAGGGCGGCGCGGTGGAGATGATCACCCCCCGCGACGTAGCCGAGACCGTGCGCCTGACAACCCGGCTGTCGCGGGCCTGCGTCATCCCCGAGATCGTGCTGTTGCGGCCGACGGAGTGGGTCGCGGCCTCCGAATTGCGTTGACGCGCAACCGTCGTCAGCCGAGGTGCTGCGCCAGGAACGGGCGCATCAGCGCGACGACGGCGTTGAGCTTGCTCTCCAGCAGGAAGTGTCCGCCGTCCAGGAGGTTGATCTCGGCGGCGGGCAGGTCACGAGCGAAGGCCAATGCGCCGTCGGGGCCGAAGATTTGGTCGTTGCGACCCCACACCGCGAGCAGCGGCACGGTCGAGGTGCGGAAGTACTCGTGCACCCGCGGATACAACTCGACATTGGTGGCGTAGTCGGCGAACAGCGCCAGCTGCACCTCGACGGCCTCCTCGGTGTCGGCGACCGCGGCGTGTGCGTTGACCCAGACGTCGGGGTCGACGACGCTCGGGTCCGACACCCCATGCGTGTACTGCCATTTCAGGCCGTCGACGCTGATGAGGTCGCGAAGGGGCTTGGCGTTGGCCTCGGAACGGTCCCGGCCGTAGACGAACAACGGTTCCATCGCGTCGCCGACGAAGCCCTCGACGTAGGCGTTGCCGTTCTGCGTGACGATCGCGGCGATGCGCTCGGGGTGCCGCAGTGCGAGCCGCCACCCGACGGGTGCGCCGTAGTCCTGCACGTACAGCGCGTAGCGCGTCAGCCCGAGGTGGTCGAGGAGCGCGTCGACGTGATCGGCGAGTGAGTCGAAGGTGTAGTCGAACTCGCCGACGGGCGGCCGCTCGGAGTGGCCGAACCCTGGGTAGTCCGGCGCGATGACGTGGTAGCGGTCCGCCAGAGCGGGAATGAGGTTGCGGTACATGTGCGAACTGGCGGGGGTGCCGTGCAGCAGGACGACGGTGGGCGCGTCCCTTCGTCCCGCCTCGCGGTAGAAGGTCTGGCGGCCGGCGATCTCGGCGTAGCGGTGGTGCGTGGTGGCCATGTCTAACCCCTTTGGATTGGTTTGGTGGTTAGCAGTGAACGCGCTGGTGTCTAACCTGTCAAGTGGTCTATGGTGGTTAGCATGCAACGTGACTGGTCGGAGGCGCTTCTCGACCTGCTGAACACCACGCCCGTCGTCGACGGCACGCCCACCGAGGCGCTCGACGGAGCGTGGCTGCGCGCCAACGGCGCGGCCGGGCACCGGGTCCACGACGCCCGAGGCGTCCGCGACGACCTGCAGCGGGTGGTGCGCGGTGAGGTCTCCGGCGACGTCCTCGACACCTATTTGCGCGGCGTCACCCAAACGCCCCAGATCGTCGGCGACGCCGTGACGTGGCGCCTCGACGCCGACTGGCCGGCGCGGATGGTGCTCGCCTGGGGGGAACTGCAGTCCACCATGCCGGGCCGGCTACGGCCGTGCGCGAACGGCGAATGTCACCTCTTCCTGCTCGACCGCAGCCGCGGTGGCACCGGTCGGTGGTGCTCCATGAGTGGCTGCGGCAACAGGATGAAGGCCCGTCGGCATTACGGGCGGGCGGCGGGCGCGGCGACGTAGCCCCTTGCGGGGCCGCCGGGCGGCGTAGCCTTCGTCGAAGTAAGGGTTACCTAACTTCGAGAGGCGATGGCATGGACACACTCGATTCGGCCCCGGTGGCCGGCGTACTGACCCGACTGTTCGACGAGGCCGCGACCGCCGACGGCGCGTTGATGGCGCAGATCGTCGACGAATGGGGTGACGGCGACCCCGTGGCCGAGATGCTGGCCAGGGAGGCGGCCGACTACCGCGGGCTCTACCACGAATTCGCCGACAACTATCTGAACGTGTCCGCTGAGTTCGGGCAGTTCCTCTACATCTGCGTGCGAGCCCGGCAGGCGAAGAACGTCGTGGAATTCGGTACGTCCTTCGGCGTTTCGACGATTCACCTCGCCGCGGCGCTGCGCGACAACGGGGGCGGTCACCTGGTCGGCACCGAGCTCGAGTCGACCAAGGCGCGGCGCGCCAACGAGAACCTGGCCGCAGCGGGACTGGCCGACATCGTCGACGTCCGGGTCGGAGACGCCCTCGAGACGCTGCGCGGCGGCGTCGGGGACGTGGACCTGGTGCTACTCGACGGGGCGTTCAGCCTCTATCTGCCGGTACTCCAACTCCTCGAACCCCGACTGCGCCCCGGCGCGCTCGTGCTCGGCGAGAACGCCTCGGGCGACTACCTGAGCTACGTCCGCGATCCTGCCAACGGCTACCGTTCGGTCCCGCTGCCATTCGAGCCGGGTCGTGGCAACGAACTCTCCGTGCGAACGGCGTAGTTCGATGGCCACCCTCGTCGGCGCCACCCCACTGCTCAACGCGGTGCGTGACGCGCTGTTCCTGTCGGCCACCGTCGCCGTCGTCGACCAACCCACTCCCACCATGCGCCGCATCCAACTGCGCGGCCCCCGGCTGAGAGGGCTGACCTGGACGCCGGGTCAGCACATTCGGTTGCAGGTGACCGGATTTCGCGAATCGGTGGTGCGGCTCCGCCCGCGGGACACGCTGCGCACCTATTCGATTCACCAGGCCGATCCCGACGCGGGCACGCTCGACGTCGTGATGTTCGACCACGGTCAAGCTGCGACACCGGCGAAGCGTTGGGCTGCAACCGTTTCCGTTGGTGACGAAGTGAACTTCACCCGCCCGCAGGGCAACCTGGTGGTGCGCCAGGACGCGCCGTATCACCTCTTCGCCGGGGAGGAGACCGCATCGGTGGCGTTTGCCGCGATGCTGCGCTCGCTGCCCGCCGAGGCCGACGTTCACGGCGTGGTCGAGGGCGAGCCGGATGCCACCCCGCTACCCCTGGCCCACCGCCTGACGCACGTCCAGCGCGCCGGTTCGGCGGCAGATTCGGCGGTGCTGGCCGACGCGCTGCGCGCCCTCGACCTGCCAGATCAGCCCGGCGTGGCGTACCTGGCCGGTGAGGCCCGCACCATCCAGCGACTCCGCCGGATCTTGACCGACGAGCGCGGCTGGGATCGACGCCAGATCGTCACCAAGCCCTTCTGGACTCCTGGGCGTACCGGCATGGAGTAGGCGCGGGTTCACCCGGTCGACGTGTTGACCGGTGGCCGTCGCTGCTCACGACGTAACGTGGGCCGGGTGCGGCACTACTACGGCGCGGACGCCATACGTCAGGCAGAAGCACCGCTCTTGGCCAGCCTTCCCGACGGCGTGCTGATGCGGCGGGCGGCCTACGGTCTTGCCGGTGCCGTCGCCCGCGAACTGCGGTCCCGCACCGCCTCGATCGCGGGCCGTCACGTGTGCGCCGTGATCGGGTCCGGCGACAACGGTGGTGACGCGCTCTGGGCCGCGACCTTCCTGCGGCGGCGTGGGGTGGCCGCCTCGGCCGTCGTCCTCAACCCCGACCGCGTGCACCGCGCCGCGCTCGCCGCCTTCACCCGCTCTGGTGGCCGGCTGGTCGAAAGCGTGCCGCCCACAGCCGATCTGGTGATCGACGGCGTCGTCGGCATCTCAGCCAGCGGGCCGCTGCGCCCCGACGCTGAAGCCGTCTTCGCCGCCGTCGAGCATGCCGGCATTCCCGTCGTGGCGGTCGACCTGCCCAGTGGGGTCGACGTCACCACCGGCGCCGCAGACGGACCCCACGTCCGGGCCGCGCTGACCGTCACTTTCGGCGGCCGCAAACCGGTGCACGCCCTCGGCGACTGCGGACGGGTCGAGCTGGTCGACATCGGTCTCGACCTGCCCGACGCCGACCTGGTCAGCCTGGAAGCGGTCGACGTCGCCGCCAGGTGGCCCATCCCCGGGCCCCGTGACGACAAGTACACCCAGGGCGTGACTGGCGTGCTGGCCGGTTCGAGCACATACCCCGGCGCGGCGATCCTCTGCACGGGCGCCGCCGTGGCCGCCACCTCGGGCATGGTCCGCTACGCGGGAACCGCTGCCGCCGAAGTGGTTTCGCACTGGCCCGAGGTGATCGCCACGTCGTCGGCCGAGGACGCGGGTCGCGTGCAGGCGTGGGTGGTCGGCCCGGGGATCGGCACCGACGAGGCGGGCGAGGGCGCCCTGCGGTTCGCGCTCGACACGGACCTGCCGGTCGTCGTCGATGCCGACGCGCTGACGATCCTTGCCGCCCACCCGGAGCTCCTTCGCGGTCGCACGGCGCCGACGGTGTTGACCCCGCACGCCGGCGAATTCGCCCGGCTGGCCGGCCATCCGCCGGGAGACGACCGGGTGGCCGCCACGCGTGCGTTGGCCGACCAGTTCGGTGCCACCGTCCTGCTGAAGGGCAACGTGACCGTGATCGCCGAATCCGGCACTCGGCCCGTCTACCTGAACCCGGCGGGCCAGTCCTGGGCGGCGACCGCAGGCTCGGGCGACGTGCTGTCGGGCGTCATCGGGGCACTGCTGGCCGCCGGGCTGCCCAGCGGTGAGGCCGCCGCGATGGCCGCTTTCGTCCACGCCCGTGCCGCCGGCCTGTCTGCCGCCAGCCCGGGGCCACGGCCCGCCCCAACGTCGGCCTCGGGAATCCTCGGCCACATCCGTTCGTCTATCGCGAATCTCTAGAAGGGACACCAGATGTCACACAGGCACACACCGTCGGCTTCGATCTCTCCGGCATACACCGGCCGGCTCTCGACCTCGCCCGTGCCGACGCTGCGCATGCCCGACGAATCAATGGAGCCGCAGGCCGCCTACCGCTTCATCCACGACGAGCTCATGCTCGACGGCAGCTCGCGACTGAACCTCGCGACGTTCGTCACGACATGGATGGACCCCGAGGCCGAGAAGCTGATGGCCGAGACGTTCGACAAGAACATGATCGACAAGGACGAATATCCGGCCACCGCCGCCATCGAGCAGCGCTGCGTGTGCATGGTCGCCGACCTCTTCCATGCCGAGAACCTCCGCGACGACGACCCGAGCAGCGCCGTCGGAGTGTCCACGGTGGGCTCGAGTGAAGCCGTGATGCTGGCCGGTCTGGCGATGAGCTGGCTGTGGCGGCAGAAGGTCGGCGACGGAAAGAACGGCTGGCGCACGCGGCGGCCGAACCTGGTGATGGGCTCCAACGTTCAGGTGGTGTGGGAGAAGTTCTGCCGCTACTTCGACGTGGAACCCGTCTACCTCCCAATGGAGGAGGGGCGCTACGTCATCACCCCCGAGCAGGTTCTCGGCGCGGTGAACGAGGACACCATCGGCGTCGTCGCCATCCTCGGCACCACCTACACCGGTGAACTCGAGCCGGTCGCGGAGATCTGCGCGGCCCTCGACGAGCTGGCTTCCCAAGGCGGAGTGGACGTTCCGGTGCACGTCGACGCCGCCAGCGGCGGCTTCGTGGTGCCGTTCCTGCATCCGGACGTCATCTGGGACTTCCGCCTTCCCCGCGTGGTGTCGATCAACGTCAGCGGCCACAAGTACGGATTGACCTATCCGGGCATCGGCTTCGTCGTCTGGCGCAACGCCGACTACCTGCCCGAGGAGTTGGTGTTCCGCGTCAACTACCTGGGTGGCGACATGCCCACCTTCACGCTCAACTTCTCCAAGGGCGGCAACCAGGTCGTCGGCCAGTACTACAACTTCCTGCGCCTCGGCCGAGCCGGCTACGGCCAGGTGATGTCGTGCCTGTCGACGACGGCGCGTTGGCTTGGCGACCAACTGCGGGACGGTGAGCACTTCGAGCTGATCTCCGACGGCTCGGCGATCCCGGTGGTCAGCTTCAAGCTCACGGGCGACCGCGGATACACCGAGTTCGACGTCTCGCACGCGTTGCGGGCCTACGGCTGGCAAGTACCCGCCTACACGATGCCTGCCGACGCCACCGACGTCACCGTGCTGCGGGTCGTGGTCCGCGAGGGGTTCTCCACCGACCTGGCCAGGGCACTGCGAGATGACCTGCTGACCGTGCTCAAGACGCTCGACGAGCTGAAGCCCAACGGGCACTTCGACGAGGTGCAGCCGTTCGCCCACTAGGGCGGCTCGAACGCCGCCGCAGGCGGTTCTGAGACAATCGTGGCCTGATGACCGTGCCTCCGACCGAACTGCCGACCTCCACCGCCGTCCCGACCGCGGTGGTGGATCTCGGCGCGATCCGGCACAACGTGCGCCTGTTGCGGGAGCTGGCCGGGTCGGCCGAGGTGATGGCCGTCGTCAAGGCCGACGGCTACGGTCACGGCGCGGCGCGCGTCGGCAAGGCCGCCATCGACGCGGGCGCGTCGGAGCTCGGCGTCGCGACCCTCGCCGAGGCGCTTGAACTGCGCCGGGACGGTGTGACGGCCCCGGTGCTGTGTTGGCTGCATGCGCCGGGCACCGACTTCGCACCCGCCCTGGCTGCCGACGTCCAACTTGGGGTGTCGTCGACCAGGCAGCTGGTCGAGGTGCTCGACGCGACCCGACGCACGGGCCGCACCGCGACCGTCACGGTCAAGGTGGACACCGGCTTGAGCCGCAACGGCGTCGGTGCCGCCGAGTTCCCGGCCCTACTGCCGGCGCTGCGCAATGCGGCCGCCGACGGGGCGATCAGACTTCGCGGCCTGATGTCTCACCTGGCCTGCGGTGACGACCCGACGAGCCCGGTGAACGACCGCCAGGCTCGACGCTTCGCGGAGATGCGCACGCAGGCGCGCGAGGCCGGCGTCGAGTTCGAGATCCACCACCTGTCCAACTCCCCGGCGGCCATGACGCGGCCGGACCTGGCGTTCGACATGGTGCGCCCCGGCATCGCGGTGTACGGGCAGACCCCGATCCCGGCCAGGGGTGACATGGGACTGCGACCCGCCATGACGTTGAGGTGCCCGGTGGCCCAAGTTCGTCGGCTGAAGGCGGGCGACGGGGTCTCCTACGGCCACACGTGGGTCGCCGACGCCGACACCACCGTCGCGCTCATCCCGCTGGGGTACGCCGACGGGGTGTTCCGCGGTCTGAGCGGTCGGATGTCGGTGCTGATCAACGGCAAACTCCGACCGAACGTCGGCCGAATCTGCATGGACCAGTTCGTGGTCGACCTCGGGCCGGGACCGGTCGACGTGAGCGAGGGGGACGACGCGGTCCTCTTCGGGCCCGGCGACGACGGTGAACCGACGACGCAGGACTGGGCGACGACTTTGGGCACCATCAACTACGAGGTCGTCACCAGTCCACGCGGCCGGGTGTCTCGGGTGTACGTCGACGAGTCGGGCGGAAGTCGTTGAGCCGCAGGCGAAGAGGTCAGTGGTTGGCTGGCGTGGCCGGCATCTCGGCGGTCGGCGGACTGGCCGGTGCCACCGTGGCGCGCTCTTTGACGCGACGCGTCACCGACGTCGACCCACACCTGGACGAGGACTTCGAGATTCTCGACGCCGACCGCGGATGCGTGGTGACGACGTCGGACGGTGTTCCCCTCGCGGTCAGGGAGGTCGGCCCCGAGGACGCGCCGCTGACGGTGGTCTTCGCCCACGGTTTCAGTCTTCGCATGGGGGCGTTCTACTTTCAACGGGCGCGGCTGACCGAACAGTGGGGGTCGCAGGTCCGCATGGTGTTCTACGACCAGCGCGGGCACGGTCAATCCGGCGAGGCGTCACCCGAGTCCTATACCGTCCCCCAGCTGGGGCAGGATCTCGAGACGGTGCTCTCGGTGATGGCGCCACGCGGGCCGGTGGTACTCGTCGGACACTCCATGGGCGGGATGACGGTGTTGTCCCACGCCCGCCAGCATCCGCAGCGCTATCCCAGCCGAGTGGTCGGCGTCGCCTTGATTTCCTCGGCAGCCGAAGGGGTTTCGCGTTCTCCGCTTGGCGAGGTCCTGAAGAATCCCGTGCTGGAGGCCGCCCGCTTCGCCGTGCGCTACGCGCCGAAGATGGTGCACCGCACCCGAGGAGCGGCGAGTTCGGTGATCGGCCCGGTGCTGCGGGCTGCGTCCTACGGCGACGAGAAGGTCAGCAGGAGCGTCGTCGCGTTCTCCGAGAGGATGATGCACGACACGCCGATCGCCACCCTTGTCGGCTTTCTGCATGCCCTCGAGGTGCACGACGAGACTGCAGCCCTTCCGGTCCTCGCCAAGGTGCCGACGCTGATCGTCTGCGGTGACCACGACTTGCTGACACCGAAGGAGTACTCCGAGGCCATGGCCGCTGAGCTGCCGAAGTCCGAGCTCGTCATCGTCGGCGGCGCAGGACATCTCGTTCAACTCGAGCAACCGGAGATCGTCGACGACGCGTTGGTGCGACTCGTCGAGCGGGCGACGCCGTCCAAGCTGGTCGCGATGACGCGTCGGCTGCGGGATCGGGTGCGCAGTCATGGCTGAAATCCTCGAGGGAACCGCGGAGTTGCCGACCGCGAAGGACACCCTCACCTTCGGCGCGAGCCTGGGAGCCGACCTCGTCGCCGGTGACGTCGTCGTGTTGTCTGGACCGCTGGGTGCGGGGAAGACGGTGCTGGCCAAGGGAATCGCCAAGGCGATGCACGTGGGCGGCGCGGTCACCTCGCCGACGTTCGTGTTGGCGCGGGTCCACCCGGCGCTACGGGAGGGCGCCCCCGCCATGGTGCACGTCGACGTCTACCGACTGCTCGACCACGCCGGGGCGGATCTGCTCGCCGAACTCGACTCCCTGGATTTGGACACCGATCTCGAGGACGCCGTCGTGGTCGTCGAGTGGGGCGAAGGTCTCGCGGAGCGGTTGTCCGAGCGCCATCTGGACATCAGGCTCGAGCGTGGGGGCGACACGGACGTCCGAATTGCAACCTGGAAGTGGGCGGGAAGATGACCGTCGTCCTGGCGATCGACACCGCCACCCCGGCGGTCACCGCGGGGGTGGTCCGCCGCGGACCGTCCGGCGTCGACGTCCTCGGCGAGCGGGTCACCGTCGACCCGAGGGCCCACGCCGAGCAACTGACTCCGAACGTGTTGGGCGCCTTGGCCGATGCCGGGTTGTCGATGGCCGACCTCGAGGCCGTGGTCGTCGGGTGTGGTCCCGGCCCGTTCACGGGGCTGCGCGTCGGCATGGCGACCGCCGCGGCGTACGGACACGCGCTTGGTCTCCCGGTGTTCGGCGTCTGCAGTCTCGACGCGATCGGGGTGGACACCGAAGGCGACGTGCTGGTGGTCACCGATGCCCGCCGCCGCGAGGTGTACTGGGCGCGCTACCGCGACGGAGTCCGGGTCGGCGGTCCCGCGGTCGACGCACCCGCCGACGTGCCCGCCGACGCGTCGGCGGTCGCCGGTTCACCCGAGCACGCGGCGCTCTTCGGCCTCCCGCAATTGCCACCCACCGTGCCGACCGCGTCCGGGCTGGTACGCGCCGTCGACTGGGACACCCCGCCAGAACCGTTGGTGCCGTTGTACCTTCGGCGTCCCGACGCCAAGCCTCAGCAGCAGTCGGCGCGGCCGTGACCGTCGAGTACGGACCGCTGACAATCGGTGACGCCGACCGCTGCGCCGCCCTTGAGGCCGAGCTGTTCCCCGGCGACGACCCATGGCCCGCGGTGGCGTTCATCCGAGAGCTGGAGTCGGCACACAACCACTACGTGTCGGCACGACTCGATGGCGAACTGGTCGGCTACGCCGGTGTGAGCCGGCTGGGCCGCAAACCACCGTTCGAGTACGAGGTGCACACCATCGGCGTCGACGAGCGCTTCCAGGGACGGGGCATCGGCCGCACCCTCCTCGACCAGCTGCTCGCCATCGCCGACGGGGGAGACGTCTTCCTCGAGGTGCGCACGGACAACGCGGCGGCGATCAGCCTGTACGAGAGCGTCGGCTTCACCGTGCTTGGCGTCCGCAAGCGGTACTACCGGGTCAGCGGTGCCGACGCCTACACGATGCGGCGAGTAGCGGGGAAAGAGGCACGATGATCGTCTTGGCCATCGAAAGTTCTTGTGACGAAACGGGAGTCGGGATCTGCGCGCTCGACGACGACGGCACCGTCACGCTACTGGCCGACGAAGTCGCCTCCAGCGTCGACGAGCATGCCCGGTTCGGCGGCGTCGTCCCCGAGATCGCGTCACGCGCACATCTCGAGGCGCTAGGCCCGACGATGCGCCGGGCGCTGGCCACCGCCGGGGTGTCGAAGCCCGACGTGGTCGCCGCCACCATCGGACCCGGCCTGGCCGGGGCCCTGCTGGTGGGTGTTGCTGCCGCCAAGGCGTATTCGGCCGCCTGGGAGGTGCCGTTCTATGCGGTCAACCACCTCGGTGGGCACCTCGCCGCCGACGTCTACGACCACGGAGCGCTGCCAGAGAGTGTGGGGCTTCTGGTGTCGGGCGGGCACACCAACCTGCTGCACGTGCGATCGCTGGGGGAGCCGATCGAGGAGATCGGCAGCACCGTGGACGACGCGGCCGGTGAGGCGTACGACAAGATCGCCAGACTGCTCGGCCTTGGCTACCCGGGTGGCAGGGTGCTCGACGACCTCGCCCGCACGGGCGACCGAGACGCCATCGTCTTCCCGCGAGGCATGACCGGTCCCCGCGACGACCCCTACGCGTTCAGCTTCTCGGGACTCAAGACGGCCGTCGCCCGGTATGTGGAGTCGCACCCCGACGCCGCGACCGCCGACATCGCGGCGGGCTTTCAGGAGGCGGTCGCCGACGTGCTCACGAAGAAGGCCGTTCGCGCTGCGGAAGCCCTCGGCGTGTCGACGCTGTTGATCGCGGGCGGTGTCGCGGCGAACTCCCGACTGCGCGAACTCGCCGAAGAGCGTTGCGCGGCAGCCGGTTTGACACTGCGGGTGCCGCGGCCCCGGTTGTGCACCGACAACGGCGCGATGATCGCCTCGTTCGCCGCGCACCTCATCGCAGCGGGTGCACCGCCGTCGCAGCTGTCGGTGGCGACCGACCCCGGCCTGCCGGTGGTCCGCGGACAGGTCGCCTGACGCCGCCCCTACAGCCGAATGTGGCGGGCCGCCACGGTCAGGCGCCGGGCCTGGAAGCGCACGGGCGACAACCGCGGCCGGCTCAACGGCAGGTCCGCATCGGCGGCAACGGCCTCGACCACCTCGTCGACGCTGCGGTCGTCGGTGGGCACGTGGGTGGCATACCGCGCATCGGACAGGGCCGACACGCAGCGGTCGATCTGCTGGATCGCCCAGGTTTCGTCACGGCCGAGCAGGCGGCCTCCCACGTAGGCCAGCCGCGCCCGCAGGCGACGGCGCAGCGTGTCCGGTGAGGCGGTCAGCGCATAGTGCCGCACGTCGACGCCGCAGGCCCGCAACTGCCCGACGATCTCGTCGAAGTAGTCGTCGCGCACCAGCGTCATCGGCACGATCACCGGACCGTCGTGGGCGGCCTCCGCGTCACGCAGGGTGGCCACCACCCCGGTCCGCCACTGAGGGAGATCCTGGAAGTCGCCTCGAGCGGCCGGGGGCAGCATCTTGTGCAGCGCGAACCCCAGCAGTTCGGGGTCGGCGACCCGGGAACCGTCGACCCGGCGGTGCAGTTCGTGTGCGGTCTGGGTCTTGCCTGCGCCGAACGCGCCGTTGATCCACATCAACATCCCGCCGAGGATACCGACGTCCGGAACGGCCGCGGCCGGTCGTTTCGATGGCCGATTCGATCAAGATCCACATGACTGCGCACCCACCCTTGAGGTACTAGCACTCGCGTGTATAGAGTGCTAAGTGGCAGGCGGCCAAACCCCGCTCCGGCTCCCGCGACGACGGTGTTGAGGGCCAGGACGCGTGCCAACAACATGACAACTGCAGGAAATCCGTGAAGGTCCGGGAATCGTCCCGGATCGCACCCCTATCAATGTGGAGGGCTAATCGTGGCCGTGAACATCAAGCCACTCGAGGACAAGATCCTCGTTCAGGCCAATGAGGCCGAGACTACGACCGCTTCTGGTCTGGTCATCCCCGACACCGCCAAGGAAAAGCCGCAAGAAGGCACCGTCGTCGCAGTTGGCCCCGGCCGCTGGGACGAGGATGGCGAGAAGCGCATTCCGCTGGACGTCGCCGAAGGCGACACCGTCATCTACAGCAAGTACGGCGGCACCGAGATCAAGTACAACAACGAGGAGTACCTCATTCTGTCCGCACGTGACGTGCTGGCAGTCGTCTCCAAGTAAGCATCGCCCATTCCGCCCCGGAGGTCTCCCGTCGCAAAGCGGGTGATGTCCGGGGCGGCATGCGTTGTGTCTCATCTACGTAGACAGAAAGAACCATCATGAGCAAGCAGATTGAGTTCAACGAGACTGCGCGCCGGGCCATGGAAGCCGGCGTCGACAAGCTCGCCGACGCGGTCCGCGTCACGCTGGGCCCGCGCGGCAGGCACGTCGTGCTGGCCAAGGCGTTCGGCGGCCCGGTCGTCACCAACGACGGCGTCACCATCGCCCGCGAGATCGACCTCGAGGATCCGTTCGAAAACCTCGGTGCACAGCTGGTCAAGTCCGTGGCCACCAAGACCAACGACGTCGCGGGCGACGGCACCACCACCGCCACCGTGCTCGCCCAGGCGATCATCAAGGCCGGCCTGCGCAACGTCGCAGCCGGTGCCAACCCCATCGAACTGGGGCTCGGCATCGCCAAGGCCGCCGACGCGGTGTCCGAGGCACTGCTGGCCGCCGCCACCCCGATCACCGACGAGAACGGAATCGCGCAGGTCGCCACCGTCTCCTCGCGTGACGAGGTCATCGGCGCACTGGTCGGCGAGGCCATGACCAAGGTCGGTCACGACGGCGTCGTCACCGTCGAGGAGTCCTCGACGCTGAACACCGAGCTCGAGGTCACCGAGGGTGTCGGCTTCGACAAGGGCTTCACGTCGGCGTACTTCGTCACCGACTTCGATTCCCAGGAAGCCGTCCTCGAAGACGCGCTGGTGCTGCTGAACCGCGAGAAGATCAGCTCGCTGCCGGACCTGCTGCCACTGCTGGAGAAGGTTGCCGAGTCGGGCAAGCCGCTGCTGATCATCGCCGAGGACGTCGAAGGCGAGGCACTGTCGACCCTGGTCGTCAACGCCATCCGCAAGACGCTCAAGGCCGTCGCCGTCAAGGCGCCGTTCTTCGGTGACCGTCGTAAGGCATTCCTCGACGACCTCGCGGTCGTCACGGGTGGACAGGTCGTCAACCCCGACGTCGGATTGCTGCTGCGCGAGGTTGGCCTCGAGGTGCTGGGCACCGCCCGTCGCGTCGTCGTCAGCAAGGACAGCACCGTGATCGTCGACGGCGGCGGCAGCCAGGACGCCATCGAGGGTCGCAAGTCTCAGCTGCGCGCCGAGATCGAGGCGACCGACTCCGACTGGGATCGCGAGAAGCTCGAGGAGCGGCTGGCCAAGCTGTCCGGCGGCGTCGCGGTCATCAAGGTCGGCGCGGCCACCGAGACCGATCTGAAGAAGCGCAAGGAAGCCGTCGAGGACGCGGTCTCCGCGGCCAAGGCGGCCGTCGAAGAGGGCATCGTCACCGGCGGTGGCAGCGCCCTCGTCCAGGCCGGCTCGGTTCTCAAGGACCTGCGCGCGTCGCTGTCGGGTGACCAGGCGCTCGGCGTCGACGTCTTCGGCTCGGCGCTGTCGGCGCCGCTGTTCTGGATCGCCACCAACGCCGGGCTCGACGGCGCGGTCGTGGTGAACAAGGTGGCGGAGCTGTCGGCGGGTCAGGGCTTCAACGCCGCGACACTGACCTACGGCGACCTGCTGGCCGACGGTGTCGTCGACCCCGTCAAGGTGACCCGCTCCGCGGTGCTCAACGCGGCGTCGGTGGCCAGGATGATCCTGACCACCGAGACCGCGATCGTCGAGAAGCCTGCCGAGTCCGAGGACCACGGCCACGGTGGCGGCGGCCACCACGGGCACTCGCACTAAGAGAGTTCGCACGATGAGCGCCCCCGGCCACCTGGCCGGGGGCGCTTTTCGTTGCAGACCATTCCGCCGAGTGCACGGTTGTTGAACGCAAACGTCGAGATGACGCGTCAACAACCGTGCACTCGACGAGTGTCTCAAGGGCCCATGGCGGGGCTAGCGTTGAACGCGTGACCAGCATGCGGGCGGTCGTCGCGCGGAGTCGCGAAGCCGGCATCGAGCTCGCCGACGTCGCCTACCCGCACGCCGCGGAGAACGACGTGGTGGTTCGAGTACACGCGGCAGGGTTCACCCCCGGTGAGCTCGACTGGCCCGGCACCTGGACCGACAGGGCCGGGCGGGACAGGACGCCGAGCGTTCCCGGCCACGAAGTCGCCGGGGTGGTCGCCGAATTGGGCTACGGCACAACCGGACTGGAGGTGGGGGAGCGCGTCTTCGGGATCACCGACTGGTGCCGGGACGGGACGCTCGCCGAATACGTCGCGGTGGAGGCGCGCAACCTCGCCACCCTGTCACCGGAGGTGGACTACGTGACCGCCGCCGCGATGCCGATCTCGGGACTGACGGCGTGGCAGGGCCTGTTCACCCACGGCGGCCTCGAAGCCGGCCAGACCGTGCTGGTTCACGGCGCCGCCGGTGGCGTCGGCTCGCTCGCCGTCCAGCTGGCGAGGGAAGTGGGCGCCCGGGTGATCGGCACCGGTCGCGGCGCGCACCGGCGGGCCGTGCTCGACCTCGGTGCCGAATCGTTCGTGGACCTCGAGCGCGACCAGCTCGAAGACGTCGGCCAGGTCGACGTCGTGTTCGACGTCTTGGGCGGTGACCTCCTGAACCGCTCGGCGGCGCTGGTCCGCCCCGGCGGGGCGCTCGTCAGCATCGCCGAACCGCCGACCGTCCAACCGAAGGACGGACGGGCCGTCTTCTTCGTCGTCGAACCCGACCGCCCGGGGCTCGTCGAGTTGGAGCTCAGGCTTCGAGACGGACGGCTCCGTCCACTGCTCGGCGAGACGTACGCTCTCGAGGACGCGCCCGCAGCGTTCGAGCCAGGCACGCGCGGTCACGGCAAGCCGATCATCCGCGTCGTCGACGCTCACCAAACCGGAGGGGACGCCAAGTGATCGACTTTCCTCGGACACCGGCGGCGACGGCCGCGCTCACGGTGGCGACCCGCTTCTGTTCGCCGGCACTGCTCAACCACTGCGTCCGTTCGTATCTGTGGGGGACGACGTACGCCGCTTCGCACGGCATCGCAGTCGACGACGAGCTGTTCTACGTGTCGGCGATGCTGCACGACATGGCGCTCACCGACTCGTTCGACAGTCATCGGGTGTCCTTCGAGCAGGCGGGTGGCGACCTGGCCTGGGTGTTCGGCATTGCGGCTGGATGGTCCGCCGAGCGGGCGGCCAGGGCCACGGAGATCATCGTGCTGCACATGCGTGACGACGTCGCACCGGACGTCGACCCGGAGGCGCACCTTCTGCAGGTCGCCACCAGTTGGGACGTCGCGGGCCGGCGGCCAGAGGAGTTTCCCGCCGAGACGCGGGAAGAGATCGTGGGGCGTTATCCGAGGCAGGGGTTCAGCAGCGAATTCATCGCGTGCTTCCAAGACCAGGCCACGCGCAAGCCCGGGGGTGCCGCCGCGGCGTCGATGGCCAGCGACGGTGCTCGCCGCATCGCGGCCAACCCGCTCGACGGCTAGGGGTGATGCGTCAGGCCGCGACGGTCAGTTGACGCTCTGCGGTGCTCATGTGGAAGAAGACCTGATGGCACGGCGCGCATGACACCTCGTACTGCAGACCGCCACCGTGGGCGGCGTCGAGCTGAAAGTTGAGGGGTCCCGCGCAGCGCGGGCAGTGGGTTGTGCCGGCTTCGATAGTTGACGTCATCGCCGATGCCTTTCCGATGGGGCGCTCATTCGCTGAGCAGTGGATGCCCCTCAAAGTAGGAAGGCAACCTAATAGATGGCTTAGAAAACCGTGAGCTAGGCATTTGTGTGCCCAGTCTCACGAGCGGGTAGTCGCCAACCGGGCCTTGCCATGAGTAAAATCGGTTTTGCTCCTGACCCCTTTTGATCATCGTCGGAGCAACGCGAATCAGGAGAGCAGTGCAGTGAACATGCCCGGCAGCCACGCGGGCCAGCAGTGGCGGGCGCGTCAGCGCGACATCCTTCATCGCCTCGTCCGCGAAACGGACCCACCGACGGGCAGCCTCCCGCGGATCACGGAGAACACCCAAAAGCTCGACGCCGCCTACAGCGCACGGGTGGGTGAGGTGCTCGATCTGGCCGGGTCGATCGGCGCCCTCTTGATGGCCTCCGGAATGCCAGCGACCGCGACGATGGAGAACGTCACCGCCATCACGCTCGCCTATGGCCTTGAGCGCTGCGAGGTCGACGTCATCAACACGACGATCCACGTCTCGGCCTACCGGGGCCCGACCGCCGCGCCCGCCAGCACCCTGCACATCGTGCAGACCAGGTCGATGGACTTCAGCCGGCTGGCCGCCGTCGACCGGCTCATCGCCCGCATCCGCGCGGGGGAGGTGTCGCCGACCACCGCCCGCGACGAACTCGACGCCATCACCACCGCGCCGCATCCCTACAAGCGGTGGATCGCCACCCTCGCCTGGGGCGCGCTGGCCTTCGCCACCGCCGGAACCCTCGGCGCCAGTTTGCTGGCCTGCCTCGTCAGCGCGCTGAGTGCCATGACGATCGACCGGGTCAACCGCCAACTGAACAAGCACGGACTCCCGTTCTTCTTCCAGTACGCGGTCGGCGGCGCCATCGCGACCGCGCCGCCGCTGGTGCTCTACTGGCTCGGTCCCAAGATCGGTCTGGACTTCGAACCAACGGTCGCCATCGCCGCGGGCCTCGTCGTCCTCTTGGCCGGGCTGTCGTTGGTCGGCTCGGTTGGCGACGTCATCACCGGTGCTCCGGTGACGGCTGCGGCCCGCTTCTTCGAATTGGTCATGATGACCGCCGCCACCATTTCCGGTGTGGCCCTCGTGCTGCACCTCGCCAACCAATTTGGCGCACCGTTCGTCGCGATCGGCGCGTACGCGCCGCCCGCGCTGGCCGAGATGCCGGCGAGGGTGGCCTTCGGTGCCGCGAGCGCGGCGGCCTATGCCTTGGCGTGCTACGCCGAACGCACCTCGGCAGTGGCAGCCGCGTTCGGCGGGGCCGCGGGCACGGTGGTGTTTCTGTTTGCGCAGGGGCTGGGCCTTGGTGCGGTGGTGGCGTCATTCGCCGCCGCGGTGCCCATCGGACTGGTCGGCCGCCTGATGGAGCGTCGCAATCTGGCGCCGCCGCTGGTCGTCTCGATTGCCGGCATCGTCCCACTGCTGCCCGGTCTGGCTTTGCTGCACGGCATCTACGCGATTCTCAACGAGCAACAAACCGTCGGGTTCGCCTCGGTGCTGGGGGCCATGGCCATCGGCACCGCCCTCGCGGCCGGCGTCACGCTGGGCGAGTGGAGCTCCTTCCAGGTTCGTACGCGGCGACTCCAGGTCCGCCGACTCAACCGTCGGGCACGTCCGGTGCAGAGCCCGCTCGAATTCGTCGATCCGGCGCAGGCCGTCGACCGCGCGATGAAGCGACGGCCGCCGAGCTAGCCGTCGATCCGATCGGCCATTTCGCCGACGACGTCGCGCAACACTGCGGGTTCGGTGCGCGTGTGAAGTGACGCGAGCAGGGCGTCGTACGTCCGGCGGGCCACCGCCGGGGTCTGCCGGGAAGCACGGCTGAAGTCCGCCACCACCTGCTCGGCCACCACCCGCAGCTTGACGTTGTGGTGTTGGGACTGCCATCGCAGAAGGTCGAACGCGGCGTCGGCGTCGGTGCCGTAGACGACCATGAGCATGCCCTTGGCCTGGTCGATGACCGCCCGCTTCTCGGCGATGTCGCGAACGGCTTCGTAGATCTCCCGCTTGTCGTCGACTTCGGTGCTCATTCGAGGCTCTCCTGCCCGGCACACGCGGGCATCGCCGAAGACGAGGGAAGACGGTGCTGAATCATCGCCTGGGTCTGGGGCAACACTCACGACTCGCAAATGCCGGGCGTATTCGCCCGGCAACCACGAGTACCCACAAACGTCGAGGAGTAGTCGCGACGCGTTCCGGTCGCTAGGTTGCCAGGTATGAATCACCGCTGGAGCAGGTTGGGCCGCACCCGGTGGGCGCTGGCGGTGACGACGATGATCCTGCTGACGGCGTGCTCGGGCGCACCGCAGAGCACCGGTCCCGCCCCTGCGACCGGCGGCACGGCCGAGAGTGCAGGCGCTCCGGAACCGCCACAGGGGCCGCCGCAAGACCTGACGCTGAAGCGCGACGTAATCAAGACGGCGACCATGACGATCGACGTCGCGAACACCTCGGAAGCGGCGGACAAGGCTGCCGTCGTCGTCGAGCGTGCCAACGGGCGGGTCGACAGTCGGTCCGAGGACGCCGGCTCTCTGAGCGGGCGGGCCCACACGTCGATCGTCCTGCGGGTGCCCGCCGCGAAACTCGACGGCGTGGTGCGGGAGTTGAAGGAACTGGGAACCGTTCAGACCGCCGAGACGACGGCCGAGGACGTCACGGCGCAACGAGTCGACCTCGACGCCAGGATCACCGCCCTGCAGACCTCGGTGGACCGACTGCTGGCGATCATGCGCGACGCGAAGGATCCCGACGCGCTCATCACCGCCGAGGGAGCCCTGTCGCAACGCCAAGCCGATCTGGACAGTCTCCGCGCGCAGCGTGACCAACTCGGCGACCGCGTCGACTACAGCACGGTCTCGGTCACCTTCTACGCCGAGGAGCCGGGCGGCCCGGCGCCGCGCGAATACGTCGGGTTCCTCGGTCAGGTCGAACGGGGCTGGGACGGCCTCGTCTCGGCGGTGGGCAGCGGCTTGCTGCTCTTCGGCCTGTTGCTCCCGTGGCTGGCCGTCGTCGTCGTACTGTGCGCGGCGTCGTACCTGCTCATCCGGGTGGTGCGACGTACCCGCTAGCCCGCTGCGGGGCTAGGCGCTGCGGCGGATGCCCCGCTTGAGCAGAAGCTCGCGCTCGGACTCGCTGAGACCACCCCAGATGCCGTACGGCTCGCCGACCGCCAGTGCGTGCGACCGGCACTGAGTCACCACCGGGCAACTCCGGCACATCTCCTTGGCACGCATCTCACGCTGGGCGCGGGCGCGGCCGCGCTCCCCGTCGGGATGGAAGAACATCGAAGAGTCGACGCCCCGGCAAAGTCCTGACATCTGCCAATCCCAGATGTCGGCGTTGGGGCCTGGCAGCTGCTGCGGCTGTGGCATTGGGAAAACCCCTGTCTACGCGCATCTTTCGCGAACGATAGAAAGCGTGAGTCATGTAACCGTTCCGAGCTCGTGTCGCCGATGACTACTCGTGCACACAAACTAGAAGGGCTCGTGAACATGGGTCAATAGCCCGCGCATGTGCTCAACCACATAAGGGCAGGCCGAGAATTTACATCACGTTCATCAATGCGACGCGGGCGAAACGAGACCGATGACTTCACATCGCCGGCCAGCCGTCGTCATTGCGCGTTTTCGCTGTTCGCGTGCCAAATGGCCTCGGCGACGCCGCAGCGACCCGACGGCCCAGTTGACGTCGACGCAACATGCCGACCATTCACTGTTAACGAAAGTTCATCGACCCACCGGCGGCGCATGGGGGTTGCCCTCGACGTCCGGCGTCTCGGCAAGTCTCACCCGTTGATAGCGTCCCCGCTGATGAGTGTCTTCGTCGAGGCCGCGTTCGGCGAGCAACCCGGCCGATGGCCGCTGCCTGCGGCGACGACCTCGAGGGAGCTGTGGCTGCGCGCGGTCGCGGCCGGGGGACAGGGCCGGTACGGTGCCGCGCTCACCGACCTCGACGCTCTCCAACGCACCAACACCCGTGGTGCCCTGGCGTCGCTCGGATGCAGCACCCGGGCGTCGTTCCTTCGTCAGCTCGGGGGACACCGCGCTGCCCGAGGATGGGACGGCCGGGCCTGGGCCGACGCCGGTTCCGACGTCACCGCGGGCACCGACGCGCTGGTCGGGCTGGCCGCCGACGCGTTGGGAATGGGCCGCTTCCCGCTGTCGGCGCAGCTGCTGCGCCGCGCTGGTGACCTGATGGGCGCGGGTGGTGAGAGCGTCGACCCCCGCCTTCCTGTCCGGCTGGCCTGGGTCAGCGCCGAATTGGCGATGTTCACCGGCGACGGTCCGGCGGCGGTCGCCCACGCCGAGCGCGCCGTGGACCTGGCGTCGGACCTCGGCTCGGCGCGGCACGACACCAAGTCTCGGGTCGTCCTGGCCGCGGCGCTGTGCAGCACTGGGAATATTGAGGCGTCCCGCACGGTTGCCGACCGTGCGCTGGTCACCGCCCAGGGGCTCGGACTGGTGCCGCTGAGCTGGGCCGTGGCCTGCCTGCTCGCCGACATCGGAAGCGCCGCGCTTTCGCCGCTGCAGATCGCCGCAGTTCGCGACGCGTCGGCCGACGTCGTCGCCCACCGAGGCGGCGCGTGGACGGCGCGGTGAGTCTGCGAGTCACTTCGCGATCACTAGTCTTTAGCTGGCACACCCGCCAATATCCGCCCCATCCGTAACGCTGGAGATACTGCCCACGATGACAATTTCGGGAGACAGTCTCGATGGTGTCGTGGCCAGAGCGGTTAACGGCGATCGGGATGCACTCCGGGAAGTGCTGGAGACCATCCGGCCGATCGTCTTCCGGTATTGCCGGGCGAGGGTCGGGTCAGCGGAACGCAGCGGTCTGTCAGCAGACGACGTTGCTCAGGAGGTGTGCTTGGCCGCCATCACGGCGCTGCCGCGCTACAAGGATCAGGGACGACCGTTCCTGGCCTTTGTCTACGGCATCGCTGCACACAAGGTTGCTGACGCCCACCGCGCCCAGGGGCGCAACAAGGCCGACGCAACCGACACCCTTCCGGACCGACCCTCACTCGAGGCCGGTCCAGAGCAGATGGCGATGGACTCGGACGCGGCGGAACGCATGAACAGATTGCTGGCGACCCTGCCCGAGAAGCAACGCGAAATCCTGGTCCTGCGGGTGGTCGTCGGCATGAGCGCCGAAGAGACCGCCGAGGCCGTCGGCAGCACCGCAGGCGCAGTGCGGGTCGCCCAGCACCGGGCACTGGCCCGACTCAAGGGTGAACTGACCGGATCGAGGCGCGAAGATGCCTGACTTCGGTCGGTGGTCCGCCAACGGCGGAGACCCCTCGCTCAACGAGATCAACCGCGCCGATCGCTTCTTCGAAGCGCTCGCCGCCAAGCAACCCGCCTATCCGACCGACCATGCGGAGGCCGAGTTGGCCTCCCTGTTCTCCGCGTTCCGCGACGACGTGCGGGACGCACCCGTCGCCGCGCCGGTCTCGCTGGGCGACGCCGTCGAGGCGCTGCACGGCGGCAGGCGCAAGGGCTCGGGGTCCCGCAGGTCCTTCGCGGTCGTCGGATCCGTGGCCGCGGCGATGCTGTGCATCGGCGGCTTCGGCACCGCGGTCTACGGCGCCGGGCCGGGCGACGGTCTCTACGGCATGCGGACCGCGCTGTTCGGTCAACACGAAGCCACCCGCGACGACCAGGTCTCGTTGGCTTCCGCCCAGCTTCAGCAAGTGCAGCAGCTGATCGACGACGGCCAGTGGGAAGAGGCCCAGAACAAGCTCGTCGCCGTCAGCACCACGGTGCAGGACGTGGGCCAGGTCGAACAGAAGCAGCAGCTCGTCGAGCAGTGGAATGCGTTGACGTACAAGGTGGTCGAGCAAGATCCCGCGGCCACCTTGCCGCCGGGGGAGCCGTTGCCCGTCCTGCCGTCGTCGCCGTTGACGTGGCTTCCCGTGCCCGAGGTCGAGGCGACCACGACTTCCGAGTCTTCGGAGTCCTCGACGTCGGAGTCCTCCGAGTCGTCGACCACGTCACCCTCGGAGACGACGTCGGAGACCACGGTCACGTCGCCATCGGATGCGCCGGGGAGCACGACGACGCCGTCCGACGGGTCGACGACGAGCTCGCCGCCGTCCACCACCGTGCCCGCGTCTTCGTCGTCACCGGTTGCGGAACCGGCACCCAGTTCCTCCGCTCCGCCGAGTTCGGCGTCGCCCACCAGCAGCGCCACGACGGTGCCGCCCAAGACGACGACCACGACGACGGCACCAACCACCACGACGGCGCCAACCACCACGACGGTGCCAACCACCACGACGACCACGACGGTGTCGCGGCAGCCCGAGGCGTCACAGCCGGCCGTCGCGCCACCCGCCGTACGGCCGACGACGCCTCCCGCCGAACTGCCGGCCCCGCGGGTGGCCCCCAGTTCATCGGTGCCCCCGGCGCCTGCCGCTCCGGCACCGGTGCAGCCGAGTCAGGCAGCCACCACGACGGCACCTGTGGAAGCCACGACGACGACCACGGTCGTTCCGCCGGGCTAGCAGGGTGGGGTGTGACGAGAGCGGACTACGCCGTCAGCGATATCCGTCGGACTCCGTCGTCGCCTCGTTCAGCGAGGCGTCGGCGTAGCCGCGGCAGTAATCCCACGTGACGTACGCGTCGGGCTCGGGGTCGTAGGCCGGCTCGTGCGGCCGAACGGTTCCGTCCACCAGGAGCTGCAGCAGGTTGGCTCGCAACATGTCCCAGTCGTGATAGTGATCCTGCTGGCATTCGTCGCAGCAGACCACCAGCCCGCGAATGCCCTTGTGGGCCAGCAATGCCTCGTACACGGCAAGATCGGCCAAATCGGCTTCGACGGCAATGCGTTCCTGGGAGTCGAGCGGCTGGCCAGGCTCCAGTGCGTCAAGCGCCGCGGTGGGGTCGCTCGGATCATCGGCGAAGGGGTCGGGCGGCAAACCCGGTGGCAGATGGTCACGCACAGCACCACACTACTCAGCACGCCGGGGGTCGCGCCAGCTGTCGCGGCCGTAAACCAAGGCTCTTTACCCCGGGTCGCGTGTTCCAACCGTGTTGCCGACGGTGCGTGGCAGCCAAGGGTTGCCCGTCGCCCCGATAGGATGGTCACTTAGCCCTGCGCCACCTGGAGGCCACACCCATGTCGATCGCTGAAAGCGACCTTCCCATCTCCGTACCGGTCTCAACCGGAGGGGACGATCCCACCAAGATCGCAATGCTCGGGCTGACGTTCGACGACGTTCTGCTGCTGCCAGCGGCGTCCGACGTGGTGCCCGCCAATGCGAACACGTCCAGCCAGCTCACCAAGCGGATCCGTCTGCGGGTGCCGCTCGTCAGCTCGGCGATGGATACCGTCACCGAATCGCGGATGGCCATCGCGATGGCTCGCGCGGGCGGCATGGGCGTGCTTCACCGCAACCTGCCGGTGGCCGAGCAGGCCGGGCAGGTCGAAACGGTCAAGCGCTCGGAGGCCGGCATGGTCACCGACCCCGTCACCTGTTCGCCGGACAACACCCTGGCCGAGGTCGACGCCATGTGCGCCCGGTTCCGCATCTCGGGGCTACCCGTCGTCGATGCCCATGGCTCGCTGGTGGGAATCATCACCAACCGCGACATGCGCTTCGAAGTCGACATGAACAAGCCGGTGTCCGAGGTGATGACGAAGTCACCGCTGATCACCGCCCAAGCCGGGGTGACGGCCGACGCCGCCCTTGGCCTGTTGCGCCGACACAAGATCGAGAAGCTCCCGATCGTCGACGGCAACGGCAAGCTCACCGGGCTCATCACCGTCAAGGACTTCGTCAAGACCGAGCAGTTCCCGCTCGCCACCAAGGACAAGGACGGCCGCCTCCTGGTCGGCGCCGCCGTCGGCGTCGGCGGTGACGCCAGGGAACGGGCCATGACGCTCGTCGACGCGGGAGTCGACGTCGTGATCGTGGACACCGCCCATGCGCACAACCGCGGCGTGCTGGACATGGTTCATTGGGTCAAGACGATGGCGGGGGACCGCGTCGAGGTGGTCGGCGGCAACGTCGCCACCCGCGCTGCCGCCCTGGCCTTGGTCGAGGCAGGCGCCGACGCCGTCAAGGTGGGCGTCGGCCCCGGCTCCATCTGCACCACGCGCGTCGTCGCCGGCGTCGGAGCCCCGCAGATCACCGCGATCCTGGAAGCCGTCGCGGCCTGCGCGCCCCACGGTGTTCCGGTGATCGCCGACGGCGGACTGCAGTACTCGGGCGACATCGCCAAGGCACTCGCGGCGGGGGCCTCGACTGCGATGCTCGGTTCGCTCCTCGCGGGCACCGCGGAGGCGCCCGGCGATCTCATCTTCGTCAACGGCAAGCAGTTCAAGAGCTACCGCGGCATGGGGTCACTCGGCGCCATGCAGGGCCGCGGGGAGCAGAAGAGCTACTCGAAGGACCGCTACTTCCAGGACGACGTGCTCAGTGAGGACAAGCTCGTCCCCGAGGGCATCGAGGGCAGGGTGCCGTTCCGTGGGCCGCTCTCGACCGTCATCCATCAGCTGACCGGTGGGCTCCGTGCGGCGATGGGGTATACCGGTTCGCCGACTATCGAGCACCTTCAGCAGGCGCAGTTCGTCCAGATCACTGCGGCGGGCCTCAAGGAGAGCCACCCGCACGACATCACGATGACGACCGAAGCCCCCAACTACTACGCCCGCTAGGAATCCGGACTACAACATGCGCGACATGGTCGAAATCGGCATGGGCAGAACCGCCCGCCGCACCTACGAGCTCAGCGACATCAACATCGTGCCGTCGCGACGGACCCGATCCTCACAGGACGTGTCGACGGCGTGGCAGCTCGACGCCTACCGCTTCGAGGTTCCCGTCGTCGCGCATCCCACCGACGCCCTGGTGTCGGTGGAGTTCGCGATCGAACTGGGCAGGCTCGGCGGTCTCGGGGTGCTCAACGGCGAGGGTCTGATCGGTAGGCACGCCGACGTCGAGGCCAAGGTCGCCCAGGTGGTGGAAGCAGCCGAGAAGGAACCCGACTGGTCGGCGGCGATCCGGCTGTTGCAGCAATTCCATTCGGCGCCACTGGATCCGGAGTTGTTGGCCAGCGCGGTCTCCCGCATTCGGGAAGCCGGCGTCACCACGGCCGTGCGCGTCAGCCCGCAGAACGCGCAAGCGCTCACGCCGGCACTCGTCGCGGCAGGGATCGACCTGCTCGTCATCCAGGGCACCATCATCTCGGCCGAGCGTGTCTCCCAGGATCGGACGGGTTCCGGCGAGCCGTTGAACCTCAAGACCTTCATCTCAGAGCTCGACGTGCCGGTTGTCGCGGGCGGCGTCCTCGACCACCGCACCGCCCTCCACCTGATGCGGACCGGGGCGGCGGGCGTGATCGTCGGCTACGGCTCCACCTCCGGGGTGACCACCAGCGACGAGGTGCTCGGCATCAGCGTCCCGATGGCCACCGCCATCGCCGATGCCGCGGCTGCCCGTCGCGAATACCTCGACGAGACGGGCGGACGCTACGTGCACGTGCTCGCCGACGGTGACATCCACACCTCCGGCGAACTCGCCAAGGCCATCGCCTGCGGCGCCGACGCGGTCGTGCTGGGCACCCCGCTGGCGACCGCCACCGAGGCGCTCGGCGACGGCTGGTTCTGGCCGTCCGCTGCGGCGCACCCGTCACTACCCCGCGGCGCGCTGCTCCAGATCGCCGGCGGCGAACGGCCGTCGCTCGAGCAGGTCCTCAACGGTCCGTCGGACGACCCGTTCGGCTCGCTGAATCTGGTTGGTGGGCTGCGCCGGTCGATGGCCAAGGCCGGGTACTGCGATCTCAAGGAGTTCCAGAAGGTGGGTCTGACAGTCGGGTCCTGACGTCCCGCGAGCAGTCCGCAAGCGGCTCCAGCAAACTTGTCGTCACCTCCGGGGTGTCGCGCATTTTTGCGTCTGGTCGCCGGCGAGCGGTGCAGGTCAGCGCACCGCTTCTTTACAAGTTAGGGTGTCCTGTCTAGCTAGTTACCCGCCGGTAAGTTCATAATGTTCACATGGTTGCTGACTATGACGTCTTGATCATCGGCTCGGGTTTCGGCGGCAGCGTCAGCGCCCTGCGGCTCACCGAAAAGGGCTACCGCGTCGGGGTGCTGGAAGCTGGTCGACGGTTCGAAGACCAGGACATGGCGAAGACGTCCTGGGACCTCCGCAAGTTCCTCTGGATGCCCAAGCTCGGCATGTACGGCATCCAGCGCATCCACCTGCTGCGCAACTGCATGATCCTCGCGGGCGCCGGAGTGGGCGGCGGATCGCTCAACTACGCCAACACCCTCTACGTCCCGCCGGAGCCCTTCTTCGCCGACCGGCAGTGGGCCCACATCACCGACTGGCGTGCCGAGCTGATGCCGCACTACGACCAGGCCACCCGGATGCTCGGCGTCGTCACCAACCCGACCTTCACCGACGCCGACCGCATCCTCAAGGAGGTGGCCGACGACATGGGCGTCGGCGACACCTTCGTGCCGACTCCGGTCGGCGTCTTCTTCGGCGAGGACGGCAAGAAGGAGCCGGGCAAGACGGTGCCCGACCCGTACTTCGGGGGCGCCGGCCCCGCCAGGACCGGATGCATCGAGTGCGGATCCTGCATGACCGGCTGCCGCTACGGGGCCAAGAACACCCTGCTCAAGAACTACCTCGGGCTGGCGGAATCTGCTGGGGCGCAGGTCATCCCGATGACCACCGTGACGGGATTCGACGAACAGCCCGACGGCAGCTGGAAGGTCCACACTGTCCGCACCGGTCGCTGGCTGCGCAAGAAGAAGCACACCTACACCGCGTCGACGGTCATCCTCGCGGCAGGCACCTGGGGCACGCAGCAGCTGCTCCACAAGATGCGCGACACCGGCCGGCTGCCGAAGCTGAGCGACAAGCTCGGCGTCCTCACCCGCACCAACTCCGAGTCGATCGTCGGCGCGGGCAGGCTCCGGGTGCGCGACGACCTCGACCTCACCCACGGCGTCGCGATCACGTCGTCTATCCATCCGACCGCCGACACCCACATCGAGCCGTGCCGCTACGGCAAGGGGTCCAACGCCATGGGTCTGCTGCAGACCCTGATGACCGACGGCGTCCTCCCCGACGGGACCGGCGTGCCCCGGTGGAAGCAGTTGATCCAGTCGGCGCAATCCGACCCCAAGGGCACCCTGCGTCTGCTGAACCCGCGCCGCTGGAGCGAGCGCACCATGATCGCCCTGGTGATGCAGCACCTGGACAACTCGATCACCACCTACACGAAGAAGAGCAAGTTCGGCTTCCGTCGCATGGTCAGCAAGCAAGGCCACGGCCTGCCCAACCCGACGTGGATTCCGGCCGGCAACGAGGTCACCCGCCGCATCGCCAAGAAGATCGACGGCGTTGCGGGCGGCACCTGGGGGGAGCTGTTCAACATTCCGTTGACGGCCCACTTCCTTGGCGGCGCGACGATCGGCGACACCGTCGAGAACGGCGTGATCGACCCCTACCACCGGGTCCACGGGTACCCGACCCTGTCGGTGGTCGACGGCGCGGCGATCTCCGCGAACATGGGCGTCAACCCTTCGCTGAGCATCACGGCCCAGGCCGAGCGTGCGGCGTCGCTGTGGCCCAACAAGGGTGAGGTCGACCAGCGGCCCGCGCAGGGGCAGCCGTACGAACGCCTGGCCCCCATCGCGCCACGGAATCCCGTCGTCCCGGCAGACGCGCCCGCGGCGCTACGCAGGCTGCCAATCGAACCGGTCAGCTCGGCGGGCTGATCGACATCGTCCGGTAACCGAGAGCGCTGCAGTCGCCGAGGCCTTGCTGAGACAATGACGCCGTGAATTACCTTCAGCGCCGGCGGGCACGGTTGCTGATCAACCGGGCACAGCCGTTCGCCGACGAGCCGCTGACCGCCGTCGCCAACTTCACCTGGGTGGGCAACGGGATGGGTTCCCAGCCGGGGGAGTCGGGGCGCGAAGACCTCGCCGGCGGCATGCCGATGTGGACGCTGATCGGGGCGGGTGCCACCCGGCTGTTCGTCGTCGAGACCGACGAGGCCGACCCCGACCGCGGTGAACGACTCGTCGGCTCTTGGCCGCTGAACCTGATGAGACTCGACGAGGAAAGCCTCGACCGCATGGTGGGTCCGGTGCGGCTCGGCGTCCACCGAGCAATCCGATTCACCCTTCCCGGACGCGATCCCGTCGTCCTGCAGCCGTTCGGCAGGGAGGTCGAGGATCTGCTCGAAGCGCACCGCGCCGCCCAACCCAACACCCGAAGCTCCGACGGACTGGCTCAGGTGTCGTTCATGACCACCGCGCCCGACTCCGGGGCCGACGACGCGTTCTTCGTCCTGAACTACCTCGACGGCCGCACGACGTCGGTGCCGCTCGGTGAGGCGCACGACCTCCTCGCCGAACTGCAGGACCTGCCGGGTTTCGACAACGAAGAGTTCATCAGGGCGATTGGGGTCACCGAGGAAGGCGTGTCGGTGCTGTGGCGCGGCCGCGCGGTGTAGTCAGCCGTCCGGCGGTGCGAGGCGCCGAGCGTGCGCCACTAGACTGAGTGGGTGAAAACGGCATCTCCCCGGCCCGTGTTGGTGGTCGACTTCGGAGCGCAGTACGCGCAGCTCATCGCGAGACGCGTCCGTGAGGCGCGGGTGTACTCGGAGGTCATCCCGCACACCGCGACGGTCGACGAGATCAAGGCGATGGATCCGGCGGCAATCGTGCTGTCCGGCGGCCCGGCAAGTGTGTACGCCGACGGCGCACCGCAACTCGATCCGGCGATCTTCGACCTCGACGTTCCGGTCTTCGGCATCTGCTACGGATTCCAGGCGATGGCGCAGGCCTTGGGCGGCACCGTCGCCCACACCGGCACCAGCGAGTACGGCCGCACCGACCTCAAGGTGTCCGGCGGCGAGCTCCACGCCGACCTCCCGGAGAGCCAACCCGTGTGGATGAGCCACGGTGACGCCGTGACCCAGGCGCCCGACGGCTTCACCGTCGTCGCCACCAGCGCCGGTGCGCCGGTGGCGGGATTCGAGAACCGGGCGCGCAGGCTCGCCGGCGTCCAGTACCACCCCGAGGTCATGCACAGTCCGCACGGCCAGCAGGTGCTGAGCCGGTTCCTGCACGAGTTCGCTGGCATCGATTCGACGTGGACGGCGGCCAACATCGCCGACGCGTTGGTGGAGCAGGTCCGCGCGCAGGTCGGTGACGGCCGGGCCCTGTGCGGATTGTCCGGCGGCGTGGACTCCGCGGTGGCCGCGGCCTTGGTCCAGCGCGCCGTCGGCGACCGGCTGACGTGTGTCTTCGTCGACCACGGGCTCCTGCGCGCCGGGGAGCGGGGCCAGGTGCAGCGCGACTTCGTCGCCGCCACCGGGGCCAACCTGGTCACCGTCGACGTGGAGGCACGGTTCCTGGAAGCCCTGTCCGGCGTGACCAATCCGGAGGGCAAGCGCAAGATCATCGGCCGCGAGTTCATCCGCGCGTTCGAGGGCGCGGTGCGGACCCTGGTCGAGGACGGCGGCGACGAGGTCGACTTCCTGGTACAGGGCACGCTGTACCCCGATGTGGTGGAGTCCGGCGGCGGCACGGGTGCGGCCAACATCAAGAGTCACCACAACGTCGGCGGGCTGCCCGACGACCTGAAGTTCAAGCTCGTCGAGCCGCTGCGGCTGCTGTTCAAGGACGAGGTGCGGGCAGTGGGACGCGAGCTCGGTCTTCCCGAGGAAATCGTTGGGCGCCAACCCTTCCCGGGACCCGGTTTGGCGATCCGCATCGTCGGCGAGGTCACGGCGAGCCGGTTGGACACCCTGCGCAGGGCCGATGCCATCGCCCGTGAGGAGCTGACCTCGGCAGGGCTGGACAACCAGATCTGGCAGTGCCCGGTGGTGCTGCTCGCGGACGTCCGGTCGGTGGGCGTTCAGGGCGACGGCCGGACCTATGGTCACCCGATCGTGTTGCGGCCCGTCTCCAGCGAGGACGCGATGACCGCCGACTGGACCCGTGTTCCGTACGACGTGCTCGAGCGGATTTCGACCAGGATCACCAACGAGGTGCCCGAGGTCAACCGAGTCGTCCTCGACGTCACCAGCAAGCCGCCCGGCACCATCGAGTGGGAGTAGCGCTTCCGCGCCGGCCTGGTCAGGCCTCTTCGTCGGCGGACTTCTCGATCAAGTCGCCAAGAATCTGACTCACCGATGATTCGATCGTCGACTCGATCGAGAACGCGAGCGTCGCGGACACCGCCGCGACGGCTTGCGTGCGGAACCGCACCAGCATCGTAATCAGTTCGGCCACTTCGGTATCCGGTGGCAGTGCGGCACCAGGATTGATCCGCGTGAGGACGTGCTCGACTCCGGCGCGCACCAGGATTTCGCTGATCTGGTCGACGAGCGGTGCGGTCTGCTCGTGGATGTCGATGAGCTTGTCGGTGCTGACGCCGTATTGCCTGATCTCGTTGAAGGCCTCGATCAGCTTGGGCCGCACGATGGTTGCCACGTCGTCGTCGACGGCGATGACGCCGAGGCCGACCATCCGGTCGAAGCCCGCGTCGTCGTCGACCAGCTGCCTTGCCTCGGCGACCGACATCCGGTCCGGCTTCTCCGACGCCCAGCTACCGGCGATCGCGGTCTCGAGTCCGAGCATGTCGCCGAGGTTCTTGCCCTGCTCCCAGGCGCTGAGCATCTCGTGGACGTGCGAGATGTTGTAGCCGCGGTCGAGCATCGAGGTGATCAGGCGCAGCCGGGTCAGGTGGGTGTCGTTGAACAGCGCGATGCGGCCGACCCGCAGCGGCGGGTGCAGGAGGCCGCGGTCGCGGTACACGCGGATGTTGCGCGTGGTGGTGCCCGCCAGGCGTGCGAGTTCTTCGATGCGGTACTCGCCGGACGCCGCGACGCCGTGGGGTTGCACCGCGGCGTCGAACAGCTGCGACACCGCGTTCTCGATGACGTCGCGGGAGCCACGCCGAATCTGCCGCGGTGCTCGACGAAGCCCGTTGAGGATGGTCGAGATGGCGCCCGCTTGTTGCCGCGGCGGCTTGGCGGGCGGCATGTCAGGCCGACGAACTGATGCTCACGGCAGGTCTGCTGCCCGCCGGCATTGCTTCGTAGTCGCCGAACCGGAAGTCACGCATCTGTCGAAGATACTGTGTGGCGAAGCCTGGGTACATCGAGGCGTTGAATCCGTCGGCCGTCAGGTACCAACTGCTGCACCCGCTCATCCACGTCGTCTTGGTCAGACGCTTCTGAAGCTGCTCGTTGTGGCGTCGCTGAACGTCGGCACGGACGTCGAGGTAGCGCAGGTTCTCGCGCAGGATGGTGGTGATTCCCGCGACGGCGTAGTCGAGTTGGCCCTCCACGAACACCAACAGCGAGTTGTGCCCCGGTCCGGAATTGGGACCCGTCATGAAGTACAGATTCGGGTAGCCACTGGCGTTGATGCTCTTGTAGGCCTGCGCTCCGCGGGTCCACTCGTCGGCGAGCGATCGGCCGCCGAGCCCGGTCACCTCGTACGGCGGGCCGGTGAGGTGGACGTCGTACCCCGTCGCGAACACGACGCAGTCCAGGTGATGTTCGATGCCGTCGCCGGTGCGGATGCCCACCGGGCTCATCGTGGCGATAGGCCAGTCGATCAGCTTGCAGTTGTCGCGTTGCAAGGCGGGGTAGTAGTCGCTGGAGACCAGCATGCGCTTGCAGCCAGGGGTGAAGTCCGGCGTCAGCTGTCTGCGCAGCCACGGATCCTTCACCTGGCGATGCAGGTGTGCCTTGCCGAGCCGGGCGACGAGACCGCTCAACGGTGACTTCCAGACCAGCGCAGTGGCGCTGACCTCGTGCCCCCAGAACAACGCCTGCCGGGCAACACGTTGCGCGGCAGGCACTTTCGCGAAGAGCTCTTGGGCTCGGTCGGGGGTGGCGACGTCAAGCCGCGGGATCACCCAGCCCGGCGTGCGTTGGAACACCTTGACGAATGCGGCCTGCTTGACCAGTTCCGGCACGATCTGCACGGCGCTGGCCCCGGTCCCGACGACCGCCACGCGCTTGCCGGTGAAGTCGTAGTCGTGATCCCAGCGGGCACTGTGAATCTTGTGGCCCTCGTAGGTGTCGATGCCGCGGACGTCGGGCCACTTGTGATCCGGCAGCGGACCGGATGCGAGCACGACCGTGCGGGCACGGTAACGCTTGCGTCCGGTGGTTCGGACGTCCCAGACGCCCTCGGACTCGTCGAACGCCAGACCGCTCACCTCGGTGCCGAAGTCGATCCGGCGCCTCAGGTCGAATCGGTCGACCATGTCCTCGATGTGCAGCCGGATCTCCTCGGCGGGGGAGTACGCCCGTGACCAGGTGGGGTTGGCGACGAAAGAAAACGAGTACAGCAGCGACGGAATGTCGCATGCCGCACCGGGATACGTGTTGTCCCGCCACGTGCCGCCGACCCGCTGGTCGCGTTCGACGATGACGACGTCGTCGACGCCTGCCTGGGTCAGCTTGATGGCCGCCCCGATGCCGGTGAACCCGGTGCCGACGATCAGGGTGTCGTAGACGTGCACCTCAGGCTGCCGGTTCATAGGTCAGCTCCTTGAACCAGGTGGGGATGGGGCTGAGCAGCCTGTTCGGATAGCGGTCGGAGAGCCAGACCATCGAGTTCGCCAGGTAGTGATACGGGTTGTTCGGGTTGACCACCAACTTGGAGTGGAACTTCAGCAGCTGGTAGGTCGGCACGCGGCGGGTGAACTCGGCGCGCTCGCCCATCTTCTTGAAGCGCATCATGGCGTCGTAGAGCCGCTCGGGTTGGAGCCCCATCTCGACGATGTTGTTGCGCATCCGGTTGAGCAGGGGCGCGTACATCAGCATGCCGAGGATCACTCCCGGCGAGGCGATGTTGCCGACGAACTGAATGGCCAGCCGGCGCGCGGTCGCGTTGCCGATCATGTTGAGTACGTCGAAGTCGACTGCGATGTGCCGGGATTCGTCGTTGTTGATCTTCTCGAACACCTGGTGGCACACCGGGTCGTGGACCTCTTCGAGCAGGAACTTGAGCAGCGCGCCGTCCAGCGCCACTTCCAGCATCGGGATGACGGTGCCGAGAATCGACAGCGACATGTCGTCGGAGTACTTGTCCAGCCACTGGATGGCCAACCGGATGTTGATGTTCGGTTCCGGCATCTCGCCGTCTTCGAGCATGCCCCACCGCTTCATCAGGGCGAGTTCGGCGTTGGCGTGCCGTTGTTCCTCGGCGTGGAAGTACCGGTAGATCTCGGCGAGGACGGGCGTCGGCGCCTTCTTGGCCAGCGCGGCGAACCCGCGCGCACCCACGTTCTCGATCCAGCACAGGTCGGCCATGAACGCCTTGAGCTTGGGCCGGAACTCGTCGCTGATGGTCTCGGCTCCCGGTGCGTCCCAGTCGATGTCGGCGAGCGCCCACTGCCGGTCCTTGATCTTCTCCAGCATTGCATCCATGTCGATTGCCACGGTGGTCTCCTAAGTGGTCGCGCGATTGGTCAGTCCGACGGCACGGGTGTACACCGTCGGTGTGAATCGTTTGATGCCCCAGCCGATTCGGGCGTCGGGCTGCGGCATGCAGTACAGGCCGCCGCGGTCGTTGGTGTCCAGGCACGCCCGGACGACGCGCTCGGGGGAGAAGCCGGTCCAGCGCATCAGCTTGTCTGCCAACCGCGTCGACTGTGCCGAGATGCGGCCCGCCTGCACGATGTTGGTCTTGACGAACGTCGGGCACAGCACCGTCACGTTGATCCCGGTGCCGGACAGTTCGGCGGCAAGGGTCTCCGAGAGCGACAGGACGCCGGCCTTGCTGACGTTGTAGGCCGCCATGCCGGGCGCCGCGCCGAACGCGGCGGCCGACCCGACGTTGACGATTCCGGCGGGCCGGCCCGCCTCCCGCAGGATCGGGGTGAACACCTGGCAGCCGTGAATCGGGCCCCACAGGTTGATGCCGAGAACCCACTTCCAGTCGTCCATCTCGACGTCGCCGATGGCGGCACCGCCCGCCCCGACGCCGGCATTGTTGACCACCAGCGTCGGCGGACCCCCGAGCCAGGACTGGGCCACCTCGGCCAGCTGCCGGACGTCGTCGAGCTGAGAGACGTCGCAACGGACCGAGGTGGCCTGGCCACCCGCGGCGACGATGGCGTCGGCCGTGGCTCGCGACGACCCCTCGTCGACGTCGCTGCACACGATCCGGCCGCCACGACGGGCGAGTTCGGTGGCGAACGCGGCGCCGATGCCGCTGCCCGCTCCGGTGATGACGGCCGCCGCCCCGTGGCTACGCTTGGGGGAGGAGCCGAAGACATTCACCCGGCCACCCGGCTGATCGCCTTGCCGCGCAACGACTCTCCGATGAATGCCGCTACCTCCCGCATTGCGGGTGCGGCCTCGGGGGTCAGCTTCGGTAGCGCCTGGAAGACGTGTACCTGATCGGGCCAGACCTGTAGCTCGCAGTCACCACCCGCGGTGGTGATGTCGGCCGCCAGTCGCCGAGAGTCGGCGACGAGCATCTCGCCCCCGCCGGCTTGCACCAGCGTCGGCGGCATCCGCCGCCCACCCGCGACGTCGAGGGTGAGCCGAGGATGCGTGAGGTCCGTTCCGGCGCAATACAATCCGACGAGCTTCGCGGCGTCGGCGGCGCGGATTGCGGGATCTCGCCGCAGTTCTTCCCTGATGCGCGCCAGCCCGAACGTCAGATCGAGCAGCGGTGAGAACAGGGCGAGACCGGCCGGATGCGCGACGTTGGGCTGTAGCAACAGGTCGACGGCGAGATGCCCGCCTGCCGAATCGCCTGCGATGACGATCCGGTCTGGCGCGAAGCCCTGCGCGGTGCAGAGCCAGTCCCATCCGGACCGGGCGTCGACGGCCGCAGCGGGAAAGCGATGCCGCGGGGCAAGGCGGTAGTCGAGGCAGAACACGGGGAGCCCGGTCAGTCGGGACAGCCAGGCCGTCAGTCTGCGGTGGGTGCGGGGTGAGCACAGCGCGAAGCCGCTGCCGTGCAGGAAGTAGATGCATGCGTCGGTCTGTTGTCCCGGGTCGCTCCGCTCCTGCCCTCCGACGGCGGTGGTCGTCACCCCGGCGCCCCGCACCCATTCGCCGACGACGCGGCGGCCGTCGGGCAGGCGGACGTCGACCTTCTCGACGTCGGTGCCGGCCAGCGAGGGGCCGAAGGAGTCCATGATCCGCTCGACGATCCGGCGGGACGCCCACAAGCCCCACGCCCGTTCGGGCGGCAGTACCGCGCTGATCTGTCGCAGCGTCAGGCCACTGACCGTGGCTGCGGCGCGCGATCGCCGTGAACCCCGGGTAGGCATCGTGTTGGTCGTCACAACCGAAAGTACAACAGCGATTGGTGACATTTGTCAATGTCACCATTTGTGCGTGCGAAATACCGATCACACCGGTGAGGGGGTGGCGGTCAGCGCAGCGGGTCGCCGCGCCAATGGAAGCTGTTGACGTATTTGCCCATGTCAAGGGCAATTTGCAGATTTGCCGCCGAGGGCTTCCCCGAACCGAAGTCGGGGCCGAACGCGTGGTACGGCCCGACGGCCCCGGCGACCAGAGCGAGATCGTTCTTCACGGCCACCATGACGACCACGCGCATTCGCGCGTAACTCGCATTGGAGCCCTGCGGCCAACAATCGGCGACCAGCCCGTAGCCAGGTTGGTACCCGACCATCGTGTTCGGGATTTCGTAGGCCATCTTCGTGTCGGGAAAGGTCGCCTTGACGAGCTGATCGGCGATCTGCTTCGGGGTGCGGCCGGCAGCTGGCTCGCTGAACAACCGCATGGTGCCGCCGTCACCGGCCAGCAGGTCGGCGGTGATGCCGCGATCGCCGGCGGTGACGTTGTAGGCCGTGCCCTCCGCCGGATAGGCGACCGAGAACGCCCCGTCCGGCGCGGTGAAGCGCGGATTGATCGTCACCGGCAGTCCAAGCGGCGGTCGCCCGCAGTCGGGTGGGCACACGTACCGCGCCGACGGCTTCTCGATCGCGCCCGACATGACGACGAGGCCGGCGGCGACCAGGCCGATGGCCGCCACCCAGACGACGAGTAGCCGACGGTGGGAGGTCTTGTGCAGCGCCGGCGCGGTGTAGGTGCCCGCGTGCGTCGAGTAGCCCTGGACGATCGTCGTCACGCGTCGTCCGTCCCCGGCTCGGTGTCGACCCGGACCGGCCTGATCTCACGCCGGGCCTGCCGCGACGATCGTGAGGACGCTCGGGTGGCCGCGCCGCAGGCAACGCAGAACGCCATGTCGGGCACGACGTGCCCGCAGTACTGGCACAGCAGGGGTTGGTCGGAGAGGATCTCGTCGTGGGCTTCGTGCAGCAACGCCAGATGCAGCCCGACCCGCAACGCGAGTAGCGCGGCCGCCGCCACGCCGAGATGCAATGTCAGTTGCAGCAATTGGGGCATCCTGGCCACGTCGACCAGGCCGAGGCCCGCGTAGAGCACCAGGACCACCAGCGCGAACACGGCCACGACGAGTCGGACGTAGTGGCGGTGCTGGTGCTTCTTGTTCTCCGGGCGGGTGAACCAGAGCACCGTGCCGATCAGACCGCCGACGGCGGCCGCGGTCAGCGGCACGGCCACCCCACGGATGCCCGCCTCGACGATCAATCCGTTCATCGGCCGTGACCTGGCGATCATGCCGCCCGCGAATTGCGGTGACAACCGGGTCATCTGGGCCGCCGCGGTGAACATCAGCGCACCGAGTGCGCCAATGGCGAAGCCGTCGAGGGCTTCTCGCTGACCGGGTCGCACCAATCTCACCACCAGGGCGGGGACGAGCATCAGCACCACCCCGCCGATGGGGACGCCCAGTCCGTCGCGCAAGATGCGGGATCCGGCGATGCCCACCCCCAGCCCCACGTCGTAGGCCTGCGCGACGACGGCGCCCGTCAAGAGCACCCATCCGACGCCGAGTCCGATGCCCAATCCTGCCGTCGCAACCAGGGTTCCGGTGGGGACGTCGTCGTAGACGTCGGACTCCTGCAGGTAGATCAGGAACAGCAGGGGCAAACCCAGTGCGGCGACGGTGATCAACGCCGCCGGCAATCGGAACAGGCTGGTGGCAACCAGGGCAGCCAGGATCACCAGGAGGCCGACGAGGAACGGCTTGCGTGAACTGGGGGACAGGTGGGGGAACAGCGAGCTGACGATGTTGGGTAGGAAGAGGTGTTCACCGGGGGAGGCGCTGTAGGCGGTGGCCCGCAGCCATCCCGGCCCGTCGGCGCGGTGCTCGCTGAGGGGAATGCCGCACAGACCGCAGTACTCGCCTTCGGGCACCTCGGTCTTGCACACCCGGCACTCGACCATTCCCGGGGTGGGGCCGTCGGTGTCCGGTTCGGTGCTCATTGGACGATCCTCTGAATGGTCAGCAGATTGCGGGCGAGGTTGTCGACGTCGGGCGTGCCGAGTCCGCTGACCAGGTCGTAACCCGGCCCCGCGGTGTCGACGGCGTTGCCGCCCAACGTCACGTCGCGGAAGGCGGGCAGCGGCGCGCCCTGCGCGATGCGGTAGAGCAGGGGGTTGATGTCGCCGATCTCGCGACCGCCGTTCTCCTTCAAGAACTGGGTCATCACCGCGGTCAGCCCCGCCCAGATGGGTGCCGACTGCGAGGTGCCACCGCCGACGACGTTGTCGCCGTTGAGCACGATCTTCACCCCGGTGAACGGGTCGGCGACGGCGGAGATGTCGGGTGTCAGTCGCTTGCCCGTATTGCGGTCGGCGGGAATCTGTCCCGACGCGACCTGCTGCCACGGAGGCCGGTCGAAGAGCGTCGACACGCCCCCGCCGGTGCCCTGGGAGAGCGGGACGTCGAACCAGGCCTGCTCGGCGAGCCACCTGCCCTCGGCGTCGGTGGACAGCGTGGTGCCGCCCACGCTGGTCATCTCGGGAAGGGACGCAATGGAATCCAGTCCGACGTCGGCCGGTCCCGGCGGCGAGTCCCAGTCGTCGCCGCCCTTGCACTCCAGCCCGGCGAGGTCGCCGCTGGCGTTGAACGCCGTGGTGCCGTTCTCGTGGGCGTCGGCGAGCGCGGAGCGCACCGGCTCCAAATCCGCTGCGGTGAGCAGCTTGTCGCAACCCCAGCCGATCGAGAGGCTCCAAATCGCGCCGGGGAACTGATCATTGGTGTCTTCGAGCATCTGCCCGATCTTCTGGAACGCGCCGTCGCCCTCGACGGTCGGTCGCGCGTTGACGACGACCAACTTGGCGTCGGGCGCAATCGCATGGGCGACTTCGAGATCCATCGTGGTCTCGCCGTACGGCTCCTTCAGTTGGTCGCCGACGACGGTCGGGGTGAACCGCGGAAGGCCGTTGAGGTCGGCGAAGGTGTCGAGGTCGGACTGGGCGAAGCCGTTGAACGCGAAGATCACGATCGTGGTGCCCTTGCCGGTGAATCCGCTGCGCGCCAGGCCTGCCGCGTTGTAGGTGTTGAGCAGGGCGGTGGGCGTCAGTCCGCGGTCGGGGACGTCGAGCGGCAGGATGTCCGGCCGCGATTCGTGATGCGGTGTGTAACTGAGGATTCGGCCGAGCTGCTGCACTTCGTCCCGTAGCGGAGTCGGCACCTGCGGCTGCTGCGGTGAGGCGTAGAACTCCTGACCGCGCTGGCCGCGGTAGTCGTGAACCTCGACGGCGAGTGCGTCTGCCACGCGGTCGGGAGCGCCCTCCACGACGGCCCAGCCGTCGCTGGTACGCCATTGCACGGAGAGGCCGTGCTGCCTGGCCCAGCTGATCAGCGCGTCGGGGCGACGGTCGTCGCGCAACATCGCGGTGAGTTGGACGTGATCGCCGCGGGCCGGTCCCAGATCGGTCGACGCGGCCAACAACGAGGCGAAGGGTCCGTCGATCACGTTGGACCGTCCGGTGCCCGGCGTGATCCGAAGATCAGAGGCCAGTGCCAGAACGGCCAGCATGATGACGGGCAGTAGCCACGGCCAGGCGTTGGAGCGCCTGGTCCGTGGTGCTGTCAGAGTCGGTGACGGCATGGCGTCGTGGGACGGTCCTGCGCCGGATTCGCGAACGGACGGGATGTCAGTTGTCGCCGGGGATCGCCGTCGGCGCGGGCGGCGCCTTGACCGGGGGCGTGAACAGGTTGCCACCCGTGGGGTTGATCGACTTTTCGGTAGGGGTCACCGAGGGGGCCGACGACGACGGCGCGGTGGTCGTCGAGGGGGTGGTGGTCTCGGGGGCCTTGTCCGAACTGCCGCCGCACGCTGCCGTCAGGCCGACCATCGCGACGACGGCGGCACCTCCTGCGTAGGCCGCGACACGGCGAGCCAGGCGATGTGACCTCATGATGCTGTCCTTACTAATCCCCGAATTGCCAACGCTTGTCCTTCGGCGAATCGCGAGGCGATTCCGCGCGGTCCCTGGTGCTGGACGCGCGCACCAGTCCCATTCCGAAGCGGGTTCCGGTGACCAAACTCTAGCCGACCCTGTGAACTGCCACCCGGGTATTTCACTGGAGGCGTACAGGGGCCTGCTGGTGAGTCCGACCCGCTTGACGGTGTCGGTGGGTGAGTGTTTACTCGTTCAATCGAACATATTTTCGAACGAGGGATCGAGTCGGATGGTGCGCAAGGTGTTCTCGTGGCAGTCGTGATGGATGTGACTCAGGCCGGGAAAAGCCGTGCTGAGCAGGTGGAACACCTTCGACGCAAGATGGCCGAGGTGTCCGGAAGGGCGTCGACCTCGGCGGGTCCGACGCACCGCGGATCCATGCCGTCGCGCACCTCGATTCCGGCTCGAGAAAATTTGCTACCGGTACCGGAATCGTTGTCCGAACTGCTGCCGGACTCGTTGCCGCGGGGTTCGGTGGCGGTGTTGTCGGGAGCCCGGTCGTTGCCACTCAGATTGGTGGCTGCGGTGACGGCGGCGGGTGGGCACGCGGCGATCGTGGGTCAGCCCGAGGTGGGGCTGCTTGCCGCCGTCGAGATGGGTGCCGATCTGAGCAGGCTCGCGGTGATCCCCGATCCCGGCGCCGATCCGGTGGAAGTGGCCGCGGTGTTGATGGACGGGCTGGATTTGGTGGTGCTCGGCCTTGGCGGACGGTCGGTCGCGCCGACGAGGGCGCGTGCGGTGACGGCAAGGGCGCGGCAGAAGGGCTGCACCCTTCTGGTCGTCGACGGCGACTGGCACGGCGCTTCGGCGCGACTGGAGTCGAGGGTCTGTGGCTTCGAGGTGACGGGCGCGGGCGCCGGTGCCCCCACCCCGGGATGCGGACGGATAAGCCGGGTGCGACTGGCCACCAGGGCCTCCGGCCGCTCCGTCGGTCTCGCTCGAGTAGTGGGGGGATGACGTGCCAGGCCGAGTCCTGGCCATCTGGTGCATGGACTGGCCTGCGGTGGCAGCAGCGGCCGCGGCAGGTCTGCCGGCGACCGATCCCGTCGTGGTCACACTGGCCAATCGCGTGGTGGCGTGTTCGGCGTCGGCTCGTGCGGCTGGTGTGCGCCGGGGTTTGCGTCGCAGGGAGGCTCAGTCGCGCTGCCCAAGTGTCCACGTAGCCACCGCCGATCCCGGCCGTGACGCCAGGCACTTCGAAGGCGTGACGGCGGCCGTCGACGAGGTCGTGCCACGCGCGGAGGTGTTGCGGCCGGGTCTGCTGGTGTTGTCCGTGCGGGGCGCGGCCCGCTACTTCGGGTCGGAGCAGTCGGCCTCGGAGCGGTTGGTGGACGCGGTCGCCGCGGCGGGCGCGGAGTGTCAGGTCGGAATCGCCGACCAGTTGGCCACCGCGGTGTTCGCCGCTCGCGCCGGCTACATCGTCGAACCCGGTGGGGACGCGGCCTTTCTGGCCGCCCTGTCGATCCGGCAGCTGGCCACCGAACCGAGTCTGTCGGCACCCGGCCGGGACGATTTGGCCGACTTGTTGTGGCGCATGGGGATTCGAAGCATCGGGCAGTTCGCCGAACTGTCGCGCACCGACGTGGCATCCCGGTTCGGGGCCGATGCGATCTCCGCTCACCGGTTCGCCAGGGGGGAGTCGGCGCGCGGACCGTCGGGTCGGGATTCACCCCCGGAGCTCGACGCGGTCATGGACTGCGATCCCCCCGTGGACAGGGTCGACGCCGCCGCGTTCGCCGGCCGGTCGCTGGCCGGCGAACTGCATCGCAGCCTGGAGGCTGCGGGGGTCGGCTGTACGCGGTTGGCGATCCATGCGATCACCGCCAACGGTGAGGAGATGCACCGTGTCTGGCGGTGCGCCGAACCGCTGACCGAGGACGCCACGGCCGACCGGGTGCGCTGGCAGCTCGACGGCTGGTTGAACCGTCGTCGCGAGGGTCGCCCCGCAGGGCTCGGCGGTCCGATCGTCACGCTGCGGCTTCGGCCGGTGGAAGTGGTGTCGGCTTCGGCGTTGCAGCTGCCGCTGTGGGGTTCCTCCGGTGACGACGACCGGTTGCGGGCACGTCGGGCACTGGTGCGCGTTCAGGGGCTGCTCGGGCCGGAGTCGGTGCAGGTGCCGGTGCTCAGCGGTGGTCGTGGGCCCGCCGAGCGCATCACCTTCACGCCGTTGGGCGACGAACCCGTTCCTCGGGCCGACCCCGGCCAGCCCTGGCCGGGTCAGCTCCCCGAACCGTCGCCGGCCGTGCTGCTCGACGATCCGGTCGAACTCCTCGACGCCGAGGGCAACCCGGTGCGGGTGACGGGGCGGGGGGTGTTCTCGGCGGATCCGGTGCGGCTGACCGGGGACGGCAAGTCGGGGCGACTGCGTTGGTGGGCAGGCCCATGGCCGGTCGACGAAAGGTGGTGGGACCCGCAGGAGTCGGGCAAGGCGGGGCGCACGGCGCGAGTGCAGGTGCTGATCGAGGAGCCGGGCGGTCGAGGAGACGTCGTCGACCGGGCGATGCTGCTGTGCTACCGGCAGCGGCAGTGGTTCCTGGAGGGGGTCTACGAATAACGATTGTGTACAATTGAATTGTGGGCTACGGTTATGGCATGGCGGTCTTGAGCGTCGATCGGCAACTGTGCTTCGCCCTCTACTCGGCGTCACGGGCGATGACCGCGGCGTACCGACCGGTCTTGGCGGAAATGAACCTCACCTACCCCCAGTACCTGGTGCTCCTGGTGCTGTGGGAGGCCGCGGCGGACACGACGGGCGAGGGGCGCGTCACCGTCGGTCAGCTCGGTGAACGTCTCCAGCTGGACTCCGGGACGCTGTCCCCACTCTTGAAGCGGTTGGAGGCCAACGGTTTCGTCCGTCGCGAGCGCTCGCGGGACGACGAGCGCCTCGTCGAGGTCACCCTCACCGAGAGCGGACGCTCCCTGGAGAGCCGCGCCCAGTGCATCCCCGAACGACTCTTCGCGTCCACCGGCATGACCGAACAGGACGCCGCCGACCTGCGTGACGCGGTGCGACGGCTCACCGATGCGCTTACCGCGTCACCCGACGCTCCCCACACGAGATCCGCCAGCCCGCACCAGGGATCGCAACACGAAGGGAAACCGCAATGAAGACCTTGTACACCGCAGAGGCATTGGCCACCGGCGAAGGACGCGACGGACAGGCCAGGAGCGCCGACGGCAGGTTGGACCTCCAGCTGGCCATTCCGAAGGAGATGGGCGGCAGCGGCGACGGCACCAACCCCGAGCAGCTGTTCGCCATCGGCTATGCCGCCTGCTTCCACTCGGCGCTGCGACTGGTCGCCCGGCAGGCGAAGGCGGACGTCTCGGATTCGACGGTGGGCTCGAGGGTGTCGATCGGCACACTCGACAACGGCGGCTTCGGCCTCGCGGTGGAGCTGGAGGTCACCCTGCCCAACGTCGACCACGCCACCGCCCAAGCGCTCGCCGAGAAGGCGCACCAGGTCTGCCCCTACTCGAACGCGACCCGTGGGAACATCGACGTCAACCTCGTGGTGACCGACGACTGACCGCTCACCCCAAGGTGGCGGCGAAGGGCCCCACCCGCGCGATGAACCGGTCGAAGAAGGCCTCCGGGTCGACTTGAACGCCGATGTGCGCGTTGGGGTGTCGGCCCCAGTGCCCACGCCAGTCGGCCACCGTCATCCCGCGGGTCAGGGTGCCCGTCAGTTCGACGTCGACGGTCGCCTGTCGGTATGCGACGAGATCGGGGTCCAGTGCCACCGCGGCGGCGAGGGGATCGTGCAGGTGGGCCAGGTAGCCCTCGCCCTGGTCGAAGTGGAACTCGAAGTAGAAGCGCATCGCATCCTCGAGAACGCGAATCAGCGGATTGGAGGCCGCCGATCGGGTGCCTCGGTCGTCGAGCACGCTCATCGGGCTGGTGGCAGACCCGGCGGCTGCAGCCAGCCGGCTGAGGATCGCAGGTGTCATCGCAGCGTGTTCGGTCAGGTTGAGCCCCAACACGATTGGCAGGTGTGACGGCTTGTCCAATCCCCACGCCGCGCCCCACACGGTGAAGACCTCCGAGCCCGACTCGGGGTCGACGCTGATGTTCCATTCGGCCACCGGCGTGGTGTTGCCGCGGTAGTCGAACGCGCCGCCCATGATGACGAGCCGCCGCAACAACCTGGGCAGGCTCGGTTCGATGCGCATGGCGAGCGCCAGGTTGGTCAACGGTCCGGTGACCAACCCGACGAGCTCTCCCGGGTATTCGCGGGCCGCACGCACCCAGGCCGTGGCCGCGTCGTAGTCGGTCAGTCGACCGTCGCAGGCGGGCAGTTGCGCGTAGCCGAGCCCCTCCGGGCCATGGGTGTCCTCCGCGGTGCGCAAGGGGGTCGCCAGCGGACGGTCGGCACCCTTGGACACCGGGATGTCACCGGCACCGCAGAGTGCGAGAAGCCCAAGGTTGTTGACGCAGACCTGGTCGACGGGCACGTTGCCTGCGGTCGAGGCGATGCCGACGATCTCGGCGTCGGCGCTGCCAAGCAGGTAGGCGAGCGCCATGGCGTCGTCCACACCCGTGTCCACGTCGGCGAAGACGGGCAATCGCGTCGTCGCGTCCGCGTCCGTCTTCACGACTTCTGTCACAGAAGTCAACATTAGGGTGGGGTCGTCACCAGTGCACACCAGGTACCAGTCGGACCGCCCGCTTGACGGGTCCCGGTGTCCGGAGGTTCATCAGGCCAGGGCCCAGCACGCGGACGGGCCGTCTCGGCAGTCGCGTCGGCTGGTGCTCCGCCGGCGGCGTGACGCCTCGGGCCGCCGGCGAATCCGGATAGCCGAGATACAGCTGGTGCATGATCCGGCGGGACAGGCCCGGGGCGAAGTAGTGGCCGATGTCGGACAGCGTCCCGAGCGGGGTGTCGATCCTGGCGGGTTTGTCTACCAGTCCGCGGACCACCATCGCGGCCGCGTGGTCCGCGGTGATGGCGGGCATCGGGTTGAGCTTGCTCGAGGGCGCGATCATCGGTGTCTTGACCAACGGCATGTGGATGTTGGTGAAGGTGATGTGGTCGGAAAGTGTCTCGGTGCCAACCACTTCGGCGAAGGCGTCGAGCGCGGCCTTGCTGGGAACGTAGGCGCTGTACTTCGGGCTGTTGGCCTGCACGCCCGCGCTCGAGACGTTCACCACGTGCCCGAATCGTCGTTCGCGCCAATGCGGGAGCAGTGCCAGCACCATCCGCACCGAGCCGAAGTAGTTGACCGCCATCACGCGTTCGTAGTCGTGCAGTCGGTCGGTGGAGGCCGACACCGACCGCCGGATGGAGCGGCCTGCGTTGTTGACCAGGTAGTCGACGTGACCGAACTGGCCGAGGATGTCCTTCACGGTGTGGTCCACCGACGCCGAATCGGTGACGTCGCACGTGAATGCGTATGCGTCGCCGCCGGATTCGCGAATTTCGGCGATCAGGTCGTCGAGCGCTTCGGCGTTGCGCGCCAAGGCGAACACCCGCGCCCCGCGGTCGGCCACGGCGATGGCGGAGGCTCGGCCGATGCCGCTGGATGCACCCGTGATCACGACGTGGCGGCCGACCAGCGCGCCCGCGGGATCGTCACGGCGGGCGCGGTCGGGATCGAGGTGTTCGGCCCAGTAGCGCCACAGCAGTGGGGCGTAGGAGGCGAACTCGGGCACCCGTATTCCGCTGCCCTGCAACGCTTCCACGGCGTTGTCTGAGGTGAAGGTCGGGGCGAGGTCGACGACGTCGAGGACTTCCGCCGGGATGCCCAGTTGGGTGGCCGCCATGTTGCGCAGGATCTTGGCGCGTCCGGTGGCGGTGAGGAACGGCGTCGCCAGCGACCCTGGCAGCGAACCGCGAAGTTCCGGCAGGTGGGCTTCCTTGGCCACGCCGCGGTAGATGTGTTTGAGCCCAATCGATTTCGGCGCCGTCAGATGGAACGTCTGCCCGTCGCGGTCCGGGAGGTGCATGATCTCGGCGACCGCGTCGACGACGTAGTCCACGGGGACGACGTTGGTGCGGCCCGTGTCGGGCAGCACGATCGGCGTGTACTTCGGCAGCACGGCGAGCTTCGCGAGCAGCCCGAAGAAGTAGTACGGACCGTCGACCTTGTCCATCTCGCCGGTGCGGGAGTCGCCGACGACGACGGCGGGCCGGTAGATCCGGTATCGCAGACCAGGTGCGGCCCGCACCAGCATCTCTGCCTCGAACTTCGTCTGGTGGTACGGCGTCGGCAAGTCCTGCGCGACGTCGAAGTCGTCCTCGGTGTACTCGCCGCGGAAGGTGCCGGCCACCGCGATCGACGACACGTGGTGCAGGGTGGCGCCCACCCGCAACGCCAGGTCGACCACCGCCTTCGTGCCGTCGACGTTGGCGGTGCGTTGAGCCTCGTCGTCGGCCGTCACGTCGTAGACGGCACCGCAGTGCACCACGTGGTCGACGGTTCCGAGTTCGGCGACGGCTGCCTCGGTGAGTCCCAGATTCGGCGACGTGAGATCCCCGACCAGGGGTTTCGCGCGGTCGCCCCACTGCGTCGCGAGCTTCTCGAAGCGCGACAGCGACTCCCGGCGGACCAGGACCCAGACGTCGGCGTCGTCGTTCCTGGCGAGAATCGCGGACACGAGGCGGCGGCCAATGAACCCGGTACCGCCGGTAACGACATAGCGCATGCGAGTCATGGTCACCCCTGCTTCGGCAAAGGTCAACCCTCGGTGGGCGGTGCGGGACCGTCGCGCTATCGTCCGAACTGAGCCCGCCACCGCCTTCAAGGGAGCAGAGCATGCCGATCAACCCCGACGCCATCGGTGCCACCACCGCGCCGCAACCGTTCGAGTGGACCGAGCGCGACACGCTGCTCTACGCACTCGGGGTCGGCGCAGGCACCAAGGACCTGGCGTTCACCACCGAGAACAGCCACGACATCCAGCAGCAGGTGCTGCCGACCTACGCCGTCATCGCCTGCCCGGCGTGGGGAGCGGCGGCCGAGGTGGGCTCCTTCAACTGGGCCATGCTGCTTCACGGTTCGCAGCAGATTCGCCTCTACGCGCCGTTGCCGACGTCGGGCAAGCTCAACGTGACCTCCGAGGTCGTCGACGTGCAGGACAAGGGCGAGGGCAAGAACGCCATCCTGGTGCTCAAGGGCACCGGCACCGACCCGGAGACGGGGAAGGTCGTGGCGGAAACGGTTTCGACGGCCGTCATCCGCGGCGAGGGCGGTTTCGGCGGTCAGCCCGGCGAGCGCCCCGTCGCCCCGCAGATCCCGGATCGTGAGCCGGACGCCAAGGTTGCACTGCCGACCACCGAGGACCAGCCGCTGATCTATCGGCTGTCGGGGGACCGCAATCCGCTGCACAGCGATCCGTGGTTCGCGCAGAACCTCGCGGGCTTCCCGAAGCCAATCCTGCACGGGCTGTGCACCTATGGGGTCGCGGGTCGGGTGCTGGTGGCCGAACTCGGGGGCAACGACGCCACCAAGATCACGGCCGTTGGCGCACGGTTCACCTCGCCGGTGTTCCCCGGCGAGACGCTGACGACGTCGGTGTGGCGCACCGAACCCGGGCATGCGGTGTTCCGCACGGAGGCCGCCGGGGTCGACGGCTCGAACGCGCGCGTGGTCCTCGACGACGGCACCGCCGAGTACCTGGACTGATTTAGCGCCGCGGCAGGACGTTCGACGCGCGGTAGCGCTCCACCTTGTCGGCGAAGCTGTCCACGGTCGAGCGGAAACCCAGGAAACCGGCCATGCGGCTCTTCGTCATGTCGGTCAGGCACTCTATGTTGCGGCCCAGGTCACCGTCGGTGTGCCACCACGACGCCAGCCGGTCGACGTCGGCTTCGGCGAGGTGGTGCCGCTCGGCAATGGTCCGCCAAATCTCCGCTGCCTCACCCATTCTGTCGTCGAGCGGGCGCGGAGATCCCTCGAATCCGACGGGCTCGACACCGAACATCTCGGCGATCTGAGGCCACAGCCAGCGCCACCGGAAGACGTCACCGTTGACGATGTTGAACGCCTGGTCGCGGCCCTGCGGATCGGTGGCTGCCCAGATCATCTGCTCGCCGACGAGGTCGGAGTCGGAGACGTCTGTCAGGCCGTTCCATTGTGTTTCGGAGCCGGGAAACACGAAGGGAGCGTTGGTCTCTCGGCAGATCTCGGCGTACACGCTCAACGTGAGCGCCATGTTCATCGCGTTTCCGGTGGCGTACCCGAAGATGCTGTGCGCGCGGTGCACACTCCAGCCGAATCCGTGTTCGGCTGCGGCGGCGAACAATTCGTCTTCCTGCGCGTAATAGAAGTTCGGGCTGTCCAGCCGCTCTTCGTATTCGTGAAACGGGGTGTCGGGCATGTCGCCGGTGGCGTAGCTGTCGAACGGCCCGAGGTAGTGCTTCAGGCCCGTCATCAGTGCGGCGTGGCGGACCGAACCCTTCGGCCCGGTGGCGGCGAGGACGTTGCGGACCGTCGCGCTGTTGACCTCGATGTTCTCGGCTTCGGTGTCCTTCTTCATCCACGCGGTGACGAAGACCAGTTCCGGATCGACACCGGCGAGCGCCTCGTCCAACGCAGCTGGGTCCAGCAGGTCGGCGGCAACGGGCGTCATCCCGTCCACCGGGCTACCCCCGCTGCGCGACAAACCGTACGTCTGCCAGCCGGCGGCGACGAGTTGGGTGCCGAGGGCTTGTCCGACGATGCCCGTCGCTCCGACGACGAGGGCGACTCCCTGCTTGTTTTCGGTCACGCGTCCATGGTGTCACGGTGCGAGGTCGACCCGCCCCTGGCGGGGGCGCCACCGTCGAGACGAAAATCAGCAGGATCACGAGCGCGGGGGCCATGATGGTCGGCATGGCAGACGACTCCAAACCCCCGTTCCCGCCCTTCGATCTGGAGAGCGCGCTCGTCAAGGTCCAGGCGGCCGAGGACGCCTGGAACACCCGCGATCCACACCGCGTGAGCTTGGCCTACACCGAGGATTCGCAGTGGCGCAATCGCGACCAGTTCGTCACGGGCCGCGCCGCGATCGTCGACTTCCTGACGGCCAAGTGGGAGCGCGAGCTGGACTACGCGCTCCGCAAGGGCCTGTGGAGTTTTGCCGGGAACCGGATCGCGGTGCGCTTCCAGTACGAGTGCCACGACGCCGGCGGCCAGTGGTACCGCAGCTACGGCAACGAGCTCTGGGAGTTCGACGACAACGGTCTGATGCGTCGCCGCGAGGCGAGCATCAACGACGTCGCGATCGACGAGGGCGACCGGCGCTACTTTGGTCCGCGGCCGGAATCCGAGCGGGGACAGGACTTTCCGTTGCGCTAGCCGCTGCCGTAGACCTTGGCGATGTCGGGGGAGTCCAGCCACTTGGAGTACGTCGGCGACTGCGGCCAACCCCGGGGTGAGTCCTGCCATTCCTCCTGACGTCCCCACGGCAACAGGTCGATCAGCGCGAAGCTGTGGCTGAGCTGCTCGGTGCCGCGGCCGTCGGTGTGCCACGTGCGGTAGACGGTGTCACCCTCTCGGAGGAAGACGTTGACGGCGAAGCCGGTGCCGGGTGCCGCCCCGACGTCGGCACCGAAGCTGCTCTCCGACGACGAGTACCAGTCCATCTGGTTCCCGACCCTGGCCTTGTAGGCCAGTGCCTCGTCGATGGGCCCTCCTGTGACGATGACGAACCGGGCGTCGTAGGCGGCCAGGAACTCCAGCCGGGTGAACTGCGACGTGAAGCCGGTGCAGCCGCCGCACTGCCACTCCGCGCCGTCGGTCCACATGTGGTTGTAGACGATGAGCTGGCGCCTGCCGTCGAACACGTCGGCCAGCGCAATGGGTCCGTCGGCGCCGGTCAACGTGTACTCCGGCATCTCGACCATCGGCAGCCGACGGCGCTGCGCGGCGATCGCGTCGAGTTCGCGGGTCGCGGCCTTCTCCCGTGCGCGCAGCTCGTCGAGTGCGGTGCGCCAGGTGTCCTGGTCGACGACCGGGGGCGTGGCGGGCGTAGTCATGGGTGTCTCCTCACGGTTGGCTCCTACGACGATGATGACCCGATCGGCGGCGGGAAGTCATCGCGTCGACTGTCGAACAGATGTTCGATAGACTGGTTCGATGGGTTGGAACGACGGGCCGTCGACCTGGGGTGAGATGCAGCGCGTGCTCACCAGCAAGCCGCGCCGCGCCGGGTCCCGCCTTCCCGAGCCCACCGGCGACGGTGGGGACAGCCCGGCCTGGTCCCGCAAGCGGGGGAGCTACGAGCGGCCCGACGGTCATCGGCGTACGGGCACGTCCACCCCGTATGCCGAACTGCACGCCCACTCGGCGTTCAGCTTCCTCGACGGGGCGAGTACCCCGGAGGAGCTCGTCGAGGAGGCTGCCCGGTTGAACCTGCGGGCCATCGCGTTGACCGACCACGACGGGTTGTACGGGGTCGTCCGATTCGCCGAAGCCGCAAGGGAACTCGACGTTCAGACGGTGTTCGGTGCCGAACTGTCGCTGGGAAACGTGCCCCGCACCGAGGTGCCCGATCCGCCAGGACCGCACCTGCTGGTGCTGGCACGCGGGCCGGAGGGGTATCGGCGATTGTCGAGGGAACTCGCCACGGCCCACCTCGCCGGCGGGGAGAAGGGCAAGCCGCGCTATGACTTCGACGCGCTGACCGAGGCCGCCGGTGGGCATTGGCAGATCCTGACGGGATGCCGCAAGGGGCATGTGCGGCAAGCCTTGTCGACTGGCGGGCCGGCTGCCGCCGAAGCCGCGCTCGCCGATCTGGTTGACCGGTTCGGGGCCGACCGGGTGAGCGTCGAGCTCACCAATCACGGCCACCCCCTCGACGACGAACGCAACGCCCAGCTCGCCGCCCTGGCACCGCGGTTCGGGGTGGGCGTCGTCGCCACCACGGCCGCGCACTTCGCCGAACCGACCCGCGGCAGGCTGGCCATGGCGATGGGAGCGATCCGGGCGCGCAATTCGATGGACGAGGCCAGCGGATGGCTTGCGCCGCTGGGTGGTTCGCATCTGAGGTCGGGAGACGAGATGGCCCGGCTGTTCGCCAGGCACCCGGGGGCGGTGGCGGCCGCGGCCGAACTGGGCGAGCAGTGTGCGTTCGGGTTGGCCCTCATCGCCCCGAAGCTGCCTCCGTTCGAGGTGCCGGCGGGGCAGACCGAGGACAGTTGGCTGCGCCATCTGGTGATGACCGGTGCCCGGGATCGGTACGGCCCACCGGAGCGGGCCGCGCAGGCCTACGCCCAGATCGAGCACGAGCTGAGCGTCATCGCCAAGCTCGACTTTCCCGGCTACTTCCTCGTCGTGCACGACATCACCCGGTTCTGCAAGGACAACGCCATCCTCTGTCAGGGCCGCGGATCGGCGGCCAACTCCGCGGTCTGTTACGCCCTCGGCGTCACCAACGTCGACCCCGTGGCCAACGAGTTGCTGTTCGAGCGGTTCCTGTCGCCGGCGCGCGACGGGCCGCCGGACATCGACATCGACATCGAATCCGACTTGCGCGAGAAGGCGATTCAGTACGTCTACGAGCGCTACGGCCGCGACTATGCCGCCCAGGTCGCCAACGTCATCACCTACCGCGGCCGCAGCGCGGTGCGCGACATGGCCAGGGCGCTGGGATTCTCCCAGGGGCAGCAGGACGCCTGGAGCAAGCAGCTCAGCAAGTGGAACGGTCTGGCGGACTCACCCGACGTCGAGGAGATTCCCAAGCCGGTGGTCGACCTTGCGCTGCAGGTCAAGGATCTGCCTCGGCACATGGGCATCCACTCCGGCGGCATGGTGATTTGTGACCGGCCGATCGCCGACGTGTGTCCGGTGGAGTGGGCGCGCATGGAGAACCGCAGCGTGCTGCAGTGGGACAAGGACGACTGTGCGGCAATCGGTTTGGTGAAGTTCGACCTGCTCGGGCTCGGCATGCTCTCGGCGCTGCACTACGCCATCGACCTGGCCGCCGAGCACAAGGGCCTCGAGGTGGACCTGTCCAAGCTAGACCTGTCCGAGGCGGCCGTCTACGAGATGCTGCAGCGCGCCGACTCGGTCGGGGTGTTCCAGGTGGAGTCCCGCGCGCAGATGGCCACGCTGCCCCGGCTGAAGCCGCGGGTGTTCTACGACCTGGTGGTCGAGGTCGCGCTGATCCGGCCGGGGCCCATTCAGGGTGGGTCCGTGCATCCGTACATCCGGCGCCGCAACGGCGAGGAGGTGGTCACCTACGATCACCCGTCGATGGAGCAGGCGCTGCGGAAGACGCTGGGAATCCCGCTGTTTCAGGAACAGCTGATGCAGTTGGCCGTCGACTGCGCGGGTTTCTCCGCCGCCGAGGCCGACCAGTTGCGTCGGGCCATGGGATCCAAGAGGTCCACCGAGAAGATGAAGCGGCTACGCAGCCGGTTCTACGAAGGCATGAGGGAACGGCACGGCATCACCGGTGACGTCGCCGACCGGATCTACGAGAAGTTGGAGGCATTCGCCAACTTCGGCTTCCCGGAGAGTCATTCGCTGTCGTTCGCCTCGCTGGTGTTCTATTCGTCGTGGTTCAAGCTGCATCACCCCGCGGTGTTCTGCGCCGCGTTGCTCCGGGCGCAGCCGATGGGTTTCTATTCGCCGCAGTCGTTGGTCGCCGACGCCCGTCGGCACGGGGTTTTGGTGCACGGTCCCGACGTGAACGCCAGCCTGGCGCACGCCACGCTGGAGAACCGTGGCCTCGAAGTAAGGCTGGGTCTCGGTGCGGTGCGGCACATCGGCGACGAGTTGGCCGAGCGCATCGTCGAGGACCGAAAGTCACACGGCGCGTTCACCTCTCTGGTCGACCTTGCCGGCAGAGTTCAGCTGTCGGTGCCGCAGACCGAGGCGTTGGCGACCGCGGGGGCGCTCGGCTGTTTCGGTGTGACCCGACGGGAGGCGCTGTGGGCGGCGGGAGCCGCGGCGTCCGAGCGTCCCGACCGGTTGCCCGGTGTCGGGTCCTCCTCGCACGTCCCGTCCCTGCCCGGCATGACGCACCTCGAGTTGACCGCCGCCGACGTCTGGGCCACCGGTGTCTCGCCGGACAGTCACCCCGTCCAGTTCCTCCGCGAACGCCTCGACGAGCTGGGCGTCGTGCCGGCCAACCGGCTGTTGTCGGTACCGGACGGCACCCGGGTTCTCGTCGCAGGCGCGGTGACCCACCGGCAGCGACCCGCGACCGCTCAGGGGGTGACGTTCATGAACCTCGAGGACGAAACCGGCATGGTCAACGTGATGTGCTCCAAGGGGGTGTGGGCGCGGCACCGCAAGCTGGCGCAGACGGCGTCGGCGCTGGTGATCCGCGGCATCGTGCAGAACGCGACCGGAGCGGTCACCATCGTCGCCGACCGACTGGGGCCGATCGACCTGCGGGTCAAGTCGAAGTCGCGCGACTTCCAGTAGGCCAGCGGCGTCCCCCGATCGGTGGACGTGGCGTTCATCCGACCCATCCACCAGTCACCCGACAGACGCCACCGCCGCGCTGCGACATAGTTATCCCATCGCCGGAACGCACCGGCCAGCCAAGGCCAAAAGGCCACTCGGACAAAGGAACACACCATGAACGCCATCACCCGTAGCCTCGTCACCGCCACCATGATCGGCGCCGCCGCCCTCGGACTGGCCGGAGCCGCCAACGC
>VIFX01000043.1:0-63704 GCA_006864685.1 Mycolicibacterium hodleri | reverse complement strand
CGTGAATAGCGGGCGCACGACTGGCGCGACGCCGCCGACGGTGAATCCGTCGGTGATCAACGCGGTGAGTTCCGGTGCCCACTTGTCGAACTCGGCCGCCACCCGCGCAATCGCCGTGGCGGGTTCGGTGGCGTCGACCGCGGCCATCCACGCGAGCGACCGCCGCAGCGCGACGTAGGTGTGGATGACGTGTCCCTGCTCGCGGTGGGCGAGGATGCCCTTGCCGGGAGCGGGGGCGTACATCGCGCCGCCTCCGACTGTCTCGGCCACCGCGGGGTGCCTCGCGTCCACGTCGTGGAGGTACATCTCCACGTACGACATTCCGACGTATTCGGGCGTGGCCGTCGAGAGCAGGGGTCGCACCCTGGACCACGCGCCGTCCGCGCCGACGAGGAGCTCCGTCGTCGTGGTGGTGCCGTCGGTGAATGTCAGCTCGTGCGCACCGTCGCCGAGTGACCGCGCCGAGGCGACCTTGCAGCCCCACCGCACCGCGTCGTCGGGCAGCGAATCCAGCAGGATCTGCCGCAACCGTCCGCGGAGAACCTCCGGCCGTCCGCCCGAGTCGGCACCGTCGGGTTGCTCGACCAGGACGGCGCCGTCCCGGCCGAGCACGCGAAGTGCGTCCCCGCCGACGTGGATGATGCTCTGGAACCGTTCGTAGAGGCCGGCGGCCTTGAGGGCCCGCTGCCCGTCCTCCGGGTGGATGTCGAGCTGGCCGCCCTGGGTGCGTGTCTCGGCCGACGGTTCGGCCTCGTAGACCGTCGCGGCGATGCCGTTGACGTGCAGCACCCTGGCCGCCGTCAGGCCGCCGAGCCCCGCACCGACGATCGTGACCGGCGTCGTCATGACGTCTCCTCCATCTTGTTGGAACCGTGTTCCAACAAGAATGGAACGGCGTTCCAGGGAAGTCAAGGCGAACCACGTGTCGAGAACCCGGCCACCGCTTCGTCCCAGGAGTGAACGCGGCCAGAATGGGCCGCAACAGATCGAGGGAGACCACGCCATGGCCAAGTACCTGATGCTCAAGCACTACCGCAGCTCGAGCATCCCCACCGACCGCCCCTTCGCCCCCATGGACCGGTGGACGCCCGAGGAGATCGACGCCCACATTCAGTACATGAACGACTTCGCGGACCGGCTTCGGCAGACCGGCGAGTTCGTCGACGAGCAGGCTCTGTCCGCCGAGGGCACGTTCGTCCGCTACGACGGCCCGGGACGACCGCCGGTCACCGACGGCCCGTTCCCCGAGACCAAGGACCTCATCGCCGGCTGGATGGTGATCGACGTCGACGACTACCAGCGCGCCGTCGACCTCGCCGGCGAACTGTCGGCCGCCCCCGGCCGCAACGGCGAGCCGCTGCACGAGTGGCTGGAGCTCAGGCCGTTCTACGGCGAAGCGCCAACGGTCACCGAGTGACGGTGGCCCCCGACGACGCCGTCCTGCGGGAGGTCGCACCCGCGGTGCTTGGCGTCCTCGTCCGCCGCGGAGCCGACTTCGCGACGGCCGAGGACGCCGTTCAGGAAGCACTGATCGAAGCCGTCGTCCGGTGGAAGTCCGAGCCCCCGACCGACGCCAAGGCCTGGCTCGTCACGGTGGCCTGGCGGAAGTTCCTCGACCTCACCCGCTCCGACGTCGCCCGCCGCGGCCGAGAAGAACGTCTGCTCGCCGAGCCCGAGGCGGGTCCCACGGAAAGCGCGGACGACACGCTCGCGTTGTACTTCCTGTGCGCGCATCCGTCGTTGACGCACACCTCGGCCGTCGCGCTCACGTTGCGGGCGGTCGGCGGTCTCACCACCCGGCAGATCGCGGCGGCCTATCTGGTGCCGGAATCGACGATGGCGCAGCGCATCAGCCGGGCCAAGCGCACCGTCGCCGACGTCCGCCTCGGCCAGCCCGGCGATCTGCCGACGGTTCTGCTGACTCTGTACCTCGTCTTCAACGAGGGTCACTCCGGCGACGTCGACCTGGCGGCCGAGGCCATCCGCCTCACCAGACAGCTGGCCGCGGTCACCGACGATCCCGAAGTCGGCGGCCTGCTCGCGCTGATGCTGCTGCACCACGCGCGGCGCGACGCCCGCATCGGCGCCGACGGCCGCCTGGTGCCGTTGGCGAAGCAGGACCGCACCCGGTGGCGTACCGACCTGATCGCCGAGGGCGTCGACCTGCTGCAGGCCGCACTGATCCGCGACGCGCTCGGGCCGTACCAGGCGCAGGCGGCGATCGCCGCGCTGCACGCCGACGCCCACACCGTCGCCGAGACCGACTGGGTGCAGATCGTGGAGTGGTACGACGAATTGCTGGCGCTCACCGACAGCCCGGTCGTCCGGCTGAACCGCGCCGTCGCAATCGGGCAGGCCGACGGTCCGCGCGCCGGCCTCGCCGCCCTCGACGACGTCGAGAACACCGTTCCCCGCTACGCCGCAGCGGCCGCCTTCCTGCACGAACAGGACGGAGACATGGCTACGGCGGCAACGCTGTACGCCGAGGCTGCCGCGGCCGCGCAGAACCTCGCCGAACGCGACCACCTGACCCGCGAGGCGGCCCGACTCCGCCAACTGCCGGGCAGCCGGTAGCGCGCTACTTCCAGGCGAAGACCGGCTGCTCCAGCTGGTCGACCGGATCGTCGCGCCCCTCGAGGCACAGCCAGCGGAACTGCAGCAGCACAGCGCCGGTGGGAGCGTGAATGAGGTCGTTGCCCAGCGGAATCTGCACCACCGGCCGCGGGCTCTCCGGAATGTCGACGAAGCGCGGCGAGTCACCGCGCTGCAGTTGATGCAGCCCCACCCGGTAGGCGGCCACCACCTCGTCGGGTGACGGGCGCAGGTCGAGCCGACCGCCACCCCAGACGACGACCGGGGTGATGACGTAACCGGACCGGGTCGGATAGTCGTCGAGGAGACCGAGCATCGACGTCGGCGCCAACCTGACGCCGAGTTCCTCGTCCAGCTCCCGGAGGGCGGCGTCGACGACGGTCTCCCCCTCGTCGACGCGACCGCCGGGCAGCGCCCACTGGGCGGCGTGGGCGCGCAACCGAGATGCCCTGCGGCACAACAGAAAAGCGGCACCTCCTGACACGTCGACCATGCGCCCGTCGAGACCGGGATCCATCGGTCGCCCGTCGATCCAGTCGTCGACCGGCGCCGGGTCGACCCTGTCCTCGCCGATCTCGGAGTCGACGAGCACCACCGCCACGGCCGCGTGCCGCTTCGAGGGGTCCACGACCTCGCGGCGGCGGTGACTCGCCAGATTGCTCCGAACTCGCATCCGCAGCGCCTCGTCGTAGATGATCGTCACCGCTCGACCATAGGTGCTGCCCGCAGGTCAGGCCGTCGGCACCATCCCGTGGGGGTCGAGGACGAACTTCTCGGCGACACCCGAGTCGAATTCGGCGTACCCGCGCGGCGCGTCGTCGAGGGTGATCACCGTGGCGTTGACCGCGTCGGCGATGTGCGCCTTGTCGTGCAGGATGCTCATCATCAGCCCGCGGTTGTACTTCAGCACCGGGCACTGACCGGTGGCGAAGCTGTGGCTCTTCGCCCAACCGAGACCCAGCCGGACCTTCAGCGTGCCCTCCTTGGCGTCGGCGTCCGCGGCGCCGGGATCACCGGTGACGTACAGGCCGGGGATGCCGAGCGATCCGCCGGCGCGCGTGAGTCCCATGATCGAGTTGAGGACGGCGGCGGGTTGCTCACCCGCGCCCTGACCGTGTCCGCTGGCCTCGAATCCGACGGCGTCCACGGCGCAGTCGACCTCGTTGGTGCCGAGGATCTCGGCGATCTGGTCCTCCAGTGAAGCGTCGGCGCTGACGTCAACCGTTGCGCAACCGAAGGATTCGGCCTGCCTGAGCCGGTCGGCGTTCAGGTCGCCCACGATCACCACGGCCGCACCGAGCAGCTGCGCCGAGTACGCGGCGGCCAGTCCCACCGGGCCAGCACCGGCGACGTAGACGGTCGAACCGGTGGTGACGCCCGCCGTCTTCGCACCGTGGTACCCGGTCGGGAAGATGTCCGACAGCATGGTGAGATCGCGGATCTTCGCCAGGGCGGCGTCGCGGTCGGGGAACTTCAGCAGGTTGAAGTCGGCGAACGGCACCATGACGTAGTCGGCTTGGCCACCGAGCCAGCCGCCCATGTCGACGTACCCGTAGGCCGATCCGGCGCGCGCCGGGTTGACGTTGAGGCAAACCCCGGTCTGTCCCTCTCGGCAGTTGCGACAACGGCCGCACGCGATGTTGAACGGCACCGAGCAGATGTCACCGATTTCGAGAAACTGTACGTCCGAACCCTTTTCGACGACCTCACCGGTGATCTCGTGGCCGAGCGTCTGGCCAATCGGGGCGGTGGTGCGGCCGCGCACCATGTGCTGATCCGAGCCGCAGATGTTGGTCGACACGCACTTGAGGATGACGGCGTGGTCGGCCTTGCGGCTCATCCCCATCGCGCTCGCCACTTCCGCCGGGACCTCGAGCTTGGGATAGTCGATCGTCTCGACCGCCACCTTGCCAGGACCCTTGTATACGACAATCCGGTTGCCACTCATGGCTTTTCCCAACCAGACCCGCGGTGTTGGCAGCAGGCTCTCCGTTGCGCCCGCGCGTCCACCTCCGAGCCTAGGTAAACCTCACCGGCTGGTGGGCGGTGCGGGCGAAAACCTCGCCTTTCGTCTAGCCGCGGTACTGCGCCACCTTCGCGGCGTACTCGTCGAGCAGACGGAGGCTCTCGTCGCGGGGCACCGACGGGAGCAGCAGCGCGACCTGGCCGAAGCCCAGGTCGTCGACGGTGCGCCAGTAGTCGGCGTCCACCGGAGTGCCGAACATCGCCAGCGGGACGTCGTGACCCAAGCCGTCCCGCATCTGCTGGATGCGCGGCGCCAGAACGTCGGCGGGGAACGCGTTGGAGATCCAGCCCGCGTCGTGCCGGATCACGCGCTTGACGGTCGCATCGGAGTTGCCACCGATGTAGATCGGAGGCTGCCGGACGGGTTTGGGCCGGCTGTAGGACGCGTCGAAGTCGACGAACCTGCCGTGGTACTCGGCGGGCTCGTCCGTCCACAGCGCCTTGATGGCCTCGATGCGCTCGTCGAGCAGAGCGCCGCGGGTCTTCGGGTCGGTGCCGTGGTCGCGGAGTTCCTCGATGTTCCAGCCCGCGCCGACGCCGAACACGAAGCGCCCACCCGAGATCAGGTCGACGCTGGCGGCTTCCTTCGCGGTGACGATCGGATCCCGCTGGATCAACAGCGCGATTCCGGTGAAGAGTTCGATCCGCGACGTCACGGCCGCTGCCGCGGCGAGGGTGACGAAGGGGTCCAGCGTCTTGTAGTAGTAGTCGGGCAACTCGCCACCGCCCGGGTACGCCGACTCCCGGCTGGCCGGAATGTGGGTGTGCTCGGCGATGACGAGGGCGTCGAAGCCCCGGTCCTCGATCGCGGTCGCGAGCGATACCGGGTCGATGCCGTCGTCTGTAACGAACGTGGAAATGCCGAATTTCACGGGGACTCTCATCTGTCGGGGTCAGGAGTGGCAACACCGTCGGCGAGACGCCCTATTCCCCCGCCGGTCCCGGGCGAATGGCCGTCGGCCTAGAACGTTAGATAGGGTCACTATCAGGTTGAGCCGGGATCGAAGGTGCTTCGGGTGTGAACAGCCGCTCGCGAGAACACACCGCTGCGGCGGGAAGAAACCCCGCCGCAAAGAGCTTGGAGACGTACGTGCCTACCCCGAATTCGTCCGATCACCGAGGACCCCGCTGATGCGCCAGGGACCGCTCGCCGGGCGCTATCCCGCCGTGGCCACCATGGTCATCCTCGCCCTGATTCCGTACTTGGCGCTGTCCGCGGCGATCGACCCCCTGGTGCCGATCATCACCGAGCAGCTCCACATGAGCGCCCAGACGATGAGCCTGAGCTCCGGGCTCGGCAACGCCGCCTACGCCGTGGGAACGGTGCTGGCGGTTCAGTTCGCCCAGCATCTCCCCCAGCGCCGCATGCTGCTCTCCTACGCCGTGGTGCTGGCGATCGGTTCCGTGGTCGCCGCCGCGGCGGTCAACCCCGGCATGTTCATCGCCGGACACGTCCTGCAGGGCCTGGCCACCAGCATGCTGCTGATCGCCGCCGCGCCGCCACTGACGATCGGCTTCCCGAAGGAAAAGCTCAGGAACACCGCCGTCATCATGAACATGTGCGTGTTCGGCGCGGTGGCGATCGGACCCTTCGTCGGCGGCGCGCAGGCCGAGGCACACGCGTGGCGGCCACTGTTCTGGATCATCGCCGGCATCGCGGTACTGGCCTTGATCATGGCGGCCCTCACCTTCGAGGACGCCCCACCGGCCGACCTCGACGCGCCCCGCGACCTCCGTGCCATCGGGCTCGCGGCCGTCGGTTGCGCCGCGGCGTTCGTCGGTGCCTCGCAGCTGACCAGCCACGGTTTCGGCGACGTCGCGGTGACCGTGCCGATGTTCGGCGGCCTTGCCCTGATCGTGGTGCTGGTGGTCTATCAATTCCGTTCGCGCCGGCCACTTCTCACCGTCCGCACCATGCTCACCAGCTCGATCCCCGTCGCGGGCGTCGGCGTCGCACTGTTCGCGGCGGCCGCGTCGGTGGCGGCGACGGCCCTGACGGCCAACGTGCTGTTGCAGACCTACAGCCCGGTCCACGTCGGCCTGCTATACCTGCCGGAGCTCGGTGGCGCCGTGGTGATGGCCGTGGTCTTCGGAATCGTCATCAACAAGCGCGCGATGCACTACCTGCCGCTCGTCGGAATGGTGCTGCTCGCGGCCGGCATCCTGGTCTTCCAGTTCGCCCTGCCCGCCAACCAGCCCCTGGTCTTGGTGGCGGCGGGGCTGACGGGGTTGGCCCTCGGAGCCACCGTCGCGCCGGCACTCTTCGTCGCCGGCTTCTCCCTGCAGTCCAACAGCCTGCAGCGCGTCTTCGCGATCATCGAATTGTTCCGCGCGGTGGCCGCATTCATGGTCGCGCCCATCCTGGCCCACTTCGCGCTGACGGTGTCGACCGATCTCGGGATCGGTACCCGCTACGCGCTGTGGATCGGCTTCGGGCTCGCGGTCGGCGGTGCCGTCTTCGGGGTGGCCGTCTACGCGTTGAGCGGCGCGCGGCCGCAGCGCCCCGACCTCGACGAGTTCCTCGACGGTGACGACCCGGCCTGGTACTCGCCACCCCTGCTGGCCCTCATCCGTTCCGGGACAACGGCACCGACCGTGACAGCCACGGCGGCGACCCCCAAGCCAGCCGAAGCAAAGGCAGCGTCCGAGCCGACGGGAATGGTGCTGATCGCCTACGACGGAACCGATCTCGCCGCGTTCGCCATCACGCAGGCCGCGGCTCGGCTTGGCACCGAACGCGAGGCTCTGGTGGTCTGCGTCTGGCAGCCGGTTGACGTCGGCTTCACCCCCACCGATCCGCAGCACTTCGACGCCGACCGCGCCACCGAGGTGCGCCACGCCGCCGAGCGGACCGCCGCCCACGGCGCAGAGTTGGCCCGCCAGGCCGGCTTCACGGCGCGCAGCGTGGCGGTGGAGGCATCCCCGTTGTGGCGGGGCATCGTCGCCGCCGCCGACGACCACGACGCCAGCCTCATCGTGCTCGGGCCGCACCGGCGCAGCGGCCTACTGGGACACCTTCAGGGCAGCGTCGCGTCGGCCGTCGTCGCCCACACCGACCGACCCGTTCTGATCGTCCCGCAGTACCAGGATGTCAGTTAGGCCGCGTTGGGTTCCGGCCCTCCGGGTCTGAGGTCGTCTTCGGCCGACGGCGCGTCCCGTTCGTCATCCGATGGCCAGTACAGCCGTTCGGGGCGGTGGTAGTCGTTGACCCGGACCTGGCCGGCGTCCAGCGCCGGTGGTGGGATCCATTCGACGTCATGGTCGCCGTTGACCCGGGTGGTCCAACCCCCCGGGCCGACCACCCGGTTGTCCGGCCCACACGCCAAAGCCAACTCGTCGACGTTGGTCTGCCCGCCGTCGGCCCAATCACCGGCGGCGTGATGAACCTGGCAGCCATAGGCGGGCACCGTGCACCCCGGCTTGGTGCACCCACCGTCACGGGCGATCAACATCAACCGCTGCGCCCGCGACGCGGTACGACGGGCCCGGAACAAGTTCACCGCCGACCCCGTCGCCCCGTCGAACACCGCCAAGAACAGGTTCGCCCGCCCGGCCAACCCGATCACGTCCCGGATCGGCATCACGGTCCCACCGCCGGTGACACCGACCCCGGCTCGACTCTCCAGATCCTGCAACGTGGTCCGGATGATGATCGTCGCCGGCAGCCCGTTGTGCTGACCCAGCTCACCGCTGTCCAACATCCGGCGTCCGGCCGTCATCAACGCGTCGTGCTGACGCTGCGCCAACGTCCGGTGATCGTCGTCGATCTGCTGCTGCGTCGGGGTGCCCGACACGCACGGATGCTCGTCGTCGGGGTTGCACATCCCCGGCGCCGCCAAGGTCGCGAAGATCGCCTCGAACACCGCCCAGGCCTGCGGGGTGAGGTTTGCCGTGAGGCGCACCATCCCGTCGGGCTGCTGAGGTCCCTTGGTCGCACCGCGGCGCCGCGCCCGCTCGGTGTCATCCGGTTCGGGACCGTCCTGATCGAGCAGAAAGATGGTGCGATCGGCGGTGTCCTTGAGCTGCTTGGGGCCGACGCTCATCGCCGTCTTCACCAGATCGGCCTCGATCTGGGAGCGGGTCACGGAGTCCACCGCCGCCGGAATCCGGTCCATCGCGTTGGCCAACACGGCCACGTGTTCGCGGTTGACCAGCCCATGGGACTGCGCGATCGCCGTGCACGGCAACACCGGGTCCAGCGGCGCCCCGATCAACGTCTGACGCGCGGCCAACAAAGACGCCTCCTCCAACCGGCGACCCGCTTCACTCGGCGAGATCCGCCACCGGACGGCCATCACCTCGCGCCACGACTTCGCGCCCAACGCCTTGGGCGTCGTCTCGGCCTGCAACCGCGTCAACAACCGATGCCCCAACACGGGCAACTGACACGACAGCGTCTCCAGATCGTCGAGCACACCCAGCACTTCGGCAGCAGTGAGCTGGTCGAAAGACAGCGCCGCCACCGCATCATGGGCGCAGCGCAGCGCAGCTACCGCCGCCTGCACCTCGCCCACGTCGCTCATGACTCGAACATACGTTCGAATACTCAGGACTCTCTGACGTTTTCCTAAGAGAAATCTGAGACCTGCCAAGCCATCCCCTCAAGCCGCGCCCCTCTGGTCGAGGGGACGGCGACGAAGGCTCGAGTTCTCAAGGGCGGGTGGACGATAGGCCTGATCCAGGGCGCCGGCGTCGGTGCCGGGCGGCACGATCGAGTCGATCTGGTCGAGGATCTCGTCGCTCAACCTGACGTCGAATCCGGCGGCCAGGTCGTCGAACTGCTCCATCGTGCGCGGCCCAAGGAGGGCACTGGTCACACCGGGGTGGGCGATGGTGAAGGCCATCGCGAGATGCGACATCGGCACGCCCGCTTCGGCACTCAGCGGGACGAGCCGTTCCACGACGTCCAGCCGACGTGCGTCGGTGAAGACGTTCATGAACGCGGCGCGTCGGACGTCCGTCTGCTGTCCCTTTCGGACCCGGCCGGTGAGCATGCCCTGCCCAAGCGGCCCCCACACCACGACGCCCATCCCGTAGCGCTGCGCGACGGGCAACACCTCGGCCTCGATGCTGCGGTTGAGGATCGAGTAGGGCGGCTGCTCCGTCCGGAAGCGTTCCAATCCGCGGCGCTCGGCCACCCACTGGGCCTCGACGATGTCCGACGCGGGCATCGTGGACGACCCAATCGCGCGGACCTTGCCGCTGCGGATCAGATCCGTCAGAGCGGACAGCGTTTCCTCGACGTCGGTATCGGGATCGGGCCGGTGAACTTGGTAGAGGTCGACGTAATCGGTGCCCAGTCGTCGCAAGGAGTTCTCGACCGCGGCGATGATCCAGCGCCGGGATGCGCCTCGCTCATTGGGGTCGTCGCTCAGTGGTCGTCCCAACTTGGTGGCAACGACGACGCGGTCCCGCCGCCCCCTGAGGGCCCTTCCCACTACCGTCTCGGAGTTTCCCTGCGGCGGAATGGAATACGCGTCCGCCGTGTCCAGGAAGTTGACACCCGTGTCGAGTGCCCGATGGATGATGCGGATCGAGTCGTCGACGTCCGGGTTGCCGACAGGCGAGCCGAGCAGCATCGTGCCGAGTGCGTACGCACTGACCTTGATGCCGGTTCGCCCCAGGGTTCGGTATTGCATCGGCCACTCCTACTCGACGTCATCTATCCGGAAAGCTATTCCGGATACGATACGGAAAGGGTTTCCGGAACACCAGAGGCTGAGCGATACTTGCCGAGTACCGGAAGGAGCGCCACGTTGACCGCGCAATCGCAGGAGCAGCCGTCGTCGGAGTCGAGCTCGGGCCGCGACCAGCCGCTGCGCCGACGCCGCGCCGACGCTCTCCGCAATGCCGACGCGGTGCTGGCGGCAGCGAAGGACGTCTTCGCCACCTCGGGCGTCGACGCACCCGCGAAGGAGATCACCGACCTCGCCGGGGTGGGAGTGGGCACCTTGTACCGGCACTTCCCGCAACGCTCCGACCTGGTCAAGGCCGTCCTGGAGCGGGAGATCGACGCCTGCGCCGACGCAGCGTCGACACTGAGCGCCGGACATGCGCCACGCGAAGCGCTCGACGAATGGATTCGGGTCTACACCGACCTGCTCGCGACCAAGCAGGGGCTCGCCTCGGCCCTGCACAAGGGCGACCCGATGTTCGACACCCTGGCCGCCTACTTCCTCGACCGACTTGGCCCGGCCCTCGCCTCGCTCCTGGACGCCGCTGCAGTCCGCGGGGAGGTGCGCGCCGACGTCAGCGCGCGCGACCTCCTCTATGCCGTCGCACTCCTGTGCATTCCGGCACCCGACGAGGGGGCGCAGTACAACCTACGCATGGTCGCCATCTTCCTGGACGGCCTCCACCACCAGCCTAGCTAGCCGGACCGTCGCTGGACTTGTCGGCGGCCTTGTCGGTCGACTTGTCCTGCCCGGTAACCGTTTTCACGGTCTTCTGCACGTCGCCGAGGACCTTCTGAATCTGCTGCTGGCCGTCCTTGGCGATCTTGTCCAGCCGCGCGGTGGCCCTCTTGAGGGAGGCGTCGGCGTTGGCTTGCGCCCGCTTGGCAGCCGCCTCGGCGCTCGTCGACTTCGCGGGCGGAGTCTTCACCGGCGAGGTCTTCACAGGCGGGGTGGTCTCGGCCGGGGTGGTCTCGGCCGGGGTGGTCTCGGTCGGGGCGGTCTCGGTCTTGGCGTCGTCGCTCTTGGTGTCGCCCGTCTTGGCGTCGTCGGCAACGTCGCTATCGGCAACGTCGTTGTCGGACAACAGCTTCGCCGCCGCCGGAGCCGGATTCTGCGACCGCGCCGCCACCGGCACGAGGCCTTGCGCCCCTGCGGTACCTGCGCCGACCGCGAGTGCCGGCAGATCGGCGATCCCGTTCAACGGGTTCTGGACGTTGGCCGCGCCCGGAAGTCCCTTCAGACCAAGGAGACTGGCGATGATTGCCAGCGGGTTCACCACGGGGGTCTTGCTGACCGGCCCGTCGTCGATCGCCTTCTGGACACCCGCTGCCAGTTGCAGCAGGAGGTCACCCGGCACCTTCTCCCAGTCGATTCCCGACGGCAGAGTCCCAAAGGGAGTGATCACTCCTGCCTGGTCGAGGGTTCGGTCGTAGACCGGGACGCCGTCGACGACGGTGCGCTTGACGTCGGTGTAGCCGAGGTTGACCAAGGTGGTCAGCGCTGGTTCCAGTGCCGTCGCGAGCGGGTTGTTGAGGTTGGCTCCGGTGAAGAGGTTGATCAGGTCGATCGGCAGCTTGACCGGTTCCAGCAGGGGCAGGGCGTCGTTGACCGGGACCGTGACGTACAGGTTCAGCGCAAGTGGACTGCCGCCGGCGGTGTTGGCGAGCGCCGCGGCGAGTTGGGGCGTCAGCTGGTTGGTGAGTACCTCGGTGAGGCTGGACGCGTCGATGCCGCGCAGGAGGTACGTCGGGAAGAGCAGTGCGGCAGCGGAATTGGCCAGTGACACCGGATTCGCCCACGCAGGCACGTCGGACAACGGGTCGTATTCGGCCGTGGCGTCCACCTTGACGGGGATGAGGTTCGCCGAACCGAGCACGATCCCGGTGGTGCCGATCGGGATGTCGAGCCCGGTCCCGTCGGAACTGCTGGTCACCTCGGTGTCAGGGGTGACGGTGTCGATGCCGAACAACGCGGCCAGCGGGTAGGCGCGGGCAAAGAGTCCGCCGTTGGCGCGACCGGGGTTGCGCAGCAGGATCATCGGCAGCACGGTGAGGCTGCCGAGCAGTGGGTCTACGCCCACGTTGTTGGCCCCACCGGGTTGATTCGCCAGATCCGCGACGACCTGCGGGTACGCCATGCCCGCGGCGAACGCACCGAGTCCGAAGCCGACGACGACGGGAACCCGGACGTCGACCAAGCTCAGGTCGGCCCCCGGAAGGTTCGACACGATCCCGATGATGGATTCGAGGGTGCCCCTTTCGATGATGTTCAAGTTGTCCGTCGGAATGGCCTGGAGGACGGCGAGTGCGTTGATGCCGAGGTAGGGCGTGCCGTTGATCTCGTCGGCGACCGAGTTCGGGAACCCTGGCACCCAGCCAAGGTCGATGCCAAGGAACTTCAACAGGCTGAACGGCGGGCCCGCGGTGATGATGTTCAGGCCGGGGGTGGCGGCGCCGGACAGGTTGAACGGGTCGAGAAGGTTGAACCCGAGCAGCTTGAGGATCGCCGCTGCGTTGGTGATGCCGGCCTTGGTGAGAATTGGGCCGAGAACCGGAACGCTGCCAAGGTCGACGGTGACGCCAGTCAGTGCCTGCGTCAGCGCGTTGCCCAACGCCGTGTTGATGGCGGCTTCCGGGTCGTAGCCCAGATTCTTCAACAGCCCGGCCAGGTTGACGTTGTTCAGCAACGTCGTCTCCAGTGCCGCCCCGAGGGCCTGGAAGGAGTCGTAGGTCTGCCCGCCGAAGCCGAAGGTCAGGTCGGGGATCGACGCCGGATCGGGCGCGCCGGGGGCCAGTTGCATAGGAGGGAGGCCAGGCGAGCCCGGAGTTGCCGCCGCGTTCGCCAGTGGCGGTGGTGCCGCACTCATGGCTAGCGCTGTCACCGTTGCGGTGGCGACACCAACCGTCGCGATTCGAGTGGCCACGCCGGGATGCTTGCGATGCTTGGATGCCATGTGACCAGTCCATTCGCCGGTATTCTCAGGAAGATCTCAGCACCGTAACACGCGCGAAACCGACAGTGTGAAATAGCTCTCAAATTCCGAGACGGAATGTGGCAAACGTTGACGACGTTGCCATCAGCAAATTGGGGCGACCGCTACTTCGCCCGAAGCAAGGGGGTAAGCCGCCGAATCGCGCGGATCTCGGAATCTCGATATGGCCGCCCGTCCGGGCCTAGGAGGTCGCTGAACCACACCTTCGGATTGGGGTCCGGCCGATCCCACGAGTCCCACGGCAGGAACGTTTGAGTCTTGCCCGCAACCAAACCCCAGTTGAAAGCCCCGACGTCGAGTCGTTGGGCGATCGGCAAGATCCCCTCCACGCTGCTGCCCAGGGAGCGGGCCAGATACTCGGTGCAGAGGATCGGTCGCCGCAAGGGGGTCAGTTCGGCGATCCGCGCCTCGAACCCCCTCGGCTCTGCGTAGGAGTGAAAGGAGGTGACGTCGGAGTTGTCGAGCTGGATGCCCGCAATGACGCTGCGCTTGCCGGGGTTCGCCCACTCGCCCTGCCACACGCCGCTGGTCAAGGGTTGACTCGGGTCGACCTCGCGCGCCCATTGGAAGACCTGCGGGAGCAGCGCCGCGACGAGGTCGTCCTTGTCCGTCCGCTCGACCTTGCGGTAGACGGTCGCGGGGTTGTCGGGCTCGTTCCACAGATCCCACCCCAGCACGCGGTCGTCGTTGCGGAACTGGTTCATCACCCCGGTGACGTACTCCTTGAGGACGCCGACGTACTTCCGGTCGCCGAGGCGTTCGGCGCCGGGGCTCTGCACCCACCCGGAGTTGTGCACGCCTGGTGCGGGCGCACGCTGCGGACCGAGTGCGGGTCGAGGGTCCCAGCAGGAGTCGAAGAATACGAACAGCGGTTTGATGCCACGCCGCGCCGCGACGGTCACGAACTGCATCAGACGGCGAATGAAGCCGCGGCGGTCCTGGGTCCACAACAGATCGTGCAGGAACACTCGGATGGTGTTGAGCCCGATTCGCCTGGCCATGGCGAGCTCGGCGTCGATGCGCCGGAGGTCGTAGGTCTCGGGCTGAAACATCTCGAGCTGGTTGATCGCGTTGGAGGGAATGTAGTTGGCGCCGACCAGCCCTCGATGGGCGCGATGCCAACCCTGTGCCCGCTCGACCGACCATCGTCCGCCTCCCGCCGCGGCCGCCAGGGGCGTCGAGGTCAGCGCCGCCCCACCAGCCAGTATCAGCGGAACCTTGAGAGCCGCTCTGCGGTGAATCACGCGTGGAAGGGGTTGTCCTGGGCCGGGTGCGGGATCACCAACCAAGCTGCGGCCCCTCGAATCATCGGACGGCGAAAGACGCTGTGGCACAACGCCTCTGGCGAGGACGTCACGACCACGAGGTCGCGGGTCCGTCGCCACGCCCCACCGTACGTGAAGCCTGCGCCGGGAGCACCCTTCATCAGCGGCGGGTCGGCACCGCCCACGCGCTGCCCTGCTCGTGATCGAGCACCGTCATCCCCTTGTTCTTCAGCCCGAAGACGTAGACCACCAGGCTGACGCCGATGACGACGGTGACGTAGACGATGAACTCGACGATGCGGTCGGAGGACTTGGCCGCCTGATACAGCAGGGGCGCGGTGCCGCCGAACACGGAGTTCGCGAGCGCGTAGCCCAATCCGACGCCGAGCGCCCGCACCTCGGCGGGGAACAGTTCCGCCTTCACGATGGCGTTCACCGACGTGTACCCGGTGAGGATCACGTACCCGACCGCCGTGAGCGCAAAGGCCAGCAGCGGTGACGTGGCCTGCGGCAGGTAGGTCAACAGCACCCAGGTGTAAAGCACGCCGCCGACGCCGAAGAACACCAGGAGCACCTTGCGACCGACCTTGTCGCTGAGCAGCCCGCCAAGAGGCTGCAGGAGCATCAGGAAGATCAGCCCGGCGAGGTTGATCCACGTCGCGGTCAGGGCCTGGTCGGCGCCGAAGGTGGACTTGACGATCGCCGGCGCGTTGATCGTGTAGGTGTAGAACGCCACCGTGCCGCCTGCGGTGATGAGGAAGACCAGCAGCAGGGGACGCCAGTGGGTGGTGAACAGCGCCTTCAGCGATCCCGCGGCCTTGTCGGTGCCTGCGCGAACCGCCTCGAGGTAGGACTCGCTGAGCGACTCGTCCATCGAGCGGCGCAGCCAGAGCACCACCAGGGCGGCGATGCCGCCGATGAAGAAGCCGACTCGCCAGCCCCACGCCGTCACCGTCTCGACGTCGAGGAAGCTCAGCAGGATGAGGAGCGTGAACTGCGCGAGCACGTGACCGCCGATGAGGGTGACGTACTGGAACGACGACAGGAAGCCGCGCCGATGTGGGGTGGCCGCCTCGGACATGTAGGTCGCCGACGTCCCGTACTCCCCGCCCGTGGCGAAGCCCTGAACCAGCCGGCCGAAGATGAGGATCACCGCCGCCCACCAGCCGATGATCTCGCGGGTCGGCATCACTGCCACCACGAACGAGCACGCCGACATCACCGTGATGCTGAGCATCAGCGCCGACTTGCGTCCGCGGCGGTCGGCGTATCGGCCGAAGAACCACGAGCCCACCGGCCGCATGATGAAGGTCACCGCGAAGATGCCGTAGATGTACAGCGTCGAGTTCTTGTCGGCCTTGTCGAAGAACTGGGCCTCGAAGTACGTGGCGAACACCGTGTAGACGTAGACGTCGTACCACTCGACGAGATTTCCCGCCGAGCCCTTCATCGTGTTGAGCACTGCCCGCCGGGTGCTCGTCGGTGCGAGGGTGGGGCCGGACGGTGTACTCGGTGACGCGGCCGATTCACTCATCCGGCGACGATAACGGCCTGCCCCGCCGAGCGCACGCATGTTGACGGCCCTGCTCGACGTTCGCGTTCACGATGTGTGCGTTCGGCGCGGCGATATGCGCCCCACCGGGGCGGGCCTGCGTCGCGTCGGGTAGTACAAGGATCATGCGGAACGACTTCCACGGCCAGCTCGACTCCCTCATCGAGACGTTGAGTCAGATGTGCGGCCTCGCCGGTCTGGCGATGGAACGGGCTACCCAGGCCCTTTTGCAAGCCGACCTGCCGCTTGCCGAACACGTCATCACCGACCACGACCATCTGACCCACATGCAGGCCCAGGCCGAGGAAGCCTCGCTGCTTCTGCTGGCCCTGCAGGCGCCCGTCGCCGGTGACCTGCGCGTGGTGGTGAGCTCGATGCAGAACGTGGCCGACGCCGAACGGATGGGCGGCCTCGCGTTGCACGTCGCGAAGATCGCCCGCCGTCGGCACCCGGATTACGCGGTCCCCGAAGAGGTCAACGGGTACTTCGCCGAAATGGGGCGCATCGCCGTCGACCTCGGCAACAACGCCAAGGACGTCGTGCTGTCCCGCGATCCCGAGCAGGCCGCCCAGATCGGTCGCGACGACGACGCCATGGACCAACTTCACCGGCACCTCTTCACCATGATGATGGACGACCGGTGGAGCCACGGCGTGGCGGCCGCGGTCGACATCACCCTGCTCGGACGCTTCTACGAGCGCTTCGCCGATCACGCCGCGCAGATCGGGCGCCGCATCGTCTTCCAGGTCACCGGGGAGACGCCCGAGGCACCGTGACCCGACGGGGTTTGCTGGGCGGGGTGTCCGCCTTCCCGGTGGGCCCGGTCACACCACCGTCAATTCGGGGGCGACGGTGGCCCCCGCCACTCACCTGCTGTGATGCTCATCGCCCTGACGCCGTATAACTTGGCAGCTCCCGGCACCGGTGTCACCATGGATGAGGTGTTGACGAGAACTGCCGAACTTCGACTTGGACCGCGCCTATGAGCACCCAATCGTTTGCTCAGCACTTCCGCTGGAACGTTCGCGCGCTCCAACGCAATCCACTGACCCGCGCCAGCGACCGACTCGAGGCGCTGACGTTCGTGGTGCTGTTCCTGATGACCCTGCTCGCCATCCCCGTCGCGATGAACGTCGCCGACCGGGCCTACGACTCGACGATGCAATTCGTGAACCAGGAAGTGCAGACCCGCCACTCCGTGCAGGCCCACGCGGTGACCGGCACCGACACCCCGACCGAGTTCGGCACGCCCCTCTACGTCGACGCCAAGTGGAGTGAGGGTGGCCGCGAGCGCACCGAACGCATCGCCAGCCCAGGGTCCGTAGCCGCGGGGGCGACGATCACCGTGTGGCTCGACGACACGGGCAAGGTCGTCGGCGCACCCCTTCGACCGTCCGACGCCTCGGTCAACGCCACCAGCGCGGGCTGGTCGGTCTGGCTCCTGGCCGTGGTCTTCTGCGGACTCGTCGGCCTGGCCGTTCGTAAGGCGCTCGACCGTTCCCGGGCCCGGTCCTGGGACCGCGCGCTTCAACTCTTCGCCTACGGCGACGACGGTTGGGCCAACCGCCGCAGCTGAGTCCCTAGACTCGAGCGGGTGAACGAACCGTCGGTCACCGAGGACGGCCACTACTTCGTCGTCAAGGGGCGCCGGTGGCGCGCGACCGATCCCGCGATCCCCGAGGAGCGCCGGGCCGAGCTCACCAAGATCCTGATGGCGTGGCGCAGAGAAGTGCGCCGTACCAAGGGAACCGACGAGGAACGGGCCGCCCGCGCGGGCGTGCAGGCCACGAAGGTCGCACTGGGGGAACGCGGGACGCCGCCCTGGTGGGAGCAGACCGACGAGCAGCGGCGGGCCAGGTGGCAGACCCCGGTGCTCAGCCCCGCGTCGTCGACACCAAGGTGAAGGTGCGCACCCGCCCGGGAATCGTTGCGCTGCATTGAGAAAGCAGCGGTTCGGACAGCTGCTCGCCGACGACGACCTCGACTGGGCCGGAATCGGAGGCCAGCACCACCCGCGTCGCGCCGTCACCCGGCTCCAACCGCACCGGCGCCCAGGCCTGCACGCGGTCGTCACCGTATGTCTCGCGGGCGAAGTACTGAGCTGCCTGCACCACGTGCGGTAGCGACGTCCGACCGCGCAGCAGGCCGTTGTCCACCCGCCCCTCGGCGTACAGCGTCACCAGGTGGGCGGCGTCCGCCGACTCGACACGGCCGTAGCACAGGCCCTCGGGCAGAATCAGCATCGTGGCCGCGAACCTGTCGCCACCCAAATGCGAGCACTCCCAAGTGAATTCGGGATACTGCGCCGCGATCGCCGCCGCCGCGCCACGGCCACGGACCGCACAGCACTGGTCGTGCCGGCCATGCGCGCACACGGCCACCAGCGGACCGTCGGTCGCGTGCCCGTCGGACCCGTCGAGCGCCAACTCCAGATACCCGTCCGGACCTTCGACCTCACCGTGGAACAGCGCTTCGGCGCCGAGCTGGGAACGGGCGACGAACCAGCGCCAGCGCCGCGTCGCAGACCGGCGGCCCGGCCGCCGGATCGCCGCGATCCGCATGCCCGCCTGCTCCGCCCTTCGGACGATCGCCCGTCCCAGCCCGGGGTCGACCACCGACGGCGAGTCCATGAACGCGGAAGGTCCCCAGGCGCCGCACAATTCGAGCATCAACCACGCCGACCCGGCCGACGCCGTTCCGTACATGGCGTCGACGCGTTCCCGCGACATGTCGCTGCAGGGCCGCCAGCCGGCCGGCAGCGTCATCCGTTGGCCGGCACGACGACCGCCTCCCGGAGCAATCGGCGAATCACCACTTCCCCGTCGGCCGCGTCCAACCCGGGCAGCGCACCGGCGTCGGCGACCAAGCCGGCGTGCAACGCGGCGATCGCGTCGGCGCAGACGTCGGGCAGGCTGACGGTGCGGTCGGGCAGGACCAGGTGCACCCGCCCGTCCCGACGACGAACGGTGGCGACCAGGCCGTGGCGCCAGCGGACCGCGATGGTGGCGGCCTGCTCCGCCGCCGCCAACGACGCGAGCGGGCGGACCGCGACGGGCCGGGTCCGGTCGGCGTATCGCGACCGCATCCTGGTCGCGGCTTCCTCGCCGAGCTCGGAGACGTGATCGCGCAGCCGGTCGGTCAGCTCGGCGACGAGTTTGGTGACGGTCGCGACCATCTCGCTCTGGTCGGTGACGTCGACTGCCGCGGGCAGCGACCTCCGGAAGTCGGCAACGCCCTCCAACTGGTCGACGACCGCGCGCACCACGTCCATCCCGGTGAAGGGGGCGACGCCGATCGTCAGGTGCACCGACGTCTCGCCAAGCGCTCGAGCCGAATGAATCCAGCCGCGGGGCAGATACAGCGCGTCACCGGGATTGAGCACGGCGTCGACGACGGATTCGTCTTGGACGCGTACCGCTATGGCGTCGCGGTGATCGGTCCACGGTTGGGTGCCGAGGGGGTCGACGTGGACCGGTTCGTGGACGGTCCAGTGCTTGGTGCCCGCGGTCTGCAGTACGAAGACGTCGTGGACGTCGTAGTGCGGGTCGAACCCGCGGTTCTGCGGCGGCGTCACGTAGGCGTTGGCCTGTACGGGATGACCCAGGTCGTCGACCATGCCTCTGACGAAGTCGATGATCGGGGGCCACAGCCGGTGCAGACCCTGAAGCACTATCGTTGCGCCGGAAGCGAATTGGGCGAGGACCTTCGCGGAGTCGACCTGGTCGGGCATCTCGGCGCCGAAACCGGCCGGACCCAGATAGGCGTCCCGCGCCACCAGCCCGCCCTCCTTGGCCACCCGGATGAACGGGGCCCGGACACCGCGCTCGGCGAGCAGCTCGTCGACGTCAGTGGTCGACAGGAGGTCGTCGAAGTCGCGGGGCAGATCCGCCGCCCTGGTGAGCAACGGCAACCGCCCCCAGTGTTCGCGGGCGAACGTCTGGGGGTCGGTGCCGATGCAACGGTTCAGCATGGTGCTGGGTCAGGCAGTGCCGTCCGCGCCGCCGTCGTGACCGTCGGGGTTGGAGCCACCGTCGGCAGGACCCTCGCCACCGGCACTGCCGTCCGCACCACCGTCATGGCCTTCGGGGTTGGAGCCACCGTCGGCAGGACCCTCGCCACCGGCACTGCCGTCCGCACCACCGTCATGACCACCGGGGTTGGAGCCACCGTCGGCAGGACCCTCGCCACCGGCGCCGGTCGTCGTGATGTCGTCGTCGTTGATCGCCATGGAACCATCTCCTTCATCGAACCGCATCGGGGCTTGAGCAGGTAGGCCCTGCTATCTCGCGGTGACTGCGGGTTGCCCACCCGCGGGGTTCGTAAACCGAAGGTACGGCTCGCCTAACCGTCGGCGTCTACCCGGGCGTCTGGTCGGACCTGCCCCGCCGCGAGGAGTGCGTCGACCATGGCGGGGTCGACGTCGGCGCCGAACATCCCGACCCGGCCGATGGGGAACGAGTCGAGCATCTTCTGGAGGTCCACGCCCTCGGGCACCAAGCCCGCGGCATCCGGTGCGACGCCCGTCATCTCGGCGATCGCGGCCTGCAGGATCGGGCCGGCGAGCGGGTCGGCCATCACCTCGCCGATCGACGACGAGCGCGACAGCGGCAGGGTCACGGGGTCACCGGCGACCTCGACCCGCACCGACGCGCGGACGTCCCGACTGGAGGCCGCGACCTCGAGGGTGTAGGTGCCACCCTCGACGATCCAGGAGTCGACGCGAACGTCCCAGTACGCCAGGTCCTTTCGCCGCACCCGCAGGGTCACCTCGCGCGTCTCGCCCGCCTCGAGCGCAACGGACGCGAACGCCTTCAGCTCGCGCGGCGGGCGCTGCGTGACGGCCGCGGGCAGCGACGAGTACAGCTGGACGACCTCGCGGCCTGCCACCGATCCGGTGTTGGTCACGGCCACCCGGACGTCGACGTCCCCGTCGGCCAGAGTCGTCGCGGACGGCGGCCCGTACTCAAAGGCGGTGTAGGACAACCCATGACCGAAGGGATAGGCGACGTCGAGATCGCGGGCGTCATACCAGCGATACCCCACGAACAGGCCCTCGCCGTAGCGCACGTGGGAGAACTCGCCGGGGAAGTCCAGGTAGGCGGGGCTGTCGGCGAACCGCAGCGGAACGGTCTCCGTCAGCTTGGCCGACGGGTTGACCACGCCGAAGAGGACGTCGGCGGTCGCCCCGCCGCCCGCCTGACCAAGCAGCCACCCCTCGAGGATCGCAGGCACGCTGGCGGCGAAGGGCAGGGCGACGACACCGCCGTTGGACAGCACGACGACGACGTTGGGGTTGGCGTCGACGACGGCCGCCAAGACGGCCAGCTGCGCGGCGGGCAGGTCGACGTCGTCGCGGTCGTAGCCCTCGGACTCCAGCCGGGCGGGCAGGCCGAGGAAGACGACGGCGACGTCGGCACCGGACGCCGCGGCCACCGCCTCGTCGCGCAAGCCCGCCGACTCGGTCTCCGTGACGTCGACCGCGGTACTGAATCCGGCGGCATAGGTCACCGATCCGGTTGCCAGCGAGCGTATTTCGTCGAGCGCGTTGTCGAGCCGGGTGGGGCTGATCATCGACGAGCCGGCACCCTGGTAGCGCGGTTCGGCGGCGAAGGCGCCGATCACGGCGATGCTGGCGTCCTGCGCCAGCGGTAGCAGGCCGCCGTCGTTCTTCAGCAGGACGACGGAACGCCCCGCCGCCTCCCGCGCCAGGGCGTGGTGGGCATCGATGTCGAGCGTCGCCGGGTTCTCGACGGCGGCCCTTGTCCGGTCGACCAGCGTCAGCACGCGGCCTGCCGCGACGTCGACCACGTCCGCGTCAAGGGATCCGTCGGCGACCGCTGCCACCAGTTGGGCATTCGTGTTGCCGCGGGACCCGGGCATCTCCAGATCGAGGCCCGCGGCCAGCGCCCGGACACGGTCGTCGACCGCACCCCAGTCCGACACCACCATCCCGTCGAAACCCCACTCGTCGCGCAGCACCGTGGTCAGCAGCCAGCGATCCTCCGAGGCGTACACGCCGTTGACGCGGTTGTAGGAGCACATCACCGTCCACGGGCGGGCGTCCTCGACGACGCGTTGGAAGGCGCGCAGATAGATCTCGCGCAACGGCCGCGGGTCGACGTCGGCGCTGACCCGCATCCGGTCGGTCTCCTGGTTGTTGGCCGCGAAGTGCTTGAGCGACGCGCCGACGCCGCGACTCTGGATGCCGTCGACGATGGCCGCGCCGAGCACCCCGGCGACGACGGGATCCTCCGAGAAGTACTCGAAGTTGCGCCCGCACAACGGCGATCGCTTGATGTTGACGCCCGGTCCGAGCACCACGGCGACGTTCTCGACGGCCGCCTCGGTGCCGATCGCCTCGCCGACGCGCCGGACGAGGTCGACGTCCCACGACGAGCCCATGGCGACGGCGGGCGGGAAGCACGTGGCGGGCACGCTGTCGCCGAGCCCCAGATGATCGCCCGACCCACGCTGCTTGCGCAGGCCGTGCGGGCCGTCGGTGAGCATGATCGAGGGAACCCCATGATCCTCGAGCGCTGCGGTGTGCCAAAAGTCGGCGCCGCTGAGCAGCGACGCCTTCTCCTCGATGGACATTCGGTCCAGGGGTGGGGTCGTCATGCCGTCCATGGTGCCCGCCGGCTCGGGGACCCCGTCAGTCGACGAACCCGCCGAGCCACCTCGCCACGCTCCTTGCGAACGACTCGGGCACCCGGTCGGGGTCCATCAGGTCGTTCTCCGCCCACAGGCTGGCCTCCCCGACCACCGTCTCGGGAGTGAACCGCAGCAGGGTGCGGCCCGAACCGCGGAGCGCCTCGACTGCTGCGAGGAAGGACCCCCGTTCGGCGTGCTCCCGTTCGAACTCCTCGACGTCAACGCCGAGGTGTTCGCAGACGAGCGCGTTGCGCAGCGTCACGATCGTCCTGGCGACGCCCGAGTCGTCGGTGCCAACTGCTTCCACCGCCACGTCACATTCGCTGTCGAAACCCAGCGAGCGGTTGTTGAGGTTCGACGAGCCGACCCGGAAGAGTCGGTCGTCGACCGCCATCACCTTCGCGTGCACGTACACGGGAGTGCCACCGTCGGTCACCGGCCAGTACACCCCGAGCCGGTCGTGCAGGTCGGCCGCCCACAACCTCTTCAGCATGCGGTAGCGGGCGCTGTCCATCGAGCGCTCCTCCAGCGGGCTCTCGGACTTGCGCGGGATCACGATGACGATCTCCGGTCCGGCCTGCTCGCGCAGCCGCGCCGCGAGGGCGTCCACCAGCGTCCGCGAGGCGAGGTACTGGTTCTCCAGGTAGATGGTCTCGCGCGCGGCCGCCATCCCCGCGAGGTTCAGCGCCTCCACCTCGCGTATTTCCTCGCCGTCGCCGAGCCGGGGCATGGTGCGCGCGATGGCGACGTCGACGTCGCGCAGCGTGGGCGCCAGCGCGTCGGGCCAGACGTCCCTGGTGGATTCGACCGGTTCGAGGGATTGCCCGGTCGCGGCCAACCAGCGGTCGCGGGCGACCTCGCCGAGCGCCCGCGCCGCGGCGTCGTCCACCGCGGCCGCCACCTCGTGGCGGGGCCCGTGGGGCTCCCCGAGCGCGCGCCGCAGCCTGTTCTCGTCGAGGTGCTCAGGGGTGTCCCACCGGTCGACGGTGAAGTCGATGCCGCCGCAGAAGGCGACTGCGTCGTCGACCACGACGATCTTCTGGTGGTGGACGGCACCCGTGGGGTGCGCGCCGTCGATGGCGAAGTGCATGCGCTCGCTGCTGAAGCGGTTCATCACCGAGACGGGGGTGACACCCGTCCACAGCCCCTCGAAGGCGGGCAGCAACCTCAGGTTGGATCGCAGGACGTGCACCTCGAGCGAGGGCCGCTTACGAACCAGCGACCGCAGGAACGGCCCCAGCTCGTTGTACCCGGGCAGGGTCTTGCCGCCCGGTTCGAACACCGTCCTGGCGTCGAAGTCCCACCCGATGAGGAGGATGCGGTGCTTGGCGCGCAGCATCGCCGCCTTGGTGTGGCGAAAGTAGTCGGCCGCATCCACGATGAAGGCGAACTGCTCGGCATGCTCGAGGCGCCAGCACGTCTCCCCCGGCACCAACAGGCGATCGCCGGTCACGCGCGACGCTGACATAGGGCCGTGTCTATCACACCGCGGGTGCCACGCGATCGGCCCACGGCAGCGCCTCTTCGAGTTGGGCGGCCAAGCGGATCAGCAGCGCCTCACCCGCCAGGGGTGCGACGAACTGGACGCCCAACGGCAGCCCGTCGGCCGTCTGGTGCAGGGGCAGTGAAATCGCCGGTCGCCCAGTCAGATTCGCGAGCTGCGTATAGGGCACCCAGCCGAGGTTGTCGTCCACCATGTCGTCGACGATCTTGGTGTACCGCAACAACCGGGCAGTGCGCGTCTTGAGCAGCACGTCGGCACTGCGTTGCAGCGCCACCGGAAGGTCGAATTCGCCGATCCGCGGCGGAGGGGTCGCCAGGGTGGGAGTCAGCAGCAGGTCGTGGGTGTCGAAGAAGTCCGTCAGCCGGCGCGTGTGCTGGTGTCGTCGTTCGACCGCCGCCACGTAGTCGACGCCGCCGGTCGCGCGGCCGAGGGCCGCCATGACGAGCGTGTCCCGCTCGAAGGACTCGTCACCGGCACCCGTCAGCCGCTTGGCCTCGGCGACGTCCCATGCGACGTGGACGAACCAGGTGAGCAGGAAGTCCTTGGCCAACACCGCGTCGTCGTATGGCGCCGTGGTCAGTTCGACGACGTCGTGTCCGAGGTCGGTCAGTACACGCACCGTGGCGTCGACCGCCGCGAACGCCTCGGGGTGCGGTGACGGATTGATCGCCGACGGAACGTGCACGCCGATCCGAAGTCGTCCCGGATCCTCGCCGACGCACCGCGCGAACGGCGAGGCAGGCAGTCCCGGCACGTAGGGTCCGGACGGCTCGCCGCCGCTGACGACGTCGAGCATTCCTGCGGTGTCGCGGACCGTGCGGGAGACCACGCCCTGGACGGCGGCGCCGTGCATGGGTTCACTGCTCACCGGACCCGAGGGGGTAAGTCCGCGGCCGGGTTTCAAGCCGACGAGCCCGCAGCAGGCCGCCGGAATGCGGATCGACCCGCCGCCGTCGTTGGCGCCGGCACACGGCACGATGCCCGCGGCGACCGCGGCGGCGGACCCGCCGGAGGATCCGCCGGGCGTCCGCCCCAGATCCCAGGGGTTGCGCGCCGGCCCCCACACCGCGGGCTCGGTGACGCCCTTGGCGCCGAACTCGGGGGTGTTGGTCTTGCCGAAGATGACCAGTCCCGCGTCGATCCACCTCTGGACGATCGTCGCGTGCTGCGCAACGGGAGTCGACGCCAGCGCACGCGATCCCGACGAGGTCGGCAGGCCGGCGTAGTCCTGGGCCAAGTCCTTGACGAGGAACGGAACACCGGCGAAAGGACCGACGAGATCGCTTGTCGGCGTAGCGGGTACGTCGCGGACGATTGCGTTGATCCGCGGGTTGACCACCGCCGCCCTGTCACGCGCCAGCTCGAGCAACTCGGCCGCCGACACCTCCCCGTTGGCGACGAGGTGAGCCAGACCGGTGGCGTCGTAGCCGCGATACTCCTCGAAATTCATGCCTCACTGTAGAACTCGACGAGCCGGGCCGGACCCCGAAGGTATCCGGCCCGGCGTCGAACAGACGATCAGTGCAGGTCGAACCGATCGAGGTTCATCACCTTCACCCAGGCCGCGACGAAGTCCTCGACGAACCGCTGCCGGTTGTCGTCCTGTGCGTAGACCTCGGCGACGGCGCGCAACACCGAGTTCGACCCGAACACCAGATCGTTCGCGGTGGCCGTCCACTTCAGCTCACCCGTGGTGCGGTCGGTGCCCTCGTAGACGTTCTCGCTGGTCTCCGACGGCTTCCACGACGTCCCCATGTCGAGCAGGTTCACGAAGAAGTCGTTGCTCAGCACACCCGGCTTGTCCGTGAAGACGCCGTGCTTGTTGCCGCCGTGGTTGGCGCTCAGCGCACGAAGGCCGCCGACGAGAACCGTCATCTCCGGCGCGGTGAGGTCGAGGAAGTAGGCCTTCTCGACCAACAGCTTCTCCACGGCGGTCTTCTCGCCGGGCCGAATGTAGTTGCGGAACCCGTCGACTCGAGGTTCGAGCACCGCGAAGGACTCGACGTCGGTCTCGGCCTGTGTGGTGTCGGTCCGGCCGGGCGCGAAGTGCACGTCGATTTCGTAGCCCGCGTCCTTCGCGGCCTTCTCCACCGCCGCGGATCCGGCCAGGACGATGACGTCGGCGAGCGACACCTTCTTCCCGCCGGTCGCCGAGGAGTTGAAGTCCTGCTGGATCTTCTCGAGCGCGGGGAGCACCGAGGCCAGTTCGGAGGGCTCGTTGACCTCCCAATTGCGCTGCGGCTCAAGGCGAAGACGTGCACCGTTGGCGCCGCCGCGCTTGTCGGTGCTGCGGAAGCTCGACGCCGCCGACCACGCCGTCTTGACCAGTTGCGGTATCCCGATTCCGGTGTTCAGCACCGCGGTCTTGAGCGAGGCGACGTCGTCTTCGTCAATCAGTGCGTGGTCGACCGGCGGCACCGGGTCCTGCCACAGTTGCGGCTCGGCCACCCACGGTCCGAGATAGCGGGTGACGGGTCCCATGTCACGGTGCAGCAGCTTGTACCAGGCCTTGGCGAACGCCTCGTTGAGCTCCTCGGGGTGGTCGAGCCACCGCCGGGTGATCGGGCCGTAGATGGGGTCGACCCGCATCGAGACGTCGGTGACGAGCATCGTGGGCTTGCGCTTCTTGGCGGAGTCGAAGGGGTCGGGGATGATCTCCTCGGCGTCCTTGGCCTCGAATTGCCATGCGCCGGCGGGACTCTTCGTCAACTCCCACTCGTGGCCGTATAGCAGTTCGAGGTAGGCGTTGCTCCACTTGGTCGGGGTGGGGGTCCACACCACCTCGAGCCCGCTGGTGATGGTGTCTCCGCCCTTGCCGGAGGCATAGGCGCACTTCCAGCCGAGGCCCTGCTGCTCGATGGGCGCGCCCTCGGGCTCGGGACCGACCAACTCGGCGTCACCGGCACCGTGCGTCTTGCCGAGGGTATGGCCGCCGACGATCAGCGCGGCCGTCTCCTCGTCGTTCATGGCCATCCGGCCAAAGGTCTCGCGGATGTCGTGGGCGGCTGCCAGCGGATCCGGCTTGCCTTCTGGGCCTTCGGGATTGACGTAGATCAGGCCCATGGTTGTGGCGCCGTACGGCTCCTCCAGCTGACGCTCGCCGGAGTACCGCTTGTTGGTGCCCAGCCAGGTGTCCTCCTGGCCGAACAGGATCTCCTCCGGCTCCCAGATGTCCTCGCGGCCGAAGCCGAAGCCGAACGTCTGGAAGTCGGCCGACTCCAGTGCGACGTTGCCAGCGAACACGATCAGGTCGGCCCACGAGATCTTGTTGCCGTACTTCTGCTTGACCGGCCACAGCAGCCTGCGGGCCTTGTCGAGGTTGGCGTTGTCGGGCCAGCTGTTCAGCGGAGCGAAGCGCTGGCTGCCCTGGCCGCCGCCACCGCGTCCGTCGAAGATGCGGTAGGTGCCCGCGGAGTGCCAGCTCATCCGGATGAACAGACCGGCGTAGCTGCCGTAGTCGGCGGGCCACCAGTCCTGCGAGGTGGTGATCACCGAGAGGACGTCGGCCTTGAGCGCGTCGACGTCGAGCTTCGCGAACTCCTCGGCGTAGTCGAAGTCCGCGCCGAGCGGGTTGCCCTTCTCCGACTGACGATGCAGCACCGCGACGTCGACCTGCTCGGGCCACCAGTCCTGATTCCTCAGTGGCGCATGCGCTTTGGGTTCGGGAGAGTGGATCGCCGGATTCTCGCTCTCGCTGTTGGACTGAGTCCCGGAGGCGGGAGCGGGCGGGCGGCTATCGGATGTATCGGTTGACACGACATTCCTTCCAGGGTTGGCGAAACGGGCTGTGTTTCACGACTCTGATCGAGCTTGGCTCACCTTCGAGCAGTCGGGACAATAGCCCCAGTAGATGACTTCCGCCTCGTCGACCGTGAAGCCTTCGAGGTGGCCGTCGCCGTCGGCGGGGACGAGGCAGGGCGCTTCGCCGACGGCACAGTCGACGTCGGCGACGGCGCCGCACGACCGACACACCACGTGATGGTGGTTGTCGCCGACGCGGGACTCGTAGCGCGCCACGGATCCGGCGGGCTGAATCCGGCGCACCAGGCCGACCGCGGTGAGTGCGCTCAGCGCGTCGTAGACGGTTTGGTGGGACACGTCGGGCACCTGGGCGCGGGTCGCGCGGGTGATGGTCTCGGTGTCGGCGTGCGGGTTGGCGTACACGGCGCCGAGCACGGCGACCCGTGGCCGCGTTACCCGCAGCGCCGCCTCCCGCAGCAGTCGCTGAAATTCGACTGAAGCACCCACGCCATCCGTTTTAGTACGTTGTCTGGAATGAGTCAAGAGTTCTTCCTGACTGGATCGTGACCCCAGTTCATCAGCGAGAAGCGCCAGGCGGAGTCGTCCACCTCACCCGACGGACGTTGCGCGAGATGACGTTTGACGTAACCCACCACCTCTTGCATGTGGTCGTAGTCGCCAAGGGAGAGGTCGGCCTTCTTCGTCTGCAGGATCGTCACGATGTGCCGCCCGCTGGCGTGCCCCGTCGACTCGGTCGCACCACCCGACTTCTGCCCCACCGACTTCGACTCGTCGCTCATCAGCCACTCCGTGAGCTCCGACGCCGTCATGTTGACCGCCGCGGAGAACTCCTTCCACGTCCGCTGCCGCCCGACGTCGTCTACCACCTTGACGCTCCCCACCACTCTTCGTGCGCATTGCCGCGCGCCGAGGACTTACCCCGTGGGGCGCTGGGGAAACACCCGGCCGGTCAAGCCTCGTCGGGCTCGGTGCGTCCCGCCATCGTCGTGTAGTCCTCCTGAACGGTCTCGCCGTCCTGGTTGACGATCCAACTCTTGAGCGTAAGGACGTCCGCACCGAACGCCCGCCGCAGCGAGTCGATGCGGATGCGGCACCGCAGGACGTCCCCGGCCTTGATGGGAAGGAAGATCTTCAGGCTCTGCTCGGCCTGGATGAGCTTTTCGTCGGTGATCACGATGTTCGCGTGCTCGAAGAACGCCATCTGGGCTCGGTACCCGAGGATCGAGATGAACGTCAGCGGAGCCAGGATCGCGTCGTGGCCGAGCGCCTGGGCCGCGTTCTCGTCGTGATAGGCGGCGTCCTGGTTCTTCACCGCCGCCGCGTACTGGCGGACTTCTTCACGTCCGACCACGAACGGCTCGGGATGCTCGTAGGTCATGCCGACGATGTCTGGGGACAGGGCCATGACTGACGAATCTAGCTGGTCGGACTCACCCCGCTCAGTTTGTCTGACCATCTTGGCGACCGCTGTTACAAGTCCGCGGGACGGGGTAAGTACCCACGGCCCGTTCGTCCCCGGGCGAAAGGGCTGCGCGTGACCTTCATAACCACCGGTGTGACCGACGACCGGACGTCGGCATGACGTCACGCCTGCACATAGCCCTCATCGCCCACAACCGGTTCCCCATCCGCCAACCGTTCGCCGGTGGTCTAGAAGCCCACGTCTGGCACTTGGCCCGCGCGCTCGCCGACGAGGGCCATCGCGTCACCCTGTTCGCCGACGCCGACTCGGACCTCGACTCCGCGGATCCCGGCCTGACGATCACGCCCTTGCCGCGCACCGCGGCCGCGGCGGGGCCGTTCCCGTTGCCCGGTGCGGTGAAGGAATCCGACCACCACGCCTTCCTCGACCTCATGCGGCACCTCGTCGACCACGCCCACGACGTCGACGTCATCCACAACCACTGCCTTCATCACGTGCCGATCCATCTGGCACCGCGGTTGCGCATTCCGATGCTGACCACCTTCCACACGCCGCCGCTCCCGTGGCTCGAGTCCGCGATTGGTGCGACCGGCGGCGCCGGCTCCGCCTTCGCCGCGGTGAGCGGCTTCACGGCCGACACGTGGCGGCACGTCGTCCCCGATCAACTGCACGTGGTGCCCAACGGCGTCGACCCGTCCCGGTGGCCTGCCGGCCCTGGCGGTGACCATCTGGTGTGGTCCGGCCGGCTGACCCCGGAGAAGGGCACGCACCTCGCGATTGCGGCGGCGGCGGTGGCCGGGCGTCGCTTGGTATTGGCCGGCCCCATCGGCAACGCGGACTACTTTCGCGAGTTCATCGCACCCAAGTTGAGTGAACGCGTCTGTTACGCAGGACATCTCGATCAACAGGAGTTGGCGTCGCTGGTTGGCGGCGCCGCGGCCGCCCTGGTCACGCCCCTGTGGGACGAGCCCTACTGCCTGGTCGCCGCCGAGGCGGCCGCGTGTGGCACCCCCGTCGTCGCCTTCGAACGCGGCGGTATCCCCGAGGTGATCGACGCCAAGAGCGGTCGCCTCGTCGCCCCCGGCGACGTCTTCGACATGGCTGCGGCGATCCCCGCGGCGGTGCTCCTGCCGCGAGACTCCGTGCGCGACAGCGCCATCACCAGGTGCAGCGCGAGCTCCATGGTGACGCGCTACCTCGACATCTATCGCGCCCTCATCGACGAACGGAACGCCGCCGACAATGATTGGCTACTACGTGCATCACCACGGTCGGGGGCATCTGTCCAGGGCGACCAGCATCTGCGCACACCTGCGTGAGCCCGTCACCATCCTGTCGTCACTCGCCACCCCCGAGCAGCCCGGGGTCTCCTCGGTGCGGCTCCCGCGCGACGACGACGGAATAGCCACCGTCGGTGCCGACGCGAACGGAGCGCTTCACTGGGCACCCCATCACGACGGGGGCCTTCGCGAACGCATGTCCATGATCACCGAGTGGGTCTCGACCCATCGACCCCGGGTGATGGTGGTTGACGTTTCGGTCGAGGTGACGTTGTTGGTGCGCCTGCTCGGCGTTCCCGTCGTCGTGATGGCCATGCCGGGCGACCGGACCGACGACCCCCACGAACTGGTCTATCGGGCAGCCGACCACATCGTGGCGCCGTGGCCCCAGAAGCTGTACGAGCCACCGTGGTTGGCGCAGCACTCCCAGAAGACGACCTACGTCGGCGGCATCAGCCGTTTCGACGGTCGCCGACGACCCAAGTCGTCCCAGCGGGACCGCCCAAGCATCCTGGTGCTCAACGGGTCTGGTGGTGCCGACCTCACGACGGAAACGGTGGACCGGTGTGCCGCAGCACATCCCGAGTTCTCGTGGACGACGCTCGGCGTGAAGGGCGGTCCGTGGGCCGAGGACCCCTGGCCCGCGTTGTGCGCGGCCGACGTGGTGGTCTCGTCGGCCGGCCAGAGCTCCGTCGCCGACATCGCCGCGGCGGGCCGGCCGGCGATCATCGTTGCCCAGGACCGACCGTTCGCCGAGCAGCGGGCCACCGCACGGGCCTTGCACCGCGCGGGACTTGCGGTGGTACGGCCCCAATGGCCCGACCTCGCGGACTGGCCTCACCTCGTCGACGACGCGCGCGCCCTTGGCTCGGACGTGTGGGATCGATGGCAGACGTCCCATTCGGCGGCACGGGCGGCGGCGCTGATCGACCGGGTGGCCGCGGCGTGAAGACGGCGATCGTGACGGCCGTACGTGGTCGCGCCTCACACCTGCGCAGGCAGCTGGAAGGCCTTGACCGCAGCGACATTCGGGCCGACCGCCACGTCGTAGTGGCTGTCGACGACGACCACGCGCTTGGAACGGTATGCGGCCGCGACGACCGCACGCTCGGCGTGCCGCTGCGGACGGGATCGGCGCGCATCCCGATGGCGGAGGCGCGCAATCTCGGCGCCCGGGTGGCGATCGACGATGGCGCCGAGTTGCTGGTCTTCTTGGACGTGGACTGCATCCCCGCGCCCGACATGCTCACCCACTACCTCACCGCGGCACGCGATCCCGCGCACGCTGATGCGCTGCTCTGTGGACCCGTCACCTACCTGCCGCCCCCTGCCCCCGACGGGTATGACGTGGACCGCCTGTCCACCCTCGCCGACCCCCATCCGGCCCGACCCGCTCCGGCGGCCGGCGTCATCGAGGCAGGCGCGGAGTACGAACTCTTCTGGTCGCTGTCCTTCGCCGTCACCACGTCGGTCTGGGAGCGCATCGGCGGTTTCTGTACCGACTACACGGGCTACGGCGGTGAGGACACCGACTACGCGCAACGCGCGGCCGCCGCGTCGGTCGGACTGCGGTGGGTGGGCGGCGCACACGCGTTTCACCAGTTCCACCCGATCTCCGATCCGCCGGTCGAACACCTGCGGGACATCGTGACGAACGCCGTCACGTTCCACCGACGCTGGGGGTGGTGGCCGATGCGGGGGTGGCTCGACGCCTTCGAAGAACGGGGGCTGATCTCGCGCGACGGTCACGGCACCCCACGGATCAGGCCAGAAGTCGTTGACCTCGGTTCCGTTTGACGTGTGCTGGGTGGGGGCATGCTCGTACGTGTCCCAACCGACGAATCACGACCTCGCCATGCGAATGGCAGAGATGTCGAGGAATTTGGTGCCCAAGCCCAGCTTGGACACAATTCTCGACGAAGTCACCGCGGCCGCCGTGGACCTCATTCCAGGGGTGGACACCGCAGGCATTCTGCTGCTGGAACGAGGAGGCAAGTTTCGTTCGATCGCCACCACCTCGGAACTCCCCCACCAGCTCGACATCCTCCAGGTCACGTTTCAGGAGGGTCCGTGCGTTCAGGCCGCCCTCGCCGACACGGTGGTCCGCACCGACGACTTCCGGCTGGAGACCCGGTGGCCGCAGTACTCGCCAGCCGTGGTGGAAATCGGCGTGCTCAGCGGGTTGTCGTTCAAGCTGTACACCGCCGAGCGCACCGCAGGAGCCCTCAACCTGTTCGGGTTCGAGCCAAGGACGTGGGATTCCAACGCCGAGACCGTGGGCAGCATCCTGGCCGCCCATGCCGCCGCAGCCATCATCGCGACGCAAACGCAGAGCCAGCTCAACGCTGCCCTGCTGAGCCGAGATCGCATCGGTCAGGCCAAGGGCATCATCATGGAGCGGTTCAAGGTCGACTCCGTGCGCGCCTTCAACATGATGCGTCAGCTCAGCCAGGAGAGCAACGTCAAGTTGACCGACATCGCGCAACGTGTCATCGACAGCGACGCGTAGCCGTTTCGTAAGGCCGGTCTAGACAGCGAGATTCACGACCGGTCACCCCTGATCACGGCCAGCCGTTCCCGCCGCCTGCCCACCTCGAGAAGCCCGATGCGTTCCAGCCATTGCGCCCGGGCGGTCAGCACGGGACCAAACGGAATCCAGCGCTGCGCCACCACCTGGGCCCGTAACCCGGCCGCGCGCAACCCGTCGACGGTGCGGTCGACGTCGGCGAACTCCGAGTGGACGATGAAGATCGTTCCGCCGTCGACCAACATCTCGGGGGCGCGCTCACACAGCGGGTCCAGGATCCGGCGACCGTCGCGGCCCGCGTTCCACGCCGTCGCCGGGCCTGCTTCATCGGGGACCACCGCTTCGTCGGCACCGTCGTCGAACGGAACGTAGGGCGGGTTGCACGTCACGACGTCAAACGCCTCGAATTCGACTGCCCGAGTCCAGGATCCGCGGTGCACCTTCACGTCGAGGCCGGTGGCGGCGGCGTTGCGCCTGGCGCACGACACGGCGACGGGGCTCATCTCGAACGCGGCCACCGATGCGGCGCCCTGCTCCGCGGCGGCCAATGCGACGACGCCGCTACCCGAACACAGGTCTGCGATACGACTTCCGGCGGCTCGGCCGGACGTACGCAACGCGTCGACGAGAAGAGCCGAGTCCTCCTGCGGCGGATACACTCCGGCCGGCACGTGGATCGGGGATCGGTCGATCAGTTCATCGGTGAAAATCGTGCTCACTGTGGTGCTCCGTCGCATCTTTGGGGGCGGTGTTCGCAACATGCCCCGTCCCGCGGCGTTCAATCATCGGATCTCGGACGAATCCTCGGGTGCGCCAACCGGACGTGCGTTAGTTCTCCGAGATTGCGGGTAAGACACCTCGATGGCCGCCCCGGACCCCGACGTCGACGAGACCGCCGACGTCGTCGTCATCGGCGGTGGCAACGCCGGGATCAGCGCCGCCGCGCGACTGCTCCGGCGGGGCATCACCGACGTCACGGTGGTGGAACCGCAGTCCGTGCACACCTACCGGCCGCTGCTGTCCTACGTCGGGGGCGGTCAGGCCACCATGCGCAGCGCCGAACGTACGCAACGCTCGGTGACACCGAAGGGCTGTACGTGGGTTCGCGATCACGCGGTCGCCGTCGACGCGGTCGAACGCGTCGTGCGGTGTGCATCCGGGCGCAGCCTCCGATACCGCGACCTGGTCCTGGCGACCGGTCTGATTCCCGACACCGACGCGCTACCCGGCATCGCCGCGGCCATGGACTCCCCCGCGGTCACCAGCAATTATCTGGACGCGGCCGAGAAGACGTGGAAACTGGTGCGGCGCATGCCCGCTGGTGGTCACGCGATCTTCACCGTGCCCCGTCCGCCGGTGAGTTGTACGGGTACCACCGTCAAACCGCTGTTCCTCGCCGCAGCCCACTGGAAGCGCACCGGCCGTCTGCCGGGGGTCGAGATCACACTGTTGGTCGACCGGCCGAAGATCTTGGACGCACCGGATCTCGACGTCAAGATCCGCCGCGAGCTGCGCGAGCTTGGGGTTCGGGTGTTGTACGACACGGCCGTCACCGGGCTGTTTCCCGACGAACACCACATCACCGCAACCGATCGGCGAGACGGCACCGTGCGGCCATTCTCCTACGACCTGCTGCACCTGGTGCCGCCGTTCCGGGGACCGCAGTGGCTGGTGGACTCCGGACTGGCGACCGACGAGGGTGTCGGCCTAGTCGACGTCGACCCAAGGACCTTCCGACACCGCACCCATGCCAACGTGTGGGCGGCCGGCGACGGGGCAACCGTCGAAACCGACCCGTCAGGGGGTGCGCTGAGGCGCCAGATCGCGATCCTGGTCGACAACGTGGTGGCCGCACGCGGCGGTGCCGCCACGGCAGCCGAATACGACGGCTACACCGTGGCGCCCATCGCCACCGACGCGCACCACCTCATCCCCGGTGAGTTCACCCGCACCGGCGCGCTCGCCTCGCCGCTGCCCCGGTTCATGGACCCGGTGAAGCCGCGCCGCTCGGCGTGGGCGTTCGACCGTCACGGCCTGCCGCAGATCTACTGGAACCTCCTGCTGCGCGGCAAACTCTGACGTCGACGACATCTTCGGTTGACGCGATCGGCGCCGGGTAAGGGCACCTCATGGATGATCTGACACAGAAGTTCGTGAACGCCCTTGGCGAACTGCACCGAGGCGACGACGTCGAACCGCTGGTGGCGCTGTTCACCGACGACGCCACCCTCGACAAGGCCGGCATGCCGCACGGGCAGAGCGGCAAGGACGGTGCCCGCACGTTCTGGGAGCAGTACCGGCGCGTATTCGGGGAGATCGACTCGACGTTTCACAACGTCGTCACCGGAGACGGCATCACCTTCCTGGAGTGGACGTCGACGGGCACGCTGACCAACGGCTCGGCCTTCAGTTACGACGGCGTCAGTGTGCTCGAGTCCGGCGGTGAGGAGATCGAGGCGTTCCGCACCTTCTACGACACCGCGGCATTCCTGGAGAAGCAGAGTGCGATCCGCTCCTAGCTCGCTTCACCAAAGAGCCCCATTCCCAACGGGAATGGGGCTCTCGGGGGGCCGCCGTCGTTACTCCGACGGCGGCTCGAACAGCTGAAGGTCGTTGCCCTCGGAGTCCTTGAACGCCGCGATCCGGCCCCACGGATGTTCACTGACTTCGCCGACGAACGTCACACCCGCGTCGGTGAGACGGACCAGCTCGTCGTACAGGGTGCCGTCGGGCTGCAGCGTGAGCACTGCACCGCCGGTGTGCTCCCCGTGGGTTTCCTCGCGGCCGTTGAGTCCGATCGACACCCCGTTGGCGTCGAGCTCGGACCAGTCGTCGCCCTCGCTCTTGACCTTCAGACCGAGGGTCTCGCCGTAGAACTTCAGTGCCCGACTCATGTCTTCGACGGGCATCCACACCGTCGCAACGCCACTAGCCATAATTCCTCCGCTCGATGATTCCCTTTGAACCGTCAGCTTCCTTACCCTGTGCTGCCGGGGCTACACCCGTCGCGACGGACCAACTTCGATTGAGCGGCAACACTTTCCCGTGGCGGCGCACTCTCCAGGAAAGACCCTTTGGGGTGGTCCGGATACACCCCTAGGGCGGTAATGTCGCATGCGTGTCGTCATCTGCGAAGCGTCCGATCACCGTTGCGCTGGTCGACGACTACGACGTGGTCGTGATGGGCGTTGCCAACATGTTCGACAACTACCGCGACCGCATCGTCGTGGCCGAGCTCGACGCCACGATGGGCGTCAGCGACGACGTCGACGTCGTCCTGTACGACTCGTTCGCCCAGCCGGAGTCCGACCATCACGAGATCGGTGTCCTCGTCGCGAATCCCCACGCTCGCCGAGTCGTGGTGTACACGTGGAACTTTCATCCCGACCTCATCGAGAGCGCCAAACGGCACGGAGCGCACGGGTATCTGTCGAAGACACTTCCTGCGCGGGACCTCGTCGCCGCGCTGGAGGCCGTCCACGCCGGCGAGCTGGTCGTCAGCGACGCGCCTGCGCGGACCCGGACCGCGGTCGGCCTGGACTGGCCGGGCCGCGGTGAGGGGTTGAGCGACCGGGAGTCGGAGATCCTGGCGCTCATCACACAGGGCAAGAGCAACGCCGAGGTGGCGGCGCTGACCTACCTGAGCCCGAACACCGTCAAGTCCTACATTCGCACCATCTACCGCAAGATCGACGTCGACAGCCGAACCAAGGCCGTGCTGTGGGGCGTCAAACACGGCTTCACCCCCGACCACAACCGCATCGAACACTGGAAGGGCGGGCCCTAGGCGCGTCGGTCAACCGGGAAGGTCGACGGGGTACGCCTCGGCGAAGTCGGCGGATCTGCCGACCGCGGCCCACTTCCGGTCGGTCTCCAGCAGCTGTTCGTCCTGCCGGATCGAGCCCTCGACGGCGTTCACGCCGAGTGGCAGGTGGTACGGCAAGTCCGTGCGCCGTGACAGCCGGACCAGGATCTGCGCCGCGCGCGCTGGATCGCCCGCGGACACGGCGTCGCTCTCGCGGACGGCGTTCATCCTTCCGACGGTGTCGGCGTAGCGCTCGGGAATGTCGGCTATCGCCATCGACGAGCCCGCCCAATCGGTGGCGAAACCGCTGGGTTCGACGACGAGAACCCTGATGCCGAACGGCGCCGTCTCGGCCTGCAGTACGCGGGAGAAGCCGTCGAGCGCGAACTTCGAGGCCTGGTAGGACGCGATTCCGGCGGACCCGCCGACCCGACCGCCCATCGACGAGAACTGCACCATCAGTCCTCCGCCTTGCTCGCGGAGGACGGGGATCGCCGCCTTCGAGACGTGGTACACGCCCCAGAAGTTGGTCTCGAATTGGGCGCGAAAGTCAGCCTCGTCGCCCGTTTCGATGGGCGCGACGTTGGCGTATCCGGCGTTGTTGACCACGACGTCGACGCGCCCGAACCGGGCCTGGGCTGCCGCCAACGCCGAGGTGGCTTGCTCCGGGTCGGTGACGTCGAGTGCCAGCGGTAGGACGCGCTGCCCGTAGGTCTCGACGAGATCTGCGAGTTGTTCGGGCCGGCGGGCGGTTGCCGCGACACTGTCCCCGGCCTCGAGCGCGGCCCGGACGAGTTCGCGGCCGAATCCTCGCGACGATCCCGTGATGAACCAGACCTTGTTCATGTTCTTCCTCCTCGTCGTCGGTCAGGTATGTGATAGTCGAACTATCACATAATCGCAACGCATCGGCGCTAGATTTGCTTCCCGCCGGACGACTCAGGGGGTGAACCGCAGTGCGCCGAGACGCCGCCGACAACCGCACACGGCTCGTCAACGCGGCCGAGGCCGTGTTCGCCGAACGCGGACCCAGCGCAACGCTCGACGACGTCGCAAAGGCCGCCGGCGTCGGACCCGCGACGCTCTACCGACGATTCGCCAACAAGGACGCCCTGGTCCACGAGGTGCTCAGCGGATTCTTCAGCCGCTTGGTCGACGTCGCCACGACCGCCGCGAGCGGGCCGCCCGAGACCGGGCTCGAAACGTTCCTTCGGACCGTCGGCGTCGAGCTCGCCCAGAAGTCGGGCCTGTCGGCCCCGGTGTGGGGAGAGCTCGCCCCCAGGCACATCGTCGACGACCTTCGCAGACTGTCCACCGAACTCCTGGTCGGCGCGCAGCGCGCCGGCGCGGTCCGCGCCGACGTCACTCCCGACGACGTCGCCGCCGCGGTCTGGGCGCTGCGCGGCGTCATTCACTCCGAGCGCAACGACCCGGCCCACCACGGCGCCGAACTGTGGCGACGCCATCTCGAGACGATCCTGCGGGGCTTCGGCAACGGCGCCACCGGGGCCAGCCGCCCAGCCGTTTGATCCGCACCGCCCCGGGAATGCACACCCGAGACTCCATCTCGGAGAACCTCATCGTGGAGAACGGAGTGGCCCATGCCTCGAGGTAGCGGAATCTACGAGGACGAACCGCGCGAGCACCGCAAGACGTACTCGCAAGAATCGAGCGACGACTCGGACGGCCGCCGCGAGGACTCGGCGCCGGACGACACGTCGTCCGACGACGCCGGGGAACCCACCGGCTGAACCGCCGCAACCCAGGTCGACCGATATTCGTGTATCGCGCGCCCTGCGGTCCCGGTAGAGTCACACACAATCGGACGTGACCAAGACCCCGTTGCGTCGCAGATTTGGCAAATACACGAGGTGTTGCTGCGCTCTAGATCACCGGCGAAGCGGGGGGCTCTCCTTGAAGGCACTGCGATGGTGGTGGCGTCAGCCCGACCACTTCGACTGGCTCAGCGCGTTCCTCCGCGTCCGCCGCATGGCGACGATGACGCGCGGCGTGCTCGTCGCCGTCACCGCGTGCCTGGCCGTCGTTCCGATCGGCATGTTCTTCGGGTCCGCGCCGCCAATTGGAACGTTCCACCGCGTGTTATGCGTGCTGGCCGGTCTCGGTGGGTTGGCCGGAGCACTGCTCTGGCTGCACCGGTTCCCGACCAAGAATCAGTCGGTCGCCTTCGCGACGGCGACCAGCTTCAGCATCGCCTGCGCGGTACTGGCTCAGACCGATCCGCTGACCGCCCTCCTGGGGTGCACCGCGTTTGCGACGATCTCCGGCTACATCGCGCTCTTCCATACGCCCGCGCTGATGGTGGCGAACCTGGCAGTCGTCTTGGCAGTGTCCGCCGTACCGGCCGCAGCGCTCGTCGTCACCGACGGCTACGTCCGCGCGGTAAGCGCCTACGGGGTGGTGCTGATCGGCAACATCGCCGTGCCCTACGGCGTTCAGATCATCGTCCACACCCTGGGCGTCGACCTGCTCAAGGCCGACCGCGATCCCCTCACCGGGCTGTACAACCGGCGGGCGTTCTATCGACGGACGGCTGCGCTGGCCACCGCCGACGACGGACACGGCGACCTGCTGATCGCGATGATCGACCTCGACAAGTTCAAGCGACTCAACGACACGCACGGACACACCCACGGCGATCTCGCCTTGGCCGCGGTCGGGCGAGCGTTGCGCGAGCACGCGCCCCGCGGGTCGATCATCGGTCGGGTTGGAGGCGAGGAGTTCTTGGTGGCCGTCGACGGTGCCGACACCCACCCCATCGCGGTCGGCCAAGCCCTGTGCAGAGCCGTCGAGGCACTGCCCTTCCCCATCACCGCGAGTGTCGGCACCGCCTGCGTGCCACTCCGCTCGGTGCCGGCGAGCGACGACGCCCATTCGGTGATCACCACCGTGATCGCCGCGGCCGACGCCGCGATGTACGCCGCAAAGCGCAACGGCGGCAACCGAACTCGACACCACGGCGTCCCCGCCACGTCCCACGAACGGACGTCTCGGAGCCGAACGTGGAGCCCAACCACGCGCCGCTGGGAGGCTCTAGCTTCCGCTAACGGCCCCCGGTCGATTCCACCCGAGCAACGTCAGCGACGACGGGACCGAGACTGGTCCGCCTCCTGGTGAGAAATGGTCACCAGCGATCCATGAGGCCCGCCACCTGCAGCAGGTAGACCACCGCGACGACCAAGAAGATCGCGAAGATCACCCCGACGGCAATCAACGCCGCCACTCCGGTCGGCGTCATCCTGCTGCGCGGCGGTGGATCCTGGTTGGCCGACTGCGTCGTCGACCCGGAGTCCGGTGGGGTCTCGCCCGGCTCCACGCCGTGGGCACCGCCGACGGACGGAGTCTCGACGGGATCGGGATCCGGTGGCACGGCCGTCATCGCCGCGTCACCGATGCGCCAACGGCCCGACCAGTAGCGCTGTCGGACGGCGCCATCAGCGCCAAGAGCGGAACGTGCGGCTTCGCGACGACGCGCAGTCCCGCCGCCGGGCGGACGAACTCCAAGGTCTTGTCCAACGCACTGGTGAAACTCACGGCCACCCTCCTGTCAGCTCGGTTGCAGGCACATCCCCACACCCGGCACCTCTCAAACGCGCGTCGGTGATTGCGGTGCCCGCCGCCCGGGTAGAAACGTCTGATGACGCAGATGTTGAGCCAGCTCACCAGCGCCGCCACGCAGGTTGCCGAGTCCGTGCTGGGGATCGTCGGAATTCGAGTGGGCACCGAAGAACCCCCATACGACGCCGAGCCGCTGGCCGAGGGACTCGAGATCCGCCGGTACCGTCCCCGCATCGCCGCCGAGACGACCGTCGAGGCCCCCGAGGAACAGGCCCGCAGCGAGGGCTTCCGGCGGGTGGCCCGCTACATCTTCGGCGGCAACACCGGCTCCCAGAAGATCGCCATGACGGCGCCGGTCAGCCAGTCGTCGGCCCGTGGCACCAAGATCGAGATGACGGCGCCGGTGTCGCGCACGGGTGACGACGAGAACGGCTGGGTGATCCGCTTCTTCATGCCGTCGAAGTGGACCATGTCCACGCTGCCCGTCCCCGACGACGACAGGGTGCGCCTTGTCGAGGTGCCCGCGGAGACGGTGGCGGTACTGCGCTTCACCGGCGACCGGGGCCAGGCCGCGGTGGCCGCCCGGTCGGCGGAGCTTCTCGACGCCTTGCGCGACGAGGGGATCGAGGCCACCGGCGAACCCCAAGCCTGGTTCTACGACCCGCCGTGGACGGTGCCGTTCCGGCGCCGCAACGAAGTCGTCGTAACCACGTCGACGACTCGGGAATAAGTACGCGCTGCCCGGTGTTGTGCGGCCCGTGACTGACAACGCCGGAACCGACGCCGAACTAAGCCCCACCGACTGGGTACGCGAGCAGACCCAACGCATTCTCGAGCAGGGCACGACCGACGGGGTCGAGGTACTCGACCGCCCGATCGTGCTGTTCACCACCACCGGGGTGAAGTCCGGCAAGAAGCGCTACGTGCCGCTGATGCGCGTCGAGGCCGACGGCAAGTACGCCATGGTCGCCTCCAAGGGCGGCGACCCCAAGCACCCGTCGTGGTACTTCAACGTCAAGGCCAACCCCGCCGTCACGGTGCAGGACGGGGAGAAGGTCGTGAACCTCACCGCCCGCGAAATCGAGGGCGCCGAGCGTGAGCAGTGGTGGAAGCTGGCCGTCGAGGCCTACCCGCCGTACGCCGAGTACCAGACCAAGACCGACCGTCAGATCCCCGTCTTCGTCCTGGAGTGACTCCGTCGGGCGCCGAGCTACAGCTCGGTGACCCGACCATGGTCGACCGACCACGTCCGGTCCAACCGAACGTTTTGCAGCATGCGGCGGTCGTGCGTCACCAGTAGCAGCGCGCCGTCGTAGGTGTCGAGGGCCTGTTCGAGCTGTTCGATGGCCGCGAGGTCGAGGTGGTTGGTCGGCTCGTCGAGCACCAGCACGTTGGTGCCACGGGCCTGAAGCAACGCCAGCCCCGCGCGGGTCCGTTCCCCCGGTGACAGGTCGTCGACCCCGCGTTCGACGTGGTCGGCGCGCAGCCCGAACTTGGCAAGCAGCGTCCGCACGTCGGCGGTGGTCCACTCCGGCACCCGCTCGGAGAACCGGTCGACAAGGCGTCCCGCCCCGGTGAAGTCGGCGCGGGCCTGGTCGACTTCACCGATCGCCACGTTGGCGCCGAGGCTGGCGCGGCCCTCGTCGGGCAGTTGCCGCCCCAGCAGCAATCGCAGCAGCGTCGACTTCCCTGCGCCGTTGGGACCGGTGATACCGATTCGTTCGCTGGCGTCGACCTGGACCGACACCGGGCCCATAACGAAGTCGCCCTGCCGAACGACGGCGTCGGCGAGGGTCGCGACGACGGAGCTGGACCGCGGCGCGGCGCCGATGGTGAACTCGAGCGTCCACTCCTTGCGCGGTTCGGCGACCTCCTCCAGGCGCGCGATCCGGCTCTCCATCTGCCGCACCTTCTGCGCCTGCTTCTCGCTGGACTCGGTGGCCGCGCGTCGACGGTTCTTGTCGTTGTCGGGGGCCTTGCGCATCGCATTGCGGACACCCTGGCTCGACCATTCGCGTTGAGTTCGGGCCCGCGACACCAGGTCCGCCTTCTTCTCGGCGAATTCGTCGTACTGCTCGCGCTTGTGTCGGCGACCGACCTCGCGCTCCTCCAGATAGCTCTCGTATCCGCCGCCGAAGACGGTGGTGGTGTTCTGCGCCAGGTCCAGTTCGAGGACGCGGGTCACGCTGCGCGCGAGGAACTCGCGGTCGTGGCTGACGAGCACCACGCCGCCGCGAAGATCGTGGACGAACTGCTCCAGCCGGGCGAGGCCGTCCAGGTCGAGGTCGTTGGTCGGCTCGTCGAGCAGCACGACGTCGAAGCGCGACACCATCAACGCCGCCAAACCCACTCGCGCCGCCTGCCCGCCCGACAACGCCGTCATCGGGGTGACGTCCGGTCGCACGGCCTCGGTATCCAGCCCCAGATCGGCCAACACCGCAGGCAACCTCTCGTCGAGGTCCGCAGCACCACTGGCGAGCCACCTGTCCAGGGCAGCGGAGTAGACGTCGGCGGGGTCGACTCCCGCCGGGGCTGCGGCCGGATCCGCCAACGCCGCCGCCGCGTCGTCCATGGCCTGCGTCGCGGCGGTGCAGCCCGCCCGGCGCGCGACGTAGGCGGCGACGGTCTCCCCCGGCACCCGCTCGTGTTCCTGCGGCAACCACCCCACGAACGCGTCCGGCGGGGCGAGGCTCACCGAGCCGTCGAGCGGTTCGAGGTCACCGGCAAGGATGCGCAGGAGCGTGCTCTTGCCTGCGCCGTTGGCGCCGACCACCCCGATGACGTCGCCGGGCGCCACGGTCACGTCGAGCCCCTCGAACAGGGTGCGATGGGCGAATCCGCCCGCCACGTTCTTCGCGACGAGGGTTGCGGTCATGAGGCAATGGTCTCACCGCCGCGGTGCGGCAAGGATGCGCCGCCACCGGTGATTGGCACTTACGCCGTCGGGCCGTTAGCTTTTCTGGGGTGATGACCTCAGCTGCCTTCGCAGTCGCACGGTGGATTTCCCCGTTCCTGGCGGTCGCCGCCGTCGCCACCACCGTGGTCGCCGCGGACCCCGGACACGTCGTCAGCGCACCGGCGGTGCGGCTGGCCGCCGACGGAAACCCGTTGGCCACCTTGCCCTTCTACGTGAATCCGAACTCGAAGGCCATGCGCGCGGCGAATGGGGCGGGCAGTCCCGAGTTGACGGCCATCGCCAACACGCCCACCGCGTACTGGATGGACCATCTGTCCACCCCCGCCGTGGATGCCAAGTACATCGCCGACGCCCAGGCCGCAGGCACCATGCCGATCCTGGCGCTCTACGGAATCCCGCACCGCGACTGCGGCAGCTTCGCCGCAGGCGGATTCGGCTCGGCCGGCGCCTACCGCGGCTGGATCGACAACGTGGCAGCCGACATCGGCGGCGGGCCGGCCGCGGTCATCCTCGAACCAGACGCCCTCGCGATGGCCGACTGCCTCTCGGGTGATCAGCGCCAAGAACGCTTCGACCTGATGAGCTACGCGGTCGACACGCTGACCCGCAATCCGGGCACCGCCGTCTACGTCGACGCCGGCCACTCCCGCTGGGTGAGTGCCGACGACATGGCGGCCCGGCTGAACCAGGTCGGTGTCGCCAAGGCTCGCGGCTTCAGCCTCAACACCGCGAACTTCTTCACCACCGGCGAGGAAATCGGCTACGGCGACGCCATCTCCGGGATGGTCGGCGGCAAGCCGTATGTCATCGACACCTCGCGGAACGGGAACGGCCCCGTCGAGGGTGACCCGCTGTACTGGTGCAACCCGAGCGGCCGCGCCCTTGGCGCCGCACCCACCGCCAACACCGGCAACGGAAACGTCGACGCGTTCCTGTGGGTGAAGCGCCCCGGTGAGTCCGACGGCTCCTGTCGAGGAGGCGCCGGAGCCGGGACGTTCGTCAACCAGTTCGCCGTCGACCTCGCCCGTAACGCGGGCCAGTAGGGGTCAGGGCTTCGCGGCCCGCTCAGCCTGACGCTTCTCCTTCTCCACGTCCGCCAACTGCTCGAGGCGGTCCGCGTCGGCGCGCTTGGCCCGTGCCTCGTCCTTCTTCGCCTTCGCGTCGTCCAGTGTTGCGTCGGCTGCGTCGGTCACGCGCTTCTGAGCGGCGTTGATGCGCTGCTCGTCGTTGCGCTTGGCCGCTTCGGCCGAGCTCTTGAGCCGAGCGGCGATGTCGTCGGCCTCCTTCTTGGTGGCGCCGGCGCGCTTCTGCGCGGCCTCGGTCGCGGCACGCTTGCGCTTCTCAGCGGCGGCCTCGGCATCTTCGACCGCCTGGTCCTTGGCGGCACGCGCGTCCTGGACCTCGTCGACGACGTCCTGCCGGGAGGACTTGAGCTCCTCATCGGCTTGCCGCAGCTCTTCGTTGGCTGCGGCCTCGAGGCGGGCCGCCCGCGCGAGTTCGTCGCTGCGCTTGGCCAGTGAGGCTCCTCGTCGCTTCAGACGCGCGTCGCCGAGCGCGTTGCCGACGGTGGCGTCGAGCACGCCCAGCGACCGCTCGTAGGCGAGTCGCGCAGGGGCCTCGGCGTCCATCCTCGACACCACGCGCTCCTCGATGAGCTGCAGCGGAACGCGGACGAACTGGTACTGGAACCGCAGGATGGTGCGGGGGATGGTCATGATGCTCATGGTCGAATCCTTGGATTGGTCGTCGTTCACGGCAGGTCGGCGTTGTCGGTCAGTTTGTCGGCGCGCTCTCTGGCCTCGTCGGCGGCGGCGCGGACGGCAGCGGCGTCGTCCACGGCGGCCCGATGCTCGTCGACGGCCTCGGTGGCGTCAGTTGCGGCGGCGCGAACATCGACGCGCTCCTGCGCCTCGGCGCGCTGCACTTCCTGCTGCGCCTCGACCTCGGCTTGGGCCGTCGCGCGCTGAGCTTCCTGCTGGGCGGCTCGCTCGGCGGCCGCCTTCTGCTCGGCTTGCTGGGTGACGATCGAACTCTCGACCGACGCCGTGCGCGCGTTGACGGCGATCCGTTCCTCGGCGCCCTCCAGCCGTGCCTCCGTCGCCTGAACGCGAGCCTGTTCGGCTTCGGCGTCGGCGACGGCCTGCTTGCTGTTGGCGTCCTTGCGCTCGCGAGCCTGGGTCTGCTCGAGCTGACCCTCGGCCGTCAACGAGTCGTTGCCGGTCATGGCACCGGCGATTTCCTTGGCCTTGCCCTTGACCGAATCGATCAGACCCTTGCGGGCCTCGTTGGACATGTCGTGCTCACTCAACTGAAACTCCCTTTGACATTGAAGCGGTCACCAATCGGTTAGTGCATGACGACGCCATGGGCCATCCGGCCCGTGGTAAGGGAATGCTCGGTTCGAGCCGGCTTGAAACGCCCCGCGCCTGTGACGTGGTCGACGCTGCCAGCGCCAACGTCATCGCGAAAGCGAATTCCCCTCGGCGGGAATCACTTACACGAGCCGGACAGCTCGGGGCGCAGTTCACGTTTGGGCGGTGTCGACCCGGGTAAGTGACTGGTGCCGCCCGCTTTCAGGAACGTGAGCACCGCCGGTGAATTTCCCCACCAAGGGCCTTTCGTGCCCGCGTCTCATCGTCACGTCGACGGCGAAGCCACCTCGAGTACTGCGCAGCGCCGATCCCGGCGTCATCTGCGTCTTCGACTGGCGTGCTCCGCTCCCGACGCATGACGAACGAGGAGAAACATGTACCTGCACACACAACAACTGATCAACGAAATCGCCGTCGACGAGCCGGATCCAGCAGCGGCCAACGCGTTGCAGGAAGGTCTCGGCGGCCAGTTCGGCGAGATGCGCACGATGATGCAATACCTGTTCCAGAGCATGAACTTTCGCGGCGATCCGACCTCCAAGCCGTACAAGGACCTGATTCAGGGGGTGGGTACCGAGGAGATCAGCCACGTCGAACTCATCGGCACCACCATCTCGCGCCTGCTCGACGGGTCGCCCGCATACAAGGGCAAGAAGACCGACCCGGTCGACGAGCCAGGCGCCAAGGGGGCGACTCCGCTGAGCATCGCGTTGGACACCGGCAACATTCACCACTACTTGGTTGGCGCCCAGGGCGCGCTTCCGGTCGACTCGGCGGGCAACCCGTGGAGCGGGTCGTATGTGTACAACAGCGGCAACCTGGTGTTGGACCTGCTGTACAACCTGATGTTGGAGTCGACGGGTCGGCTGCAGAAGTGTCGGATCTACGAAATGACCGACAACGCGACCGCGCGTTCCACCATCGCGTACCTGATCGTTCGGGATCAGGCGCACGAGAACGCGTTCGCCAAGGCACTTGAGAGCCTGGGCGTGAATTGGGGTGCGGCCCTTCCCATTCCGAAGACGAACGCCGAGCAGTTCCCCGAAGTGAAGAAGCTGATCGACATGGGGTTGCAGAGCATCCAGTACACCTTCAGCGCCGATGACGAGAGCCAGGCGGACAAGCTGTACCGCGGTGCGTCACCGTCGAACGACGGGACCGAGCTCAGCACCGCGGTCATGCCGGAGGGCTTCCCGATGACCATCGCGCCCGAACGCCGCGAAGAGTTCTCACCTGGCCTCGACAAGGAGCTGCTGGCCCTCATTCAGGCCACCGCCGAGGTCGAGATCAAGGCGAACGGCCAGGCCTAGCCACACCGGTACCGGGCGGGTGGATCGGAGTCGAGGCCGATCCACTCGCCCACCGGCACGTCATGACGGTGCCGGCCGCATTACCTCGCCGAGCACGACGGTCACGCGGAAGCCGCACAGCACCAGGATGTGCAGCACGAACAGCCACAGCGCCAGCGCCGAGACCGCCCCGACGATCGGCAGGCCGCCGAAGGGCGCCGACCACTCGACGGGGATGGCCAGGAACAGCACGAAACCCTGCAGGAAGCCGGCCACGATGGCCCCGGTCGAGAACGCACCGATCACCAGGGCACGTGGGGCGATCCGGCCAGGACCGATCAGCCCGAACACCCCGACCAGCGCCGTCGACACCGTGACCCACACGACGTGGAACGCCACGACGACGCCCCATACCAGCGACCACCCGTTGCCCGCGTAGAGCGGACCGACGTACGGCGCGGCCACCAGCACGGCGAGGACCAGGAACGGGGCGACGGCGGCGACGCCGAGCAGACCGGCTCGCCCGCGCCATCCGGTGAGGGTGTCGTTGGCGGCCGACATCTGTACGAACGCCCGGCGCAGGCCCTCCCCGTAGAGGCTGGCCGGGAACAGCACGACCAGCGCCTGCAGCCATGACATCGACAGCGCCACCTCGGTCAGCTTGCGCAAGGCCGCCGGCGTCCCGTGCCCCTGCGGCAACCCGGCGACTCCCGCGTCCATCGCCGCGGTGACGGTGTCGTGGCCGACGAGCGCCCCGACGGCCCACAGCGACGCCAACGCCAGCGGGACGAGTCCGATCACGCCGAAGTACGTCGCGCCTGCCGCCCAGAGCGCGAGATCGCTGCCGGGGAAGGTCTTTCGCACTCCCGATGCGACTTCGCGGACGCGCCGTGCCCCGCTCACGCGGCGCCCTGGCAGTCTGAGTTCATGACGCCAGATCGTTCCGACGACGAGGAGTGGTCGGATCTGCACGGCGGCGTGCAACCGTCACCGGTCGTGCGCGGCTGGCTGCGGATGATTCGGGTGTTGGCATCCGGTCCGATTATCCGGATCCCGCCCGACGCACTCTCCGTGGCGGGGGTACTCGCGCTGGCGGCGGCGTGGGGTGCGGTCGCCGGACCGGGTTGGCCTGCGCTCGTCGTGCCGCTGGTACTCCTCGCCGGCGTGCTCGACGGGCTCGACGGCGCGGTCGCACTGCGGACCGGGCGGGCCCGTCCGCTGGGGGCCGTCGTGGATTCGGTCGCCGACCGCGTTGGCGACGTCCTGCTCGGCGCGGTCCTCGTCGCGATCGGCGCCCCGCTGGGGTGGGCGCTGGCGGCGGTGGCGCTGGTGTTCCTGCTCGAATACGTCAGGGCTCGCGCGCAGGCGGTCGGCATGCCGGGGGTGGGCGCCGTGACCGTCGCCGAACGGCCGACGCGGCTGATCGTGGTCGCGATGGCCGCGGGAGGGGCCGCCGCGTCGCCCGCCGGGCTGCCGCTGATCGGCTGGGGGTGGGGCGTCACCTTCGCGGTCACGTGGACCGCCGTCGGCGTCGTCGGAATGGGGCAGCTCCTTCTCGGCGTGCGCCGCTCGACGCCGAAGGACTTTCCTCGGCCCCAATGAGGGTGGCGACGATCTCGGCGGACATCAACACCAGCGGAATGCCGCCGCCGGGGTGCGCCGAGCCGCCGACGAGGTAGAGGCCGGGGATGGGGCTTCGATTGGTGGGCCTGCGCAGCGCGGCCCTCGGCCCGTGCGACGCCGTCCCGTAGATCGCGCCGCCCGGTGCCCCGGTGCGACGTTCCAGGTCGGCGGGCGTGATCGTCTCGGCGAATCTGAGGCGTGGCCGGACGTCGACGCCCCGGTCGGCGAGCACGTCAAGGACGTGGTCGGCGTACCGCTCGCGCAGCCCGGCGGCGTCCCAGTCGACGCCGCGGCCCGGGTCGTGCGACGGGGCGTTGACCAGCACGAACCATCCCTCGGAGTCGTCGTCGGGCCGAAGTGCCGGATCGTCGGGCGCGTGCACGTAGACCGTGGGGTCGGGCACCGGCCGAGGGTGGCGCCCGAAGATCGCGTCGAATTCGGCGTCGTAGTCCTTGGGAAAAAACACCCGGTGCGCCGCTCCTGGCCGTCTGCCGGACAGGCCCAGCAGCAGGACGAAGCCGGCCATTGAGCGGGGGCTGCCCCGCAGCGACCGGCGGACCGTCCTGGTGACGTCGCGGGGCAGCAGGTGGTCGTAGAGGACGGTCGCGTCGGCGTTGCTCACCACCACGTCGGCGGGCACGTCGCGGCCGTCGACCCGTACGCCGGTGGCACGTCCGTCCGCCGTCGTCACCGCCACCACCTCGGCACCGGTGTGGATCTGGACGCCCAGCTCGACGCAGCGCGCCTCGAGCGCGTCGACGATGCCGCGCAACCCACCCGGGACGTACCACGCGCCGAACTCCTGCTCGACGAACGACGTCACGGCGAGAACGGCCGGCGTGCGACGTGGGTCCGACCCGGAGTAGGTGGCGTACCGGTTGAGCCAGGTCCGCAGCCGCGCGTCGGGCAGCATCCTGCGGCCGAGGCCGTCGATCGTCTGCCATGGCGCCACCGTCAGCAGATCGGCCGGACGCAGGCTCATTCGTGCGATTTCGACTAACGAAATGGGTTGGCGCAGAACGGGTTCACCGACCAGTTCCCACAGCCGACGCGAACGCTCGTGCAACAGCTGCCACGACTCCCCCGCACCGGGTCCGAAGGCCGCGTCGAGAGCGGCGGGCACGGCCGTCGCGTCGTGCGGCATCGACAACTCGGTGCCGTCGGCGAAGCGATAGGCACTCGCCGGGTCGACCGCGATCGGCCTCGGCCCCGTCGGACCGCCGGTGTCGGCGAACAGTCGGTCGAGCACGTCGGGCACCGTCAGCAGCGACGGGCCGGTGTCGAAGGTGAAGCCGTCCCGCTCGACGACGCCGAGCTTGCCTCCGACGGTGGGGGCGCTCTCATACACGGTGACGTGATGGCCCGCCGCGGCCAGGCGGGCGGCCACCGCCAACCCGCCGAGGCCGGCTCCGATCACGATCGCATCCAACCCGTTGTTGGTCACACCGCCCGCCCCTTCCAGCTCAGGGTGCCCCTGACACGGCCCACCCACGACGAGGCCAGCAGCCCGAGCAGCGCGAGCACGGAAAAGGGGTGTGCGACGGCGTCCAAGGGCCGCCCACACCATCGGTGCGCGAGCACCCGGCCGGCGACGGCGGCGCCGTACCCGAGCAGCCCGACCCGGGAGCCGGTCACCGCCGCCGCGGCAGGCAGGACGTAGACCACCGTCAGCGCCGTCGCCACCGCGAGTGCCCCCGCAGGCGAGCCGAACGCCGCCCACAGCGACTTGCGATAGCCGGCGCTCAGTTCACGGCCGGTCGCGTACATGTGACAGGTGGCCAGCGCCGACCCGTCGGCGATCCCGGTGCGGCCGCCCACCGCGCGGACGGCGCGGGCCAGTCCGATGTCGTCGAGCACCTCACCCGAGACCGATTGCCACCCACCGGCCCTGCGCAGGACGCCGGCGTCGACCAGCAGAAACTGGCCGTTGGCGGCCGCCATGGACGGACGCGTCGACCGCTCGGCGATTCGCAGCGGCAACGTCGTCGACCACGACCACGCCAAAAGCGGTTGGACGAGCCGCCCCAAGAGCCCCGCCGCGACCTGTCGCGGCCACGGACAGAGAAGGTCGAGGGGTCGAGGGCCGCGCAGAACCGCCACCGCCGCGGCGACGGCACGCGGTGCGAGGATCACGTCGGCGTCGACGTAGACGAGGGTCTCGCCGCGGGCCGCGGTCGCAAGCTGGTCGCAGGCGTGCGGTTTGCCGAGGGCGCCACCGGGCGGTGCGGTTCCGGCGATGATCCGCACCCGGGGGTCGGACCCGGCTGCGGCGCGAACCACCTCCGCAGTGCCGTCGGTGGAGGCGTCGTCGAGTACCAGGATCTCTGCGTCGTCCAGATCGCGCTGAGCGAGCAGGGATTCGATCGTCGGCGTGATCCGGTGGGCTTCGTCGCGGGCCGGGACGAGCAGCGACACCGCCGATCTCACCGGGGGTGGGTCAGCGGGAGGGCGGCGCAGCAGCCGCAGGTTGACCAGTTGGTGGATCGTGCCGATGCAGGCGAGCGCCGATCCCACCGCGACGAGAGCGGGTGGGGGTTTGATCGAGCCTGTGTGGGGCACCTACGAACTCTACGGAGTCGCGTCCGGCCACACCGCCGGTGGGCGCGGGTAGCCTCGGCATTTCCGACTCGTGACGGTGGAGGTGCTGCGCGTGGCCTTGGCCGAGCTTCGTGCGCCCGTGCGCTCGCACTACGCGGTGTGGGCGTTGGTCGCGGCCGCCGTCGGCATTCAGATTCTGTATCCGCTGATGCCGGAGTCGTGGCGCACACCGGTCACCATCGCCAGCGTCGTCGTCTTCTTCCTGGCGTCGGTGGCGGACGCGTACCGCGTGCTCGGTGCGGTGAGCGCGGCCGTGCTCGTCGCCGTCGCAGGCGGTGGCGGCCTGGTCGCCGAGTCGATCGGCGTGGCCACGGGGTGGCCGTTCGGCCAGTACGCCTACACCGGAACCCTCGGCCCAGAGGTGCTCGGCGTGCCGGTCGTGGTGCCGATGGCGTGGGTGATGATGGCGTGGCCCGCCCTGGTGGTTGCAAGAACCCTGGCCCGCGGGGCGGTGGCCGTCACCGCGGTCGGTGCGGTCGCGCTGACCACGTGGGACGTGTTCCTCGACCCGCAGATGGTGGCGGCGGGCCACTGGCGATGGTTCGCCCCGGAGCCCGGGCTGCCGTTGATACCGGGTATCCCGTTGACCAATTACCTGGGCTGGCTGGTGGTGTCGGCCGTCGTGCTGGCGACGCTGAACGCCTCGCTTCGCCGCACTGACCGGCCGTCGGCGCCCGCGGCGACGCTGTATCTGTGGGTCTACTTCTCCTCGGTGCTGGCACATGCGGTGTTCTTCGGGCTGCCCGGCTCGGCGGTCACCGGCGGCGTCCTCATGGGAGCCGTCGCGATTCCGTTCGCCGTTTCACTGGCACGCAGGCGGGGCGGTCGGGGTCAGACCCGGCCCATTTCACCGATGCCCGCCGCGCGGCCGAACAAGTAGCCCTGAGCGAGCCGGCAGCCCGCCGCAAAGACGGTGTCGGCTTGCCCCTCGTCTTCGATTCCCTCCGCGATCACCTCGAGGCCGAGCGCCGAGCACAGGCCGATCACCGAGCGGTAGAGCGCCAGCGTCCGATGGCGCTCGTCCCCGACGGCCAGGCTGCGGTCGAGCTTGACGACGTGCACCGGCAGGGCGTGCAGGTAGCTCAGGGAGTTGTACCCGGCACCGAAGTCGTCGAGCGCCACGTGGACGCCAAGTGCGCTGAGTCGTTCGATGGCCGCGGCTCCCTCGCGCAGGTCGACGATGGGGACGGTTTCGGTGATCTCCAGGACGAGCCGGCCGGGGTCGACGTCGTGCCGGTCGAGCGTCCGCATCACCTGCTGTTCGAAACCCCGGTTGCCAAGCCGTGCGGCGCCGACGTTGACGTGGATCGTGAGCGGCAAGCCTGCCGCTTGAATCTCGCAACATGCGATGTCCAGGACCATCGCGTCGAGCGAGGCACCGAGACCAGCGCCTTCGGCGACGGCCACGAAGGTGGCCGGCGGTATCTGCATCCCGTTGGGTGCGGACCACCGCGCCAGGGCTTCGACGGCCACGGTTTTGCGGTCGGGTAAGCGGACCACGGGCTGGTAGGCGAGGCTGAAGCCCGGCGGCACCCCGCCGTCGGCCTTTCTCAGCGCGCTCGGAAAGTCGACCACCACGCCAGAGGCCGGTCGGTACACCACCGCGGTGTTCTTCCCGAGCCGCTTCCCCGCGTACATCGAGATGTCGGCTTGTCTCATCAAGTCGTCGGCCGTCGGCGCCGGGTCGTCCGTCCCGTGTTGGACCAGACCCATGCTGGCGCGCACGCGCACCGACGACCCGTGCACGGCGAACGGGTCCCGAAGCGCCACCCGGAGCCGGTCGGCGACCACTTCGGGCGGGTCGTCGTCGTTCTCGACCAGGACCGCGAACTCATCCCCACCGATGCGGGCCAGCGTGTCGGACGCGCCGACGCAACGGAGGAGGCGCTCGCCTACTGCGCGCAGCAGCTCGTCTCCCGCCGCGTGGCCGAACTGATCGTTGACTTCCTTGAAGTCGTCGACGTCCACGAAGATCAGCACGAACCGGCCGTGGCGCATCGCGGCCTCGAGTCGCTGCCCGAACAGCAACCGGTTGGGCAGCCCGGTAAGCACGTCGTGGTTGACCTGGTGGGCCAGTCTGCGCTGCGCCTCGTACAGGCGCCGGGTCAGCTGACGGGCGGCGACCACCGCCACGATCTGTCGCACGGCGACGAGCAACACCATCGCCACGGAAAGCCAGATGACGACCGCGGGCAGAGTCAAGCCGACCAGCAGGTGCGTGGCGCACAGCACGAGGATGGTCAGGAATCCGAGGTAGGGCCACACCAACTGCGCCCAGTCCAGCGCCTCGTCACTGGCGGCGGTGTCGTCTCGCGGGCTCAACGCCTGCACCGAAAATGCAATCATCAAGGGACCCAACATGTTTCCCCCACCGCCCCACACGTCCGGAGCGTCCACGCCGACGCTCCACAGATAGGCGATGAACCGGTCGGAACCGGCGATCAGGATGACGCCGCCCGCGAGCAGCAGGAAGTTGCGTCGGTAAGGGCGATCGCGCCGATAGGCCGTCGCTCCCATCACCGCCAGCACCACGACGACCAGTTCCAGCACGGAGTAGGCGGCGACGACCGCCTCGTCGTGGGACCGGGGAAGGGCCGCGGTGGTCGTCGCACCCAGCCCGCCGAGGAAGACGAGGATCGAGAACGCCGCCACGGCGACGAGTCCGTCAAGAACGGCGAGGGCGAAGGCACCGTGCGGCACGCCGTCCCGTCGCCTGCTGAGCCCGCCGCCGCTCCGGACCAGCAGGACCATCGCGAAGAACGACAGGATCGGCGGGCCGAAGTAGGCCACCACGGCTGGCAGCGGCGCGGCCGAGCCGTCGTGACCGCTGCCGCTCAGCCACCAGAAGGCCTCGCCGACCAGCCAACTCGTCATGGCGGCGATGACCAGGATGCGCCAGGTTCGGGAGACCCCGCTCGTCCGTCGCACGTTGACCACCGCGCAGCAGAGTGCTCCGATTCCGATCACGGACTGCAGCACCAGCGCGACGTATCGGGCCACGTCGCCGCCGTACGGCGCCAGCGCGTTCAGCAACACCAGGGCGCCGACGACCACGAACATGCCGAGCCGAAGCCGTCCCCCAGATATCGACACGAAACCCCCGTTTCGCTATGCGCCGACGATGGCCCATCTTGACACGGTGCGGCCCCGATCCGATCCGACACTGAACATTGCGTATGCCTTATCGTGACCTTAGATTTCCCTTAGATTCCTTATTTTCGGTGTACGGTCAACACGAACGCTCGGCGATCATCCCGACGGAAGGAACCGCACGTGCACCACGTACCCGAACGAATCGTCTTGGTGACGGGCGCCTCACGGGGCATCGGCGCGGAGGTCGCGCAGCAGCTCGCCGACCCGAACACCCACGTCATCGTCAACTACCGCGAGAAGGCCAAGCGAGCCGAGGACATCGCCCAGGCCGTCCGCGACGCAGGGGGCCACGCCTCGACACTGCGCGCCGACATCTCCGACGAGGCCGACGCCACGGCGATGATGGAGTCCATCGAAACCCGCTACGGACGCCTGGACGCCCTCGTCCTGAACGCCTCCGGCGGACTAGAAATGGGTGCCGACCCCGGCTACGCCATGCGCCTCAACCGCGATGCGCAGCGGCGCCTTGCCCAGCTGGCCGTTCCGATGATGCCGGTCGACGGACGCATCGTCTTCGTCACCAGTCACCAGGCCCACTTCTTTCCCAACAAGGCGGTGCCGAAGGGCTACTCCGCGGTCGCCGCGAGCAAGCGCGCCGGCGAGACCGCGCTGTATGCCATGCGCGCGGTGTTCAGCCGGGCCGGCGTTCGCCTCACCGTGGTCTCCGGAGACATGATCGACGGGACCATCATCGTTCGACTGCTGCAGCGCCGCGATCCCGACGCCGTCAAGGCGCGCCGCGTCCACGGAACACTGCCGACGGTGACCGAGTTCTCCGGAGCCATCGTCAGCTCCGTCACCATGCCGAGCCCTCCCGGTATCGTGTACGTCGGCGGGGCCGACTACCTGATGACCGCCTGAGCCGAGCTGGGGTCAGTTCGACGGCTCCCCAAGCGCCCGCGCGAGGATCGTGCCGAAGTCTCGATGCCGGTCGTAGTCCTCCAGCCACCCGCGCAGCTGCCCGACCATCTCCTCGGGCAGCGAAATGCGTTCGCGTACGACGACTTCCAGGACGCACCGAAACACCGGCGGGTAATCGTCGACACCGAGGGCGACGAACGCGGTGTTGCGTTCCTCGTCGGTGAGGTGCTCGCGGACGTGATCGATGAGATCCCAGGCAATCGTGGATTCTCGAGGTCGTTCGGTGGCCTTCACTTCAGTACCTTCGCAGCGTGCACGGGCGTCGGCGCTGGCGTCCTTCGGCTGCTGACTAAACCGGGCAAGGATGGGCGCATTGGACAGTGTCACCGTATCCCGAATCGGTCGACGCCGCAGTCCGGGAAGGACGGTCTCGGTCACACCGACCCACCGCGTGTACGCACCGGATTCCTGGGTATGAGAGCACGGTGTCCTCACCGCCGCCCCCGTCCCCCTCCCTCGACGATCCCGGCCGGTCGGCCATGTCGGAGGACCTTCGCCAGATCGCCGCGGCACACGGCGTCGCGACGTCCTATCGGAACGAACGCCGCGTCCCGGTAGAGGTCGACGCCGACGTCGTCGTCAAGGTGCTGTCGTTGCTCGACGTCGACGCAAGTACCGAGGCCTCCAGGCGTGCCGAACTGGCCAGACTCGACGAACTCGACCGCGCCGGAATCCTGGCACCCACGGTCGCCGTTCGCCTCACCGGACGCCCCGTGCCGTTCCCCGGGGCAGTCGAGCTGGTCGACGAAGGTGGCTCGCGGATCGACGTGCGCGACGAACTGCCCGACGACCTGGCGCCGGGCTGGTATCAACTGCGCATGCGCGACGGTCAGCAGACCACGTTGGTGGCTGCACCGCCGAAAGTGCCTCAGGCACAACCGACGTGGGGTTGGATGCTCCAGCTGTACGCGCTACGGTCAGCCGAATCGTGGGGCATCGGCGATCTCGGCGACCTGCGAGAGTTCGTGGAGTGGACCGCGCGCGAACATCAGTCCGGCGCGGTGCTGCTCAACCCGCTGCACGCACCCGGCCCGACACATCCGGTTCAGCCCTCCCCCTACACGCCGTCCAGTCGACGGTTCGCCAATCCGCTGGCGCTGCGGATCGAACACGTCGACGCCTACCGCCGGGCCGACCCCGACACCCGCGCGGAAGTCGACGCCCTCCGCGTGTCGGCCAGTACTCCGCGCATCGACCACGACCTGGTCTGGGCGGCGAAACGTTCGGCACTTGAGCTGCTTTGGCGATCCGAGGGACGCCCCGACCCGTTCGACGCGTCGGGAACGGCAGTGTCCGACGGGTTGCGCGACTGGGCCACGTACTGCGCCTTGGCCGAGCGCCACGGCGGTCGGTGGAGCCGGTGGCCCGAGGTCCTGCGCGACGTGACCAACCCGGCCGTCGCCGCGGCGCGTCGCGAGCTCGAACCCAGGATCGCCTTCCACGCCTGGGTGCAACTGCAATGCGCCGAGCAGTTGGGCGCCGTTCGCACCGCGGCGTCGGACGCCGGCATGTCTTTGGGCGTTCTGCACGACCTCGCGGTGGGGGTCGACGCGGACGGTGCCGACTCCTGGGCGCTGGCCGACGTACTCGCCACCGGCGTAAGCGTCGGCGCACCTCCCGACAACTTCACACCGCGCGGCCAGGATTGGGGGCTGCCGCCGTGGCGACCGGATCGCCTGGCCGCCACCGGATATGCCGCGCTTCGCGACATGCTCAGGGCGGTCCTGGTGCATGCCGACGGGTTGCGCATCGATCACGTCGCCGGGCTGTGGCGGCTGTGGTGGGTTCCGCCGGGCGACGGGCCCGATCGCGGCACCTACGTCCACTACGACGCCGAGGTCATGTTGGCGGTGCTGGCGTTGGAGGCCCATCGCGCCGGAGCCATCGTGGTTGGCGAGGACTTGGGCACCGTGGAGCCCGAGGTGACCGAGGCGCTGGCCGCCGACGGGATGCTCGGCTGCGCCGTCTCCTGGTTCACCCGGGACAACGACGCGCCGGGGGAACCGCTTCTCGCACCCGGTGATTGGCCGACGCGGGCGGCAGCGAGCATCTCCACCCACGATCTGCCGACCGCCGCGGGCTTCCTTCGTGGCGAACACGTCCGCGCCCGCGCCGACCTCGGTCTGCTCGACGACGTCGCGGGCGAACAGGCGAACGCCGACGCCGAGCGGGCCGAATGGGTGGCGCTTCTGCGCGCCGAGGGATTGCTCCCGCCCGCCGACGTGGACGCCGAGCCCGACGAGGCCTCGATAATCGTTGCGCTGCATCGGTTCTTGGCGTCGACCTCGAGCCAGCTGAAGCTGATTTCTCCCTATGACGTCATCGCAGAACCCCGACAGCCCAACTTGCCGGGAACCGTCGACGAGTACCCGAACTGGCGGTTGCCGTTGCCGATGACGCTGGAGCAGTTGCGTGAGGACCCCCGGGTCGCCGAGGTCACGTCAGCGTTTCGAGATGGCGGGGCGTCTCGCGTCACGCGGCCATGACCGCCACGCGGTTCCACAGGCGGTGGCCCACCAGCGCGGTGCCCAATGTGGCGATCGCCGCGGCGAACACCGGAACGCAGATGTGAAGCTTCATCATCAGGCCACCGATCAGCGCGCCGCCGAAGATCGCCACGACGGCCCACAACCGGCGGTGGGTGAACCATGCGAGGCCACCGGCGAACAGCGTCTCGCTGGCGTAGGAGGTGATGGTCGAGGTCACCACCACCGTCGTCATGTCGGTCACCGCCAGGAATCGTGCGACGGAGGCCTGGGCTCCCATCGCCACGGCGATCGTCGCCGCCGCGGCTATGCCGCCCATTGACTGTCCGTCGGTGGGCACCAGCAGCAATGCCGTGGCGACGACCGCGAGCAACGCGGCGTTGGCGCCCAGCGTCGCGGTGACGACTGGGCCCCAACCACGTTCGCCTCGCTGGACCAGCCGGCCCGCGACCGCCGCACCCACCACGTATCCGAACAGGGCGATCAACGGACCTGCCACTGGAAGACCTTCCTCGGCAGCGATACCCATGCCGAGGATGACGACGTTGCCCGTCATGTTGCCGGTGAACACTCGGTCCAAGCCCAAATATCCGACGGCGTCGAGGGCGCCGGTCACGACGGTCAACGTCATCATCGACCACAGGTGGAGATGACGCTGAACCAGCGAGTTCAACTGCACTTACGACCTCCGGTGATGCCGGGAGTACTGCACCACGACGGCCGAGCCGTCGGCGCGCGGGTCCGCGGCGGCGGTCAGTTGTCCCCGCGGTCCGACCTGCACCACGTTGGCCTGGCCGAGCGACTCCGAGTGCCTTGGCAGGACCACGGTCTCGAAGGTGGACTCGTGCAGGGACGCCAGCGCGGAGGCGTCGGCGTCTGCCTCGACGACGACGGAGTCATCCGTGCAACCGAGCGACTGCTGACCGACGACCACCCGCGGCGCAGCCACGGCGTCGGCGGCGGACTCTCCGTCGAGCATGCGAAGTAGCACCTGGGTGAGGATTTGGGGCTGACCCTGGCCGCCCATCGTCGACAGGACGTGGCTGAGTTCGCCGTCGCGGGTGACGATTACCGGCATCAGGGTGTGCAGGGGCCGCTTCCGAGGGGCCAGGACGTTCGGCGATTCGGCATCCAACGAGAAGCTGGTGCCACGGTCGTGGAACAGGATGCCGGTGTCGGGGTCGACGAGCCCCGATCCGAAGGCGTGGTAGACGCTCTGGATAAGCGACACCGCCCATCCGTCGGAGTCGGCGGTCGCGACCCCCACCGTGTCTCCGCGAGGCACCGACCGCGCGGCGACGGCGTCACCGATCGGGGTGGCCGCACGAATGTCGTCGTACACCAGGGCCTTGGTGTCCACCTCGGCGAGACGTGGGTCGGCAAGGTACTCCGACCGCAGGCGGTTGGCGTGGTGGAACACCCGCATCAACGTGCCGATGTCGGCACCGAGAGGCGCTGCGGTCTGAAACTCGTCGACGGCCGTCAGTGCGCGAAGCATGATGAACCCGTGCGTGTTCGGTGGACTCGTCGAGACCGTCAGGCCGCGGAACTCGACCGATTCCGGGGCCGTGATCTCGGGCTGGAAGTCGGCGAAGTCGTGTGCGTCGAGGACGGAACCGTGCGAGCGCAGATACTTCACCGAGCTCGCGGCGAGGTCGCCGCAATAGAATTCGTCGGGTCCGCCGTCGGCCAACGCGGCGAACGTCGCCGCGAGGGCGGGTTGCCGAAATTCGTCACCGGTCTGCAACAGGCGCCCGCCCGGCCGGAACACGCGGTCGAAGTCGGCCGACCCGTGCAGATCGGCGTTCTCGGGATCGGCGAGGTGCACGCCGAGTGACGCGGCGACGGGAACCCCGGCATCGGCGGCATGCCGAGCCGGCTGCAACAGCCGCGCCCATGGCAGTCGACCCGCCATGCGGTGCAACGCTTCCCACCCGCGGACGCCACCAGGGACGCTGACGGCGTCGGCGCCGCGAGCCGGTAGCTCCGTGCCGTGCGCGGCGCGCATCGCGTCGACGTCGGCAGCCGCGCCGGACCAACCGGAGGCGTTGACGCAGGTGACCTCACCGTCTGGGCTGCGCACCAACGCGATGAGATCGCCGCCAAGGGCGACGTTGTGCGGGTAGACCACGGTCAGGACGGCCGCCGCGGCGATGGCGGCGTCGATCGCGCTGCCCCCGTCGCGAAACACGTCGGTCGCCGCATCGGTCGCCAGGGTGTGCGGAGTGGCGACGGCGCCGGTGAACGACGACGCTGAAGAAGCGGGCACGGCAGATGTCCTATCTGAGATGTGTTGGGGAGTCCGGAAGAAACGGGTTCGTCAGTGAATCGTCGACAGGAACGTCTTGGTGCGTTCGTTCTTCGGGTTGGCGAAGAGCTCCTCGGGCGGGGCATCTTCGATGATGCGGCCGGCGTCCATCACGATGATGCGGTCGGCGACCTCACGGGCGAACCGCATTTCGTGCGTCACGGCCACCATGGTCATGTCGTCGCGCGCGAGTTCGCGCATCACTTCGAGCACCTCGCCGACCATCTCGACGTCCAGCGCGCTGGTCGGTTCGTCGAACAGCATCACCTTCGGGCGCATGGCAAGCGCCCGTGCGATCGCGACGCGCTGCTGTTGGCCACCGGAGAGCTGGCTTGGACGCGATTCAGCCTTGTCCGCCAACCCAACTCGTTCGAGGAGCGCGACGGCGTTCTTCCGCGCCTCGTCCTTTGACTGGCCGAGCACCCGAACCGGGGCGTTCCACACGTTCTCCAACGCCGTCATGTGGGGAAAGAGGTTGAAGTGCTGGAAGACGAAACCGATCTCGCGTCGTCTGCGCGCAAGCTCGGTAGTGCCGATCTTCTTGCCGTGCGCGCCGTGGGCGATGGACACGCCCCCGACGAGCACCTCCCCGCTGGACAGTTCCTCGAGGTGGTTGATCGAGCGCAGCAGCGTGGTCTTTCCCGCTCCCGACGGCCCGATCAGCACCACGACCTGGCCGCGTTCGACGTCGAGGTTGACGTCGTTGAGGACCCGCTTGCCGCCGAGCATGCAGCAGGCGTCGCGTACCGAGACAATCGGTTCGGTGGTGGCGGTCATCGAGCCCCCTCTTCCTGCAGCGTTGCGCTGGCCGCCGCGCGCCGGGCGCCGAGCAGCCGAGACGTGATTGGTACGCGCTGTTCGATGCCGAGCTGGCGGGCCAGCCTGTTTTCGATCCACGCCTGGATGAAGGTCCAGATCGTGGTCAGGGCCAGGTAGTAAATCGCTGCGACGATGAAGATCTCGAAGGTGTGAAACGTCGCCGAGCTGATCGACTGGGTGACCAGGAACATCTCGCTGACGCCGATCACCGACAGCACCGACGTGGTCTTCATCATGCCGTTGAACGAGTTGCCCAGCGGCGGGACCATGACGCGCAGCGACTGCGGCACGATGATCCAGCGCATCAATCTGCCAGGTGTCATGCCCAGCGAGGCGGCCGCTTCGAACTGACCCTTTGGCACGGAATCCAAACCGGCCCTGATGATTTCCGCGATGTAGGCGCTCTCGTTGACCATCAGTCCGATGATGGCCGCCTGGACGGCGGCCTTCACCGACAACCCCAGCAGTGAGGCGTCGTTGAACTGGTAGATGCCGACCGCCGCGAAGCCCGTGTAGATGATGACGAGTTGCACCAACAGGGGCGTTCCGCGGATGACCCAGATGTAGACGCTGGCGCACCCGCGCACCACGGCGTACTGCGAGCGCCGCATCAGCGCGACCACCAGGCCGAGGACGATCGCCAGAATCATTGCCACCAGCGAGATCCCGATGGTCAAGCCAAGCCCCTTGAGGAACGCGTCGCTTGGGGCGAACAGCGACTTCCAGAAGAATTGCCAGTCGAATTGCATGGCTACTTCTGAATGGCCAGGTCGGTCATGCCCCACTCGCCGAGAATCTTGGCGTAGGTCCCGTTGCTCTCCAGTGTGGACAACGCGGCCGCGATGGCGTCGTGCAGTTGCGTGTCGTCCTTACGTGTGGCGGCGCCAATCTTGATGGTGCCGAAGGGTTGTCCTACGGTCTTGATCTTGGCGCCGGTCTTCGTCTCGTAGTAGCCCAGCGTCTCGGCGGTGTCCATGAAGGCGTCGACCTGGCCGTTCTGCAGCTGTTGCAGGGACACGTCGGCCTGGTTGCTCCGGTTCACGTCGACAGGGGGTTTTCCTGCGGCAGTGCACTTGTCGGACTGCTCCATGGCCAGCGACTCCGCCGTCGTCGCGACCGCGACCATGACCTTCTTGCCACACAGGCTGTCGTCGAGGCCCGTGACGGCGGCGGGCTTGGCCTCCGACACCGCGATGCCGGTTCCCGAGTTGACGTACGGGACGAAGTCGACCACCTTTTCGCGCTCGGGCTTGATGTAGAGCTGCGCCATGATGACGTCGCACTGCTTGGCCTGCAGGGTCGGGATGACCGTGGCGAACGACGACTGGACGAAGTCGGACTTGAGTCCCATCTCGGCGGCCAGCGCCTTGCCGAGGTCGACTTCGCTGCCGACGAGCTCGCCCGATTCGTCGTGGTAGACGTTGGGCGGCGTGCCGTCGTTGGGCGCGCAGATCTTCAGCGTGCCTGCCTGCAGGATGGCCGGGGGTGCCACCTTCGCGGGACCACTTGGCTCCGGCGCGGCGGTGTCGGACGACGAACAGGCGACGAGCGGCAGGGCCGCTGCCGCGAGTACGGCAAAGAGCGCGTTCTTCAAAATTCCTCCAGGGGTCGGCGCCGGAGGGTGACGTCGATCACCCGCTGGCCTATCGAACGATAGGCCAGAAATGGCAGATGCGCGACCGCTGCGGAAATCTTTAACACGGACGTCACGAGGGACGCCGCGACGACGTCAGCGGGCGTTGGTCATCTCAAGTTCGCGCAACCGCGTGCGCGTCACGTCCTGGATTGCCGCCAAGCGCGACTGGTCGACCAACAGTGACCGGACGACGAAGTCGGCCGCCTGAAGGGGGCGATCCTGCCGCATGCGCCCCGGACCACCCTGTTCGCGCAGCGTCTCGAACAGCACGCCGTTGGTCGCGCGCAGGACGAAACTTGGTTCGAACGGCACGAACTCACCGGCCTCGCAGCCACCGGCGACGACGCGTTCGAATCGATCGTGGAACAGTGCGATGCCTTGGCGCTCATCGGAGAATTCGTCGAGTGCGAGGACGGCGTCCTGATACAGCCCGCGCGCGTCGAACGGCTGCACCAAGATTTCCCGCACGTCGCACGCAATTCCGAGGTGCAGCTTCTCGGCCCACGTGCTCTGCTCGCCGAGCCGCTGGTTCATCCGGTCGATCGACGGCCCGAGGTCCAACTCGACGAGCGCGCGGAAGACCTCGTGCTTGGCCTGGAAGTGATGGAACAGCGACGGTTGACGGATCTGCACCGCCTCGGCGATGTCACGCGTCGACGTGCCGAAGTAGCCCCGCTGGGCGAACAGCACGGAGGCAGCCAACAGGATGCGGCCCCTAGTCGAGGTCCAGTCGACCGGCTTCGGCTGCAAACCCTGTCCGTATTTCACCGCCCCACTGTGACACACGTCCCTGTGCGGGACATGGCTCGCAGCCGAAAACCGAAGCAGCCTAGGGGGTTCGGTTCTCCCTGGCCGCCACGGAACCGGGCGGGTCGTCGATGCCGATTTCGTCGCAGATCGGCGGGATCGGGAACAGCACCCCGCGCGGACTGCAAAACGGGTGGGGCGCAGGC
>VIFX01000042.1:0-69577 GCA_006864685.1 Mycolicibacterium hodleri | reverse complement strand
GTCCTCAGCCGGCTGGTCCTGTGCGACCGGGAGGTACATGTGCTTGGTGAACTGGGGTTGGAAGGCGCCGCCGCCGCCAACCCTGACCCCTCCACCGCTCTCACCGGAGGACACCGGCGTGCCATCGGGCAGCGTGACCGCGGTATGACCGGAATTCCAGCCGATGTTGAGGGCTCCCGGCTGGGTGCCGTATTGGAAGCCGCGTGACAGGAGGGCCTGCTCTTCGTTGCCGGTGTGGAAGCGGTCGCCGTAGATCGGGCGGCCGGTGGCCGCGTTGGCCACCCACGACACGAGTCCCGAGCAATCCGTACCGGACGGTGAATCGCCACCCGTGCGGTACGGCGTCCCCGAAACCTGGTTGACCAGAGTCAACAGGGCTGTGGTCGCAATTGCATCGATCATGACGACGGACGGTAGCAACGCGATTTCGCCATCGCCAAAATCTGTGGCAGCCATCACTTCTCGACGTCGAGATCGAAGAGGTCTCAAATGTCGTTGCGGGAGAGCCAATTTGGCGATCCGGCATGCGCCTGAATCGAATTCGCTCCGCGCGCCGCCAACTCTACGAAACGCCATGTCAAACCGCAAATTACGACTCCGACCGCACTGTGCGACGGGGTCTCGTCCTCAGCGTCGTCGCACCCGGCCGCGGGGGCGGCACCACGACCCACTGAATCGGTTAAGGGCTCGATGTCGTTCCGTTACTGGACGTTTGGTGTGAGTGACCGACTGGTCACCGAAATACACCCATTCCGCCGTCGACCATGATGGTTTGGCCGGTGATGAAGCCGCCGTCATCACCGATCAAAAACGCCACTAGCGCCCCAATGTCCTCGTGCGTCCGCCCTACCCGGTTGAGCGGCACCGACCGAAGTGCCCGGTCGAAGTCCTTCGGGGCAATGTCGCGCCAGAACTGGACGCCGGGAGAATCGGCAAAGGGGCAGATCACGTTCACCCTTATGTTGTCGCGGCCCCATTCCAGGGCGGCCGCCTTCGAGATGCCCCGGATTGCCTCCTTGGCGCCACCGTAGGCTGCGAACTGGGACTGGCCGCCGGTGCCCGATCCCGACCCGAGGTTGACGATCACTCCCTCGCCGGCGGCCTTCATCACCGGATGGACGGCCTGCATCAAGAAGAAGGTCGCCCGTGGGCCCACGTCGAAAACCAGGTCGTAGTCCTCGGCGGTGATGTCCACCAACGCCTTTGGCTCGTTGGTGGCAATCGCGTTGTTCACCAACGCGTCGACCTTGCCGAATCTGCCAATCGCCGCGTCGACTATCGCCGCCGGGCTGCTCGGATCCCGCAGGTCTGCCACGAAGAACTCGGAAGGCCAACCAGCCGTGACGAATTCGTCCACGGTCGCGACGAGGGCATCGGCGTTGACGTCCACCAGCAACACCTGGGCGCCGCGCTCCAGCAGCGCACCGGCGATGCCCTTGCCCACGCCCTGCGCCGCGCCCGTGACGATCACCGCGCGGCCCAGCAGCGCCTCTGGATGGGAATAGGCGCTCATCGTCGGTCACCAGTCCTCGCCGTGAATTCACCAGTGCGACAACGGTAGACGCAGATCCGGTTGCGAGTACCTCGTCCATTGGCCATGGCGTCAACCTACCGGCTGACGTCCCGCGTGGTGGTCGGTTTGCGTCGTCGTCACACGGCGGTGCTGGCCTCCGCGTCGGCGTTGACGGCGACTTCCTTGGCCCAGCGGTAGTCGGCCTTGCCTGCGGGGGAGCGCATGACCTTCGGCACCCTGACGAACGCCTTCGGGATCTTGTAGCGCGCGATCGACGTCCGGCAAACCTCGACCAGCTCCTCGTCGGTGGCGTCGGCGCCCTCGGCGAACTGCACCACCGCGATAACCTCGCTGCCCCATCGCTCCGACGGGCGGCCCACCACGACCACGTCGTAGACGCTCGGGTGCGCGGCGATGGCCCGCTCGACCTCCTCGACGAAGATCTTCTCGCCACCGGAGTTGATGGTCACCGAGTCCCGACCCAGAAGCTGAATCCGCCCGTCGGACAACACATTTGCCCGATCGCCCGGGACCGACCAGCGTACCCCGTCGATCGTCGGGAAGGTCTTGGCGGTCTTGGCCTCGTCGCCAAGGTAGCCCAGCGGGATCAAGTCCCGACGGGCCAGCCAGCCCTTGCCCTCACCGGGCGCCAGCACCCGGTCGAGGTCGGCCGAGACGACCGCCGTGTCGTACTGGGGGGTGAACGTGGCGGGCTGCACCTCGGCGCCCGCCGTCGTCGCCGTGCTCATCTGCGCGCCGGATTCCGACGCGCCGACCGCGTCGAGCAGCATCAGATGCGGCAGCGCGGTCAGGAGGCGCTCGCGCACCGTGGGGGACAGCGGCGCGCCACCGTTGGTGATCGTGAACAGGCCGGACAGGTCGTAGTCACCGGCCTCGATCTCGTCGAGCAGCGGGCGGGCGATCGCGTCGCCGACGACCGGCATACTCAGCACCTTCTCCTCGGCTGCCAGGCGCAGGACCTCGGCGGGCCGCATCCGCTCGACGTCGTCGGGGATCACCACCCGGCCGCCCATGGTGACGGCGTTGAAGGCCGCCCACTGGGCGGCGCCGTGCATGAACGGCGGAATCATCATCATCGACACCGCGCCCGCCGACGCCCTGGCCTTCTCGGCCAGCTCCTCGTGCGAGGCCAGCGGTTGATCGCTGCCCCACGGCCGGCCACCCATCGAGGACAGGAAGATGTCGTGCTGGCGCCACAGCACGCCCTTTGGCATGCCGGTGGTGCCGCCGGTGTAGAGGATGTACAGGTCGTCGCCCGACGGCGTCGGCATCTCTGCGGGCGCGGGCGTGGCGAGGATGGTCTCGTAGTCCACGGCGCCGGGGAGCAGCTCGTGGCCGGAGTGGTCGGCGACTTGGATCAGGACCCGAAGATCGGGAAGACGGTCGAGGATCTCGGCCACCCGCGGCGCGAACTCCGCCGGGTAGACAAGGGCTTTCGCCTTCGAGTCGGTGAGCAGGTACAGCAGCTCGTCCTCGACGTAGCGGTAGCTGACGTTGAATGGGGCGACGCGGGACCGGTAGGACCCGATCATCGCCTCGAGGTACTCGTTGCCGTTGCGTAGATAGATGCCGAGATGGTCCTGGCCGGACTGGTGGCCCTCCAGTCCGGCGCGCTCGGTGTGGCACCCGAGTCCGACCGACGTGAGGTAGTTGGCGAAGCCGTCGACTCTGCGGTTCACCTCGCCGTAGGACAACCGTCGGCCGCGCCACACCAGGAAAGTCTGATCGGCAATGGCCTCGGCGACGGTGCCGAAGACGTCGGACAGATTGAAGTTAGTCCCGCTATCCATGGGACGACCATACAGGTGAGGTGCATCCGTATGGTCGAAGTTGACGGATCAGCCGGGGAAGAAGCCCGCGCCCGTCAACGTGCCTGGCTGCCACCCCTGTTCTCCGAGGCACACCATCGGACGACCGTCCGGTGCCTGGGCCGCCCCCTTGGGACCGTCGCACGGAGCGCCGATGTCCTGCACGCCCTTCAGCGGATACGACGACACCCAGAAGCCCGTGTAGACGGGCGGCCACTGATTGGGAATGTAGTGGCACACCACGGTGGAACCACCGCGGCTGCGACCGAAGGTGAACAGCTGGTAGTTGTCGCACGGCGCACCGAGCGACGCCTGATAGTTCATGCCGGGCACGTCGGTGGCGGACGTGTCGTAATGGCTGGGATCGTCGGGGAACATCGGACCCGGGTCGGCCGCTGCCGACGGTGCCAGCGCAATGGCGGCCCCGGCGATCGCCGCGGCGACCGTCAGTTCGCGAATCATGATGATGAGCCTCCTGGAACCCGGTCGCCTCCGGCGACGCTGCGGGCAAATCCTAACGGGTGCCGCCCAGGAGGCGCGTCGTTTCGACCGCGCCCGGTCGCCGGCCTATTCGCCGTCGAGGACGCTGACCGCGATGCCGTACGGCAGGAAGCGGACCTTGCGGCCCGGATCGGTGTTGTTCTTGTTGGCGCGCAACGCGTCCAACTCCGTCGGATACACCTCTTCGATGTGGGCGCCGCCCGACGCGTCGACGGTGTAGATCGACCACACGCCGTCGCCCGTCTCACCCGCGGTCTCGGGTTCGTTCCTGGGGCGGGTGCTCCTGGTGAACTCGTCGAGCAGCGTGGACCACCCGGCCTGCCTGCCCATGCGACCCAGCGCGTCACGCAGGCCGTCGCCGGCCTCCCGCATGACGCGGTCGAGATCCTCGGGGTCGATTCCGAACGGATTCTGGCTCATGACCACTCCTCATCTGCGCCGACACGAAGTCGGCCGCACCACACCAGTGTGCAGGTGTACGGCCAAGATCGCCACGACGTCCACCAGAGGCCGACCGGGGTGGTAAGTGAATGGGTATGGTCCCGCCGATCGCCGACATGCTCGCCGCCGTCGAACGCTCGCCGGAGGCCGCAGGCGCCCACGACCGCGACGGCTGGGTCGCCCTGTTCGCCCCCGACGGCCGCATCGAAGATCCCGTCGGCTCGCGACCCCACGTCGGGCGCGCCCAGATCGCCCGCTTCTACGACACCTTCATCGGCCCCCGCGACATCACGTTCCACCGCGGTCGTGACGTCGTCTCCGGCTCCGCCGTCATCCGGGACCTGACCCTCGAGGTGAAGATGGGCGCCTCGGTGACGATGACGATCCCCGCCTTCCTGCGCTACGACCTCGACGACGCGCTGAACATCGCTCGGCTGCAAGCATTCTGGGAGCTGCCCGCCATGGTGTGGCAGTTCGCCCGCAACGGGGTCGGCGCACTGCCCGCGGGTCTGCAGCTCTCCGGGGCGCTGCTGCGCAACCAGCGACTGGCTGGCACGGCGGGCTTCCTGGCCGGCTTCCGCGGCGCGACCAGTCGTGGGAAGCGGCACGTGGGCGCGCTGCTCGACGACGCGTGTGCCGGCGACCAGGTCGCCGTCAAGCGACGACTGGGCGACGCCCCGCAGCTCACCAGGGGAGACGACGAGAGGATCGGGACCTCCGAGCTGGTCGCCCTGCTGCACGGCGCGCGCTGGGACGGCATGGTCCGCGCCGGGAACGTCACCGTCGCGCGGGCCCGCCGCGACGGGCGTCACCTGGTGGTCTTCGCCGACGTCGCGACCCGGCCGACGCTCGTCCGCGGGGTGCGCGTGTTCGCCGACGACCAGTGGACGTGACAAGGTATTTGAACCATGTCTGACTACGACTCCATGACGTACGAGGAATTCGGCCGTCGGTTCTTCGAGATCGCCGTCACCGAGGAGCGCGTCGCCGCGGCGATCGGACAGATCGCCGGCGAAGAATTCACCATGGGGCCCATGGCCCAGGGCCCCGGCAAGTTCGCCAAGGTCACGGCCAAGGTCCGGGTCCAGGACCCGGCGGTGACGCGGCACCAAGGCGAGCAGCTCACCTTCGACATTCAGATCCCCCTGGAGATCGAGCTGATCATCGACCTGCGCATCGACAAGCCGCGCTTCAAGGTCTTCGGCGAGATCGCCCTGCGGGCCACCGCGATCGCCGCCCATCCGCTGTCGCTGATCCTCGACGTCGAGAAGCCCCGACCATCCGACATCTCCATCCACATCACGTCGACGACGCTGCGGGCCGAGCTGGTGCGCATCGTCGGTGGCGTCGACGCCGAGATCAAGCGCTTCGTCGCCCAGCACGTGGCCGGCGAAATCGACAGCCCCGAATCGGCGAAGGCCAAGGTCATCGACATCAACAGCCAGATCGACGAGGTGTGGACCGGCGTCTGATTCGGCCGATCACCGCGATTCGCCGTAGTCTTTGGCCGTGAGCACACCCAAGATGACGGCCCGGATCGCACTTCTGACCGGCGGAGCCATCTGTGCCGCCCTGGTGGCCGCCGCCCCCGCCTCGGCCGACCCGACCTCCGACTTCATCAACTCCGTCGACAGCGCGGGCATCGGCGCCGTCGACCCCGCGCAGGCGGCCGACCTCGGTCGCTCGGTGTGCCCGATGCTGTCGCAGCCCGGCCAGGACGTGGCGGACGCGGCCTCCCGCGTCGCCGACGCCGGTGGCATGTCGCTGGGGCCCGCCACGATGTTCACCGGACTGGCGATCTCCGCGTTCTGCCCCGGCGCGATGAGCTCGCTGGCCAATGGCGAGTCGCCGATCCCACTCGGCCTACTCGGTGGCCTCGGCGGCTTCGGCAACTAGGGCCACCGGCGTCAGCCGAGGGCGCTTCGCGACGCGCCCGTTGCCGCTGGACAGCCCGCGCAGGTGCCGCCACACCCACGGCATCAGCAGATTCTGCGTCCACAGGGCCTGCGAGTACATCCGCGACCGGAAACCCGGCCTGACGACCTCGGCCTTCGAGATCGCCCAATCATGGTTGCTGCCAGGCAGATTCAGCGCCTCGGCCGCCGCAGCCGCGAACAGCGCGTGTCCCGCCGGTGAGCCGTGCACGCGATCGGGGCTCCACACGTCGGGGTCACCCATCGACTCCGCCTCGTAGAGGTCGACCAGCCGGAAACCGTGCCGGGCTGCCGCCGCCCGCACCACCGCGTTCATCTCCAGCACCCGCGCACCGAGGAAGCGTCCGACCGGCAGGATCTGCTCGAGGTCGGGAAACGTCGTGGTGACCACCGTGGCACCGGTCTCGGCAAGCCGGTCGTGCAGCAGGTCGACGTCCTCGAGTGCCGTGGCGAAGGACTTTCCCGGCCTGGTGACGTCGTTCATCCCGATGCAGCTGGTGATCAGGTCGGGCCGCATCGCGACCGCGGCCGGCAGCTGGTTGTCGAGCACGTCGCGGATGCGACGCCCGCGGACGGCGAGGTTGGCGTACTGGACGCCGGGGTGCAGTTCCTCGAGCCGGACCGCTAGCCGGTCGGCGAAGCCCGCCACGCCTGCGGTGTCGTCACCGTCCCACAGGCCTTCGGTTTGGCTGTCGCCGAGGGCGACGTATCGCTGATATGACTCGTTCGCCACGAGCGCACTCTAGCCGCGGGCTGGTCCGGCGGCCCGGCCGGTGTGAAAGGCTGAGGTATGCCTGACGCAGCACGCCCGGACACCGTCGCGGGTTTTCTTGACGCACAGCGATTTACACGTGAGCAGGTGTTCGCCGAGCCCAGCCCCGTCCCGAACGCCCCCGGCGCCTACGGGTGGTGGTTCCGTTCCCTGCCTGCAGCGGTCGACGCGACGGGGTGCGAAGTACGCGACGACCTCACCCTGCTGCACGTCGGAATCAGCCCGACGCCTCCGCCCGCGAGCGGCAAGCGTCCGGTCAGCCAAGACCTGCACAAGAGGATCCGATACCACTTCGGCGGCGCCCGCGGCAACGCCGACGGTTCGTCGCTGCGCAAGTCGCTCGGGGTGCTGCTCGCCAAGGAGCTGGGCCTCGAGCTGCGCCGCATCGGCTCGGGCAAGCAGATCACCCTCGCCGGCGGCGAGGCCGTCCTCAACCAGTGGATGTCGGACAACACCTTGGTGTCCTGGGTGGTTCGCCCCGAGCCATGGGTCTTCGAGGAGGAACTGACCACCAACCTCGTCCTGCCGTTGAACCTCCAGGGCGACACCGCCTTTCACCAGGAGCTCAAGCGCCTCCGGCGCGACGCGATGGTCAAGGCAGGCAAGCTCCGCGTGCTCAAGGAGTGGTAGCTCGATGCCTCGCACTAGCGCCGGCCTTCTGCTGTACCGGCGCGGCGCCGACGGGTACGACGTCCTGATCGGCCACCCTGGTGGCCCGTTCTGGGCCCGCAAGGACGAGGCCGCGTGGTCGATCCCCAAGGGCGAGTACACCGACGACGAGGATCCGTGGGTCGCCGCTCAGCGTGAGTTCGTCGAGGAGATCGGCCTTCCCGTTCCCGAGGGGCCGCGCGTGGCGCTGCCGCCGGTCAAGCAGTCCGGAGGAAAGATCGTCACCGCATTCGCCGTGGCAGCCGACCTGGACGTCACCGACAGCGTCAGCAACACCTTCGAGCTGGAGTGGCCCAAGGGGTCCGGCACGATCAAGGAGTTCCCCGAGATGGACCGGGTGGCGTGGGTCTCCGTCGCCGACGCCTACGTGAAACTGCTCAAGGGTCAGCGCCCGCTGCTGGACCACCTGCTGGCCCACCTCGACGGCGCCTGACCCTCTACAGGTCGAGGACCAGCTCCGCGTCACCAGCCGCACGTGACACGCAGACCAGCATCATCCCGGCGTCCCGCTCCGGGTCGGTGAGCAACGTGTCGCGGTGCTCGACGTTCCCGCCGAGCACGCGGACGCGACACGTCCCGCAGAAACCCTGCTGGCACGAGTACGGCGCGTGCACGCCCTCGCGCTTGAGCGCACCCAACAACGTCTCGTCCGCACCGACCCGAATCGCGGCGCCCGTCGAGGCCACCGACACCGAGAACTCGGTCCCGTCGACGACCGGGGGAGCGGCAAAGCGCTCGAAGTGCAATTCGACGTCGTCGCGTCCCGCCAACGCCGACCGCAACGCGGTGAGGACCGGCGCCGGCCCGCAGGCGTAGACGGTCGTGCCGCCGGGGCACTCGCCGAGAAGGTCGGCGGGCGTCGGCAGACCGGCCTCGTCGTCGGTGCGGATTTGGATGCGGTCACCGAAGCGGGCCAACTCCTCGAGGAACGGCAGCGTGTCGCGACGGCGACCGGTGTAGACCATCGACCACGGCACGCCGAGGCTCTCCGCCTGCGCGAGCATCGGAAGGATGGGGGTGATGCCGATGCCGCCTGCGATGAACCGAAACCGTTGAGCCGGTGAGCCGTACCCCGGCACGGTCAACGGGAAGGCGTTGCGCGGACCGCTTGTGGTGATCGTCGCCCCGATGGCCAGGTCGTGGACCTCGAGTGATCCACCGCCGCCAGTTGGTATGCGGCGCACGGCGATTCGGTAGGAATCGGTGACTCCGGGATCGCCGCACAGCGAATACTGCCGCACCCGGCCGCTGGGCAGGTGCACGTCGACGTGCGCGCCGGGGTGCCAGCGCGGCAACACACCACCGTCGGGGGCGGCCAGCGTCAACGCGATCACGTCCTGGTCGTGGGCGACGACCAGCCGGTCGGTCACGACGAGGGTGAAGTCGCGGTCGACGTCGGGCAGCGGCGCCGGATTGCGCACCGCCGCAGACAGATTGAAGAACCCGTTGAGTACGGTCGCCGCGAAGCCGAGTGTCAGATCGTGGCGGGACCGCCCGAATGCACTCGGCGGCGCCTCCCGGAAGCGGGCGAACATCACAGGTGCGCGGCGCGCGCCGCCGGGGAGCTGGCCAGATAGGCAACGGCTTGGGCTGTCGACCCCATCTCCTCCGGCGAGAACCCCGGCCGGAAGTACATGAACGTGTTGGACCCGAACAACTTCCGGTACTTGGGCAGAAGGCCGAGCTTGGAGTCACGCATCCGCAGGCGCTGCATCTTCAGCCAGCCAAGCTCCACGGTCGGGTCGTTCTTGGACAGGTACCAGACGCCGCGTTGGAAGAACATCGCCATCAGCACGACGGCGATCGACATGGCGCGGATGCGGTCGAGGTAGCTGTCGTGAAAGTAGTGCGCGACGTCGTGGGCCACCATGCGGTGCTCGACTTCTTCGCTGCCATGCCATCGAAACAGGTCGACCATCGTCGGGTTGGCGCCGTGGTCGTCCCACCTGCAATTCAACGAGAAGTCGCCGAGCACCGCGGTGTAGTGCTCGATGGCGGCGATCAGCCACAGCCGATCGCAGAGGTGGTTGAGCTTGCGCTTGGGATCGGTGATCGAGGGATCCGGGGCCAGCACCTTCTCGAAGACGAACTCGATCTGGTCGAGGATCGGCTTGACGTCGACCCCGTGGCCGACCATGTACTCGCGGAGCACCTTGTCGTGGACGTCGGCGTGGGTGGCCTCCTGGCCGATGAACCCGCGCATGTCCTCGGCCAGCTTGGGATCCTTCACCAGCGGCAGAGCTTCGTTGTACGCGGCGACGAACCACCGCTCCGCGGCGGGCAGCACGACGTTGAGCAGGCTGACCATGTTCGAGGCCACCGGATGGTCGGGGATCCAGTGCAGCGGGACGTCGTCGACGTCGAAGTGCACTTGCCGTGCCTGGATTTGCACGGGCCCGGGATCGATGACCGTGTGGAAACGCCGTGGTCGCAACATCGCAGCCCCTTCGTCGTCGGGTGACGGAAGGTGAGTCTACGCGGTTCGAGCCCTTAGGTGGGACCGCGGGTACCGGGTTCCTGGGGCGTCAGCCGACGGGGACGGGAACCCCGATGGGGCCGCCGTAGGTGCCCTGACCACTGCCCGAGGTGCCGGGAGCCGGGGCGGCAGGTGCAGCGGGAGCCGCACCCGCTGCGTCCTTCGCCGCCGCCGTGGTGCAGTCCAGCATCAGGATCATCTTGCTCTTCAGCGCCTTCTGCTGGCTGACGATGCACTGCGACTGCGGCATGTCGCTGCCGAACGAGCCGCCAAACGTTGCGCGCAGCCCTTGACTCTTGAGAATGCCAACGGCCTTGTAGTACGGCTCGCCGACCACGTTGGCCGAGCTCGAGGTCGCCGGGGCCGCTGTGGCGACGGCAGGACCGAGCAGGGCCACGGACGCAATGGCCGTGGAAGCGATGGCGGCCGGAACGAAGAGCCCGACGGCCCCCAGCCCAATGATCTTCTTCACGTGCCCTCCGTATGTCTCGGTGCGGCTGCGAACATATCGCAGTTCAGCCTCTTGAGAAACTTCGGTCACTCGCGTGCCGGTGTTACTTGCGCGCGCATGACCTCGGCCAGGCCCGCCGCCCGGGGGCTGGCGAACACGTCCTCGAGCAGGAGCTCCCTGCCGTCCGGGCCGGCCAGCTTGACCCGCCAGTTCGGATATTCGTCGGTGGTTCCCGGTTGATTCTGGGCCCGCACGTCGCCCACCGCATCAGGAAGGGCCAGCGCAAGCAGGCGCGACGGCGTCCGCCCCAGGTAGGCGTACAAAGCGCTGACGATCTCCTGGACGCTCGGATCGTCGCCAAGCAGCCCCATCTCCCGCAGCACGGCCAGCCACGCCGCCTGCTCGGCCTTGTCGTCGGCCAGCTCGTCGGCGGCAGGGCGGGTCAGCAGACCCAATTCCTGACGGATGCGGACATGCTCACCCGCCAGATAGCCCGCCGTCGGCGGCAGATCGTGCGTCGTCACCGACGACAGGCTGTACTCCCGCCACTTGCGCGGCGGCAGCGGGCCGCCGTCACCGGCACGGTCCAGCTCGAACCACAGGATCGAGGTACCGAGCAGACCCCGCTCGGCAAGGTAGTCCCTGACCCACGGTTCGACGGTGCCCAGATCCTCGCCGACGACGACGGCGCCCGACCGATACGCCTCGAGCGCCACGATGCCGATCAACGCCTCGTGGTCGTAGCGCACGTAGGTGCCCTCTCTCGGATCGGCACCCTTCGGAATCCACCACAGCCGGAACAGTCCGATGATGTGGTCGATGCGAATGCCGCCCGCATGCCGAAGCAAGGCGTTCACGAGCGCGCGGAACGGCTCGTACCCCTGCTCGACCAGCCGGTCGGGTCGCCACGGCGGCTGCGACCAGTCCTGCCCGAGCTGGTTGTACTCATCCGGCGGTGCGCCGACGCTGACACCGAGGGCGAGGGTGTCCTGCAGGGCCCACGCGTCGGCCCCATTGGGGTCCACCCCGACGGCGAGATCGTGCATCACGCCAAGCGCCATGCCCGCCTGGACGGCGGTCGCCTGCGCGGCCGTGAGCTGGTCGTCGAGCTGCCACTGCAACCACCGATGGAAGTCGACGGCGTCCGCGCGCTTGGCCGCGAAGGCGGCGACCGCGGCGTTGCCGGGATGGCGCAGCTCCTCGGGCCAGAAATGCCAGTCGCTGCCGTACTTCTCGGCCAGCGCGCACCAGATGGCGAAGTCGTCGAGGTTGCGCCCCTCCCGCGCCCGGTAGGCGGCGTACGCCAGGTCGCGGCCCGCGGATCGCTTGACCCGGTAGACCGCCCGCAGCGCCGCCCGCTTGATCTTCCACACCGAGTCGCGGTCGATCAGGGTGGACTTCTTGGCCCGAGCCTGCGCGACCGACCGCGCCTTGCGCAGCTCCCCGCGGTCCCCGACGTAGGCGAACTCCTGGATGGCCTCGACCCGCAGATAGATCGGGTTGACGAAGCGACGCGACGTCGGAAGGTACGGCGACGGCTCCATCGGCGGGGTGGGCGCGGCGGCGTGGAGCGGGTTGACCAGGACGAAACCCGCCCCGTATCGCGAGGCGGACCACACGGCGAGGTCGGTGAGGTCGGTCAGGTCGCCGATGCCCCACGACCGCTCCGACCGGACGCTGTAGAGCTGGGTGGCCACGCCCCAGGTCCTCCCACCGCCGAGCGAGGTGGGCAACGCCGCCGCGTCGGGGGCGACGATCAGCGCGGCGTCCGCGTCGACCCCGCCTGCGGTGACGTGCAGCCGGTGGTAACCGATGGGCAGGTCGGCAGGCAGCTCGAAGCTGGCCTCTCCGATCAACCGCCCGTCGAGCTCGCGGGGCGGCGTGTCGTTCACCAACTGGCGAAGGCCCGTGCGGACGGTGCCGTCCTCGAGCCGGATCCAGCCGCCCACGTCGCCACCGTGGGTGACGTGCACCCAGAACGACGTCGCCCGCCCGGTGCGGGTCACGACCGTCGGCGGCAGGACGCGTCGCCAGTGATCCTCGTCGAGGGCACGCAGTGCCGTCTGACGCTCGTCCTCGGTGCCCGCCGCGACACCCAACGCGGTCAGCACCGAGACCAGCGTCGACTCCGAGACCACCTGGTGGCCGCCCGTCCAATCGTCGTAGGTGGCGGCCACGCCGTAGCGGCGGGCGAGTTCGACCAGTGAGCCGGCCAGTTCAGTCATGGCGACGATCTTGCCGGTTCAGCCGCGTCCCCGCGTACCCGTATCGTCTGGGCAGTGGTGAAGGTCGACGTCGAGCGCCGCACCAGTCGGGCCCGCATCGCGGTGTCGGCGATGTTCCTCACCAACGGTGCCATCTTCGCGAACCTGGTGCCGCGGTTCCCCGAACTCAAGACCGAGCTCGCCCTGTCGAACACCAACTACGGCATCGTGGTCGCCGCCTTCCCGATCGGCGCGTTGGTCGCAGGCATCGCCGCGGGGGCGGTGATCCGCAGGCTCACCTCGGCGCGCACGGCGCTGCTGTGCACCATCGGAATCGCCGTGCTGGTGTGCGCGGCCGGACTGTCGACCACACCGGTGCTGTTGGCGGCATTGCTGTTTGGCGGTGGCGCGTGCGACGCCGTCACCGACGTCGCACAGAACACGCACGGACTCCGGGTGCAGCGCGCCTACGGACGGTCGATCATCAACTCGCTGCACGCGGTGTGGTCGGTCGGGGCGATGCTCGGTGCGGGCATGGCCGCAGGTGCGATCGCCCTGCACGTCCCGATCGGCGTCCACCTCGGGGTGAGCGCCGCGGTGTTCGTCGGCGTCGCGCTGGCCGCCTACCCGTTCCTGCTCAAGGGGCGCGACGAAGCCGCCGACTCGGCCGCCGACGCCGGAACCGCGGGACGCCCCGGCTGGCGGGTGTACGGCGCCCTTGCCGTCCTGGTCGTCATCGCGATGGGCGGCGCCGTCATCGAGGACGCCGGCAGCTCGTGGGCGGCGCTGTACCTGGGCAGCGGCCTTGGGGCGGCGGGGGCGGTCGCAGCGCTCGGGTACGTCGCACTGCTGGGATTCCAGTTCATCGGACGGGTGGTCGGCGACCGCGTCGTCGACCGCTTCGGGGAACGCGCGGTCGCCCGCGGCGGCGGGTTGCTGGTCGCCGCAGGCATGGGATTGGCGCTGGCCTTCCCGAGCGTCCCTGGCACCATCGCAGGCTTCGCCGTCGCGGGGCTGGGCGCCGCGACCGCAATCCCGGCCGCCATGCACGCCGCCGACGGGTTGCCCGGGCTGAGGGCGGGCACCGGCCTGACGGCGTTGGCGTGGCTGATGCGCCTGGGGTCGGTCGGTGCGCCGCCGATCGTCGGCATGATCGCCGACGCGACGAGCTTGAGGGGCGGGCTGCTGGTGGTGCCGGTCGTCGGGCTTGCCATCGCCGCCGCGGCGGGTGTGCTCAGTGGACGACGCCGGCCAGTTCGATCGTGAGGACGCCGCCGATGATCAGCCCGATTCCGATCAGCATCTTGACCGTGAGCGGGTCCCCGAAGAGGTAGCGCGCGAGCACCGCGACGAGGGCCACGCCGCACGCCGTCCACACCCCGTAGGCGATGCCGACGGGCATGCCGAGTCCCAGCGTCAGCCACAGCAGGTAGAACGACGCCAGGTAGCCCACTGCGACGGGAACGATCCACGCCCGCTTGCGAAAACCGTCCGACGCGCGCAACCCGAGCGTCGCGAACACCTCGACGCCGATCGCCGTCGCCAGCACCAACCACATCATCACGGTGTGGGAGCCTCTGGCCGCGAACCGAACTCGATGAACAGCACCCCGGCGATGATCAAGCCGATGCCAAGCGCAATCGGCCAGGTGAACGGGTCGCGAAAGATCAGCGAGGCCAGCACTGCGGTCAACGCCGTTCCCGTCGCACCCCAGATGCCGTAGGTCACGCCGACGGGGACGCCCTCTCGCAGGACGAGGGTCAGCAGCGTGAACGCGCACGCGTATCCCGCGACGACGGCCACCATCCAGGCGACGTGGTCGTGCGCCGCCCGCAGCGCCAGCGTCGCGGCGACCTCTGTCACGATGGCCGCGCCAAGCAGCACCCACTTGCGCACAGGGTCAACGTAGCCTGGCGCGCTATCGTCGCCTTCATGACCCAATCGGCACGCGCTCCGATCGTCGACACGGCGTACGGTCCCGTCCGCGGGATCGACGACGGGACGGTCAAGTCGTGGAGGGGCGTTCGCTACGCCGCGCCGCCCGTCGGCGACCTGCGGTGGCGGTCACCGCAGGCCCCGCAAGACTGGACCGAACCTGCGGACGCGTCCAGGGTCGGGCCGGCCTGCCATCAGCCCACCGACCCGCGGATACCGCTGGACCTCGGCGCACCGCAGGGGGACGACTCCCTGACGCTCAACGTGTGGGCGAGCTCCGACACCGACGCCGGTGCCGGCAAGCCCGTGATGGTGTGGGTGCACGGCGGTGCGTACGTCCTCGGATCCGCCGCGCAGTCGCTCTACCGGGGGCGGGCGCTGGCCGCCGGCGGCGCGGTGATCGTCACCGTCAACTACCGGCTCGGGGCGTTCGGGTTCCTCGACCTGTCGTCGTTCAGCACCGAGCGCACGCGATTCGAGAGCAACCTCGGCCTGCGGGACGTGCTGTTCGCACTGGGGTGGGTGCGCGACAACATCAGGTCCTTCGGCGGCGATCCCGCGCGCGTGACGCTGTTCGGCGAGTCCGCAGGCGGCGGCATCGTGACGACGCTGCTGGCCAGCCCGGCCGCCAGGGGACTGTTCTCCGGTGCCATCGCCCAGAGCTCGCCGGTGACCTCGGTCTACGACGCCAGTCGCTCCCGAGGAATCGCGCAGCAGTTCCTGGACACCCTCGGCATCGGCGCCGACGACGTGGATCGCCTTCCCGACGCCCCGATGAGCGAGCTGCTGACCGCCTCGAAGCGACTGTTCGACGAGGTGCCGGTCCGGACCCCTGGCACGTTGGCCTACGCGCCGATCGTCGACGGCGAGCTGGTGCCCGACTATCCCGTGGCGGTCGCGCGCGCCGGCGGCACGCACCCGGTGCCGTTGATCATCGGCACCAACAAGCACGAGGCTGCGCTGTTTCGCTTCATGAAGTCGCCGTTGATGCCGATCACGCCGACGGCCATCAAGTCGATGTTCGACGGGATCGCGTCCGAACAGCCCAGCCTGCAACTGCCCAGCGAAGCGGATCTGATGTCGGCGTATCCGGGGCGGGGCAAGACCCCCGGCATGGGCGTCGCCCGCGACATCGGCTTCCGGATGCCGACCATCTGGTTCGCCGAGGGCCACGCCGCCGTCGCACCGGTGTTCACCTATCGCTTCGACTGGGGCGACACCGATGCTGAAACTGCTGCGCCTCGGCGCCGCGCACGCCACCGAATTGCCGTATGTGTGGGGCAATCTCGTGGCCGGAAGCAAGGATCCGACGTTCAAGCTGGGCGGGCTGAAGACGGGTACCGCGCTGTCGGAGCGCATCCGCACCCGGTGGGTGAACTTCGCGGCCACCGGTGAGCCGACCGGCCCGGCGGGGGAGCCGCGCTGGCGGCCCTACCGCGACGACGATCGCGCCACCCTGCTGCTCGACAAGAGCGACGTGGTGGTCGAGGATCCCGACCGGCCGCTGCGAGCGGCGTGGGGGAACGACGTGCTGAGCTTCCGGTAGGCCACACGTGGACTGGTTACCGCCACCGTTGCGCGACCCGGTGCTGTTCGCCGTGCCGTTCTTCCTTCTGCTGCTGATCCTGGAGTGGACGGCGGCGCGCAAGCTGGAGAGTCTGACCGACGGAGCTGGCACCGACGAGCGCTTGCGCGAGGAGCCGACTGGCGTCGACGAGCGTGCGCCGGCCGGGGCGTATCTACGGCGGGACGCGTGGGCCAGCATCTCGATGGGACTGGTGTCGATCGCGACCACGGGCGCCTGGAAGTTCGTTGCGCTGCTTGGCTATGCCGTCGTCTACACCTACGTCGCGCCGTGGCATCTGCCGTCGACTGCCTGGTACACGTGGGCCGTGGCACTGATCGGCGTCGACCTGCTGTTCTACGCCTATCACCGTACGGCGCACCGCGTCCGCCTGGTGTGGGCGACGCACCAGGCGCATCACTCCAGCCAGTACTTCAACTTCGCGACTGCCCTGCGGCAGAAGTGGAACAACAGCGGCGAGATCCTGGCGTGGATTCCGTTGCCACTGCTTGGGATTCCGCCCTGGATGGTGTTCGCCAGCTTTTCGGTCAACTTGATCTATCAGTTCTGGGTGCACACCGAGCGCGTCGACCGGATGTGGCGGCCCGTCGAGTACGTGTTCAACACGCCGTCGCATCACCGCGTGCATCACGGCATGGACGCGGAGTACCTCGACAAGAATTACGGCGGCATCCTCATCCTGTGGGACCGGCTCTTCGGCACGTACCAGGACGAACTGTTCCGACCGCACTACGGGCTGACCAAACAGGTCTCGACATATGACGTCTGGAAGCTGCAGACCCACGAATACGTGGCGATCGGCCGCGACGTCGCCAACGCCGGCCGACTACGCGACGCCCTCGGCTACGTCTTCGGACCTCCCGGCTGGGCTCCCTCGCGTTCGTAGCGGCCATCGGTAGGGTTGACACGTGGAAACCGTCTTCGATGGATATGTCGACCCAGCGCTCGTCGAGCGGTCTCTTGCCGGCAGTGCGTTCGGGTCGATGTGGTTGGACCTCGAGCGGCCCGAGCACCCGACCCTGTCGCAGTCGACGGCGTGTGACCTCCTGATCGTCGGAGGCGGTTACGTCGGACTGTGGACGGCACTGCATGCCGCCCAACGCGATCCCGACCGACGCATCGTGGTGATCGACGCCCACCGCGTCGGGTGGGCGGCCTCCGGTCGCAACGGTGGCTTCGTCGAGGCCAGCCTCACCCATGGCCACGAGAACGGAAAGACGCGCTGGCCCAACGAGATCGACCGACTCGAGGCCATGGGGGTGGAGAACCTCGACGGCATGCAGGCCGAGATCGAACGACTCGGCCTCGACGTCGAATGGCAACGCAGCGGCATGCTCGCGGTCGCGACCGAACCGCACCAGGTGGCGTGGCTTCAGGAGTCCGCGGCCGAGGGGGACGGTGAGTTCCTCGACGGCGAGGCGGTGCGCGCGGAGGTCCATTCGCCGACGTTCCTGGCCGGGCTGCTAGAGGCCGACACGTGCGCAATCGTGCACCCCGCCAAGCTCGCACTCGAACTGGCCCGCGCGTGCACCGAAGCCGGCGTCACCATCTACGAGCACACCAACGCGACGTCGTTGAGCTCTGGCACCGCGTCGATTCAGGTGGCCGCCAACGGCGCCGTCATCACCGCCAAGCAGGTCGTGCTGGCCACCAACGTCTTCCCGCACCTGCTGCGGCGCAACCGGTTTCACACGGTTCCGGTCTACGACTACGTGCTCTCGACCGAACCGCTGACCGACGCCCAGGTGCAGAGCATCGGCTGGCAGAACCGCCAGGGCATCGGCGACTCGGCCAACCAGTTCCACTACTACCGCATGACGAAGGACAACCGGATCGTCTTCGGCGGCTACGACGCCGTCTACCACTTCGGCCGCAAGGTCGACGCGAAGTACGAAGATCGGCAGGAGACCTACCGCAGGCTCGCCGCCCACTTCTTCATCACCTTCCCGCAGCTGGAGGACGTCCGCTTCAGCCACCGGTGGGCAGGCGCCATCGACACCAACACCCGGTTCTGCGCGCACTGGGGCTTGGCCCGTGACGACCGGGTCGCCTACGTCAACGGGTTCACCGGACTCGGCGTCGGCGCTGCCCGGTTCGCCGCCGACGTCTGCCTCGACCTGCTGGGCGGGACGCCGACGCCGCGGACGGAGCTGCAGATGGTGCGCCAAAAGCCGCTGCCCTTCCCGCCGGAACCACTTGCGAGCGTCGGCATCCAGGCGACGCGATGGTCGCTGGACCGGGCCGACCATTCGGCCGGGCACCGCAACGTCCTGTTGCGCACGCTCGACGCCCTTGGTCTTGGCTTCGACTCCTAATCGGTGCGGGCCGGCGGGGGCGTCGGTACGCTAACCGTTCACCGACCCCTACCGAGCGGAGACCACGTTGCGCCGAAGGTGTGTGCGCGCGGCCGTAGTGGCAGCCGTCTTCGCGGCGTCCCTTCTCTCGCCCGCCGGGCCGGCCGGTGCTGCGCCTGGTGTTCTGGTGTACCCGGGGATGGAGATTCGGCAGGACACCAACCGGTGCACGCTGGGATTCGTGGACGTCGCGACGCGAACCGCTTACACCGCGGGCCATTGCCGGGGAACTGGTGCGGTCACCGACAAGGACGGGAACGTCTTCGGACGCCAGACCACCTTTCGCGACGACACCCCCAACGGTGCCGTCGTCGCCACCGACCACATGATCTCGGACTGGGAGGCCATCGCGCTGGCGCCCGACGTCCAGGTCAACGACATCCTGCCCGGCGGTAGGACGTTGGCGTTCGACCCCGCGGTGGTACCTCGGAAAGGACAGCCCGTCTGCCATTTCGGGGTGGTGACCGGGGAGAGCTGTGGCACGGTGGAGGCCGTCAACAACGGATGGTTCACGATGGCCAACGGCGTCGTCAGTCAGAGGGGTGATTCGGGTGGCCCCGTCTACGTGCTCACCGACGACGGGCGCGCCGTCATCGTCGGGATGTTCAACAGCACCTGGGGTCAGTACCCCGCGGCGGTGTCGTGGGACGTTACCGATCGACAGATTCGCGAAGGCGTCTTCAGTCCCGCGGCCGACACCGTGCCCGTCCCGCCGCCGGCCTAGCCACTGATGCGGTACCGGCTCTATTCCTGGTTTTCGTGGTTCTCCTCGGGGGAGCCGTGGACGGCTCGTCGGATCGCGGTCGCGTTGTTGGCGACGGTCGGCATCCTGGCGATGGTCAGCACGATCGTCGTCGGCGTCGCGATGGCCTTCCTGACCAAGGACCAGGGGCGGGCCGCCCAGCGCACCACGACGATGCCGACGGCGCCGGCTCCTGCGGTGATCGGCATTCCGCTGGCGGTGCGGCCCGTCCTGGCGCCACCGTTGGTGGCCAATCCCGAGGACTGCCCGCCGGTTCCGCCGCCCACGCCGTCGGAGGCCCCGATCGTGGTGTGCGACGTAGACCGTGCCGCCGTGTATCAGCTGGGCCCGGTTGCGTTGGCGCTCAACCTGACTGGGGCCACCGAGACGAAGTTGCCGACCAGCGAGTTCCACACCGTGCAGATGTCGATGGATCCGGCGTCCAGCACCGCCTTCGCGCAGTACACCGGCGCGAACATCGGCAAGCAGCTGGCGTTCGTCCGCAACGGTGTCGTGCTCGCCGCACCCGCCATCAGTCAACCGGTCGACGGACAGTCGATTCAGATTTCCGGTGAGCTCGGTGCCGCCACGGCCGCCACGATCGCGAAGATGCTGCGCGACGGCACCTGACGACCGTCAGAGCAGCTCGACGATCGGGATGGACGGCGCGACGGCGCGGATTTGCTCGTCGGTCGACTGCGGGGTCAGGCCACCGACGTGTCCCTTGACCTCCCAGTACCAGCGATCGAGGTAGCGCTTCAGCAAGTCGAGCTTGGCGTCGTCGGCGACCTCGCTGATCCGGACCGTCCGGCCTCGCCACCGAGGACCCATCTCCACTTCGCCCGCGGCCCTGGCGTTGCGAACCCATTGGGTGTTGCCGCGCGGCGACACGACGTAGTCACGACCGTCGACGGTCATCAGGTTGACGACAACACCGCGGAGCTTGCCCGTCGTGCGGCCGCGGACGCGGAGGGCACGGGTGCCGGCGATGCTGATTCCTGCTTCGGCCAGCCAGCGGAACACCACGTTGGTGGCGCGTGCCGTGCGGTTGGGTTCGTCGTATCGGGTGGTCATGTCCAGCTCCTCGCGGTAGTGAAAAGAGAGCAATGCTCTCGTTAGAGCGTGGCACATCGATCGGGCGAAAGCAAGAGCATTGCTCTCGAATTGTGCGAGACTCGAACCATGGGCAAGCGTCAGGAAACCCGTGACCGGATCGAACGCGAGATCGTCGAGGTCGGCAGGCGGCATCTGGTCACCGAGGGGGCGGCCGGACTGTCACTACGGGCCGTCGCCCGCGACCTCGGCATGGTGTCCTCGGCGGTGTACCGCTACGTGGCGAGCCGCGACGACCTGCTGACCCTCCTGATCGTCGACGCCTACACCGACCTCGCCGACACCGTCGACCGGGCCGCCGCTGCGGCCGAGGGATCCTGGCAGGACCGACTGCTGCACATGGCGCGCGCCGCCCGGGCCTGGGCCCTGGACCGGCCCGCGAGTTGGGCGCTGATCTACGGCAGCCCGGTGCCGGGCTATCACGCCCCCGCCGACGTCACCGTCGGTCCCGGTACCCGCGTCGTCGGCGCGCTCTTGGCCGTGGTGGCCGAGGGGGTCGCCGCCGGCGACGTGCCGGATTCCGGCCCTGTGCCGTCGCGGTCGACGTCGGCCGACTTCGCCGCCATTCGTCAGGAGTTCGTGTTTCCCGGCGGCGACGCCCCGATGATGAAGGGCTTCCTGCTGTGGGCCGCGCTCGTCGGGGCGATCAGCCTGGAGGCCTTCGGTCAGTACGGCGCGGACACGCTGTCGGATCCCGCCGACGTGTTCGACGGGCAGATTCGGCTGCTCATCGCCGCCGCCACGCTGAACTAGAACACGTTCTAGCCAGCGGTCGTCGCCGGAGATATCCTCAATGCGATGCCTGACCAGACACCTGTCCAGATTGCCTGGGTGACGCGCGACCTCGGCGCCACCGAGGCGGCGTTGACGAACCTGCTTGGCGCCAAGAAGTGGGTCCGCATGCCCGACGTCCACTTCGGCCCCGACACCTGCTCGTACCGCGGGCAGCCCGCCGACTTCGTCGCCCACGTGTCGCTGTCCTACGCCGGGGACACCCAACTCGAACTGATCGAGCCCGTCAGTGGCGAGAGCATCTACTCCGAGTTCCTCGACGGTTCGGGGCCGGGGCTGCATCACGTCGCGATCGAGGCCGCCAGCCCCGAGCACTTCGACGAGATGCTCGGCGACGCCGAACGGGACGGTGCGTCGGTGGTGTGCCGCGGCGTCATGCCCGGCGGGATGCGCTTCGCGTATCTGTCCGCCGAGCAGGCAGGCATTCCCTACCTCGAGGTCACGCACATTCCGTCCGAGATTCGAGCCTTCTTCGACTACGTAAAACAGGAGCAAGTGTGAGCATGCAGATTCCAGACTCCGTCGCCGCAGCAGACGTCGCGGACTGGTCCGACGAGGTCGACGTCGTCGTCGTCGGGTTCGGCATCGCCGGTGGCTGCGCGGCGGTCAGCGCGGCCGCAGCCGGGGCGCGGGTCGTGCTGCTGGAGCGCGCCGCAGCGGCAGGCGGAACCACGTCGATGGCTGGCGGCCACTTCTACCTCGGCGGTGGCACCGCCGTCCAGAAGGCGACCGGCCACGACGACACCGCCGACGCCATGTACGACTACCTCGTCGCGACGGCCCGCGAGCCAGAGCTGGACAAGATCCGTGCCTACTGCGACGGCAGCGTCGAGCACTTCGACTGGCTCGAACAGCTCGGGTTCCAGTTCGAGCGAAGCTACTACCCGGGCAAGGTCGTCGTGCCGCCCGGCACGGAGGGGTTGTCCTACACCGGCAACGAAAAGGTGTGGCCGTACTTCGAGCAGGCGACACCCGCACCGCGCGGACACTCCGTGCCGATGCCCGGTGAACTGGGCGGGGCGGCGATGGTGATCGACCTCCTGGTGAAGCGCGCCGCCGAACTCGGGGTGGACGTCCGCTACGAGACCGGCGCCACCGCGTTGGTCGTCGACGACGGTGCCGTCGTCGGACTGTCCTGGAAGCACTTCGAGGACACCGGGGCGATCCGCGCGAAGGGCGTCGTCATCGCGGCGGGCGGGTTCGTGATGAACCCCGAGATGGTGGCCGCGTTCACGCCGAAGCTCGCGGAGAAGCCCTTCGTCCTCGGCAGCACCTACGACGACGGCCTGGGCATCCGCCTCGGCGAATCGGTGGGCGGCGCCACCAAGCACATGGACCAGATCTTCATCACCGCACCGCCGTACCCGCCGGAGATCCTGCTCACCGGAATCATCGTGAACAAGGACGGCCAGCGGTTCGTCACCGAGGATTCCTATCACTCGCGGACGTCGGCCTTCGTGATGGACCAACCCGACAGCGCGGCCTTCCTCATCGTCGACGAAAACCATTTGGAGCGACCAGAAGTGCCGCTGATTCCGCTGATCGACGGGTGGGAGACCGTCGAGGAGATGGAGGCGGCCCTCGGCATTCCGGAGGGCAACCTGGTGCGAACGTTGAACCGCTACAACGAGTTCGCGGCCAAGGGTGAGGATCCCGACTTCCACAAGCAGCCGGAATTCCTTGCCGCCCAAGACACCGGGCCATGGGGTGCCTTCGACCTGTCGCTTGGCAAGGCGATGTACGCCGGGTTCACCGTCGGTGGTCTCGCCACGTCGCTCGACGGCGAGGTGCTCCGCGAGGACGGAAGCGTGGTCACCGGTCTCTACGCCGCAGGCGCCTGTGCGTCCAACATCGCCCAGGACGGCAAGGGCTACTGCAGCGGCACCCAGCTCGGCGAGGGGTCGTTCTTCGGCCGCCGCGCCGGTGAACACGCCGCGGCGCTCTAAGGTTCTGCGCCCGACTGCGCGTTCGAATTGCGTTCGCGGTGGATGCGTCTAGCGCGGTCCTGGGCGCCTAGGGTACGTCTAACAGACAGGGGACCAACGTCATGCCTGATTCGGTCGACCCAATGGCGGCTGTGCGCCAATATGTAGACGCCTTCAACGAAGGTGACCCGGCGGCGATGGCAGCCGTCTGCGCCGACCCGATGCAGATTCTCGACGGGATGTCGCCTCATGTGTGGCAGGGGCCAACCGCCGCCGAGGACTGGTGGGCAGACGTGCTCGCCGAGGGCGAGCACCTCGGTGCTTCGGGTTACCGCATCGCGCTCGGCGAGCCACGGCACGTCGACGTCAACGGTGAGAACGCCTATGTCGTCGCTCCCGCAACCATGACATTCGATCTGCGAGGTAACCAGATCACACAAACGGGATCGGTTTATACCGTTGCGCTTCGCAAGGTCGACGCAGACTGGCGTCTCACCGCCTGGGCATGGGCGAAAGGCGCTTAGTCAACGCCCTCGACGGCATGGACACTTCAGGTTGGCCGCCGGGGTCGGCCCGTAGGACCACGGGATCGTATGGTCGACATCACAATTCGTGGCCGGCACTCGGCAGCGGACGAAGTCGGCCAGCTTCTTCGGCGGTCGGTAGCGGGGTTCCGGAGGAGCCTGCCCGGGGTGAACGATCGGGGTGATCGTCGCCCCGAGCGCGGCCCGGCAGGCGATCGCCCCGGGGATGAACTGGCCGCGCCCATCGTCGCCGCGGGCCGCAGGCTGGCCAGGCGACCCGATGCGGGGGTAAGGGCCTCGGTGAGCGTCAGCTCGCTTAGCGGCTTGGTGAACATCGCCTGCGGCGAATCCTGATTTTTCGCAGAGTAATTGGGCGCGTCGGCGGGGTTGGGTACGTCTGGCGCCGGTGGCGTTGAGGGTGGCGCTGGCGCGGGCCGTTCGTCGAGGGTGTCCGCGCTCGCGATCACGTAGACCACCACACCGGTCGACGGTGGGTTCTGCGCGGCGGGGCAGTCGTCCGACTCGCAGAGGCGGGCCAGGCGATCGTTGCCGTGGGCCAAGGCGCCGATCGCGTCGGCACGGCGCTGATCCTTGGTTCGGGGGTCGGCTGGGCACACGGTCTCGGCGACGGCACTCAAGCGGGCGTCGAAGGCCTTGGCGTCGTGGGCGAAGAGGGTGGCGAATACCGTGGCCATCCCGCTGCCGTCCTCGTCCCCGACGTCCACCGACCGGCCCCGCGCCCGGGTCTCGGTGCGGTGCACGGCATGCGGGTCGACCTGGGCGACGAACGCGTCCACCGTCTTCTCCAGAGTGGCCGTCGACATCGGCTCTCGATTGCTCAGCGCCTCGGCCAACAGTCGGTCGAGTTCGTGCAGGGCCGACGGGTCGACGACCAGGGCGCCGCGCTGCACCACGGTCGGCACCAGTTGGTAGGTGATCAATCCTTCGGCGAAGACCGCGGCCACCTGGGGGAAGCGTTCGTGCAGCGCGACGGCGACCAGGAGTTGGTTGGAGGCGGCGCCATGGGTAATGCGTTGCGCGGCGCCGATGTGGGCGGCGACGGCGTCGAAGTTGTCCAGGCACCACTGGTCACGATCGGCCGACTCGGAGGCGGCGTAGGCAGACCTCAGCATGGCTGCCATCGCTGCCACCTTGCGAGCGCACGCAGCGGACTCCACCCGCGCCCACGCCGCCACCGCACCGGCACCGGACGTGCCGGCCGTAGCGCCCACCAAGCTGTCGAACATACTTTCGATAATAAGGCGTCGGCCGACGAAAGTCGTTACGCTGCAAGCGTTCTGTGGATGGATTGCCGGCCTGTGGACAACCTCGAATGGAGCACCGAAAATGTCGGAGTCGAGTGCTAAGTCGTTGCGGCTAGCCGCCATTCGCCGGAGCCGAGCAGTTCGAGCCGGTCGTCGTGGTGCTGCTCGACGGTGCTGCGGTGGCTGACGCTGACCACGACGCAGTCGGGGAGGCGTTCGCGCAGCCTCCGGTACAGCGCGAACTCCTGCCCCTCGTCGAGCGCGGAGGTGGACTCGTCGAGGAACACTGCACTCGGCGCGTTGAGCATCACCCGCGCGAAGGCGACGCGCTGCTGCTCGCCGGGGGACAACACCTTCGACCAGTCGGCGACCTCGTCGAGCCGGAGCCCGAGGTGCCCAAGCGTCACGTCGTCCAGCGCGGAGCGAATCTCGTCGTCTCCCAACGACTCCGACACCGCGGGATAGCAGACGACGGTTCGCAGGTCGCCCAAAGGGGCGTAGGGCAGCTGCGGCAAGAACATGGCACCCGCGGTCGTCGGGTAGCGCACGGTGCCCGACGCGTACGGCCACAGCTCGGCGAGGCTGCGCAGCAGGGTGGTCTTGCCGGTCCCCGAGCGGCCCGTGATGACCAGCGAACCACCCGCGGCGAGCCGTACCGCGAGCCCGTCGACCAGGGACTCGCCGGTCGGCGAGAGCACGGCGACGTCGTCGATCTCCACGCCGCCGCCCGCGCTGACCCCCACCGCGAGAGTGCCTAGCGCCCTTGCCCTTTCGTTGGCCGTGAGAAGACCGTCGAGGCGGATGATCGTCGCGCGGTAACTGGCGAACGAGTCGTACACGGCGCGGAAGAACGACAGCGACGCCTGCACCGAACGGAACGCGCTCGAGGACTGGCTCACGTCACCGAGGTTGATCTGACCGGCGAACAGACGGGGAGCCTGAACGATCAGCGGCAGCGGGTCGACGATCTGGGACATGGCCTTGTTCCAACCGAGGAACGCCACCCCGCGCCAGACCAACGCCCGGTAGTTGACGATGATCCTGCCGAACCGTTCGGACAGGCCGCGTCGTTCAACCCGCTCGCCGCGCGAGAAACCGACCGCCTCCGCCGCGTCCCGCACTCGAACCAACGCATACCGGAACGCGGCGTTGGTCAGCTCGTTGCGGAAGCTCAACCGGATGATCGGGCGACCGATCCAGAACGAGACCGCCGTCGCGCCCGCCACGAACAGCAGCACGATCCAGAACAGGGCCTTGGGCACCGTCACCCCGAAGAAGGTCAACGGACCGGCCAGATTCCACAGGATCGGCGTGAACGCGACCACCGACACGATCGAATAGACCGCGCCGAACAACAGGGTGGTCGACGTGCCAACCGTCGGCGTGTTCGTCTCGGGTCCCGTCCCGGTGGTGAACACGTCCACGTCCTGCTGGATGCGTTGGTCGGGATTGTCGACCGGGTCGCCGTCCAAGAACCGGGCCCGGTAGTACGCGCGCCCGTCGAGCCAGTCGCTCGTCAACCGATCGGTGAGCCACACCCGCCACCGAATGATGAAGAACTGCATCAGATAGACGTCCAGCAGCGTCTGCGCCAGGTAGGCGACGACCAGCAGCCCGAAGACCACGATCGAGAACCAGAAGCCACGGATGCCCGAGTCGCGGACGGCGTCGTCGCCCGCGCTGGCTCCCTCGAACGCGACCTGCAGCGCGGAGTACTGATCGTTGCCGTAATAGCTGAAGAGGACGTCCATCCGCACCGAGACCATCACCGACAGCAGCAGGACACCGACCATCGCCCAGACCGGAATGCTTTGACGCCCAACGAAGTACGGGCCGGTGATCCGCCAGTACTGCCGCCCCCAGATGGTGAAGCGCGCCAGCACCGCCAACACCGCGATCAGCACCGCGGCGCTGATCACCCACGCCTTGGCCACCCAGATCAGCGACGCGACGACCTCGTTGCCCCAGTCGAGCGACGGAGTGAACATCTCCATGCGGGGAAGCTACTCCCGCGCACGGCGGGGCTAGACCGGAACGGGCTCGGGCTCCTCGCCGACGTCGGTGAGCTGCCATTCGCCGCCGCCGAGCAGTTTCAGTTCCTTGTCGTGGTGCTGCTCGACGGTCTTGCGGTGGCTCACGCTGACCAGAATCATGTCGGGCAGTTCGCTCCTGACGAGCTGGTACAGCGTCATCTCCAGACCCTCGTCGAGAGCCGACGTCGACTCGTCGAGGAAGACGGCCTTCGGCTTGGTCAACAGGATGCGTGCGAAGGCAATGCGCTGCTGCTCGCCGGGGGAGAGCACCTTGGCCCAGTCCTGGACCTCGTCGAGCCGGTCGTTGAGATGGGGCAGAGCGACCCGCGTCAGGACCGACTGCAACTCGGAGTCCGGAATCTTGCCCTCTTCCCCCGGGTAGGAGACGACGGCCCGCAGATCACCGAGCGGTACGTACGGCATCTGCGAGAGGAACATCGTCTCGTTGGGCCCACACGGCCGGGTCAGCGTGCCGGAGGTGAAGGGCCACAGTTCGGCCAGGCTGCGCAGCAGCGTGGTCTTGCCGCTGCCCGACTTGCCGGTGATCACCAGGGTGTCGCCGACGTCCAACTGCAGATCGAGTGGGTTGATGAGCTGCTTGCCGTCGGGGGTGCGAACCTCGACCTTCTCCAGGTGCACGGTGCCGTCCTGGCAGGCCGCGGTCGTCACGGTGGGCAGGTCCCTGCCCTCTTCGTTGGCGACGACCAGACCCTCGAGTCGGATGATCGCGGCACGGTAGCCGGCGAACTGGTCGTAGGCGTTGCGGAAGAACGACAGGCCGTCCTGGATGCTGCCGAAGGCCGACGCCGACTGCGTCATGTCGCCCAGCTGGATCTCGCCGGAGAAGAACCGCGGGAACTGCAGCACGTAGGGCAGTGGCTGGATCACCTGGCTCAGCGAGAGGTTCCATCCGTAGAACCCGATCATCCTGTTGATGTACCGCTTGTAGTTGGCGACGACGGACGCGAAGCGCTGCCGCAGCCCCGTGCGCTCGGCGATCTCGCCGCGGTAGAAGGCGACGGCCTCCGAGGCGTCGCGCAACCGCACCAGCGCATAACGGAACGCAGCGTTGTACTTCTCGTTGTCGAAGGCGAACCAGATGATCGGCTTGCCGATCCAGAAGGCGATCACCGAGGCGAAGAGGACGTAGGCCAGCCCGATCCAGAACATGGCCTTCGGGAGGGTCGCCCCGAACAGTGTCAGCGGCCCCGACAGGCTCCAGAGGATCGCGGTGAACGAGATCATCGAGGCGATGGCGTTGATCGCACCGAACAGCAGCGTCGAGCCCGTGGTGATGTTCGGGGTGTTGGGCGTCGGGCCGACGCCGGTGGTGAAGATGTCGATGTCGGTCTGGATGCGCTGATCCGGGTTGTCGATCGTGTCGTCGATGAAGCGGGCGCGGTAATAGGCCTTGCCGTCGAGCCAGTCGCCGGTGAGGCGGTCGGTCAGCCACGCGCGCCAGCGAAGCACGAAGCGCTGCATGAGAAACAGATCCAGCATGACGCGCGCGACGTAGATGGTCGCCAAGACGCAGAAGACCGCGATGGAGAACCAGAAGCCGTGCTTACCGGAGTCCTTGACCGCCTCGTCGCCGCTCGCCAATCCGGCGGCCACCACCTGGAAGCTGGTCGAGAGGTCATTGCCGTAGTAACTGAGCAGAACCGACAGCCGAACGCCGAGGATGACCGACAACAGCAGCCCCGCCAACCAGGCCCAGACGACGATGCTCGAGCGGCCCGTGAAGTACGCGCCGGTGACTCGCCAGAACTGGCGGCCCCACGTGGTGAAGCGGCCGATCAGCGTCAAGATGATCATCGTGGACAGCGCGGCTAAGACCCACGCCTTGACGATCCACCACAGGGACGTGAGCCACTCGTTGCTCCAATCCAGCGTCGGAGTCCACATGTCCATTCCGGTCATCCCGAGAACGTACCTTGACCGGCTGGTGACAGCAGGTCCCCGGGGTCAACTCGCCGTGGACACCGGATCGAGCCGCCAGCCGCCCGCGCCGAGCAGCGCGAGCTGGCGGTCGTGATGCTGTTCGACGGTGTCCCGGTGGCTGACGCTGACCAGGATCGTGGTGGGCAATTCGTCCCGAAGTAGCCGGTAGAGCATCAATTCCAGGCCTTCGTCCATCGCCGATGTCGACTCGTCGAGGAACACCACCCGTGGCTCGTTGAGCAGAATCCGGGCGAAGGCGACGCGCTGTTGCTCACCGACCGACAGCACCTTGGCCCAGTCCTTGATTTCGTTGATTCGAATGACGAGGTGGGGCAACGCCACCTTGACCAAGGCCTGCTGCACGCGGGTGGCGTCGACCTCGCCGGGGGGTCGGGGGTAGGACGCGGCAGTGCACAGGTCGCCGAGCGGGATGTAGGGGAGCTGCGAGACGAACATGACCTCGCGGTCGTCGACCGGGAACCGGACCCGGCCGGAGGCGTGCGGCCACAGACCCGCGAGGCTCTCGAGCAGGGTGGTCTTGCCGCTGCCCGACGGCCCGGTGACGACCACGCTCTCCCCGGCGTCGAGTCGCACGTCGAGTGCCTTCACCAGAACCCGCCCGTCGGGGGTGCGCACGTCGACGTCCTCCAACTGCACCGCGCCGTCGGACGATTGCCCGATCGTCAGCTGCGGAACGATCCTGGTACCGGCGTTCGCGGTGAGCAGACCGTCGAGCCGGATCAGCGCGGCGCGGTAGCTGGCGAACGCGTCGTAGGCGTTGCGGAAGAACGACAGCGCGTCGTGAATGGCGTGGAAGGCCGTCGCCGACTGCATGACGTCACCGAAGGAGATCTGACCCGCGAAGAGCCGTTGGGCCTGGACGATGTACGGCAGCGGGTTGATCGCCTGGCTCACCGAGAGGTTGAAGCCGAGGAACATCACCATGCGGTTGAGCCAGTGCCGGTAGTTGACGATCACCGCGTCGAGGCGGGTGGTGAGCTGGCGTCGTTCGGCCCCTTCGCCGCGGTAGAGGCCGACGGCGCTGGCGGCCTCCTTCAGCCGGATCATCGCGTAGCGGAGGCTGGCGTTGCGGAACTCGTTGAGGAAGCTGAGCCGGGTCAGCGGTCGGCCGATCCAGAACGCCAGGACCGTGGCCACCAGCACGTAGACGATCACGATCCAGAACAGCGCCCGCGGCAGCGTCACGTCGGCGACGGTCAGCGGACCGGACAGCTGCCACATGATCACGCCGAAGGACGCGACGCTCAGAATCGACTCGACCGCACCGAACAGCAGGGTGTTGCCCGACCCGTGCGACGGGGTGTTCGGTTCCCCCGTTCCGGTGGTGACGACGTCGACGTCCTGCTGGATGCGTTGGTCCGGGTTGTCGATCGGGGCGCTCGCCAGCTGCCCCCGGTAGTACGCGTAATCTTCGAGCCAGTCGTCGAGCAGTCGGTGGGTCAACCACACCCGCCACCGAATGGTGAAGCGCTGCAGCAGATACAGGTCGCACAGGGAACGCACGGTCGCGACGGTCGCCAGCACCGCGAAGATCCGCATCGATTGCCAGAACCCGTCGACCCCGCTGCCCGTGCGTGAGCCGTCGGCCTGCCCGGCCCCCTCGAACGCCACCTGCAACGACGAGAACAGGTCGTTGGCGTAGTAGCTGAGCAGCACGGCGATCCGAACGGAGAGGATGGCCGACGCCAACAGCCCCGCCAGCATCAGCCACACCGTCGCCCGCGATGCCGACGCGGTGAAGTACGGGCCGTTGATGCGCCAGAACTGGCGACCCCACTCGGTGTAACGGCCGAGGAGGACGAGGACCACGGCGAGACAGACGGCGGTGACGCCGAACGTCTTGGCCACCCACAGCGTCGACGCGAGGAGTTCGTTGCCCCAGTCGACGGACGGGGCGAACGCTTCCGTATCCATCGCCACTCCTCCGCGGGCGCGTATGGCGGCACCGCTGTGTGCGGCAAGTTACCGCGTACCGTGAACGCGTGCCAAAGATCGCGCCGAAGACGAAAGACCGAAACTCTGGTCGCCTGAGCAACCGATTCTGGAAGCTGCTCGGCGCCAGTACGGACAAGAACCAGGCCCAGTCGATGGACCTCGTGCACGCCTCGGCCGAGTTCGACGACAAGGCCGCCGCCCTCGACGACGACAAGCTGAAGCAGGCCGCGAAGCTGCTCAACCTCGCCGGCCTCGCGGAGTCGTCGGACATCCCTCAGTTCCTCGCGATCGCCCGTGAAGCCTCCGAAAGGGCGACCGGCCTGCGTCCTTTTGATGTGCAGCTGCTCGGCGCGTTGCGCATGCTGGCGGGCGACGTCGTCGAGATGGCCACCGGTGAGGGCAAGACCCTGGCGGGCGCGATCGCGGCCGCCGGCTACGCCATCGCGGGCCGCAGCGTGCACGTCATCTCCGTCAACGACTACCTCGCCCGACGCGACGCCGAGTGGATGGGGCCGCTGCTCGAGGCGATGGGCCTGACCGTCGGCTGGATCACCGCCGAGTCGACCGCCGACGAGCGCCGCGCCGCGTACGGCTGCAACGTCACCTACGCCTCGGTCAACGAGATCGGCTTCGACGTCTTGCGCGACCAGCTGGTGACCGACGTCGCCGACCTGGTCTCGCCCGACCCCGACGTCGCGCTCATCGACGAGGCCGACTCGGTGCTCGTCGACGAGGCCCTGGTCCCGCTGGTGCTTGCGGGCACCACCCACCGCGAGCAGCCGCGGCTCGAGATCATTCGGATGGTGGGGGAGCTGGTGTCGGGCAAGGACTATGAGGCCGACGCCGACCGCCGCAACGTGCACCTCACCGACGCGGGCGCCCGCAAGCTCGAGAAGGCGCTCGGTGGCGTCGACATCTACTCCGAGGAGAACGTCAGCACCACGCTGACCGAGATCAACGTCGCCCTGCACGCCCACGTGCTGTTGCAGCGCGACGTGCACTACATCGTCCGCGACGGTCGGGTGCAGCTCATCAACGCCTCCCGCGGCCGCATCGCGCAGCTGCAGCGCTGGCCCGACGGGCTGCAGGCCGCCGTCGAGGCCAAGGAGGGCATCGAGACGACCGAGACCGGTGAGGTGCTCGACACCATCACCGTGCAGGCGCTGATCAACCGCTACCCAAGGGTGTGCGGGATGACCGGCACCGCCCTGGCCGCCGGCGAGCAGCTGCGACAGTTCTACAAGCTCGGTGTCTCGCCGATCCCCCCTAACACGCCGAACATTCGTGAGGACGACGCCGACCGCGTCTACATCACCGCCGCCGCCAAGATCGACGCCGTCATCGACCACATCAAGACGGTTCACGCGACCGGTCAGCCCGTGCTCGTCGGCACCCGCGACGTCGCCGAATCCGAGGAACTTCACGAACGACTCGTCAAGGCGGGCATCCCGGCCGTTGTACTGAACGCCAAGAACGACGAAGAGGAAGCGCGCGTCATCGCCGAGGCCGGGACGCTGAACTCGGTGACCGTCTCCACCCAAATCGCCGGTCGCGGCACCGACATCCGGCTCGGCGGGTCCGACGAAAGCAGCCACGACGACGTCGCCAAGCTCGGCGGACTGCACGTCATCGGCACGGGTCGGCACCACACCGAACGCCTTGACAACCAGTTGCGCGGCCGCGCAGGCCGCCAGGGCGATCCCGGCTCGTCGCTGTTCTTCTCCAGCTGGGAGGACGACGTCGTCGTCTCGCACCTCGACCCCGAGAAGCTCCCGCTGCAGACCGATGAGGACGGCCACATCGTCGGAGACAAGGCCGGGCAACTCCTGGAACACGCCCAGCGCATCGCCGAGGGCAGGCTGCTCGACGTGCACGCCAACACCTGGCGCTACAACCAACTGGTCGCCCAGCAGCGCGCCATTCTGGTGGAGCGGCGAAACACGTTGCTGCGCACCGCGACCGCCCGCGAGGAGTTGGCCGAACGCTCGCCGGAACGCTACGAGGAACTCCTTGAGAAGCTCGACGAGGAGCAGCTGGAGACCATCAGCCGCAAGATCATGCTGTACCACCTCGACCGCGGGTGGGCCGACCACCAGGCCTACCTGTCCGACATCCGCGAGAGCATCCACCTGCGGGCGCTCGGCAGGCAGAACCCGCTCGACGAGTTCCACCGACTGGCAGTCGACGCGTTCGCGTCGCTGGCCGCCGACGCCATCGAGGCGGCGCAGCAGACCTTCGAGACCGCCAACGTCGCCGAGGACGAGCAGGGCCTCGATCTGTCGAAACTCGCACGGCCGACCTCGACGTGGACGTACATGATTCACGACAACCCGTTGTCGGAGGACTCCATGTCTGCACTGAGCTTGCCGGGAGTGTTCCGCTAGGTTCATCACATGGAGCCTCCGGAAGATGCCGGCGACCGCATCCTGACCATTCCCAACGCGCTCAGCGTGTTGCGGCTGCTCCTCGTCCCCGTCTTCATCTATCTCCTGCTCGTCGCCGACGCAGGAGCGTGGGCCGTCGCGGTGCTGATGTTCAGTGGCTTCTCCGACTGGGCCGACGGCAAGATCGCCCGACTCTTCGACAACCAGTCCTCGCGCCTCGGCGCGCTGCTCGACCCCGCAGTCGACCGCATCTACATGATCGTCATCCCGGTGGTGATGGCCGTCGACGGGATCGTGCCCTGGTGGTTCGTCGGCACGTTGATCGGGCGCGACGTCGTGCTGGCGATGACGCTGCCGGTCCTGCGCAGCCGCGGACTGACCGCCCTTACCGTCACCTACATCGGCAAGGCCGCCACGTTCGCGTTGATGTCGGGCTTCCCGCTGGTGCTCCTCGGGCAGTGGGACGCCCTCTGGAGCAGGGTCATCCTGGCCATCGGATGGGCCTTCCTCGGGTGGGGGATGGCCATGTACCTGTGGTCGGGCGTGCTGTACCTCGTGCAGACCGCGATGGTGGTCGGGCAAGTGCCCCGCCGAGTTGCCGGGAGAAGTGGCTGACGGCGAGCGCGCGCTCGGCGGCTACAGCCCGGACGCCGGACGCAACGCTCACCTCGCGGGTGCGCCGACGACGATCCCGGTGCCGTCGCTGCTGCGATCGCTGCTGTCCGATCACCTCGACCCCGGGTACGCCGCCGCAGCCGAGCGTCGCGCGTCGGCGGGCACCACCACCCGCCCCGCGGCGAACGTGGCCTGGCAGATCCTCGCGGGACTGCTGGTGACCGCGGTGTTCGCCGCGGCGGTTGCCCAGGCGACGTCCGTCGCCCCCGCCACCCAGGAGACCAGGCAGGTGCTCGCCACCGGCGTCCGCAACGCCCAACTGGCGACCGATCGGGGCACGGCCCGTCGCGATGCGCTCGCCGGTGAGGTCGAATCCGAACGGCGTGCCCGGCTCGCGGGCGACCAGACGGGTCGGCAACTGCTTGCCGACCTCGACGTCGCCGAGTTCGCCGCCGGCGCCACCGCCGTCCACGGACCGGGGTTGAACGTCACCGTCACGGAACCCAGTGCCGCCCGCGACCTGACCGACGTGTCCAAACAACGCGTCGCGGGCAGCCCGCAGGTGATCTTGGACCGCGATCTCCAACTCGTCGTCAACTCCCTGTGGGACAGCGGCGCGGAGGGCGTCGCCATCGGGGGAGTCCGCATCGGACCCAACGTGACGATCCGACAGGCCGGCGGCGGCCTTCTGGTCGACAACCAACCCGTCCGCAACCCCTACGAGGTGCGCGCCGTCGGCCCTCCGCACGCCATGTACGACGCGTTCGACCAGAGCCCCGCGCTGCATCGACTGCGGCTCCTCGAGGCGACGTACGGGGTCGCCGTCACCGTCAGCGAAGCCGACGACCTCGCGCTTCCCGCCGGTTCGGTACGAGAGGTCAACTTCGCCAAGCAGATTGGGCCGAAATGATCGGAATAGCCGCACTCGTCGTCGGCATCGTGCTCGGTTTGGTGTTCCACCCCAGCGTGCCCGAGGTGATCCAGCCGTACCTGCCGATCGCGGTCGTCGCCGCGCTCGACGCGGTGTTCGGCGGACTGCGCGCGTACCTCGAGCGCATCTTCGACGCCAAGGTGTTCGTGGTGTCGTTCGTCTTCAACGTGCTCGTCGCCACGCTGATCGTCTTCGTCGGAGATCAACTCGGGGTGGGCACGCAACTCTCGACCGCGATCATCGTCGTCCTCGGCATCAGGATCTTCGGCAACGCCGCCGCCCTGCGGCGCAGACTGTTCGGGGCGTGAGACGTGACCGAACCAGACCCGGCCCCGGAGCACGGCAGGCACGAAATGCCCGACGACGCACCCCGACCGCACCCGCGTCGCGGGCAGATCGCCTTCGGTGCGCTCGCGGTCGTGCTGTGCCTGCTGCTGGGAGTCGCGATCGTCACCCAGGCCCGGCAGACCGAATCCGGCGACTCGCTGGAAACGGCCCGACCGGCCGACCTCCTGGTCCTGCTCGATTCGCTGCAACAACGCGAAGCCGCGCTCAACACCGAGGTGACCGACCTTCAGCGGACGCTCGAGTCGCTGCGGTCCTCCGGAAGCGACGACCAGGCCGCGATCGAGAACGCCCGCGACCGGCTGGCCGCGCTGTCGATTCTGATCGGGACCGTCGCGGCGACGGGGCCCGGTGTGACGATCGTCGTCGACGACACCGCGCCTGGGGTGTCGCCGGAGACCATGCTCGACGTGGTCAACGAGCTGCGGGCGGCCGGTGCGGAGGCCATGCAGATCAGCTCGGCGGGCCAACCGCCGGTCCGCCTCGGCGTCGACACCTGGGTGGTTGGATCACCCGGTGCGCTCGTCGTCGACGGCACCACGTTGTCCCCGCCCTATTCGGTTCTCGCCATTGGCGATCCGGCCACGTTGTCCGCGGCGATGAACATCCCGGGTGGGGCCGTCGACAGCGTCGAACGCGTCGGCGGCACAATGTCGGTGCAGCAGGCAGACGTGGTCAACGTGACCGCCTTGCGGCAACCGAAACCCCGCCAATACGCTCAGCCAGACAAGTGAGCACACGAGGAGCCCAGTGAGCGAGATTCCGTCCGACCTGTACTACACCGAAGACCACGAGTGGGTGCGTCGGACCGGTGACGACACCGTCCGCGTCGGCATCACCGACTTCGCCCAAGCGGCGCTCGGTGACGTCGTCTTCGTCGAACTGCCCGACGTCGATGCCGAGGTCACCGCGGGCGGCGAGTTCGGCACCGTCGAGTCGACCAAGTCGAACTCGGACTTGTTCGCGCCGATCACCGCCAAAGTCGTTGCCGTCAACGGCGAAGTGGCCGACTCCCCGGAGTTGGTGAACTCCGACCCGTACGGCGCCGGATGGCTCATCGACCTGCAGGTTGACGCCGCGGAGCTGTCGGTGGCATTGGACGGTCTGCTCGACGCCGACGCCTATGGCGCGACGCTCGACGAATGAGAAATGCGGCCGGTGATCCGGTGGTGGTTGTCACGGTCACCGTCGGTCCGCGGTACGGTCGTATCGAGATGCATGACGGCTGGCGTTACGCCGGCGCGTCTGCAAACCATCGCCACAGCAGCCAGTAAGGAGCACCGCGTGACGGACAACGACACCAGTTCGGGAGCGGATCAATCCGAAGGGGAAGTGACGGTCGAGACGACCTCGGTCTTCCGATCGGACTTCCTCAACGAATTGGACGCCCCGCCAGCCACCAGCGGTGAAGGCGCCGTGTCGGGAGTCGAGGGACTTCCCGCCGGCTCGGCACTTCTCGTCGTCAAGCGCGGCCCCAACGCGGGGTCGCGATTCCTGCTCGACCAGGCCAGGACGTCGGCCGGTCGGCACCCCGACAGCGACATCTTCCTCGACGACGTGACGGTGAGTCGCCGGCATGCGGAGTTCCGCCTCGAGAGTGGCGAATTCCAGGTCGTCGACGTCGGCAGCCTCAACGGCACCTACGTCAACCGCGAGCCCGTGGATTCCGCGGTGCTGGCCAATGGCGACGAGGTCCAGATCGGCAAGTTCCGACTGGTCTTCCTCACCGGACCCAAGGGCGACGACGACGGCGGCTCCGGTAGCTGATGACCGCCCCCGACACCCCAGCGCTCGCCGGGATGTCGATCGGAGCGGTCCTGGAATCGCTGCGACCCGACTTTCCGGACGTGACCATCTCCAAGATTCGCTTCCTGGAGGCCGAAGGACTGGTCACGCCCCAGCGCTCGGGGTCGGGATACCGACGTTTCACCGCCTACGACTGTGCGCGGCTCAGGTTCATCCTGACCGCGCAGCGGGATCACTACCTGCCGCTCAAGGTCATCAAGGCGCAGCTCGACTCACAGTCTGACGGGGCACTGCCCGACACCGGTTCCAGTTACGGCGTACCGCGACTGGTGCAGGTTTCCGACAGTGCCCAGGGCACGTATGACACCGCCGCGGTGGCGCCCGCACAGGTCAGGCTGAGCCGCGAGGATCTGTTGTCGCGGTCGGGCGTCGACGAGGAATTGCTCGGCGCACTCATCAAGGCAGGCGTCGTGACGTCCGGCCCCGGTGGTTTCTTCGACGAGCACATGGTGGTCACCGCGCAGTGCGCCAAGGCGCTGGCCGACTACGGGGTCGAACCCCGGCACCTGCGGGCGTTCCGGTCGGCGGCGGATCGACAGTCGGATTTGATCGCCCAGATCGCCGGGCCGGTGGTGAAGGCGGGAGCCCGAGATCGCGCCGACGACCTCGCGCGGGAGGTCGCCGCGCTGGCCATTACATTGCACACCTCGCTGATCAAGTCCGCCGTGCGCGACGTTCTGGATCGCTGAGGATTAGACTCGGCTCAACGGTTTGACGACCGGCTTTCAGGCGCGGAGGGCAGACACAGATGGGCGAGGTTCGAGTGATCGGCATTCGCGTTGAACAGCCTCAGAACCAGCCGGTTCTGCTGCTGCGAGAGTCCAATGGGGACCGGTATCTTCCGATCTGGATCGGTCAGACGGAGGCGCAGGCGATCGCGCTTGAGCAACAGGGGGTCGAGCCGGCCCGCCCGCTCACTCACGACTTGATCCGGGATTTGATTACCGCCCTTGGCCATTCGCTGAAGGAAGTCCGGATCGTCGATCTGCAGGAAGGCACGTTCTACGCCGACCTCATCTTCGACCGCGACATCAAGGTCTCGGCCCGGCCGTCGGATTCGGTGGCGATCGCCATGCGGGCCGGGGTGCCGATCTACGTCGAGGAGGCCGTGTTGGCCGAGGCGGGGCTGTTGATCCCCGACGAGTCCGACGAGGAGACCACCGGCGCCGTGCGCGAAGACGAGGTCGAGAAGTTCAAGGAGTTCCTCGACAGCGTTTCCCCAGACGACTTCAAGGCCACCTGAGGGGGCTGCCCGAATCGGCGATAGTCACGGATGCGTCTCACGCTCTCGACACGCGGAGTCGGTTTCGTCGATACATGTCACGGGCAGCCATACTTTGAATCACTCCGAGGGGCAGTGAGTGTCGGGCAGGAAGCGTATGCTCGACATACTCGAGAGCTCGGAGCAAACGTGTTGAGTCGTCGTTGATGGCTGCCACGCATGGATCCAGTTCGATCGGCGAGAGGATGGGCAGTGGGCGACACGCCACGTCAGGAGCAGTTGGATCTCACCTCCAGCGGCACACCGGAGCCGGCAGTCTCGGCAGCCCCTAGCGAAGCCGTGCAGGCTGGCTTGTTCCCCGACAACTCCGTTCCGGACGAACTCGTGGGCTACCGGGGGCCGAGCGCCTGCCAGATCGCCGGAATCACCTACCGCCAGCTGGATTATTGGGCCAGGACGTCCCTGGTGGTCCCGTCGATTCGCGGGGCGGCCGGCTCGGGCAGCCAGCGGCTCTACTCGTTCAAGGACATCCTGGTTCTGAAGATCGTCAAAAGGCTTCTGGACACCGGAATCTCGTTGCACAACATTCGCGTCGCGGTGGACCATCTGCGCCAGCGTGGCGTCAAGGACCTTGCCAACATCACCCTGTTCTCCGACGGCACCACCGTCTACGAGTGCACGTCGGCCGAAGAGGTCGTCGACCTGCTCCAAGGCGGCCAGGGTGTGTTCGGCATCGCGGTGTCGGGCGCCATGCGCGAGCTCACGGGCGCCATCGCCGACTTCCCCGGCGAGCGTGCCGACGGCGGGGAGTCCATCCCCAGCCCGGAGGACGAGCTCGCGTCGCGGCGCAAGTCCCGCGACCGCAAGATCGGCTGACCTCTACCCACTCCGGTAGACTTGGCAACGCATCGCCCCTGCGCGGGAGAGTTCCGTGGCCGCCAGCCACGGACGCCGAAGGAGCAACACCTCTCCGTCAACCTCTCAGGCACCAGGACCGCGTGGAGCCACGATGCCTCTGGAAAGTGGTGAGCTCGCTTCACCCGCCCATGGGGAAAGGCCGACCCGGCTGTGATCGGGTACGCCGAATCTCTCAGGCGCCCGCGACGGGTCGACGACAGAGGGGGAGGACCGCAAGCGGTTTCACGCTCTGAGAGGTCCTCCCGTGCCCGGTGCTCCAATTCATCCCAGCAACGAACACCACCAGCCAAGGTTCGCCGACAGGCACATCGGGCCGGACGCGGCCGCCATCGCGACCATGCTCCAGGTGATCGGTGTCGACACCCTCGGCGAACTGGCTGAAAAGGCGCTTCCCAGCGGCATTCTCGACGCCCTGACCGCCGACGGATTGTCCCCCGGCCTCGACCAGCTCCCACCGCCCGCCACCGAGGAGCAGTCGCTGGCCGAACTCCGCGCGATGGCCGACGCCAACACCGTCGCGGTGTCGATGATCGGGCAGGGCTACTACGACACGCTGACCCCTGCGGTGTTGAAGCGCAACATCCTCGAAAACCCCGCCTGGTACACGGCCTACACGCCGTATCAGCCGGAGATCAGCCAGGGCAGGCTCGAAGCCCTCCTCAACTTCCAGACGATGGTCGAAGAGCTGACCGGTCTCGAAGTGGCCAACGCGTCCATGCTCGACGAGGCCACCGCCGCCGCCGAGGCCATGACGCTGATGCACCGGGCCGCCAAGGGTTCGGCGAATACGCTGCTCGTCGACGTCGACGTCTACGCGCAGACCGCCGCGGTGCTGGCCACCCGGGCGGCCCCGCTTGGCATCCGGATCGACACGGTTGACCTGCGCGACGGACTGCCCGACGGCGACTTCTTCGGCGTCGTGGTCCAACTGCCGGGCGCCAGCGGACGCGTCACCGACTGGAGCGCTCTCGTCGAGCAGGCCCACGAGCGCGGCGCGCTGGTCGCCGTCGGTGCCGACCTGCTGGCCCTCACGCTGATCACCCCGCCGGGAGAGATCGGCGCCGACGTCGGCTTCGGCACCACCCAACGTTTCGGTGTCCCAATGGGATTCGGCGGGCCGCACGCCGGTTACCTCGCCGTGCACACCAAGCACGCCCGCCAGCTGCCCGGTCGCCTGGTCGGCGTCTCGGTCGACTCGGACGGCTCACCTGCCTACCGCCTCGCGTTGCAGACCCGCGAACAGCACATCCGTCGCGACAAGGCCACCAGCAACATCTGTACCGCTCAGGTACTGCTGGCCGTGATGGCGGCCATGTACGCCAGCTACCACGGTGCCGACGGGCTGAAGGCCATCGCCCACAAGGTGCACGGCAATGCGCTCGCGGTCGCCACCGCCCTCGCCGAGGCCGACGTCGAGGTGGTGCACGACGCCTTCTTCGACACCGTGCTGGCCCGCGTCCCCGGCCGCGCCGAGGAGATCCGTGCGGCAGCGAAGGCGCGCGGCGTCAACGTCTGGCTGGTCGACGCCGACCACGTCTCCGTCGCCTGCGACGAGGCCACCACCGCGACCCACGTCGAAGAGGTTCTCTCCGCCTTCGGTGCCACCAAGGGCGGACACCACTGGGCGGGTCCCGAAATCGCCACGCGCACATCGGCGTTCCTGACCCATCCGGCCTTCACCCGCTACCGCACCGAGACCGACATGATGCGCTACCTGCGGTCCCTGGCCGACAAGGACATCGCACTCGACCGCAGCATGATCCCGCTGGGGTCGTGCACCATGAAGCTCAACGCCGCCGCCGAGATGGAGCCCATCACGTGGCCGGAGTTCGCTCGGCAGCACCCGTTCGCACCGGCGTCGGACACGCCGGGTCTGCGCAAGCTGATCGCCGACCTGGAGGGCTGGCTGACCCAGCTCACCGGCTACGACTCCGTGTCGCTGCAACCCAATGCGGGTTCGCAGGGGGAGTACGCCGGTCTGCTAGCGATTCAGGCCTATCACCTCAGTCGTGGTGACGCTCAACGCAACATCTGCCTGATCCCGTCGAGCGCGCACGGCACCAACGCGGCGTCGGCCGCGCTCGCCGGGATGCGCGTCGTGGTGGTGAAGTGCCGCGAGAACGGCGACGTCGACCTCGACGACCTAAGGGCCAAGATCACCGAACACGGTGACGCCGTGGCGGCCCTGATGATCACCTACCCGTCGACGCATGGCGTCTTCGAGCACGACGTCGAGGAAATCTGCGCGGCCGTGCACGACGTCGGCGGCCAGGTCTACGTCGACGGCGCGAACCTGAACGCTCTCGTCGGCCTGGCCCGACCCGGCCGGTTCGGCGGCGACGTCAGCCACCTCAACCTGCACAAGACGTTCTGCATCCCGCACGGTGGCGGCGGTCCCGGTGTCGGACCGGTCGCGGTGCGCAGCCATCTGGCGCCGTTCCTTCCCGGTCACCCGCTGGCCGACGAGCTCACCGACACCTACACCGTGTCGGCGGCACCGTACGGGTCGGCGTCGATCCTGCCGATCACGTGGGCCTACATCCGGATGATGGGTGCACCCGGACTGCGGGCGGCGACGCTCACGGCGATCGCGTCGGCCAACTACGTCGCCCGCCGGTTGGACGAGTACTACCCCGTGCTCTACACCGGCGAGAACGGCATGGTCGCCCACGAGTGCATCCTCGATCTGCGTGGCATCACCAAGTCGACCGGCGTGACGGTCGACGACGTGGCAAAGCGCTTGGCGGACTACGGCTTCCACGCGCCGACGATGAGCTTCCCGGTCACGGGAACTTTGATGGTCGAGCCCACCGAGAGCGAGAGCCTCGCCGAGGTGGACGCCTTCTGTGAGGCGATGATCTCGATCCGTGCCGAGATCGACCAGGTCGGCTCGGGCGCGTGGCCCGCGGACGACAACCCGCTGCGCGGTGCCCCGCATACGGCCGAGTGCCTGCTGGTGGAGAACTGGGAGCACCCGTACACCCGCGAGCAGGCCGCGTACCCGATGGGCAAGGGCTTCCGGCCCAAGGTGTGGCCGCCGGTGCGTCGCGTCGACAGCGCCTACGGCGACCGCAACCTGGTCTGCTCGTGCCCGCCGGTGGAGGCCTTCGCCTGAGCTAGGAGTACCGCGACCAGACAGAAAGGGCCCTCAATCGCAGAGATTGAGGGCCCTTTCTGTCTGCTCGCGGACGGTTGAGGGGGACTAGCCGAGCGCCGTGGTCAGTGCCGCGGTGAGCTCGGGGCCCGCCGAACTGTTCAGGTTCTGGTAGTCCCCGCCGGTCGCCTGCGCAACGGCTTCCCAGGTTCCCCGGTCGGGATCGGCGCCGAAGTCGACGACGTTGACCGCGACGGGCCGTGCCTGGTTGAAGGTCTGCTTGATGAAGTCCTGCAGGCCCGCGCCGTCGAGCGACTGATCGGTGTGCGGCCCCGCCGTGATCACCAGCACCGAATTGGGCTGGCCCTCACGGAAGTTGGCGACCGCCTCCGGATACAGCAGCCGCAGCGTGGTGAAGGACACCGCACCTCCGTTGCTGGGCGCCTGACCGTTGAGATTGGTGGTCAGCACCTGCGAGCGCGGTGTGCCGCCGACCTGTTCGTCGAGCGGTCCCATCGGCACCTCGGAACGTCCGGCCACGCCGTCGAAGGTCCACAAGCCGACCGTCGAATTCGACGGGAGGGCCTGCAGTCGTGCGGTGAGTGCAGCCGTGACGTTGGCCAGTCGCGACTTGCCACCTTCGTCAGTGGCCATCGACTGGTCCAGCAGCACGGTGACCGCCGGGTCCTGCGCCGGTGCGCTGACGAGGTTGGCCAACGTGGCCCGCACGCCACCATCGCCGATCGACAGTGGGGCGGGCAGCGAGGCGAAGTCGACGACGTCGCTCTGCGGTGGCGTGGTGCCCTCGGCTCGGAAGCCGGCCTCCGCGAGGCTCGCGAGTGCTTCCGGCTTGCGCAGGAATCGGGCGAACTCGCTTGCGGCGCTGACCTGTTCCTGGCTCAGCCAGGTGCCGGCCAGCAGCACGGTGGGATAGTCGGCCACCGCGGTCGGCCCGGACGGCAGCCAGGCGGCGAGCTTGTCCTTGGCATCCGGCTGGGAGCCCCGTTGGAAGATCTGCTGCTCGGTGGCGACCACGGCGTGCACGTCGGCCGCGGCCGGATCCGACGCCTCGAGCATCGCATCCATCGCCGTCGACCACTTGTCGTCGGCGAGTTTCGGCTGAGCGGCCCGCAACGTCGCGATGGCGTTCGCCCCCGACGTCGGGGGCTGCCCCTGCGGCGCCGCCGCGGAGGCGACGGACTCGGCTGCCAGATAGGTGGCATCGCTGTCACCCGTCATCGGCAACGCCAACTTCAGAGATCCCCACCCGGGCAGGTTCATCCCGTCCAGCGACGTGGCGTTGCTCTGCAGGCCGGGCAGTGCGCTCCAATTGCGTTGTCCCAACGCGGTCTTCAGCTGAGGCCGCATGGCCAGCATTACCGGTGAGGTCACCAGCGAGCGGCTGTCGCTGACGGTCTTCTCGCCGGTCGACGCCTCGAGGCGGGCCTCGGAGATCGAGCTGCCGGGAATCCACAGGGCGGGCTGCTCGCCGAGGTCGCCCGGCCATGGGCCGGCGAACCCGTTGATCACCTGATCGGATTCGGCGGCCTTGACCCCGACCTTGACGCACTTGTCGCCGACGGGTGCCGCGGACTGGCTGTACTTCTCGGCCAGCGGCGTGATCTGGTCGGCGATCGAGGGGTCGACCACCACGGCGACGGCAACCTCGCCTGCCACGCATCGTGCGGCGCCGGCCTGCGAGCGCTCCGAAAGGGCGTCGCCGAAGAACCGCCAGGCGATCACGGCGCCGACCACCACGACGACGGTCACCAGTGCGACGATCACGGAGACGCTGATGCCGCGCCGCTTCGGGGTGATGGCCCGATGGCTACCGGTCCACTCGCTGCTCTCCCAATCTCGACGATTGGGCCCCGCGGGCGTTGCCGCGAACGCGGTGGTGGCGGCCTCCTGCTCCTCGAGATTGGAGTAGTCACCTTCGCGCGGGTCGGCCGGTTCGCCGTACGGCGGTTGGTCGTAACCGCCCGCCTCGTAGCCGCCCGCTTCGTAACCGCCGTCGTCGTAACCGGTTGTGTCGTAACCAGTGTCGTACTCGTCGGCCGGATGGTCACCGGTCGGACGGTCGTCGCTCTGGTAGTCGTCGGTCGTGTAGTCGTCGGTGTATTCGTCCGCGTACGGCGAATCCGGCTGGTCGTCGCCGGCGCCCTGTCCCGCCTCCGAGGAATCCTCTGGGTCGGGAATGCTGTGCCTGCCCATTCCTAACCCCTGTACTCGTTGAGTCTCGTGGTCACCTGAACCCGCCGAAGTCTAGTCACTGGTTGGCGTGGCGAGCCTTGAACTCCCGGCGGCGGCGATGCAGGATCGGCTCGGTGTAGCCGTTGGGCTGCGCGGCGCCGGAGAGAATCAGCTCCTGGGCCGCCTCGAAGGCGATGCTGGCCTCGGGGTCGGGCGCCATCGGCAGATACGAGGAGTCATTGGCGTTCTGCTCGTCGACCACGACGGCCATCCGTCGCAGGCTGGCCTTGACGTCCTCCTCGGTGATCACGCCGTGGCGCAACCAGTTGGCCAGCAGCTGGCTGGAGATCCGCAGGGTGGCGCGGTCCTCCATCAGTGCGACGTCGTGGATGTCGGGCACCTTGGAGCAGCCGACGCCCGCGTCGACCCACCGCACCACGTAGCCGAGGATCGACTGGCAGTTGTTGTCGACCTCCTCGCGGATCTCCTCGGGGGCCCACGCCAGTTCCTTGGACAGCGGGATGGTCAACAGCTCGTCGAGCGTGGTGCGCTTCTTGCCGGCGAGTTCCTTCTGCACCTCGAACACGTCCACCTGGTGGTAGTGCATCGCGTGCAGGGTCGCTCCGGTCGGCGACGGCACCCACGCTGTGGTGGCGCCGGCCTTCGGCTGGCCGATCTTCTGTTCGACCATGTCGGCCATCAGCTCGGTCATGGCCCACATTCCCTTGCCGATCTGGGCCTTGCCGGACAACCCCGCGGCCAGACCGACGTCGACGTTCTGGTCCTCGTAGGCCTTGATCCAGGGCTGGCTCTTCATCGTGCCCTTGCGGACCATGGGGCCGGCTTCCATCGAGGTGTGGATCTCGTCGCCGGTGCGGTCGAGGAAGCCGGTGTTGATGAACACCACCCGGTCGGCCGCGGCCTTGATGCAGGCCTTCAGGTTGAGCGTGGTGCGCCGCTCCTCGTCCATGATGCCGACCTTCATGGTGGCCTGCGGCAGGCCGAGCACGTCCTCGACGCGGCTGAACAGTTCGCAGGTGAACGCGACCTCGTCGGGGCCGTGCATCTTGGGCTTCACGATGTAGATGGAGCCGGTGCGGCTGTTGAGGAGCGGTCCGTTGTTCTCGTCAGCCTTGAGGCCGTGCACGGCGATCAGGCCGGTGAACAGCGCGTCCTGGATGCCCTCGGGGACCTCGGTGCCGTCCTCGAAGACGATGGCGTCGTTGGTCATCAGATGTCCGACGTTGCGGACGAACAGCAGGCTGCGGCCGGGGAGCGTCAGCTCGGACTGGCCGTCGGGGGCGGTGAAGGTGCGGTCCTCGCTGAGCACTCTGGTGAAGGACTTGCCGCCCTTGCTGACCTCTTCGGTCAGGTCGCCACGGTTGAGCCCCAGCCAGTTGCGGTAGCCGAGCACCTTGTCGTCGGCGTCGACCGCGGCGACGGAGTCCTCGAAGTCCATGATCGTGGTGACGGCCGACTCCAGCACGACGTCCTTGACGCCCGCCTTGTCGGTCGACCCGACGGGGGAGTCGGGGTCGATCAGGATCTCGATGTGCAAACCGTGATGGACCAGGAGGATCGACCACTGGGGCGAGCCGAGCTCGCCGGTGTAGCCGGCGAACTCGTCGGGGTTGGCGAGGCCGACCGCAAGGTCGTCACCAACGGTGACGAGCAACTGGCCGTCGTCGATCGTGAACCCGGTGGCGTCTGCCCACGACCCCGACGCAAGGGGAACGGACTCGTCGAGGAACTTGCGGGCGTAGGCGATGACCTTGTCGCCGCGCACCTGGTTGTAACCGCCGCTGCCCTTCTCGGCACCGTCGGCCTCGGGGATGACGTCGGTGCCGTAGAGCGCGTCGTACAGCGAGCCCCACCGCGCGTTGGACGCGTTCAGCGCGAACCGGGCGTTGAGAATGGGCACGACCAACTGTGGGCCTGCGGTGCTGGTGATCTCGTCGTCGACGCCGGAGGTGGTGATCGTGAAGTCTTCGGGTTCTGGCTGCAGGTAGCCGATCTCGGTGAGGAACGCCTGGTACTCGGCGGCGTCGAACGGTCCGATGACGCGCTGACGGTGCCACTTGTCGATCTGCGCCTGCAGCTCGTCGCGGCGCGCGAGCAGATCCTGGTTGACGGGTGCCAGATCGGCGACGACCTTGTCCACGCCCGCCCAGAAGCTGTCGGGGTCTACACCGGTGCCGGGCAGCGCCTCATTGGTGATGAAGTCGTGCAGCACCCGTGCCACTCGCAGGTTTCCGACGGTCACGCGGTCAGTCATGATTTCCTCTCTCAAGCGTCGAACCAGCTTACCCGTGGCCAACGGCTGGTCCTTTGACCCGTCGTGCCGCGTCACGGCGGGGGCGCACCTCCCGGCAACGCGACGACAGGCACCCCTGGCGTCCCCAGCTGCCCGGCGAGCCACGGCAAGGCGGTGTCGAAGACCTTGGCAGCAGAGGCGAAGTCGTGGCCGCCGCCGACGGGGACCACCGAACATGGAATGCCGCTGCTGCTGGCCACCGAACACAGGAACGTGGCGACGCCCGCGTGATCCGCCGGATTCACGTCGTCGGGGTTCGGATCGGGCGGAGGGTCCACGGTGGCCGGGTAGTAGACCGTCGGGCCGGCGGTCGACGTGGCGAACCAGCCGGTCAGCCCGGTATACGGGCCGTGGGCCGTCATCACCGGTGCGGGATCGAAAGCGGCGAACGCCGTTGCATCGCCGCCAAACAGGCGGGCGACGGTCTGCTGCTTGGAGCCCGCGTCGGGCCGCAGTCCTCCGTCGACGTCGACGAAGGCGGAGAAGAGGTCGGGGTGCATCACCGCGGTCATCAGCGCGCAGGTGCCGCCGGATGACCACCCCACGATGCCCCAGTGCGACGCGGCGGGGCTGACGCCGAAGTGCGAGATGACGTAGGGCACGACGTCTTTGGTGAGGTGGTCGGCGGCGTTGCCTCGTACGCCGTCGACGCATTCGGTGTCGTTGCTGAAGCGTCCGCTGGTGTCTGCGAACACCAGTACCGGGGCATTGCCGCCGTGCGCGGTCGCGAAGTCGTCGGCAATGTGCTGAGCGCCACCGGCCGTCGGCCAGTCCGCGGGGTGACCGAACTCACCACCGGCCATTATGACGGCGGGCAGGTCTGATGCCGAATCGCCGGTGAACCAGGCGGGTGGCAGGTACACCAACTCGTCGCGATGCTCGAATCCCGACGCGTCGTCACCGATCGTCACCGAGACCAGGACGCCGCGGGCGGGTCGGACATGTTGCCGGCGAAGGTCCATCGCGCCTGCTTCGTCGGTCTGATTCGGCAGAGATGCGCCGGTGGCCCGGTCCCACACCGAATTCAGCGTCGGGAGGTAGCCGGTCCAGGCGTCGAGCCCAAGCGCGACGCACGACGCGCACAGCGCGATGGCCAGCAGGGACGTGACCCGTCGCGACCAGCGGGTTCCGTGCCACCCGGTCACCGTGACCGTCGCCGCCGCCGCGGTTAGACCTATCCACCACCACAGCGATGCCGGCGCGGGATCGTCGGCCAGTGCCAGATAGCCGACCAGCCAGTAGACCCCGCCGGCCAGTGCGGCACCCATGGCGACCGACAGCGGGAGCCACTTCAGCCGCCACGCCCGCGACCGTCGGCCGATCGCCACGCCGAGCACGATCACGGCGACGACCTCAACGGCAATCGGAAGCCAGCCACCAGTCAAGGAGAGATCCACGAGACCATGTATCGCAAACGTGCTCGTGGATCGGCTGTGTGTTGTTGGTCAGCCGTGGGTGGCGGGGCAGTCGTTCGCGGCGGGTAGCCCGGCAAATCGGTCACCCATCCACCCGATCAGCCCTGGCATCGGGTCACCGTCGTCGAGAGCGCCGGAGGAGACGACGTCGCCCATCGTGCACGCCTTGGCGAGCGCGGCGTCTGTCTGCGCCGTCGGGATCAGCCCGTCGGGTCCCTCCGGCACGACCACCATGGGCGCGCTGGTCGGCCCCTGGGGCAGCGATGTCTTCTGCAGAAATCCCCGGAGGACGCGGGTCGCATCGTCGCCGTCGGGGCGGAGGTCGTCGGGACCGATTCGTTCGGCGATTTGCGCCCGATCGCGATATGCCGGACCCCAGCACGCCGACAAGGCATCCCAGTCGCTCTCGACCACGCCGTGCCGATAGGGGCCGAGGTCGAAGTCGTCGTACTCCTTGGCAAGTGAGGCGAGGAACTGTTGCAGCGTCAACTGCTGATCCCTGGTGAGGGTGCCGCCCGCCGCGGAGTCGGCCAGGCCTTCGAGGGCAGCGGTCGGGTGCACCGACGCGACGCCGACGAGGGTCAGCTTGCCCCGGTAGTCGGCGGCGAGTTCGTTGGCTGCCCACACGGCCTGACCGCCCTGTCCGACGCCGTAGGCGGCGAAGGCGTCCGAGGCGGCGGGCACCAGCGTACGGGCGGCCCGCACCGAGTCGATGACGTCGTATCCCTCGGTGGTCGAGTCGAGGAACGGGTGGTAACCGTTGAAGGGCCCGATCGTGGGATCCGTCGTCGAGTGGTCGTCGTCGCGCAGGCCCAGACCCTGGTAGTCGGTGGCGGTCACGACGTACCCGGCGTCGAGGAGCGACGCGATGTCGGTGGCCGACCCCAGTAGCGTCGGCGACTCCGACGGCGCGCACCGACTCTGGATCCCCGTCGCGGGGTGGGCGTAGGCGATGATCTGCCATCCGCCGGGTGGCGGAGCTCCCTTGGGGACGAAGACGGTGCCCGTCACCAGGCTGTGGCTGTCGTTTACGCCGGAGGTGGACTCGTAGACGATCCGCGCCGCGAGCGACGTCTTGTCCCGCAGCGCAGGGTCGAGGTCGACGAGTCCTTCCGCTGACACCAGCGCTCCTGGCCCGGTGCCGCTGAAGTCGGCCCTGATGGCCGGGCCTCTCGGAGGTCCGGAGTGATCAGCGGCGGGACCGGTGGACGTGGTACCGCAAGCCGCGAGAAACGCGGTGGCACAAGCCAACAACGCCACCTTGACACGCCTCATCGGGTGTCGGCCTCGGCGAGCATCTCGTCGCATCGGCTTAGCAATGCCGCCCGCAGCGGCGCCGAGCGATCGGCGATGTCACGTTGGCAGCGCACGTACTCGGTGCGGCCTGCCGTGTTCTCGACGGCGATTGGCTCGATTCCGAAGCCGGCCAAATCGTAGGGACTGGCCCGCATGTCGAGCTCCCTGGCCCGTGCCGCGAGCTCCAGGCAGTCCATCAGCAACTCCGAGGGCACCAGCGCCCCGAGCTTGTAACACCACTTGTACAAGTCCATGTTGGCGTGCACGCACCCCGGTTGTTCGGTGGCGACCTGGGTTTCGCGGCTCAGCGCCTCGGCGTTGCGGGGTGTGGCTGGTTCGGTGAAGAAGCGGTAGGCGTCGAAGTGGCTGCAGCGCAACGGAATCGACTCGACCACCTCGTCGGTGCCCGCGGCGCCCAGCCGCAGCGGGACCTGGTCGTGCCGTACGTCGGTGGTCCGGTAGACCATGGCCCACTCGTGCAGCCCGAAGCAGTTGAGCCGGGGCGGACGGTCGGCGGTGGCGCGGAGCAACTTTGCGATGAAGGCGACTGTGTCGGCGCGCGTTTGCAGGTGCTCTTGGCTCACCGTTACGACGGCGCCGGATTTCTTGTAGCCCGCGCGGTCGAGGAACCGGCGAGCCTCGCCGCCGTCGAGTGCGACGCCGAAGCCGGGGTGCCAGCGACGCAACTGCCGGGGTCGCAGGCTGTAGTAGCTGAACAGGAAGTCCCACACCGGGTGCGCGTCGCCACGCTGAGCCCTCGCCCGGTGCGGCCCGAGGAAGGACTCGGCCCGTTCCAGATGCCTGCGTTCGCGCCCGGTCCACTCGGCTTCGTCGAGCAACTGGCGCTCGAGGAGCACCTCAGACACGGTGCGTCCCGTCGCGCACCGTCCCCACCAGGTCCTCGACCAGGTCCTCCAGCGCCACGACTGCCGTCACCCGGTCGTCGGTGGTGACCAACGCCAGGTGGCTGTTGTCGCGCCGTAGCCGAGTCAGAGCGTCCGGAACCGGCAACGACGCGGGCAGCCGTGGCAGCGCGCGGACCGTGCCCAGGTCGACGACCGCATCGGGGTCACTCATCAATCCGAGCACGTCCTTGATGTGCAGGTAGCCGATGAAGGCGCCGGTGGTGTCGGTGACGGGGAAGCGGGAGTAGCCGGTGTCGACGAGCGCCCGTTCGATGGCCGCGACGGTGGGTCCGAGCCCGGGACCTGCGACCGGAACCGCCCGGATGTCGGCAAGCGGGATGGCGACGTCGGCGACCACGTGGGTGCGGATCTGGAGCGCGCGGGTCAACCTGCCGTGCTCCTCGGGGTCGAGAAGGCCCTCCGACAGCGACTCGGCGATCATCTCCGAGAGCTCCACCGTGGACACCGTGACGTCGAGCTCGTCCTTCGGTTCGACGCCGAAGGAGCGCAGGGTCGTGTTGGCGCACCAGTTGTAGAACGCGATGAACGGCTTGGCCAACCGCATGTAGACCAGGTACGGCGGAATCAGCAACATCGCCGCCGATTCGGGGCCTGCGATGGCGATGTTCTTCGGCACCATCTCGCCGAGCAACACGTGCAGGGTGACGACGATGCCGAGCGCGATGACGAACGACACCGTGTGCAGGATCGTGTCGGGGATGCCGACGACGGCGAACGGCACCTCGAGGAGGTGGGCCACCGCCGGTTCGCCGACCCGGCCGAGCAGGATCGAGCAGATCGTGATGCCCAGTTGGGCGCCGGCCAACATCAACGACAGGCGCTCACCGGCCCTGATGACGGTGACGGCGCTCTTCTTGCCCTGTTCGGCAAGGGCTTCGAGGCGGTCGCGGCGCGCGGAGATCAGGGCGAACTCGGCGCCGACGAAGAACGCGTTGGCGCCAAGCAGCACGACGGTCAGGAGTACGCCGAAGACGTCGGATCCCATCAGCGACCCTCCTCCTCGGACCGGCCCCGGCGGCCCAGCTCGGTGAGCTCCAGCAGGTCGATGCGACGGCCGTCCATCTGGATCACGGTCGCCTGCCAGTGCACGGGGTCGTCCAGCGGCCCGTCGGGGTCGAACTCGGTGAGTTCGACGGTCTCGCCGGGCTCGGGAATGTGACCAAGCTCCTGCAGGATGAGCCCGCCGATCGTTTCGTAGTCACCCTCCGGCGGCCGGAAGGACGTCTCGCTCTCGACCTCGTCGATGCGCAACAGGCCCGAGATGCGCCAGCCGTTGCGGACCTCGACCACGTCGAGGGTGGCGTCGTCGTGCTCGTCGCGGACGTCGCCGACGATTTCCTCGATGAGGTCCTCGACGGTGACCATGCCCGCCGTGCCGCCGTATTCGTCGACGACCAGCGCGGTCTGCAGCCCGTTGGCGCGGATCTGGGTCATCACGGCGTCGCCGTCGAGGCTCGACGGGACGGTGGACACCGGTCGCGCGAGCGCCACGAGCTGGGTGGTGGCGCGGTCGGCGACCGGCACGGTAAATGCCTGCTTGACGTGCACGATGCCGACCGTCTCGTCCAGATCGCCAGCGGTAATGGGGAAGCGCGAGAAGCCGGTCTCGATGGCCTTGTGCACCAGGTCCGCGACGGTGTCGTCGACGTGCAGCGATTCGATCTTGGACCGCGGCGTCATGAGTTCCTCCGCCGACCGTTCGCCGAACTTCAGTGAGCGGTCCACCAGGTCGGCCGTGCTGGCGTCCAGGGACCCGCTGCGCTTGGAGGTGCGCACCAGCGAGACGAGTTCCTGCGGCGAGCGGGCGGACCGCAGTTCCTCGGCGGGCTCGATGCCGAGCCTGCGCAGAATCCAGTTCGCGGTGCCGTTGGTGACCTTGATGGCCGGTGTCAGGAACCGGGAGAACCACCACTGCGGCGGGGCCGCCCAGCGCGCGGTCGGCGACGGCTTGGCGACGGCGAGGTTCTTGGGCACCAGCTCGCCGAAGATCATCGAGACCGACGTGGCGATCAGCAGGGCCAGGCCAAGGGAGATGCCGTCGAGCATGCTCGCGGGCACGCCGATCAGGGTGAGCGGCGCGTGGAGCAGCGTGGCGACGACCGGTTCGGCCAGATAGCCGGTGGCCAGTGTCGTGATCGAGATGCCTAGCTGGGCGCCGGACAACTGGAATGACAGTGAGCGGTGGGCCTTTTGGACGTAGGCGTCACGCCAGCCGCCGGACTTGGCGTTGGCTTCGACGGTGCTGCGTTCCAGTGCGGTCAGCGAGAACTCGGCGGCGACGAACAGAGCCGTCCCCGCCGTCAACAGCAGGAAGGCGAGCAGACTGAGGGCGAGACTCATCGGAGCCACGCACCACGGGCGCCGGGCACGAGGCCCGGCTTCCTACTGGAGGGTTCGGCGTCGGATGGCTCCGGGGAGGCCCGTTCAGGTTCCGGGGCCTCGGCGGGTGCCTGCGGCACGTGTTCCCCTTCGATCGGCGTTGAGATGGACCAATCGTACCGGGACCGTCGCCATTCAGAACACCGCGGAGGTCACCAGCCCGACGGCAGCGGATGCCCTTCGGCGAAGCCCGCGGCAGACTGCACGCCGAGCACGACCTTGTCGTGGAGTTCCTCCAACGTCGTCGCGCCGACGTAGGTGCAGGTGCTCCGCACGCCGGAGGTGATGTGGTCGAGGAGATCCTCGACGCCGCCGCGGGCCGGGTCGAGGCTCATCCGCGAGGTCGAGATGCCTTCTTCGAACAACGCCTTGCGGGCCCGGTCGAACTGGCTGTCGCCCGATGTGCGGGCGGCGACGGCACGCTTGGACGCCATGCCGTAGCTCTCCTTGTACAGCCGGTCGTCGCGGTCGTACAGCAGGTCGCCCGGCGATTCGTAGGTGCCCGCGAACCAGGAACCGATCATGACGTTGGCGGCGCCGGCGGCCAGCGCCAGTGCGACGTCGCGAGGATGGCGCACGCCGCCGTCGGCCCAGACGTGCCCGCCCAATTGCCGTGCGGCGGCTGAACATTCGACGACCGCCGAGAACTGGGGGCGTCCGACGCCGGTCATCATCCGCGTGGTGCACATCGCCCCTGGGCCAACGCCGACCTTGACGATCGACGCGCCGGCACTGATCAGGTCGCGAGTGCCCTCGGCCGACACCACGTTGCCCGCGGCCAGTGGAAGGCCGAGGTCCAGTGACGACACCGCCTTGATGGCGTCGAGCATCTTGAGCTGGTGGCCGTGGGCGGTGTCGACGACCAGCAGGTCGACGCCCGCTTCGGCCAACGCCTGCGCCTTGGCGGCGACGTCGCCGTTGATGCCGACCGCGGCGGCGATCCGCAGCCGACCGGAGTCGTCGACGGCGGGGGAGTAGATGCCCGCCCTGATCGCACCGGTGCGCGTCAGCACCCCGGCCAGGCGGCCGTCGGGACCGGTCATCACGGCCACCCCGACCGGGTTGTGTTCGAGCTTGTCGAACACCACACGTGGATCGGTGCCAACCTGCGCGGTGACGAAGTCGACCGTCGCGACGTCGCGAACCCGCGCGAAGCGGTCAACGCCGCGGCACGACGCCTCGGTGACCAGTCCCACCGGCTTGCCCTCGTCGTCGACGACGACGGCGGCCCCGTGGGCGCGCTTGTGGATCAGCGCGGTGGCATCGGACACCGAATCGTCCGGCGACAGGGTGACGGGCGTGTCGACGACCAGGTCGCGGCTCTTGACGAACTCGACCATCTCGCGAACCGCCGAGGTCGGAAGGTCTTGTGGCAGAACGACGATGCCGCCGCGCCGTGCAACCGTCTCGGCCATCCGACGGCCCGCCACGGCGGTCATGTTCGCCACGACCACCGGGATCGTGGTGCCCGATCCGTCGGCGGTGGACAGGTCGACGTCGAACCGGGATGCCACGTCCGAGCGTCCCGGCACGACGAAGACGTCGTTGTAGGTCAGGTCATAGGGCGGGTGGTGCCCTTCGAGGAACTTCATGACACCTTCCATCCGCCCCGAGTGTGGACTTCATCCACGCCGTTGGGGTCTGGTGCGTGGCAATAGTCCACGTTCGGCGGGTTGGTCACGCAGGCGACTCGCTGCGGTCACCGCTCCACTGGGTGTGGAACTTCTTGCTCGGATCCTCGTCGATGCGTCCGTAGGTGTGCGCGCCGAAGAAGTCGCGCAGACCCTGGGTCAGCGCCGCGGGGAGCCGTTCGGTGCGCAGCGCGTCGTAGTACGACAGCGCGGAGGCGAAACCGGGGATCGGAATTCCCAGCTCGGTGGCCTTCACCACGACCCGGCGCCAGCTGTCGATGCCTGCCTCGACTGCGTCGCGGAAGTACGGCGCGGCGATCAGGGTGGCCAGCTCGCCGTTCTCGTCGTACGCCTCCTTGATGCGGTTGAGGAACTTGGCGCGGATGATGCAGCCGCCACGCCAGATGGTCGCCATGTCGCCGAGCGTGATGTCCCAGCCGTATTCGGCGCTGCCCGCCTGAATCTGGTTGAAGCCCTGGGCGTAGGCGATGATCTTCGACGCGTACAGCGCCTTGCTGACGTCGTCGACGAACTGCGCCGCGTCGTCGGGCTTGGCGCCAAGTTCCCCGGCAGCCAGTCCGGTGGTGGCCTTGCGCTGGGCGACGGAGCCGGACAGGGCGCGGGCGAACACGGCCTCGGCGATGCCGGTCACCGGCACCCCGAGGTCGAGGGCCGACTTGACCGTCCAGCGGCCGGTGCCCTTCTGCTCGGCCTCGTCGAGGATGACGTCGACCAGGGGCTTGCCGGTCCTAGCGTCGACCTGCTTGAGCACCTCGGCGGTGATCTCGATCAGGTAGCTGTCCAGGTCGCCCTTGTTCCATTCGGCGAAGATGTCGGCGATCTCGGGGGCGGTCTTTCCGAGTCCGTCGCGCAGCAGCTGGTAGGCCTCGCCGATGAGCTGCATGTCGGAGTACTCGATGCCGTTGTGCACCATCTTGACGAAGTGTCCCGCTCCGTCGGGCCCGATGTGCGTGCAGCACGGGACGCCGTCGACGTGGGCGGAGATCTCCTCGAGCAGCGGGCCGAGCGACGTGTAGGACTCGACGGGGCCGCCGGGCATGATCGACGGCCCGTTGAGCGCGCCCTCCTCGCCGCCGGAGATGCCGGCGCCGACGTAGTGCAGACCGCGCTCGCGGATGGCCTTCTCGCGGCGGATGGTGTCGGTGAAGAGGGAGTTGCCGCCATCGATGATGATGTCGCCTTCCTCCATCGCGTCGGCGAGCTCGTTGATCACCGCGTCGGTGGGATCGCCGGCCTTGACCATGATCAGGACCCGGCGCGGCTTCTCAAGCGTCGCAAGGAATTCCGGGATGGTGTCGCCGCGCACGAAGTTGCCCTCGGAACCGTGTGCCTCGAGCAGTGCGTCGATCTTGGCGGTCGTGCGGTTGTGCAGCGCGACGGTGTAGCCGTGGTGGGCGAAGTTGCGCGCGATGTTGGATCCCATCACCGCGAGGCCGGTGACGCCGATCTGAGCTGTTCCGGTGGTTGCAGGTGATTCCGACGAGCTCACGGGCGGCCTTTCATTGGGGGGATCGAACACGACTTCCGACAGCTGAATCTAGCTGGTGATCAAGCGTTGTAGCTCGGTGAGCCAGGGGACTGCGAGCGCAACGGTGGGCACGACGAGTAGTGCGGCGGCGGTGACGTACGCCGCGACGGCGAGGGGGACGCTGTTGGGCTTTCCGCAGAGGCGGCGTACCCGCGTCACGGTGTGCGGACCGCCCGCGGCGAGCGCGCCGGACGGTGCGTGGCTCGACGCGCACGCCACCAGGGCCCTGGCCAGCGGCGTCGGGCCTGCCGTCCGCACCGCGGCGTCGTCGGCGAGAAGTTCGATGAGCAAGCGCACCGCGTCGAGCGCATTGGCGCTGCGGACGAATCGGGGGAAGGCGGCGTGGACGGCGGTGAACATCTCGAGCACCAGATCGTGTCGGGCCCGCAGGTGCGCGCGCTCGTGGCTGAGGATGGCCGCCATCTCCGAGTCCGAGAGCGCGCTCAGCGTGCCCTCGCTGACCACGACGCGGCTGCGGACACCGGGCAGGCAGTAGGCCAGCGGCTGGGCGACGTCGAGGATGCGAAGTGCGTGGGATCGTCCGTGGCACCTGCCGACGAGGTCGACGACCATCCGGTGATGCGCTCGCCGCCGCCGGGTGGCGATCGCCACCTGGACCACGGCCACGATGAGGCGGGCGCCGATCAGCAGGGTGAGGGTGAAGACCACGACGTAGAGCAGCCACAGCGGCCAGCCAAGGACCTTGATCTCGCTGGTGATCGTGGCGGTGGGTCTGCCGTCGGGACCTGGGACGAAGAGCCTGCTCGCGATCGCGATGCCTGCGCTGAACGCCGACAGCACGGCGGCCAGCGCGATCGACTGCCACAGCACCACCGCGGCGCGGGGCGCCCGCAGCGGCCAGGACGAGCGCGCCAACAACGCAGGCACTGGTCCAATGAGGAGCAGCGCGACTACGGCGAAGGCCAGCGCGGACACACTGTCAGTGTCCCTCAGGCGGTACCCGGATTGCCAGCGGCTGCGCCAGAACGGTCCTTGGCCTCCAGTTCGGCCAGCGCGCGTCGCAGCGCGGCGGCCTCGTCGGCCCCCACCCGTTCGACGAAGTGGACGAGCGCAGCCTCTCGGCTGCCGGAATCCGAGGCCTGGTCGAGGGCGTCGACCATGAGTCCTGCGACCAGTTCGTCGCGGCCGTTGGTCGGTGCGTAGCGGTGTGCTCTGTCGTCGCGATGTTGGACGACGAGGTTCTTCTTGGCGAGGCGCTGGAGGACGGTCATGATCGTCGTGTAGGCCAGGTCTCGCCGCGCCGCCAGTGCTTCGTGCACCTGGCGGACGGTTTGGGGCTCGCGCGAGGACCAGAGGTGGTCCATCACTTCGCGTTCGAGTTCCCCGAGTCGCGCTTGTTTGGCCATGTTTCGTTCACTCTCCTGAGCAATGGAATCAGGGTACTACGCGCTTACTACCGTGCGTCGTATGAGTCGCAGGACTCCGGGCGCTTTGCCAACCTGTGAGTCGGGTCACTAGGGGTTTTCCGGCTCGTCACTCTCACTATAGTAAGGCTAACCTAACTGTAGGAGGTGCCCATGACCGTCGTGGTAGACGACCCACTCATTGCACGGATGGCGATCGACCGGCCGCTGCCGCTTCACGAGTCCAGCCGGCGCCTGCGCGCGCTCTACCCGGAATGCCCGCGGGTGTACGGAGTCGCCGTCATGCGGGACCTGTCCCGGCGGCGGTGGTGGCCGCTGACCGATGCGCTGGCCACTGACCGGCTTCGGGAGATGTTCGACGCGGCGGCCGCCGAGACGGACAACACCGTCGCCGTCGCCCATCAACTCGCCGCAACGCTGGCGCACGTCGTGATCGGGCGGGTGGTGCCCCTGCTCGCGCTCGAGGGCAGGGCGTGGGACACCGGCCTGGAGAACCTCTGGGTGCACGTGGACTCCGAGGGTGCCATCGACTGGGTGGGCGTCGTCGACCCAACGCTGCGGGCACTGCCCGACGACGCGCACTTCCGAGAGGGTGCCGGTGCTGTCGTCGACCGGATCGTCGCGCTCCCGAACGAAGCGGCGTTGACGACGTGGGTGGCGCACCGCAGCCACCGCACGCTCGAGCCGTTGTTCGCCAGGCTGGTGGAGGTCAGCGACGGTGCGATGTCCACGGCCGCGATGTGGCACGTCGTCGGCACCGCCGTCGTCAGTGCGGCCACCCAGGTCCCGCTGCTCGCCGGCTCCAGCGAGTTGACGAGCATGCGGCGCGGTCAGGCCGTCCTCGACGCCCTGGTCGGTTTCGGAGCGCCCGTCCGGGGCGGCCGAAGGGCCTGCGTGGGCAAGGCCTTGCTAAATTAGGACAGCCTTGCCTATGCTGTCTTCGAGCACGAACACAACTTCACAAGACCACCGGACCGCCGCGGAATCCTGAGGGCTGCAGAGATCCCCGGTCCATTCGAGGGTGGGCCCCGCGCACGCTTTGTGCGCGGGGCCCACCCGTTTTTCCGGGGTAGGTGTCCTAGCCGCACCCAGAGCGTGTAGACAATTCTCTTGTGACGACTTGGATGCCCAACGGTGTGGGCGGCGGATTCGACGACGAGATCGGCCTCACCTACTTGGACGTGACGCCCGACGGCGCGAAGGCCCAGCTGACCATCGATGCACGGCACCTGCAGCCGCACGGCATCGTGCACGGCGGGGTGTACTGCGCCATCGTCGAAAGCGTCGCCAGCGTCTCGGCGGCAACCTGGTTGCAGGCCAAGGGCGCCGGAAGCAACGTGGTCGGGGTGAACAACAACACCGACTTCCTGCGCGCCATCACCGCGGGCATGGTCACCGCGGTGTCCACCCCCATCCATCGGGGCCGACGTCAGCAGATCTGGCTCATCGAGATCACCGACACCAACGACAAGCTTGTCGCCCGCGGCCAGGTGCGTCTGCAGAACCTGCCCAACGAGGCCTGAAGACCGGGGCATCCGCGCGTGCGCTGCTGAGTGCCGCTTCCCGTGGCAGGATCGCGACCTATGCGCCTGTCACCGCACGAGCAGGATCGACTGCTCATTTCCTACGCGGCCGAACTGGCCCGCCGCCGTCAGGCGCGCGGTCTGCGGCTGAACCATCCCGAAGCGGTCGCGCTCATCACCGACCACATCCTCGAGGGCGCCCGCGACGGCCGAACCGTCGCCGAGCTGATGAACAGCGGGCGTGAGGTGCTCAGCCGTGACGACGTCATGGACGGCGTGCCCGAGATGCTGCACGACGTCCAGGCCGAGGCCACCTTTCCGGACGGAACCAAGCTCGTCACCGTCCACCACCCGATCTCCTGAGGCGGGAGATGAGCGCTTGCGCGAAGAGCAGAGGGCACCAGTGATTCCAGGCGAAATTCTGTACGGCGACGGCGACATCACGATTAACGACGGTGCCGAGAAGCTCGAACTCACCGTCGTCAACACCGGCGACCGACCCGTGCAGGTCGGCAGCCACGTACACCTGCCGCAGTCGAACGCGGCGCTCGACTTCGACCGCGTCGCCGCCCACGGCCACCGCCTCGACATCCCCGCCGGTACGGCGGTGCGCTTCGAACCCGGTATTTCCCAACATGTTTCGCTGGTGCCGCTGGCCGGCACCCGCGAGGTCTACGGACTGTCCCTGAACCCACCCGGAAAGCTGGATACGTGAGCGACCTTTCGCGCAGCCGCTACGCCGCGCTCTTCGGCCCCACCACGGGCGACCGGATCCGACTGGCCGACACCGATCTGTTAGTCGAGATCACCGAGGACCGCAGTGGCGGTCCTGGCCGCGCGGGCGACGAAGCCGTCTTCGGTGGCGGCAAGGTGCTTCGGGAGTCCATGGGTCAGTCGAGGGCGACCAGGGCCGACGGCGCACCCGACACCGTCATCACCGGTGCGGTGATCATCGACTACTGGGGAATCATCAAGGCCGACATCGGCATTCGCGACGGCCGCATCACGGCCATCGGCAAGGCCGGCAACCCGGACATCATGTCCGGGGTCCACCCCGACCTGGTGGTCGGACCGTCCACCGAGATCATCGCAGGCAACGGCCGCATCGTCACGGCGGGCGCCATCGACTGTCACGTCCACCTGATCTGCCCGCAGATCATGGAGGAGGCCCTCGGCGGCGGGATCACCACGATCGTCGCCGGCGGCACCGGGCCCGCGGAGGGCAGCAAGGCCACCACCGTGACACCGGGGTCCTGGCACCTGGCCCGCATGCTCGAGGCGCTCGATCACTGGCCGCTGAACGTGCTGCTCCTCGGCAAGGGGAACACCGTCAACCAGGACGCCATGTGGGAGCAATTACGCGGTGGCGCAGCCGGATTCAAGCTTCACGAGGACTGGGGCACCACGCCCGCCGCCATCGACGCCTGCCTGACCGTCGCCGACGCCGCCGGCGTCCAGGTCAACTTGCACTCCGACACCCTCAACGAGGCGGGCTTCGTCGAGGACACCCTGGCCGCGATCAACGGTCGTGCCATCCACGCCTATCACACCGAGGGTGCCGGCGGCGGCCACGCACCCGACATCATCACGGTGGTCTCGCACGCCAACGTGCTGCCCAGTTCCACCAACCCGACGCGGCCGCACACCGTCAACACCCTCGACGAGCACCTCGACATGCTCATGGTCTGTCACCACCTGAACCCAAGCGTGCCAGAGGATCTCGCGTTCGCCGAGAGCCGGATCCGCCCGTCGACGATCGCCGCGGAGGACCTGCTGCACGACATCGGGGCGATCTCGATGATTGGCAGCGATGCCCAGGCGATGGGCCGCATCGGCGAGGTGGTGCTGCGCACCTGGCAGACGGCGCACGTGATGAAGAAGCGCCGCGGCGCCCTCGAAGGTGACGGAGCTGCCGACAACAACAGGGTCCGCCGCTACGTCGCGAAGTACACCATCTGCCCGGCGATCGCCCACGGCGTCGACCACGAGATCGGCTCGGTCGAAGTCGGCAAGCTCGCCGACCTGGTGCTGTGGGAACCGGCCTTCTTCGGGGTCCGTCCGCACGCCGTCGTCAAGGGCGGCATGATCGCGTGGGCGGCGATGGGGGACGCCAACGCGTCGATCCCGACCCCGCAGCCCGTGTTGCCGCGACCGATGTTCGGTGCCGCGCCCGCTGCGGCGGCCGCGACGTCGGTGCACTTCGTGTCGCCCCAGGCCGTCGACGACGGCCTCGCCGATCGGCTCGCCGTCAACCGCCGGCTCGTCCCCGTGCGTGACGTGCGCAAGGTCGGAAAGGCCGACATGCCGCTCAACGACGCATTGCCGCACATCGAGGTCGACCCCGACACCTTCACCGTGACCGTCGACGGCGACGTCTGGGCCGAACAGCCTGCCGTGGAACTGCCGATGGCGCAGAGATACTTCCTGTTCTGAGATGTCGAATCTGTCGACCCTGCTGGTCCTCGCCGACTCGCGGCTGCCCACCGGGGGGCACGTTCACTCCGGTGGCGTCGAGGAGGCGATCACCAGCGGACTGGTCGTCGACGTAATCACGCTGCGTGCCTTCCTTCGTCGTCGCATCCGCACCAGCGGGCTGGTCACCGCGTCGATCGCGGCTGCCGTGCACGAGGGTGCACTGGGTTTCACCGCCGCCGACCTCGAAACCGATGCGCGCACACCGGCTCCCGCCGCCCGCAGCGCGTCGCGGGCACAGGGCAGGGGACTGGTCCGGCTGGCCCGCCGGGTGTGGCCGGAGCGGGATTGGGCCGCCGTCGGCACCAAGCCGCACCTCGCCGTCGCGGCCGGCGCCGTCGGCGCGGCCAGCGGACTGTTGCCCGAACAGACCGCCGTCTCGGTGGTCTACACGACGATGACGGGGTCGGCGACGGCCGCCCAGCGACTGCTGGCACTGGACCCCGGGGACGTCGCCGCTCTCACGTTCGAACTGTCGTCGCTGTGCGACCAGACCGCGGCCGACGCCGCGAAGGAACTCGCCGATCTCTCCGACCCGCTGCTCGACGTGCTCGCCCAGCGTCACGCCGAACGCGACCGACCGTTGTTCGTCTCCTGAAAGGTCCTCCATGCCACCACATCTGCTCGACGGCGAACCCCACGCTCACGTGGAGCGGCCCCGCCGTGTCCGCCACGCGGGGGAACCGCTGCGCATCGGGATCGGGGGACCGGTGGGCTCCGGCAAGACCGCTCTGGTGGCCGCGCTGTGTCGGCAGCTGCGCAACGAGCTGTCCCTCGCGGTGTTGACCAACGACATCTACACCACCGAGGACGCCGACTTCCTGCGCCGCAACGCCGTGCTTCCCGACGAACGGATCGCCGCCGTGCAGACCGGCGGCTGCCCGCACACCGCGATCCGCGACGATATCACCGCCAACCTCGACGCGATCGACGACCTGATCGCAGGCAACCCGAAGCTCGACCTGATCCTCGTCGAGTCTGGCGGCGACAACCTGACCGCGACCTTCTCCTCCGGGTTGGTCGACGTGCAGATCTTCGTCGTCGACGTGGCGGGCGGCGACAAGGTGCCCCGCAAGGGCGGCCCCGGCGTCACGTTCTCGGATCTGTTGGTGATCAACAAGACCGACCTGGCTCCCATGGTCGGCGCCGACCTCGACGTGATGCGTCGCGACGCCGCGATGGTCCGCGGCGAGCGGCCGTTCGTGTTGATCTCGCTGACTGAGGACCCGGCGGCGACGCTGGTTCTCGACTGGGTGCATCAGCAACTGCGCGTCCCGGTCTAGCGGATGATCTCGGAGGTCCTGATCGTCGCGTCGCCCGGCCGCGCACCGCGCATCGAGTGCCTCGGCGGGGTCGCGGGTCGCCGCACCGAGGCCGACACGGTGCACCTGGTCTCGGCAGCGGCGACACCGCTGGGCGGGGACACGATGAGGTTCCGGGTGGTGGTCGAAGCCGGGGCGGTCCTGCGGGTGCGCAGCGCCGCGGCGACGATGGCGATGCCGGGCACGGTGACCATGGAGTCACGGGCGCATTGGGATCTCGAGGTGGATGGCCTGCTCGATCTCGATCCGCAGCCGACCATCGTGGCCGGTGCCGCCAGGCACGTGACGTCGACCCGGTTGACGCTCGGAGACCAGGGCCGGGTGCGCGTGCGTGAGCGGGTGCAGATCGGCAGATCGAATGAGCGCCAAGGCTTCTGGTCGGGTTCCGTGCACGCCGACACCGACGGCGGGCCGCTGCTACGGCACCGCGTCGAGCTCGGCGCCGGCTCGGTGACCGACGACGAACTCGGCGCTCCGCGGGCCTGCGTCAGCGAATTGCGCTATCCGGAAGCCACGTTCGAGGCCAAGGGCACGACGCTCGAACTCGCCGCAGGCGGCTGCCTGGCGACCTGGCAAGGCGACCGGTTGCTCTAGCTGGCGGCCTTCTCGGTCTCTCGCATCGAGGCCGCCATGTCCTCGAGTTGCTCGAGCCGCGTTCTCGCATAGGCCTGTTGCTCGGTGATGGTCAGCTGACCGCGCTCCCGGCTGAGGAACGTCACCGCCCAGGACAGCAGCGTCGCGACCTTCGTCTTGAAGCCCACCAGGTAGATCAGGTGAAGGCCCAACCACGCCAGCCACGCGATGAACCCGCCGAACTCGAGCTTGCCGACCTGCGCGACAGCGTTGTACTTCGACACCGTGGCCATCGAGCCCTTGTCGAAGTAGCTGAACGGCTCGCGCGGCTTGGGGATCGTGCCGTGCTCGCGCGCGTTGGACTCGTTCTGGATGATCTTGGCGACGTACTTGGCGCCCTGGATCGCACCCTGCGCCATGCCGGGCACGCCTTCGACGAAGGCCATGTCGCCGATGACGAAGACGTTCGGGTGACCGGGAATCGACAGATCCGGCAGCACCTTGACGCGGCCGGCGCGGTCGATCTCCGTCTCGGACTGCTCGGCCAGGTCGCGGCCAAGCGGGCTGGCCTGCACACCGGCGGACCACACCTTGCAGGCCGCCTCGATGCGCCGAATGGTGCCGTCGGCGTCCTTGACGGTGATGCCGTTGCGGTCGACGTCGGTGACCATGGCGTTCAGCTGGACCTCGACGCCCATCTTCTCCAGGCGAGCTTGCGCCTTGAGGCCGAGTTTCTTGCCCATCGGGGGCAGGACCGCCGGCGCGGCGTCCAAGAGGATGACGTGCGCCTCGGTGGGGTCGATGTGCCGGAAGCTGCCCTTGAGGGTCTGGTCGGCCAATTCCTGAATCTGCCCGGCCATCTCGACACCGGTCGGACCCGCGCCGACGACCACGAAGGTCAGCAGCTTTTTGCGGCGCTCGGGGTCGCTGGAGCGTTCGGCCTGCTCGAATGCGCCGAGGATGCGGCCGCGGAGCTCCAGCGCGTCGTCGATGGACTTCATGCCGGGGGCGAACTCGGCGAAGTGATCGTTGCCGAAGTACGACTGGCCCGCGCCTGCTGCGATGACGAGGCTGTCATACGGCGTCACGTAGTCATGCCCGAGCAATTCGGAGGTCACCGTCTTGGCCTCGAGGTCGACGCGCGTGACGTCGCCGAGCAGCACCTGGGCGTTCTCCTGCTTGCGCAGGATCAACCGGGTGGGCGGGGCGATCTCGCCCTCGGAGATGATGCCGGTGGCCACCTGGTAGAGCAGCGGCTGGAACAGGTGGTGCGTCGTGCGGGCGATCAGCTTGATGTCGACGTCGGCCCTCTTGAGCTTCTGGGCGGTGTTGAGACCGCCGAACCCAGAACCGATGATGACGACCTTATGCCGATCCGTTGCCGTAGCTCCGGGGTGGCTCATTGCTGCTCCTCGCGTGCGAAAACCTGTCCAGTACAACCTCTAGGTTAGTCGGACCCGTTCCCCGGAGTGCGGTGAGATAACCCACCGCACTCCGCGGACACGTGAGGTCTTCGCTCCGTACCCCTGCCGTTTACCCGTTGAGCAGTGGCTTGAGCAGCTCGCCAACCGCGGTCACCTGGCCGGGGTGGTACCCGTCGATGCTGGTGACGGGGCTGAGGATGACGCCGTCCACGCCGGCGTCGAGCACCTTCTCCTTCACCTGTTCGGCGACCTGTTCGGGGCTGCCGAAGACCGCCTGCTGCCGGAAGTCCTCCGGAATGAACTCGGCGGTGACGCCCTCGCCGATGATCGCGACGACGAGCATGCTGGTCTCGAGGGTCGAAGGGTCCCGGTCGATCTTCTCGCAGTTCTCCTTGACCACCTGGAGCTTGCGGGCGAGCTCGTCGAAGCCGGCGATGATGTTGAGGTGGTCGAAGTGCTTGGCCGCCAACGGAATCGTCTTCTTCTCGCCGCTGCCGCCGATCATCAGCGGAATGTGGGCGCGGTAGCGTGGCTCGGCCATCGCCTCCTGGGTTTTGTAGTACTTGCCGGAGAACGTCGGCCGCTCGCCCTCGAGCATGGGCAGGATGATCTGCAGCGCCTCGCCGAGCCGGTTGAACCGGTCGGTGAAGGTGCCGAAGTCATAGCCCAGCGAGTCGTGCTCCAGCTCGAACCAGCCGGTGCCGATGCCGAGGATCGCCCGGCCCTGGCTGATCACGTCGAGCGTGGTGATCGCCTTGGCGAGCAGCGTCGGGTTGCGGTAGGTGTTGCCGGTGACGAGGGTGCCGAGCTGCACGCTCTCGGTGGCCGCTGCCAGCGCACCGAGGGCGGTGTAGGCCTCGAGCATCGGCTGGTCTGGCGTGCCAAGTCCAGGCAGTTGATAGAAGTGGTCCATCACGAAGACGGAGTCGAAGCCAGCGGCCTCGGCTTCCTGCGCCTGGGCGACGACCGTGGGAAAGAGCTGCTCGATACCTGTGCCGTAGGAAAAGTTGGGGATCTGAAGTCCGAGTCGAATGGTCACCTGTGTGACCCTAACCACGTCAACCGGAACGGGAACCCCGTTTCGCTGTGGGCTGACGCCGGAATAATTCCGAGGTCAGGCGAAGCTGGCGAGCGCCCCGTGGCTGACGTGCAGCGTCTGCCCGGTGATGTGCCGTGCTGCGGGTGTGGTCAGGAACAACGCCAACCGGGTGATCTCTGCGGCGACCGAGGTGGAGGCGCCTGCAATGCCGTCGTACCCGGGCTCGGCGCCCCGTCCCGACGCGATCGAGTTGAGCGTGATGCCCCGGATCCCGAAGTGGGTCGCTTGTCCCGCAGTCCAGTTGGACAACGCGGCCTTGATCGCTGCTTCGGGGCTGCCCTCGGTGGCGTTGTCGCCGACGACGTTGACGATCGAGCCACCGGAGCGCAGATGGTCACCGAGGATCTGAACGGTCAACACGGCCGACAAGACCGTGGTGTCCAGCGCCGTCCGCCAGGCCGCGGCGCGCTCGACCAGCGAGTAGGTGCGTGGGTCGCCGCCATCCCAGCGGTGCGCTGGCACGTTGACGATCGTGTCCAGGTGATGGGGGAACTGGCTGCGGGCCTCTTCGAGGCTGGCCGGGTCGGTGTTGTCGAAGACGATCGAGTCGACGTCGAGCTCCTTGGCGGCCACCTCGAGCTCGTCGCGCCGTGAGCCCGCTATGACGACCTGGTGCCCCGCGTCGCGGAATCCCTCGGCGATGATGCGCCCCAGTTCGGTGTCACCACCGGTAAGCAGCACGTCCATCATCCCGACCTCCTCTTGTTCGACGCTGAACCCAGCGAGTCGCCAGCGATGTTACTGGACAGTAGCTACTGGACGAAACGCGGCGCGCGTGCAGCCGCTGACTACGACATTCGAGTCCCCTAGGGTTCTACCGTGACAGGAATCCGCCGTGGGCTCTCCGTCCTTTCGGTGCTGCTGCTCGCCGCACTGACCGCGTGCGGGTCGGATTCCGGCGCCCCGGCCGGTCGCTCGCTGACCGTGTACGCGGCGGCCTCCCTGCAGAAGACGTTCACCGACATCGGCGCACGGTTCGAGACCGACAACCCGGGATGGTCGGTCGACTTCACCTTCGCCGGGTCGTCGGACCTGGTGACCCAGCTGACCCAGGGTGCCAAGGCCGACGTCTTCGCCTCGGCCGACACCACGAACATGGACAAGGCGGCGGAGGCCGGCCTGCTGTCGGGTGCATCCGTGAACTTCGCCACCAACACCCTCGTCATCGTGACCGCGCCGGACAACCCGAAGAAGGTGGCGTCGTTCGCCGACCTGGCGAAGCCGGGCCTGTCCGTTGTCGTGTGCGCGCCGCAGGTCCCATGCGGTTCGGCCACCGAGAAGGTCGAGAAGGCCACCAAGGTGACGCTCGACCCCGTCAGCGAGGAATCGTCGGTAACCGACGTGCTGACCAAGGTGACCAGCGGGCAGGCCGACGCCGGCGTCGTCTACGTGACCGACGCACGCGGCGCGGGGGAGAAGGTGGCCACGGTCGACTTCGCCGAGTCCTCGGCCGCGGTCAACACCTATCCGATCGCGGTGTTGACCACCGCGGCCGATGCGGCGGCAGCCAAGAAGTTCGTCGACCTGGTGACCGGTGACGCCGGCCGGAAGGTGCTGTCGCAGGCGGGCTTCGCCGCACCTTGACCAACTCGGGCGGTCTGCCGCGATGGATCTACGTGCCCGCCGTCCTCGGCGCGGCGTTCGTCGCCCTTCCGTTGGTCGCGATGGCTGCGAGGGTCGACTGGTCGCGGTTCTGGTCGCTGATCACCAGCAGCTCGTCTCTGAGCGCGCTAGAGCTCAGCGTCAAGACCGCCGCCGCCAGCACCACGCTCTGCATCCTGTTCGGCGTGCCGATGGCAATGGTGTTGGCCCGCAGTGATTCTCGGGTCATTCGGTGGGCCAGGCCGCTGATCCTGCTGCCGCTGGTGCTGCCGCCGGTGGTGGGCGGCATCGCGCTGCTGTACGCCTTCGGGCGACTCGGCCTGCTCGGTGAGTACCTCGACGCGGCAGGCATCCGGATCGCGTTCACCACCACCGCGGTCGTGCTTGCCCAGACCTTCGTCTCGCTGCCGTTCCTCGTCATCGCGCTCGAGGGTGCCGCGCGGACGGCCGGGTCGGACTTCGAAGTCGTCGCCGCGACGCTGGGGGCCAGGCCGACCGCGGTGTGGTGGCGGGTGACGCTTCCGCTGCTGGCGCCCGGACTGGCCTCGGGTGCGGTGCTGGCGTTCGCCCGTGCGCTCGGGGAGTTCGGCGCGACGCTGACGTTCGCCGGGTCGCGGGAGGGCGTGACCCGCACCCTCCCTCTGGAGATCTATCTCCAGAGGGAGGTGGACGCCGACGCCGCCGTGGCGTTGTCGGTCCTGCTGGTCGCGGTCGCCGCCGTCGTGGTGATCGGCCTCGGCAGCCGCAGGATCAAGGTGGGTGGGGTAAGTGGCTGGCAGTAGCCGATGAGCGGGGTCGAACTACGGGCCCGCGTGGAGAGCCGGGACCTTGACGTCGACTTCACGGTGGCGCCCGGCGAGGTACTGGCGGTCCTCGGGCCCAACGGGGCGGGAAAGTCCACCGCCCTGCACGTGATCGCGGGCTTGGTTCGACCGGACGTGGGGTCGGTCCGCGTCGGCGATCGAACCCTGACCGATTCCTCGGCCGGCGTTCACGTCGGGACGTTCGACCGTCGCGTCGGGTTGTTGATGCAGGACCCGCTGCTGTTTCCGCACCTCTCGGTCGCCGCCAACGTGGCCTTCGGTGCCCGCAGCGGAAAACGATTGAGCCGCAAGGCGTCCCGGGACGTGGCCGCGCACTGGCTCGCCGAGGTGGACGCGGCGGACCTCGCGGACCGCAAGCCGCGCCGGCTGTCCGGCGGGCAGGCCCAACGCGTCGCGCTGGCACGCGCGCTGGCCGCCGACCCGGAGGTGTTGCTTCTCGACGAACCGCTGACCGGCCTCGACGTGGGGGTGGCGGCGGCGATGCGCGCCGTGTTGCGCCGGGTGCTGGTGCGGGACGGACGTTCGTCGGTGCTCGTCACGCACGACCTTCTCGACGTCGTGACGCTCGCCGACCGGGTGGTCGTCCTGGAAGCCGGGCGTGTGGCCGAATCCGGGCCGACGGCCACGGTGCTGACCGCGCCGCGCAGCAGCTTCGGCGCGCAGTTCGCCGGCATCAACCTGGTGAACGGGCGACTGGGCGAGAACTCCACGCTGGTGACCGGGTGGCAGCAGGTGTGGCACGGCACCCCCGACGGCGGCCTGCACGGCGGGGGCGCCGTCGCCACCTTCCACCCCTCTGCGGTGGCCGTGTACCGCGACGAGCCGCACGGCAGCCCACGCAACACGGTCGAGGTGGTGATCGCCGAACTCGACGGCCGCGGTCCGGCCATCAGGGTCAGGGCCGAGCGTCAGCAAGACGGCTCACCCGGGTTGGCCGCCGACATCACCGCCGAGTCGGCGACCGATCTGCGGTTGGGGCCGGGGCAGCGGGTCTTCTTCACCGTCAAGTCCCAGGAAGTGTCCATTCATCCCGCCCGGTAACGGCGGCCACCGCGATCACGATCAACCCAGAGCAGACACCCGCGCACCGCGCGGGCGCTGCGCTGTGCGCGCACGCGCTCAGCAATCTTCGGTATGTGCCCTCGCCATGGAGTTTCGGTGCACAGCAATCTGCAAGTTTGGCACTTAATTCGCAACTCGCACTTGCGTCACGGCCGTAACACGGTAGTTTCTTCCTCATGCTGCACCCTCCTCGACGCAGGCGCTTCCGCAAGGCACTGGCCACGGCCGCCCTTGCCGGCCTAACTGCCGCGACTGTCGCACTTCCCGGTTCCGTCGCTCACGCCGATCCCGTTCCGGCCCCCGAGCCGGTTCCGGCCC
>VIFX01000041.1:0-70102 GCA_006864685.1 Mycolicibacterium hodleri | reverse complement strand
CTGCCGGCCCCCGCTCCCGCGCCGGCTCCTGCGCCAGCCCCGGTGGATCCGAACGCGCCGCCACCGCCGCCCGCCGATCCCAACGCCGCGCCGCCGGTGGATCCCAATGTGCCGCCCGCTCCGCCACCAGAGCCGGGCCGCGTCGACAACGCCGCCGGCGGCTTCAGCTACGTCGTCCCCGCGGGCTGGAAGGTCTCGGACAACACGCAGCTGTCCTACGGACAGGCCTTGCTCACCAAGGTCCCCGAGGCGGGAGCTGAGGCACCGTCGGACACCAGCGTCCTGCTCGGTCGTCTCGACCTAAAGCTCTTCGCCGGCGCCGAGACCGACAACGCGAAGGCCGCCACCCGGTTGGCGTCCGACATGGGCGAGTTCTTCATGCCGTTCGCCGGCACCCGTCAGGGCCAGGAAGCTGGCCCGCTCGACGCCGCCGGGCTGCCTGGCGCGTTCTCCTCGTACGAGGTCAAGTTCACCGACCCGGCCAAGCCGAACGGTCAGATCTGGGCGGGCGTCGTCGGTGACGTCCCACCCGCGGGAGCGCCCCGCGGTCAGCGGACTCCCGAGCGCTGGTTCGTCGTGTGGCTCGGTTCGGCGAACCACCCGGTCGACAAGGGCGCCGCGGCGACGCTTGCGCAGTCGATCCGTTCGTTCACGCCGCCGCCACCTCCGCCGCCGCCGGCGCCGGATCCCAACGCACCCGCGCCTGATCCCAACGCGCCGCCGGCCCGGCCCGGCGTCGGCGTCCCGGTCCCAGTGACGGACGCGCCTCCCGGAATGATGCCGGCAGGCTGACGCGACGATCGACGGACGACCGTGCACCTTTCGTGCGTCTAATCGTTACCGTCGGCGGGTAGACCGGTAGCTGGCCCGGCGACGTCGCCGGGCCAGTTTGGCTACTGGCAGGAGTTCGTCATGGACGTGGTCGCGGCAACGGCATTTCTGGCCGAACGATCCAGCACGCTCACCAGCGTGGGATGGATCGGATACATCATCATTGGCGCCCTCGCGGGCTGGATCGCCGGCAAGATCGTCAAGGGCGGCGGCTCGGGCATTCTGCTCAACATCGTCATCGGCATCATCGGCGCGCTGATCGGCGGGTTCCTCTTGAGCTTCTTCGTCGACACCGCGGCGGGCGGATGGTGGTTCACACTCTTCACCGCTGTCCTAGGCTCGGTGATCCTGCTGGCCATCTTGGGGGCGGTCCGCAAGAGGTAGCCGCGGTCTGGTTGCGCCCGCGAGCGGCTGGCCTAGGTGGAGAGGTGCCAGACCGCTGCCGCGGCGAGTGCCCCAAGTCCGTTGAGCGACCAATGCAGAGCGATCGGCGCGATCAGGCTTCCGCTACGCCTGCGCAGCCACGTGAAGACGAACCCGGCCGCGCCCGTGGCGATCACGGCCATCACGATGCCCGCGACCATGCCGACGACGCCCGAGCCGAACAGATCGGTGAAGCCGACGTTGCTACTGGTCAGGCCGAACGACGTGGCGATGTGCCACATGCCGAACAGGACGGAACCCGCAGCGGCGACTCCCCGGAAACCCCACGCCCGGTCGAGTGCACCGTGCAGCACCCCGCGGAACGCGAGCTCCTCGGGAATCACCGTTTGCAGCGGAATGATGATCATCGAGGCGAGCAGCGCCCCGGACATGGTGGCGTAGTGGTCGTTCATGAACATCGGCCGCGTCCAGGGGAGCAGCGCTCCGACGCCGATGACCGTCCCGACCAGGGCGACGGCGCCGATGGCATACCAGGCGCCGGAGCGCCAGTGGTCCCGACCGAGTCCCAGCTCCGTCCAGCCCAAACCTCTCGAGCGCACCAGCAGCACGAGGCCGATCGCCGCCGCAGGAACCACGACGACGTTGGCGAGAGGGGTGGTGAAGTGGGCGAGGAGGTTCGTCATGATCAGCACGACCACCACGACGCCGACGTCGACGTACACCCGAAAGTGGTGCAGCGCCGCCAGCTGACCAATCAGCGGATGGGGCGGCGCTTCGGCCGTTGCGACGTCGGACATAACCCGCTGAGCATACGTGAGAAGGTCGTATTTGCAGCTCAATGCCGGTTTCCTGCAGCTGCTTCCCCCGCACGCCGACCCGGCCCGAGTGGCCACCGGCTGCTGAACGATACTGATCCGCATGCTTGACACGTGTCAGCTTTTGTCGTCGACGAGGGTGCTGGACGTCGGCGGCCCGGATTCGGATGGCGTCGGCAGGATATTCGCCGACCTCGGGGCCGACGTGCTCGTGGTCGAGACGCCGGGCGGGGCGCCATACCGGGTGGCCCGGCCGAGCGTGGCGGGGGCGTCGGTCGCCTTCACGTTGAACAACGCAAACAAGCGCAGCATCGTGCTCGACCCCGCCGACGCGGGCGACCGCCAGCGCTTCGCCGACTTGGTCGCCACTGCGGACATCCTGGTCGACGGCGGGGGAGCGGCAGGCGCGTCGGCTTACGGGCCGCCGGTCTCGGACCTGGCGGAGCGGTACGCGCACCTCGTGGCGCTCGAGATCACCGACTTCGGGACGACGGGTCCGCGTGCGGGCTGGCTGGGCAGCGACTCCGTGTTCTACGCGATGTCGACGGCGTTGTCGCGGTCCGGCCCGACGGTGGGCCGTCCCGTGTTGCCGCCCTCCGGGCTGGCCACCTCCACGGCCGCAGTTCAGGCGGCCTGGGTGGCCCTCGTCGCGTACTACCACCGATTGCGTTCCGGCAGAGGCGACTACGTCGACTTCTCGCGGTACGAAGCGGTCGTCCAGTGCCTCGATCCACCGTTCGGGTCGGAAGGGCAGGCGGCCGTCGGGCAGAAGAAGTCCGGCGAGTTGTGGCGAGGACGCCCGCGCAACCAACAGATCTACCCGACGTTCCCGTGTCGCGACGGGTTCGTCAGGATCTGTCTGCTGTCGGCGCGGCAGTGGCACGGCATGCGCGCCTGGCTCGGCGAACCCGAGCAGTTCGCCGATCCGAAGTTCGAGACGATCATTGCCCGCTTCCTGGCGTCGGCCGAACTGAACGCCGCCATCGGAGAGCTGTTCGCACCTGAGACGATGGATGCCCTCGTCACCGAGGGGCAGCGTCGAGGCGTGCCCATCGCCGCCGTGTTCACCCCAGCGGAAGCGTTGGCCTCCAAGCACTTCCAGTCCGTCGGCGCGCTGACCGACGTCGAGATCGGCCCTGACACGGCGCTGTCCGTGCCTGCCGGTGCCTTCGTGGTAGACGGTCGGCGGGCCGGAATCGCGCGACCAAGCCCGCAGCCAGGAGACGGCGACGGTGGCTGGCTGGACGCCGCACGGCCAGCGGGCGCGCCGACCGTCGAGCCGGGCCGCCGGCCGTTCGAGGGGCTGCGCGTACTCGACCTCGGGGTCATCGTCGCCGGCGGTGAACTCGGTCGCCTGTTCGCCGACCACGGCGCCGAGGTGATCAAGGTGGAGAGCGCGGCCTATCCCGACGGCCTGCGCCAGACCCCGCCCGGGCAACCGATGAGCAGGTCGTGGGCGCTGACCCATCGCAACGAGTCAAGCCTCGGCCTGGACCTGCGCTCGCCGGAGGGGGCCGCGCTCTTTCGGCGCTTGGTCTCGGCCTCCGACGCGGTGTTCGCCAACTTCAAGCCGGGAACGCTTGCGGCCCTTGGGTTCTCCCACGGCGAGCTGGCGAAGGTCAACCCCCGCATCGTGTTGGCCGAGAGCAGCGCGTTCGGCTCGACCGGGCCGTGGAGCGATCGCATGGGTTACGGCCCGCTGGTGCGGGCCACCACCGGTGTCAGCCGGCTCTGGACCTCGGGTGACCCCGACGACACCGGGTTCTACGACTCGACGACCATCTTTCCCGACCACGTCGTCGCACGGATCACGGCGATCGCCACCCTTGCGGCCCTCATCGGCCGGGGTGATTCCGGTGCGCACGTGCACATCTCGCAGGCCGAGGCCGCCGTCAACCAGCTCGCCACGTCCTACGTCACAGACACCGCCAGGGCCGCGGGGCTCGCCGTCGTCGACGACGACGCGCTGCACGCCGTCTACCCGTGTGCGGGCGACGACGAGTGGTGCGTGATCTCGGTGCGGTCGGACGCCGACCGGGTGGCGCTCGCAGAGGTCATCGGCGTCACCGGGCTGCCCTCTGCAGCAGGCGAATTCGTCGACCTGGTTGGGCAGTGGACGGTCGCCAGGGACAAGGCCGACGTCGTCGAGGCGGTGCAGGCGGCAGGTGTTCCTGCCGGACCGATGAACCGCGCGGTGGACGTCCTCGCCGATCCGCAACTCGTATTCCGCGGGCTCTTCGCCGACATGGTGCATCCGCTGTTCGCGGCACCCATGTCGAGTGAGACCCATCCGGCGCCGTTCCGGCGGATCCCCGCTGCGCCAATGCGGCCCGCCCCGATGCCGGGCGAACACACTCGACAGGTCGTCGAAGGGGTCCTCGACCTCGACGCGACCGAAACCAACCGCCTGATCGACGACGGCGTGCTCTTCACGTGGACCCCCAACCCCCCGCTCGCGTAACGGCAGAAAGGCCATCGTGCCCCTTGATCCCAGAACACCAGTGCTCGTCGGCTACGGACAGGTCAGCCAGCACGACAGCGACCCGTCGGTGGAGCCCGTCGACCTGATGGAACGGGCGGCGCGGGCCGCCGTCGACCCCCGGGTCCTCGGAGCCGTCGATTCGGTGCGCATCGTCAACCTGCTGTCGTGGCGGTACCGCAATCCCGGTGTGCTGCTTGCCGAACGGATCGGGGCGACTGGAGCCGAGGGGCGCTACACCAGCATCGGCGGCAACGTGCCGCAGTCCCTGGTCAACCAGGCGTGCCTGGACATTCAGGCGGGCAGCGTGGACACCGTGCTGATCGCGGGTGCAGAGACGTGGCGCACCCGGACGAAGGTCCGGGCGGCGGGCGGCAAGCTTCACTACACGCAGCAGGACGACTCGGTGCCGGTACCGCACGGCGCCGACGACGAGTTCGTCCTGGCGGGGCCGGTCGAGCTCCGCATCCAGCTGGACCGGCCGTCGTACGTCTATCCGATGTTCGAACAGGCGTTGCGGATCTCGGCGGGGGAGACGCCAGACGAACACCGCCGCCGGATCGGTGAACTCTGGGCGGGGTTCAGCACCGTCGCCGTGGGCAATCCGCACGCCTGGAACCGCAATCCCTTGACCGCCGAGGAGATCTCGGAGCCGAGTGAGAGCAACCGGATGATCAGCTGGCCGTACACCAAGCTGATGAACTCCAACAACATGGTCGACCAGGGCGCCGTGCTGATCCTGACGTCGGTGGAGAAGGCGCAGCAGCTCCAGATCCCCACGGACAGTTGGGTGTTCCCGTACGCCGGAACCGACGCGCACGACACCTATCTGATCGCCGAGCGGGCCGCGTTCGACCGGTCACCGGCCATCCGCATCGCAGGCGGGCGGGCGCTCGAATTGGCGGGCAAGGGCGTCGAGGACATGGACTTCGTCGACCTGTACTCGTGCTTCCCGTCGGCCGTGCAGGTGGCGGCGTGCGAACTCGGAATCCCGCTCGACGGCGACCGCGCACTGACCGTCACCGGCGGCCTGACGTTCGCGGGTGGACCGTGGAACAACTACGTCACCCATTCCATCGCCACCATGGCCGAGCAGCTGGTGGCGTCGCCAGGCACCCTCGGCCTGGTGACGGCCAACGGTGGCTACCTGACCAAGCACAGCTTCGGTGTCTACGGCACCGAGCCGCCGACGGGCGAGTTCCGTTGGGAGGACGTGCAATCCGCGGTCGACGCCGAGCCGACCGTGGTTGCCGAGGATCATTGGGAAGGCACCGGGACCGTCGAGTCGTGGACGACGCCGGTCACTCGTGAAGGCGCGGCCGAGAAGGTCTTCCTCGCGGTGCGCACTCCCGACGACACCCGTGCCCTCGCCGTCGTCACCGACGCGTCGGAGGCCGAGACGAGCGTTCGCGAAGACATCGCGGGCGTCAAGGTCCGGGTCAACGCCGACGGGACCGCCACCCTTCTCTAAACCTGCGACTTGTGGTGTCTCAGCGGCGGTGAGCGCCGCTGAGACACCACAAATCACGATGGGGGTGGTGTTGACTTCGTCGTCGAGGCTGCCTATCGTGAGCGCCATCACGTATTGAAACGTTTCAATTCAGCTGGAGGCGAGTGGTGGGTCAAGCCGCGGTCACTCGGGTGTGCTTCGTCCTGCACCTCAAACCCGAACGCGTCGACGAGTACGTCGCCGCCCACGAACACGTCTGGCCCGAGATGCTCGAGGCGCTGAGCGAGGCCGGCTGGCACAACTATTCGCTGTTCGTCCGTCCCGACGACGGGCTCGTCGTCGGCTACCTCGAAACCGACGACTTCGCGGCCGCGCAGTCACGCATGGCCGCCACCGAGGTCAACGCGCGCTGGCAGGCCGGCATGTCCGACTTCTTCGAGAACCCCGCCGGGGTCCAACCCGACCAGGCGATGACGCCGCTCACCGAGTACTTCCACCTCGACTGAAGGAACCCATGAAAATCGGAGCACGCACGACGACGGGTTGGCGGGCGACCATTGCGGTCGCCATGTCCAACTACATCGAAGCCGGGTCGATCATCGCGATCGCCACCAGCCTGGCCTTCTGGCAGTCAGAGTTCAACATTGGCAACTTCGCGGTCGGGCTCCTTGCGGCGTTGAGCGCCAACGCGTTCGGCGCGGCCATCGGCGCGATCCTCGGCGGCCCGCTGTGTGACCGGTACGGCCGCAAGGCGATCTACACGTACGACCTGCTGGTCTACATGGCCGGCGTGCTGCTGGCCGCCTTCGCCGTCAACTACGCAATGCTGTTGGCCGCCTTCGTGATCACCGGCCTCGCCGTCGGCGCCGGCGTCCCCGCGTCGTGGACCTACATCGCCGAGCAGGCGCCGACCGATGGTCGCGCCAAGCACGTCGGCACCGCCCAGTTGGCCTGGTCGGTTGGCCCACTGATCGGCTTCGGGCTGGCTGCCGCACTGGCGCCCATGGGCCTCCTCGGGTCGCGCCTGATCTTCCTGCACCTCTTCGTCGTCGCCGCCGTCGTCTGGTGGGTGCGCCAGGGTCTCGCGGAGTCGACGATCTGGACCGAGGAAGGTCAGCACGAATCAGTTCCCGTCGCGAACGCGGTTGGCCTGCGCGGGCTGCGCGGTCTGTTCTCCCGCAAGGTCAACATCGCCGCTCTGCTGTTCCTCGGCGGCATCTACCTGTTCTGGAACACCGTCGCCGGTCAGGCTGGCATCTTCATGCCCCGCGTGTACGACGCCGCCGGACTGCACAGCCCCGTCGCGCAGAACATGCTTCAAGTTCTGGTGTGGGGGTGCACCGTGGCCGCGACCTACTTCGGCTTCATGCGGTACGCCGATCGTATGTCGCAGCGGCTGCTGTACGTCATCGGTGCCGCCCTCGGCATCGTCGGCTGGATCGTGCTGGTGGCGTTCACCGATGGTGGCGTGCCGACGATGCTGGCCTTCGCCGTCCTCTGGGGTGTCTCGGCGGGCATCGGCGCACAGGCGTTCTACAGCCTCTGGGCGAGCGAGCTGTTCGCCACCCCGTACCGGGCCAGTGCCCAGGGCGTGATGTTCTGCGTCGTGCGTAGTTTCACCGGCCTGCTGAGCTACTTCTTCCCGACGTTGCTGGCGGTCACCGGGCTGACGGGTGTCGGAATTCTGCTCATCGGCCTGCTGACGGTGGCACTGGTGATCGGCGCCGTTTGGGCTCCGGAGACCAGAGGAAAGACATTGCGGCAGATCGAACTCGAGCGGTACGGCCCACAGGCGAGCGCAGCGACGGACAATGATGGTGTGGAGAGTTCGACCGCGACGGAGGAGGCAGTCCGATGAATCTGCTCGACAATGTGGCCATCGAACTGCCCTCGTGGGCGTTCGGAAACTCCGGCACTCGATTCAAGGTGTTCGGCACGCCGGGCACCCCACGCACCGTCGAAGAGAAGATAGCCGACGCCGCGACGGTGCACCGCTTCACCGGGATGGCGCCCACGGTCGCCCTGCACATCCCGTGGGACCGGGTCGACGACTACACCGCGCTGGCCGCGCACGCCGCCGAGCACGGCGTGTCGCTGGGGACCGTCAACTCCAACACCTTCCAGGACGACGACTACAAGTTCGGCAGCCTGACCCACGTGGACAAGATGGTCCGGCAGAAGGCGATCGACCACCACCTGGCCTGCATCGAGATCATGAACCAGACCGGTTCGCAGGATCTGAAGATCTGGCTGGCGGACGGCACCAACTATCCCGGCCAGGGTGACATCCGCGGTCGTCAAGACCGGCTGGCCGAGTCGCTGGCCACCATCTACCAGCATATCGGCGAAGGCCAGCGAATGGTGTTGGAGTACAAGTTCTTCGAGCCCGCGATGTACATGACCGACGTGCCGGACTGGGGCACCTCCTACGTACAGGTCTCGGCCCTTGGCGAGCGCGCGAAGGTGTGCCTCGACACCGGCCACCATGCGCCCGGCACCAACATCGAGTTCATCGTCGCGCAGTTGCTCCGGCTGGGGAAGCTGGGGTCGTTCGACTTCAACTCCCGGTTCTACGCCGACGACGACCTGATCGTCGGGGCGGCCGATCCGTTCCAGCTGTTCCGCATCATGTTCGAGGTTATCCGCGGCGGTGGTCTGGACGCCGGCAGCGACCTCTCGCTGATGTTGGACCAGTGCCACAACGTCGAGGCGAAGATCCCCGGCCAGATCCGCTCGGTGCTCAACGTGGCCGAGATGACCGCGCGGGCGCAGCTCGTCGACGCGGATGCGCTGGCCGTCGCCCAGGAATCCGGCGACGTGCTCGGCGCCAACGAGATCTTCATGGACGCGTTCTACACCGACGTCCGGCCGGCGATGGCTCAGTGGCGCGCCGACCGCGGCCTTCCCGAACATCCGATGCGTGCCTTCGCCGAATCGGGCTACCAGGACACCGTCGACGCCGAACGCGTCGGCGGCACCCAATCCTCGTGGGGAGCATGACCACCATGACGAATCCGACCGTCGCCGAGCTGATCGCCCGATCCAACCGGCTGGGCTCCGACCCGAAGAACACCAACTACGCCGGGGGCAACACCTCGGCCAAGGGCTCCGAGGTGGACCCCGTCACCGGGGCACCCGTAGACCTGTTGTGGGTCAAGGGTTCCGGTGGTGACCTGGGCACCCTGACCGAGAACGGACTGGCCGTCCTGCGGCTGGACCGCATGCGCGCGCTGGTCGACGTCTACCCCGGCGTCGAGCGCGAAGACGAGATGGTCGCGGCCTTCGACTACTGCCTGCATGGGCGGGGTGGTGCGGCCCCGTCGATCGACACCGCGATGCACGGTCTGGTCGACGCGGCTCACGTCGACCATCTGCACCCCGACTCGGGCATCGCGTTGGCCACCGCCGCCGACGGCGAGGCGCTGACCAAGCAGATCTTCGGCGACCGCGTGGTGTGGATCCCGTGGCGCAGGCCAGGATTCCAGCTGGGCCTCGACATCGCCGAGATCAAGGCACACAACCCGCAGGCGATCGGCACCATCCTCGGTGGCCACGGCATCACCGCGTGGGGCGACACGTCGGCAGAGGCCGAGGCACGTTCCCTCGAGATCATCGACACGGTGCAGCGCTACCTGGACGCCAACGGTCGACCCCAGCCCTTCGGTTCGCCGTTGGACGGCTACGGCGCGCTGCCCGACGACACGCGCCGTGCCAAGGCCGCCGAGCTGGCACCGTTCATCCGGGGTCTCGCCTCGGCCGACAAGCCGCAGGTGGGTCATTTCACCGACGACCCTCGGGTGCTCGAATTCCTCTCCAGCAGTGAGCATCCCAGGTTGGCCGCGCTGGGCACCAGTTGCCCGGACCACTTCCTGCGCACCAAGGTCAAGCCGATGGTCCTCGACCTGCCAGCGGACGCGTCGGTCGACGACGCCAAGGCGAGGTTGACCGAACTGCACGAGCAGTACCGCGCGGACTACGCCGGCTACTACGAGCGGCACGCCTCGCCCGAGTCGCCCGCTATGCGCGGTGCCGACCCGGCGATCGTGCTGATTCCGGGCGTCGGAATGTTCAGCTACGGCAAGGACAAGCAGACCGCGCGCGTCGCGGGGGAGTTCTACCTCAACGCGATCAACGTGATGCGCGGTGCGGAGGCCATCTCGACCTACGCCCCCATCGACGAAGCGGAGAAGTTCCGCATCGAGTACTGGGCGCTTGAGGAGGCCAAGCTTGCGCGGATGCCCAAGCCGAAGCCACTGGCCACCCGCATCGCATTGGTCACCGGCGCCGCCTCGGGCATCGGCAAGGCCATTGCGGAACGTCTGGCCGCCGAGGGCGCGTGCGTCGTCATCGCCGATCTGGACGCCGAGAAGGCCAGTGCCGCAGCCGAGCAGATCGGCAGCACCGACGTGGCGATCGGGATCGCGGCCGACGTCACCGACGAGGCGGCCGTGCAGGCCGCCGTCGACGCGACCGTGCTCGCGTTCGGCGGGATCGACATCGTGGTCAACAACGCCGGCCTGTCGCTGTCGAAGTCGCTGCTGGAGACCACGGCCGCCGACTGGGACCTGCAGCACAACGTGATGGCCCGCGGCTCGTTCCTGGTGTCGAAGGCCGCGGCCCGGGCGCTGATCGACCAGAAGCTCGGCGGCGACATCATCTACATCTCGTCGAAGAACTCGGTGTTCGCCGGTCCCAACAACATTGCCTACTCGGCGACCAAGGCCGACCAGGCGCACCAGGTGCGGTTGCTGGCCGCCGAACTGGGCGAGCACGGCATCAAGGTCAACGGCATCAACCCCGACGGCGTCGTCCGCGGGTCCGGCATCTTCGCGGGTGGCTGGGGCGCGAAGCGGGCTGCGGTCTACGGCGTGCCGGAGGAGGAGCTGGGCGCCTATTACGCACAGCGCACCTTGTTGAAACGTGAAGTGCTGCCGGAGAACATCGCCAACGCGGCGTTCGCGCTGTGCACTTCGGACTTCTCGCACACGACCGGGTTGCACGTGCCGGTGGATGCGGGCGTGGCCGCCGCGTTCCTCCGATGAGCGCACGATGAGCACCGGCCGGTTCGTCGCAGTCGACCTCGGTGCCACCAGCGGCCGGGTCATGCTGGCCGACGTCGGACCCGGCACCCTGGAAATGCGCCAGATGAACCGGTTCGCCAACGATCCGGTCTACCTCTGGAACGGTCGGCGCACGGCGATGCACTGGGACCTGCCCGGCTTGTTCGGCAACATCTGCACGGGTCTTGCCGAGGCGAGTCGCGTCGCGCCCGACGTGACCAGCGTCGGGGTGGACTCGTGGGCCGTCGACTACGGCCTGCTGCGCGACGGCAAACTGCTTGGGCTGCCGTACAACTACCGAGACGCCCGGTGCGCGCTCGGCGCCGATGCCGTGCACGAGACGCTGCCGCAGGAGCGCATCCACGCGCGCAACGGGCTGCAGTTCATGGCGTTCAACACGATGTTCCAGCTGGCCGCCGACAAGCTCGAGGGGCTGCTCGACCTGGCCGACACCGCACTTCTGGTGCCCGACCTGATCGGCTACTGGCTGACCGGGCGCACGGCGACGGAGCGGACCAACGCCTCGACCACCGGGCTGCTGGGCGTCGACGGCACGTGGGACACCGAGCTGGAGTCGATTCTCGGCCTGCCGGGAGGCCTGTTCCCCGAGCTGGCCGAGCCCGGCGCCGAGCTCGGCACCGTGCTGCCCGACCTGGCCGGCCGGGTGGGGTTCGGCACCGGTCTGCGGGTGACCACCGTGGCGTCGCACGACACGGCCTCGGCCGTCGTCGCCATTCCGATGGACGCGGCGTCGGCGGCCTACGTCTCCTGCGGAACCTGGGCGCTGGTCGGGGTGGAGTTGGGCGCGCCGGTGATGAGCGCCGACGCCCGCACGGCCAACTTCACCAACGAGGTGGGTGCCGACGGCCGAATCCGCTTCCTGCGCAACGTGATGGGACTCTGGCTGCTCAGCGAATCCGTGCGCCACTGGGAGCGCGACGGCTCCCGCGTCGACCTTCCCGTGCTGCTCGAGCAGGCCGCGGCCTGCCCGCCACCCGCCGACGTGTTCGACGGAGACGACCCGCGGTTCGTCGAACCCGGCGACATCCCCGGCCGGATCACGGCGTGGTACGACGAACGCGGTCTGCCCGCGCCGGCGAGTCGCCCCGAGATGGCCCGCGCCATCATCGAGAGCCTCGCCGCCGGGTTCGCCAGGGGCGTCGAGCAGTCGGCCGCCCTGACCGGTGTGCCCGTCGAGACCGTCCATCTGGTCGGTGGCGGGGCGAAGAACCGGCTGCTGTGTCAGTTGGTCGCCAACCGGGTAGACAAGCCGGTGGTCGCCGGCCCGGTGGAGGCCACCGCGATCGGCAACGTTCTGCTGCAGGCGCGTGCCCACGGCCTGCTGCATGGCGACCTCGACGACCTACGTGGAACGATGGCCACCACGTTGCCCACGGAACGCTTCGAGCCTCGACGGGCTCCGGCAGGAAGGGTATGACGATGAACGACTCGACGAACCACTTGACGAGGCGACGCTTGCCGAGCAGGCATGACTTGGCGCCGCTGATGCAGTTCAAGAAGCCGGAGTTCAACGCGACCAAGCGTCGGCTCGACAAGGCGCTGACCATCGAAGACCTGCGCCGCATCGCGAAGCGGCGCACCCCGAGGGCGGCGTTCGACTACACCGACGGCTCGGCAGAGGCAGAGCTGTCCATCGCCAGGGCCCGACAGGCGTTCTCCGACGTCGAGTTCCACCCGGCCATCCTTCGGGACGTGTCGAAGGTGAGCACCGGCTGGGACGTCCTCGGCGCGCCAGTGGCGCTGCCGTTCGGGATCGCGCCCACCGGGTTCACCAGGATGATGCACACCGAGGGCGAGATCGCCGGGGCGCACGCGGCCGCGCGGGCGGGCATCCCGTTCTCGCTGTCGACGATGGGCACCACCGCCATCGAGGACGTCAAGGCCGCGAACCCGCTGGGGCGCAACTGGTTTCAGCTGTACATGTGGAAGGACCGCGACAAGTCGATGGCGTTGGTCGAGCGTGCGGTGGCCGCGGGCTACGACACGCTGCTGGTCACCGTCGACGTGCCCGTCGCGGGTGCCCGCCTGCGCGACAAGCGCAACGGCATGTCCATCCCGCCTGCGCTGACCCTGCGGACCGTCGCCAACGCGCTGCCGCGCCCGCAGTGGTGGATCGACTTCCTGACCACCGAGCCGCTGGCGTTCGCCTCCCTGGACCGGTGGTCGGGCACCGTCGCGGAGTTGCTGGACACCATGTTCGACCCCACTGTGACATTCGAGGACCTCGCTTGGATCAAGTCGCAGTGGCCGGGCAAGTTCGTGGTCAAGGGCGTGCAGACGGTCGCCGACGCCCGGGCCGTCGCCGACCTCGGCGTCGACGCGGTGCTGCTGTCCAATCACGGTGGGCGCCAACTCGACCGGGCACCCATCCCGTTCCACCTGCTACCCGAGGTGGTCCGCGAGGTCGGCAAGGACGTCGAGGTGCACCTGGACACCGGCATCATGTCGGGCGCCGACGTGGTGGCCGCGATTGCGATGGGGGCCCGCTTCACGTTGATCGGGAGGGCGTACCTCTACGGGCTGATGGCAGGCGGGGAGGCCGGCGTCAACCGTGCCATCGAGATTCTGTCTGGTCAGGTCGAGCGGACCATGCGCCTTCTGGGCGTGAACTCACTGGAGGAGCTCACCCCCGCCCACGTCACGCAGCTGGAGCGGCTGGGCCCCCGGCAACCGACGACGAGGGGCTAACCGCGATGGCCGCCGGAATTCGTGACGTCGCCGCGGCGGCCTCGGTCTCCGTCGGCACGGTGTCGAACGTGCTCAACGCCCCGGAACGGGTTGCGCCCGCCACCGTCGCGCGGGTGCAGGCCGCGATCGAGAAGTTGGGCTTCGTCCGCAACGACGCCGCGCGGCAGCTACGGGCGGGCCAGTCCCGCTGTGTGGGGCTGTTGGTCCTCGACGTCGGAAACCCGTTCTTCACCGACGTGGCGCGATCCGCGGAACTTCAGGCGGCACAACACAATCTGGTGGTCCTGCTGGGAACCTCGGACGACGACCCTCGACGCGAACGGACCTATCTGGACACGTTCGAGGAGCAGCGCGTCTTCGGCCTGCTGATCTCACCGGTCGGCGAAGACCTCGACCGCCTGCTCGCACTGCACCGACGTGGTGTGCCCGTCGTGCTGGTGGACCGTGACGGCACGGGGACGCCGTTCGCCTCGGTGGCGGTCGACGACGTCGCCGGTGGCCGGCTCGCGGCGCACCATCTGTGCGAGCGCGGACGCCGTCGCATCGCCTACGTCGGTGGACCCCTCGGCTTGCGGCAGGTCGCGGACCGGCTTGCGGGCGCGCGAGCGGCAGTCGACGAATTCCCCGGCGCGACATTGGAAGTGGTGCCTACCGACGAAGCCAGTGTGCTGGCAGGTCGCGCGGCGGGGGAGCAGTTGTGCGCCCGCCCGGTCGAGCAGCGACCCGATGCGGTCTTCTGCGCCAACGACCTGTTGGCGATCGGGATGTTGCAGGCCTTGGCCGGCAACGGAGTTGGCGTCCCCGGCGACGTCGCGCTGATGGGCTACGACGACATCGACTTCGCCCGGTCGGCGGCGGTGCCACTGTCGTCGATTCGCCAGCCGAGCGCGGAGATCGGGGCCACGGCGCTCGACCTCCTGATCACCTCGGCGGAGTCGCCGAAGGCCGAGCCCAACCACGTGATGTTCCGTCCGGAACTAGTGGCCCGCGCGTCGACTACTTGATGACTACTTGATGGTGTAGCCGCCGTCGACGACGAGGTCAGCCCCGTTGACCATGGCCGCGGCGTCGGAGGCCAGATAGATTGCCGCAGCAGCGATCTCGTCGGGATAGGCGAAGCGCCCGGTGGGGATCAGCTTCTTGAGCGCGTCACCCTTCGGGTTGTCCCACGCCTTGATTCCGAGATCGGTCAGCACCACGGTCGGGGAGATGCTGTTGACCCGCACGCCACGGCCCGCCCATTCGGTGGCGAGCACCTTGGTGACACCGAGGACGCCGAACTTCGACGCGCAGTAGGCGACGTGTTCCTCGATGGCCACGCTGGCGGCTTGGGACGCCATGTTGACGATCGCACCACGGCCTGCGGCCAGCATGTGCCGTCCGACGACCTGACACATCAGGAAGGTGCCCTTGAGGTTGACGGCCATCGTCGAGTCCCAGTCCTTGAGCGAAATCTCCTCCGCGGGTGCGAGTCTGGCGATGCCGGCGCTGTTGACCAGGATGTCGATCTTGCCGTGGTCGGCGATGACGGCAGCCACGGTGCTCTCGACCGATTCGGGATCGGAGACGTCACAGGTGTATCCGCCGTCGGTGGCGAGATCCGCGACGGCGACCGTGGCCCCCTTGGTCGCGAAGGCCGCCGCGATGGCCGCCCCGATTCCGGAGGCGCCGCCGGTCACCAGGGCGACCCGATCGGTCAGCCGGAAGTCGAAGTCCACGGTGGGTTCGGGCATGTCTCTCATCTCTCCTCGTCAGTGGTGGGCATGATCAATTGAGAACTGCTGTGGCGATGTCGATGTCGGTGACCAGCGAGGACACCAGGCCAGAGTTGAGGACGGCTTGGGTGGCGGCGGCCTTTTCCTTGCCGGCTGCGATGGCGATTCTGGTGGGGATCGCGCGCAACACCGCCTCGTCGATTCCCATCCGACGTTCGTCGAGTCCTGGGATGCGCTGGCCGTCCGCGTCCAAGAGCAGAGCGCAGGTCTCGGCACACACACCTGCCGCGTCGAGGGCGGCGGTCTCGTCTGCGGTCAACGAGTCGTACACCTGGGAGGCGCCCTCGGTCCACGCGCCGACCGAGACGATGGCGCAGCTGACAGACGAATGGCGCGCGGTGGTCTCCCGGATCTGCGGAGTGTCGCCGAGGCTCCGCGCGGTGCGGGCGTCGGTGACCACCAGCGGTGCGTAGAGCGGCCAGGAGTCGCCACCGCTGACCTCGCTGATGCGCCGGACGAGGTCGGTGCCGTTGGAGCTGATGGGGCCGGCCATGCCCGTGAGTTGTACGACGTCGCAACGGGGTAACGACGTCAGGTATGGCGCGATGTGGGTCAGGGTGCGGCCACAGTCGACGCCGACGACGTCTCCGTCGCGGAGGATCGACTGCAGCAGTTCTGCCATCGCCTTCGCGACGGCGTCGACGTGATCGGCGGCGTTGGTCGAATCCGCGGAGACGGCGTAGGCGTGCTCGAGCCCGTACTGGCGTTGCAGGGCCGTCGACAGTTCGACGTCGACGGCGCCGGGATTGTGAATCTTGATCTCCACCATGCCCGATTCGAGTGCCTCGTCGAGCATCCTGGCGACCTTGAAGCGGGACAGCCCGAACTCCTCGGCGATCTGAATTCGCGTGCGGCCCTCCAGGTAATAGCGACGGGCGATGACCGCGCGCTGGAACAGCTCGTCGGGCCCCATGGGTCGCCTCCCGTGACTCCTGAGCCGCTAGGCTCACCCCGTCTTGCACATATGTGCAGAGACATTGACATGTGAGCATACGCATTGCATGATCCACATCACACAGGAATCTCACTAGCAGCAAGGTTGACAGTTGAGCAGCGACGACCACGGTCTCGACGAAGAGGGCCTGGCCAACCTCGCCGGTGAGGTGTTGTCCCGGGAGTCCGCCGCGATCGCGGCGCTCGTGGGAGCGGTCGAGTCGAGCATCGTCACGGTCGCCCACCAGATGATCGCCGTCGCAGGCAAAGTCGTCACGACCGGCTCCGGCACGTCCGGCATCATGGCCGAGCGCCTGGCTCACCTCCTCTCGGTCTGCGGCACACCCGCGGTCTACCTGCCTTCGATGGACGCACTGCACGGCGGGATGGGGGCGATCACGCCGTCGGATCTAGTCGTCGCGATCTCGAAGACGGGCCAGAGCAGCGAACTCACCAGCCTCGTCGAGCGTCTCGGCCGTCGCGGCATTCACGTCGTCGCCGTCACGGAGAGCCCCGACTCACCCTTCGCGACCGCGGCGAGCAGCGTCGCCGCGCTACCTCCGACGCCGTCCGACGCCGATCCCGGTGACATGATCGCGATGGCGAGCACCCTGGCCGTCGGCGCGTGGAGTGACGCGGTGGCCGTGGTGACCATGTCGATGCGCGGTCACACCCTCCGCGACGTCGTCGACGGTCATCCGGCGGGAGGCGTCGGTGCCCGCGGCCACCGTTCCGGCGACGAGTCGGCACCGGTGGTGCGCGGCGCATGACCACACCGGCGGTAATGGGCGTCGACTCGTCGACGCAATCGTGCAAGGTCGAGATCCGCGACCTGGCCTCGGGCAACATTCTTGGTTCGGGCGCCGCCCCGCACCCGCCTGCCTTTCCGCCGTGCAGTGAGCAGCATCCACGTGACTGGGTCGCCGCGTTGGTCGCCGCCGCGGGCCAGGCCATGGCCGCGTGCGCAGAGCGGCCCGACATCCGGGCGATCTCCGTTGCGGCGCAATGCCACGGCCTGGTGCTGCTCGACGCGCAGGGCGAGGTGCTCCGCGCCGCCAAGCTGTGGAACGACACGACCGGGGCACCCAACCTCGCGCGCCTCGTCGAGCGCATCGGTGCCCGCCGCTGGGTCATGCGGATCGGCACGTTGCCGACCGCGGCCTTCACCATCGCCAAGCTGGCGTGGGTCGCCGAGCACGAACCGGGCCTGCTGGACCGGGTCGACACGATGCTCCTGCCGCACGACTACCTGACGTTCTGGTTGACCGGGGAGAAGGTGACCGACCGCTCGGAGGCGTCCGGCACCGGGTACTTCGACGCCGTTGAGGGACAGTGGATTCCGTCCTACCTCGAGGTGGCGGCCGGGTCACGGGACTGGGCCGCCAAACTGCCGACCGTGCTCGGACCGACCGATGCGGCGGGCCGTGTGCTGCCCGCCAGGGCGGCTCTGCTCGGCATCGGGGACGACGTGGTGGTCGGCGCGGGCGGTGGCGACCAGCATGCTGCCTATCTCGGGCTGGGCCTGACCGACGGAGACCAGTACTTCAGCATCGGCACCTCGGGCGTGGTGGCTACCTCCTCGCGGGGTCCCGTGTTCGACACGACCGGTGCCGTTGACGGTGTCGCCGACATGACGGGTGGGTATCTGCCGTTGATGAGCACCCTCAACGCCGCACGGGTCGTGGACCGTGCGGCGGTACTGCTCGGCACCGATCTCGCCGGGATCTCCGAGCTTGCGCTTGCGGCAGGGCCCACCCAGGGGCCGGTGCTGGTGCCGTTCCTGGACGGGGAACGCACCCCGGACCGACCCGATGCCCGCGGCGCCGTCGCCGACCTCACGTCGGGGAGCACCCGTGAGGAACTGGCGCGCGCCTTCGTCGAAGGCCCACTGCTGTCGCTGATGTCCGGCCGCGACAGCCTCCTCGCATGCGGTGTCGAAATGACCGGCGCCGCTACGGCCGTCGGTGGGGGAGCGCGCTCGCCCGCGACGCTGCAACTGCTGGCCGACCTGCTCGACGACGAGGTGACGGTCCCCGACGTCGACGAAGCGACCGCCCGGGGCGCCTGCATCCAGGCCGCCGCCGTGGCCTCCCATGCCGACCGGGCCGGGCTCGTCGACCTGGCCAAGCGCTGGCAGCCCGATGCCAGAACCCGCGTCGAACCACGTTCGCACGGCAGGGATCTCCCCGCCCTGAGGGCGCGGTGGGCATCGCTCGCGGCGTCGCCGCTACTGGACGGAGGCGGTCGATGATCGCATTGGCACCATGGCATCACGACTTTCCCGGTCTGCTGGCCGGTTCGGTGTACTCCGCGACGGACTCCCGGGTCGCCGCCGCGCTTACGTTGGCCGACACGGGCCTCGACGTGCACGTCGACGTCATGGCGGTCTCGGAGGGTTTGCCCGCCGGTGTGAGCCTGGCTGAGCTGCAGATGATCTCGACGTCCGTCGACCGCCAGAAGATCGGCGTCCACCTGATCGGCTCGGCCGACTTCGTCGACGCGGTGCTCCCAAAGATCCTCGCGCTCCACCCCGGTGCGGTGTTCCTGCCGTGGCAGGCCTTCACCTCAGAGCGGGCGCACGCCATCCGCGCCGCCGGTGGCTCGGCGTGGATCGCGGTGTGGCGGGAATGGGACGGGCTCGCCGATCCTCAGTGGCCCGCCGAACCCGACGGTGTCCTGGTGATGCTCATCGAACCCGGTACCAAGGACCGCTGCGGACTCGAGCGACTGAGTCTCGTCACCGCCTGCACCACCAGATCCGAACTACCCGTTGCCGTCGACGGCGGGGTCACCGAGGAGATCGCGCCGCTGTGCGCTGCCGCCGGTGTCCAGCAGATAGTCGTCGGCCGGGCCCTCCTGACCTGAAGAACGAAGGGAAGCAATATGACCGAGACCATTTCCGACACCATGCGCGCCAGCGTGATGACCGGCGTCGGAACGCTGAAGATCGAGGACCGACCCGTCCCGACGCCCGGGGCCCACGAGGTTCTGGTGGAGGTGGCCGCCGTCGGCGTGTGTGGCTCCGACGTGCACTACTACCGCCACGGCCGCATCGGCGACTTCGTCGTCGAGGACCCGATGATCCTCGGACACGAACTGTCGGGCCGCATCGCCGCCGTCGGCGACCAGGTCGACCCGACCCGGGTCGGACAGCGGGTAGCCGTCGAGCCGCAGCACCCGTGCCGCCGGTGCAAGCAGTGCATGGCCGGGCGGTACAACCTGTGCCCGTACATGGAGTTCTACGCCACCCCGCCGATCGACGGCGCATTCTGCCGCTACGTCGTCATCGACGCCGAATTCGCCCACCCCGTGCCGGATTCCATGTCGGATGAGGCCGCCGCACTGCTGGAGCCGCTGTCGGTCGCCGTGACCACGATGCGCAAGGCGCATGTCGCGCCGGGCACCTCGGTGCTCATCGCGGGTGCCGGACCGATCGGCGTGATCTGCGCGCAGACCGCGCGTGCCTTCGGTGCGTCCCGCGTCGTCGTGTCCGACCCGCTCGAGTCGCGGCGTGAGGCCGTGTTGCGCTTCGGGGCGACCGAGGTCCTCGACCCGATGGTCGACGACGTCGCCGCACTCGATCCTCAGGTCGACGTGTTCATCGACGCCAGCGGCGCCGCTCCGGCGGTCACCAGCGGCATCAAGGCCGTCGGCCCGGCCGGCTACGTCGTGCTGGTCGGGATGGGCTCCGGGGACTACCCGCTACCCATCGGCCACATCCAGAACATGGAGATCAACGTGACCGGCGTGTTCCGCTACACCGACACCTGGCCCGCGGCAATCCATTTGGTGGCCTCCGGTGCCGTCGACCTCGACGGGATGGTGACCGGCAGGTACGACCTGGAACACGTCGGCGAGGCGCTCGACAGCGACACCGATCCCGCCAGCCTCAAGTCGATCGTGGTGCCATCATGACGAGTTCGGAAGCGACCAAGCGCTCACCATTCGACCTGACCGGCCGCACCGCGCTGGTCACCGGCGGAAACCAGGGACTCGGTCGGGCGTTCGCGTTCGGTCTGGCCGACGCGGGTGCCACCGTGGCCATCGCGGGCCGCAGCGCCGAGCGCAACGCGACGGTCGTGGCAGAGGCGGCGGAAGCCGGGCACACGATGCACCCGATCACCGCCGACATCACCAAGGCCGACGACGTCGCACGGATGACGGCCGAGGCCGTCGACGCGCTCGGACACGTCGACGTCTTGGTCAACAACGCGGGCACCTGTTATCACGCCGACTCCTGGGACGTCACCGAACAGCAGTGGGACGACGTGTTCGACCTGAACGTCAAGGCGCTGTGGGCGTGCTCGCTGGCCGTCGGCGCCCACATGCGCGAACGCGGATCGGGCTCGGTGGTCAACATCGGGTCGATGTCCGGGCTGATCGTGAACCGGCCGCAGATGCAGCCGGCGTACAACGCGTCGAAGGCGGCGGTGCACCACCTCACCAAATCGCTTGCCGCTGAATGGGGTCCGCTGGGAATCCGGGTCAACGCCGTGGCGCCCGGCTACTGCAAGACCGAGATGGCTCCGGTCGACCGGCCCGATCTCAAGCGGTACTGGATCGACGACGCGCCCCAGCAGCGCTACGCGATGCCCGAGGAGATTGCCCCGAGCGTGGTCTTCCTCGCCAGCGACGCCGCGTCGTTCATCACGGGGTCGGTGCTGGTCGCCGACGGCGGGTACACCGCATGGTGAGCCCGGCCGCTCCAGGGGAGAACCGCCGCGTCGTCGTCAACGCGATCGACGACGTCGTCTTCGAGACGGTGCCCGAGGCAAGCCCCGACGCCGGAGAGGTTCGCATCAGGGGGACCGTCGTCGGCATCTGCGGTTCGGATACGCACGCCGCGTGCGGTCATCATCCGTTCATCGACCTGCCGTACCGACCAGGCCACGAGGTGATCGGCGTCGTCGACGCCGTTGGCGCCGGAGTTGACGACTCCTGGGTCGGGACCCGCGTCGTCGTGGAGCCCAACCTCGCCTGCGGGCACTGCACGCAGTGCCGGGCAGGCCGATACAACATCTGCCAGGAACTGCTGGTGCTTGGCTGTCAGACCCCTGGCGGCCTGGCCGACAGCTTCACCGTCGCCGTCGACAGGGTCATCGCGCTGGACCCCGCGCTCGACGACGACCACGCGATCCTCATCGAGCCGCTGGCCACCCCGGTGCACGCCGTCCGCCGCGCCGCCGAGACGGTCGGCGACCTGCGGGATCGCCCCGTCGTGGTGATCGGCGCCGGCCCCATCGGGCTATTCGTGCTGCTGGCGCTGCGCGACGCCGGTGCCAAGGTGGTGGTCGCCGACCTGTTGGTCTCCAAGCGGGAGCGGGCCGAACGGCTTGGGGCGGCAGGCACTTTCGATCCGACCGCATCCGATGCGGTCACCTCGGCGATGGCCCTGCTCGGCGATCCTGCCGCCGTCGTAGTCGACTGCGTGGCCAGGGAGAGTTCGGTGGCCCAGGCGATCGAGTTGGTCGACAAGGGCGGTGCCGTGATGGTCGTCGGCGTCGCCGCGGGCGCCGTCCCGGTGCGCCTCGACCTGATCCAGGATCGGGAGATCGCCTTGATCGGGAGTCTGATGTACGTCCGCGAGGACTACACCGCCGCGATGGACCTGCTGTCCTCCGGGGCCGTTCCCGTCGACGAGATCATCACGGCCCGTTATGACTTCGAACATTCCGCCGAGGCGTTCGGTGCCTCGATGGACCCGGAGAACGTGAAGGTACTGGTGAACATCTCATGAGCTCAGCCATTCTCGAATGTGCCGACATCACCAAGAGTTTCGGCGGTGTCCCGGTGCTCAAGGGCATCACGCTCGACCTCGAGCCGGGGACTGTCACCGCGCTGGCCGGTGAGAACGGTGCAGGCAAGTCGACCCTGATGAAGATCGTCAGCGGCCAGTACAGCGCCGACGGAGGAACGGTGACGGTGTCGGGCACCCACCTGACGCCCGGCAACCCGCGCGACGCGGTCCGCCACGGCGTGGCGATCGTGCCGCAGGAGCTGGCTTCCATCGAGGACATGACGGTCTACGAAAACCTCTTCGTGGGGCGGGAAATCAAGACCGGGCCGTTCCTGAACCGCAAGGCGATGATCGGCGAGGCGAAGGAAGCCCTGGCGGTGTTCGGCGTGGACATCTCGCCGACCGCCCGGATGGGCAGCCTGCCGGTCGGTCTGCGCCAGATCGTCGAGATCGTCAAGGCCGCCCGCACGGGAGCCCAGGTCGTCATGCTCGACGAGCCGACCTCGGCCATCTCCGAGCGTGAGGTCGAGGGGCTGTACGGCATCGTCCGGCGGCTGCGTGAGCACGGCGTCGCGATGGTCTACACAACCCACAAGATGGCCGAGATCCGCGCCATCGCCGACCGCGTGGTGGTGCTTCGCGACGGCGGGCTGATCCTCGACAAGCCCCTCACCGAGGTCACCGACGACGACATCGTGACAGCGATGATCGGCCGTGAACTCAACGGGTTGTTCCCCGACCGGGTCGCACCGAAGTCCGACGCGGTGCTCGAGGTGCGCGACCTGCAGGTCGACGGCGCCTCCGAACCGGTGTCGTTCACCGTCGGCTCGGGTGAGATCGTCGGTCTCGCCGGTCTGGTCGGTGCGGGGCGAACGGAGTTGCTGGAGGCCATCTTCGGGGCCAGACACACCAGCTCCGGCGACATCGTCGTTCGAGGCCGAAGCGTCAAGCGCAACTCTCCCGCCGCAGCGATCACCGAGGGCATGGCGATGGTGCCCGAGGACCGCAAGATCTCCGGTGTCGTGCTGTCGATGAGCGTCCTGGACAACGGGTCGCTGCCGCGGCTGTCGTCGTTCAGCGTGGCGGGCTGGCTGAAGGGCAAGTCCCGGACGACGGCCGTCACGGACGTGATGAAGTCGGTGCGCCTGCGCAGCAGCGGCATGGGCCAACTCGTCGGCACGCTCTCCGGCGGCAACCAGCAGAAGGTCGTGCTGGCCCGCTGGCTGACCGGAGAGGTCAACGTGCTGCTGCTCGACGAGCCCACCCGTGGGGTGGACGTCGGCGCACGCAGTGAGATCTACCGCATCATCACCGAATTCGCCGAAGCCGGAATGGCCGTGGTGATGGCCTCCTCCGACATGCCGGAGATCATCGGCCTGTCTCACCGCGCCTTCGTCATGCGCGACGGAGCCTTCGTCGGCGAGCTCGACCGCGACGCCCTAGACCATCCGGCGGTGCAGGAATCCGTGTTCCGGATGGCGACAGCACTCGACGGACCCAAACACATATCCCATCCCGATCCGGAGGCAGAATCGTGACCACCCCAGTCGACACCACGACGCCGGAGCCATCCGGTAGTACGCCGGTCGTCACGTCGCCGATCACGGGGGAGCCCGTGCGGCTGTTCTCCCGCGAGTGGATCGGCGGCATCGCGCTTCGCTACTCGATGGTCATCATCATGCTGTTGGTGATCGCCTACTTCAGCTACCGCAGTGCACGTTTCGGCACCGTCGACAACCTGCTGACCATCCTGGTGGCGGCCGCTCCCTTCGCGCTGATCGCGCTTGGGCAGACGCTGGTGGTGCTCACCGGCGGCATCGACCTGTCGGTCGGCTCCGTGATCGCGGTGTCGGCCATGGCGGGTGCGGCGACCGCCAAGGCCAACCCCGGTCAGGTCTGGATGACCGTCGGCGTGGCCATGCTCGTCGGCCTGGCGGTCGGTTCCATCAACGGAATCCTGGTGTCCCGAATAAACGTTCCACCGTTCATCGCGACGTTGGGCACGTTGACCGCCGGCTCTGGTCTTGCCTACGTCATCGGTGGCGGTGCTCCGATCAACGGGCTGCCCGCCGAATTCGGCTCCATCGCCAACACGAAGATCTTCGGGCTGACGATCCCGGTGCTCGTCATGATCATCGGCATCATCGTGCTGGCGATCGTGATGAAGCGGACCACCTACGGGATGCGCGTGTACGCCGTTGGCGGCAACCGCAACGCCGCCGAGATTGCCGGCATCAACGCCAAGAACATGTTGTTCAGCGTCTACGCACTGTCGGGTCTGCTGGCCGGAATCTCCGGGGTGATGCTGTCCTCCCGCGTCATCTCGGGACCTCCGAATCTCGGACAGGGCTACGAACTCGACGCCATCGCCGCAGTGGTGATCGGCGGCGCCAGCCTCATGGGCGGCCGCGGCACCATCTGGGGAACCGTGCTGGGCCTCTTCATCATTCAGACGCTGAACAACGGCTTGGACATCCTCGTCGTACCCGCCTACTGGCAGGACGTGATCAAGGGTGTACTGATCGTCGCAGCGGTCGCGGTCGACGTGTGGTCGACCCGGCGAAGAACGTAAACCCTTGTCCACGACCACGAATTCACATCAACGAACGAGAGTGAGAGACCAGATGAGACTGACAACGAAGTTCGTCGCCGTCGCCTCCGCAGGGCTGTTGGGCTTGGGCCTGACCGCGTGCGGCGCGGGTGACACCGAGTCCCAAAGCGGCAAGACCCGAATCGGCGTCTCGGTGTACGACATGAGTTCGTTCATCACCGCGGGCAAGGAGGGGATGGACCAGTACGCCAAGGACAACAACATCGAGCTGGTGTGGAACTCGGCGAACCTCGACGTCTCCACTCAGGCGAACCAGGTCGACCAGATGATCAACCAGGGCGTCGCCGCGATCATCGTCGTTCCCGTGCAGGCCGATTCACTCGGCCCACAGGTGGCGTCGGCCAAGGCCAAGGGCATCCCGCTGGTCCCGGTGAACGCCGCGCTCAACAGCAAGGACATCGCCGCCAACGTGCAGCCCGACGACGTCAAGGCCGGTGAGCAGGAAATGCAGATGATGGCCGACAAGCTCGGCGGCAAGGGCAACATCGTCGTGCTGCAGGGTCCGCTCGGACAGTCCGGCGAACTCGACCGCACCAAGGGCATTCAGAACATCCTCGCCAAGTACCCGGACATCAAGGTGCTGGCGATGGACACCGCCAACTGGAAGCGCGACGAAGCGGTCAACAAGACGAAGAACTGGATCTCGGGCTTCGGGCCGCAGATCACCGGCGTGGTCGCCGAGAACGACGACATGGGCCTCGGCGCGCTGCAGGCGCTGAAGGAAGCGGGTCGCACCGACGTGCCGATCGTCGGCATCGACGGCATCGAGGACGGCCTGAACGCCGTCAAGAGCGGTGAGTTCATCGGCACGTCGCTGCAGAACGGCACCGTGGAGCTGTCCGCCGGTCTGGCAGTCGCCAACGCGCTGGCCAAGAAGGAACAGGTCAACACCAACCCGGTCTACATCATGCCGGCGATCACGCAGGCGAACGTCGACGTCGCGATCGAGCACGTCGTCACCAAGCGAGCCGAGTTCCTGGCCGGACTGTCCGAGCTGACCAAGAAGAACCTCGAGACCGGCGACATCGCCTACGAGGGAATCCCCGGCCAGAAGCAGCCCTGATCAACCCCTTTCCGTTACACCATCATTGGAGAAAGTGAATAGATGAGACTGACCACCAAGCTGGGCGTCATCGCCTCGGCGGGCGCGCTGACGCTCGGGATGACGGCCTGCGGCGCGGGCGACACCGCGGCCAACAGTGACACCACCCGCATCGGTGTCACCGTGTACGACATGAGCTCGTTCATCACCGCGGGCAAGGAGGGCATGGACACCTATGCCAAGGCCAACAACATCGAATTGGTGTGGAACTCGGCCAACAACGACGTGTCCACCCAGGCCAGCCAGGTCGACTCGCTGATCAACCAGGGCGTCGCCGCGATCATCGTCGTTCCGGTGCAAGCGGATTCGCTGGGCCCGCAGATCCAGGCCGCCAAGTCCAAGGGCATCCCGCTGTTGGCCGTCAACGCCGCGCTCGACAGCCCCGACCTCGCGGGCAACGTGCAGCCCGACGACGTCGCCGCGGGTGCACAGGAAATGCAGATGATGGCCGACCGCCTCGGCGGCAAGGGCAACATCGTGATCCTGCAGGGGCCGCTCGGTGGTTCCGGTGAGATCAACCGCGGCAAGGGCATCGACCAGGTGCTCGCCAAGTACCCGGACATCAAGGTGCTGGCCAAGGACACCGCGAACTGGAAGCGCGACGAAGCGGTCAACAAGACGAAGAACTGGATCTCCAGCTTCGGGCCGCAGATCAACGGCGTCGTGTCCCAGAACGACGACATGGGCCTCGGCGCCCTTCAGGCGCTGAAGGAAGCCAACCGCACCGACGTGCCGATCGTGGGCATCGACGGCATCGAGGACGGCCTCAACGCCGTCAAGAGCGGTGAGTTCATCGGCACCTCGCTGCAGAACGGCACCGTGGAGCTGTCCGCCGGGTTGGCCGTCGCCAACGCGCTGGTCAAGAAGGAAGACGTCAACAAGGCTCCCGTCTACGTGATGCCCGCCATCACCAAGGACAACGTCGACGTCGCGATCCAGCACGTCGTCACCGAGCGCCAGAAGTTCCTCGACGGGCTGGGCGAGCTGACCGCCCAGAACCTCAAGACCGGCGACATCGCCTACGAGGGCATTCCGGGGCAGAAGAAGCCGTAACGCAGTTCCGACGAGACGGGGCCGACCACATCCGTGGCCGGCCCCGTTTCGTCGTTTCCGATGAGTTCCTCGAGCCCGGGCGGTCCGTACCAACATGACCTTTGAACACGTATTGGCCGTCGTCCCCGTCACCGACCTGGACGCGGCGAAGACCTTCTACGAGAAACTCTTCGGTCGCGCACCCGACAACAACCCGATGCCTGTGCTCGTCGAATGGCAGGTGGTGCCCGGCGGCTGGGTGCAGGTCTTCGTCGACGAGGAACGGGCCGGAAGCGGCCTGGTGAACTTCGCAGTCGACGACCTCGCGGCTCACGTCGCCGAGGCCGACGAACGCGGGCTCGCGCCGGGTGAGATCGAAGGCGTGAACAAGGGCGTCCAGTTGGCGACCTTGACGGACCCGGACGGCAACCTGATCCGACTGATCGGGAACTTCCGCGTGGAGTACTGACCCGTTCGTAGCGTCCCCGTTACAAGCGTCTCATCTTTCCGACACGTGATCGACGTATCCATTGTCGATGACCGACTCCCAGCAGGCCACGACCGGCGCGGTGGACACACCGCCGAGATCGCGGTGGTACACGTCGCTGTTCACCCAACTCCTGGTCGCCATCGTCGCGGGCATCCTGGTCGGCTGGCTCTGGCCCGCGTTCGGTGCCGATCTCAAGCCGGTCGCGGACGCCTTCATCAAGCTGATCAAGATGCTGATCGCGCCGATCATCTTCTGCACCGTGGTGATCGGGATCGCCCACGTCGGCGATCTCAAGTCGGTGGGCCGCATCGGCGTGAAGGCCCTGATCTACTTCGAGGTCGTCACCACCTTCGCGCTGCTGTTCGGACTGGTGATCGCCAACGTCGTCAAACCCGGCGCGGGCTTCAACATCGATCCTCAGACGCTGGCCTCCGGGGCCGACGCCGTCGCCAAGAAGACCGGCAGCGGGGAACTGCCCCACACCGTGGAGTTCTTGCTGAACATCATTCCGACGTCGGTGTTCTCGGCCTTCGCGGAGAATCAGCTGCTGCAGGTCCTCTTCTTCGCGGTGCTCTTCGGGTTGGCGCTCGCCAAGTTCGGTGAGCACGGTCCGCCGGTGGTCTTCGAGCTGATCGAGCACCTCAGCAGCCTGCTGTTCACCATCATCGGATGGATCATGAAGCTGGCGCCGCTGGCCGCGTTCGGCGCAATGGCCTACATCATCGGCCAGTACGGCATCTCGTCGTTGGGCAGCTACGCCAAGCTGATTGGTGCCTGCTATCTCGGGGCCGCCCTGTTCATCCTGGTCCTCGGGGCGATCGTGTGGTTCCTCGCCGGCGTCAACCTGTGGCGCTTCGTGGTCTACATCAAGGACGAGCTGTTCCTCGCGCTGGGAACGGCCTCCACCGAAGTGGTGCTGCCACGCATCATGGACAAGCTGATCTTCGCCGGATGCTCAAGGACCACAACGGGTTTGGTGGTGCCAACCGGCTATTCGTTCAACCTCGACGGTGCCACGCTGTACCTGTCCATCTGCGTACTGTTCCTGGCGCAGGCACTCGGCGTCGACCTCAGCCTCGGCGAGCAGATCACGGCCGTGCTGGTGCTGATGCTCACCTCCAAGGGCATGGCCGGCGTGCCCGGGTCGTCGTTCCTGGCGTTGTCGGCGACCGTCGCCGCCATCGGGCACGGTGCGATTCCGGTGGCCGCGGTCGCCCTGCTGCTGGGCGCCGACCGGATCATGGACTCGATGCGGGTGTCGGTCAACCTGCTCGGAAACTGCGTCGCGACCATCGTGGTGGCGCGCTGGGAGGGCCAGTTGGACTCCGAGCGCATGAGCGCCGTGCTCCGCGGCGACGTGACCGAACCCGTTGAGGAAGAGGACGTTCCGGAAGTTGTCGTGTCGTCGCGCTAGCCCGCTCAGCCCTTGGGCTCGAGCGGACGCCTCGCCAACTCCAGCACCTCTTCGGTGGTGAGCGGGCTGTGCGGGTGCTGCGACAGACACCACGGCGTCGTGATCTTGTGGAACGCCGTGCCTTCGAGCGCCGCGTAGAAGTTACCTGCCCTCAGCCTGCTGATGTCGGGCACCAGGCCGCCCTTGACCCGGGCCATCTCCTTGGCGACCGCGATCTGCACCGGCGCGTTCAGCAGCCCGAAGAACTGCGTCGCCGCGTTGCCCGGGATGTTCGGGTTCAGACCTCGTGGCGCCTGGGTGGCGTACACCAACCCCAAACCGTACTTACGGGCTTGCGACGACAGCGCCAACGTGCTGCGCGTCGCCACCGTGGTGCGGCCCGAGGGCGCGAAGTTCTGCGCCTCGTCCATCACCAGCAAACCGCCGAGCGGACGGTCGCCGGCGGGGTTTCGCTTTATCCAGGCGAACAGCGCCATTTGGAGTTGGTTCACGAACCCTTCGCGCTGCGTTCCGTCAGACAGTCCGACCATGCTGATCACCGACACCCTGGCGCGGTAGCCATCCGACGGTGTCAACAGTGCGCCGGGGTCCGCCGGGGCGCCACCGCCACCGAACATTGGGTCGTTGACCATGGCCGCGCGCAGGTTCTGGCTCAACTCCGCGGCCCGGTCACGGGCGTTCGCGATGACGCTGACGCCGTCGGGTAGATCGGCGAGTGCGTCGAGGAATCCGGTCAGCGTGGGCGACGGCCGCCGGCCGTACCACTGCAGGGCTTCTCTAAGCACCGCTCGCGACTGGTTGGCCTTGGGGGTCTTGCCCGCGATGTGAGCATGGGGTTCCATTGCCGCGAAAGCGGATTCGACTGCCTCGTTGAATTCGTCGTGATCGTCGACGACGCTGGCGAAGTCGGGGAGCGGCTGAAAGGACAGCGGTCGCCCGGCTGACCGGCGAGGTGTCCACACGACCACCTCGGTGTTGTCGAAGTAGTCAGCGGCCAACGCCGAGTCGGCCGCCCGCCAACCGCTGGGGTGTTCGGCCCAAGGCACGCCGAGCCGCGCCAAGTCGTTGTTGGGATCCAACACGATCGACGACACCCCGCGCAGGGCACACTCCTCGACCAGCCGACGGATCAACACCGTCTTGCCCGATCCCGACCCTGCGAATATCGCGGTGTGCTTGCGCAGGGCAAGCAACTCCACGCTGAGCGGCTGCCCGGTGGCGTCGTCGAGACCGAGGGGAATCGCCGTGCTGGTGACCTCTTCGCGCGGAGCGTCCCTCTTCAACCGCTTGGCCCACGGCTCTGGCTCCGGCTCTGGAATCGGCTCGGGTTCGGGAACCGTTGTCGGCGTCGGTATCTCGGCCGCCTCGGGTCCAGCCTCGTCGCCAAGCGCCTCTCGCAGGAAACCCAGCCCATGTGCGGGCCTACGGCTCGTCAACCATCCGACGAGGTCGGGATGGTTGTCGTCGATGAGATCGCGCAGCGCCGATGCGGTACGCAGATCGTCATCCGACAGTGTGAGCGCGCGACCACCGGACTCCCCAAATGCGGCGACGACCTCCGCCGTCTTCACGCCACCCGGCCACGGGGCGTTCCGCAACAGGAACAGCTGACGCTTGTCTGCGTTGCTGCCGAAACCAGCTGCGACACAGGCGTTCTTGATCCGATTCTGGACTGCGATGGCGTTACTGCTCGCGATCGCCCGGAACGCCCAGTGCCGTTCGTCATCGGTCGCCGCGTCGAGGCGCTGCCGAAGTCTGCCATGCAACGGAACCTGCTTGCCCGGAGGTGGGTCGAGTGCGAACGTCTGCTCGACGTCGCCGCGTTCGATGATCCAGGCGTCCAACGCGGCCGACAGCAGACCCGGCACCGTAATGTCCTCGCCCTCGGGGTCGAGAGCCGCCGCACCGACCGCTCGCCTGCGGAAGTCGGCAAACAAACGGTCCAGATCGGTCGTTTCCAACGGTGCGTCGACGGGTGCGGGCTGCTCCGAGTCGGTGGATGCATTGAGGTGGGCCAATTCCTCGACCACGTCGCGATCGAGACATGCGCGAACATGGGTGTCGGCGCGCTGAAGCAGTCGGCGTGGGGTGTATTGCTGCGCGTCGTCGAACGCCGACGGCAGAATCGGCCAACTCGGGTAGCGGGGTGTGAAGTCGACGGCCCGGTAGCTTGCGGTGAACCGGCGCTCGAGAATGGCCCGGCCGATGTCGGCACTCGGTAGTTCGTGCAGGGGCGCGGTTTCCCGGAATCGATCGGCCACCGAGGCCGCCGCCCTCGATCGGATCGACTCCCACACCGACGGCAGGCACGCCACGACCTCTGCGGTGCGCCGCATCGTCTCGCGGATCGACATGAGTCCGTGCGCGACGTGCTCCAGGTCGCGGTTGTCGGTGACGCCGTCATCGCGACCCCCCGTCGAGGTGGAGGACTGCGCCAGCAGCGTGTCGATCTGATCGATCGCCATCACTGACGGGCCTGCGAGAGCGACCAACCGCGAGATGTCCCGCACGCACTCCTGTGGCGTCAACGTCGACACCCCGATCGCCCAGTGCCTGCGACCGGTGTCGTCCACGTCTTCCGCGGAGTTGAGGTACGCCTGCCCGATGTCCTGGGTACCTAGATCTTCGGCGCCGAGCAAGGTGAGGGCGCGAAGGGTGTGCTGCGTTTGGCGGACCGTCTGCGGTGCCGCGTTGTGGAGAGCGTTGACGAAGGCCGTCAGGATCTCCGGGGTGAGTTCGTCCTCACCGGCGACGGCTCGACGATCGGCGCGGGAAACGTGCGCCACCGATGCGAGTTCCCACAGCAGTTGCTTGAGCTGGGTTTCGCGGTCCCGAGCCGGCCGGCCGAGACTCTCCAGAATGCTGCTCCGCGCCGACTCCCAGAAGCTCGTCGCATCGAGGAGTTGCAACAGGAAGAAGAACCCGCCGCCGGCCTGCACCCGCTCGCGGACCTGGCCGAGCAGATGGGTCTTGCCGGAGCCTGCCGTGCCGCGCACGACCACTCCCAGCGGGCTGGATTCTGGGTGCCGGTCGGCGTCGGCGAACGCGTCCATGACCTGTTCGAGCGCCTTGTCGTGGACCCCGGGCACGTGGAACGCACCCTGTGCGTTCCACAGGTCGTCGGCCGACGGCGCAAACGACAGGCGAAGCGACTTGAGGGCGTCCCGTTCCTGCGGACCCATCACGACTCGATCGCGATCAGGTGCCTGGCCCGGTTGCCGATTTCGACAGCGGCCGCGTGGTCCTCGTCGGTCAAGGTCTTCTGATTCTCCTCGGGAATGAGGCTGACGCCCGGCTTGCGCTGCATCTGCGTCAGCGCGTCGTCCAACTCGGATTTGGTCACGTCGGGCAGTTCGGCGCGCAGTCGCACCAGGTCCACCCAGCCTCCGGCGCGAGCCGCCAGTCTGACGTACGCGGCCCGGACTTGACCCTCGACGTCCACCTCGTCGTCCAGCGCGGTGAAGACGTCGGCGGGGGCCAGATCCGCCCGATCGAAGTACCGGCGCAGCGCGCTGAGCACGGTGTAGAGCGCCTTGCCCGGACCCGAGGCGCGTTCGGGTGCCTCAGCACCGATGAGAGCCGCGCACGTCTTCCAACCGCGGTCGGTCAGGTCCAGCGTGATCGCCGGCCTCGTCGCGGTGATCTCGACCAAACCCTTCTCGATCAGCCGTTCCCGGTTGGGCTTGGGCAGCCTGGGGCCCAGTGCGGCAAGGTCGGGGTTGCGGACGGGTCGCGCTTCGGCCATCAGAACCAGCAGCACGGCTTGCTCGGTGCCGGTGAGTTCATCGGGGGCGACGCTCAAGGCAGATTCCCTTCGTTGGTTCTCTTCTTCGACAACGGGCTTTCGATGACGGCCAGTGCCCGAACGGGAGCGGCGTCGATCTCACCACGTTGGCCGAGAACGTCGTCCACCACGGCCTTGGCCGACGACGCGGCACGGGGGAGCTGATGGCGAATGACTGCGGGAGCCCCGGCGGGGAGGTGGGTCGACGACAGCGGTAGCCCGCATGCCGCTGAACTCACCCGACCTCCTGCACCGTCGTCGTATCGCACCCATTGTGTCCTACGCGCCGCGTAGGCGTCAGACGACGGCGGCGCGCAGGTCGTCGTCGAGCGATGCCCGCACCAGCGCGGCGGCGAATTCGGCGTCTCGACCAGCAGCGAGCGTGCTCAATTCCTGCGGATCGCTGGGCAGCCCAAGCTGTTTGGCGGCGTCGCGCGCCCGCTCGTCGTAGTAGGGCCGCACCCACGTCCAGGTGTCCTGCACCTCGCGAAGGAAGATGTCGGACCCGGTCGCCCCGATGCCCTTGAATTGCTGCAGCAGTTTGGCCGCGGCGGCCGAATCCCCGTCGGCGACGTCGGCGAGCTTGCGCAGGTCGTCGCCGTACTCGTCACCGACGGTCTGCGCCATCTCGGTGAGCCGAGTCGCCGAACTCTCGTCGTAGCGGGCGTACCCCGCGCGTCCGAAGGCGTCGATCATGGTCTTGCGGTCGGCGGCGCGGACGGCCTCGGGTGTGCGCAGGCCGGCGTGGAACACCTCGCGTGCGGCGGCGACGGCAATACCCGCGTCGATGGGCTTGCTGGCCAGCATGCAGAGGACGAGAAGTTCGAACAGCGGCATCGGGGTGTCCTTGAGCGTGATGCCTGCCTCGCGGGCGTAGGTGGTGCCCGCCTCCTTCAGTAGCCGCTTGGCGATGTCGCCGCGGCGAGAGTCGTTCTGCGCCATGGCGCGGGCATACCCGAGGACGTGGGCGACAAACCGCTACTTCGCGGGAAGTCCTTCGGCGTAGCGGGCGCCCTTGTCGACCCACGTGCGCAGTTGTCGTTTGGTCGCCACGCCGGCGGTGCCGACCCGGATCCAGCCGCGCGTCTCGCGCCCGGCCATCACCATCGGCTCGACGTGCGCGCGTTCGAGCAGAGCGTAGGTCTCCTCGGCGGGGACGCGGACCATCAGACCGCCCTTGCCGCTGACGCACACGGCCATGTTGCCGCCGACCATGAACGCCAGGCCGCCGAACATCCGCTTCTCCTGCACGCCTGCAGTCCCACCGAGCAGTTCCCGGACACGGTGCGCCAGGTCCTCGTCATAGGCCATTGTTCGAGGTTCTCACGTCGCGGGCGTCCAGCCCAGCCTTGGTCCGAGCTTTTCGGCCAGGTCGGCGACGATCTGGCGGTAGTCCGCCTCCTCGAAGGAGAAGGGCAGTGCGAAGGCAATTTCGTCGGCGCGCTGGAACCCGGCGTGCTCGAACAGCTGGTCGGCCAGCTCGTCGGACGTGCCGACGTAGTCCGGGGAGAAAAGCATGCCCTTCGGTCCCTGCGGAGCCTTGGTGCGCTCGAACCGACTCGCCGCGTACTCGCGGTAGCGTCGGATCTGGTCGTCGCCGGCCGAGTCGGTGGGGATGACGACCAAACCCTGTGACACCCTGGCATTTTCGGGCCTCGGGTGGCTTGCCCGGTAGGCGTCGATCTGCTCGCCTTGAATCGTGGCGAAGTCGCGGGACTCGGTACCTTCAATGCTGACCACCGAGCTCGTCAGGTAGTTGACGCCCTGCGCGCCAGCCCATTTCGCGGATTCGAGTCCGCCGCCGTACCAGACCCTGTCGGCGAGGCCGGGGGAGTGCGGCTGGATCCGACGGGTGAAGCGTTCGATGCCGACGACGCCCTCGAAGTCGCTGACCGGCTCACCACGCAAGGCGCGCAGCAGGCGCAGCACCCGCTCCTTGGAGAAGTCCTCGACGTCGTGGGTGTCGGGATAGAGCGCGGCCTTGTAGTGGTCGTACATCATCGGAGTGCCCACGGAGACGCCCGGGTTGACGCGTCCGCCGGACATGACGTCGACGGTGGCCAGATCCTCGGCCAAGCGGAACGGGTTCTCCAATCCCAGGGGGATGACGGCGGTGCCGAGCTCGATGCGCGACGTGCGCTGACTGGCGGCGGCCATGATCGCCACCGGGCTCGAGATGCCGGGTTGAAGGTGGCGGTCACGGAGCCAGACGCTGTCGAAGCCCAGTGCCTCGGCGCGCTCGATGACCTGCAGGGTCTCCTCGATTCCCGGGCCGGGGTTGGCGTCGTCGAATCGACCGATGGTCAGGAACCCGAGCTTGCGCAACGGTTCTCCGCGTCGTGGCATGGTGCTCCCCTTCCTCTACGCGAGCAGACGCAAAGGGCCCTGAATTGGCGCAATCGAGGGCCCTCTACGTCTGCTCGCGCTGTTGAGTTGTCAGCCTAGGCGGCGACGGTAGCCGCATCCGCCACCGGCTCCAACGCCTGCGCGACGATGTCGGCGACGTCGGTCATCGGCCTGACGTCCAGCGCCGCAAGCACTTCGGCTGGGACGTCGTCCAGATCCGGCTCGTTGCGAGCCGGTATGAACACCGTCTTCAGGCCGTTGCGCTGCGCGGCGAGCAACTTCTGCTTCACCCCGCCGATCGGGAGCACCCGACCGTTCAGCGTGACCTCGCCCGTCATGCCGACGTCACCGCGAACCTTGCGGCCGGTGGCCATCGACACCAGCGCCGTGACCATCGTGACGCCCGCCGACGGACCGTCCTTCGGCACCGCGCCCGCCGGGAAGTGGACGTGGATCTGACGATCCAGCTCCGCTCGGTCGACGCCCAACTGCTCGGCGTGCGCCTTGACGTAGGACAGCGCGATCTGCGCCGACTCCTTCATCACGTCACCCAGCTGACCGGTCAACTGCAGGCCGGCGTCGCCGGAGTTCGAGTTCGCCTCGATGAACAGCACGTCGCCACCCAGGCCAGTGACGGCCAGGCCGGTCGCCACGCCGGGCACCGCGGTGCGCTCCTCGGATTCCGGGGTGAAGCGCGGACGGCCAAGGTAGGCAACCAGATCCGGCTCGTCGATGACGAGGTTCTCCTGATTCACCGCCAGCTTGGTCGTCGCCTTGCGCAGCGCCTTGGCGAGCAGCCGCTCGAACTGACGCATACCGGGTTCGCGGGTGTAGTCCGCTGCGATCTTGCGCAGCGCCTCGTCGGTCACCGCCACCTCCTCGGACGTCAGCGCCGCACGGTCCCGCTGCCGTGGCAGCAGGAAGTCACGGGCGATGGCGACCTTGTCGTCCTCGGTGTAGCCGTCGATCTGCACCAGCTCCATCCGGTCCAACAGGGCCGACGGGATGTTCTCGATCACGTTGGCCGTCGCCAGGAACACGACGTCGGACAGGTCCAGGTCGAGATCCAGGTAGTGGTCGCGGAACGTGTGGTTCTGCGCCGGATCCAGCACCTCCAGCAGCGCCGCACTCGGATCGCCCCGGTAGTCCGAACCCACCTTGTCGATCTCGTCGAGCAGCACGACGGGGTTCATCGACCCCGCTTCGCCGATGGCCCGCACCAGCCGGCCCGGCAGCGCGCCGACGTAGGTACGCCGGTGCCCGCGGATCTCGGCCTCGTCGCGCACGCCACCGAGGGCGACGCGAACGAACTTGCGTCCCAACGCCCGCGCCACCGATTCACCCAGCGACGTCTTGCCGACACCGGGAGGACCCGCCAGCACCATCACGGCACCGGAGCCACGGCCCCCGACGACCTGCAGCCCACGCTGCGTACGACGGGCCCGCACGGCCAGGTACTCGACGATGCGGTCCTTGACGTCGTCCAGCCCGTGGTGGTCGGCGTCCAAGATCTCCCGCGCCGACTTCAGGTCGGTCGAGTCCTCGGTCGTGACGTTCCACGGCAGGTCGAGCACGGTGTCCAACCAGGTCCGGATCCAGCCGCCCTCGGGGCTCTGCTCACTGGAGCGTTCCAGCTTGCCGACCTCGCGCAGCGCCGCCTCGCGCACCTTCTCCGGCAGATCGGCTGCGTCAATTCGGGCCCGATAGTCGGCATCCCCTTCCTGGCCATCGGGACCCAACTCGCCGAGCTCCTTGCGGATCGCCGCCAACTGCTGACGCAGGAGGAACTCCTTCTGCGTCTTCTCCATGCCGCTGCGGACGTCGTCGGCGATCTTGTCGTTGACCTCGACCTCGGCGAGGTGTTCGCCGGTCCACTCAATGAGGCTGCGCAGCCGCTCGGCCACGTCCTCGGTCTCCAACAGCTGCCGCTTCTGCACGTCGGTCAGATACGACGCGTAGCCGGCGGTGTCCGCCAACGCCGACGGGTCGCTGATCTTGTTGACCACGTCGACGATCTGCCACGCCTCGCGGCGCTGCAACATGGCCAGCAGCAGCTTCTTGTACTCGGCGCCAAGCGCCTTGGTGTCGTCGCTCGGTTCTGCATCGGAGGCCTCCGTGACCTCCACCCAGAGCGCCGCACCGGGTCCGGTGGTCCCGGAGCCGATGTGGGCGCGCTTCTCACCGCGGACCACCGCGGCGGCACCGCCACCGGGCACGCGACCCACCTGCACGATGGACGCGATCACGCCGTAGGTGGGGTAGCGGTCCTCGAGCCGGGGTGCGATCAGCAGTTTGCCACTTTCGCTCGCCTGCGCGGCGTCGACCGCAGCACGTGCGGCGTCATCCAGTTCGATGGGGACGACCATTCCTGGCAGCACGATCGGCTCGCTGACGAAGAGCACGGGCACTGCGATGTTTTCAGACATCAGACTCCTTCAAAGTTCAGCCTGATGCGCTCAACTATGAGTGGGGTCGGTTTGTTCCCCCGGCGCTAGGCGGGCGCGTCGGCGGCCGGCGCCGCCCGGCGGCTGACCACGACCGTCGCCAACACGAGCAAACCGATGACCGGCAGCGTGACCGCCGAGTTCACGCCGTTGGCGGCGTCGACCGACAGGTGGGCGATGACCACCAGGCGAATCGCCACCTCGACCAGCAGGCCGACGCCCCACATCGCCGAGAGCCGAACGTGCACGCGACGGATCCGCCGGGCCTCGTCGGGCGTCGGCTCTGCGTCGTCGGCAGGCCGGAACCGCTCACCGACCACCTGGGTCAGCGGGGTGCCGACGACGCAGCTGCCGAGGAAGAGCAGGCCGCCGATGCCGTTGACGAGGGTGTTACCGATCAGGATCAGCTTTGGATCGGTGGTGGCCAGGCCGACGGCCAGGCTCAGCCCGAACGTCAGCAGAAGGTAGACGGCGAAGGGGTCGAGCCGCCGACTCTTCACCACGCCGTAGACGACCCGCGCCCCCGACAGCACGGTGGCCGACAGCAAGGCGACGTACTCGGAGACGCCCGCCGCCCGCAGCCCGTAGTAGGCAACCAGGGGAGGTGCCACGTCGAGCAGGATCGTCTGGAACAGCGGCCGCATCGAAGGGCGCTGGGTGGGAGCCTGCTCTGTCACCACGGTCACTCTAGCCAGGACGCCTGACCATTCGTTGTCAGGAACGGTCAGCTGGTCGACGGCGCCGCCGCCCGCGCAATGTCGCGGACCGGCGGTCCGTCGAGCGCGCTGTCCATCTCGACCGAACCCAGCTCGCGGATCTCCACCGTCCCGCCCGCGGCGCAGTGCTGACGCCGCCAGTCGCCGATCGCCTCGTGTGCCGCATGGTCGATGAAGTCCACCGACAGGTCGAGGGTGGCCTTGGTTCCCGGCGGCACCGACGCCAGCACACCGGTCAGCTGCGGTAGCGACAGGAAGCTGCAGGACCCCTCGATGACGATGCGCCAGGTGCCGTCGCCGTCAACGGACTCCGCGACGATCCTGGTGCGCACCACCCGCCACACCGTCAGGGCGATCGACAGGGCGAGGCCGATCAGGACGCCCTCGAGAAGGTTCAGGAACACCACGCCGACGATCGTGACGGCGTAGACCGCGATATCCCCTGTGCGGCGGGCAGTTTCGATGTGGACGCGCTTGACCAATTGAATGCCGATCACGATCAGCAGTCCGGCGAGCGCCGCCATGGGGATCTGTTCGGCGAACCCGGCGAACGGAAGGGCGAACACCAGGACCCAGACGCCGTGCATCATGGCCGAGGCGCGAGTGCGCGCACCGGCTTGCACGTTCGTCGAACTCCGCACGATGACGCCCGTGACGGGAAGCCCGCCCAGGGTGCCCGATGCGATGTTGGCCGTGCCCTGACCGATGAGCTCGCGGTCGAAGTTGGTGCGGGGACCGTTCTGCATCCGGTCGACCGACACCGCGGACAGCAAGCTCTCCACGCTCGCGATCAGGGCGACGGTGAGGACACCGGTGGCGAAGGCGCCCCAGTTCCCCTCGGGAAGACTCGGCAGCGCGATCGCGTCCAGCAGTGAACCGTCCAATTCGACGCGGTCCACGTCGACGCCGAACACCATCGCGGCCGCCGTCGCCGTCACGATGGCGACCAGCGGGCCCGGCACCTTGCCGAGCCGTCCCGGCACCCATCGCCACCCGACCAGAATGGCAATGACGAGCACACCGAGGACGACCCCCGGGCCGTCCGCGCCGAGCACCTGTTCTGGCAGTTCCATCACGTTGCGCCAAGCAGAACTCTGCGATTCGCCGCCCAGCAATACGTGGACCTGTTGCAACGCGATCGTGAGTCCGATGCCTGCGAGCATCGCATGAACCACTACGGGTGAAATCGCCAGCGCCGCCCTGGCCACCTTGCTCAAACCGAAGAGCACCTGCAGGACGCCGGCGGCGACCGTGATCGCGCAGGTGACCTTCCAGCCGAACTGCCCGATCAGGCCGGCGACCACGACGGTGAGACCCGCCGCCGGTCCGCTGACCTGCAACGGCGATCCGCCGACGGCACCCGCGACGACGCCACCCACCACCGCGGCGATGAGGCCGGCCAGCGCGGGTGCGCCCGAGGCGATCGCGATCCCCAGCGACAGCGGAAGGGCCACCAGGAAGACCACGAGCGAGGCGGGCAGGTCGTAACGGAGAATGGGTGCGATTCGTTGGGAGACCGAACTCCCAGAGCTTTTGAGAATGACCTGCTCCTGACGGTGAAGAGAACGAAAACGATTCTCTGACAATGAATTAGGTGAACCGCTACTCAATTCACAAGTGCCAGAGTATTAATCGCGTGACGCGGCGGTCAAGGTCGGCGGCTGGACCCATAGAGAACGCAAATCTCCAGGGCGCGCGAGCTGTTGGCACCATCACACCGTGACCGACGATCTAGGCTCCGAACCGTTGCGTCAATAATCGTTAACACGCTGTGGGGCAACGGAATATGGGTCTGCCACTTAAACATGCGCCGACGTGAATGGGTCGGACAACATGAGAAGAAGCTGTGAGTGTAGTGACAGGTGGGTACGAGACCAGGACACTCGAAGACATGACAATGACGTCGACCCATGCCGGAACCCAGAAGCCCCGTTCCGCCATCCTCGGCCAACTTCCTCCGATCCGGCGGCCGGACGGGTCACCGATCCAGGTGCTGTTGATCGACGACGAGCGGGCACTGACGAACCTCGTCACGATGGCGTTGAAGTACGAGGGGTGGAACGTCGACGTGGCTCACGACGGACGCGAAGCGCTCACCAAGTTCGCCTCCACCGACCCCGACATCCTGGTGCTGGACATCATGCTTCCCGACGTCGACGGGCTCCGGATCTTGCAGCGAATCCGTGCCGCCGGGACGTACACGCCGGTGCTGTTCCTGACGGCGCGGGACTCGGTAACCGACCGCGTCGCGGGTCTCACCGCTGGTGCCGACGACTACTTGACGAAGCCATTCGACCTGCAGGAACTGGTCTTGCGGTTGCGTGGCCTGCTCAAACGTGGCGCAGACGTCACGCCGCCCGCCGACGATCAACCCGCCGAGGAGACGTTGCGCGTCGCCGACCTCACCCTCGACGTGGCGAGCCGGGAGGTGACGCGTGGCGGTGAGCGCATCGAGTTGACGACGACGGAGTTCGACTTGCTGCGGTACCTGATGCGCAACCCACGGCTCGCGCTGACCAGGGAGCAGATTCTCGAGCACGTGTGGAACTACTCGTTCGGTGGTCGCACCAGCATCGTCGACCTCTACGTCTCCTACTTGAGGAAGAAGCTCGACCCGGGGCGCGAACCGCTGATTCACACGATTCGTGGTGTGGGATACCAACTTCGGCCGCCTCAGTGAGGCGGCCGTCCCGGTCGCCGTCCCGTTCACCGTGGTGGCGGCCCCGGACCTTGAGCAAACAGCTCGTGTACGGGGTCGCGGCGTTGGTGACCGTGGTGACCCTCGGCGGTGGCGCGCTGTCGGTCTACAGCCTGCACACCTACGTGACGACCATGAGCGACGCCGAGGTGACGCACTCGTTGGCTGCCTTCGAGCATTCCGTCGAGAAGTATCGGGCCCTCCCGTCGACCGATGACGACGATCCGCTGACCGACTTCACCGGACAGGCGCCGGGCACGCTCATCGCAGTGCTGCAAGGGAATTCAGTGGTCAACTCGGCGATCTTCTCCGACGAGGACACCGAGCCTGCCCCCGCGGCGGCGCTCGCGCCGATCGAAGCGGCGAGCTGGCGCGAGGACGAACCGCAGACGATCAAGCTCGACGGACTCGGCAGCTACCGCATGATCAGCAGCGAACTCGACTCCGGGCAACGGCTCGTCTCGGCCGTCTCGATGGAGGCCGCCAACCGGGTGGTGGCCGCGAGGACCGTCACCGTGGTGGCATCCACCATTGCGGCCGCCCTGCTGGCGGGCCTTGGAACCGTCCTCGTGGTGCGGTGGGCCCTACGCCCGCTGCGCCGGGTGGCGGCCACCGCGGCGCGGGCCGCCAAGATGCCGCTTGCGGACGACGATCACCGCATCACCGCACGGGTACGCCAGGCCGACAGCGACCCCGACAACGAGGTGGGCATCGTGGGGGAGACGCTGAATCGCTTGTTGGCCAACGTCGATTCGGCGTTTGCCGCCCGGGCGGCGTCGGATCGGAGGATGCGCCGGTTCCTCACCGACGCCAGTCACGAACTACGCACGCCGCTAGCGGCGATCCAGGGATACGCCCAGCTGACCCGGCAAGAGAGCGCGGCCCTGCCGCCGACGACCGAATACGCGCTGGCGCGCATCGAGTCGGAGTCGCGACGCATGACCGCACTCGTCGGCGACATGCTCTTGCTGTCGCGACTCGACGAGCGCCAGGGGCTCGAGATCCGGCGGATGGATCTCACCAGCCTGGTGGTCGACGCCGTCAACGACGCCGCGGTGTCCTCGTCGGACCACCGCTGGCTGGCCGACCTGCCCGACGAACCCATCTGGGTGATGGGCGACCGCGCCCGGTTGCATCAGGTGCTCAGCAATCTGCTTGCCAATGCGCGCCACCACAATCCGCCGGGAATCACCGTCACGACTGCCTTGCGAATGGTCACCGACGATTCCGGTCCGAAGGTGGCGTTGACGGTCACCGACGACGGGCCGGGAATCGACCCCAAGCTGGTGCCCGAGTTGTTCGGCCGGTTCGTCCGGGGCACCAAGGCCCGCGCCGACCAGCCCGAGTCCACCGGTCTCGGGCTGTCGATCGTCGCATCCATCACCGAGGCCCACGGCGGGACCGTGTCGGCCCGCTCCGGCGACGGCAGCACGGAGTTTCGGGTCCTGCTGCCGCCGGCCGAGGGGTAGGGCACCGTTAGACGTCGTTGCAGACGACGTCGACGTACACCGTGGTGTAGAGGTCGGAGTCGATCCGGTTGCCCGAGGCGTCGAGGTTCGAATTGTTCAGGCCGTGCACGCCGGTTAGCTTGCACTGCGACAGCGGAACGTTCGACGATCCGTTGAGTTGAACGTGGTGGCCCTGGTCTTCCAGCTGGGCGATCACGTCGGCGGGTGAGCGGGTCTTGGCGTCCGCGGCCGACGCCGGTGCGGCGAGGCCGAGTCCGACTATCGTCATCAGGCTGATCGCGGCGGCTGTGGTTCCTACGGTCATCATTGAACTCCCTTGTGCAGGTGTCGTATTAACGTGTCCTCGAGGCCCAGCGTACGGAGGTCGCAGAAGCTGATCGGGCGGCGCGGTGCGTGCTGTCAATAGTGCAATTGCGCTGAAATGCGTTGGATGACAAGGGATTAACGCACGGGAATGACGAACGTTGCCGGTGATCGTTCCGTGAGTCACATATCTGACGCATATGTTTGCGTTTGGCATGAAGCCGCTCCGAAACGGTGAAACCTGGTCTTGGGTCAGTAGATTGGTTCTTGTAAGACGAAATCGCTTCACGGAGCGACACATTGAGAATGGAGTATGAGATGAAGTTACGTTACTTGGCCACGGGTGTCATGACCGGACTCGCCGCCGCGGCCTTCGCCATGGCCCCTATCGCCGGTGCCGCCAACCCGAGCACCACGGTCGACAACGGTCGGACCACGATGACGGACAAGAAGGGGCACAACGCGATCGTCGTCAAGCCGCCCGTCGTGTCACCGCCGATGAGCTACGGCCAGTTCGCCACGCCGGGGCCGTTCATGTTCTTCGATTGAGCCGCGGTCGGCCCGATGACACGTCTCGGGTGATTGCAGGCGGAGCTGGGGCTGTGGAGTCGATTGACTCCGCGGCCCCTCTTTCGTGGGCATCACCGGTGAGGCGCCTACCCGGGTCAACCCCCCAAATGGGCGATGGCGTGGCCGTGTCGCCCGGCTACGAATGACCGATGAACCCCTGGCGGCTGCGCGACTTCCACGACGACGACCTCGACGAGCTCATCTCGATCTGGGAGCAGAACCGGCTCCCCGGTGAACCGTTGCCCGCGTACGGCGTATCCGAAGTGGTAACCAGTGCGCGAGGCGGCCAACCGTGCGTCGTCGCCGTCGTGGGCGACCAACCGGTCGGCATTGCCGGAGGACTGGTCCACGGCGACCGGGCTTGGATCACGATGGTGGCGTTGGCCAGTCGGTGGCGCGACCGGGGGATCGGGAGTGCTCTGCTGAACGAACTGGAGCAGCGCCTGCGAGTCGCGGGTGCACGGCGCATCACGGCGATGTTGCCGCCGAAGGCGGCGGGAACGAAGGCGCTGCTGAATGCGGGCTACGAGGAACGCACCGGGTTGAGCTACTTCGAGAAGATCGACCATCCCGGTTCCTCGGATGCGGGTCTGTTGTCCGCGGTGGGAGCCCAGGTCATCCCACGCGGCCATTGGCACGCCATGGCCGGGATGGAAGCCGAGAAGCTCGTCATCGAGCGACGCATCGTGCTGCCGCTCGTCGAACCAAGTGCGGCAGCGGAATACGCGGTGACACCACCCAAGGCGGTGATCCTCTTCGGGCCGCCCGGCACGGGTAAGACCACCTTTGCCAAGGCCGTCGCCGGCCGACTCGGCTGGCCGTTCGTCGAACTCTTCCCGTCGCGGCTCGCCACGCCGGGCGTCGCGATGGCAGGGGCGCTCCGCGACGCCTTCGCCACACTTGCAGATCTCGACTCGGTGCTGGTGTTCATCGACGAGGTGGAGGAGATCGCGGGGTCGCGATCGGGCGTACCCACCGACCCGGCCCACGGGGTCACCAACGAGCTCCTCAAGCTGATTCCGGCCTTCCGGCAGCACGGCGACCGACTGCTGGTCTGCGCCACCAACTCGGTGCGCTCACTCGACTCGGCGATTCTGCGGCCCGGGCGCTTCGATTACGTCATCCCCATTGGCCCACCCGACGCGACGGCCCGGGCCGCGATCTGGGCTAGATACCTGGCGCCGTCGGATTCGGTCGACGTCGCCCACTTGGCCTCCGCGAGCGCGATGTTCACGCCCGCGGACATCGAATTCGCCGCCCGTAAGGGCTCTCAGTCGGCGTTCGAGCGCGAGATCGAGTTCCGCCGCGGCGAACCGGCCCAGACCGAGGACTACCTGGCCGCGATCGCCGACACCAGGCCGACGTTGACCGACGCGATGCTCGCCGAGTTCGAGGCGGACATCGAGCAATGCACCCGATTGTGAACGAAGAAGGGAACCTGCCGTCCGGGGGTGACGGCAGGTTCCCTTGGTTCTTCTGTGCGACAGGCTCCGTTACGCGGTGGCCTGAGCTCCCAGCGTCCGCTGCACGTCGGGGATCATCTGCTGCAACTGCTGACCCCAGTAGCCCCAGCTGTGGGTACCGGTGGCCGGGAAGTTGAACACACCGTTGGTGCCGCCCGCGGCGATGTAGTTGTCGCGGAAGGCCTGGTTGGTGCGCAGCGTGAAGCCCTCGAGGAACTGAGCCGACATCAGGTTGCCACCATCGGAGCCCGAATCCAGATCCGACGGCGTACCGGTGCCGCAGTAGATCCAGATCCTGGTGTTGTTGGCGACCAGCTGGTTGATGTTGACCATCGGATCGTTGCGCTTCCAGGCCGGGTCACTCGACGGGCCCCACATGCTTTCGGCGCTGTAGCCGCCCGAGTCGTTCATCGCGAGCCCGATCAGCATCGGCCACCAGCCCTCGGAGGGGTTGAGGAAGCCCGACAGTGACGAGGCGTAGATCCAGTTCTGCGGGTGGTAGATGGCGTAGGTCAGTGCGCTGCCACCGGCCATCGACAGGCCGACGACCGCGTTACCGGTCTGCGACACACCGTAATTGGCTTCCAAGTAGGCGGGCAGTTCCTGGTTCAGGAACGTCTCCCACTTGTAGGTGTAGTCCTGCCCGTTGCCCTGCGACGGCTGGTACCAGTCGGTGTAGAAGCTCGACTGACCGCCCACGGGCATGACCGTCGACAGGCCGGAACCGTACGTCCACTCGAACGCGGGGGTGTTGATGTCCCACCCGCTGAAGTCGTCCTGCGCACGCAGACCGTCGAGCAGATAGATCGCGTGCGGCCCACCGCCCTGGAACTGAACCTTGATGTCCCGGTTCATCGCCGCCGAGTGGACCATCAGGTATTCGACCGGCAGGCCCGGCCGAGAGAACGCGCCAGCCGTCGCCGAATTACCGACGAAGCCGATCAGCCCGGGCAAGGTCACCGCTGCCATCAGTCCAACGGCCAACCGGCGTAACCACGTACCACGAATCATTCTGTCGAACTTCATAACGGCAACAGACCGCCTCTCTCTTTGCATCCCATGTCTTCGAGCAATCGCCGTTGCTCTTCGAGCGTTAGTGAATCACGCGGTTGTGGTTCGATCCGGCTCTCGACACCGACAACGCACGTCGCGGTTGGCTAACGATTCCGACTCGGCGCAGAGACCTTCGTCAAACGCGTGTGGTCAATCGAGCATGTGACCTGTGTGAATGGAGTGATCAATGTGGTCAACACCGGCGGCGCGGCGCGGCGAAGATGAAACGGCAACCGTGCAAGCTCAGGGGCCCTGAGCTGCATCAATGACGCGATGCTGTGAATGCTGGGACGAGGGTGGGCAGGGCCCGCCGACGCGCCGGTGGCGCGCCGCACCCGAGTGGTCAACCAGCGAACGTCACGACGCGGTCACGCGTCAGCAAACTCTGTGGCAGGCGCAGGAACCCGTCAGCTCGGGTTGGCCGCCTCCAGCGCCCGCCGCACGTCTGCGTTGCGTTCCTCGATGGTGCGGCCGATCTCCTGCAGCAGCAACGGCTTTCGCGCCACCAGTTCTTCGACGTCAGCGCGTTCGATCTGCAAGACGGTGACCTCGTCGAGGGCATACGCCCCGCCGGTGACGGGCTCCCTGGTCAGCGTGCTGGAACCAAGGAAGTCGCCTTCCTCCAGGGTCCGGACCGTGACAAGCGCACCGTCCTCGCCGCGGGCGATCAGACGCACCCGGCCGCTCACGATGAAGGTCATCCGCTTGGGTACCGAACCCGGGGTCTGGATCGCCTCGTCCGCGCCGTATCTGGTGAGCCGAAGGCTTGGGATCAACGCCTGCTGGTCGACGTCGTTGAGGCGCAACGTCGGCGCCACGATCCGCATTGAGCGCTCCATGCGATCCTCGCTCGCGAAGTCGTCCTCGACGTCGTCGAGGCGCAAACCCGCCCGCCGGGAGGCGTACCAAACCCATCGCAAGAACGTTGCCCGGGTGGCGGAGTCGTCGGCGGGGGAGCGCAACGGGATCGTCGTCGTGTACTCACCCGAGCCGCTGGTGACGGTCGTCGGCACGGCCTCGCCACGAAGATGCGGTAGCGCATTCGCAACCCGGGTCAGCGCCGCGCACACGTCGTCGGGCGGGTCGTTGGGGGAGAACGTCGTCTTCACCGAAATGGAGTGCTCTCCGGGCGGCCGACTCAGGTTGGCGAACGACGCTGCGGCCAGCACGGAGTTCGGGATGATGTGCAGACCGCTGCCCGTGTCGATGTGCGTTGCACGCCAGTTGACTTCGACGACACGCCCCCGGGCCGAGGTCACGTCGACCCAGTCACCCAGCCGGAAGGGCTGCTCGAAGAGCAGCAGCAGACCCGAGATGATCTGACCGACGGAGTTCTGCAGCGTCAGGCCAAGGACGATCGACGTGATGCCGAGCGCCGTGAACAGGCCGCCGACGTTCGCGCCCCAGATGTAGGAGAAGATCACCGCGAGTCCGACGGCGATGACCACGAAGCGGGCCACGTCCAAGAAGATCGACGGGATTCGCTTGCGCCACGATCCTTCCGGCGCGCCCTGGAAGAGCGTGGCGTTCAACCCCGACAACATCAGAATCAGAAGGACGAAGCCCAGCACGGTGGAGATGATGCGCACCGGCGTCGCCTCGGCTGGGACCTCGGTGGCCTTGATCAGCAGCAGCAGCAGTGCGGCGAGCGGCAGTATGTAGTTGCGCACCAACCCGACTGGGCGGGCAAGTCCGCTGTTGCGGCGAGTCAGCGCGACCCGAAGCTCGGTGAGCGCCACCAACCCGATCGGCAGTCCGATCGCGACGCCGACAGCCCAGTAGAACCAGGACGAGTCGACGATCCGTGTCATGACTGACGCTCCCCGAGTCGCCAAATGGGTTGTGTCACGCTGCCTACCGTGACCTCACCGGCGGGGGTGAACTGGCGGGTGTCGCGCATCGCGTCGTAGACGTCCGCCGTCACGTAGACGCCCGGCTGAGGCGAGCCGCTCTGCACCTGATACGCCAGGTCGACCGCCGAGCCCCACATGTCGTAGGCGAGGCTGGACCGGCCCACCAGCCCACTGCTCACCTTGCCGGTGTCAATGCCGGCCCGCAGCTTCAGGGTGTGGTGGCCCTCGGCGTTGAACCGGTCGACGATGCGGTTCATCTCGATGGCGAAGTCCACCGTGCGCCGGACGTTGTCGATGCGCGGCACGTTGAGCCCGCAGCTCGCCAGGTATCCGTTGCGCAGCGAGCGAACCCGTTCGATGCCAAGGCCTTCGGCCGCGGCGTCGAACTGGCGCACCAATTTGTTGACGATGGCCAGCGACTCCTCGGAGGTCAGGCCGGCCGACAGTTCGTCGAGGCCGACGATGTCGGCGAAGATCACCGTGACGTCCTGATGGTCCTGGGAGATGGTCTCCTCGCCGTCGCGGTAGCGAGCCGCCACCTGTTCGGGCATCAGGGACAGCAGCAGGCGGTCGTTCTCCCGCCGCTGCTCGTTGAGCAGATCTTCCTTGATTGCCAAGTTTCGGCTCATGTCGTTGAAAGCGACTGTCAGGTCGCCGAATTCGTCGCGCGATACCACGGGGATCGTGGTCCCGTAGTCGCCGGAACTGATTTGTTGAGCTCCGCTCTCCAGCCGGCGGATGGGCCGCACGAACAGCCGGGCCAGCAGCATCGCGGCGATGCAGACCACGAAGATGATGGCCACCGTTGACAGCACCAGCTTCCTGGTGAACGCCGACACCGGCGCGAACGCCTCTGCGGTGTCGATCTTGGCGACGACGGCCCACCGCAGCCCGGGAATGTCGGCGGGCGCGTACGCCTGCAGCGTCTCGTGGCCCAGGTAGTCGGGGGCGATCAGCGTGCCGCGTTGACCCTGTTGGGCCAGTTTGGTCGCCTCCGTGGCGACGGGCTGCACCAGTGTGGTGCCGTGCTGACGGATCGAATCCTGCGCCACGTCGGGCGGTGTGCCCGCCTCGACGACGTCGCGCTCGTAGGTCTCGGGATCCTCGATGAACATCCGCGAGTTGGAGCGCATGAGATCGTCGGGGCCGACGATGAAGGTCTCGCCGGTGGCGCCCATCCCGGATCGTTGCCACTGCCCGTCGAAGGTCATCAGCTTGTTGATCTTGGAGATGGGAAACTGCAGCGCCAGCACGCCTTCGACGCTTCCCTGTGGCCCGACCGGGGACACGAACCAGGCGGTCGGCTCGGTGGCGGGCTGGTAGTCGCCGAAGTCGGTGAGCCCGACGTAGTCCACCACGTTGGAGTCGAGGGCCTCACGGAAGGCGTCGCCGAGCTTGCTGCCCTTGTACGGCCCGGTGAGCACGTTGGTGCCGAGGTCGACACCCTTGTAGGCGCTGTAGACGACGTTGCCCCTCGTATCGAGAAGCAAGGCGTCCTCGAACTCGAAGCGGGTGACGATCTCGCGGAAGAAGTCGTTGTACCGGGCGTTGGCGGCCGACCATGCGCTGCCGTCGCGCGCGTCGTCGTTGCGGATCGCGGCGTCCCAGTCCGCGGTGGGTTTGCCGTAGGCGCCGAACGGGACGGTGTACAGCGACTGGAGATAGGCAGCGGCGCCGGTGGTCGGCAGCAGGGCCTGGACGTCGACCTCGTCGCCCGTCTGGGCGGCTTCGTCCTTGGCGAACCGTTTGACGTAGTAGTCGTTCAGCGCTTGCTGCTGCGCCGGGTTCACGGTGGCGTTGGCGAGTTGGTCGAAACCCGCGGTGAAGTCTCCGATCGCCATCGTGGCCGTCGACCCGCGCGAGTACACCACCAACGAGTTCTTCAGATCCTCGATTCCGATTTGCAGGCTTCGGCTTTGCGATTGCCGGATCTCGGTCAGGCCGTCGAACACCGCCGCCCGCAGCGAGCTGCGCCCGGATTGATAGCCGATCGCACCAACGACCGCCGCCGACAGGATGCTCGTCAGGAGCAGCATCACCAGCAGCTTCGACTGAATGCTCACCCGCGACATCAACCGGCGTCGGCTCCGCGTGGCGGATTCGGTCGAGTCGGCTGCCCTGACCTGGGTGTCGTCCTGCTGCGGCGTCGTCATCGGTTGGTCAGAGTAGCTGGCAAAAGCGGCTGGTCGCGGTCACTCGAGAAATGTTCGACGCGTGCCGCACTTTCGGGCACGGTGGAGGCATGGACGATCCTCATCACCTGGAACGCTTCGTCGAGGCGCAGGCGCCCGTCTTCGACACCGTGCTCGACGAACTGCGCAACGGCCGCAAGCGCTCCCACTGGATGTGGTTCGTCTTCCCGCAGCTGCGCGGGCTGGGCCGCACGTCGACGGCCGAGTACTACGGGATTGCCTCCCGCGACGAGGCTTCCGCATACCTCGCGCACGACGTCCTCGGTCCCCGCCTGCGACAGTGCGCGCAGTTGGTGTCGCAGTCCGGTGCCGTCAGCGCCGAAGCGCTGATGGGCCACGTGGACGCGCTCAAGCTGTGGTCGTCGACGACGCTGTTCGCCGAGGTGGCCGACGACGACCGGGACTTCGTGGCCGTACTCGAGAAGTTCTACGGCGGCGAACGGGACACGAAGACCCAGGCGATGCTGGCCGGCCGCTAGACGGTGAGGACGGCCCAGCCGTGTGGCTCGACGTCGAGATGGTCCACGACGTCCTCCGGCGGCACGCCCGACCCGGCGACGACCCGGCCGCTGCCGAACCCCAACTTCGCCAACGGCATTCGCAACGGCTCGTCGTCCACGTTGAGCGCGACGACGAGAGAACCCTCGTCCGCGGACGTGCGATAGACGTACTGGCCGTTGGTCAGGTGCAGGGCCGTCGTGCGGGCGTGGTGTAGCCACGGATGGCGGCGCCGCAGGCCGATCAGGTGTTGGTGCAAACGGAAGGTGTCGTGCCCGAGGTGCTCGGATTCGCCTGGGTGCACGGGGAATTCCGGACGTACGGCGTCGTCGCCGCCGAATCGTTCCTCCTTGACGCCGCGGTAGGCCCACTCGTCGCCGGCGTACACGCTCGGCGTGCCGCCGATGGTCAGCATCACCGCGAGCGCATGGCCGACGTGTCGCTCGTCGGACAGTTGGCTGGCGATGCGGGTGACGTCGTGGTTGCCGACGAACGTCAGGGGAACGAAGGTCTCGAGGAACTGGTCATGCCGGGTCAAAGCGTGATCGAGTTCGTGGAAGTTGACGTCGTTGAGGCTGCTCCACATCGCCTTCCACAGTTCGTACTGCGTGACGGAGTCGAAGGTCGACGCCGACACGATGCCCGCGTAGTCACCGTGGATCACCTCGCCGACGAACCATGCGTCGGGAAACTCGCTGCGGACCCGCGGCAGCACCTTGGCCCAGAATTCGGCAGGCACCGCGTAGGCGGCGTCGAGGCGCCAACCGTCGGCGCCGCGCCGCAACCAGTGCAACATGACGTCGACGACGTAGTCGACGACCTCGGGGTTGCGATGGTTGAGCGCGATCAGCCCGCCGTGTCCCTCGAAGGTGGCCAAACCGTTGCGGCCCTTGCGGAACCACGAGTCGTCGCCCCCGGCGACGGCCTCGCGGTGACGACCGAACTCGGAGCCGACGTGGTTGAAGACGCCGTCGAGCAGGATCCGAAGTCCGCGGCTTCTGGCCTCGGTGACGAGGTGGTCGAAGTCGGAGTCGTCGCCGAGGCGCGGGTCGATTGCGTAGTGGTCCGTCGTGTCGTAGCCGTGGGTCTGGGAGGCGAACACGGGGCCCAGCGCAATGCCCGACGCGCCGAGTTCGAGAGCGTGGTCGAACCACTCGGCGACCCGGCGCAGGCGGTGCTCGTCGGCGGTCGGTGGAGGGTCGGCGGGGAAGGCTCCCACGAACCCGAGTGGGTAGATCTGCCACCAGATCGCGTGCTCGACCCAGGCCGGATCGCTCATGCTCGGAACGTCGTTTCGTACATCGCCTTCATCTCCTCGGCGAATTCGGGTGCAGGACCGTCGATTTGAACGTTGGGGGCAATAGTCGAGATCGGCAGCGGCGCCACCGGTGACCCGGGCACCCCCCACATCTGCAGCCATCCGACCAGCTGGGCGGAGGACGTCGCGTACACGATCCGGCCTAGGCCTACCCACGCATGGGCCGCGGCACACATCGGGCAGTGCTCACCGGAGGTGTACACGGTGGCGGCCGCGCGTTCGTCGGGCGTCAGGTGCGACGTGGACCAGCGGGCGATCTCGAACTCGGGGTGACGGGTCGCGTCCCCGCCCTTGATGCGGTTGCGGTCTTCGAACCGGACCACGCCGTCGGCGTCGACCAGCACGGAGCCGAAGGGCTGATCGCCGGCTTCCAGGGCCTCCCTGGCCAACTCCACGCAACGGCGAAGGTGCCCACGGTCGTCGTCGCTGATCCCCACAGCCGGAGTGTACGCAGCCGCGACTGTCCGCCGTCGACGCGTCAGCGGGTAGCAGGCCACGCCGATGAGCAGTGCGCATAGATGCCCAAGCGAGGTGAAGTTGGTCTGGTACAGCAGCCCGCCGCCGACGAGTGCGAACGTCGCGGCGAGATATCCCCAGCGCCATCGGCGGGGCACCCGATAGAACAGCACCCCGACGATCCCGACGACGAAGTAGCTGACGCCGACGTCGCGGGCGTCGATCAGGCGCGACGAGGCAGCGTTCTCGTGAATGGTCCAGTAGAGGTAGCCCTCGCTGAGGTAGGTCGCGCCCACGTGGCACAGCAGGCCGACGACCGTCCATCGCAGGTGTCCCAGCCAGCGCTCGGCAGGCGCGAGGAACACGGTGAAGATCAACAGGTACGGCCACCAGTACCGGCCGTCGATCCACAGCAGGCTTTGGAACAGCACCCGCAGCGGATCGGATGCCAGGTGATGGATGTTGGTCGACGTCGACTGCAGCAAGGTCCGCAGGGTCCGCGGAGCCAACTGGTGCTGCACGAGCGTCGTCGCCCCAAGGGCGGCCAGCCAGGCGTAGGTCAGGGGAGCGCTGCGGACGTAGTCCCGCACTCGGTCCCACACGTCGTTCACGTTCGCCGACGATAGATGGCGTTGCTGGCAACCTGGGTCACTGCCCGGAGCCGCAGCACCCGTCGGTTGTCGTCGTCCGGCACGCGCACGACGCCACGATCGGGACGTCGGCCCGGGCGGTGGCCCGCGCCAACTGCTCGGCGACGGCAGCCGCCTCCTCGTCGCGCCCCAGCCGGCTCAGGCATTCGTGATACCCGTGCAGGCTCCAGGCGTTGTTCGGGTGCTGGCAGCAGCGGCTCAGCGTGTCGTCGAACCCGAGGTCGGCGGCGTACACCGAGGCCGCCTCCTCGACGCGGCCCTGCTCAAGCAGCAACGCGCCGTATGCGTGCCTCGTCGGCTGCATCCAGCCCCACGGCTCGTCGTACGGCAGTGCGTCGTCGAGTTCGATTGCGCGCCGCAAGGATTCGAAGGCCTCGTCGAACCGCCCTTCGCGGTAGGCAATTTCACCGTCCAGCATCGCCACGCCGACCGCGAGGATGTCGCGGCTGGTGTTGTTGAACAGGTATCGACTCTGCGGAATGCCGGCGTACACGCGATGCATGGCGTCCCGCTCAGCGCGGGCCTCCGCGACCCGGCCCGTGGCGGCGTAGGCGATCCCGCGCCCGTAGTGGACGGTCGCCGCCGTGGTGCAGTAGAGCTGGGGGTCCTCGGGAAGGGCATGGTCGATCAGCTCCTCCCAGCGGCCGAAGCGGATCAGCACGTGCACCCGAAGCGGCACGAACGCCTCCAGCCAGTCGGCCATCGGCGGCGACTCGATCGACAGCAGCTCGGGAGTCAGCTGAGCGGCGAGTTCGTCGGCCGCCTGGATCGCCGTCTGATACCGGCCCTCGAACATCGCCGAGTACACGATGAAGTGCAAGTCGTGCGCCCGGTACAGCGAGTAGAAGTTGAGCGGCCCCTCGCGCTCGACGAACCGTCGGTCCGCTTGCACGGCAGCGGTATTGGACTCGACGGAACTGCGATAGTCACCGCAGAGCACGTCGACGTGGCTGGGCATGTGCTGGAGATGGCCGGCGTCGGGCACCAAGCCCCGCAGCAGGTTCGCCGCGGGCAAGGCCAACTCCGGGTGCGCCGACATCTCCATGGCATGGATGTAGAGGTGCAGAACGCCGGGGTGTCGCCGACCCGCGTCGGTGGCGAGGGCGTCGTCGAGAATCCGCTTGGCCTCCACCACACGCGAGCCCGGCGCCGGTTCGCCGGTCCTGGTGTCCCACAACGCCCATGCCGAGACGTTCATGGCGGCGTCGGCTGCCAGGGCCTGCACGTCCACGTCGTCCGGGTACTTTCCGGCGAGCGCGACCATCGCGTCGGCGTAGCGGGCGTGACCGGCGTCCAGGTCGTCGGTGGGGAAGCGGGTCGCGAGTGCGTCGACCAAGCCTCGCTCGACGTCGCTCGCGCGGCCGCGCGCTGCCAATTCGAGCTCACGACGCGCCCTGGTCAGCGACGCGGCCAAGTCGGCTGGGTCGAACGCGTCCCACGCCTTGTTGTAGTTCGGGCCGATCGCGTACGCGATGCCCCACCGGGCGATGGCGAGATCGGGGTCGAGGGCGAGGGCCCGTTCGAAGCAGTGGATCGACTCTTCGTGGTTGAACGCGTACGCCCAGACCAAGCCGCGGTCGAACCACAGCTGGGCCTGGGCGGACGGGGTGTCAGTCGACCGATGAAAGGACCCGAGGTCGTAATACGGTTCCTCCGGAGCGGACACGGTAGCGGTCATGACTGGCACGATAAGTCGTCCATGCCTTGGGGGCGAGTACCGCGATCACCGCGAGCGCGAGTCCGGCGGCACCCCAGGTGGCCAGGGTGAGGATCGGGGTCCAGGCGCCGTTGCCGCCGAAGTAGGTGATGCTGCGCAGGAGCGCCACTCCCGAGCCTTGCGGGACGATCGCGTTGAACGTGCGGTAGAAGCCCGTGAGCAGCGGCAGCCCGACCGGCCCGGCGGCCGCCGCGTTGCCGACGATGATCAGGAACAGCGTCACCACCGCCGAGGCGACGGTGCCGAAGGCGGCCGCGACGCCGGTCACGGCACCCGCGACGCCGAAGGCGTAGAGCCACAGCGCGCCGAACACCTGCCAGGTGTGGGTGGTCAGGGCGCCGAGGACGCCGTCGACGTAGACCGTCACCGCACCCGCCAGCAGCGCGGAGTACGCCGCGAGGCTGACGGTGCGCAGCGCCAGCGTCGAGAGCCTGCGGACGCTGCCCATCATCAAGCCGAAGGCGGCGGCGCCCATGGTCGCGCCGATCGACAGGAAGATGACGGCGTAGAACTCGACGGTGCCCTGGGGGTCGGCGGCCGACGTTGGAGCGACGTCTTCGACGCTCGGGGTCAGCCCGGCCTTGGCGGCGACGGCGCGCCCCACGGCCTCCGAGGCGTTGGCGACGCTGCGGCCACCGCCGCCTGCGACGTAGATGGTCAAGTCGCCGGTCGGGCCGACGGCGAAGGCGGCGTCGGTCTTGCGCTCGTAGACCTGGGCGCGTGCGGCGGCGGCGTCGGCGACGGGCGTCACCTCCAGGTTGTCCTGGCTCCGCATCCCGTCCACCAGCTGTGGTGGCCCGGCGACGGCGACGTCGAGGTGGTGCAGGGTGGGCTTGGCGAACGCGCCGGAGTAGCTCGCGATCATGGCGACGACGAAGACGGTCAGTGCCGCCATGGCCAGGGCCATCTTGCGAACGTCGGCGGGCGAAACGTGCCGGTTGGCCAGCGGGAGGTTGGGAACGTGGTGTTCGTGTGGGGCTGCGTGCTTACCCATGGTGGGTGCCTTTCTCAGGTGTGGAGTCGGTGGGTGAGGGGAGACGCAGCAGTGCGTCCACGGTGTCGAGTGCGGCGCTGACGCGGGCGCGGAGGTCGGAGGCGGGGTCCTCGGGTGAGGGGTCTTCCATCCACGACCGGAGCACCTCTTGGAAACCGCCGACCAGGAAACGGCTGACGGCGTCGGGGGCGACGTCGGCGATGCGGCCGACGACGCGCATGCCCTGGGCGGCGATCTCCTCGCAGGCGGGCAGCAGTTCGTCTCGGAACGCCATGACCACGCGTTGGGTGACGGCGCTGGGGACGACGTTGCGGTACATCGCGCGGTGTTCGGCGGCGAAGTCGAACAGGCTGGTGACCCGTGCCCGTGCGTCGCCCTGAATGTCGGCGACGGCGGCGGCGAAGGCCACGGTGACGGCGGTCGCCACCGCGTCGTCGCGATCGGTGAAGTGACGGTAGAAGACCTGCCTGCTGACCCCGGCGCGGGCGACCAGGTCGCCGACGGTGATCTCGTCGACAGGTCGCTCGTGCGCGAGGTCGAACGCGGCGGTGCGCAACAGGGTGCGGACGCGTTCGGCGCGCGGGTCGGCGCTGAGGGTGCGGCTGGGCATGTGCCTAGCGTAAGCCACTTCGTGGACACGTGACCACGAAATATTGGGTTAGCTCGGACACCCCCGAGTGGCGCTGTGACGGGCGCGACTCGACCTTGCCTAGTGCCCCGCGACGACGTCCGCCTCGTCGACGACGACCGGATCCTTGGCCCCCGGCAGGAACGAATACAGCACGCACACCACGCCGAAGAACAGATAACCAAGGGCGACTGACGGATTGGCCGCCCAGGCGACCTGCGGGGCGTGAATCAGCCCGACGAAGGACAGCGCCGCGCCGACCGCCGACGCGATCGCGGCGTACAGGAACTTCTTCTCGAGGATGAAGGTGACCATGGTGCCGAGCACCAATCCGACCAGCACCGCACCCTCGCCGAGGGTCTGCAGGCCCTCGTAGACCACGCCCGCGCCGTTGAGCTTCTCCATGCCGACCCCGCTCGCCGAGGTACCCGCGGCGTTCAACGCGTTGTCGATCAGACCGCTGGCCCACTGCGCGAGGTTCGGCAGGATGGCCGCCACCACGGCGATGGCGTGCAACCTCGGCACCGCCTGGAACGCCTGGGCGCCGATCAGCAGCCCGATGTACAGCAGGATCGGCACGATCGCGGGCACCGGCAGCAGCGAGTCCAGCACGCCGAACAGACCGAGGAAGCACAGGATTCCGATGACGACACCGCTGGCCAACGAGTAACCGGCGCGACCGCCGGCGTCCTTCCACCCGGGATGGCCGATGTACACCGCGGGCGGGAACGGCGATCCGAACGCCGATCCGATGCACGCCCCGGCGCCGTCGGCCAGCAGCACGCTGCGCAGGTTGTAGTCGTCACCGGCCGCCGCGGCGCTCTCCACGTTGCTCATCGCCTCGGTGAAGTTGTAGACGCCCAACGGTATTGCGGTGCCCAGCAGTGGCGCCAGGTTCGCCAAGCCGGAGACGAGCATGTCGACCCGAAGGTCCGGCACGCCGATCGCGATGTCGGAGACCGCCTGGCTGACGTCGGGTGCGGACATGTAGCCGCCGATCCAGCCAATCGCGGTGCCGACCAGGAGGGCCGCCAACCCGACCGGGATGCCGAACGGCAGGCGCACGTCGGTGAAGAACCCGATGAGGATGATCGCCATGACGGGCAGGCCGATCCACGCCGCCTCCCACATCTGCGCGGCGGGCCGCATGGAGATGAACGTGATCGAGATGCCGGCCAGCGTGCCGAGCATGGCAGCCCGTGGCGTCAGCTTGCGGATGTGGGGGCCGACGAACGCGCCGATCATCACGATGACGCCGATCATGAACGCCCACGCGAGGCCGGCCTGCCAGGCTTGCATCGCGTCCTTGGTGTTGAGATACACCGGCAGCATCACCACGAACACCACGATGAACATGTGCGGCACGCTGGGGCCGTAGGGCAAAGCGGTGACGTCCGTGCGGTTTTCGCGCTTCGCCAGGCGCCTGGCGAGGAACGTGTAGTACAGGTTGCCCAGGATCAGCGCGACCCCGAGCGCCGGGAGGACGGTGCCGAGCACGTCGCCGGCGGGCACGTTGACCACGCCGATCATCAGACCGGTCAGGGTGAGGACGTTGACCAAGATGTTGAACCCGAGGCCGAAGAACGCGTTGGTGTCGCCCCGCGTCCACCACGGAATGGACACCGCGGTTCCGGATTCCGGTGTCTCCGACGGCGGATCGGACGGGGTTTCGGTGACGTCGGTCGACATGATCGGTCCTCTCAGGCTTGGGAAGGCGTTGCAGTGGCGAGGGATTGGATGGCCGGTATGACGGCGGAGGTGTCGGCGACCCACCCGAAGATGCCGCCCTGGGCCTTGATCATCTCGAGGCCGACGCGTTGGAACTCGGGGAAATACGAACCGACGCAATCGGATACGACCAAACACTCGTATCCGCGGTCGTTGGCCTCCCTGGTGGTGGTGTGCACGCACACCTCGGTCGTCACCCCGGTGATCAACAGCTGGGTGATGCCCGCGTCGGTGAGGATCGACGAGAGTTCGGTGGCGTAGAACGCGCCCTTGCCCGGCTTGTCGATCACCACTTCACCGTCGACCGGGGCGAGTTCGTCGAGGATGTCGTGGCCGTACTCGCCGCGGATCAGGATGCGGCCGTACTTGCCGGGGTCTCCGATGCGCTTGCTTGGTGCGCCGCGGTTGAGCTTGGCGGGCGGGCAATCCGACAGATCCGGCACGTGTCCCTCGCGGGTGTGGATCACCATGATGCCTGCCTCGCGCGCGGCCGCGATGAGGGCGGCCAGCGGGGGCACCACCTTGAGCAGCTGGTCGACGTCGTTGCCGAGGCTCTCGCCGAACCCGCCGGGCAGGATGAAGTCGCGTTGCATGTCGATGACGATCAGCGCGGTCCTCCCCGCGACGAGCGGAAATGCGAACGGCTCGGCGGGTACTTCGGTGGATGCCGTCATGCCTGGTGCTCCTTCGAACGTGCGAGGTCGGGCGCGGCGGCGGGGCCGTTCGCGCGGGGTTCGTCGAGGACCCGGGCCGCCAGGTGCAGGACCGTGTCGTCGCTCAGGGCAGGGCCGAGAAGCATTGCGCTGCACGGTCGCCCGTCGGCGGTGGTGCCCACCGGCACGGCGACGCCAAGCAAGTCCAGAAGGTTGCCGAAGTGCGTGTAGTGGCCAAGCACGGTGTTGCACTCGATGGGCCTTTCCAGCACGTCGGCAACCGTGAAGGTGGTCCCGATCGTCGGGACCACGAGCACGTCGACCCCGGCCCACAGTCGCCCGACTTCGGCCTTGAGCTCCTGCAGCCGCTGCAGCGCCGCGAACGCGTCGACGGCGGTGTACTTCTCGCCGCTGCGCAGGATGTCGCGCACCACCGGGTGGATCGACTCCGGCTTCGCGGCGAGGAAGTCGCCGAACTCGACGAGGCGCTCGGCCACCCACGGCCCCTGATAGAGCAGCGTGCCCGCGGCCAGAAACGGCTCCAACGAAATCTCGACGATCGTGGCATGGCGGGCGAGTTGGTCGCGGAACCCGAGGTGCGCCGTGCGCATCGCGTCGTCGCCGAAGAACTCGAGTTCCTCGACCGGCGGCAGCCCCACGCGGACGTCGTCACCGGAGAAGCGCGGCCCACGGTCGCGCGACCACGCGTCGGCGTCGTCTCGGCCGGTGATCACGTCCATCACCCGGTCGACGTCGTCCACCGAACCCGCCATGAGGCTGATGCAGTCCAGCGACTTGCAGGCCGGCACCAGCCCGACCGTGCTGATCAGTCCCCGCGACGGCTTGTAGCCGACGACGCCGTTGAGCGCCGCGGGCACGCGACCCGATCCCGCGGTGTCGGTGGCCACCGCGAACGGCACCTGGCCCAGCGCGACCGCCAGGGCGGAACCCGAACTCGAGCCGCCCGAGATCATTTCGCCACCGAACACGCTGCGCGGCACGGTGTACGGCGTCCGCGTGCCGTTCAGCCCGGTGGCGAACTGGTCCAGATTCGTCTTGCCGACGTAGAGCGCGCCGGCGTCGAGCAGCCGCTGGACGGCGGGTGCGGTCGCCGTCGCCACGTACGCATAGTCGGGACACGACAGAGTGGTCGGCACGCCCGCGACGTCGATGCTGTCCTTGACTCCGAACGGCACACCGTAGAGCGGCAGAGTCCTTGCCCCAGGCCGATTTTCGATGTCGGCCGCCGCGGCGAGGAGTTCATCGCGCGGCACCGTCGAGAGCCAGGTGCCGTCGTCTCCGCGGGCCGCGATGGCGTCGGCCACCCGGGTCGCCGTCTTGGTGGGCGATCCCGTGCCGCCGGCGTGGGAGCCGAGGATCTCGGCCACTGAGGGGCCGGTCGACGGTCCGTGTGAGTCTTGAGCCATAACTGTCGATTGTCGACAGAATCATTCCGGTCCTGGTACGGCTGTGTGTCGATCGTGTTAGCGATGTGCATCGAGGCCGAGGTAGTCCAGGTGGCCGTGACCCTCGAGGGCGGCCAGCACCGTGCTCGCGTCGTTGGTCTCCAATGCCGCGAGAATCTCGCGATGGCGGGTGACCCCGTCTTCGGCGCGGTGGTGTCGCGCCTCGGCCCGCAGGTTGATTGCCATGGGCAGCTGCAGCTTCAGCAGGATCGGTTCGAGCGTGATGTCCAGCTGACGGTTGTCGGCGAGCTGGACGACGGCGGCGTGGAACACGCGATGCGCGTCGTCGCGGGCCAAGTCGTCGGACGCCTCGTGCATCCTGGCCAACGCGTCGCGGACCGGCTGAAGGGCGGTGACTGGGTCGGCGAGCGGCAGGGCGGCCTCGACGGCATGGCGCTCCAACACGTGGCGGAGCGCGAACAGTTGGAGGATGTCGGTCGGCGACCACTCCGTCACACGGGAGCCTCGGCGCGGGAGGTGCTCGACCAGACCCTGCTGCGCAAGAAGTCTCAACGCCTCCCGCAGCGGCGCCCTGCTGATCCCGAAGTCGGCGCACAGCTGCTCTTCGACGATCTTCTCGCCGGGCTCGAGCGCACCACGCAGGATCGCGTCACGGATCCGTTGGGTGGCCAATTCGACCAGGGTGGCTGGCAGCCCCGACCCGTCCGACCCCAGCGAACCCACTGCTCACCACCTCCCGCCGTCGTCACGTCGACGCTCCGTTTGCTGACGATCCTAGGGGAGTTGGGTGCTTCACACGAGCCAGCGAATCCGGGACGCCGGCCCATCTCACACGCGCGAGCAGACACAAATGGCCCTGAATCGCCGCGATCGAGGGCCTTCTATGTCTGCTCGCGGTTGGAGGTGTGAGCGGCGGTATGCGCGGCGCGGCGGCTCTGTCAACGGCCGATGACATACCCTCGGGGGATGGTTTCAACTCGAGCTCGCAACGCCCAGGAGACGCGCGCCGACATCCTCGCCGCGGCGCGCACGCGGTTCGGCGCGGAGGGCTACGAGCGCACCACCCTGCGGGCGATCGCCGGCGACGTCGGCGTCGACCCGGCGTTGGTCATCCGATACTTCGGCAGCAAGCAGGACCTCTTCGCCGCCGCCGTCGAGTTCACCCTGGACCTGCCCGACCTCACCGGCGTCGACCCCGACCGGGTGGCAGAAGTGCTGCTACCCAAGTTCTTCGCCGTCTGGGAGGACGACACCACATTCGTCGCGCTGCTGCGGGCCGCGATGACGAGCGCCACCGCGGCCGACACCATGCGGAAGGTCTTCGCCACCCAGGTGGCGCCGGTCCTGTTCGCCGTCACCCCCGACAACCCGGGCCAACGCGCCGGCTTGATGGGCTCGTTCATCATCGGCCTGGCCACCACGCGCTACGTGCTGACCAACCCCTTCGTGGCCAACCTCAGCCACGACGAGCTGATCCGCTGGGCCGCTCCAGTGGTGCGCCAACTGCTGGTCGGCCCCGCCCCGGCGGAGTAGGCGCGCTCGACACCGACGCTAGAACGTGTTCTAGTTCAGCAATGCTTGACTTCCCGGTGGAGAACCTCAGCGCCGAGGACGTCGAACGGCTTCGCCGCATCTACGAACCGTTGACGAACTCAGTCCGCGACCTGATCGACGCCACCATTCGTACCGAGGTGGACGGCGACGCCGTGGCGGCGGCGAAGGCCGAAATCGACTCTGCCACCACACGACTCCGGAGCAGGCAACTCGACGGCTCCTTCGGTGTGCGTTTCGGCGCCGACGGTGACCAGATGCCATGGGGCAACGTCGTGATCGGGATGCGCAATCCGGTGGCTCCGCCGCTGGTCTTCGCGCCGACGGCCGACGGCGGGGTGCGCGCCGACTTCCACCTCGGCGCGGCCTACGAGGGGCCACCCGGTCACGTCCACGGCGGGATCGCCGCGCTCATCCTCGACCACGCCCTCGGTGGCGCGGCCAGCGCACCCGACAAGCCGCGGCTGACCGGCACCATCACCATGCGGTACCGCAGGATGACCGCGCTGGGCGCCCTGCACGTCGAGGCGGCCGTCGTCCGCACCGAGGGGGTCAAGACCTTCGCCGAGGGTCGCCTCTGCGACGCCGACGGAGTCACCGTCGAGGCGGAGGGCGTGTTCATCCGACCGCGGTGGGCCCGCGACTGATAACGGCCCGCATTCAGTCGGTGATGCCGACCAAACTTCGCGTGATGTCGCCGATCTCGGCCACCAGGACGCGACTCGACGTGTCGTCGGGCCCCAGCTTCCTGCCGGCCTCGCGAATGCGCTGTTCGGCGGCGGCCAGTCTGTCCCCGTCGATGCGCCATGGTGCGCCAGGCGCCGTGGGTGCTCCCGACAACGCCTCGGCGTACTCGTCGACGGCCACCACGAAGTCGGTGTGCAGCGTGGCGGGCGGCTGGGCGGGCAGGCTGGATTCGAGCGTGGCGCACGACGTGGTGATGGCGTTGAGAGCGGTGCGATAGGACTTCAGCCACCGCCGTAGGTCACCCGAGTCCGACGTCGTCGCACCCGCCGCCGCCTCGAACGCCGCACGGGCCCGGAAGGCGTGCTCCCAGGCGGCGGCCAGCGCTTCGGCCGGGTGGTCGAGACCGTGCACGAAGGCCTTGATGACGGTTGCGGCGTAGTCGATCTCGGTCTTCAACAGCTCACCCGCACGCTGCCGGAGCCGAACCAAGGAATCGTCGGGCAGCAAGACGTGAACGAGCACCGCGAGCGCACCGCCGATCAGCGTTGCGATCAACCGGTCGGCCATCGTGCCCGCGTCGGCGGCGTTGCTCACGTCGATCACGAACACGACGGCGGCGGCGAGGGCGGCGCTCGTCGCGACGTATCCGAACCCTGACACCGCATAGGCGATTCCGAGGGCGACCACCGCCAGCACGGCGGCCGCGAGCCCGGTCGGATGCCAGATGATCGTCACCACCGACGCCGCCACGATGCCCCCGGCGTTACCCGCGACCCGGCCGACGCACCTGGTGTAGGTGTGGGCGGTCTCGGGCCGCAGCACCATCAGCACGGTCAGCGGAATCCAGTACCCGTACGGAACGTCGGCGAAGCGTTCCACCGCCACCCCGGCGCCGACGCCCGCCGAGAGCCGGAACGCGTGCCGCAGAATCGGGGACCCCCACGCCAGGTGCGATCTGATCGCGGCGGCGGCGATCGGCATCGCGGACAGCCCGCCGCGGCGGCCGAGCCGCGTGACGTGGTCGACGTCGGGGGTCAGCTCGCCAAAACGCAGCGCAACGGCCTCGCGGAGTTGGTGGGAAAGGCGGTGCGCCAGCGCCACGTTGGCCACCGCGACCCTGTAGGTCGCCGCCTCCACCTGCAAGACCCCGAGGGTGGCGTCCCGCTTGGCGGTGCGACTGCGACTCGCGACGACGTCCAGCACCGCCGCGGCAGCGCGAAGGACGTCCGCCACCGCCGGGTCGTCCGACGACCTGCCCGCCAGGGCCGTCAGCGTCACCGATATTCGTTGCGGCAGGCCGTACCAGGCGCGGTAGGCGAGTGGTCGACGCTTGGCCTGGCTGTCGCTCATCGTGAACGTGTCGCGCAGCCAGAGCAGCGGCGCCGGATCCAGGCCCACGGTCGGATCGGACGCGAGGCGCCTGGCGTCGACCCCGAGCGCGCGGTACGCCCTCGTCAAGGCGTCGCGCTGAAGCCTCCATCGACGCCGGGGCCACAGCCCGATCAGCACTGCCTGCACCAGGCCGCCGCCGAGGGCGAGCAGGGCTGCCGTGCCCACGGACGAGAGGGTCGGCGCGACGGGCGGTGCGGTGACCAGCAAGGCACCCGACGCCGCGGCGATCAACCCCGCGTTGGTGCTCACCGCCCACTGCATGCCGGCGATGAAGGACCACACCGTCGCCGCCAGCACGAAGAGCACACCGTAGGACGAGGTCGACGTGCCGATCAGCACCGCGGCGGCCATCTGAACCGAGATGGCGCCAACCAGGACCAACGGTCCGCGTGGACTGTCTTGCAGCGCAGTGGCTCCCGCGATCGCCGCCGCACCGGCGGCCGCCGTCGCCGCGCCGGCCGAGCCCCACTGCAGGCCTGCCACCGCGGCGAGCATGACGCCGACGAGGCTGCGGCCCACCGCGCCGAGATCGGGCGTGGTGAGTCGCTTCGCCAGTCCGTTCATCGCCTGCCCGTCACAACGCCTCAAAACTACCGGGCCGATCCGCCATTGTGGGTCAGGGCGGCGGCCGTGGCGGTACGTTCGTCCGGTGGAGAAGGTGATCATCACGCTCAGGGCGGCTGCGGGCGACGACGCGTGGTGCACTCGGCTGCGCTCCGAGGTCGCCGACGACCTGCTCGCGCTGGGAGCGCCGGGGCTCGCGGTCAACGTCCGAGACGCCGTCGTCGGCGACTCGCTGATGACGCTGACGACGTTGGATCCACCCGTCGTCGGCTTCGTGAGCATCTGGACCCAGCAGTCCTATGGCCCGCACGTGCGTGGCGCGCTGGACCGGCTGACCGGTGAATGCGAACGGGTCGACGCCTATCTCGTCACCGAATCGGTGCCGCTACCCCCGCCTCCGTCGGCCGCGGGAGCACGCACTCCGGGCTTCGCCAACGTCGCGCTGCTGCGGCGGCCGGCCGATTTGGACGTGGAAACCTGGCGTGCGCGTTGGCATGTCGACCACACCCCGGTGGCGATCGCGACGCAGTCGACGTTTGGCTACACCCAGAATGCGGTCGTGCGAGCGTTGACCTCCGGGGCGGCGGTGATCGACGCGATCGTCGAGGAGCTGTTCCCCTTGGAGGCCACCAAGGATCTGCACGCCTTCTTCGGCGCCGCCGACGACGCCGACCTCGAGGATCGGATGAACCGCATGGTGGCCAGTACGGCTGCGTTTGGTGCCAATCGATGCGTCGACACCGTGCCGACGAGTCGGTACGTGATGCGCTCGCCGTTCGCCGCGGAGCTGACGACATGACCACCCTCGGCGACGCCGTCGAGCTGGCGTCCTCGGAAAGTGGTCTGGCAGTGGTCTCCACCGTGCGCGGTGACGGCACGGTCCAGGCGTCGCTGGTCAACGCGGGCCTCGTCGCGCATCCCGTGACGGGCGAGCCGACGCTGGCCTTCGTCACCTACGGCAGGGTGAAGTTGGCCAATTTGCGGGCGAGACCACAGATCGCGGTCACGTTCCGCAACGGCTGGCGGTGGGCGACGGTCGAGGGCAACGCCGAACTGGCCGGGCCGGACGATCCGCAGCCGTGGCTCACCGGCGACGCCCTTCGCCTACTGCTGCGCGAGGTGTTCACCGCCGCGGGCGGAAAGCACGACGACTGGGCCGAATACGACCGGGTGATGGCGGAGCAGCGACGCACCGTCGTCCTGATCGCACCCGGTCGCGTGTACTCCAACGGCTAGCGAATACGCTGCAGCCGTGCTGCTGGAGACAAGCGATGCCAACGGGGTGCGAACCCTCACCCTCAATCGTCCGGAGGCGCTCAACGCGTTCAACGAGGCGTTGTACGACGCCACGACGATCGCGCTGCGCGAGGCCGACGAAGACGCAGACGTCGCCGTCGTCCTGTTGACCGGGGCTGGCCGCGCCTTCAGCGCGGGCAACGATCTGGTCGAGATGCAGGCCCGCATCACCGATCCGGAGTTCCAATCCGGGCAATACGGCTTTCCAGGGATGATCGAAACCCTCACCGCGCTACGAAAGCCGTTGATCCTTGCGGTGAACGGCCTTGGCGTCGGCATCGGCGCCACCATCCTGGGCTACGCCGACCTGGTGTTCATGTCGTCGGTGGCGCGGTTGAAGTGCCCGTTCACCAGCCTCGGTGTCGCCCCCGAGGCGGCGTCGTCCTACCTGCTGCCGCAGCTCGTCGGTCGGCAGAACGCGGCCTGGATGCTGCTGTCCTCGGAGTGGATCGACGCGGCGGAAGCCCAGCGGATGGGGTTTGCGTGGAAGGTCTGCGAGCCAGACGACCTTCTGCCCGAGGCTAGCCGGCACGCGGAAATCCTTGCCTCGCGGCCGATTTCGAGCTTGATTGCGGTCAAGCAGACGATGGTCGAGCCCACTCGCGGTGAGATCGCCGCGGCGGCTGCCCGGGAGTACGCGCAGTTCGAAGAACTGCTCGGGGCGGTGGCCAATGCCGACGCGCTGGCGTCGTTCGCCGATCGGCGCTCGACCTAGCTCAGCTCGCCGCGTGCAGGGGGCAGGGGGTTCTCGCGCTGGCCGCCTCGATGATGGCTCGCACCGTTCGTCGGCAGCGGCCGCAGTCCAAACCCGCGCCGCACGCCTCGGCGACCTGCTTGGACGTCGACGCACCCGAGGCGACCAAGTCGGTGACGGCTTGGCTCGTCACGCCGGTGCACAAACACACGAACATCAGCCCGTCACCGTCCCGCGGAATTCGGCTGGCGTGACGGTGCCGTCGGCGGTGATTGCCGGGAAATGCGAGCGGGGACGAAAGGGAGGAAATGCGTTCCCATTCATTGTCTCCCCTTCGAGTGAACGTCCACCAGGTCAAATTAGCCCAGTCTAACCTTAGTTAGGACAGCCAGTCCATCATCGTCGCCAAAAACCGTGGTTTGCCTACCCTCACCTGGGCTTCTGTCGACGTAGACGGCGCCGACGACACGCCTCCGGATGCCCTCGTTACCTCTCCTGGACGCCGTTGGTGAACTAGATTGTGGAGGCGTTCTCGCCCACGGTCGAGGCGCGCCGGCCAGCCCACGACTGACACCTGACCAGCCCTCACGGTGTCATTAGGAGCGACGAATATGAATGGCGATCCCGACGTCCTGAAATTGCTGAACGAGCAATTGACGAGCGAATTGACGGCGATCAACCAATATTTTCTGCATTCGAAGATGCAGGAGAGTTGGGGCTTCACCGAGCTCGCCGGACACACGCGCAAGGAAGCCTTCGAGGAGATGAACCACGCGGAGGCCATCACCGACCGCATCCTGCTGCTCAACGGGCTTCCGAACTACCAGCGGCTGTTCTCCCTCAAGGTGGGCCAGACGCTGCGCGAGCAGTTCGAGGCAGACCTGACGATCGAATACGACGTGGTGGCGCGGCTCAAGCCCGGCGTGGTCATGTGTCGCCAGAAGGAAGACTCCACCAGCGCGACTCTGCTGGAGACGATCCTCGCTGACGAAGAACAGCACATCGACTACCTGGAGACGCAGCTCGAGTTGATGGACAAGCTCGGCGAGCAGCTGTACTCCGCGCAGTGCGTCTCGCGTCCGCCGCAGTAGGGCGCCGATAAGAGCAGTCTGGCCGAGAAAACTAGAACCTGTTCCAGAAACGTCGTCTCCGGCGTACGATCCGGCCATGAGCAGAATTGGGGACTTCGCCGACGACGACGCTGCCGGGTGGATCACACGGTCTCCCGACATCGGCATCCCCATGGCGGGATTCACCAACGCCGTGTACACCAAGAACCGGCTGCCGTTGCGCACCCGCGAGCTCGCTCGCATGGTGCTCGCACTCGACAACGAATGCGTGGTGTGTCAGAACACGCGCGACTCCTCGGGTGAGGCGGCCGGGGTGGACGAGGACCTCTACGCCCACGCCGCGGAATGGAAGACCTGGCCCGGCTACAGCCCCCAGGAGCGCGTCGCCGCCGAGTTCGCCGCCCGATTCGCCAACGGCCACACCGAGTTACGTGACGACGAAGACTTCTGGGCGCGCTGCAACGAGCAGTTCGACGCCGAACTGCTGACCGACCTGGCCCTGTCGTGTGCGATGTGGCTCGGCATGGGCCGGGTGCTGCGCACGTTGGACATCGGCCAGTCCTGCAAGATCACGCTCTAACCTGCGCCGCCGCCAGGTCCGTGCAGAATGGGCCCATGGCAGCCACACCACTCACCGCCGCAGCCACATCCACCCTCGAGTCGGCCGGAGTCACCACCCTGGTCGGCACGGTCGTCAACGCGGCGGGGCTCTGTCACGCCAAGACCGTGCCGGTGAGCAGGATGAGCGCATTCGCCGACCCCGGGCTCGGCGCCAGCCCGGTGTGGCACGTGTTCACCGTCGACCAGGCGGGCATCGCCGTCGGCGGCGCCATCGGGGTCGTCGGCGATCAGCGGATCCGCGTCGACACCGACGCGCTGAGAATCCTCGGTGACGGCCTGGCCTGGGCGCCGGGATCGTTCTTCGACCAAGACGGCACTCCCGACCCCTTTTGCAGCAGAGGCACATTGGCGCGCATCGAAGAGCGCCTCGCCGCCGCTGGTCTCAGCGCACTCGTCGGCCACGAGATGGAGTTCGTCCTGGTCGGGCCCGACGGCGCCGCCCTGCCGTCACATCTGTGGGCGCAGTACGGACTGGCCGGCGTCCTGGAGTTCGAGGGGTTCGTCCGCGACGTCACCGAGGCGGCCACGATCGCCGGGGTGTCCGTCGAACAGTTCCATCCCGAGTACGGCGCCAACCAGTTCGAGATCTCTTTGGCGCCCAAGTCGCCGGTCGCCGCGGCCGATCAGCTGATGGCAACCCGAATCCTGGTGGCAAGAACCGCGAGACGGCACGGGCTTCGCGTGAGCCTGTCTCCGGTGCCGTTCGCGGGAAGCGTGGGTTCCGGCGCGCACCAACACTTCTCGCTGCGCCACGACGGTGTTCCGCTGTTCTCCGGCGGCCAGGGCGCCCGTGGGATGAGGCCCGCCGGCGAAGCCGCCGTCGCCGGCGTGCTGGCCGGTTTGCCCGAGGCGCAGGCCGTGCTGTGCGGTTCCATCCTGTCGGGTCTGCGGATGCAGCCGGGAAGTTGGTCGGGTGCCAGCGTGTGCTGGGGTACCGAGAACCGAGAGGCGGCCGTCCGCTTTCTGCGGGGTGGTCCTGGGAACGCGCATGGCGCGAACGTCGAGGTTAAGGTCGTCGACCCTTCGGCGAACCCGTACATTGCGACTGCGGCGATCCTCGGGCTCGCCCTGGACGGCATCGAACGCGAACTGCCCCTCGTGCCCGAGGTGGCGGTCGACCCAGGGGCGCTGTCCGCCGAGGAGCGCACCAATGCCGACATCGGCCTGCTGTCCACCGATCAAGGGGCCGTCGTCGCCGCGCTGGCCGAATCAGCGCTGCTGCGAGGCATTCTCGGTGACGCCGTGGTGGATTCGGTTGTCGCCGTTCGACGGTACGAGCACGAGCACTTCGCCGATCTGACGCCCGAGGAACTGGCCGAGAAGTTCCGGCTGGCGTGGAGTGTGTAGGGCGAGTGCTCGAAGTGCCCTGAGTCGGCGGCACTAGCACTCGCCTCCGACATCTGCGGTGCCCGGGGCCGGGTTGTCCACAGGCTGGCCGCTTATCCACAGAACGCTTGCAGCGGAATGACTTTCGTCACCCGGCGTCTTAAAATCGATAGTATGTTCGACAGGCTGATGGACGCTACGACCGGCACCTCGGGTGCCGGTTCACTTGCGGCGTGGTCGCGGGTGGAGTCCGCCGCCTGCGCTCGGCGCGTCGCGGCGATGGCCGCCATGTTCGACGCCGCCCATGCCGCCGACGGCTCCGCGGAGCGCGACCAGTGGTGCACCGACACCTGGGACGCCGTGTCCGCGCACATCGGGGCCGTCCTGCGGATCACCACCGGGGCCGCGTCCAACCAGCTGCTGATTGCGATCGCGCTGCACGAACGCTTCCCGCAGGTGGCCGCGGTGTTCGCCGAAGGACTGCTCACCTATCAGCTGGTCCGGACCGTGGTGCAGCGTGGTGCCCTGGTCGTCGACCCCGACGCCCTACACGAACTGGACCGCCTGCTGGCCGAAGCGCTGAGCACCCGCGAACCCATGTCGGTCGCCACCGCCGAGAAGACGGTGGACGCGTTCGTCGCCCACGTCGACCCGCACGCGGTGCACCGCACCGAGACCCGGGCACGAGGACGCAGCGTGGACGTCAGTGAGGACGAGGACGGGAGCGGGATGGCCACGGTGTACGCCACCCTGTTCGCCCACGACGCCAAGGCCTTCGACGCCCGCGTGGACGCGCTCGCCCGCACCGTCTGCCCCGCCGACCCACGCACGCTGGATCAGCGCCGCGCCGACGCCATCGGCGCCCTTGCCCACGGCAACGACCGACTGGCCTGCCTGTGCGAGACCGATGACTGCCCCGCGGGTGAGAACCCACCGTCGACCGGTGTGGTCGTGTACGTGATCGCGAGCGCGGACACCCTCGACGAACGGCCCGTGCCGCCTCCGCCTGCGCCCGAACCCGAGCCCACCGTTCCCGAACCCGTCGAGGATGCCGAGCAGGCCGGAGACGTGAGCGAGCCTGCTGCCGTTGACAAGTCCAACGAATGCACCGCCCTCGAC
>VIFX01000040.1:0-73252 GCA_006864685.1 Mycolicibacterium hodleri | reverse complement strand
CACTTCTAGCTTCGTCGGCAGCGTCAGATGTGGTATAAGAGACAGACCCTGGTCGAGCCCGCCCCCCGCGTGCTCGGGGTGTTCGACCAGTTGGGTCTGTGGGGAAACCTCGGGGTCAGCCTCCTCGGATTCACCGGCGCCGCAGTCGTTCTACAGCCGGGCGGACCCGGCACACCGCAGCTGTCGCTGATGGCGGCACTGCTGGCCACCGTCGTCGGCACGGTGCTCGGCGCGGCCGCGATCGCCGCGTCGGCGATTCCGGGTGCGCAGACCGGTGCACCGGCGATGGTGCTGCTGCGCGGCTTGCTCGGCGCGCGGGTGTCCTACCTGCCGACGGTGCTCAACATCGTGCAGATGGTCGGGTGGGGCACCTTCGAGTTGGTCACCATCGCGACGGCGGCCGCCACCGTGCTGCCCGCGGTTCCACAGTGGATATTCGTCGTCGTGGGCGGCGTCATCACGACCGGGCTGTCGCTGTATCCGCTCGGCGCGGTCCGCGTTCTCCGCAGGTACGTCACCGTCGCCGTGGTGGTCGCGTTGGCCTACTTGTTCTTTCAGCTGCTGGCCAAACCGCTGCCGCCGCTGACGGAGGGGACGTGGTCGGGGTTCAGCATCGGCGTCGACACCACCGTGGCGGTGGCGGTGTCCTGGGTGCCGATGGCCGCCGACTACGCCCGGCACTCCCGTAGTTCCGCGGCGGCGTTCACCGGTGCCTTCTTCGGCTACGGCCTGACGCAGATCGCCTGCTACGCGCTCGGCCTGTTGGCGCTCGTCACCGTGGCCGCCGACGGAGACCAGATCTTCGCCGCGTTCATCGCCGTCCCCCTCGGCGGGCTGGCCTTCGCCGTGCTTGCCATCCGGGAGATGGACCAGTCGTTCGCCAACGTCTACTCGGCAACCGTGTCGACGCAGAACGTACGGCCCCGCTGGGACCGGCGGTACATCGCGGTCACGGTGGGCGTGCTCATCACCGTGCTCGCACTCGGAGTCAACATCTACGGCTACGCCAGCTTCCTGTCGTTGATCGGTTCGGTGTTCGTGCCCTTGTTCGCGGTGCTCACGATCGACTACTACTGCTTCTCCGGCAGGCGTGGGTGGGACCTGACGTCCGATTCGGCCTCGCGCTGGGTGATGCTCGCGCCGTGGGCGCTGGGCTTCGTCACCTACCAGCTGATCTACCCGGGTCAGGTCGACTGGTGGGCGCGGGCCTGGGGCGAGCTGGCGGAGGCCATCGGCTTCGTCGCCCAGCCGTGGATGAGTGCCTCGATCTTCTCGTTCGTCGTCGCGGCGGCGCTGACCCTGGTGGTCGGTGGCGTGTCCCGGTGGACCGGTCGGCGTTCGCCGGCCCGGCAGGCCGACCGCGACGAATGTGACGTAACACCCATGTGAGAGATGTCGCGCTCTCGCCCCTAGCGTCGACCGTGCAGTTGCGGGACCATGGGATTATGTATACGAACGCTGCCGACTACGGCACCAGGCCGTCGCCGGTGACCATGACCCCCATCCGGTGGTGGGCGAAGTGTGCGTTCGGTCGTGATCCGCTGCTTCGCCGAGCGGATCGCATGCAAGCGTGGGGCCTGGTCGTGGCAGTCGTAGCCATCATCGCCGCTATCGCCCCGGCGATGTCCCTCGGGCAGCTGGGATACACCGAGCGGGCCCAGACCATCGCCGCCGAGGCGGCCACGCGTCATCAGGTCCAGGCGATTGCGCTGAGCGACAGCACCGCCGACCCGACTCAGGTCGAATCGGCGACGTCCGCGTCGTTCGTGGCGCACGTGCGCTGGACCGCCCAGAACGTCGCACACGAGGACTACTCGAAGGTCGAGCAACCGGTCAAGGCCGGACAGCAGGTCCGCATCTGGCTCGACGACGCGGGCAAGGTGACCACTCCTCCACAGACCGAGGCCGACGCGCGCGTCGACGCAACGGGCACGGCCGCCATCCTCTGGCTGGGATTCGCCGCAATGATCGGCATCGCCGTGGCGGTGTTCCGCACGGCCATTGGTCGCGCCAAGGATCGCAGGTGGGACCGCGGCCTGCAGGCTCTCGTCGACGGTGGCGGGTCAGCGGCCCAGCGCCCCTGAACCTTTCACCCCGCGGAGCGACGCGTCCCGAACCCCGCACATCCTTCGTCGAGCCTCCCCGTCTTGCGATAGACCAACATTGCATACTGTATTTTGATGACGGTCGCCTGGAAATCTTGCCCGGCAGACGCTCACCGGCCGCCCCGAGGAAGGACCGCGACGAGATGACCGCAGGCGAGGACGACCTCACCGTCAAGGCACCTCAGGAGTGGGCCACCGGTGTGCCCGCCGTGATGCACGCCCTGGAGTTCTCGCTCGGGCACACGTCGCTGCGGCGCACCGCGCTCAACCTGCTGACCATCAACCAGGCCAACGGCGTCGACTGCCCGGGCTGCGCGTGGCCGGAGCCGACCAAACGACACTTCAGCGAGTACTGCGAGAACGGCGCCAAACACGTCAACGACGAGGCGACGACGCGTCGGATCACCCGCGACTTCTTCCGCGAGCACCCCGTCTCCGTCCTCGCGACCAAGTCCGACATGTGGCTCAACGATCAGGGCCGCCTGACCGAGCCGATGGTGAAGCGCCCCGGCTCGGACTACTACGAACCCATCGACTGGGACGACGCGTTCGACCTACTGGCCGACGAGCTGCGCGGGCTCGACTCGCCGGACGAGTCGCTGTTCTACACCTCCGGCCGGCTGAGCAACGAGGCCGCGTTCCTGCTGCAGCTGTTCGCGCGCAGCCTCGGCACCAACAACCTCCCCGACTGCAGCAACATGTGCCACGAGTCCAGCGGTTCGGGGCTCGGCGAGACACTCGGCATCGGCAAGGGCAGCGTCAGCCTCGACGACATCGAAGAATCCGATCTGATCTTCGCCGTCGGCATCAACCCCGGCACCAACATGCCGCGGATGCTGTCCTCACTCGAGGAGACCAAGCGCAACGGCGGCCACGTCATCGCCGTCAACCCGCTCCCCGAGGCCGGGCTGATCCGCTTCAAGAACCCGCAGAAGGCCAGGGGCATCGTCGGCCGCGGGACCACCATCGCCGACCAGTTCCTGCACATCAAGCCCGGCGGCGACCTTGCCCTCTTCCAGGCGATCAACGCGCTGCTTCTCGCCGCGGAGGACGAGAAGCCCGGCACCGTGCTCGACCACGACTTCATCGCCCGCGACACCACCGGCTTCGCCGAGTTCGCCGAGCACACCCGTCGGATCGACTGGGAGGACATCCTCTCCGCGACCGGGCTGTCGCTCCAGGACATCGACGAGGTCGTCGACCGCGTGCTCGCGAGCAAGAAGATCATCGTGTGCTGGGCAATGGGCGTCACGCAGCAGAAGCACGGCGTCGCCACGGTCCGCGAGATCGTCAACTTCCTCATGCTGCGCGGCAATCTGGGCCGCCCGGGCGCCGGCGTCTGCCCGGTCCGCGGCCACAGCAACGTCCAAGGCGACCGGACGATGGGCATCTGGGAGCGGATGCCGCAGTCGTTCCTCGACGCCCTCGGCCGCGAGTTCGACTTCACCCCGCCCCGCCAGCACGGGCTGGACGCGGTGGACGCGATCCGCGCCATGCGCGACGGCAAGGCGAAATTCTTCATGGGGTTCGCGGGGAACTTCGCGCGGGCAACGCCGGACAGCGATCAGACCGAGGCCGCGATGCGCAAGTGCCGCCTGACCGCGCACGTGTCGACGAAGCTCAACCTCTCGCACGCCGTGTGCGGGGAGACCGCACTCATCCTGCCGACGCTCGGCCGCAGCGACCGCGACGAGCAGCTCACCGGCGAGCAGTTCGTCACGGTGGAGGACTCGATGAGCATCGTCCACCAGTCGCACGGCCGTCTGCACCCCGCATCGGAGCACCTGTTGAGCGAGGTGGCCATCGTCTCGCGGCTGGCCCGCCGCACCCTCGGCGCGGAGTCGACGATCCCGTGGGAGAGCTTCGAAGGCGATTACGACCTGATCCGCGAACGCATTTCGCGGGTCGTGCCGGACTTCGAGGACTTCAACGCACGGGTCCGCGAGCCGGGCGGCTTCCGGCTGCCCAACCCGGTCAACGAGCACCGCTACCCCACCCCCTCGGGCAAGGCCGTCTTCACCAGCAACACGTTCGACCGGCTTCGGGTACCCGAGGGACACCTGGTCCTGCAGACCATGCGGTCCCACGACCAGTGGAACACCGTGCCGTACGCCCTCAACGACCGCTACCGCGGCATCCACAACGGACGACGCGTCGTGCTGGTCAACCCGGCCGACATCGAGGCCCTTGGTCTTGCCGACCGCCAGATGGTGGATCTCGTCAGCACGTGGGAGGACGGAATCGCCAGGCGCGCGAAGGACTTTCGCGTCGTGTCCTATCCGTCGGCACGCGGGTCGGCGGCGTCCTACTATCCCGAGACCAACGTGCTGGTTCCACTGGACAGCGTCGCCGACGTCAGCAACACCCCCACCTCGAAGGGCGTCTTCGTCCGGCTGGTTCCCGCGGAGAACGCGGACGCGCCCGCGCAGGCGGAATCGGCCGAGCTACCCGCAATGGGGCGCTGACGCTCAGCCGCGCATCAGCTCGGCGACGTGCGCGCCGACCGACTCCCTGAGCCCCTGGAGGTCGTAGCCGCCTTCGAGCACCGACACCAGCCGACCGTCGCAGTGCCGCTCGGCGGCCACCATCAGCTCGCGGGTCACCCAGGCGAAGTCGTCGGCGGTCATGCACAGCGAGCCGAGTGGATCGCGCTCGTGGGCGTCGAAACCCGCTGAGACGATGACGAGTTCGGGTGAGAACGCGTCGAGGGCGGGCAGGATCCGCTCGGTAAACGCCGCGCGCAGTTCGGCACCGCCGTCGCCGGCGGACAGCGGGGTGTTGAAGACGTTTCCGACGCCCGTCTCGCGCACTTCGCCGGTGCCGGGGAACCATGGCATCTGGTGCGTGGAGGCGTACAGCACGTCGGGATCGGAGTAGAAGATCTCCTGCGTGCCGTTTCCGTGGTGGACGTCGAAGTCCACGATCGCGACTCTGGTCAGCCCGTGCTTGAGCTGGGCGTGGCGGGCGCCGATGCCGATGTTGTTGAACAAGCAGAAGCCCATGGCTCGGTCGGTCTCGGCGTGGTGTCCCGGCGGGCGGCAGGCGACGAAGGCGTTCTGCACGCTCCCCGACATGACCTGGTCGACGGCTTGCATCGTGCCCCCGACACCGCGCAGGACGACCTCCCAGGTCGACGGTTCCATCATGGTGTCGCCACCGTCGAGGTAGACGAAGCCGTCCGCCGGACGGGCGCCTTCCAGTGCGTCGACGTAGGCGTCGGTGTGCACGTAGCGCGTCGCGTCGAGGGCACCGAGCTGGGCCTCCTCGCGGACCAAGTCGTCGAACCGCGACTGCCCGAGGGCCGACTGCACCGCGCGGTAGCGATCGGGCCGCTCGGGGTGACCCGCCGACGTCTGGTGGTTGGCGAAGGCATCGTGGTGGACCAGCAGAGTGGGCACGCCCTGGGCTCCCGTCGGGTCGGACAGCATGAACCGGATATTGTATGCAAGACTAGCCCGTGGGGGCACGTGGGTCTACGACGCGCATGCCGGGGTGCAGCGCCGGCCGGTGGCGCCGCGACCGACCCGTCTGCGCCCCCTGCCGCCGTCTGCACCATAAATTCCTGCGACACAACGTGATTCACGGCGTTTATCGACCAATTGACACTCGGTATCGCAGCCCCAGTTTTCTTGACAAGGGATTCCGGCGGGCGTTCACTCGAGTTCTCTAGTGAGAGTTCCATTCCGCATTGCGGAATGAATCCACGCCGCTCCGCATCAACGAAGGGCATGCCGTCGTGAAGGCCACCTACACCGTCAACTGCTCGATCCTGCTGACCGACCTGCCCCTGCTGGAGCGGCCTGCCGCCGCCAAGGACGCCGGCTTCTCAGCCGTCGAGTTCTGGTGGCCGTTCGCCACCCCGACGCCGTCGGACGCCGAGGTCACGGCGTTCATCCGAGCCATCCAGGACGCCGGCGTGAGGTTGACCGGACTCAACTTCGCCGCCGGGGACATGCCTGCCGGCGACCGCGGCATCGTGTCGAATCCCGGACTGCAGAAAGCCTTTCAGGACAACGTCGCCATCGCGGTCGACATCGCCGACACGCTCGGCACCCGCGCCTTCAACGCGCTGTACGGCAACCGCGACGACGCGTTCACCCCCGCCACCCAGGACGACGTCGCCGCCGACAACCTGGCCTTCGCCGCGGCGGCCGCCGACCGCATCGGCGCCATCGTGCTGGTGGAGCCGGTCAGCGGCGCCCCTCGCTACCCGATCAAGACCGCCGCGGACGCCATCGGCGTCATCGACCGGGTGCACGCCGAGAGCGGCACCACCAATCTGCGCCTGCTCGCCGACCTCTACCACCTGGACGTCAACGGCGACGACACCTCGGCCGTCATCCGCGACCACGGCAGCCGGATCGGGCACGTACAGATCGCCGACGCCCCCGGGCGCGGCGAACCGGGCACCGGCGGCGTGGCCCTGGCCCGCCAGGTGCACGAGCTCGCCGACGGCGGATACGCCGGCTACCTCGGACTCGAATACAAGGCCACGCGTCCCGACACCTTCGACTGGCTTCCCCGCGACGAGCGCGGAGCCGACGCAGTGAACATCGAAACCCTTTCGCAGCAACTAGAAACGAGGATCTCGTGAGCACCATCGGATTCATCGGACTGGGCATCATGGGCGGGCCGATGGCCCGCCACCTGGTGGCCGCCGGGTACACCGTCATCGGATACGACCGCTCCGAGGAGCGGATGCAGGCCTTGGTCGAGGCGGGCGGGTCGGCGGCCGACTCCATCGAGCAGACCGTGAAGAACGCCGACGTCGTGGCCGTCATGGTCCCCGACTCCCCCGACGTTCAAGCCGTGCTGCTCCCTGAGGACGGGGTGTTCGCCAACGCCCAACCCGGCACCCTGGTGATCGACTTCTCCTCGATCCGGCCCGACGTCACCGCCGAGCTGGCCAAGACCGCAGCCGAACGCGGACTGCGCATCGTCGACGCACCCGTCTCCGGCGGCGAACCCGGCGCCGTCAACGCCACCCTGTCCATCATGGTCGGCGGCACCGAGGCGGACTTCGCCTCGGCCAAGCCGATTTTCGACGTCGTCGGCAAGACCATCGCCCACGTCGGCCCCAGCGGTTCCGGACAGACCGTCAAGGCCGCGAACCAGCTGATCGTGGCAGGCAACATCGAACTGCTGGCCGAGGCCATCACCTTTCTGCGCGCCTACGGCGTGGACATCGACGCCGCCGTCGAGGTGCTCGGCGGCGGTCTGGCGGGCTCGGCGGTGCTCAACCAGAAGGCACCGAAGATGTTGTCCGGCAAGTTCGATCCCGGCTTCCGAATCGCGCTGCACCACAAGGACATGGGCATCGTCACCTCGGCGGCACGCGAGGCCGGGGTCGTCATCCCGCTCGGCGCCGTCGTCGCACAGTTGATGGCCTCCGCGATCGCCAACGGCGACGGCGGCCTTGACCACTCCGCGTTGCTGTTGGGCGTGGAGCGGCTGTCCGGCACGAAGGCCGAGGCGACGAAGTGACCCGCATGCGTACGGTCGACGCGGCCGTGAGAATTCTCGAGATCGAGGGCGCCACCCAGGCCTTCGGGCTGCCAGGGGCGGCGATCAACCCGTTCTATTCGGCCATGCGCGCCCACGGTGGGATCAAGCACATTCTCGCCAGGCACGTCGAAGGCGCCAGCCACATGGCCGAGGGCTACACCCGGGCAGCGGCCGGCAACATCGGCATCTGCATCGGCACGTCCGGGCCCGCGGGAACCGACATGATCACCGGGTTGTACTCCGCCTCAGCGGATTCCATTCCCATCCTCGCGATCACCGGCCAGGCGCCCGTCGCCAGGTTGCACAAGGAGGACTTTCAAGCCGTCGACATCAGCGCCATCGCCGCGCCGGTGACCAAGATGGCGATGACCGTCCTGGAACCCGGCCAGGTGCCCGGCGCCTTCGCCAAGGCGTTTCACCTGATGCGCTCCGGTCGGCCGGGTCCGGTCCTCATCGACCTGCCCATCGACGTCCAGCTCGCCGAGATCGACTTCGACCCGGAGGCCTACCAGCCACTGCCCCTCTACAAGCCGGCGGCGACCCGCGGCCAGGCGGAGAAGGTCCTCGACATGCTGGTGACCGCCGAGCGGCCACTCATCGTCGCGGGCGGCGGCATCATCAACGCCGACGCCAGCGACCTGCTCGTCGAGTTGGCCGAGACGCTGGACATCCCCGTGATTCCGACGCTGATGGGTTGGGGCACGATCCCCGACGATCATCGGCTGGCAGCCGGGATGGCGGGTTTGCAGACCGCCCATCGCTACGGCAACGCCACGATGCTCGCCTCGGACTTCGTGCTGGGCATCGGCAACCGCTGGGCCAACCGACACACCGGCGGACTCGAGACCTACCGCAAGGGAAAGCGATTCGTCCACGTCGACATCGAGGCCACTCAGATCGGCCGGGTCTTCTCCCCCGACCTCGGCATCGTGTCCGACGCCAAGCCCGCACTCGAGCAGCTGGTGGCGGCCGCCAGGGCGAGGACCAGCGCAGGCACCCTGCCGACGTGGACCAGCTGGGTCCAGGACTGCCAGGAGCGCAAGCGGACGATGCACCGCAAGACGCACTTCGACGACGTCCCGATCAAGCCGCAGCGGGTCTACGAGGAGATGAACCGCGTCTTCGGCCGCGACGCCCGGTACGTCACGGCGATCGGCCTTTCCCAGATCGCAGGCGGCCAGTTCCTTCAGGTGTTCAAACCACGGAACTGGATCAACTGCGGTCAGGCCGGTCCACTGGGCTGGACCATTCCCGCCGCGCTCGGCGTGGTCGCCTCGGATCCGTCGGCCACCGTGGTCGGACTCTCCGGCGACTACGACTTCCAGTTCCTCATCGAGGAACTGGCCGTCGGCGCCCAGTTCAACCTGCCCTACGTCCACGTCCTGGTGAACAACTCGTACCTCGGGTTGATCCGCCAGGCGCAGCGCGGGTTCGACATGGACTACTGCGTGTCGTTGGCCTTCGACAACATCAACTCCCAGGAGACCGACAGCGACGTGCCCAAGGGCTACGGGGTCGACCACCTACGGGTCGCAGAAGGGTTGGGCTGCAAGGCCATTCAGGTCGTCGAACCGGGCGACATCGGCCCGGCACTCGAGCGGGCGCAGCGGCTGGCCCACGAGCACAAGGTGCCCGTGATCGTCGAAATCTTCCTGGAGAAGGTCACCAACATCGCGATGGGGACCGAACTCGACAACGTCGTCGAGTTCAACGATCTGGCCGAAACCCTCGCGGACGCACCGACAGCCGCCGCACTGATGCTGGACTGATCCGACGACGTTTCGAACGGGGAGGCGGCTAACCAGCCGCCTCCCCTTCGTATTCCGCTCCCAAGTCGCGGGCCACCCGCTTGAGTAGGGGCGTCACCGTCGACCCCGACGTCAGCGTCAAGCGAGACCCCGGCCCCGACACCGAGATCGCCGTCAACGTCGGCGCGTCGGGTACCGGCACCGCGAAGCAGCGGACGCCGATCTCCTGCTCACCCTCGTCGACGGCGTAACCACGGACGCGACTCAGTTCGATGTCGCGCATCAGGGACGGTGCGGTGGTGTGGGTGTTCGCACTCGCGGCGGGCATCCCGGTGCGTTCGAGCAGCGCGAGGATCGCGTCGTCGGGCAGTTGCATCAGCAGCGCCTTGCCGACCCCGGTGGAGTGCAGGTGCACGCGCCGCCCGACCTCGGTGAACATCCGCATGGAGTGCGGTGAGGGCACCTGCGCGACGTACACGGCCATGTCGCCGTCGACGACCGCCATGTTCGCGCTCTCGCCCGTGCGTTCCACCAGCCCGGCCAGATGGGGTCGCGACCACGTTCCGATCAGCCGGGCCGCGCTCTCGCCGAGCCGAATCAGCTTGGGGCCCAGCGCATAGTGTCGATTGGGCAGTTGCCGAACGTATCCCAGGTTGAGCAGGGTCCGCACCAGCCGGTGGATCGTCGGTTGGGGCAGTTCGGCCCGGGCCGCCAGGTCTCCGAACGCGATGGACGGGCCTGCGGCCGCCAAGATTTCCAGAAGCTCGAAGGCGCGCTCGACCGATTGAACGCCACCCCGCGCCTGCGAAGTCTCCTCGGCCATCGACAGGCCCTCCCATCCCCGGCTCGGCACGTCGGCCATTCCGCTCTGCGACACGCTGTCGCATCGCGAAGTTCATTCAACCCCTACGGCAGACGACGCGACCGAGGGGATCACCCACGCGGTGATCCCCTCGGCTGCTCGTCGTCGCCGGTCAGTCAGCCGCCGAGGCAGGTACCTTCGCCGACGCCGTCGTCGCGCTCGGCGCGACGGTGGGTTGACCGGTCCGGCCCGGCTGCCGCAGGAACAGCGCGATGCCGGCGGAGACCAGCGCGCTCGCGGCGGCCAACCAGTAGGCGCCGCCGTAGCCCCAGGCGTCGATCACGCTGGCGCCGACACCGATGCCCACCACCGACCCCAGCAGCTTGGAGCTGTAGATGAGTCCGTAGTTGCTTGCGTTGTTGTTCTCCCCGAAGTAGTCCGGGGTGAGCGAGGCGAACATCGGGTAGAAGGCACCACCACCGAATCCCACCAGGAACGCGAAGCCCAGGAACGCAATCTCGTTCTGCGCCTTGCCCGCATAGAGCAGACCGACCAGCGCCACCGCCGACACCAACAGCACGATGAGCAGGGTCTGCTTGCGGCCGAGCCGGTCGGACACCCAGCCGGTCAGGGTGCGACCGGTGCCGTTGACGATCGAAAGGACACCGGCCGATGACGCGGCGATCAGGGGCCCGAAGCCGAGTTCCTTGGCGAAGGGCACCATGTAGCTGATCCCGAACAGCGAGACGCCCGCACTGATTCCGAGGGAGAGCCACATCAGCGGCAGCATGCCGGTCTTGATGGCCTCCATCGGCGTGTACTGCCGCACCGCGGGCGGATTGCGCTTCAGGCTGGCCGCGCCCTTCTTGCTGTCGGCCCATTCCACCGGGTCGACGTCAGCGGGCCACCAGTTCTTCGGCGGATCCCTGAAGAACATCCCGCACGCCGCTACGACGATCAGCATGTAGACGCCGACGAGGTCGAGGACCCAGACGTAGGTACTCGGGTGCAGGGCGTAGCTGAAGATGAAGATGAACGGAACGGCGCCGTAGGCGAACCCACCGTTGACGAAACCGGTTTTGCCGCCGCGCCTTTCGGGATACCACTTGCCGACGATGTTGATGCACGTCGCGTAGACGAGTCCCGCGCCGACGCCGCCACAGAGCGCAAAACCGAGGAAGGCGAACACGATGCTGTCCTGGGTGAGGCTCGCAAAGCCGACCGCCGAGAGCACCGCACCCGCGAGCATGGCGGCCCGCGCCGAGACGACGCCCTTCTCACGCAGCTTCCCGGCGGGGTAGGCGATCAACGCTTGGAAGAAGGCCCAGATGGAGAGCAGCCAGAAGGTCTCACCCATCGTCCAGCCGTGGGCTTCTCGGACGGCGGCCTGAGCGGCGCCGTAGCCGTATTCGTAGACGCTGACCGCCATCATGGCGGCCCAGGGCAGCCACACCATCCAGGCTCTGGACCGGCCCAGCAGTTGGTGGTCGGTCTCTCCGATCCGGTAGACGCGGTTGTTGGCGTCGGTGACCTCGCGATAACTTGCGAGTGTTGAGGACATCGTTCATTCTCTTTCTCACGGTGGGTACAGGCTCGCCCCTCGGTGCCGCCTCGCGTTGGGTTTTCGCGACGGACATTTCGGGCGGGCCGTTCGTGCACCACGCGGGGGTGGGTCCCCGCGCAGGCGATCAGGCGCGCACGCCAAAGACACGGCGCGGCGTCGCAAACCCTTCGACCTCGCGGTCGTAGGCACCAAGCGACTCGTGGCGACCGTTGAAGAAGCACGACATCTGCCGTGCCGGCTAGCCGGTTCAACTCATGGGCACCCTCACCCTTCGCTCTCGCGTCGGCATCCTCAGATGGCCCCGACGCTCCTGAACTGCTCGAGCTGATCCGGTGAATAGCCGAGCTCCGCGCAGATGGAGTCCGTGTGCTCGCCGAGCATCGGGGACCTGACGATCTCGACCGGGGAGTCCGAGAGCCGCAGTGGCGAGCCGACGGTCTTGAACGATCCCCGCTCCGGGTGCTCGACGGTGACGATCGAGCCGAGCTCGGCCAGGGTCTCGTCCTCGATGAGCTCCTTGGTCCCGAGCACGGGTCCGCACGGGATGCCGAGGGCGTTGAGTGCCGTCAGGGCTTGCCATTTGGTGTGTTCCGCGGACCAGTCCTCGATGAGCGCGAAGACCTTGTCCAACTTGTCGAGCCGGTCCTCGGGCTTGGCCCAGTCGGGGTGGTCGGCCAGCTCCGGCCGTCCGATGAGAACCGCCAGCGGAGCCCACACCTGGGGCTGGATGATGACGTAGATGTAGTCGTTGGGACCTCCGCCGCTGGTGCGAACCGCCCATCCGGGCTGCCCGCCACCGGAGGCGTTGCCCGATCGCGGGACCTCGTCGGAGAAGTGCTCGTTCGGGTATTCCGGAAGGGGCCCTCGTGCGAGCCGCTGCTGATCCCGCAGCTTCACCCGGCACAGGTTGAGCACGGCATCCTGCATCGCCACCTCGACCCGCTGACCTCGGCCGGTGTTGGTGCGCTGGTAAAGCGCGGCGAGGATCCCGGTGACCAGGTGAATGCCGGTGCCCGAGTCGCCGATCTGAGCGCCGGTCGCGGTGGGCGGCCCGTGCTCGAAACCCGTGGTGGCCATCGACCCGCCCATGGCTTGGGCGATGACCTCGTAGGCCTTGAAGTTGAAGTACTTGCCTGGGCCGAATCCCTTGATGGAGGCGTAGATCAACGCCGGATTGATCTCCTGGAGTCGCTCCCAGGGGAACCCGAAGCGGTCGACGACCCCCGGCCCGAAGTTCTCGACCAGGATGTCCACGCGCGACACCAGGTCGACGAAGATTTGCTTGCCCTCGTCGCTCTTCATGTTCACGGTGATGCTGCGCTTGTTGCAGTTGAGCATCGTGAAGTAGAGGCTGTCGGCGCCGGGGAGGTCACGCAGCTGGCCGCGGGTGACGTCGCCGCCCTTGGGCGCCTCCAGCTTGATGACGTCGGCCCCCAGCCAGGCCAGCAGCTGAGTGGCCGACGGCCCGGACTGGACGTGGGTCATGTCCAGGACGCGAACGCCCGACAACGCCTTGCCCGCAGGCGATTTCGGCGTCAGAGCCGGATCGTCCACGACGTTGGTGGTCTCATTCATGGTCGTCATCCCTTTCCGCGCGTCGGCGCGTGAGCCCTCCGGAGCCCGCCGCGTCCTGCGAACAAGATCGGCCGTGGAGGCGACTACTCAGATTGCATACCGTATGCGTTAGACCAAGAGTGTGTCCCAAGTAACAACATCTGTCTATGTTTCGGCCCGTTTTGCCCCTACTCGGCCGCCGCGATGCAGCCCAGCCGAGAGCTCCGCCACCGCGTCGGCGCCGGCCCAGGTCCGGGCGCGGCGTCCGCGGACGCCGCGGCGCGTGGACGAATCTTCGTCGTTGTCAACGTGTTTCGAGAACACCATTCGCCATGCTCACGGCGGCTAACTGGCGTCGACCGACGGGGTGCTTCAAGACCGCCAGCAGATTCCCAGGAAAATTCATGGTTGCGTTCAGAATTGTATGTAGTATACCGTCCGGTGTGACCGTAGTCACTATCCCATTCCCGAGTGATTGGTGTTACACATGTACCTGTATGCAGTATTCAGCGAGCATCGAGCGTGGTCAGTGGTGATCCCGCCGAGTCGGCGACCGGCCGAACCCACCACTGCCTCGACATGGAGCCAGGGGGTTCGAGCAGCATGACCACAGCTCAGCCGACGTACCGCGAGGTAGTCGACGAAAACGGCCGGGTCTACCGGATCGGCGAAACCGACCGCGACATCCTGGGACGGTCCAGGGTATGGATGGTCTGGCTCCCGTGGATTTCCATGATGGCGATCAGCTCCTCGGAGTACGCATTCACCTCGGCTGAGGACACGCTGGCCGACGCACACGGCTGGCACGGCTCGCACATCTTCTGGCTGCTGGGCGTCTGGGTGTTCTTCCAGGCAGCGGTCGCCTTCCCGGCGGGCCGACTGAGGGAAAGCGGCAAGCTCTCGGCGCGCGCGGCGATGATGTTGGGCGGCGCCGGTTCGCTGATGGGCTACCTGGCGCTCGCCTTCGCGCCCAATGTGTTCTGGGCCTACGTGGGATTCGGCTTCTTCGGCGGCGCCGCCGCCGGCTTCGTCTACGCCACCTGCGTGAACATGGTCGGCAAGTGGTACCCCGAACGCAAGGGCGGCAAGACCGGGTTCGTCAACGGCGGGTTCGCCTACGGGTCGGTGCCCTTCATCTTCATCTTCACCTCCTACATGGACGTCAGCAATTACACCGGGATCCTGTTCGCCACCGGCGTCTTGCTTGCAAGCCTGGTCGCCGTCAGCGGCTTCTTCTTCAAGGACCCGCCGAAGAACTGGTGGCCTGCGCACGTCGACCCGCTCGGCGCCAGCACCGATCCGCGGATCGCCAGGGCACTGCGGAAGAATCCGCCGGCGAAGAAGCAGTACACGCCGATGGAGGCGGTCAAGACCGGCATCCTGCCGCTGATGTGGTTCGTCCTGCTGTGCACCGCAGGCATCAACATCTTCGGCATCGCCATGCAGGTGCCGTTCGGCAAGGAGATGGGCTTCGCGGGTGGCATCGTGGCGCTGGCGATGAGCCTCAAGGCCATCATCAACGGCACCGGCCGCGGCGTCATCGGCTGGATCTCCGACCGGTACGGCCGTCGGGAGACACTCGTCATCGTCTGCCTTGTGCTCGGCGCGGCCCAGTTCGCGGTGTACTTCTCGGGGTCCATCGGCAGCATGCCGCTGTTCCTGCTGGCCTCCATGGTCTCCGGCTTCGGTGGCGGCGCCATCTTCCCGCTGTTCGCGGCGATGACTGCCGACTACTTCGGAGAGAACAACAACGCGACCAACTACGGCCTGGTCTACAGCTCCAAGGTCATCTCCGGCCTGGTGGGCGCCGGTCTCGGCTCGGTCGTAGTCAGCAACTGGGGTTACGGCTCGGCGTTCATCATCGCCGGCTCCGTCGGCATCGCCTGCGCGTTCATCACGCTGTTCCTGCGTCAGCCCAAGCTGCCGGTGTCGGAACAAACCACCACGCCGACCGACCGACCGGGAAGCAAGGACCGGGAAGCGACGGCGTCACTCGCGCTGGACTAAAACCCGGGTGGGTTCCGGGTAGGAAACAGCGCCCCGGGCGCGGCAGAGGCTCCAAGGACTCCGCCGCGCCCGGTTTGGCGTCTCAGGGCCGGGGGGATTCGGTGCCTGAAAGATATGTGGCGACGGTCTCGCCACCGGTTCTTTGCATACGAAAACCTGTAGGATGAGCACCGCCACCACGGTCAAGGAGTCACCCGCCATGTCACACCCGTTCCCAGCCAGCAAACGCAAGACCTCCTCGCGGGCCGCCATGTTGGCCGACGACTCCTCGCCGCGGGTGTTGCGCCCCGCTCCCCTGCGCCAGGCCGTGTACGACGCCATCATCGAGCTGATCGTGCAGGGCACCCTCGAGCGTGGCCGCCACCTCGTCGAGGCCGAACTAGCCGAGTACCTCGGGGTGAGCCGCCAACCGGTCCGGGAGGCACTCCAGCGACTGCAGGCCGACGGCTGGATCGAGCTCCGTCCCGCCCAGGGCGCGTTCGTCCACATCCCCTCCGAGGAGGAGGTAGACCAGCTTCTCGCGGTACGCACGGTGCTGGAGACCCACTCGGCGGGCCTGGCCGCGTCACGCGCCACGCCGGAGGACGTCAACCGGCTCTGGGAGCTGCAGCAGGACGGCTTGAATGCGTTGGCGGCCAACGACTCCGAGGGACTAGTCGCGGCGAACGCGGCACTGCACGCCGCGATCACGACGCTCGCAGGCAACAAGGTGTTGGCCGAGCACATCGGTCTCGTCGAACGCAAGTGGCGCTGGTACTACCTGCCCATCGCGCAACCTCGCGGGCAGGACGCGTGGAGTGAGCACGCGGAGCTGATCACCGCGATCGCCGCGGGCGACGTCACCAGGGCGACCGACATCATGCACCGGCACACCGAGCGGACCCGCGAGGTCTATCACACCGAGCGATTGGCCAAGGCCGACCAGGACTGAGCAGTGGCTCAGCCCGCGGACCGCACCGCCGGCCGATCCGAGCCCGGCACGACGGCACCGAGGCGCTGCTCGCCCGAGTAGACGTTCATGGTCGTACCGCGGAGGAATCCCACCAGCGTCAGCCCCATCTCCCTGGCCAGGTCGACCGCCAGGGACGACGGCGCCGACACCGCCGCCAGCGCCGGTACGCCGGCCATCACCGCCTTCTGCACCAACTCGAAGGACGCCCGGCCGCTCACCATCAGCGTCATCCCCGTCAGCGGAAGGCGATCCTGGCCAGCAGCCCAGCCGATCACCTTGTCGACCGCGTTGTGGCGACCGACGTCCTCACGCACGCACGACAGCGTGCCGTCGGCGTCGAACAGACCCGCGGCGTGCAGGCCCCCCGTCCGGTCGAACACGCGCTGGGCGGCGCGCAGCGTGTCCGGCAAGGTCGCAATCGTCGTCGCGCTCAGCCGCACGGGGTCGGCGTCGACCGACCATCGGCTGACCGTCCGCACGGCGTCCAGGCTGGCCTTCCCGCACACCCCGCACGACGACGTCGTGTAGAAGTTGCGTTCGAGCGACGCGTCGGGAGCGGGGACGGCGTCGTCGAGGAGTACGTCGACCACGTTGTACGTGTTGGCGCCCCCGACGGTCGCGCCTGCGCAGTAGCGAATCGAGGTGACGTCCGCGGCGGACGTCACGACGCCCTCGCTGACCAGGAAACCGCGGGCCAGGTCGAAGTCGTCTCCGGGTGTTCGCATCGTCACCGTCAAGGGTCGGCCCCCGACGCGGATCTCGAGCGGTTCCTCGGCGGCCAGGCTGTCCGGTCGATGGGCACCGACGCCGTCGTCGAGACGGAGCACTCGATATCTACTGGTGACGCGGCCCATGTGACGTCCTCTCTTCGGGTTTCACGACGTGGCGTCACGTCGGGTCGGCGCATCTCTGGACACGTGACGCACATCACGTTAATCTAACGGCATACTGTATGCAATTAGGAGCGTGCCATGCCGGTAACCGATGCCCCACCCCCCGTGGCTGAAGTACGCGATCACCGCGGCCGCTCATACCGCGTCGGCGAGCGCCCCGAGGATCTCATCGGCTGCTCCCGCACCTGGATGCTCGTATTCGCGTGGATTGCCATGGCGTGCATCGGCGTTCTGCAATACGGCTTCGGCGTCGCGTTGACCGCACTGCACGTCACCGGAGGAGGAAGCCTCACCGGCGCGCTCTGGGTGCTCGCGCTTTGGGTCGTCTTCCAGGCCGGCGCCGCCGCTCCCACCGCCGTCCTGAGTCACCGCTTCGCCCTCTCCCCCGGGCGGGCCGTTCCGGTCGGGGCAGTGCTGTGCGCCGCCGGTCCACTCACCGTCGCCCTGACCGACGACTTCGCACTCGCAATCGTCGGCTACTCGGTGCTGTCGGGCATCGGCGCGGGCATCGTGTACGCCACGTGCACCGCCACCGTCGCCAAGTGGTACCCGGAGAAGCGCGCCGCCAGGGTCGGCCTCGTCACCGGGGCAATCGGTTGCGGCGCAGTGCCGTTCATCGCCGCGTTTGCCGCCATCCTGACCCCCGACAACCGCACCCCGGTCTTCCTCGCGGTGGGCGTCGTCATGCTCGTCGTGGTCGCCCAAGCGGGTGCCCTGTTGCAAGACCCACCGGCGGGATGGTGGCCGCTGGACATCGACCCAAGGCAGTGGGCTGTCGACAAGACGCTCAACCGCAGCCTTGGCAACAACGTCACCGCGATCCGCCAGTACTCGCCCGCCGAGGCCATCCGCACGCCCGCCTTCCTGGTGATGTACCTGATCATGGTGATCGCCGCGGCGGCGTCCCTGCTGACCGCCGTCTACGTACCCATCCTCGCGATCTACCAAGGGTTTTCGCTGACCGTTGCCGCGCTCGCCGTCGGACTGCTGGCGATCGTCAACGGCACCGGTCGCAGCATCGCCGGCCGGCTGTCGGACCGGCTCGGGCGGCGGCAGACCCTGACCGCGGCGCTGCTTATTCAGGGCGGCGCGCAACTGGGCCTCGTCTACTCGGCGTCGGTCGCCATGCCGGTGGCGTTCATCGGGTTCGCCGCGCTCAGCGGTCTTGCGGGCGGTGCCTTCTATCCGCTGGTCGCCAGCCTCGTCGCCGACTACTTCGGTGAGCCGAGTGCGGTCCGCAACTTCGGCGCCGTCTACAGCGCGAAGCTGTTCGGCGGCGTCATCGGAATCGGACTCCCCGCGCTACTCATCGGGTCCCAGCACCTGCCGATCGCGTTCCTCGTCGCGGGCGTGGTCAGCCTGGGCGCGGCCGTGATGACGCGCCTTCTGCACCGCCCCGGCCTACCCGTCCTCGGCCTGCCCCGGTGACGTGTCCAAAACCGTTGAAGGAGAACCCATGAACGCCACGACCACCGTCGAGGAACTGCACCGGTTGATCCAGGAGACCCTGCGCTGCGTGGCGGCGTTGGAGGCGATCCACGGCCACACGACCGCCATGCGTCGCGTCGCCAACAACGCCAAGCAGATCCGCAACGGCATCGACAGGCTCGAGATCGACCTCGCCGAACTCCACGAGCACACCGCGTCGACGAGGCGTCCCGCCACCGTGGAGATGGTGCAGATCTCCGATGCCGGCTACGACGCCGACTTCTGGCGCGGCGTCGACCACGAGGGCGTCGGAGCCCAGAGCCTGGCCTGCGTGCCCGCGGCCCCGCGGCGTCGCTGACGCGAGCCGGGGGCGTCAGCTCAGCTGCGCCACCGCAGCCACGACGACCGTACTGACCGAAGCCGCGTCGGCGGTGACCCGTTCCCGCAGTCGGCCCGTCATCCGCGGATCCCAGAACCGTTCGATGTGACCGGCGAGCGCGCTCGCCGCCTCGTCGTCGGACAGGTACGACAGGTTGGCGAGGATGTCGTTGACCAGCCGAACCTCGGTGAACTCCGAACCGGACATCACACCACCCTCAATCCACGAGTTCTGCTGCAGCACCGATTAATTCGGCAGCTCCGGCCGCATCGGTCGCCACCACCGACCGCGCCAGGGAGACCTGGACCGCCGTCACCTTGTACTCCGGGCAGTTGGTCGCCCAGTCGGAGTTCTCCGTGGTGAGGACGTTCGTTCCCGAGATCGGGTGATGGAAGGTGGTGTAGACCACGCCCGTCGGCATGCGCTCGGAGAGCTTCGCGTGCAGAGCGGTCTCCCCCACGCGACTGGTCAGCGTCACGCGGGAGCCGTCGAGAATTCCCCGCACTTCGGCGTCGTGGGGATGGATCTCCAGGACGTCCTCGGCGTGCCAGGCGACGTTGGCGGTGCGACGGGTCTGCGCGCCGACGTTGTACTGACTGAGGATTCGGCCCGTGGTCAGGACCAACGGGTACTTGCGGGTGCTGCGCTCGCTTGTCGGCACGAACGGAGTCGGCACGAACCGGCCGAGGCCCCTAGTGAAGGACTCGGCGTGCATGATGGGCGTTCCAAGCGGGGCCTGATCGTCGCACGGCCACTGGAGGCTGCCCACCCGGTCGAGCTTGTCGAACGACACCCCGGCGAACGTCGGTGTCACGGCGGCGATCTCGTCCATGATCTCCGAGGGATGGTCATAGTGCATGGGATAGCCCATGGCGGTGGCGATCTCGCAGACGATTGCCCATTCGTGCTTTCCGTTCTTGGGCTTCATCACGGAGCGAACGCGATTGATGCGCCGCTCGGCATTGGTGAAGGTGCCGTCCTTCTCCAGGAACGACGCCCCTGGCAGGAAGACGTGGGCGAACTTCGACGTCTCGTTGAGGAACAGATCCTGCACGACGACGAGGTCCATCGCCTCCAGCGCGGCCGACACGTGGTGAAAGTTCGGATCGGACTGCGCGATGTCCTCGCCGTGGACGAACAACGCGCGGAACGTTCCCTCCAGCGCGGAGTCGAACATGTTGGGGATTCGCAGTCCCGGTTCGGCCTGCAGCGTCGTCCCCCACAGGTCCTCGAAGATCTTGCGGGCCGCGTCGTCGGACACGTGCCGGTAGCCGGTGAGTTCGTGTGGGAAGGAACCCATGTCGCACGAACCCTGGACGTTGTTCTGACCGCGCAGCGGGTTGACGCCGACGCCGTCGCGGCCGATGTTGCCGCACGCCATGGCGAGATTGGCCATCCCCATCACCATCGTGGAGCCCTGGCTGTGCTCGGTGACGCCAAGACCGTAGTAGATCGCGCCGTTGCCACCGGTCGCGTACAACCGTGCGGCGGCACGCACCTCGGCGGCGGGCACGCCGGTGATGGCTTCGACGGCCTCCGGGCTGTGCTCCTCGCTGGCGATGAACCGCGCCCAGTCGTCGAAGCCCTCGCACCGCGCCGCGACGAAGTCCTGGTCGACGAGACCCTCGGTGACCACGACGTGCGCCATCGCGTTGACGATGGCCACGTTGGTGCCCGGCTGCAGTTGCAGATGATGGTCGGCGGCGACGTGCGGTGAGCGCACCAGGTCGATGCGCCGCGGGTCGGCGACGATCAGGCGGGCACCCTGGCGCAGCCGCTGCTTCATGCGGGAGGCGAACACGGGGTGCCCGTCGGTTGGGTTCGCGCCGATGACCATGATGACGTCGGCGCTGGCGACCGACTTGAAGTCCTGCGTACCAGCCGATTCCCCGAAGGTCTGCTTGAGCCCGTATCCGGTCGGCGAGTGGCACACCCGTGCGCACGTGTCGACGTTGTTGTTGCCGAACGCCGCGCGCACCATCTTCTGCACGACGTAGACCTCTTCGTTCGTGCAGCGCGACGACGTGATCGCACCGATCGACCCCGGCCCGTGGTTGCGCTTCACCTCGAGCATCCCACGGGCGACGGCGTCGATTGCCTCGTCCCACTCGACCTCCCGCCAGGGATCGGTGATCTTCTCTCGCAGCATGGGCTTGAGGGCCCGGTCGGGGTGCGACGCGTAGCCGAAGGCGAACCGCCCCTTGACACAGGAGTGGCCGTCGTTGGCGCCGCCGTCCTTCAGCGGCACCATCCGGACCACCTCGTCGCCCCGCAGTTCGGCCTTGAAGGAGCAGCCAACCCCGCAGTACGCGCACGTGGTCGTGACCGACCGGGTCGGCACGCCCAGCTCGACGACCGACTTCTCCTGCAGGGTCGACGTCGGGCAGGCCTGCACGCAGGCACCGCACGACACGCACTCGGAGTCCATGAACGTCTCGCCAGCCCCCGGGGAGACCTTGGAGGCGAACCCGCGGCCCTCGATGGTCAGCGCGAACGTCCCCTGGATCTCGCCGCAGGCCCGCACGCATCGCGAGCACGAGATGCACTTGGACGGGTCGAAGTCGAAATACGGGTTGCTGTGGTCGATCTCGGCGTCACCGTGGTTCGCGCCGTCCTGCCCGTAGCGCACCTGGCGCAGACCGACGACGCCTGCCATGTCCTGCAGCTCGCAGTCACCGTTGGCCGGACACGTCAGGCAGTCCAGGGGGTGATCGGAGATGTAGAGCTCCATGACGCTCTCGCGCAGCCTCGCGACCTTCGGGGTCTGCGTGTGCACGACCATGCCGTCGGCGACCGGGGTGGTGCACGACGCGGGCGTCCCCCGCCGGCCGTCGATCTCGACGAGGCAGAGCCGACAGGAGCCGAACGCGTCGAGGGAATCGGTGGCGCACAGCTTGGGCACGTCGACGCCCGCGATCGCCGCAGCCCGCATCACCGAGGTCCCCTCCGGCACCAGCACCCGAAGGCCGTCGACCTCGACGCCGACCGTCGCAGGTCCGTCGACTGCCGGTGTGCCGAGGTCTCGTTCGGTGTTCAAGCTCATGCCGTCTCCTGCCGTGGGGCCGTGCTCAGCGGTAGTGGTCGCCGAGGTTGGATCCTCGGTTCGAGGAAGTCGCCGGCGAAGTGCGCCAGCGCGCTCCGCACCGGCAGTGGGGTGAGACCTCCCATGGCGCACAGGGAGCCGTCTGTCATGACCTCGCAAAGGTCTTCGAGCAGCGCCAGATTCTCGTCGGGGTTCTCACCCGCCACGATGCGGTCGATGACCTCGACCCCGCGCGTCGAGCCGATCCGGCACGGGGTGCACTTGCCGCACGACTCCGCCGCGCAGAATTCCATCGCGAAACGCGCCTGCGCCGCCATGTCGACGGTGTCGTCGAAGACGACGACGCCGCCGTGACCGACCATGGCGCCTGCGGCCTGGAATTCCTCGTAGTCCATCCGAAGGCCGAAGTCCGACGGCGGAACATAGGCGCCGAGCGGGCCGCCGACCTGGACGGCGCGCACGGGCCGCCCCGTGCGGGTGCCGCCGCCGTAGTCTTCGACCAACTCACCCAGGGTGATGCCGAAGGCCTTCTCGACGACACCGCCGCGGCGGATGTTGCCACCGAGTTGGAAGACCTGTGTGCCCCTTGACCGTTCGACGCCGAGGCTCTGGAAGGCCGCGGCCCCGTCGGCGAGGATGGCGGGCACGCTGGTCAACGTCAGCACGTTGTTGACCAGCGTCGGCTGACCGAACAGTCCGTGGATGGCGGGGATCGGCGGCTTTGCGCGGACCTCGCCGCGCTTGCCCTCGAGGCTCTCCAGCATGGAGGTTTCCTCGCCGCAGATGTAGGCGCCGCCGCCAACCCGCACCTGCAGCGAGAAGTTCAGCGACGTGCCGAGGATGCCGTCGCCGAGCCAGCCGTGCCAGGTGGCGATCTCGATCGCGGCGCGCATCGTGGCGACCGCGGCCGGATACTCCGAGCGGATGTAGACGAAGCCCTCCGTCGCGCCGACGGCGTGGGCGGCGATCGCCATGCCCTCGATGAGCAGGAACGGATCGCCCTCCATCACCATCCGGTCGGCGAAGGTGCCGCTGTCGCCTTCGTCGGCGTTGCAGCACACGAACTTCAGCGCCTCGTCGCAGCCGAGGACGGTCTTCCACTTGATCCCGGCCGGGAAGCCCGCACCGCCGCGGCCGCGTAGACCGGAGGCGGTCATCTCCTCGACGACCTCGTCGGGGGTCATCTCCAGCGCCCGGCGGAGGCCACGGAGGCCACCGTGCGTGACGAAGTCCTCGGGCGACAGCGGGTCGACGACGCCGACGCGGGCGAAGGTCAGTCGGTCCTGGCTGGTCATCCACGGGAGGTCGTCGACGACGCCGACGCGCGTGGGATGCTCACCGCCGCTGAACAGGCCTGCGTCCACCAAGCCGTCGACGTCGGCCGCCTCGACGGGCCCGTATCCGATCCGGCCCTCGGGCGTGACCACCTCGATCAGCGGCTCCAGCCAGAGCATCCCGCGAGTTCCGTTGCGCACCAGATGAACTGGCTGTCCGACACGGGCACCCGCCCTGAGCACGGCCTCGGCGACCTCGTCGGCGCCGACGGACCTGGCCGCCGAGTCACCGGGCACGTACACCGTCACCGACGGCGTCACCGGGCTCACGAGGCCATCGCCGAGTCGATGAGATCGGTCAGCTTCGCAGTATCGACGCGGCCGTGCAGCCGGGCACCGACCTGCACCGTGGGGCCCAGCGCGCAGTTCCCAAGGCAGAACACCTGATCCACCGTCAAGGCACCGTCGCTTCGGGTCTCGCCGAGTTCCATTCCGTACCGGTCCCGAACGTGGTCGACCAGTCGACCGCTGCCGACGGCCTGACACGCCTCCGCGCGGCAGATCTTGACCGTCGTGCGCCCCGCGGGCTCGGCGCGGAAGTCGTGATAGAAGCTGACGACGCCGTGAACGTCGGCGCGCGAGAGGTTGAGTCGTTCGGCGAGCACCGGAACCGCCTCACGGGGAACGCATCCCAACGTTTCTTGGATCGCGTGCAGAATGGGGAGCAGGGCGCCACGCTGCCCTTCCAGGGCCGCGACGGTGTCGGTGACCACCTCGGCGACGGTGCGGCCGGGCTGTGGTTCGGTCGTGGTCATGCGTGCTCCCAAACGTGTGAGGGGAAGAACGGGATTGCCGCCCCGAATCCGGGGCGGCAATCCTGCGCTCTTAGACGACGATCTTCTTGCGGTGGAAGTCCTCGATCGCGTCGGCGTCGTAGCCCAACTGGGTCAGCACCTCGTCGGTGTGCTCGCCGAGCAGCGGGGCACCCACGATCTCGGGCTTGAACGACGAGAACTTGATCGGGCTGCCAACGGTGAGGAAGGTGCCGCGGCCCTTCTGGTCAACCTCGACGATGCTTCCGCTCGTGCGCAGCGTCTGGTCGTTGGCGAGGTCCTTCATGGACATCACCGGCGCACACGGCACCTCCCACGCGCGCAGCACGTCGACCGCCTCCCACTTGGTCTTGTCCGCCAGCCACTTCTCGATCTCGCCGAAGATCTCGAAGATCTTGTCCTGGCGGGCGCGGGCCGTGCTGTAGCCCTCGTCTTCGACCCATTCCGGGTGCCCGATGGCCTCGGCGGTGCGCTTCCAGTTCTGCTCCTGGATGGTGAAGTAGATGTAGGCGTTGGGGTCGGTCTCCCAGCCCTTGCACTTGACCACCCAGCCGGGCTGGCCGCCGCCGCCTGCGTTGCCGCCGCGGGGTACGGCGTCACTGAACTCACCGTTCGGGTACTGCGGGTACTCCTCGAGGTAGCCAACGGCTTCCAGCCGCTGCTGGTCACGGAGCTTGACCCGGCACAGGTTGAGCACCGAATCCTGCATCGACGCCGAGACCTTCTGCCCCTTGCCGGTTTTGTCGCGCTGGATGATCGCGGTCAGGATGCCGATGAGCAGGTGCATGCCGGTGTTGCTGTCACCGAGCGCGGCGCCGCTGACCGTCGGCGGGCCGTCCCAGAAGCCGGTGGTCGACGCTGCACCGCCGGCACACTGGGCGACGTTCTCGTAGACCTTGAGGTCGGTGTACGACGAGTCGTCGTTGAAACCCTTGACCGAGCCGAAGATCAGGCGTGGGTTCCACTCCTGCAGCTTGTCCCAGGACAGGCCCATCCGGTCCATCGCACCGGGGGCGAAGTTCTCCACCAGCACGTCGGCGCCGCGAACCAGCTTCTCCATCACCTCGAGGCCCTCGGGTGACTTCGTGTCGATCGCCAGCGAACGCTTATTGCTGTTCAGCATGGTGAAGTACAGGGCGTCCACGTCGGGGATGTCGCGCAACTGATTTCGCGTGACGTCACCTCCGGCGGGTCGTTCGACCTTCAGGACGTCGGCGCCAAACCAGGCCAGCATCTGGGTGCAGGCCGGGCCGGCCTGCACGCCGGTGAAGTCGATCACCTTGATCCCTGCGAGGGGTAATTCAGTCATGAGACGGTTCCTTTCATCGTGGTGTCCTCGGTTGTGTAGTTCTCGTTGTCGTGCGCGTTGCTCACTTGCCGCTGATGCCCTTGGGATTCAGGTGGGCGATGTTGCCGCTCTCGGTACCGTCGGAGGGATCGATGACACAGTCGATGAGGGCGGGCCTGCCCGAGGCGAGTGCCTCCCGCAGCGCGGTCTCCACCTCTTCGGGTGTCGTGGCGTGATATCCCTTGCCGCCGAACGCCTTGATCATGTATTCGTGTTGCGCCCGCAACGCCGTCGGCGCGGGGTCGGACGTGGTCGACGGATCGTCGCCCCGGTAGACGCCGCCGTTGTTGAGGATGACCGTCACGATCGGCAGGTTGTAGCGGCAGATCACCTCGAGCTCCATGCCGCTGAAGCCAAAGGCGCTGTCACCCTCGATCGCGACGACCGGCTCACCGCTCTCCACCGCGGCGGCGATGGCGTAACCCATGCCGATGCCCATGACGCCCCACGTCCCGCTGTCCAGCCGATGGCGTGGCACCTGCATGCCAATCGTGTTGCGCGCCAGGTCGAGTGCATTCGCACCCTCGTTGACGACGTACACGTGCGGGTTGTCCGCCAGCACGTCACGGATCGACTGCAGGGCGCCGAGGAACTTCATCGGGTGGGCGGTGAGGGCGGCCTCGAGGCGGCCTGCCATCTTGGCCACGTTCTGCGCCGACTTGGTGGTCAGCTCGTCACGCCACGTCGGCGTCACGCTGATCTGGCCGGGCTTGCTGCGTTCCAGCAGCATGTCGACCACCGATGCGATGTCGCCGACCAGCGGCGCCGCGATGGGCTGGTTGCTGTCCATCTCCGATGCCGAGATGTCGACCTGGATGAACTTGGCGTCGGCGTTCCACTGCGGTGAATCGCCATGTCCCAGCAGCCAGTTGAGCCGCGCACCCACCAGCAGCACCACGTCGGCCCGCTTCAGCGCCACCGATCGGGCGGTCGCCGCGGACTGCGGGTGGTCGTCGGGCAGCAGGCCCTTGGCCATCGACATCGGCACGTACGGGATGCCCGTGCTCTCGACGAACTCGCGGATCTGCGCGTCGGCCTGGGCGTACGCGGCACCCTTGCCGAGCACGATCAGCGGCCGTTCGGCGCCGGCGAGCAGCGAGATGGCCGCGTCGACTGCCTCGACGCCGGGCAGTTGCTTGGGTGCGAGGTCGACGACCTTCCACAGCGTCTTCGCCGCTTCCTGGGCGTCGAGCACCTCACCGAGGACTGCGGCCGGGATGTCAAGGTAGACACCGCCGGGACGGCCGGACGCCGCGGTGCGCAGGGCACGGGCGATGCCGCGGCCGACGTCCTCGGCACGGGACACCCGGAAGGCCGCCTTCGCGAAGAGCCGTGCGGCGGCGAGCTGGTCCATCTCCTCGTAATCGCCGCGCTGGAGGTCGACCAGGTGACGCTCGCTGGATCCGGAGATCTGGACCATCGGGAAGCAGTTGGTGGTGGCGTTGGCGAGTCCGACGAGGCCGTTGAGGAAGCCGGGCGCCGACACGGTCAGGCAGATGCCTGGCTTCTGCGTGAGGAAGCCGGCTGCGGCCGCCGCGTGCGCGGCGTCGCTCTCGTGCCGGAAGCCGATGTAGCGAAGGCCGGACGCCTGGGCCAACCGGGCCAGGTCGGTGATCGGGATGCCGACGACTCCGTAGATGGTGTGGACGTCGTTGAGCTTGAGGGCGTCGACGACCAAGTGGATCCCGTCGGTGAGTGCGACCGGCTCGTCGGTACTCGCTACCTCCGCGTCTCGCATGGGAGCGAGGGTCATGATGTGGACCTTCCTGGCGATGGGTGTTTTCCGTTACGTCTCAATACCTTTCACCGCGCCAAGACCGGCGTCCAAGACCTGTCGTCAACCGGCCGATAAACGCCGGTTATCACGACGCGCGCGGTCGAAGGCGATCGTCTTGGCACGGTGTCAGGGCCGGCTCAGCCCGGCGACGAGTTCGCGGCGCTCGAGACCGAAGGTCTCGTCGAGCCGCGCGCCTGCGATGACGTTGACGAACGCCCGAGCGGCCACCGAGCCCGACCCGGCGTGGATGGCGATCGAAATCTGGGCGGTGGCCTCGGGTTCGACGAGCCGCACGGCGCGCGCCGCGCCCATGGCGGGGATGGCCCGCAACCACGTGTGAGGCACCACGCTCGCCCAGGCGCCGGTCGCGACGTGGGAGTAGAGGGATGCGACCGAATCGGTTTCCACCTGCGGTGCGGCGACCACCCCGTTGGCGGCGAAGGCCTTGTCGATGAACTGGCGAAACCTCATGTGCGGCATCAGGAGTGCCAGCGGAAGCTGCGCAGCCTCGGCCCAGGTGATGGTGTCGTACCCGGACGCCAAGTGGTCACCGGAGACCAGGAGCACGTACCGCTCCTGATATAGCGGCACCACCTCCAGGCCCGACCGGTCGTCGGGGCCGAAGTGGGCGATGGCGGCGTCGAGTTCGAAGTCGCGCAGTTGTCGCAGCAGGTCGGTGGAGGACAACCGCGAACAGATGGTCACCTTGGCCAGCGGGTGCAACCCACAGAACGTGGCCACCGGCTGCGCCGTCGTCGTCGACACGGTGGGTCCGGTGCCAAGGCGCAACGTGCCGGAGATGCCGGTGCGCATCGCCGCAGCCTCTGCCTTGAGGCCGTCGTGCTCGGCCAAGAGTCGCTTGGCCCAGACGACCAGCCGCTCGCCCTCCAGCGTGAGGCCCTCGAAGTTCTGCCCGCGGTGGATCAGGGTGACGTTGAGCTCGCGCTCGAGCTTGGCGATCGCGGTGGAGAGCGCTGGCTGCGAGACGTAGCAGGCCTCGGCGGCCCTCGCGAAGTGCCGCTCCCGGGCCACCGTCACGAAGTACTCCAGCTGGCGCAACAGCACTGGCGCTCCCCTTGCTGCCTCTTCGGCGTGATTGAACTGTGTATGCAGTATGCGTTATTCTGTAGCCCGATGCAACGAATCGGGTAACACCAAAGAAGGGGACCCCGTGAGCGAGAGCAGCAGCACCCTCGACCAGGCCTGGCTCGCAAGAGCGGTGGTGGCCGATTCCCCAGAAGCCATCGTGGTGACCGACCCGCAGGGGCGAATCGACCTGTGGAATGCCGGCGCTGCCAACATGTTCGGGTATTCGGCAGAGGATGCACTCGGTGCCAGCCTGGACCTGATCATCCCCGTCAAACTGCGCGACCGGCATTGGCGGGGCTACGAGCACACCATGGAAACCGGCGTCACGAAGTACGGCGACACGCTGCTGGGGGTACCGGCCACCCACCAGGACGGCCGTCAGCTCTCCATCGAGTTCAGCGTGGCCCTCCTGCGCGACGACGCGGGCACCATCGTCGGGATCGCGGCCGTCATGCGCGAGGTGAGCGAGCGTCGGGCTACCGAGAAGGCGTTGCGCACCAAGCTCGCCGAGGCCGAGCGGACCGTGACGGCCCTGCGCGCCACGGTCGCCGACCTGACCAACCGCGTGACACGTCCGACGATGTCCGTGCAGGGCTGGTCGGAACAGCCCTGCACGACAACGTCATTCGACGCGTAGCACGCGCACCGAGTCGGTGTAGCCGGCCACGCCGCTGCGACTGCCGGAGACCACCACGACGACGTCACCGGGATGGCACACGCCCATGCCGATGAGCGCCCGGCTCACCTCGCCGGGCATCGACTCTGCCACGGCCGACGGAGCGAGCACGGCCGAGGTGATGCCCCAGGAAAACGCCATTCTGGTGCGCACCTCGTCGTCGTGGGCGAACGCCAGCAGCGGAAGCGGCGACCGCTGCCGCGCCAGGCGCAGGGCGGTGTCGCCCGTCCGCGTGAAGCAGCACAGCGCCGCCGCCCCGAGGCGCCGCCCAACCTCACAGGCGGCAACGGCGATGGCGTCGCCGAAAACGGCGTCCCCTGAGGCCTCGAACTGACCTTCGGCGACGTCACCACGGCCGACGCCACTCTCGGCGGCCTCGACGATGCGCGCCATGGTCGCCACCGCGTGCGCGGGGTGGACGCCAACGCTGGTCTCGGCCGAGAGCATCACCGCGTCGGCGCCGTCGAAGACCGCGTTGGCCACGTCGGACACCTCGGCGCGGGTGGGGCGACGGTCGGAGATCATCGAGTCGAGCATCTGGGTCGCGACGATCACGGGTTTGGCCGCCTGGCGGCACAGGGCGATGGCCCTCCGTTGGACCAGCGGGATCTGCTCGAGCGGCATCTCGACCCCGAGATCGCCCCTGGCGACCATCAGGCCGTCGAACGCCTCGACGATCCCCGCCAGGTCCGACACCGCCTCGGGCTTCTCCAGCTTGGCGATCACCGGCACCCGGCGGCCGACCTCGTCCATGATGGCGTGCGCGAGCTTGACTTCCTCGGGCGCTCGCACGAACGACATCGCCACCATGTCCGCGCCGAGCTCGATGGCGAACTTGAGATCCTCGATGTCCTTGTCCGACAACGGAGGAACGCTGACGTCGACGCCGGGCAGCGAGATGCCCTTGTGATCGCTGACCGGCCCACCGTCGAGCACCTCGCAGGCGATGTCGGGACCGTCGACTCCCACGACGAGCAGATCCACCTTGCCGTCGTCGACGAGCAGGCGGTCCCCGGCCCGCACGTCACCGGACAGTCCCGCGTAGGTCGTCGACACCCGGTCGTGATCGCCGCGGCAGGAGTCGGTGGTGATGACCACGCGCTCCCCCGTCGCCCACGTCACCGGACCGTCGGCGAAGCAGCCGAGCCGGATCTTGGGGCCCTGCAGGTCGGCCAGTACGCCGACCACGCGGCCGCGCTCGGACGCGATCTCGCGCACCATGGCGTAGAGCGCCGAGTGCTCCTCGCGGGTGCTGTGGCTGAAGTTCAGTCGGGCCACGTCCATTCCGGCGTCGACGAGTTCGGTCAGCACCGCCCGGGTCGCGGTGGCCGGACCCAGCGTGCAGACGATCTTTGCGCGACGGTTGGTCATCTTCTTCTCCCTCACTGCAGAACCGGCTGAGTTGCCAGCTCTGGGGTGTTCTCGACCACCGGCGTATCCGGCACGCAGGTGCGTGCCAGCAGGTCGGTGGCGGCATGGATGGTGCGCAGCGTCGGAGCGGCCGCACCGGTCAGGTCGGCCATCTCCACGACCGCGGTGACGATGGCGTCGAGTTCCAGTGGCTTGCCCGCCTCGAGGTCTTGCAGCATCGAGGTCTTGTGGTGGCCGACGTTCTCGGCGCCCCGCAGTCGCTTCTCGATCGAGATGTCGGGTGTGGCACCGACTCTCGCGGCGATGTCGAGCGTCTCCTCCATCAGCTGGACGACGATCTGCCTGGTGCGGGGGTTCTGGCAGATCTCGACCATCGTGGCCCTGGTCAACGCGCTCAACGGGTTGAACGCGACGTTGCCCATCAGCTTGATCCAGATGTCGCTGCGCAGGTCGGCCTCGACGGGGGCCTTCAAGCCGCCGGCGACCATGGCGTCACTCAACGCCTGGCAGCGTGCCGAGATCTCCCCCGACGGCTCGCCGATGGAGAACCGGGTGCCCTCCAGGTGCCGGATCACCCCTGGCGCCTCGATGGTGGTGGCGGGGTAGACCACGCAGCCGATCGCCCGCTCGGGCGAGAACACCGCGGTGGTGGCTCCACCCGGGTCGACGGCCTCGACGCGGCGCCCCCGGTAGGGGCCTTCCAGTTCGTGGAAGTACCACCAGGGAATGCCGTTCTGCGCCGCCAGCACCGCGGTGTGTTCTCCCAGAAGGGGATTCACCAGCGGCCCGCTGGACGGGTAGCCGTGCGCCTTGAGTCCGAGGAACACGTAGTCCACCGGTCCGATGTCGCGAGGGTCGTCGGTCGCGTGGGGGTAGGCCACGAAGTCGCCGCGGTCGCTGAGCACCCGTACCCCGTTGGTGCGCATGGCCTGCAGGTGCGCGTTGCGCGCGATCAGGTGGACTTCGGCTCCGCCGCGTTGCATGGCGGCGCCCCAATAGGCGCCGATTGCTCCGGCGCCGACGACTGCAATCCTCACGGGACTCCTTAAATCGTATGGTGTATGCATCTGCCCGTCCGCAGAAATCAAATCCCGTGCTCCAGACGGCCACGCACTCGTACCGATCAATAGTTGCATACAATATGCAGTTGGCCTAGCCTGTTTTTCGACCCGGCTCGTCGCAGCCGTCTACGCCGTCGACCGTTGCCTGGAGCTCCAGGTCCACCGTCGGGCAAGAGGAGGATCATGACGCTGATCGGAGTTCCGCGGGAATCGGCCGAGGGTGAGCGCCGCGTCGCGCTGGTGCCCAAGGTGGTCGAGCGGCTGTGTGCCAGCGGTCTCGAGGTCGTCGTGGAGAGCGGTGCCGGGGCGGGAGCCCTGATCGCCGACGAGCACTACCTGAGTGCCGGGGCGACGATCGGTGACGCCTGGCCCGCCGACGTGGTCGTGAAGGTCAACCCGCCGAACTCCGACGAGGTGACCCGGCTCAAGCCAGGATCGATGCTGATCGGCTTCCTCGCCCCACGGACCCGACCCGAACTCGCCGACGAGCTGCGGCTCGCCGACGTCACAGCCTTTGCGCTGGAAGCGATTCCGCGCATCTCCCGGGCTCAGGCAATGGATGCGTTGTCCTCACAGGGCAACGTGGCCGGCTACAAGGCCGTGGTACTCGCGGCGTCGTTGTCGACGCGGTTCTTCCCGATGCTCACCACCGCCGCGGGCACGGTGAAGCCGACGAGCGCACTGATCCTCGGGGTCGGGGTGGCGGGGTTGCAGGCGTTGGCGACCGCCAAGCGTCTCGGCGCCAAGACCACCGGCTACGACGTGCGCCCCGAGGTGGCCGACCAGGTCCGCTCGGTCGGCGCGCAGTGGCTCGACCTCGGGATCGACGCGGCGGGCGAGGGCGGGTACGCCCGCGAGTTGACCGAAGCCGAACGCGCCCAACAACAATCGGCACTGGAACGGGCCATCACCAAGTTCGACGTGGTCATCACGACCGCCCTGGTGCCAGGCAGGCCGGCGCCGCGCCTCGTCACCGCCGCCGCGGTGGAGGGCATGAAGGCAGGCAGCGTCGTGGTGGACCTCGCCGGGGAGACCGGCGGCAACTGCGAGCTCACCGAGCCCGGGCAGACGGTGGTCAGGCATGGCGTGACGATCGCCTCGCCGCTGAACCTGCCCGCCACCATGCCCGAGCACGCCAGCGAGTTGTACGCCAAGAACGTCACCTCGCTGCTGGACCTCTTAATTACCGACGGCGCACTCGCGCCGGACTTCGACGACGAGGTCATCGCGGCCTCCTGCATCACCCGGGAGGTGTCGTAACCATGTACGACCAACTACTGGCCAATCTCGCGATCCTGGTGCTCGCCGGGTTCGTCGGATTCGCCGTCATCTCCAAGGTGCCCAACACCTTGCACACGCCGCTGATGTCGGGCACCAACGCCATTCACGGCATCGTGGTGCTCGGCGCGCTGATCGTGCTCGGCGAACTGCCCGCCGACGCGGGGTGGGGAGTGCGCCTCATCGCGTTCGTCGCGCTGATCTTCGGCACGCTCAACGTGATCGGCGGCTTCCTCGTCACCGATCGAATGCTCAGCATGTTCAAGGGCCGCAAGCCCGAAGCCGAGAAGGCGGGGGCCGAGCGGTGAACTACCTCGTCAACAGTCTCTACATCGTCGCGTTCGGCCTCTTCATCCTCGGGCTGTCCGGCCTGACCGGTCCCAAGACCGCCGTGCGCGGCAACCTCATCGCGGCCGCAGGCATGGGACTCGCCGTCGTCGCGACGCTGATCAAGGTGCGCGACACCGCCTCCATCAACTGGATCCTCATCGCCGCCGGGTTGATCATCGGAGTGGTGCTCGGCGTCCCGCCAGCCAAGAAGACCAAGATGACCGCGATGCCGCAGCTCGTCGCGCTGTTCAACGGCGTCGGCGGTGGCACCGTCGCCCTCATCGCCTGGGCGGAGTTCATCGAGACGGACGGTTTCGGACACTTCGCCCCCGACCAGTCCCCCACCGTCGCACTGGTGATCGGCTCGCTGTTCGCGGCGATCATCGGCTCGGTGTCGTTCTGGGGTTCGCTCGTCGCGTTCCTGAAACTGCAGGAGTCGATCCCGAAGAACCTTGAAAAGAGACTGGTGAAGGCTGCCCGTATCTTTCAGGCCTCCAACGCGGTGCTGCTGCTGGCCGCGGTCGCCATGGCGGTGTACATCGGCGTGCACGCCGGCACGGGCAACCCCGGTTGGTCGATCGTCGTCGTGCTGGTGCTCGCCGGGATCATGGGCCTGTTCGTGGTGTTCCCGATCGGTGGCGCGGACATGCCGGTGGTCATCTCACTGCTCAACGCGATGACCGGATTGTCAGCCGCTGCAGCGGGTTTGGCGCTGAACAACACCGCGATGATCGTGGCGGGCATGATCGTCGGCGCCTCGGGCTCGATCCTGACCAACCTGATGGCGGTGGCGATGAACCGGTCGATCCCGGCGATCGTCTTCGGCTCCTTCGGGGCGGGCAGCGACGCGGCCGCCGCGGTCGCAGGGGAACAGGGCACTGCAAAGTCGACGTCAGCCGCCGACGCGGCGATCCAAATGGCCTACGCCAACCAGGTCATCGTGGTGCCCGGCTACGGGCTGGCCGTCGCCCAAGCCCAGCACGCCGTCAAGGACATGGCCTCGATCCTGGAGTCCAAGGGCGTCGAGGTGAAGTACGCCATCCACCCCGTCGCCGGTCGCATGCCGGGACACATGAACGTGCTCCTGGCCGAGGCCGACGTCGAATACGACGCGATGAAGGAGATGGACGACGTCAACGGCGAATTCGGCCGCACCGACGTCACTCTCGTCATCGGCGCCAACGACGTGACCAACCCGGCGGCACGCAACGACCCGAGCTCCCCCATCCACGGCATGCCGATCCTCAACGTCGACCAGTCCCGCTCGGTGATCGTGCTCAAGCGTTCGATGAGCTCGGGGTACGCGGGCATCGAGAACCCGCTGTTCTTCCTCGGCCACACCTCCATGCTGTTCGGCGACGCGAAGAAGTCGGTCAACGCCGTGACCGAGGAACTCAAGGCCCTGTGAGCACGGCCGCCCACCGGCTGCCCGGCAGCGGCTCGGCCGACGACTCCGTGGCGACGCCCGCGGTGACGACCGGTCCGATCACGGGCAGCGCGAAGGGGTATCTCGACCTGGCCGACGTTCGAGGCGGCCGCGTGCCGTACCGCCGGGTGCCGCTCGCCGACGGGCGGCACGTGGACCTCTACGACAGCTCGGGGCCCTACACCGATCCCGACGCGGTGCTCGACGTCGACCGCGGACTACCGCCGCGGCCCGGCGTGATCGGTGGTCTAGGAACCCAACTTCAGCGTGCCAGGGACGGCGTCGTCACCGCCGAAATGGCGTTCGTCGCCGCGCGAGAGGGCTTGCGGCCCAGGCTGGTTCGCGACGAGATCGCCGCGGGCCGGGCCGTCATCCCGGCCAACCACCGCCACCCCGAGAGCGAACCGATGATCATCGGCAGGGCATTCCGGGTGAAGGTCACCGCCAACGTCGGGACGTCGAACCTGGCCTCGGGCGACTCCACCCTCGAGGACATGGTGTGGTCCATCCGGTGGGGTGCCGACACCGTCGTCGACCTGTCCACCGGCCGGGACGGGGACCGCATTCTGCGCAACGCGCCCGTCCCCGTCGGGACGGTGCCGCTGCACCAGACCCTGGAGACGGTGCAGGGCGATCCGGCCGCGCTGACGTGGGAAGCGTTCCGCGACACCGTCGTCGAACAGGCCGAACGCGGCGTCGACTACATGACCGTGCACGCCGGTGTGCGGCTGGAGCACGTGCCGCTCACCGCGGGCCGCGTCGCGGGGATCGTCAGCCGCGGCGGCGCGATCATGGCGGCGTGGTGCCTGAGGCGTCGGACCGAGTCCTTCCTCTACACGCACTTCGACGAACTCTGCGACATCCTGGCTCACTACGACGTGACGTTGGCCCTCGGCGCCGGCCTGCAACCGGGTTCGATCGCCGATGCCGACGACGCCGCCCAATTCGCCGAGCTCCGCACCATCGGAGGCCTTGCGAAGACGGCGAAGGCCCGCGGGGTGCAGGTGATGGTCGAGGGGCCCGGCCACCTTCCGCTGCACGTGATCGCGGACAACGTGCGCCTGCTGGACCAGTTGTCCCACGGTGCCCCGTCCTACGCCTACGGACCGCTGACCACCGACGTCGCGCCGGGCCACGACCACATCGCCTCGGCGATCGGAGCCGCGGTCACCGCCCAGGCGGGGACCGCGATGCTGTGCTGCGTCAGCCCGAAGGAGCACCTGGGAGTCCCCGACCGGGCGGGTCTCAAGGAAGCCGTCATCGCCCACAAGATCGCCGCCCACGCCGCGGATCTCGCGAAGGGGCACGCGCAGACCCAGCAGCGCGACGACGCCCTCTCCCGGGCGCGCTTCGAGTTCCACTGGTACGACCAGTTCGCGCTCTCGGTGGACCCCGACACCGCCCGCCGGGCCTACGAGGTGTCGAACTCCGTCGGACCCGCCAAGCTGGCCCACTTCTACTCGTTGCGAATCAGCAACGCGCTCGGACACATTGGCGAGCAGTCGACGTAGCGCCGTCACCTAATGCCTGCCCATCACGTGCGGCCCCCGCCTCACCGGCACCCCGCCCGCAAAGCGCTCCAGCGACAGTGCCGCCACGTCGTCGTCGGGTGCGTCCCCCTCGGCGAGGTCGGCCAGGACCTCGCCCATCAGCGCCGAGTACTTGAACCCCTCACCGGAGTCGCCGCACGCGAACACCACGCCCTCGGGCAGACGGTCGACCACGAAGCTGCCGTCGGGTGAGTCGGTCCAGACGCACACCTGCTCGTCGACCACCGTCGACGGGACCGACGCCAGGCCCTCACAGACGAAGTCGCGAATGGCTCTGGTGCGAGCAGGGTCTGGCACTCGATCTTCGTCGGACCGCTGGTAGTCGCGAAGCGGTGTGTCGAGGCCGATCTTGTAGCCGCGGCCGGGCGTCGGCATTCCGTAGACGCCGGGCCGGCGGTCGGTCGGCCCGTCGAACAGGCCGGGAAGCGCGTCGCTCGAGTGTGGGTCGGCCGCATCGCCGAAGTGCACCACCTGCTCGAGATAGGGGTGCAGGTCGACGTGCACGCCGACCCGGCTGAGCAGGGTGGCCGCACCCGGGCCTGGCGCGAGCACCGCGACGTCGGCGTCGATGAACCGGCCGTCTGAGAAGGAGATCCGGACGCCGGGCGTGCGGGCGTCGACGTCGACGACGTCGTGACCGAACAACGTTGCGCCACCTCGCTTCTGTAACAGCAGCAGCTGAGCGCGTAGCGACGTCTCGGCGAGCACGACCCCTGCCGCCGGTTGCCACACCGCGTCGCGACCGTCGGGCCGCAGTCCGGGAAAGAACCGTCCGACGTCCTCAGCCGTCACCTCGATGTGCTGGACGTCCTGCGCCGCGAGGGTCTCGAGGAGCGCGGGCACCGACACGTCGTCGCGCCACACCAGCCCTCGCGTGAGGAACACCTCGGTGTTTGCGCGGTCGGCGAGCCGTCGCATTGCCTCCAACCCGCGACGGGCCAACCGCACCCGCGCCGGATTGGGGTCGGCGAGTCGCCACAGCCGTGTCGGACCCACCGATGACGACAGAGCGTTGAACGGACCGTGCCGGTCGACGAGCGTGACGTCGTGCCCGCGCCGAGCCATCTCCGCGGCCGCAGGCAAACCCCATGCGCCCGCACCGACCACGATGCACTTCATCGCTCGACCCGTTCGGAGAACAGTGGTCAGCGCTTACTGAAGATGATTCTGTGCCAGTCCTTTTCGGCCTTGGCCGTGATGTCGCTCATGACGTGCTTGATGGTGAGGTACTCCTCGAAGGAGTAGTCGCTCATGTCCTTGCCGAAGCCGGACGCGCCGACGCCGCCGTGCGGCATCTCGCTGATGATCGGAATGTGGTCGTTGATCCACACGCAGCCGGCGTTGATTTCGCGCGACGCCCGCTGGGCCCGGTAGACGTCGCGGGTCCACGCAGACGCCGCCAGCCCGTACTCGGTGTCGTTGGCCTGCCGGATGCCGTCGTCGTCGTCGGTGAACGGTCGCGCGACCAGGACGGGGCCGAAGATCTCGCTGCGGTACACCTCCGACCGCTCGTCGACGTCGGCGATCAGGGTGGGCCGATAGAACGACCCCGGCAGGTCGGGCGCGCTGCCGCCGGTGACGATGCGGCCGCCCTCCGACGTCGCGCGCTCGACGATGGCGGCGACCTTCGCCCGGTGCGCCTGGGTGATCAGCGGTCCGAGGTCGGTGTCGGGATCATGCGGATCGCCGACGACGATCTTGCTCATCAATTCGCCGACGCCCGCGACGAAGTCGTCGTAGAGGTCGCGCGAGACGATGGCGCGCGTCGCCGCCGTGCAGTCCTGCCCGGTGTTGATCAGGGACGCGGCGACGGCGCCGTGGATGGCGGCGTCGAGGTCGGCGTCGTCGAACACCAAAAACGGCGCCTTGCCACCGAGCTCGAGCTGGGTGCGGTGCCCGTGCTGGGCGGCAGCCGCCATCACCTTGCGCCCCACGGCCGTCGAGCCGGTGAACGTCACCAGGTCGACGTCACGATGCCCGGCCAACGCCGTGCCGACGTCGTTGCCCGCCCCGGTGAGGACGTTGAGCACGCCGTCGGGCAGGCCCGCCTCACTGGCGAGCCGCGCCAGCGTCAACGTGGTCAGCGGCGTCACCTCGGCGGGCTTGATGACCACCGAACAACCAGCGGCCAACGCCGGAATCACCTTCCACACCGCCATCTGCAGCGGATAGTTCCACGGCGTGATCGTGCCGACGACACCGATGGCATCGCGGCGGATGCTCGATGTGTGGTCGGCGGAGTACTCGGCCGTCGCCTTGCCCTCGAGGTGACGTGCCGCTCCCGCGAAGAAGTCGATGTTGTCCACGCTGCCCGGCACGTCGAAGTCCGTGGCCAGCCTGACCGGCTTGCCGGTCTGACTGACCTCTTCGGCAATCAGCTCGTCGGCGTGCTCGCCTGCAAGACGGGCCAGCGTGGCCAGGACTGCCGAGCGTTCGGCTGGGGTCGCGGTCGCCCATCCCGGGAGCGCCGCGCGCGCCGAGGCCACCGCGACGTCGACGTCGTCCGGTGTCGCCAGAGCGCAGTCGGCAACGACGTTTCCGGTCGCCGGGTCGACGATCTGATGCGCCGCGCCGCGGGTGGTCACCTCGGCACCGTCAATCCAGCTGCTCGCGAAGGTCATGCTTTTACGCTAGCCGACCTGCCCCATCCCAGCTACGCATATCCCCCGTGCAAACCGGACAAAACGAACGATTTCAGCGCATTGGTTGCCCCAAACGACGGATTCCGTGCACAATCGTCGTCATGGTCGATAGGGATGCTCAGCCGGGCGTCCAAGCTGTCTCGTTGCGAATCAACCATTCTCGTCCTGGTGCGGCGTTCCAGCTGGACGAACTCTCCAAGGCGATCATCGACAAGCTGCAGCAGGACGGTCGACGCTCCTACGCGGGCATCGGCAAGGCGGTCGGCCTGTCCGAGGCGGCGGTGCGCCAACGCGTGCAGCGGATGGTCGACGCCGGCGTCATGCAGATCGTCGCCGTCACCGATCCCATGCAACTCGGCTTCGCCCGCCAGGCGATGATCGGCATCCGGTGCACCGGCGACACCACCAAGATCGCCGACAAGCTCGCCGCCATCGAATCCGTCGACTACGTGGTGCTCACCGCGGGATCCTTCGACGCCATCGTGGAAGTCGTCTGCGAGGACGACGGTGACCTTCTCGACCTACTCAACACGAAGATCCGGGCCGTACCAGGGGTGATATCCACCGAAACTTTGGTTTACCTCAAACTCGTTAAGCAGCAATACAATTGGGGCACAAGATGACTCTCGTAGAATCAGATCCAACCGTATCCACCGACATGGGCGCCAAGGCCAACCGCCACCTGTGGGGCCACTTCGCCCGCCACGGCGAAGGCATCACCCCGACGATCATCACCCGCGGCGAGGGCGTCAACATCTGGGACAGCAACGGCAACAAGTACATCGACGGCCTGTCCGGGCTGTTCGTGGTGCAGGTCGGCCACGGCCGCGCCGAACTGGCCGAGGCCGCCGCCAAGCAGGCCGAGTCGCTGGCGTTCTTCCCGCTGTGGTCCTTCGCCACCCCGCCCGCCATCGAATTGGCCGAGCGCATCGCCAATTACGCGCCTGGCGACCTCAACCGGGTGTTCTTCACCACCGGCGGCGGCGAGGCCGTCGAGAGCGCGTGGAAGCTCGCCAAGCAGTTCTTCAAGCTGACCGGCAAGCCGGGCAAGTACAAGGTGATCTCGCGGTCCATCGCCTATCACGGCACGCCGCAGGGTGCGCTGGCCATCACCGGCATCCCGGACTTCAAGGCGCCGTTCGACCCGCCGACCCCCGGCGGCTTCCGCGTGCCCAACACCAACATCTACCGGGCGCCCGAGCAGTACAGCACCGACCCCAAGGCGTGGGGACGCTACTGCGCCGACCGCATCGCCGAGGCCATCGAGTTCGAGGGTCCCGACACCGTCGCCGCCGTGTTCCTCGAGCCGGTGCAGAACGCCGGCGGCTGCTTCCCGCCGCCGCCCGGATACTTCGAGCGGGTCCGCGAGATCTGTGACGAGTACGACGTGCTGCTGGTCTCCGACGAAGTGATCTGTGCCTACGGCCGGATCGGCTCGATGTTCGCGTGCGACGACTTCGGTTACGTGCCGGACATCATCACCTGTGCCAAGGGGCTCACCTCGGGCTACTCGCCGATCGGCGCAATGATCGCCAGCGACCGGCTCTTCGAGCCGTTCAACGACGGCAAGACGGTCTTCGGGCACGGCTACACCTTCGGCGGGCACCCCGTCTCGTCGGCGGTCGCGTTGGCCAACCTCGACATCTTCGAGCGCGAGGGCATCAACGACCACGTCAAGCAGATGGCGCCGGCGTTCAGGTCCACCCTCGAGAAGCTCCACGACCTGCCGATCGTCGGCGACGTGCGTGGCGAGGGCTTCTTCTACGGCATCGAGCTGGTGAAGGACAAGACCACCAAGGAGACCTTCAACGACGAGGAATGCGAGCGGCTGCTGCGCGGCTTCCTCACCCCGGCACTGTTCGAGGCCGGGCTGTACTGCCGCGCCGACGATCGCGGCGACCCAGTCGTGCAGTTGGCTCCCCCGCTGATCTGCGGCCAGAAGGAATTCGACGCGATCTACGACATCCTCAGCGACGTCCTGGGGCGTGCCAGCAAGATGATGTAGTGCTTCGCGGACGCAAGGAGCAATCGAGGTGAAGCCGCCGATCGATCCCGTCCGCTGGCAGCCGACGGCAGTTCGGCGGCTGTCGGCCCCCGACCTCGACCGTTGGCTGACGATCGTTCCTCTGCCGGGCTTGGCCCCCGAGGACGTCGTCGTCGACGGAAGGGGTGGCGTGTACACCGGGGTCGTCGGTGGCGACGTCATCCGCGTCGACGCGGAATCCGGGTCGCACGAGGTGGTTGGCAACACCGGTGGGCGACCGCTCGGTCTTGCCGTCGCACGTGACGGTCGACTGCTGATTTGCGACAGCCATCGCGGGCTCTTGGAGATGAACGTCACCACCGGTGAGTTCGAGACGTTGGTCGACGCCTTCGAGGGCCGGCCGCTGACGTTCTGCTCCAACGCGGTCGAGGCGTCGGACGGCTCCGTGTTCTTCACGGAGTCGACCGACCGCTTCGGCTACGAGCACTACAAGGGCGCGGCGCTGGAAGGCCGCGGCTCGGGCTCGCTGTTCCGGCTCGACATGGACGGCACGGTCACGCGGTTGGTGTCCGGGCTGCACTTCGCGAACGGGGTGACCCTCACCGCGGACGAGTCGGCGGTCGTCTTCGCCGAGACGACGGGCGCGCGGGTGTCGAAGTTCTGGCTCACCGGCCCCGAGGCGGGCACCGTGACGCCGTTGGCCGACGAGCTGCCCGGGTACCCGGACAACATCTCGACCGGACCCGACGGCCGCATCTGGGTGGCCATGGTGTCGGACCGCAACGCCATCGTCGAGCGATTGGCGACGAAGGCCCCGATCCTGCGAAAGCTGCTGTGGCGCTTGCCCTATGGCTGGCTTCCCGACGTCAAGCCCGTGGTGTGGGTGATCGCCTTCGACCCCGACGACGGCCACGTGCTGACGCAGCTGCACGCCAGTCATTCCGCCTTCGGGTCGACGACGGGCGTCGTCCAGGAGGGCAACCGGGTGTGGCTGGGCGGCATCGGATCCTCGGCGATCGCCTACTTCGACCTGCCCTGACCGTCGACCGCACGCATGTTGTACGCATCGCCCGAGTGGGGCCGTAAACAAGCGTGCAGTCGGCGCAAGACAGAACTCACCGGCCACTCTGGTAACAGCGTGGCAACTCCGAAAACCCAAGGCAGTCGCCTAACCTGCAGACACCATGGCGACGTTCCACACCGTGTCCCGACGCGCTGCCGCGTTGGTAGCCACTCCCCTCCTGGCAGCGTTCTGCCTGCTCGGCAGCCCCGCATTGGCCAACGCCGACGACGCCTGCCCCTACCGGGTGGTGACGCCTCCCGCCGTCGACTCCTCCGAGGTTCCCGAGTCCGGCGACCCGCCTGCGCCCCTGCCCGTACCGGCCAAACCGCTCGGCGGTGACGCGCTGTCCGGGTGCGGCATCATCACCGCGCCTGGCACCCCACCCGTCCCCGACGACGTGTCGTCGGAGGCCTGGCTGATCGCCGACCTCGACAGCGGCGACATCATTGCGGCCAGAGATCCGCACGGCAGGCATCGCCCGGCCAGCATCATCAAGGTTCTGGTGGCGATGCAGGCGCTGCGGGAGCTCCCGATCAACAGGCAGGTGATCGGCACCGCGGACGACGCGGCGGCCGAAGGCACCAGGGTCGGCGTCGACCAAGGCGGCAAGTACACCGTCAACGACCTGCTGCACGGACTGCTGATGCACTCGGGCAACGACGCCGCGCACGCGCTCGCCGCCCAGCTCGGCGGTATGGACACGGCGCTGCAGAAGATCAACGACCTGGCGAGCAAGCTCGGCGGTCGCGACACCCGCGCCGCCACCCCGTCCGGCCTCGACGGCCCCGGCATGAGCACCTCGGCCTACGACCTGGGACTGTTCTACCGCTACGCCTGGCAGAACGCCGTGTTCGCCAACGTGGTGGCCACCAAGACGTTCGACTTCCCCGGCCACCCCAACCGCGACGGCGGCGAGGACAGCCCCGGCTACGAGCTGGAGAACGACAACCAGCTGCTCTACAACTACCCCGGCGCTCTCGGTGGCAAGACCGGCTTCACCGACGACGCGGGGCAGACGTTCGTTGGGGCGGCCGAGCGCGACGGACGGCGGCTCGTCGCGATCATGTTGCGCGGCACCCGGATACCGATCGCGCCGTGGGAGCAGGCCGCGCACCTGCTCGACTACGGGTTCGCAACCGATCCGGGCACGAAGGTCGGCTCGCTGATCGATCCCGACCCGTCGTTGGTCGCGCGGGCGGCCAATCCGCTCGGTGACAACGTTCCCGCCCAGGACGTGGCGGCCTCGCCACTGCCGACCGCCGACGCCGTGCCCGTGCGGGTCGGGGTGGGCGTCGTCGGCGCGATCGTCGTGTTCGGCCTCATCATGGCCGCCCGGTCGCTCAACCGGCGCCCAACCGACTAGGCGCTAACGCCGCCGCGTCAGCCGGGAAAGACCAAGGGCGCCAAGCGCACCGACACCCGCCGCAGCGAGGGCTCCGCGCACGCCGATGCCCTCGTGCATCTCGACCCGGGTCGTGATCTCGGCGGGATCGGGCGGCCCAACCGGCGCCGCCGCCAGGTTGTCCCGTGACGTCGCGGCCCACGCGGTCGCGAACAGAATCAGGCGAGCGGTGATGTAGGCGAACACCATCAGACCGAGAACCGGACCGAAGGTGGCGCCCGCCGGCCCCCGGATCACCGAGGCGAGGTACACCGAGGCGATCAGCTTGAAGACCTCGAACGCGACGGCCGCCAGGAGCCCGGCCCTCGCCGCGCTGCGCAGGCTGACCGACTCCCGCGGCAGCCGGGCGATGATCCAGGTGAACAACAGCCAGGAGATGCCGAGGGACACGACCAGGGACGCGATCCGCAACAGGACGCCCAGCCCGGTGAACTCGGGGATGCCGATGAACTCGACGACGTTGCGCATCACCGTCTTGTTGCCCAGCAGTGACAGCGCGACGGTGACGGCGATGGCCACGAATGCCGACAGCAGCGCCAGCAGGTCGGAGATCTTGGTGCGCACGAAGCCGGGCGGCTCCCCCCGCTGATGGCCCCACATCTGGCTGAGTGCCTCCCGCAGGTTGGCCATCCAGCCGAGCCCCGCCCACGCCGCGGTGGCCAAGCCGATGACGCCAACCGAGGTGCGGGATTCGATGGCCGACTTCATCAGTTCGACCAGTTGCTGTCCGAGGTCGCCGGACACCGACCCGGTGATCTTGCCCTCCACGACCGCCAGGAGGTCCGGCCTGCTGGCCAACACGAAACCACCCGCAGCGAAGGCGACCATGAGCAGGGGGAACAGCGCGAAGATCGTGAAGTAGGTGATGCCCGCGGCGTAGAAGTCGCCCTTGCTCTCGTCATAGCGCCCCTGGGCAGCCATGATGCGGTCGAACCAGCGATATCTGGCTCGGAGCCGGTCCAACACGCCTGGCTCGGCCGGTTCGGTCACGCCGGCCTCCTGATGGCCTAGGAACGCTTGCTGAGGAATCCCAATTGGTCGTATACCCGCGCCAGCATCTTTGCAGACACCTCGTTGGCCCGCGCTGCGCCCGCGGTGAGCGCGGACTCCAATTCGGCGGGGTCGGCCAGCATCTCGTCGACCCTGGCCTTGATGGGCGTGACGAATTCGACGACCGCGTCCGCGGTGTCGGCCTTGAGGTCGCCGTAACCGCGGCCGGCGTAGCCCTCGACGAGCGCGTCGACGTCGGTGCCGGTGACCGCCGACTGAATCGTCAGCAGGTTGGACACGCCCGGCTTGGTCTCGCGATCGAAGCGAATCTCACGTTCGCTGTCGGTCACGGCGGACCGAATCTTCTTGGCGGTCTTCTTCGGATCGTCGAGCAGGCTGATCAATCCCGCGTCGGTGGCGGCCGACTTGCTCATCTTGGCCGTCGGGTCCTGCAGGTCGTAGATCTTGGCGGTCGCCTTCTGGATCATCGGCTCTGGCACCACGAACGTCTTCGGGAAGCGCGCGTTGAACCGCTGTGCCACGTCGCGGGCGAGTTCGAGGTGCTGACGCTGGTCCTCGCCGACGGGCACCAGGTCCGTGGAGTACAGCAGTACGTCCGCCGCCATCAGGACCGGGTAGGTGAACAGACCAACGGTCGTGGCGTCCGCCCCCTCCTTTTGCGACTTGTCCTTGAACTGGGTCATCCGCGACGCCTGCCCGAAACCGGTGAAACAGCCCAGCACCCAAGCCAATTCGGCGTGGGCGGGCACGTGGCTCTGCAGGAAGACGGTGGACCGGGACGGGTCGATGCCCAGTGCGAGGTACTGCGCGGCGGTCACCAGGGTGCGCTTGCGCAGCAGGGCGGGGTCCTGTGCGATCGTGATCGCGTGCAGGTCGACGACGCAGAAGTAGGCGTCGTATCCGTCCTGCAATCCGATCCACTGGCTGACTGCGCCAAGCGCATTGCCGAGGTGAAGGGAGTCGGACGTGGGCTGCACGCCGGAGAAGACGACGCGCCGATTCGAGTCACTCATGATGGCGTTGATCCTTCCACCCTCGTCATCCGGTGTGATCTTGGGTCAGGCGCTGCAGGACGTCGAGGAAGACACGGCGCTCGTCGCCATTGAGTTCGCCGAGCCAGCGTTCCTCACCGCGTTGCACGTCGGCCTGGGCGGCGTCCTTCACGGCCCGTCCCGACTCCGTGATGGCCAGCAGGCGCACGCGCCGGTCGTCGGGGTCGGGGGTGCGCTCGATGAACCCCGAGTCCTGCAGGTCGTCGAGGGTGGCGATGATGCGGGTCTTGTCGGCGCCGATCGCCTCGGCAAGGGCGGCCTGGGTCCGCATCGGCGAGCGGTCCAGTGCAAGAAGGACGACGTATCCCCACATCGTGAGGCCGTGCGCCTCCAGGATTGGGCGCTCGGCAGCCGCCAATTCGCGTACCAGCGGGGCCAGCATGGCGGCGAGGTCTGGACGACGGGGCTGCTTACGCATCGGCTCACAGTAGGCGTTGCCATATCGTAGGCATACGCATATCGTATGCTCATGATTACCAATTCGGTCGACTTTCTTCCCCACCACCGCACCGCGGTGCTCGCTTCGGTCGACGTGGTCGGCGCCGTCACCCTCGACGACCTCAACCGACCGACGCCATGCGCCGACTGGACCCTCCTCGACCTGCTGGCCCACATGACGGTCCAACATCGCGGATTCGCCGCTGCAGCAAGGGGCTTCGGCGACGACGCTGAGCTCTGGCAGCCCGAGACGGTGCTGGCACTCGTCACCGCCGACCCCGCGGGTACCTATGCAGCCGCCGCACACGACGTTCTCGACGCGTTCGCCCGCGACGGAGCGGCCGACGGCGAGTTCGACCTCCCCGACTTTGGTCCCGGCGCCAAGGTTCCCGGCGCGATGGCGATGGGCTTTCACTTCGTCGACTACGCCGTGCACGGCTGGGACGTCGCCACCACGATCGGCGCCCCGTACGGGTTGCCTGCGGACGTCGTCGCCGCCGTGCTTCCACTCGCACTCGCGGTGCCGGACGGCGACTTCCGCGAGGCAACCGGCTCGCCGTTCGCCCGTCCGGTCGACGTGGACCGGGGAGGCGACTTCGAGCGGATCCTGGCCCACCTCGGCCGTCGCCCGTAGTGGGGTCAGGCGTACTCGACGGTCACCGGGGCGTGATCGGACCAGCGCAACGCGTAGAGCTCGGCGCGCTCCACCCGGGCGGCGACGACCTTCTCGGCCAGCGTCGGGTTGGCCAGCTGATAGTCGATGCGCCACCCCGCGTCGTTGTCGAACGCCTTGCCGCGCCACGACCACCAGCTGTACGGTCCCGCGACGTCGGGATGCATCGCCCGGACCACGTCCACCCATCCCGTGGCCAGCAGGTCGGTCACCCATTGCCGTTCGGCGGGCAGGAATCCGGCCTTCTTCTGGTTCGCCTTCCAGGCCTTGATGTCGTTCTCGGTGTGTCCGATGTTCCAGTCACCGCACACCACGGCGTCGCGCCCCGCGTCGCGCAGGACCTTCATCCGCGCGGCGACGGCAGCCATGAAGCGTTCCTTCTCCCGCTGCCGCTCCGTCTCCGCCTCGCCGGTGGGCACGTAGATGCTGGCGACGGTGAGATCGGCGGTGTCGACCTCGAGATAGCGGCCATGCGCGGCGAACTCGTCGTCGGGACCAGCCAAATCATGTGAGCCAGGACCAATGCGCACGCGGGTGATCGGATGCCGACTCAGCACCGCAACGCCGTTGCGGCCCTTGAGATGTGGATCGGCCGACGCCAGATGCCACCCGGCGTCGATGGCGGGGGCCAGCGCCTGGGCCAGCTGATCGTCGTCGGCGCGGGTCTCCTGCAGACAGATCACGTCGGCCGTGGTCTTCTCGAGCCAGGGAAGGAGGCCGCGATTCTCGGCGGAGCGTTCCTTGACGGCGGCGCGGATGCCGTTGACGTTGACGGTGGTGACGATCACGAGGGACAGACCCTAGCCGAGCGCGCCGGGCACGATTCTTGCGGTACCGGCGGTATCACCTTAGTGTCGGCGGCATGACGACCCGTGACCCGATCCACCTCGGCGACTCCGGCGGCGAGCCGATCATGATGCTCCATCCGTTCCTGTGCTCGCAGGCGGTGTGGCAGACGGTCGCCGAACAACTCGCGGACACCGGCGAATATGACGTGTTCGCGCCGACGATGGTCGGCCACAACGGAGGCCGCAAGGCCACGTCGTGGGCCATGGGCACCTCCGACCTCGTCGACGACGTGGAACGGCGGATGGACGAGCTGGGCTGGGACACCGCCCACGTCGTCGGCAACTCACTGGGCGGCTGGGTCGCCTTCGAACTGGAACGACGCGGCCGCGCCAGGTCGTTGACGGCGATCGCACCCGCCGGCGGCTGGTCGCAACACTCGCTCACCAAGTACGAGACCGTGCTGAAGTTCCTGGCCGGCGGGCCCGTGCTGGCCGCGGCGCGGCTGCTGGGACCTCGGATCTTGGACCTGCCGTTCGCGCGCCGCATCGCGACGCTCGCCGTCAGCGGTCCCGCCGACGGGCCGAGTCACCCCGACCTGGTCAAGCTGATCGACGACGCGACGCACTGCACGGCGTACTTCCAGCTGCTGGTCAAGACGCTGCGACTGCCCGGCCTGCTGGAATTGGCGAACGTCGCGGTCCCGACGCAACTGGTGCTGTGCGAGAAGGACAGGGTCTTTCCCCACCCGCGGGGAAACCGGTACCTGGTCGACAACCTGCCGCGCGACACCCGGGTGGTTCGCCTGGACGGCCTCGGCCACATCCCGATGCTCGAGGCGCCAGGTCGAGTCACCGAACTGATCGCCGACTTCGTCGGATCCCACGCCGAACGCGAACGGCAGATCCCGCCGGCGGGCTGAGGTCTCGGGGTTAGGCGAGCGCCTTCTTGAGGTGGTCGGCGATGGTGCCGAGGTACTCCTCAGTGGTCTGCCAGCTCTGCTCCGGCCCGATCAGCAGCGCGAGGTCCTTCGTCATGTGGCCACCCTCGACCGTGCCGATCACGACCTCCTCGAGGGTCTCGGCGAACTCGACGACCGCCGGGGTGCCGTCCAACTTGCCCCGGTGGGCCAGCCCCCTGGTCCACGCGAAGATCGAGGCGATCGGGTTCGTCGAGGTCGGCTTGCCCGCCTGATGCTGCCGGTAGTGCCGGGTGACGGTGCCGTGCGCGGCCTCGGCTTCGACGGTCTGCCCGTCGGGGGTCATCAACACCGAGGTCATCAACCCCAGTGAGCCGTAACCCTGTGCGACGGTGTCGGATTGAACGTCGCCGTCGTAGTTCTTGCAGGCCCAGACGTACCCGCCCTCCCACTTGAGGCAGGAGGCCACCATGTCGTCGATGAGCCGGTGCTCATAGGTCAGCCCCTTGGCGTCGAACTCCGCCTTGAACTCTTCGTCGAAGATGCGCTGGAACTCGTCCTTGAACATCCCGTCGTAGCCCTTGAGGATGGTGTTCTTGGTCGACAGGTACACCGGATAACCCTGCTGGAGGCCATATTTGAACGACGATCGGGCGAAGTCCTGGATCGACTTCTTGAAGTTGTACATCCCCATGATGACGCCGCCCTCGTCGGGGATCTGCACCACGTCGTGCACCATCGGCTCACCGCCGTCGGCCGGGGTGAACGTGACGGTGAAGGTACCGGGCCCGTCGACCTTCGTGTTGAAGGCGCGGTACTGGTCACCGAACGCGTGGCGGCCGATGATGATCGGCTTGGTCCAGCCGGGCACCAATCGTGGCACGTTGTGGATCACGATTGGCGCCCGGAAGATGGTGCCACCGAGGATGTTTCGGATGGTGCCGTTGGGCGACAACCACATCTGCTTGAGCCCGAACTCGGAGACCCTGGCCTCGTCGGGCGTGATCGTGGCGCACTTGACCCCGACGTGGTGCCTCTTGATGGCGTTGGCCGCGTCGACGGTGACCTGGTCGTCGGTCGCGTCGCGGTGCTCGATGCCCAGGTCGTAGTACTCGAGGTCGACGTCGAGATACGGAAGGATCAACGTCTGCTTGATCAGCTTCCAGATGATGCGAGTCATCTCGTCGCCGTCGAGTTCTACGACCGTGCCGTCGACCTTGATCTTGGACATGTGAGCCACATTACAAGGACGCCCGCCGGTGCATCAGCCGTGAGCGGACTCCAGCGCCTCGTTGAACGTCTTGCTGGGACGCATCACGGCCGTGACCTTCTCGGGATCCGGGTAGTAGTAGCCGCCGATGTCGACCGAATCACCCTGCACCCCATTGAGTTCGGACACGATGGTCTCCTCGTTGTCGGCCAACGCCTTGGCCAGCGGCGCGAAGTAGGCAGAGAGCTCGGAGTCCTCGGTCTGCGCCGCCAGCTCCTGCGCCCAGTACATGGCGAGGTAGAACTGGCTGCCCCGGTTGTCCAGCTCACCGGTCTTGCGCGACGGATTCTTGTTCTCGTCCAACAGCTTTCCGGTCGCCGAGTCCAGCGTCTTGGCGAGGATCCTGGCCTTCTGGTTGTCCTCCTTGGCGCCAAGGCCGTCGAAGCTGGCGGCCAGCGCGAGGAACTCGCCGAGCGAATCCCAGCGCAGGTGGTTCTCCTCCACCAGCTGGCTGACGTGCTTGGGCGCCGATCCGCCTGCGCCGGTCTCGTACAACCCACCGCCGGCCATCAGCGGCACGATGGACAGCATTTTGGCGCTGGTGCCCAGCTCCAGGATGGGGAACAGGTCGGTCAGGTAGTCGCGCAGGATGTTGCCGGTCGCGGCGATGGTGTCCTGGCCGCGCATGGCCCGCTCGATGGTGTGCCGCATCGCGCGCTCTTGGCTCATGATCGAGATGTCGAGACCCTCGGTGTCGTGGTCCTTGAGGTAGGTGTTGACCTTGGTCCGCAACTCGTTCTCGTGCGGCCGCTCCTGGTCGAGCCAGAACACCACCGGCATGCCGGACTCGCGGGCCCTGGTGACGGCCAGCTTCACCCAGTCGCGGATCGGGGCGTCCTTCACCACCGGCATGCGCCAGATGTCGCCCTCTTCCACGTTCTGCGTGAGCAGCACCTCACCGGTGTCGACGTCGACGATGTCGGCGACGCCGTCCTCGGGAATCTCGAAGGTCTTGTCGTGGCTGCCGTACTCCTCGGCCTTCTGCGCCATCAGGCCGACGTTGGGAACGGTGCCCATCGTCGTCGGGTCGAACTGGCCGTGGGTCTTGCAGAAGTTCACGATCTCCTGGTAGATCCGGGAGAACGTCGACTCGGGGTTGACCGCCTTGGTGTCCTTGAGCTTGCCGTCGGCGCCGTACATCTTGCCGCCCGCGCGGATCATCGCGGGCATGGAGGCGTCGACGATCACGTCGCTCGGCGAGTGGAAGTTGGTGATGCCCTTCGCCGAGTCGACCATCGCCAGCTCGGGACGGTGCTCGTGACAGGCGTGCAGATCGCGGATGATCTCTTCGTGCTGCGTCGCGGACAGCGACTCGATCTTGGCGTAGAGGTCGCTCAAACCGTTGTTGACGTTGACGCCGAGCTCGTCGAACAGCTGCTGGTGCTTGGCGAACGCGTCCTTGTAGAACACCTTCACGGCGTGCCCGAAGACGATGGGGTGGCTGACCTTCATCATCGTCGCCTTGACGTGTAGCGAGAACATCACGCCGGTCTCGTAGGCGTCCTGCATCTCCGTCTCGAAGAACTCACACAGAGCCTTCTTGCTCATGAACATGCTGTCGATGACGTCGCCCGCGTCGAGCTTCACCTCCGGCTTCAGCACCAGGGTCTCGCCGCTCTTGGTCTTCAGCTCCATCCGCACGGTGTGGGCCTTGTCCAGCGTCAACGACTTCTCACCGTGGTAGAAGTCGCCGTGCCGCATCGTCGCCACGTGCGTGCGGGACGCCTGCGACCACTTGCCCATGCTGTGCGGGTGCTTGCGGGCGTACTCCTTGACGGCCTTCGGTGCGCGGCGGTCCGAGTTGCCCTCGCGCAGCACGGGATTCACCGCGCTGCCGAGACACGTGCCGTAGCGCTGCTTGATCTTCTTCTCTTCGTCGGTCTTCGGGTCGCCCGGGTACTCCGGAAGGTCGTAGCCCTTGGCCTTGAGCTCCTTGATGGCGGCCAGCAGCTGCGGCACCGAGGCGCTGATGTTCGGAAGCTTGATGATGTTGGTGTCCGGCAGCTGCGTGAGCTTGCCGAGCGCGGCGAGGTTGTCCGGCACTCGCTGCTCTTCGGTCAGGTAGTCGGCGAACTCGGCCAGGATGCGCGCCGCGACGGAGATGTCGCTGGTCTCGACGTCGATGCCGGCGGCGCCCGCGAACGCGCGCACCACGGGAAGGAAGGCGTGCGTCGCCAACAGCGGCGCCTCGTCGGTCAGGGTGTAGATGATGGTCGGCTGCTCAGTCACTTATCTGTCTCCTGGCGTCACGGTCTATCTGCGTTCGAGGTCATTATCGCGTCGAGTACGAACCTACGCGTAGCGCTCCCGCCACGGATGGCGTGGGTGACTCGGCGAATCATGATCGGTTGACGCTGACGACAGTTACGCTGCGGCCTCGTGAGGCAAATACTGGCAGCGGGGGCCGCAATCCTGACGATGGTGCTGACGGCCGGCTGCGGCAGCGAACCCGCCGCGCCGACCGAACCCGAGAAGCGCCCCGCATCCCAGGCCGTCGTGATCGTCTCCGGCGGGGACGCGACCAGCCCGTTCACCACCCCAGACCAGGCGTGCGCCACGGGCCTGGCCGCCGGAAACACCGACACCGCCCTGCGCAAACACCTGCTCGAGCAGGGCTACACCGTCTTCACCTCACCAGCCATGGCCGGCCGCGGACAGGTGGTCGACCAAACCGGTTTCGGCCCCTTTGGAATCTGCCCGGTCACCCTGCCGGAGAACATGACGGTCAACTCGACCGCGAGCATCGACACCGCCGGAGAACACTTGGCGCGCTTCCTGAATTGGCTGCACACCGAGAAGGGCGTCACCGACGTCGACTTCGTCGGCCATTCGATGGGCGGGCTGTACTCACGCGCGGCCATCCGGGTCCTGATCAGCACGAATTCACCCGTGCACGTGCGCTCGCTGACCACCCTGGGCACCCCGTGGCAGGGCAGCTACCTTTCGGACTACGCCAACGGCAACCTGCCCCTGACCGACTGTCTCGGCAACGCGCTCTGCGAGACCGCCATGAAGGGGATGAAGGACGAAGTGTTGCGCCTGATGTCCGGGAGCGGCCGCGAGGTCAACCAGGCCTATCTGATGGGCGACAACGGTTGGAACGAATACCAGTCCGGGGTTCTCCAGGACATTCCCGTCGTGCTGATCGGCGGGAAGCGGTTCACCATGCCCGGCCAGGTCAACCCTGCCGTGTGGCCCAACGACGGATTGGTCGCCCTGTCCAGCGCGCACGCCGTCGACGGCGCCGACTCCGTGCTTCCGCACCGTCGCTGCCACACCTTCGACGACACCCACAGCATCTTCGTCTCCAACGCCGCCAAACTGGAGTGGAACACCGCGATGACCTGGGATCCGCAGGTGCTCGACGTCGTGCACCAGTCGATCGAGGACGCGCCGAAGGCGCTCGAAACGCCCAACCGTCAGGGTTGTCCTAGCTAGATCACACTGGCACCCACGGGACGTCGTGGGATACGCTTCGTTTCGGTCATGAGTGCCAGCGTCAAGCCCCGGCTTGCTGGCCGGCAACCCTCCAACCGCGGTGGGGTGCCCTGGGTGATGACCAGGTTGAGTAGCCGCAGTTGGCTACACGGCAAGCGCGGGCCCGCCATGACGGGCCCCTTAGTAGACAGGGAAACCTGATGCGGAGGCCCCCGTTGTGTTGTTGACGCTGAACCATTTCCACGCTTGATTCGTGCCGGCTACGGCACCCCATTCTCATTTCCAGGAGACATCCTCAATGACCGACATCATCGATCCGACCGCTTCGTGGGCGTTCGAGACCAAGCAGGTCCACGCCGGCCAGAGCCCCGACGTCGCCACCGGCGCGCGGGCGTTGCCGATCTACCAGACCACCTCGTACGCGTTCAGAGACACCGACCATGCCGCAGCGCTGTTCGGCCTCGCCGAGCCGGGCAACATCTACACCCGCATCATGAACCCCACCCAGGACGTCGTCGAGCAGCGCATCGCGGCCCTCGAAGGCGGCGTGGCGGCCTTGTTCCTGTCCTCCGGTCAGGCGGCAGAGACGTTCGCGATCCTCAATCTCGCCGGCGCCGGTGACCACATCGTCTCCAGCCCGCGGCTGTACGGCGGCACGTACAACCTCTTCCACTACACACTGCCCAAGCTGGGCATCGAGACCACCTTCGTCGACGATCCCGACGACTTGGATTCGTGGCGGGCGGCCGTGCGGCCCAACACCAAGGCGTTCTTCGGCGAGACGATCTCCAACCCCCAGATCGACATCCTGAACATCCCGGGGGTCTCCTCGGTCGCCCATGAATACGGCGTCCCGCTGATCGTGGACAACACCATTGCCACGCCGTATCTCATCCAGCCGATCGCCCACGGCGCCGACATCGTGGTGCACTCGGCGACCAAGTACCTCGGCGGGCACGGCACGGCGATCGCCGGTGTGATCGTCGACTCCGGAAACTTCGACTGGACCCAAGGCCGCCACCCCGGCTTCACCACCCCGGACCCGAGTTACCACGGCGTGGTGTTCTCCGAGCTCGGGCCGCCCGCCTACGCACTCAAGGCCAGGGTGCAGCTGCTGCGCGACCTCGGCTCGGCGGGGGCACCGTTCAACGCCTTCCTCATCGCCCAGGGTCTCGAGACGCTGAGCCTTCGCATCGAACGGCATGTCTCGAACGCGCAGAAGGTCGCCGAATTCCTCAGCGCCCATGACGGCGTGGTGTCGGTCAACTACGCGGGCCTCCCCTCGTCGCCGTGGTATGACATCGGAAAGAAGTTGGCGCCCAAGGGAACCGGTGCCGTACTTGCCTTCGAACTGGCTGGTGGAATCGAGGCAGGCAAGGCGTTCGTCAACGCCCTGACGCTGCACAGCCACGTCGCCAACATCGGTGACGTGCGGTCGCTGGTGATCCATCCCGCCTCGACGACGCACGCGCAGCTCTCCCCCTCCGAACAGCTCGCCACCGGCGTCACGCCGGGGCTGGTGCGGCTGGCCGTCGGGATCGAGGGAATCGACGACATCATCGCCGACCTCGAGCAGGGCTTCGTCGCCGCCACCGCGGTCTCGGGCGCCTCCCAGGCCACGGTCTCGGTGTGAATTGAGAATCGTCGTGAGAGAAGAAGAGTGACGATCATCGAAGCCCCGGACACTCCCCTGCTGACGCTGCCCGCCGAAGCGGAGATCGGCATCGTCGACGTCGGCCCGCTGACGCTGGAGTCGGGGGTGGTCCTCGACGACGTCCGGATCGCGGTGCAGCGCTGGGGCGAGCTGTCGGAGGATCGCGACAACGCCGTCGTCGTGCTGCACGCGCTGACCGGCGATTCCCACGTCACCGGTCCCGCCGGTCCCGACCACCCCACCCCCGGCTGGTGGGACGGCGTGGCAGGACCCGGCGCACCAGTCGACACCGAGCGGTGGTGCGCGATCGCCACCAACGTGTTGGGTGGGTGCCGAGGTTCGACTGGACCCAGTTCGCTTGCGCCAGACGGGAAACCGTGGGGCTCCCGATTCCCCACGATCACGGTGCGTGACCAGGTCAACGCCGATCTCGCTGCCCTCTCAGCGCTGGGCATCACCCAGGTCGCCGCGGTCGTCGGTGGCTCCATGGGTGGCGCTCGCGCACTGGAGTGGATCGTCGGTCACCCCGAAACCGTCAGGGCGGCACTGGTTCTGGCAGTGGGAGCACGCGCGACCGCCGACCAGATCGGCACGCAGAGCACCCAGGTGTCGGCCATCAAGGCCGACCCCAACTGGCAGAACGGCGACTACTACGGCACCGGCCGCTCACCCCAGGTGGGCATGGAGATAGCCAGGCGCTTCGCACATCTGACCTATCGCGGCGAGGCCGAGCTCGACGAGCGGTTCGGCAACGACGCCCAGGGCAACGAGGATCCGGTCACCGGCGGACGCTACGCGGTGCAGAGCTACCTCGAGCACCAGGGCGGCAAGCTGGCCCGTCGCTTCGACGCGGGCACCTACGTCGCGCTCTCCGACGCGCTGAGCACGCACGACGTCGGCCGCGGAAGAGGCGGCGTTGCGGCGGCGCTGGGCAGGGTCACGGTGCCGGTGATCGTCGGGGGGATCACCTCCGACCGGTTGTACCCGCTTCGGTTGCAACAGGAACTGGCCGACCTGCTCCCGACGTGTCGGGCACTGAACGTCGTGGAGTCGGACTTCGGCCACGACGGCTTCCTCGTCGAAACCGAGGCAGTCTACGAAATGATCAGGCAGACATTGGAGTTCGCGTCCACGTGACCACCGACGAAGCGCGGCAGCGCTCACTGTCATTCGGCGAGGAGGCCGCGGCCTACGAACGGGGCCGGCCGTCGTACCCGCCGGAGGCCATCAACTGGCTCTTGCAAAGCGGGGCGCGCAACGTTCTCGACCTCGGAGCAGGCACCGGCAAGCTGACCATTCGACTGGTCGAACGTGGACTCGACGTCATCGCCGTCGACCCCATCCCCGAGATGCTCGAGGTCCTCAGCCGTTCCTTGCCCGACACCCCGGCGTTGCTCGGCAGTGCCGAGGAGATTCCGCTGCCCGACGACAGCGTCGACTCGGTACTCGTCGCGCAGGCGTGGCACTGGTTCGACCCGGAGCGGGCCATCAAGGAGGTCGCGCGGGTGCTGCGGCCAGGCGGTCGACTCGGGCTGGTGTGGAACACGCGCGACGAACGGCTGGGCTGGGTCAAGGATCTCGGCCGCATCGTGGGCCACGAGGAAGATCCGTTCAGCCGTGAGGTGACGCTTCCCGCGCCGTTCGTCGGGCTGGAGCGCCAGCAGTTCGAGTGGACGAATTACCTGACGCCGCAGGCGCTGATCGACCTGGTGGCGTCGCGCAGCTACTGCATCACCTCACCGGCCGACGTGCGCTCCAAGACCCTCGCGGACGTGCGGACGCTGCTGTCCACCCACCCCGCTCTGGTCAACGCGTCCGGCCTGGCGCTGCCGTACATCACGGTGGGGGTGCGGGCCACGCTGGCCTGACGCCTCCGCCGACTGCACGCATGTTTGCGGGGTCTCTCGACGTTTGCGTTCATCATGCGTGCGGTCGGCGGAGGAATTGGTGCGCAACGGGCGCGCCACGATGCCCGACGATTGGTGGGTGTCCGATCGACTCGTCGTGGCGACGGAAGCCGTGGCCGACGGCAGCCTCACCCGGCGCGACCTGAGGCGCAGCTACACCAAGCTCCACCGCAACGTATACGTCCGCAGCGGCGTCGAGCTGACTGCCGTCGACCGGGGCCGCGCCGCCTGGCTGTGGTCGGGCCGACACGCCACCCTGGTGGGACATTCGGCGGCGGCGCTGCTCGGCAGCCGGTGGGTGCCCCACGACGCACCCGTGGAGATCGTCCACTCCCGTCGACCTCCGCCCAACGGAATCACCGTTCGCAGCTACGAGCTTCGCGAGGACGAGGTACGTCGGGTCGGCGAGATCGCCTGTACCACGGTGGCGCGCACCGCCTACGACCTCGGCAGGCGACTTCCGTTGGAGAGTGCGGTGATTCGGGTCGACGCACTGCTCAATGCGACGGCGGTTACGGCGCAGGCGGTCGAGCTCGTCGCACGGATGCATCCGGGTGCGCGTGGCGTCCGGCGGTTGCAGCGCGTCATGGACCTGGTCGACGCGGGTTCGGAGTCACAGCAGGAGACCCGCCTGCGGTTGCTGCTCGTTCGGTCGGACCTCCCGCGACCGGCGACTCAGATACCGATACTCGACGACCGGGGCCGTGTCGTGCGGCGGGTCGACATGGGCTGGGCCGAATGCAAGGTCGGCGTCGAGTACGACGGCGAGCAGCACTGGACCGGCCCCGACGCCTACGCAAACGACATCGATCGGCTGGAGTTCCTGGCCGCCCGAGGCTGGTGCATCGTGCGCGTCAGCGCCAGGCAGCTGCGCTACGAGCAGGCCCGAGTCGTCCGACGCGTGCGATTGGCCTTGCGGGAACGGGGTTTCACGGGCTGACGCCTCCGCCGACTGCACGCATGTTTGCGGGGTCTCTCGACGTTTGCGTTCAACATGCGTGCGGTCGGCGGGGGTCAGGCGGGGCCGAACCACCGGGCGAGCGCCTCGGGAAGCCCCAGCCCGTCCGGTGAGTCCGTCGCCCACGCCACGTAGCCGTCGGGGCGCACCAACAGCGCCGCCACCGACGTGTCGGCACTGCCGCCCGTCACCAGGTCGACGCGGTCCGCCCACGCGCCGGCGCTCGCCGCGAACCCACCACCGGACAGGTCCAGCAGCACCGGCCGCGCACGGTGCAGGAGCTCCGCCAGGCGAGTGCCGTCGTCGAGACTCAGCTCCGGCGCGAGGTAGCCCGACAGTGGGTGGGAGTCACCGACGGGATAGCGGACGTCGGAGCCCGCCAGCAGGTGCGCCATGTGCTCCCTGACCGCGGGCAACTCCATCAGCTCACCGAAAAGCTGTCGCAGCGCGTCGATCTCGGGTCCCGGTGCCATCAGCGCCGTCTGCGACAGCGACTGCATCATCACCCGCTCCCCCACCGGACGACGCTCGGAGTCGTAGGTGTCCAGCAGTCCGTCGGGCGCCGAGCCCTTGACCTCGGCCGCCAGCTTCCAGCCCAGGTTGACGGCGTCCTGCAGACCCAGGTTCAGCCCCGGTCCGCCCATCGCCGAGTGGACGTGTGCGGCGTCGCCGAGTAGCAGCACGTTACCCTCGCGATAGGTGGACGCCTGGCGGGAGTTCTGACCGTCGATGCGTCGCAACGCATGTGGCCCCGGCCCGGTCGGCGCCTCGATCGGGACGTCGACGCCGATCACCCGCCGGGCGCTCTCCCGCAACTCGCCGATGGTCATCGGCACGTCGCCCACACCGTCGGTGCGCCCGAATTCGATGGTGCCCAGCAGCAGCCGGCCAGGCTGGAACTGCGCGGCGATCAGGCCGCCGTTGCCAAGCCTGGTGTGGCCGAACGGCAATGGGCCATACCCGGGGATCACGTACGTTCCGTCCTCGGCGCGCAGGTCGTCGGGCAGCTTCACGTGGGCCACGCGCGACACCGTGTCCGAGGTGCTCCCGGGAAAGTCGATCCCGAGGCTCTTGCGGATCAGACTCCGGCCCCCGTCGGCCGCGACGAGGTAGGTGGCGTCGAGATCGTAAGGGCCGTCGGAGGATTCGACGGCTACGGTCGCTCCTCCCGAGGTGGGCGAGACACCCGCCACGCCGTGACCCCATCGGACGTCGACCCCGAGATCACCGGCCCGCGCCACCAACAGTTCCACCAGCCGCGGCTGCTGCAGCATCAGGGCGTGCATCGGATTGTCGGCGACCTCGACGAAACTCATCGGCATCGCGGAGAACATCCACCCCGGCACCGGCCGCGGCGGGCCCGCTTCACCGCCGCAGGCCTGATAGAGACCACGCATGTCCAGCTGGCGAATCACCTGTCCGACAAGGCCGTTGGCCTTCGGCTCGTCAGTCGGCGCGGGCAACCGGTCGAGCACGACGGGTCGCACGCCGGCCAGCGCCAGCTCACAGGCCAGCATCAGTCCGTTCGGACCCGCTCCCGCGATCACGACGTCGGTCTCGGTCATCGTTCTCCTCCGCGACGCGTTGGTTCCGGCAACCCCGCCGCGACGGCGGCCATGCCCTGGCGGTACAGCGTGGTGATCGCCACCGGCGGATCGGCCGTGGCGTACGTCTCCATGGCCGCATCGCCCACCGCGCCGATCACGGCAGCGACCAGGCGTGGATACATGTCGCGAGCGGGGTTGGTACCGCTGCGCTCGGCGATCACCTGCACCCATTCGTCGAAGAGGTCCTTCGATATCGCGCTGCGAATTTCTGGATTCATCAGCATCTTTCGAATCTCGGCCAGTTCGGCCCGAGACGGTGCATCGTCTCCGTCGCCAGGAGCCTCCGCGAGTTCGGCCTCCATTGGCGCCAGCAGCGCCTCGGTGACGGACGTCCACAGGGGTTCACCCGCAGGCCGCGCACGCAGCGCGTCGATGCCGAGTCGCAGACGCTCGACCTGGCGATAGGCCAACGCCTCGTACTTACCGGTGAAGTAGTTGTTGAAGGTCCGCAGCGAGACCCCGGCCAGGTTGGCGATGGCTTCCCGCGTGACCTGGTCGATGCCGTTCTCCAAGGCCAACTTGAGGGCGGCGTCGCTCAGCGCCCGTCGGGTGTCGGCCTTCTTGCGCTCCCGCAGGCCGCTTGGGGTTGGTTCTGACATGTCCGCCACCGTACGCCAGATATTGCACGGTGGGCAAGATTGCCCGGTGGGCAACTCACGGTCGTGGCAGAAGCACTCCGTCGGTGATCACGTCGCGCACCAGCGGGACGCCGGGCCGATAAGCCAGGTGGACGTACGACGGGGCGTCCAGCACGACGAAGTCCGCCCGCCGACCGACCGCGAGAACCCCGACGTCGTCGCGACGCAACGCCGCCGCCCCGCCCGCGGTCGCCGACCACAGCGCCTGCGCAGGGGTGAAGTACATGTCGCGCACCGCGACGGCGATGCAGAACGACATGCTGGAGGTGAACGACGACCCCGGGTTGCAGTCGGTCGCCAACGCAACCGTGGCGCCCGCGTCGATGAACCGTCGGGCGTCGGGCCACGTTGCGCGAGTGGAGAACTCCGCGCCGGGAAGCAACGTCGCCACCGTGGTGTCGGCCGCCGCGGCAAGCGCCTCGACGTCGGCGTCGGAGGCGTAGGTGCAGTGGTCCACCGAAGCGGCCCCCAACTCGACGGCCAGTTGGATGCCCGCACCCAGCTCGAGCTGACCGGCGTGCAGACGGGGCACCAGACCCGCGGCCATCCCCGCCTGCAGGATCGTCCGTGCCTCGTCCACGTCGAAGGCGCCCCTGTCGCAGAACACGTCGACCCACCGGGCCAGCGGCGCGCAGGCCTCCATCATCGGACCGACGACCAGGTCGACGTACCCGTCGCGGTCGTCGCGGTACTCCTGCGGCACGACGTGCGCTCCGAGGAACGTCGTCTCGTCTGTGAACTCGCGCGCCAGCCGCAGCGCCCGAGCTTCGTCGGCAACGGTCAGGCCGTAACCACTCTTGGTCTCGAACGTCGTCACCCCGCCGCGGCGCAGTTCGCCGGCAAGCCGCTCGAGGCCGCGGTCGAGGGTCGAGTCGTCGGCCGCCCTGGTCGCCGCGACCGTGGTGGCGATGCCGCCCGCCGCGTAGGGCTGCCCGCTCATCCGCGCCGCGAACTCCGCAGACCGCTCCCCGGCGAACACCAGATGCGCGTGGCTGTCCACGAATCCGGGGATCACGCTCGCGTAACCGAGGTCGACGCGGGAGTCGGCGTCCGGGGCGTGCCCCCGCTGCCCGACCCACGCGATGCGGTCACCGTCGACGACCACCGCGCCGTCGCCGACGATCCCGAGGGCGCTCCCGTCGCCCCGGCTCGGGTCGTTGGTGACGAGTTCGCCGATCCCGGTATACAGGGTGGTCATCGAACGGATCCTTCCATCAGCGCCGAAATGGTCTCGGCCAGTGCGGCACCCACGTCGTCGACGCCAAAGTGCCGCCGGTCGGCGACGACGACGCGACCGTCGACGACGACGTCGGTGACGTCGGCGGCGGTGGCCGCGAACACCACGTTCTCGACGGTGGCGCCACCACCTGCGGTGCGCACCGACTCCAGGTCCACCGCGACCAGGTCGGCACGCGCACCGACCTGCAGGACACCGGCATCCGTCCACCCGAGGGCGTGCTGGCCGTCGAGAGTGGCTGCCCCGAGCAATCTCTCGGCCGCGACGATCCCGCGCTCGCGGCGGGCCAGGCGCTCGTCGAGTTCGGTGGCGCGGGCCTCCTCGAACAGGTCGACCACCGCGTGGGAGTCCGACCCGAGACTGAACAGCCCGCGGCCGGCCAGCAGTGCGGCGGCCGGGCCGATGCCGTCCCCGAGGTCGCGCTCGGTGGTCGGACAGAAGCAGACCCCGGTCGCCGAGCGGTCGAGGTCGGCGAGGTCCTCGTCGGTCAGGTGCGTGGCGTGGACCGCGGTGGTCCTCGGGCCGAGAACGCCTGCGTCGCGCAGCAGCGCCGTGGGGGTGGCGCCGTGCACGGCGAGACACTGGTCGACCTCGGCGGTCTGTTCCGACGAATGCACGTGCAGTGGCGCGTCGTGCGCGGCGGCCCATGCGACGACGGCGGGTATGTGCGCGAGCGGCACGCCGCGCACCGAATGCAGTGCGGCGCCGACGATTACCTGATCGTCGGCGGAGACCTGGCGGTGAAGTTCCTCGACGCGGTCGGCCCAACGGTCGCCGCTGCCGTCCCCGAAGCGCTGCTGCGGGCCCTCAGCCAACGGTGCGCCGTCGACCCCCGAGCTCAGGTAGCACGTGTCGAGCAGGGTCAGCCGAACACCGGCGTCCGCGGCACCGGCGATCAGGGCCCGGCCCATCTCGTTGGGGTCGGCGTAGGGCACCCCGCCGACGTCGTGGTGCAGGTAGTGGAATTCGCCGACCGACGTGATGCCGGCCAGCGCCATTTCGGCGTACACCGCGCGGGACAGCCGTCGATAGCCGTCGGGATCGAGCCGACCCGCCGCGCGGTACATCAGATCGCGCCACGTCCAGAAGGACCCACGATCCCGCTGCGTCCGCGAACGCAACGCGCGATGGAAGGCGTGCGAGTGCGCGTTCGCCAGACCGGGCACGACGAGACCAGGGAGCCGCCGGGCCGTGGCAGGCGCGTCGACGCCGACCTCGATCGAGGCGATCCTGCCGTCGGACACCGAGATCGACACCCGCTCGGCGACCGTGGCCCCGCCCAGCCAGGCGTGTTCACACCAACAGGTGCTCACCCCACCCACTCCGTCATGACGTCGGCAAGTGCCTCCGCGCCGACGTGGCAATCCGCGGTCTCGGCGTGCTCCTCCGGGGAGTGCGACACCCCGGTCGGGTTGCGCACGAACAGCATTGCCGTCGGCACCTTGGCCGACAGGATGCCCGCGTCGTGGCCCGCCTGGGTGGGCAGCACCGGCACGTCACCGAGACGGGTCAGCGCGCGCTGCAGCCGGGCGCGTGGACCCTCGGGAAACTCGACGATGGGCGTGACCGATTCGACGGTCACGTGGAGGTCGACGTCGTCGGAGGACGCGAATCCCCCGGCTTCCCTGCTGATCTGCTCGACCAGCGCCGTCAACGTCTCCTCGTCGGCGGCGCGGGCGTCCAGCCACGCACGGATTCGGGACGGAATCGCGTTGGCCCCGTTGGGCGACACCAGCACCTTGCCGAACGTGGCGACCGCCTCGTGCCGGGCCGCCGCCGACCTGGCGGCGTGCACCGAGGACGCGAAGGCCAGCATCGGGTCGCGTCGATCGGCGAGCCGGGTGGTGCCCGCGTGGTTGGCCGCTCCGTCGAAGACGAACTCCCAGCGCCCATGTGGCCAGATCGACGACGCCACGGCGATCGGACGGTCGACGAGGTCCAGCGCCCGGCCCTGCTCGACGTGGAGTTCGACGTAGACGCCGATGCGGTTGAGCATGGCCTCGTCGACGCCGAGGTGCTCGGGCTTGCGACCCGCCCGCGTCATCGCCTCGGCGAGGGTGACCCCGTCGTTGTCACGCAACCCACGTGCCCGGTCGGCACCGAGGGCACCCGTGACGAGTTGCGATCCGACGCAGGCGACACCGAACCGGGCGCCCTCCTCGTCGGAGAATGCCGCCACCGCAACGGGAATCGTCGGTACCACACCGCGCTCGCGCACGATGTCGACCGCGGCGAACGCGGAGACGACCCCGAGCGGCCCGTCGAAGGCTCCGCCGTCGGGCACCGAGTCCAAGTGCGATCCGGTGACGAAGGCGCCCGTCGGTTCACCGGTCCATCCCGGCGGCAGCCACCACGCCCACAGGTTGCCGTTGCGGTCCTCCTCGTAGGACATCCCCCGTGCCTCGGCGGAGCCGCGGAACCACTCCCGGAGCGTCAGGTCGGCATCCGACCAGGCGAACCGGCGATAGCCCCTGGTGTTCGTGTCCTGGCCGACGTCGAGGATGGAACCCCACATCGAGTCGAACGAGGTCATTCGCTCTCCTGCATCGGGATTCGCACTCCTCGAGTGGCGGCCACCTCGGCGGCGTACTCGTATCCCGCGTCGGTGTGGCGGATGACGCCCATGCCGGGGTCGTTGGTCAGCACGCGTTCGAGCTTCTGTGCGGCCAGCTCGGTTCCGTCGGCCACCGACACCTGACCGGCGTGGATGGAGCGGCCCATGCCGACTCCGCCACCGTGGTGAATCGACACCCATGTCGCGCCGGACGCCGTGTTGAGCAATGCGTTGAGCAGCGGCCAGTCCGCGATCGCGTCGGACCCGTCGAGCATCGCCTCGGTTTCGCGGTAGGGCGAGGCCACCGATCCCGAGTCGAGGTGATCGCGGCCGATGACGATGGGGGCGGACACCTCTCCAGAGGCGACCATCTCGTTGAACTTCAGTCCGGCCCGGTGTCGTTCGCCGTAGCCGAGCCAGCAGATGCGAGCGGGCAACCCCTCGAACTCGACGCGCTCACCCGCCATGGTGATCCACCGCCGCAGATGCTCGTTGTCCGGGAAGAGCTCCAGAATGGCCTTGTCGGTGGCGGCGATGTCCTTCGGGTCGCCGGACAGGGCGGCCCACCGGAACGGACCGAGACCCTCTTCGAACTGGGGCCGGATGTAGGCGGGGACGAAGCCGGGGAAGTCGAAGGCGCGGTCGTAGCCTGCCTTTCGCGCTTCGTCGCGGATCGAGTTGCCGTAGTCGAACACCTCGGCGCCCTTGTCGAGGAAGCCGACCATGGCGGCGACCTGCTTGGCCATCGACTCCTGCGCCTGTTCGGTGAAGTAGGCCGGATCCTTCTCGGCCATCTTCTTCATGTCCTCGAGGTCGATCCCGATCGGCAGGTAGGACAGCGGGTCGTGCGCCGAGGTCTGGTCGGTGACGATGTCGATCGGCGCGTCGCGCTCGAGCAGGGCGGGAAACACCTCGGCTGCGTTGCCGACCACCCCGATCGACAACGGCCGCTTGGCATCTCGCGCCTCGATCGCCTTGGCCAGGGCGTCGTCGAGGTCGGTGGCCTTGACGTCGAGGTAGCGCTTGGCGATGCGCCGGTCGATGCGCGTCTCGTCCACGTCGACGCAGATGGCGACGCCTTCGTTCATCGTGACCGCCAGCGGCTGCGCACCGCCCATGCCGCCGACGCCCCCGGTGAGGGTGATGGTGCCAGCCAGGGTGCCGCCGAACTTCTTCTTGGCGATCGCCCCGAACGTCTCGTAGGTGCCCTGGAGGATGCCCTGGGTGCCGATGTAGATCCACGATCCGGCCGTCATCTGGCCGTACATCGTCAGCCCCAGCGCCTCCAGCTTGCGGAACTGCTCCCAATTGGCCCAGTCACCAACCAGATTGGAGTTGGCGATCAGAACCCGGGGCGCCCAGACGTTGGTGCGGAACACCCCGACCGGCTTGCCGGACTGGACCAGCATGGTCTCGTCGTCCTCGAGACTGCGAAGAGTTCGGACCAGCGCGTCGAAGGCCGGCCAGCTGCGGGCCGCCCGACCGGTGCCGCCGTAGACGACGAGGTCGTCGGGGTGCTCGGCGACCTCGGGATCGAGGTTGTTCATCAACATGCGCAGGACGGCCTCCTGTTGCCAGCCCTTGCAGGAGATGTCGGTTCCGCGCGGGGCACGGACGGGACGGGGACCGGCGACGGAGGCGGGCCCAGAGGTGGTGCTCATGTCAGAGACGTCCTTTGTCGTAATTGCCTAGGAACCGTTGATGCCTGCGCCCGCGAGCCACTTCTTCGCGATGTCGGCGAGGTTGGCTCCCGTGGCGGCCTCGGCGTTCATCGAGATGAGGTCGTCGGTGGTGAGCTTTGCCGACACGGCGTTGAGCGTCTTGGTGATGGTCTCGTTTTCCTTGGCGGCCTTGATCACCGGGACGACGTTCTCCGCGGCGAACAGCGACTTGTCATCCTCCAGGGCGACGAGGTTGTTGGTCTTCAGACCGGGGTCGGTGCTGAACAGGTCGCCGGCCTGGATCTGACCGTTGGTCAGTGCCGTCATGGTCAGAGTGCCGCCCGCGTCGAGGGTGACGAAGTCCTTGAAGTTGAGGCCGTACACGTCACGCAGGCCGACGACGCCCTGCTGGCGCGTCTTCCACTCCGGCGGACCGCCCAGGACGAGTTCGCCCGCGTGCGGGGCCAGGTCCGACACCGTCTTCAGCTGGTACTTGTCGGCGGTCGCCTTGGTGACGGCCACGACGTCCTTGTCCTCGGCGGGCGAGGCCGTCAGCAGCGACAGTCCCTGGGGCATCTTGCCGGTGAGCTCGGAGGTCACCGCGTCCGTGGTCGCCGCGGTCGACTTCGGGTCCAGGTAGCTCAGCAGCGCACCGGAGTACTCGGGCACCAGGTCGATCGAGCCGTCCTTGAGCGCCGCGATGTAAACCTCGCGGCTGCCAATGTTGAACTGCTCCTTGACCGCAACGCCCTTGGCTTGCAGGGCCTGGGAGTAGATGCTGGCGATGAGCTGGCTCTCGGTGAAGTCCGCGGAGCCGATGATCACCTCGGACCCGGCGGACCCCTTGTCGTTTCCGTCGCCGGACAGGGGATCCGATCCCCCGCCGCCGCCACACGCGCTGAGCGCGAGCACGGACGTGAGGGCGAACGCCGAAAGGATGGCGCGTCTCTTCATGGTGATTCTCCTTGGTAGGCGGTGCCGGGGTGGCACCTAGGCGGCGGCCTGAATAGCGGGATCAGTGGGGACTCTTGACGACTTCTTCGTGGAGCGACGCAGCCCCGGTGACACGACGAGCCTGCCGAGCCAGGCGAACCCGAACTCCAGCAGCAGTGCGAGTGCGGCGACGAGGATTGCGCCGCCTGCCATTTCGCTGAAGTTGGCCTGCGCGCGGCCGTCGAGGATGAACCGGCCGAGCCCCTGCAGACCGAGGTAGGCCGCGATGGTGGCCGTCGAGACGATCTGCAGGGTGGCGCCCCTGATGCCGGAGAGCAACAGCGGAAGGGCACACGGCAGCTGGACCCTGACCAGGATCTGTCGCTTGGTGTAGCCCATCCCCCGGGCGGCGCCCACCGCGTCGGCGTCGGCGTTCTGGATGCCAGCGTAGGTGCCGGTGAGAATTGGCGGCACCGCGAGCAGGACGAGCACCACGATGGTCGGCAGCACGTATACGAGTTGACCGGCGACGACCGGCGAGATGATCAGGAACAGCAGGACGAGCAGCCCCAGGGACGGCAACGCCCGCAACGCGTTCGCCGATCCGGCGACCAGCGCCTCGCCGCGGCCGGTGTAGCCGATCACGATGCCGAGTGGCACCGCGATCGCCAGGGCCACCGCCAGGGCGACGCCGGAGTACAGCAGGTGATAGCCGATCTGCGTCGGGATGCCGTCAGACCCGGTCCAGTTGGCGGGGTCGGTGAGCCAGCCGAAGATGTTCACGAGGTCACCGTCCGTTGCCGCCACGGGGTGGCGAGTTTGTTGGCCCAGATGATGATGCCGTCGAACACCACGGCCAGTACGACGCAGAGGACGACCCCGGTGACCAGCGGTGTGTAGAGCCGGAGCTGGAAGCCCTGGGTGAACAGTGAGCCGAGCTGCGGAATGCCAAGCAGCGCAGCCATCGTCACGATGCTGACGTTGGACACCACGGCCACCCGCAGTCCCGCCGCGATGACGGGTACCGCGACGGGCAGCTCCACCAACAGCAGTCGCTGCCAACTGCGGTAGCCCATCGCCTCGGCGGCGGCGACGGTGTCGTGGGGTACCGAACCGAGCCCGTCGGCGACCACGCGCACCAGCAGCGCCAGGGTGTACAGCGTCAGTGCGACGACGATGTTGACCGGATCGAGGATCTTGGTGCCGAGGATCGTCGGCAGGATGATGAACAGCGCCAGCGAGGGAATGGTGTACAGCAGACCCGCGGTGCCGACGATGGCCGCGTACCCGCGCCCGGACCGGTGCGCCCACCACCCCAGGGGCAGTGCGAGCAGCAGGCCGATCACGGTCGGCACCAGGGTCAACCACACGTGGCTGATCGTGAGGTCGACGATGCGACCGAGGTTGGACGATATCCAGTTCATGCTGAAACCCCCGCGCTGCGAGCGTCCTTGGCCCGCTTGATCGCGTCGATCACGTCGTGGTCGGTGGCCGTACCGAGCAGTGCGCCCGCGTCGTCGGTGACGACGCATCGGCCGCTGGGACTCGACAGCGCCGAGTTGAGCAGATCGCGAAGGGGCTCACTCCTGCGGGCCGAGGTGGCGCTGAGGTTGACGTCGCCCTCTTCGACGCGGTCGCCCCGCAGGTTGACGGTGTCGACCCAGCCGATCGGTGCGTTGGCAGCGTCAACCACCAGGACCCACCTGTCGTGGGGCGCCGCGACGGACGAGATGCCCTGTCCCACCTGGATGGTCGGCTCGTCGACGAGGGTGAGCAGGTCGTCGCAGGTGTGGAAGCCCAGCGCCCGGTACCCGCGGGCGGATCCGACGAAGTCGGCGACGAAGGCGTCCTTGGGGGCGGCGAGCAGATCGGCGGGGGTGGCGGCCTGGGCCAGTGTCCCGCCTTGGCGCAGCACCACGACCTGGTCGCCAAGCTTGAGGGCTTCGTCGATGTCGTGGGTGACCATCACGATGGTCTTGGAGATGTCGGCCTGAAGGCGAAGGAACTCGTCCTGCAACTGGTTTCGGACGATTGGGTCGACGGCACTGAAGGGTTCGTCCATGAGCAGGAAGGGTGGATCGGTGGCCAAGGCGCGGGCCACACCCACCCGTTGCTGCTGGCCGCCGGACAGCTGCCATGGATATCGTTGGGCGAATTTGGCGTCGAGTCCGACGCGTTCGAGCAGTTCCATTGCCGCCGAGCGGGTTTGCTTCTTTCCACCGCCGAGCAGGCGGGGCAGGGCGGCGACGTTGTCGACGACCGTGCGGTGCGGGAACAGACCCGCGTTCTGGATGACGTATCCGATCCGCCGCCGGAGGGCCACCCGGTCGAGGGTCTGGGTGTCGACGCCGTCGAGTTCGATGGTCCCCGAGCTCGGTTCGATCAGGCGGTTGATCATCCGCATGGAGGTCGTCTTACCGCAGCCCGACGGCCCGACGAGGACGGTGATCTTGCCGTTGGGTGCCGTGACGTCGAGGCCGTCGACCGCCACGGTCCCGTCGGGGTACACCTTGGACACGTCGTTGAATGTGATCATCGTGATCCTTCTGGGGGGTTCGCTTCGGTGGGGCTGCTCAGACGGGCGGACACGTCCGCCGCGGCCGCGATCAGCAGCCGCCCGTACTGCGTCGTTTGATCTGCATTCAGCCGGTAGCTCGGAATGACGAGGCTCATCGCGGCGACGATCCTGCTCTGCGAGTACACCGGGCACGCGATCGCGGTGACGTCGGTCTCGACGCCGCGTTCGACGATGACGTAACCGTCCTCGGACACCTTGCCGCGCAACGCGTGCCCGGCCGCCGAGACGTCCAGCGGTACGGTGCGGCCGACCCAGCTGGCATGGCGTACCGAATGCGTGCCCTCGACGATCTTGATGTACACCGCGGTGGCGGCGTGCCCGACGACGCTGAGGTACACCGACTCGCCGGTCTCGGTGGCGAGCTCGTCCATGGCAGGCCCGGCGAGGTCGACCAGCGACTCGTCACTGAGGGCTTGGGCGCCGAGTTGGATGATGCGGCTTCCCGGGCGGTAGGTGCCGGATTCGTCCTTGCGCACGAAGCCGGTGCTCTCCAGGGTGCGCAGCAGCCGAAGGGCCGTGCTCGGGGCCAGCTCGCACTCCCTGGCGGTGTCGGCGAGATTCGACCCGCCGCGGTCGCAGACGCTTGCCAGTAGGGCGAGCGCTCGCTCGACTGTCCGGGTTGCTTGATCGGCCAACGTGACCTCCTCTCGGCACGAAGGGTACGGCGGCCGCGTTTCGCGCAACTGCCCCTTTGTTGCTGCTAGGTAAAATCTCGATTCCATCTGGTGGAATCATCTGCCTTCGGTGATGATAGGTCCCGTCGCGCACCCATGGTGGAAAAACGAGGAGATCCTTGATGATCGAGCTGAGCGGGACCATGACGGTCGGCGACGTCGTGGCACTGGCCGACGGCCACGCTGCCGTCTCGCTTCCCAGGGAGGTCGTCGACGCCGTCGACCGCGTGCACGATGGGGCCGCCGAACTGAGCACGCGACACGCCACCTACGGCCGCACCACCGGCGTCGGCGCCAACCGGATGGCAGCGATCCCGACAGACGACCGGGACTTCGGGATGCGGCTGCTGCGCAGCCACTCGGTCGACGCAGGCGACCCGCTGTGCGCGAGGACGGTTCGGTCGATGATCGCCGTGCGGTTGATCCAGTTGTGCGTTCCCGGTGCGGGTCTGGACCCCGCGATCCTGACCGGCCTCGAGCGGATGCTGAACGACGACGCCTTGCCGGAGGTGCTGCAGTACGCCTCCATCGGTACCGGTGACCTCGCGGCGCTCGCCGGTACCGCGCTGACCCTGATCGGCGAACGACCCGCCTCCGCGGCGTTGACGCCGATGCCCCCCTGGGGCGCCGACAGCGCGTTGCCGTTCATGAGCAGCAGCGCGCTGACGGTCGGCCGCAGCTGCTTGGCTGTCGACGAGCTGAACCGGCTCGAGCGCGCCTCGAGCGTGATCTACATGTTGAGTTTCCTTGCCCTCGACGGGAATCCGTCGACGTTCTCCCCGGTGGCGGCCAGATCGGCCGCAGCTCCGCACGTGGACACCGTGGCTAGCCGACTGCGGTCACTGTTCGCCGACGACCGGACCGAGCGTCCGCCGGCCCGCATCCAGGACCCCTACGGGCTGAGGGTCTACCCGGTCGCCCACGCGAGCGTCGTCGCATCGCTGGATTCACTTGTCGCGCAACTGGAACGAACGATGAACTCCGCCCAGGAGAATCCCCTCTTCGACGTCGACGGCGACCAAGTCATCCACCACGGTGCCTTCTACCAGGCGGCGCTGTCCCTGGAACTCGACGGCGCCACCCTCGCCCTCGCCCTGACAGCGCCGATCACCCATTCCAGGATAAGAATGCTCAACGATCCGGAGACCAACGGCGGCAACGCCTTTCTCGCCGCCGACTCGGACGGGTCGTCGGGGCTGATGATGGTCGAATACGTCGCGGCCGGGGCAATCGCCGAGATCCGCAACGCCGCGCAGCCGGCGTCGGTCGGGACCCTGGTGTTGTCCCGCGGCGCCGAGGAGGACGCCACCTTCGCATCCCAGGGCGTCCTCCAACTGGAGCGGTCGGTCGCCGCCTATCGCGTCCTTCTGTGCTGCGAACTGGTCGGTGCGGTGCGACTGCTGCGTCAGCGGGGCATCGTGGAACGATTCGGCGGAGTGCTCGGACGCGCGCTCGCGATCGCCGCCGACCTTCCGCGCGACGAGGAGGACCGCGACCTTCGAGGCGACCTCGCCACGGCGGAAACCGTTCTCGACGAACTCGGGCGCCTCATCGCGGCGCCGCCGCGCTAGCTGGTGCCGAGCGGATCGATGGTCAGCGCGATGTAGGCCAGCGCCGCACTCACCGTTGCCGTGGTCGCGATGTCGACCGTCCGCGATCGCACCACCAGCAGACCGGCCCGGTCGTCGGTCAACGCCAACCGCATCGCCGCCGCCACGCCGACGCCGATCGCCAGCACCAGCGCTCCGCGCCGCCAGTACCCCGCCACCACCAGACCGAACGCGGCGAGCAGGAACAACCCGACCGTCAGGATCGGCCACTGGCCCGCGAAGATCCTGTGCGCCAGGCTCCGTGCCGTCACTTCAGCCTCAAGCTCCGCTCTTCGCGCGAGCGCTCATCGCAGCTCTCCGCTCTTCGCGAGTGCGCTCGTCGCCGCCTCGTCGAGTTCCACCACGTTGGAGAGCAGGAACGCCCGCGTGAGTGGGCCGACGCCGCCCGGATTGGGCGAGACGTGACCCGCGACGTCCCAGACACCCGGGTGGACGTCACCGACGAGCGCGCCCGCCGCGTCGCGGCTTACTCCCACGTCGACGACCGCGGCACCCGGCTTGACCATGTCTGCGGTCACCATGTGCGGCACCCCGACCGCGGCGATGATGACGTCGGCTTGCCGCGTCAACGCGGGAAGATCGCGAGTTCCGGTGTGGCACAACGTGACCGTGGCGTTCTCGGACCGCCGCGTCAGCAGCAGGCCCAAGGGCCGCCCGACCGTGACGCCGCGACCGATCACCACCACGTGCGCGCCCGCGATCGGCACCTCGAACCGGCGCAGCAGGTGCACGATGCCACGCGGCGTACACGGCAGCGGCGCCGCCTCGTTGAGCACCAGCCGCCCCAGGTTGGTCGGATGCAGACCGTCGGCGTCCTTGGCGGGATCGATGCGCTCCAGCGCTGCGTTCTCGTCGAGATGCTTCGGCAGCGGCAGCTGCACGATGTACCCGGTGCAGTCCGGGTTCGCGTTCAACTCGTCGATGGTGGCGTCGAGCGTGGCCTGGCTGACGTCGGCAGGCAGATCGCGTCGGATCGAGTTGATGCCGACCTTCGCGCAGTCGGCATGCTTGCCGCGCACGTACGCCTGCGATCCGGGATCGTCACCGACGAGCACCGTGCCCAACCCGGGCGTGCGGCCCGCGGCGGTCAACGCCGCCACCCGCTGCTTGAGGTCGACGAATATCTCGTCGCGCGTGGCCTTGCCGTCCAACGTCATCGCACCCACGCGACCATTCTGACACCAGCCCTCGTGAGCCCCTCATTGACACTGCGCCGCGCGCCGTGGTCAGCTGCCAAAATGGACACTCCGGCGAAAGTGTTCACCGACGTGTTTGGCGAGGCCAAGCTCGGCCCGGTGACCCTGCGCAACCGCATCATCAAGGCGGCGACCTTCGAGGCGTCGACCCCCGATGCACTGGTCACCGACGATCTCATCCGCTATCACCGGCTGCCCGCCGCGGGCGGAATCGGGATGACGACCGTCGCCTACTGCGCGGTGTCCCCCGGCGGACGAACCGACGGCTGGCAGCTGTGGATGCGACCGGAGGCCGTACCGGGACTGCGCCGCCTCACCGACGCGATCCACGCCGAGGGCGCGGCGATCAGCGCCCAGATCGGCCACGCCGGACCCGTCGCCAACTCACGGACGAACGGGGCCAAGGCATTCGCCCCCGTGCGCTTCTTCAACCCGTTGTCGATGCGGTTCGCCAAGAAGGCGACCAGTGCCGACATCGACGACATCACCGCCGCGCATGCCAACGCCGCCAGGCTGGCCGTCGAATCCGGCTTCGACGCCGTCGAGGTCCACCTCGGCCACAACTATCTGGCGAGCTCGTTCCTCAGCCCGCTGATCAACCGGCGCACCGACGAGTTCGGTGGCTCGCTGGCCAACCGTGCCAAGGTGGCCCGCGGCCTCGTGCGGGCCGTGCGGCAGGCCGTCGGCGACCGGATCGCGGTGACGGCCAAGCTCAACATGTCCGACGGCGTCCGCGGCGGCATCTCACTCGAGGAGTCCCTGCAAACCGCGACGTGGCTGCAGGAGGACGGCGGGCTGGACGCGCTGGAACTCACCGCGGGCAGTTCGCTGCTCAATCCGCTCTACCTGTTTCGCGGTGACGCCCCCATCAAGGAGTTCGCGAACGCCTTCAAGCCGCCCCTGCGGTGGGGCATCCGCATGTCGGGCAAGAAGTTCCTTCGCGAATACCCGTACCGCGAGGCCTACCTGATGGACCAGGCCAAGCAGTTCCGCGCCGAACTCCACATGCCGCTGATCCTGCTGGGTGGCATCACCAATCGCGAGACGATGGATCTGGCGATGGCCGAGGGCTTCGACTTCGTGGCGATGGGCCGCGCGGTCCTCGCCGAACCCGACCTGGTCAACCGCATCAAGGCCGACGGCGCCGCGCACTCCGTGCGGTCGCTGTGCACGCACTGCAACAAGTGCATGGCGACGATCTACAGCCAAACCCACTGCGTCGTGACGGGCGCCCCGACCGCCACGGTCTAGCTTTCGCGCCGTGAGTCAAGGGTGATGTTGGGCGTGGTTGATGGGCCGGGCGGGTTGCTCGGCTTCTCACGCGATGAACAGTGCGTCAGTGTTGGTTGGTGGGCCGTCGTGTTCCGGCAGGCT
>VIFX01000003.1:0-246226 GCA_006864685.1 Mycolicibacterium hodleri | reverse complement strand
GGCGAAGCCGATCGCAAACGCGATGTATCCCGACACGGTGACGATCGGCGCGGAGAACGCCAACACGCTCAACACCAGCGACGTCGTACCCAACTTCCCCGCCAAACGAGTATCCGTCTGCACGGGTGTGGGCGATGTGGGGCCCTGCGCGTCCGGTGACAATTCGACCACGATGACATCTTCTTTCGAATTAGGTAGATCCAACGGATAGCCGACCGATTCATGTCGCCTTCGTCACATCGGCAGGTCATCGCAACGCTACCTAACGTTCGTTAGTAACGGTAGGTCGTTCACAAAGATTTAACGGGCAGCACCGGTCGCGGAGGCTCCTTCCCGACAGCTCTGCGCGCAGCTCCGTACGTCCCGCACCACCACGCCGATCGACGAGAACACGGGGCACGGGGCACGCAGCCGACTCCAGCCCACCACCACATCTACGGTTCACGCCTACCTGAGACCTTGCCTACCGGTCTTGTCGTCTTCGGCCGACGAGTCCCCTCCCACAAAGTTCCCGCCGCGCGCATCGCGCAACAGGAGCCGGCTGGCGTCGAACGATGTCACGATCGCGATCGGCACCGCACAGACCGACACGCGTGCTTGGCGAATCCGACTGCCCATGCCGCCAGGGGAGCAGATTGACGTGCCACCGATCGCTGGAGCGATCCCGTGACGGGCGACCGTCTGCGAGTCCTACGATTCTGCCGCCAGGCGGATGCACGTCCTCGCGGACCCGGTTCAAATAATCTATTGGCCAACCCAACTCACCGGGAGTCAGTGCCGATCGTCAGACGACGTTGTCTCAGGGGACACCGCTGGGTATATACGACTGGACGTGACGACGACTGCAAGACAACTCTTTCCACAGAATCACCCACGTTGTCGGGATTGGACGGCTCGGCTGGCGGTGACGGTCGCGCGTACGCCGAACAACGTCCCACGCCGGATCCGGCATTGCTGTGTTGACGAATCGGCACGAATGCTCATCCCGAAAACCGTTAGAGTCGAATCACATTCGGTCAGGAGAGACCGTTCTAACTACGCAGTCGGAGCGAGGACATCGTGTCGGAATTGATTCGCCTGGACGTGGAGCACGCCCGACACCTCGCAGTTCACGTGTTGAGCGCGCTGGGCACACCGCGTGAGCACGCTCAGGAGGTCGCCGCCCATCTCGTCGAGGCTGATTGCGTGGGGCACGGTTCTCACGGCATCAGCCGGCTTCCCTCCTACATCGACTACGTCGACAACGGCATTCTCGATCCGGCAGCCCGCCCGACGACCCTGACCGAAGGTCGGTGCGCCGTGGTCAGCGCAAATTGGGGATTCTCACACGTGGCGGCCCGCATAACGACCGAGCTTGCGTGCGAGCAGGCCCTCTCAGAACGAATCGGAATGGCCGGGCTGGTGCAGAGCACCCATCTCGGTAGGTTGGGCGCTTACATGGAGCAGGCATGCCGAGCCGACTGCGTCGCGCTCGCCTTCGTCGGCGGTATGGGCGGGCAGCGTTTGGTTGCACCGTTCGGCGGGCGCGCCGGCCTTCTCGGGTCCAATCCCATCGCCGCGGGTTTTCCGACAGCGTCGGGGGTTCCGCTGGTGGTCGACTTTTCCACCGCTGCCGCTCCGATCGGGAAGATCATGGTGGCGGCCATGGCCGGGGAACGCATGCCCAGTCAAAGTTTGGTGGATCAGCATGGTCAGCCCACGGACGACCCGAACACCCTGGCAGCGGGCGGAGCCATGCGAACCTTCGGTGAACACAAGGGATTTGGACTGGCTGTCGTAGTCGAGCTGCTGGGCAGGGTCCTGCTGGGACCGGGCGCCTTCGGCCACGACCAGAAGAGTGAGATCTTCCGAGCCCAGGGCTTGTTGCTCGTTGCGATTGCCGCGGACGCGTTTCGTGATCTTGCCGACGTGCTCGGCGACGCCGAGCAACTACGCGACCTCATCCATGCCGTTCCGCCTGCCGCCGGTTTCGATCAGGTACTGGCTCCAGGCGACCCCGAGACAGCCAACCGGCACCGACATGCAGAAGGGTTCTCCGTCAAACTCGGAGCCTGGCAGGCGATTTCAGATGCGGCACGCAAGGTGGGCGTCGGACAGCAGGCTCTGGATGCCGCGGTGATCCCCTGATCTGTCACCACCGCAGGACGTGACCTCTGTGACAACGTGTGGTGGGCTCCGGTGCGCCTACTGGCTCGACAATCCTCAGCGAGTGCGCCGGACTGGCCGGCTAGGACTCTGACTACAGGGTCGACACCACGTCGGCAATCTTGCGGTCAATGGGGGCATGGCGAACGGACTGCCACAGCCCCGCACGGTCGGAACCTGCACAGCTCTCGAACTTGGCGCATAACTCGGTTTCGGTCATCGGGTTCGCGTTCTTGCCGCGCGCCAGCTCGACCGTCCGCTCGATTCGCCGTCCGGAGACGGTCCAGACCTCGACGGTGGACGGGTACTGCGTCCCGTCGCGGTGGCGACTGTCGACGACGACGTCGACGCGTTCCATCAACGAGCGCACCCCGGGATCGCGAATTGCAGAATCGGTGAAGTCTTCCAGCCCGATCCGGCCGCGCTCGAGTGCCGCCGCAACGGTGTAGTGACCACTGAATCGGCCCTCGCTGCCCGTCTGCGGCCGATCGAAGATCAGCAACTGCGGCGCTTTGGCGCTCACCCCGACGCGCACACGGTCGATCAGTTCACCGTCCAAGTCCGCACGTGCCGCCAGCGCCGCATCGATCGCGGTGTGCGTAGCGCCGCATGACGGGTAGGCCTTGATCGCCAACCCGTGGGGATGCAACAGAGACCACCGCTGCCCAAGGGCTGCTGTCACGTCGACGGCTCGGTCACCGTCGGCGCCGAGAAACGCCGAACAAAAGCCGATGGGGCTTTCCAGGGTCTCGGGATGGGAGTCCCATCCACGAGCCGCCAGACGGGCCGCTTGAATTCCCGACATCGCCGCGGCGCCAGCGTGCAAGGGTTTGGTCATCGTGCCGACGTTGACGCGCAGACCCGCCGCGCGCGAGGCGGCTATACCGAGGGCGCGCTGTGTCGCGTCGACGTCGAGCCCGGCCATCCGCGCCGCGGCCGCGGCGGCACCGATCGTTCCGATCGTCGCCGTGGAGTGAAAGCCCGCCTCCGAATGCGCCGGCATCATCTGACCGCCGAGGGCGGCGTCGACCTCGACGCCGACGACGTATGCCTCCAACGCCAGACCGAAGGTGCCGTCGAACTCTTCCCCCATCGCCAGGATCGCCGGCACGATCGAGCAACTCGGATGACCGTAGAGCGGATGGTTGGTGTCGTCGAAGTCCAGGGCGTGCGCGAAGGTACCGTTCGCCAAACCGGCAAGCTCAGGCGTGGTGCGGCCCCCTCCAATGATGCCGGCGAGGGGCCGCGCACCCTGGTCCAGAACGTAACTCAACATGGTCGCGCCGATCTGGTGGCGGCGCCCTGCGAAGGCGACACCAATCAGATCCGCGATGGCTTGCCGGGCGCGGTCGATGGCGAGGTCGGGAATGTCCCGTGCGGGAAGGCAGCTGACGAACTCAGCCATCTCGCGCGTCTGACCCAACCGGTTGGCACTATTCGCCCTCATCGGCAACCCTTTCCGTCGGACCCTAGGTCCCGCCATACCTCAGTACGCATTCCCCACGGTGGCCGAACGCGGTGACGATTCACTGGATGTGTCCTCGACCTAGTGGGCCGCATGAGACACGTTCATTCAGAGGCGCGAGGCGGTGTCAGGCCACCGTGTTTAGCAATGCGCCGCCGGTCAGCGCTTCGCGGCAGCGGGCGACGACACTTGCCTGCAGCGTCTCAAGTGCGCGGTTCGATCTCCACGCGATATGCGGGGTGAGGACCACGTTGGGCGCGGTACGCAGCGGGTGATCACTCGGCAGCGGTTCGGTACCGAATGTGTCGAGTGCCGCACCTGCCAACCGTCCGGCTATTAGCGCCTCAGACAGCGCGTGTTCGTCGATCAGACCTCCGCGAGAGACGTTGACCAGGACGGCTCCGGGCCGCATGCGCTCCAAGACGTCGGCGGACACGAGGTTCTCGGTCTCCGCGGACAGAGGCACGTGCAGGGAGATCAGGTCGGACCCTTCGAGCAATTCGTCCAGCGATGCCGCGGTGATCCCGTCGAACGTGGCGAAGGGGTCATACCCGCGCACGTTGGCCCCGAGGGCGGAGTAGTAGCTTGCGACCTGCCGACCGATCCGCCCCAGACCGATCACTGCGACGTCGAGTTCAGAGAATCGCGGGGTGTCGTAGGCGAGCTTGCCCGCCCAGCCGCCGTTGGCGATGGCAGCGTGCCCACCCGGAATCCTGCGGACGAGCGCCAAGCCCATTGCCAGCGCGTGCGCTGCCACTTCCTCACTGGAGGCGTCGGGGACGATGGCAACTGGGACCCCAACTTCTCGGGCCGCGTCGACGTCGATGTTGTCGTAGCCGATGCCGTAGCGCACGACCGCCCGACAGCGCTTCATGGCCGCGAAATCCGCGGCTTCGACACGCGCATAAGGAGTCACGAGAACCAAGCTGGCATCCGGGATGCCGGCGCGAAACTCGTCTTTGTCCGCTGCGGCGAGGAGTTCGATTCCGAACTCCTCGGCGAGCTGCTGTTCCTGGGCGAGGTCGATGAATTGGTGAGGCGCGACGATGATGTGCCCGATATCCGAATCCTGGTCGACCGGGCGCACGAAATCATTGTTCTCGGTCATGCCGAATTCTCCTATCGAAGCGGTATTTTGCCTGACATCGACAAATGGATAATGCGAACTGTGCAGGCTATTTTTGGAAATCTAGAGCCGGTCATGTCAGGTGTCAACGCCATTTGAAGGATGCGTGGCTGTATTGCGAAACGAGAGCCGCTGCAGTGCTGAAGGTGGATTAATGTTCGTCGTTTCAGCCGCTTTGGCGCGGCCCACCGCCGCCCATCCTTGCTAACTAACGACCGTTAGTCTATGGTCATGTGACAGCGGATGGTGCACGAGGAGGTCGCCATGGACGTACGGCAGTTGGAAGCGTTCCTGGCCGTCTCCGAGCACCTTCATTTTGGCCGCGCCGCCGAACAGCTCTTCATGGCACATGCCCCGCTCAGTCGCACGATCAGCAGCATGGAGAACGAGCTTGGAACGCGGCTGTTCGATCGCAACACCCGGACCGTGGCGCTCACCGATGCCGGTAGAGCATTGGTGGAACCCGCCCGCGAAGCGTTGGAGGCGGTGCAGCGCGCCACCGACGCGGTACGAGCGGCCACCAACGGCGAGATCGGCGTCGTCCGCGTGGAATTCTCCGGGTTGGCGGCACACCCGATCGTGGCTTCACTCGCGCGCAGGATGCGTTCGGAACACCCCGGAATCCGCGTCGAATTGTCCTCGCAGCCAATCTCTCGACCTGCGATGGAGAACCTCGTCAGTCAGCAGACCGACATCGCGTTGGGGCGGTGGGATCAACTTCCTCCGGGCATCTCCTCCCGTCTGTTGTTGCGCGATTCGTTGGTGGTTGCCCTTCCCCGATCTCATCCACTGGCTGGCGACGACGAAATCTCCTTCGACCAGGTGGCTGATGAACATTTCGTCTGCCTGCCCTACCTTGGCGGGTCGGTCACGACCGACCGTCTGTGGCGTCTTGGGTTCGCCTATGGCAGGACGATCGGCGACGACGTTCAATTCGCCCCAGACACTCAGTCGTGCATCGCTCTCGTCAGTGCCGAGGTGGGTTGTCACTTGGCGCTGGCCTCGGTAGGCCGTCGGACCCCGAACCCCGACGTGGTCTTCGTGCCCCTCGCCGCAACAGATGCCCAACGCGTTCCCGATGTGCATCTACGCGTCGCATGGCGTGACCCGTCACCCACGCCGGCCGTCAACATTGCCCTCGAATGCCTTCCACGACATTCCACCGACGACGGCTGCTGACCCCTCGTGCCGCGACCACTTCGCACCGGAGGCAACAATCCGCCGCGTAATTCGCACCAATACCCACTAGAGCCTGAGTTGTGACGCGGGTAACGTGAATTCCACGGCCAAAGATCGCGTTAAGCGACACGACAGCGCCGTTTCATACCTGGTAGTCGGATAAGAGTCCGACACCATTCATTGTTTCCGCGCATGAAGGGATTCAGCCATGAACGAAGGCACGTCAATTCGTAAAGTAGACGCATTGATCGTTGGCGCCGGATTCGGCGGAATCGCCGCGTTACGCACATTGCACGGCGAATTGGGACTGGACGCGATCGTCATCGAAAAGGGATCTGGCATCGGCGGGACGTGGTTCTGGAACCGCTACCCGGGCGCGTTGTCGGATACCGAAAGCTTCATGTACCAGCTCCCCTTCGAGCACGAGCTGTATCAGCGGACCGAGTGGAACACCCGCTACGTTCAGGCGCCCGACATCCGCCGCTACCTCGAAGACGCCGTCGATCACTTCGACTTGCGCTCGCGGTTCCAACTGGAGACCGAGATGCGGGCAGCCACCTTCGACGAAGCGTCCCAGACATGGCTAATCCACACCGACAAGGGCGATTTCGAAGCGCGATTCCTGATCACCGCCCTGGGCTTGCTGTCACGGATGAACGTCCCGAACTTCCCGGGACTAGATCAGTTCCAGGGCAGGATCGTCCACACGGCAGCCTGGCCGGAGGACCTCGACCTCGCCGGCCAGCGCATCGGCGTCATCGGAAACGGTTCCACCGGAGTGCAGTTCATGACCGAAGCCGCCAAGACCGCCGGTCACCTCACGTCGTTTCAACGCACGCCGCAGTACAGCGTTCCCGCGCGCAACCGCAGCTGGACACCCGAAGAGCTGGCCGCGTTCAAGGCAACGTGCCAGGACCGGTGGGACGAATTCAGCCGCGTGAAACTCGGTTTCGGCATCAACGAGGAGAACGAACGGAAGACCTTCAGTGTCTCCGAGGAGGAACGCGAAGCCATCTACGAGTGGGCGTGGAACAAGGGTGGCCCCTACACGTTCTGCAACGAGACCTTCAGTGATCTGACGACGGATCGCGCAGCCAACGAGGAAGCGGCGAACTTCATCCGGCGCAAGATCTCCTCCATCGTCAATGACCCCGAAACGGCCCGGAAGCTGACTCCGTGGGAGATGTTCGCTCGCCGACCAATCTGCGACTCAGGGTATTTCGAGATCTTCAATCAGCCCAACGTCTCCCTCGTGTCACTGCGCGACACACCCATCACGCATTTCACCGAGAACGGCCTCGTCACCTCCGATGGCCAACTGCACGAGTTGGACGTGCTGGTCCTCGCCACCGGATTTGACGCCCAGGACGGCAGCTATCGCGGGCTGGACATCACCGGACGTGACGGCCGGACGCTCAACGAGCACTGGAGCGAAGGACCCCGAAGTCACATGGGCATCACCGTCAACGGCTTCCCCAACATGTTCATGGTCCTGGGCCCATGTGGGCCCTTCGTCAACCTTCCCCCGGCGATCGGTGTACAGGCCAAGTGGATCGGTCGGGCGATCGCCAGCCTCGTCGACATCCCCGCCGCATCCATCGAACTCACAGCCGAAAGCGAAGAGGCATGGCTGCAGACATGCCGCAACGCGCTGCAGGGATCGCTCTACCTCGAAACGGGATCGTGGCTGTTCGGCAACAACATTCCCGGTAAACGTCAGGTCACGCCGTCGAACTTCTTCGTCGCCGGCCTCGACAGCTTCATCGCCACCGCCAACACCGAAGCCGACAACGACTTTCCCAGCTACCACGTCCACGTCCCGTCCACCGCCTAATCCGTCACCAGCGAAGGAAACCCATCCCATGACGACCTACCAGACCGTCAACCCGCGGACCGGCGAGCCGATTGCCGAATACACCCTGCTCACCAGCGATGCCACCGATGCGGCCGTCGCCCGCGCCGCCGACGCACACGAATCGTGGAGCCACACGCCGTTGGAGAAGCGCGCGGCCCTGCTGTCCCGAATCGCCGAATTGCACCGGGAGCGCAAGGCCGAACTCGCCCACACCGTGGCCGTCGAAATGGGCAAACCAGTCACCCAAGCCGAAGGCGAGATCGAACTGGCCGCGTCGATCTTCGACTACTACGCCGACAACGCCGCACAGTTGCTCGCAGACGAAGAACTCGACGTCAGCGATGGTGGCCGGGCGCTGGTCCGCACCCGGTCCATCGGCGCGATCCTCGGGATCATGCCGTGGAACTTCCCCGTCTACCAGGTGGCACGATTCATCGCTCCAAACCTCGTCTTGGGCAACACGATTCTCCTCAAGCACGCCCGCTCGTGCACGCAAACAGGACTGAACATCGCCTCGATCGTCACCGACGCCGGAGCGCCCGAAGGGATCTACGAAAACCTCCTGGTCTCGTCTGACCAGATCGCTGACGTCATCGCCGATCCACGGGTGCAGGGGGTCTCGCTGACCGGATCCGAAGAGGCCGGACGCACCGTCGCCGCACAAGCAGGAAAGCACCTCAAGAAGTGCGTCCTGGAACTCGGAGGGTCCGACCCCTTCATCGTGTTGGCCGATGCCGACATCCAGGCCGCCCTCGATCTCGCCGAAACCGGGCGTTTCAACAACGCCGGCCAGGCCTGCACAGCGGCCAAGCGCTTCATCGTGCACCGCGACGTCTACGACGATTTTCTCGCGGGCTTCGTCGAACGCACGCAGAAGTGGGTCGCCGGCGATCCTCTCGACTCCAGCACCAAGCTCGGTCCCATGGCGTCTTCGAGTGGGCGCCAAGAACTCGCCGAACAAGTCGACGAAGCCGTCGCCAGCGGCGCCACACTTCACGTCGGGGGCACGGTACCCGAGGGACCCGGCGCCTACTACCCGGCGACCATCCTCTCCGGCGTTACCCCGGAGATGCGCGCATACGGTGAGGAGCTGTTCGGACCCGTAGCCGTCGTCTTCAAGGCCGATTCCATCGATGAGGCGATCCGGCTGGCCAACGACTCCCGATTCGGGCTGGGTTCATCGGTGTTCACCCAAAACCCCGAATTGGCAAACGATGTGGCCGACCGCCTGGAGGCCGGCATGGTGGGGCTCAACTCGTTGATCCGCAGCAAGGCCAACCTGCCCTTCGGCGGGGTCAAGGCATCGGGCATCGGTCGCGAACTCGGCAGGCTAGGCCTCGACGAGTTCGCAAACAAGAAACTGCACAGGATCGCCTGACACACACCTGCCCGTGGTCAGCACGTCTCGACGCGCCGACCACGTCACCCAAGCGCTGCCGCCGTTCCGAATGAAAGAGATGCCTCATGCGACTCGTCACTTACTCGTCTGCCAACCGTTGGCTTCCCGGCGTACTGATCGGCGAAGACGTCCTCAACCTAAACGACGTGCTCTATGCGATCGGGGAAGTCGACGGCCCTCCCTTCGATTCTGTACGCGATCTTCTCGACGCGGCTGGCGGCCGTCTCGGTGGTCTGTCGCAAAGGGTGGCACAACTCAATCCCGCATCGATCGCATCCGCTGGGCTGATTGGCGAACTGCACCTCGGGCCACCGGTGGCCAATCCGAAAAAGGTTCTCTGCGTAGGGCTTAACTACTCAGACCACGTTGGAGAGACTGGGCGCAAGTTCCCCGACCATCCCGACATCTTCGCCAAGTTCGCGAGCAGCCTCATTGGGCCGAAGGAGGGCATCGACTGCTCAGAGGTAACCGCGAACCTCGACTTCGAAGGCGAGCTCGCCATCGTGATCGGTCGTCAATGCCGTCGTGTGTCGGAGAGTGACGCCCTGAATTATGTCGCGGGAGTGACCGTCCTGAACGACATCACCGCCCGCGATCTACAGTACCGCGGCACGCAGTGGTTGCCCGGCAAAGCGGTCGATCGATCGACACCGTGCGGGCCGGCGCTGGTCACCCTCGACGAGGTGGGCGACCCGCACACGCTTGATCTGTGCACGCGGGTGAACGGCGTGCAGGTGCAGAAGTCCAACACGCGCAACATGATCTTCTCTCTGGCGCGGATCGTCTCCTACATCTCCCACTTCTTGGAGCTCAGCCCTGGCGACGTCATTGCCACTGGCACCCCGGAAGGGATCGGCGCGAAACGTCAGCCGCCGCAGTGGCTGCAGAGCGGCGACCTCGTAGAAGTCGAGATCCACGGCGTGGGGTTGTTGCAGAACATCGTGAAGTAGCAGCACAGGACGCAGATACCGCCTGTGGGTGGGGTTCATAATCAGCTGCGGCTCAGACTCTTTCACAAAGTCGGTCGCATCTGCGCGGGACCACGGATTCGATGCGGTCCCGACGGTCTCGACGGCAACGAATGCGCCAATACGGAATGCGTTCGCGACTGGCTGTCTACCGCGCAGCACATCGGCTGATGACTTGGTGTCGTTCGACGCCTCATATTGCACTCGCTACATTTCGATTCCAGTGTCGCGGCTCGATTTCGGATCCTGACTTGAGGCTCGTGCGCGTTCTTGCGCCATTCCGGCCGCCGTGCTGTGGGCGATCGAGTCGAACGTGTTGCGCCATTTCGCGTAGGCGCTGTGTCGGTGCTGGACGGCCGACTCTCGACCGTTGAGCAGGTCCGCCATCCGCAGGGGTAGCGGCTGGCGCGGCGTGTAGGCACCAGTCTGATGCGCGGTGCCGCGAACGTCGACGAAGTTGATGACGATGGCGGTCGTCAGCCGGCCAGCCTGCCGACTGGTGCCAGGGTTAGGACGTGCGGACCAGAGACCGGAACAGGGCCGAAGTCCTGATCGTCGTTCGCCGGGCGCGGGTCATGGCGACGCAACATGGAACGAGTCGTGCACTCTCGTAGGTTAGTGATCGTAGGCGACCATCGGCACGCCAGAACACGCGGCAGTTTGTTCCACCGATCGTCTTTTCGGGCTGGATGCTGACCACGGGCTCTAATGTCAAGTGAGCTGCCACGTCGATCGTTGAATAACTTTCGAAACCGCCCCTGAACTGCGGTTTCTAAGTGGAGCTAAGGGGATTCGAACCCCTGACCCCCACACTGCCAGTGTGGTGCGCTACCAACTGCGCCATAGCCCCTCGTCGTGCTGGTCGACGGTACACCAATGAGCACTTCAGGTTCAAAACGGCACGTCAGGGGACATCGCCACCAGCGTCGGGACCCAGCGGTCGGGCCTCGGTGTGTTCGGCATTGGTCTTCGGACGGGTCTCTGGCGCGAAGATCCAGAACACCGCCGCGGCCAGCAGAATGGCACCGCTGAAGGCGAACGCCGACCCGTAGGACAGGTACTGCGCGATCTGGCCCACAGCCAGCGAGCCGAGGATGGCCCCGAAGTCCGACGTCATCTGGAACGTCGCGACGGCCGTCCCGCCGCGTGCCTTGCTGCCCACGATGTCGGCCACCGCCGCCTGCTGCGGCGCGATGAAGATGCCCGTTGCCGCACCGGTCACGAAGGCGGCGGCCAAAAACAGCGGCAGCGACGTCGTGAAGCCCACCAGCACGGTCGTCACGGCGGCCACCGGAAGGCCGATCAGCAGCGGGATGCGTCGGCCCACCCGGTCGGACAGGTAGCCGCTGACGATCACCACCGACACGTTCCCGATCGCGAAGGTGGCCAGCGCCAGCCCGGCGATGCCGGCGCCTCGGTGCAACACCTCCACGACGAACAGCGGGACCAGCGCCACCCGCAGCCCGAACGCCGACCAGCCGGTCGCGAAGTTCGACGCCAGAGCGGCCCGGTAGGCCGGGTTGCGCAGGGCCTCGCGGACGCTGAGGGCCGCCTCGGTCTGCTCGTTCGGCTCAGCAAGCGAGGACGTGCGCAGCACGACTAGGACGACACCGGCGGCGATCAGCAGCGCGACGCCGTAGATGACGAACGGCATCGACAGTCCGAAACCGACCGTCAGGCTGCCCAGCACGGGCCCACCGACCGAGCCGACGAGGAACGCCGAGGTGAACATGCCCGACACCCGGCCCCGCGAGTTGGCCGGGGAGATCCTGATCATCAAGCCGAGCGACGAGACCGTGAACATCGCCGACCCGAGCCCACCCAGTGAGCGGAACGCCAGCAACTGCCAGTAGGTCTGGGCGAACGCGCACGCTCCCGTGGACAGCGCGACGATCAACAGCCCGGAGACGTAGACCCGTCGCTCCCCCAGCCGCTGCACCAACAGGCCAGCAGGCGGCGCCCCCACCAGGCGCATCAGCGCGAACGCCGTGATGACGAAGGTCGCCGCGCTGATGCTGACGCCGAAGTTGCGCGCGTACTGCGGCAGCACCGGCGCCACCACGCCGTACCCGAGGGCGACGATGACGTTGCAGAAGATCAGCACCCAGACTTCGCTCGGGAGCTTCTCCTTCAGGGGAGCCGGACAGTCTGCCTCAGCGTCGGATCTCACGCTATGACTGTATTCACCACCTCGCGGGCCGCCTCCTGCACCTGCGCGAGATGCTCCGGGCCCTTGAACGACTCGGCGTAGATCTTGTAGACGTCCTCCGTGCCGGACGGCCGCGCCGCGAACCACGCGTTCTCGGTGGTCACCTTGAGCCCGCCCAACGGGGCTCCGTTGCCCGGCGCGGTGGTCAGCTTCGCGGTGATCGTCTCGCCGGCCAGTTCGGTGGCGCTCACCTGTTCCGGCGACAGCTTGGCCAGACGCGCCTTCTGCTCCCTGTTGGCGGGCGCGTCGATGCGGGCGTAGGTCGGCGCCCCGTACTTCTCCGCGATCTCGGCGTAGCGCTGCGAAGGGGTGGATCCGGTCACGGCGAGGATCTCCGAGGCCAGCAGCGCCAGGATGATGCCGTCCTTGTCGGTGGTCCACACCGATCCGTCGTTGCGGAGGAACGACGCACCCGCGCTCTCCTCCCCACCGAATCCGATTGTGCCGCCGATCAACCCGTCGACGAACCACTTGAACCCGACGGGCACCTCGACCAGTTTGCGCCCGAGACCGTCGACCACCCGGTCGATGATCGAGCTGCTCACCGCGGTCTTGCCGACGGCGGTGGACCCGGGCCAGTTCGGCCGGTGCGAGTACAGGTAGTCGATCGCGACGGCGAGGTAGTGGTTCGGGTTCATCAAGCCGCCGTCGGGGGTGACGATGCCGTGCCGGTCGGAGTCGGCGTCGTTCCCGGTGGCGATCTGGTAGTCACCGATCTTGCCGATCAGCGACGCCATCGCGTTCGGCGAGCTGCAGTCCATCCGGATCTTGCCGTCGGTGTCGAGCGTCATGAAGCGCCAGGTGGCGTCGACGAGCGGGTTGACGACGACCAGGTTCAGCTTGTGCCGTTCGGCGATGACGCCCCAGTAGTCGACGCTCGCACCGCCGAGTGGGTCGGCGCCGATCCGGATCTCCTGGGCGCGGATGGCGTGGATGTCCACGACGTTGGGAAGGTCGTCGACGTAGGCGTTCATGTAGTCGTGACGCTCGGCGATCTGCAGCGCCCGCGCGAGTGGCACCCGCTTCACGTCGGCGAGGCCGCCGCGCAGAATCTCGTTGGCGCGCTTGGCGATTACTCCCGTCGCGTCGGTGTCGGCGGGACCGCCGTTGGGCGGGTTGTACTTGAAGCCACCGTCACGCGGCGGGTTGTGCGAGGGGGTGACGACGATGCCGTCGGACAGGTCGCTGTCCCGACCCCGGTTGAATTGCAGGATGGCGTGGCTGACCGCGGGCGTCGGCGTGAACCGGTCGGCTCCGTCGATCATCGCCACGACGTCGTTGGCGGCTAGCACCTCCAGCGCGGACACCCAGGCCGGCTCGGACAGGGAATGCGTGTCACGGCCGATGAACAACGGGCCGGTGGTGCCCTGCGCGGCGCGGTACTCGACGATGGCCTGCGTCGTGGCGAGGATGTGCGCTTCGTTGAACGCGGCGTCGAGGCTCGACCCGCGATGCCCCGACGTCCCAAACGTCACCTGCTGGTTGACGTCCTCGGGGTCGGGCACCACCGAGTAATAGGCGGTGACCACCTGGGCCACGTCGATCAGGTCTTCGGGAAGCGCCGGTTGTCCGGCACGGGGGTTGGCAGCCATGAATGTGATTCTGCCCCTTCAGCGGGCCGCGCACGTCCGCGTCACCAAGAATTCGCCTACAGCACCCACACCACCGCGAGGCCTGCGGCACATCCGGCAACCGACAACACCAGCGAACCCAGCGCGTTGAGCAGGGCCAAGCCCGGCCGGTTCTGTTGCACCAGCCGAACCGTTTCGAAGCTCGCGGTGCTGAAAGTCGTGTAACCGCCGCAGAATCCGGTGCCGATCACGGTCTGCCACACGGCCGGCTGCCCCGCGAACAGCACCAGGCCCGCCAGCACTCCCAGCAAGAGCGACCCGGTGACGTTGATGAACACCGTCGCCCATGGGAACGTCGACTGCCACCGGCGCTTGACCGACGAGTCGAGCAGAAACCGCGCCACGGCTCCGGTCGCGCCGGCGAGGAGGGTGAGCGCGACGATCACGACCGGGCCCGTCGACGGTGGACGGCCGCGGACGCCACGATGCCGAGCCACGCGGTGACGAGTCCACCGACGACGCTGACCAAGCCGTAGGCGATCGCCGTGCCGAGGTGCCCGTGCCGCGTCAGCAGCACCGCCCCCAATGCGGAGGTGCTGTAGGTGGTGAAGGCACCGCACCCGCCGGTCCCCGCGCAGAGTCGGGCCCGCAGCCGCCAACCCGAGTCGTCGCCCAGCCGAGCTAGCGCCTCCAGCAGGGCGCCCAAGACGAACGCTCCGGCGAGGTTGATCAGGAAGGTCGCCCACGGCCACGACGCGCCGTCGTGCGGCAGCACGGTCTCGCCGTAGTACCTCAGCGCGGTGCCGACGACGCCGCCGGCGAACACCCATGCCACCGACGACGGCCGCAGGTGCAGGGGTCTGCTCGATCGCGCGGCGGCGTCGGGATCCGACGGCAGCTCGGAATGCGAGTCCGGACGGTTCACGGCCCTACCCACCCGCCAGAAAGCACGGCGCCACAATACAACTCAGCCACCGACCAGCTCGACGCCGGTCCAGACCAGACCGATGACCTTGACGAGTTCGAGCGCTACGTAGGCGAGGTGGGCCTTCGACCGCCGCTCCTCGTCCCCCTCCAGCACGGCCGAGCTGTGACGCGACAGCAGCGGCCGCACGACGATCGTCTGGGTGAGCAACGCGCCCACCGCGACGCACAGCGCGATGTTGAGTGACGTCGACGTCTCGTGGGTGAAGAGCGCCGCCGCGATCACGACGGCGAAGACGTACTCGAAGACGTTCAGCGCGCGGAACACCAACCGCCCGATGCCAAGACCGATGCGCAGGGTGACGCCGGGCGCGCGGAACTTCAGCGGCGCCTCGACGAACGAGATCGCCAACACCATGCCAAGCCACACGAACGCCGCGGCGATCGCCAACCTGGTGCCCGTGTCCACCGCGGCAGCCTACGGCAGGGATGCGATGGTGGAGGGATGCACGGTGGATCCGCTCGGGACCGCGACTACGTGGCCGAGCTCGTCCGGTGGCAGGACGCCGGCGCCATCTGGGACGTGGTGGCGCAGACGTCGCAGGGCGTCACGATCGCGCTGCTGCGGTGCGACGGCGGTGAGGAAGTCGACCGCTTCACCTCGGACGACCAGCGCCTGCTCGAGTTCGTCCGCGACCGTCGGGTATGACGTCTCCCATGCCAGACACCATCTACGCGGACGTCTCCGAATGGCAGGTGCCGGTGGACGACAGCTATCCGCACCGGGTCCTGTGCATCCGCTCCAACGACGGCGACCATCGCGACCGCAACTGGCACGTCAACTACCCGTGGTGCCGAACGCGTTGTGATGCAGGCGAACTCGAATTATTCATCGTCTACTTCGTCTGGCGCCCCAACTGGCGCCGCACCGTCGACGTACTCAAGGACTTGGTCGGCGAGCCGCATCCGCGGATGGCCGTGATGGTCGACGTGGAGAGCTGGGGCGGGCAGATCACCGGCGACCAATCCGACGGGGTCAACCGGGCCTACTGGGCCGTCGCCGACTGGTTGGGCAGCCCACGACGGGTCATCGGATACGGCAACGTCGCCGACCTGAATCGGCTGTGGCGAGTGAAGCCCCAGGGGATCCGCCTGGTGGTCGCCGCGTACGGAACGAACCCCGACTACCCCGGCAAGGTCGCCCACCAGTACACGAACGGTGAGGGATACGGGAACGGGACCACGTTGCCCGACGGTGCGCCACCCTTCGGCACCTGCGACATGAACTCGGCGGACGGCCTCACCCCGCGGGAGTTCGCCGCCGCCTGCGGTATCCACGTCACGGACGACGCCCCGACTCTCGGAGCGAGGCGATCGAGGTGATCGTCCGGTGTGGCTGCGTCCTGGTCGTCGCGCTGGTCGCGGGGTGCGCCCCGAACGCCGAACCACCCGCCGCGTCGCCGTCCTCCGAAGAACCGTCCATCGCGACGACGACCACCACCGAGCCGGCACCGCCCGCCGCGCGCACCGCGAACTGGTACGACCTCGGCGTCGGTGACTGCCTTGCCGACCCGCCGCCGGTCGACCCCACCGTCGTCACCGTCACCGTCGTCGACTGCAGCTCACCGCACCGGGCGGAGGTCTACCTGCGGGCGCCGATGGCCGTCAACACCGCCGTCGCCGACGTCGTCGACCGCACCTGCGGTCAAGGTCTCACCGACTACACCGGCCACGCCGTGGACGACGGCACCTACGCGACGACCTACCTGATCGACTCCAACCAGAACCGGACGTCGTCGAACCCCACCCCGAGCACCGTCATCTGTCTTCTCGAGGCGCCGGGTGGCGGGCCGCTCGTGTCGTCGGCCCGACGGTGATCCCTACTCCGACTCCTCCTCCACCACCGCCGCCTCGACCAGCAACGACATGCCGTGGTGACGCGGCATTTCCAGCGCGAAGCTGTGCAGGTCGTCGACGGTTCCCACGTTCTTGCCGGTGAACATGTCCATCACGTGGCTGCCGGGCGGAAGGTGTTCGGACCGCACGGTGCCCGCGATGTCCTCGTTGGCGAAGTTGAGGATCGTCAGCTGATGCTGGCTGGGATCCTCGAGCTGATGGACGAGCACCAGCATCCCCTTCTGCGACACCTCGGGGATGTCGACCTGCACGCTGGTCGCGATGCCGTAGTGCGAACGCACCCGCAGAATCGCTTGCAGCTGGCGTAGGAAACTCGTCTCGTCGGCGAGTTGCTCGGGGATCGACCCGTACAGGCTTCGGCCTCGCGGCATCCCCGCCATCGACCGGGTCGCCCGCTCGTTGACACCCATCAGGTCGTGCCCGGCCCGGTGGATCCACCTGGTGTCGCCGCCGCGCATCAACTCGGCGACCTCCCTCGACGGCAACGTCAACATGCCGCACATGTCCCATCCGGACAGCGCGAACACTCCCGGCTGCAGGGCGTTGAACATGGCCAGCAGCAGATGCGCGCGTCGGATCGGGTCGACGTCGTCGATGTCGTCGAGGTCGGTGACGCCCAACGCCGCGGCGACGACGGTGGCGGTCGTCGACGCGATGCCGTTGGTGGTGAAGACCAGGTTGTACGGGGCCTTCTCGCCGGTGAGCGCGTTGAGGAGGTCTTGGCGGACCGATTCGCCGAGCTCCTCGCCGGTGACCTCTTCGCCCTTGTAGGTGTAGACGTCGTCGCGGTGCCCGGTGGACCAGTGGACCAGCTCATAGGTCAGCTCGTCGTGGTTCTGCAGCGCGTGGATCAACGACGCCGGGTCGACGCCGAGTTCGATCGACGTCCGCAGCGTGAGCCGCAGGAACTCGGTGTCACCGGTCGCGAGGGCGTGGTGGTAGGCGGGGCGGTTGATGAAGTCATAAGACAGGTCGGCACCGGCCTCGCCGACCTCGCGGATGTCGTCGATCGTCAGGTTCAGCTCCTGGAAGGTGAACCCACCCACCTTGCGCACCATGCTTGCGATCAGGTGGTTGGCCGCCTCCGACAGCGGGTGCCCCTCCGACCAGGCCGGGCTGCCTTCGGCGGCGCTCTTCTCCACTCCGAGGAAGCCGTTGGCGTCCAGTCGCAGCGCACCCGTGCCGAGGTCGGTCAGCGAGTGCAGGGCGTCGCCCATCACCATCCGCATGCCCGCGAACGTCGGGTCGAGCCAGTTGATCGACGGCTGCCCGTCCTTGAAGTAGTGCAGGTAGACCCAGCGACGTTCGACGCCGTCGACGCCGACGACGGGGCGCGTGACGCTCCAGTTCGTCTCCTTGACGCCCTCGGCGAAGAAGATCACCCGTTGCAGGCGGCCGATGATGTACCCGGCCTTGTCCAGCCATTCCTCCGTCGCGGCGTCGATGTTCACCGAATCCGCACCCTCGGGGGCTTCCGGCAGCTCGTGCCAGTCCCTCGGGTCGATCTCCACCATGTGGTAGATCCCCGGATAGTCGGCGTAGTGCATCTCGGCCAGCCGGAAGTCGGCGCCCTTGCCGGTGTGACCGGGCACGACGTCGTCGATGATGGTGCCGCCGTACCAGTTGGCGGTTGCGCACATCTTCCGGAACTCGTCTTCGGTCCCGAACGCGGGATCGATCTGGGTGCTGATGCGGTCGAAGTGACCGTCGACGCTGGGGGTGTACTCCCACCCCGAAATGCCGCCCGCGCGCTTCACCGGACCGGTGTGCACGCCGTCGATGCCGATCTCGGCGAAGGCCTTCCACATCTCCTCGTCGGCCATCGCCGTCAGGAACGACTCGTCGGGCCGGGTGATCAGCGACAGCGGATAGGCGGTGAACCACACCGACGCCGCGGTGACGGCGCTACGCGGGTTGGGGTTGGCGAAGGGGTTCTGCCACATCGAGCCCTGGCCGCTGAATTGCTGGCTGATCTCGTTGGCGTCCGAAAGCATCGACTCGGACAGCAACCACTTCACGTAGGCCGGGTTGTCCGCCGTTGCCTCCCCGTCCCGCGCGACCGAATGCCGGGCGAAGGGGGCCTTGACGCGCGGCCGGAAGCGCAGTGTGCGTGGCCGCGCAGGGTGCAAGTGTTCGTCGTACGTGATCTCGGTTGGCTCGCGCGTCGGATCCTCACTTGCTGTGTCCGTCATCTACATCCTCACCACTCGTTGACTGCCTGGACCCGTGACGCACACCCGTGGCCCGCCTGCCGCCGTATAGCCGTTGGTCGATTCTTGAAACTTGGGCTCCACCAATCTAGGCGGCACAGCCGACTGCGGCGCCACGGCTGACCAACCGTGCAACGATCGCCCGGTGAAGGAGTTCCTCGAGTTCCTCGGAGAGCAGTCACCGTATGACCGCCTCGACGACGACGATCTGCAGCGGCTCGCCAGTGCCGTGGACGTGGAGTACTTCACCGCGGGCACCGTGATCGTCGAAGCCGACGCGGCGCCCCTGGATTGCCTGTACGTCATCAGGGTCGGCGCCGTCGAGATCGTCGACCGCGGTCGCAGCACCGACGTGCTCGGCGCCGGTGAGACCTTCGGCCACATCTCGGTGCTCTCGGGCCTGCCGCCACCACTGCAGGTCCGTGCCGTCGAGGACACCCTCTGCTATCGACTCCCCGACCCCCGTACGCTGCTCGCCCACCCCGACCGTCTGCGGTTCGCGCACTACGGCGGGCTGGTAGCCAGGGAGCGGCTGTTCAGCTCCGGTGAGTCGTTCGCCCGGTTGGAGCGCCCGATCGGCGACGTCGCCCATCCGATCACGTGGTGCGACGCCGACGACACCATCCGCACCGTCGCCGAACTGATGACCGCCGCGGGCCGGTCGTGTGCGCTGTTCCGGCGGGGCGGGCAGATCGGCATCGTCACCGACGACGACTTCCGCCGCCGGGTCGCCACCGGTGAGGTCGGCGTGGACGCCCCCATCTCGGCCATCGCGAGCATCCCGGCGATCGCCATGAGCGTCGACCGGACGGTGAGCACCGCGTACCTGTTCATGGTCGAGCACGACATCCACCACCTCGTCGTCGTCGACGCCGTCGGCACCGCAATCGGGGTCGTCCGGGTGGTCGACATGGCGGCCGCCGAAGTGCGAAACCCGTTGGTGATCCGCTCCGCCGTCGCGGCGGCAACCACGATGGACGACCTCGTCGACGCGTGCCGACTGCTGACGCCCACGACGGTCGAACTGTGGGACGCCGGCGTGCCCGTCGAACACCTCGGCGCGCTGCTCTCGGCGATGATCGAGTCGATCTTCCGCAAGGTGGTCGAATTGCACACCACCACATCGCCATTGGCGGACCTGGACTGCTCGTGGATGCTGATGGGCTCGTTGGGTCGACGCGAGCCGTTGCCCAACTCCGACGTCGACACCGCGCTGGCGTGGGCGGTCCGGGAGGCTGGCGACCCCGAGCCGACGCGCGAGGAGGTCGCCGCCGCCACCGTGCCGCTGGTCGACGCGCTCGGCCGGTGCGGTCTCGCGCCGTGCCCACAGGGCCTGAATGCGTCGACGCCGCTGTTCAACAGGTCGCAGCGGCAGTGGCGTGAGATCGCCGACCTGTGGCGCGCCAACCCCGACAACGTCGACTACCTGTTGATGGCCTCGACGGTCCTCGACGCCCGCCCCATCACCCGGCCGGTGCTGATCCGGCCGCTGCGCACGGCGCTGGTGGGCGGCGTCGGCCGGGACGCCTTCACCCGGGCGTTGAGCCGGTTCTCCATGCGCGACCGCCCGCCGAGCGGATTCGTCAGGGGGTTCGTCGTCGAGCACTTCGGCGAGCAGAAGAACCACCTGAACTTGAAGAAGGCCGGCCTGCGCCCGGTGGCGTCACTGGCCCGTGCGCTGTCCCAACGCACAGGTGACCCAACGGGTTCCACGCCGCAACGGCTGGAGCGGGCCCATCGCAGTGGGCTGTTGACCGCCGACGAGGCCGACGCGCTGTCGGGTGCGTTCAGCCTCTTCTACCACCTGGTGTTCGACAGTCAGGTCGCCGCGATCAAGGCGGGCCGGCCGGTCGCGTCCGCCATCGACCCCGCGACGCTCGACCCATTGGAGCGACGGCACCTTCGCGCCGCGTTCCGCACGATCAACGGCATTCAGGACCGGCTGAGCCGCAAGTGGTTTGGGTATGAGGGGCTGTGACGCGGCGGTGATCGACTGGACCCGTCGGTTCCGCGCGCGCCGACCGCGACGTTCGATGCCCGCCGACGTCGACTGGCGCACGGACACGTTCGTCGTGATCGACCTGGAGACGACCGGCCTGGATCCCCGCCACGATCACATCGTGTCCTACGGCGCGGTGCCCGTCCGGGACGGCCGGGTCAGGACGTCGGAGTCGGTGTACGGACTGGTGAACGTGCCGCACGACGTGCCGGGGACGTCGGTGAAGTTCCACGGAATTCGGACTCAGGACCTCGAGGGCGCCCCTCCCCTGCAGGACTGCGTGGCCACCCTCGACGAATTGATCGGCGACCATCCCGTGGTGGCGCACTGCGCCTGGGTGGAGCGCTCGTTCCTGCGCAAGGCATTCCGGCATTACTACCTGCCGTTCACCAGCTCCATCGTCGACACCGCAGTGCTGGCCCAGCGCGTCCTTGACGTCGAACTCGAACGCGGACAGTCCATTTCGTTGGAGTACGCCACCACCGCCCTCGGACTTCCCGTCCACTCACCTCATCACGCACTTGGCGACGCCGTGACCACGGCGAGCCTGTTCATCGCGTTGGCCAGCCGGCTGGAGCGCGGCCACACCCTGACCACGGCGACCCTGCTCGAGATGTCCTCAGCCCCAACCTGATCACGCCGCGGCCTCCAGGGCCAACAGGGTGCGCTTGGCCTCGACTCCGCCGAGGTAGCCGCCCATGGCACCGTCGCTGCGCACCACGCGGTGACACGGCACGACGACGGGCAACGGATTCGTCGCACACGCACTGCCCACCGCCCGGACCGCCTTGGGGTTGCCCGCCAGCTGGGCCACCGCGGCATAGCTGGCGGTGTGTCCGTAGGCGATCTCGGGGAGGTGGTGCAGGACCGTGCTGCGGAACCCCGCCGACAAGCGCCAGTCCAACGGCACGTCGAAGCTCGTCCTGACACCGCCGAAGTATTCGTCGAGCTGCCGGGCGACGGCGTCGAGCCGCCGGGGCGCGCGCAGGATGCGCGGGCTCACGCGGTCGGCGAGGCCTTGAACCACGGCGTCGTGGTCCTCGACGGCGAAGGCGACCCGGACGAGACCGAGTTCGGTGGCCGCGACCAGCAGCGCTCCGACGGGGCCGTCGACGATTCGGTAGGCGACGTCGAGAACCCCGTCGCGTTCGGCGGCGGCGGCGAGTCGAGCGTGCAGGGCAGACATGTCAGTCATCGTGATGCTCCCTCAGTGGATACGTTCGTCTGAGCGCGGCGATGCCGTCGGCGGCGGCTCGTCGGGCGGCATCGGTGCTGCCGCCGAGAATGGCGGCCACCTCCGCGTAGGGCAGGCCCGCCAGGTGGTGATAGGCAACGGCGTGTCGCTGCTTGTCGGGCAGCCGGGCCAGGGCGGCGGCGAGATCGTCGTCGCGATCTGGCTCCGGCGGGCGGGCCTGGTCGGGCAGTTGGTCGGTCGGGATGGCGCGGCGCGCCCTGGAGCGGACGGCGTCGACGGCCTTGCGGTGGGCGATCGTGACCAGCCAGGCCTCCACGTTGGCGTCGACTGGCAGGTCCGGGTACGCCTTCAGCGCCGAAAGGAACGTCTCGGACCACGCGTCGTCGGCGTCGGCGAATCCCACGACCGCGCGACACACGCGCAGCACCGTCGGCCCGTGTTCGACCACGATCGCCTCGAAGGCCCGCTTGCCCGTCACGCGTCCCATGGTGACGGGCTCTGATCTGCGGTTGGCATGGTCCCCTCCTCGAGGATCGGTCTCAGAGGGAAGACGTTCGCGGCCGCGGGAACGTGAGGTCGGCACGGGTGGGGACGTCACTCGAACAGACACCACCGTCCGTTTCGCCGCGGCGTGCAACGATCCGTTCGATCGGACCGTACTGTGTCCTCGAACTGAACTCGACGAGCAGGGCGCCTGCCTGAGCCCGCACCGAGAATCAGCTGATGTGTGCATGTGCGTCGAGGTGAAATCGAGGGTGTGCGTTTGATCCCGTCGGGAGACGGGAACAAGCTGCGCACCGTCCACGTTGTCGTGACGCCGGCACTGGACTCGAAAGGACAAAAATGGCCACTGATTACGACGCACCCCGCCAGAAGGAAACCGATGACGTCGCAGACGAATCGCTCGAGCAGCTGGCCGGACGTCGCAATGACGCCGCGACCGCCGTGCTCGACGTCGACGACGGCGAGGAACTAGAGGACTTCGAACTTCCTGGCGCCGATCTCTCGGGTGAGGAGTTCACCGTTCGGGTCGTGCCCAAGCAGCGCGACGAGTTCACCTGCTCCAGTTGCTTCCTGGTTCAGCACAGTCACCGCCTGGCCCGCCAGGTAGGCGACAACATGATCTGCGCCGACTGCGCCTGAGCTACCTTCGCTAGACGCCGCGCTCGACGGGGAGCAGTCCCCGGTCGACCGCGGCGACCAGCGTGGCGTGGTCCGCTTCGGTCTGATCCGCGTAGTGCCGCGCGAACGTGCACAGCGCGTCGTCCACCCGGCTGGACTTTCCCATGTACCCGGCAATCATCGATGCACCGCTGGTCCGCGCATGTCCCTTGGCCAGCAGTTGGCCAACCACTCCCGCGTAGTCGGTGAGGGCGGACGCGTCCATCGAGTCCAGCGGGATTCTTCCCTTCATGTTTCTGAACTGCCTGACGTAGTACTGCAGTCCGTCCATCGTCGTCCAGCCCAGCAACGGGTCGCTGACCGTCTGCAGCGACTGCTGGTACTCCACGACGCGCTGGCCCTGATGCGCGTGCCAGGCCGAGTCGCCGTGCACGTAGCGCGCGAGAACCGACCGGCGAGCCTGCTTGAGCTGTAGGAAGACCACGTCCTCGGCCGAGGAACCCTCCAGTAGGGCCACGTAGGCGCGCAGCCCGACGCTGCCCACCCCGACGACCTTGTGCGCGACGTCGACCAGCGTGTATCCGCCGAGGACGCGCCTCCAATACGACGGCAGCGTCTCCAGGTATCGGTCGAGCGCCTCGGCCAGCAGTTCGGCCTCCAGCGGTTCTGGCCGCGTGATGAGGGGCGGCTCCTCCACGATCCGGCGCTTGCCTTCGACCTGGTGGGTGAAGCGCGGCAGGGCGCGGTCCCCGGTGCGGTGGCGCGCCCGCTCGGCCGCCCGGGCCACCTGCGCCTGGAGTGGTCCCGCCGTCTGCGCCGCGAGCCGGTCGACGTCGAGCCGCTCGAAGGACCGCGTGAACAGGGGCAGGTCGGCGAGCCGGCGCAGTTCCTGGCGATAGGACGCCACGCAGGATCGGACGGAGGCGCCGCAGTGTTCCTCGGAGGTGCCGTTGTGCCGACCGGCGACCCAGATGCTGGCCACCAACCGACGCAGATCCCACTCCCACCCGCCGGGGTGGGCTTCGTCGAAGTCGTTGAGGTCGATGACCAAGTCCCGCTCCGGGGAGGCGTAGAAGCCGAAGTTGCCGAGGTGAGAGTCGCCACAGACGACCGGCATGATGCCGGTCGACGGCAGCCGGGCGACGTCCTCCGCCATCACCACCGCCGTGCCGCGCAGGAAGCCGTAGGGCGACTCGACCATGCGGCCCACCCGTACCGGAATCAGGCGGTCGACCCTGCCGCGGTGGCTGGCGTTGATCAGGTCGACGGGGTCGGGTCTGCCTGCCGGCACCGACCAATCGGCCAACGAACTGCGCGGCACGGACTTTCGAAGGCTCTTGCCGAGGGCGTAGCGCTCGGCTCTGGTCACCGACTGCTGACGCAGCGATCGATACATGGCACCGTCGGCTTGCGCCAGGACGGTGTGCCCACTGGTCGTTCCCCCGCCGTCCATTGGTAGTGATCGTACGACCGGTGGGCACCGCGGGTGGCGAGATGCCGGGACGCCGGAACCCCGTACGCTCGGCCACGGCTATGAACGAATCAGTGGACCACCAGGTAGTCACGCTCCCCTGCGGACGTTTTCGGGTTCTCCGCGACGACAGGACGATTCGTGCCCGCGGGCTGCGGTACGCCACGGCGAGTCGCTTCGAACCGTGCGTGCCGGTGCCCGTATCCGACGGGGTCGTCGACGCCACCACGGCAGGACCGGCCTGCCCGCAGCTGCCGTCGCGCCTCGAATTCGTCGTCGGACCACCGGCGACCGTGCTGGCACAGGCCGAGGACTGCCTGGTGCTGGACGTCGTCGCTCCGCTGCCCGACGGCACCGCCAAGCCGGTGATGGTGTTCTTCCACGGCGGCGCCTACGTCACCGGCAACGGCCAGGCGTCCTTCCACGACATGACGGCCATGGTCGACGAGGGCGACGTCGTCACCGTCACGGTGAACTATCGGCTCGGCATCTTCGGATACCTCTCGATGGACGGCATCGCACCGGCGAACCTCGGCCTGCTCGACCAGATCGCCGCGCTGCGATGGGTCAAGACGAACATCGGTGGCTTCGGTGGCGATCCGGACGACGTGACGATCTTCGGGCAGTCCGCCGGCGCCGACTCGGTCTCCTGGCTGATGGTCGCCGACGGCGCCGAGGACCTGTTCCGTCGGGCCATCCTGCAGAGCGCACCGCTGGGCGTTCAGCGCGGGCGGGCGGCGATGAGTCAAGCCATGGGCGAGGCCGCGCTCGGCGCACTCGGGCCCCGACCGGATGCACTGAGCACCCAGGACCTGCTGGTCGCCCAGACCACCGTCGCCGCGGCGGCTGCCGCCTTCGGGACCAGTGCGCAAATGCCGTTCGGACCCCAGACGGGGCATTACCCCTTGCCCCCCGAAGACGAGGTGGACGCTCGGCGCCGCGAGGTGGCCAAGCGCATCCCGGTGATGATCGGCACGACGGCCGACGACGCCCGGCCCTTCGTGATGTTCAACCCTCGGTTGAAGCCCCTTCTCGGCGTGCCATTGATCGGCTCGACTGCGCTGCGAGTACTCGGTGGCATCGCCACCGACCGTAACTTCGCCGGTCCGGCTGCGGCATTCGCCAAGCAGCACCGGCTCGACGGAGGTCACGCCACGACCTACGTGTTCGATTGGCAACCGAAGGCCAGCCCCCTCGGAGCGTGCCACTGCATCGAACTTCCCTTTCTGATGGGCACATTCGACGCCTGGTCCCGCGCACCCATGCTCGGCGCGGATCCCCGGCAGGCGCTCGCCGAGCTGGGACCACGGATGCGCCGGCTCTGGTGCGATTTCGCCAAGGGTGCTCGCGACGATCTCGACGAGCATCTGGTGCTGCCGAGGATGGCGGACGACTAGGCCGTAGGCGCGCGTCGCTGCTCGCCGTGGCGGTGATCCGTGGCGTAGGCCTGGATGACTGCGTCGATGTTCCCGTCGAGTTTGAGAAAGTTCTGATTGAGCAGAACAGCAAGGCTTTCCACGGCGGCCGTGATGAGAGCAGCGGCGAGGCGGGTCTGAGGATGGGTACTGGCAGCGCCATCGTTGGCGAGCCGCGCCGCGTACTCGAGTGAGGCGGCCAACGAGGCGTCGGCCTCGACGTCGCGGAAGTAGTAGGTCGCTCCGTAATGAGTGAAGTCGTTTCGCGCCTCGACGATGGCGGCGGCCAACCCAGTGAGGACACCGGTGGGGATGCCGTCGACGTCGAGGTCGGGATTTGCTCTGCGAGCCTCTCGCAGCGTCGAGAGCTGCAGCGCCAGAACGCGTCTGCGGCGCAGGGCCGGATCGATTTGGAGCACCCATGACACGGCTGCGGTCAGGAGCATGAACCCGAACAGCGCCTCCATCGGGACCATCACGCGAAGGAACGGCGAGGTAGGCACGATATCGCCCATCCCGAGGGTCCCAATGGTCACCAGCGAGACGTACAGCGCATCCAAGGCGGAATGACGATCGGCGGGGTTCAGTTCGGTGCCGTAGGCGAAGCCGTCCGCCATCTGCGGAAAGTACAGCATCGCCCAACCGAGCACTGCCATGGCACCCCAGGTGATGACGACCAGGGCAATGCCGAGAGGGCCTGTCAGCGAAGCGATCCGACGATCATGTCGAAAAAGTCGCAACAGCCACCAGACGAGCTTCATGACGTGGGGCGAGACGCTGCCGCGGCCGACTGGGTGAAACAGCGTGTGAAACACGTCGTGCACCACCACGGCCACCAACAAGGCTCCGACCACTGCAATCAAGGCGTCCGCCGCGCACCTCCTCGCTAGGTCGGTTTCGCAATCGCTTCCGATCACGCAGACCATGGAGAGCAGGCCGTGGAGAGAAGACTATCGATTGTGGTTGTCGCTGCGCGTGGGACAAAGGGCATTTCATGACAGGGCCTTAGGCCACTTCTGCCTGAAGGACCGTCCCGGACCATGCAATGCCGAAAGGTCGGCTAGGCCGGAAGTACGCCGTCCCACTTCGATTCCTGGCTCGGCAACCGGAGCAACAACCGGGCACCGCCGAGCGGGCTCACGTCGAGTTCCGCTGAGCCACCATGCAATTCGGCCTGCTGAGCGACGAGCGCCAGACCCAGTCCCGACCCCGACCGCGACGCGGTGGTTCCGCGGGCGAAGCGTTCGAACACCGCGGCGCGCTCGTCCTCGGGAACGCCGGCGCCGTTGTCGTCGACGGCAATCTCGACTCCGGCCACCGAGCTCACCACGCTGAGCCGAATTTCTGTGGCGTCACCGTGTTTGACGGCGTTGGCGATGGCGTTGTCGATCACCAGGCGCAGCCCTGCGGGCAGTCCCACGATCATCTTGGACGGCGACGGCGCGAGGGTGACGTGAAGGTCGGGGTAGACGCGCTGGGCATCGTGGGCGGCGCGGTCGAGCATCTCGGTGACGTCGAAGGAGACGAAGTCGTCGGCCGTGGTGAGCTCGCCCTGGGCCAGACGCTCCAGAGCCGTCAGCGTCGCCTCGATCCTGCCCTGCGTGCGCACCACGTCGCTGATGACTTCGTCGCGCTGTTCGGCGGCGAGGTCCAAGGTGGAAAGCACCTCCAAGTTGGTGCGCATCGCCGTCAGCGGTGTCCGCAGCTCGTGGGATGCGACGGCGGCGAAGTCGCGCGCGGATTCCAGCGCGGCCTTCGTCCGCTGCTGCTCGGTGCCGATGCGGGCGAGCATGCCCTCCACCGCCTCGGCGATCTCGACGGCCTCGCGCACCCCGCGCACTTGGACTTCGTCGGGCATCGATTGGGCGTTGATGGCGCGGGCCTGCTGCGCCAACAACCGGAACGGCACGATCATCAGCAGCGAGATCACCCAACCGACCAACACGGTTCCGGCGATCACGCCACTGCAGATCAGCAGGACGCGCAAGTGCAGTTCGTCGATCCGGTGCTGAGTCTCGGCCAGTGGCGCACCCAACGCGATCGAGCCAGGACCGGCCGTGAACGTGCGCACCCGGTACTGCATGCCGTCGATCTCGGTGGTGGCGTAACCGTCGGGAAGTTCGGGCAGTACGACGTCGTTCGGCACCGAGACGGTGATGCCGCCGATGCGGGCGGTGCGGACCACGTTGCCGTCGGGCTTGGGCTGACGGCTGTCGGTGTTGGGCGTGTTGCTCAGCAGATTGCTCACGTCGCCGAGGCTGCTCACCGAGTCGAGTCGACGGTCGAGCTGGCTGTACTGGTCGTCGGTCACGCCCACCCACACCCAGGTGCCGAGCACGATGACCAGGATGATGACCGACAGGGCCGAGACGACGACGATCGCGCGCAGTGACACCACGCGAATCAGCGGCCCCAGCAGCCGGTAGACGCGGTCGTTGAGCTCCACTATCGAAGCCGCAAGACAAGCCCTGCGGTGACCTGCGGGATTAGTCGGGCAGGCAGATCCTCGATCAACACGTGCACCAGGTTACTGACCCGGTGCCGGCTCAACCGATCACGGCTCCTTCCCGGAGCGCGACGTCGGCCTCCCGCAGCAGCACCGACTGCGCCTCCTCGTAGATCCGCTGCGCGTCCTCGGGGGTGTCGCCGACCGCGGTCAACCCGACGCGACCGCACTCGGTGAGGCAGTTGATCATGTGAAACACCACACCGGTGCGGCGGGCCTGGTCGAAGTGCAGTCCCTCGTCGACGACGATCTCGAACAGGTCCGCGACGGTCAGCGCCTTGAGCCGGTCGTCTTCGAAGTGGTCGGTCGCGACGAGGTGTTTGGCGCTGCCACCGGGGGTGAGGAAGACGCCGCGTTCGCCGTCATAGCGCCCGTCGGTGAGGAACTGCAGTGTGAGGAAGGGGTGGGTCGTGCCGCCCTTCCGGAGGTTCAGCTCGATCGCATACGGCGTCCATGCACCGGTCTCGTCCTGCACGGTGACGAAGTCCACCGCGAACCTCCCCAGCACGCCGAGCTTCGCGAGGTGCCGACCGATCACCATCGCCGGTTCCGCGATCAGCGCCGCGTAGCCCGGATCGGCGGGGAAAACGCAGCCCAGGTACTTTTGCCCGCTGGCGCCACCCAACAGCTGGTCGTGGGTGGACAGCAGCTCGACGGTGCCGTCCGGCAACGCCCGCATCTGAACGCTCGGACTGGTCAGCGAGACGCCCGTGATGCGCTCCTCCACGATGCCGCCGTGCTCCTCGAAGGCCGCGAGATAGGTCTCGAGGGTGAGCTTCTCGGACTCGAGCTGCATGCCGAGGATGCGTTCGGTGATCACGGCCGCCTCCTCCGGCGCGCCCGACGGTGGCAGATCGCGCAGGTCGACCAACGCATTGCCCGAGCCCGAGACGCCGTCGTTGAGCTTGACGATCGCCTCGGTGAGTGACGGCCGCTTGACGCGCATGTCCTGCACGCTCGCAACGATCTCGTCGAGCGTGTGCAGGTCCTCGGCCCCGACCGGACACCGCACCCCGAGCTCGTCGAACGTCCGGCGACAGCCGGTCTTCGTGCCGAGCTCCTCGAGCCGGGGATCGGCCCCGTACATCGGAATACCAAGGCTGAGCGCCACGTCCCGCTCGAGTGACGTCGTGTTGTACGGGATCAGATGGCTCTTCTCGGGATTGGGTATCAGCGACCGGATCGTGCGCAGCAACCGCGGCCGCGCCAGCAGCTTGGCACTCAGCGAGTCCCCCGACGCGTCACCGACCGGAACGAGGGTGAGACGGGCTCGGGCTTGACTGGGGATGACACCGGGCAACAACCCCAGGTAGTACTCGATGGTGGCCTCCGCCACCGGCTGCGAGGTCACGTAGATCATCCGCAGGCGCGGCTGTCGCAGAAGGAGCAGGAGGAACAGCGCGCGCTCCTCCATCGCCTGCATCAGGGTGCCACTCCTCGCGGTCGGCCCGTCCATGCTGATCGACGGCACCACCACCACCGACTCGTCGTCGAAGCCGCGTTGCATCGACGCCCAGACAGCCGGCATCGACAGCTGCAGCCGGTCGAAGACGCGATAGCGTTCGTCGTCGTCGAGCTGCGAAAGCCGACGGCCGGGATCTTCTTGTTTCATCATGTCTACCAACTAGTTTCGTTTGAGTTCCGTGATGTCGTGGACCCGCACCGAGCGGCTGAATCCCTTGGGTGTGACGTCGCCGACCGACTCGGCGACCGCGAGGTGCTCGGTGGCCGCCAGGACGCGATCGGTGACCAGCACCTGCCATGGACCGGCGTCGCCGCACAGCCGGGCCGACAGGTTGGTAACGCTGCCGATGGCGGAGTAGTCGAAGCGACCTTCGAATCCGATCTTTCCTAGCGTGGCGAAGCCCTGGGCGATGCCAATCCCGAGGGCCAGGTCGTGGCCACGTCGAAGCCATTGAGCCGCAAGCTCTCTCACTGCGTCACGGATGCCGATCGACATCCGCACCGCACGTTCGGCGGCGTCGTCCTGCGGCACGGGGTCGTTGAAGAACGCCATGATCCCGTCACCGGTGAATCTCTCCAGGGTGGCCCCGTATTCGTGTATGAGCGATCCCATGGCGTGGTGATATTCGGCGAGCACCCCCATCACCTCCTCGGGCTCGCTGGCTTCGGCGAAGGGGGTGAAGTTCCGCAGATCGCAGAAGACGACGACGATCTCGCGACGATGACTCTGCAGCAGCGTCTCCTCGCCGACGACCAGATCGGCCAACTGCGGGGACAGGAACCGGCGCAGGCGGCTGGTGCGTTGAAGCTCCTCCACCTGCTCGGCCACCCGGGTCTCGAGTTCGGCGTTCCACCGCGTCAGCTCGTCGGCCTGGCGCCGAATCGTGTCCTGGTACCGCTTGATCCGTGCCAGCGAGGCGACCCGGGCCAACAGCTCGGCCTGGTCGAACGGTTTCATGACGAAGTCGTCGGCACCCGACTGCAGGGCGACCAGCCGCTGTTCGTTACCGCTGGCCGTGACCATCACGACGGGAAGGAATTCGGTTGCAGGCGTAGCTCGTATCGCGCGGCAGACGTCGTGCCCGTCCATGCCGGGCATCAGAATGTCGAGCAGGACCAAGTCGACGTCCTCGGTCTCGAGCAGGGCGAGTGCAGCTGGCCCCGAGGACGCGGTTAGCACGCGGTGCCCACGTGGCGCGAGGACTGCGTCGAGGAGTTTCAGGTTGATCGGCTGGTCGTCGACCGCCAGCACCGTCACCGGCGCGTCCATCACGACGCCTGAGCCCCGGTAAGCGCGCCCACGCTACGCAATGCGTCGACGAGTTCGTCCCGACGGATCGGCTTGAGCAGGTATGCGGCGGCACCGAGCGCGAGACCGCGGGGCCGGTCGTCGATCCTCGAGGCGACGATCAACGGGATGGCGGCGGTGGCCGGGTCTGCCTTCACCTGGGCGATCACCTGCCAGCCGTCGAGCCCCGGCAACCCGACCTCGAGCACGACGGCGGCCGGACGCACCGAGCGTATGAGCTCGAGCGCCCTCACCCCGTCCCACGCTCGCATCACCGCCGTCGGGAGGCCGTCGAGATAGGCCTCGACCAGATCCTGGGAGGCGGGGTCCTCGTCGAGCAGGACGATGACGGGCAGACCGTCGGGCCTGGGTGCGTCGTCCTCGTGCCTGCACTCCCGGAGTCCGGGCACCGTGAAGCCGAACGTGCTTCCGACACCCAATGTGCTGTCCAGCCAGAGCCTTCCGCCGAACAGTTCGACCATCCGCCGGCATAGCGTCAGACCCAGGCCGGTGCCCTCCTCCTTGGGGGTTCCCCGGCTGCCCTGCTGGAAGGAGTCGAAGATCCGCACCTGATCCCCCGGCGCCACACCAGGTCCGGTGTCGGTCACCGTGACCAGCAGCTCGGTTCCCTCGCGGCGGGCGTGGACGCGGACACGGCCGCCGTTGGGGGTGAACTTGACGGCGTTGGACACCAGGTTCAGCAGCACCTGTTTGAACCGTCGCTCGTCGGCGTCGATCAGGTCGACGTCTTCGCCCACCTCGAGGGTCATGTCGATGGCGTGGCGGTTCGCCCGCTCCCGCTCCATGGCCAGGGTTGCCTCCATCGCACCGCTCACCGCGAATGTGCTGGGCTCCAGGGCCATGTGGCCCTCCTCGACCTTCGAGAGGTCGAGAATGTCGTTGACCAACGCGACGAGATGCCGACCCGAGTTCCAGATGTCGCGTAGGTACTCCTCCTGGCGATCGTTGATCTCACCGAACGTCCGGTCGAGGAGCACTTCGGAGAACCCGTTCACCGCGTTCAACGGCGTACGCAGTTCATGGGACATGCTGGCCAGGAATTCCGACTTGTGCCGGCCGGCGACTTCCAGCTCGCGGGTCTTGGTCTCGAGTTCACGAAACAGCCGCGCGTTGACGATGGCGAGCGCGGACTGGCTGGCAAAGGTCTCGAGCAAAGTGATCACGTCGCCGGGGAACACGCCCGTGCCCCGCCGGCGGATCACCAGTACACCCACAATCTTGTCGCCGCGCAGCATCGGGACGGCGAGCACGGAGCGCCACCCGTCGCCGTACAACACCTCGAGGTGCGGGTCTCGCTCCACCGCCGCGAGGTCGGCCACCTCGATCGGACGTCGTTCGTGGGCCGCCCGGCCCACCAGCGTCGAGTCGCCGCCGATGGTGATGTCACGAAGCCGTTGCAGCAGAATGGGACTCGCACCGATGGCGTGAACACCGAACGTGCCCGTCGCGTCGTCGTACTCCAGGATCGAGCCGCCGTCGGTCCGCAGCGTGAGGTCGCCGAAGCCGCGGTTGGTGAGCCGCACGGCGTTGCCGACGATCTGGTCCAACACGACGTCGAGGTCCAGGCTCGAGCCGACCGCCTCACCGACCTCGCGCAGGGCTTCGAGCTGCTCCACCTTGCTGGTCAGCAGGGCCTCTCGGGAGGTGAGCGTCCGCATCAAGTTGGCCTGCCGCAGCGCCAGGGCACCCTGGGCGGCGAACTCCTCCAGGCGTTCGCGCTCCTGGTCGTTGAAGGCCGCCACGTCGGTGCGCCACATGGACAACACTCCGACGACCTCGCCCTCCAGGAGCATCGGTGTCGAGAGCAAAGTGCGGAAGCCGGTCAGCTTCTGCAGGTCGGAGCGTCCGTATTCGGCGTCGCTGAGCACGTCGGCGATCTGGTTGGTGCACTTGTCGGCGGCCGCCCGCCCGACCGTCGACGAGCGGTTCCGCGCGATCGGGTGGTCGACCAGATACTCGCGGTACTCCTCGGGGGTCTCGCCGGACACCCGGGAGACGCGGAACAGCTCACCGTCTGCGAGGAAGAGCTGCGCCGCCTTGGCGCCGCAGAGTCGCGCCGAGTAGTCGACGACGATGTCGAGCACCGCGTCGGTGTTGGCGGCGTCCTTGCCGAGGGCGGCGAGGATCTCGCGGCTGGCCGCCGACTGATTGCGGGCGTCCTTCAGCTCCTGGTGCACGCGGAACGACTGTCGCGACGTACGCGACGTGCGCTCGTTCGGCTCGGTCACAGTGCCCCCAAGTTGCCGGCCCCAGGGACATTGTGAACCCGACGTACGCGCTACTCCAGCTGTTTCTCGATCCTGATCGTCGTCCATGCGCCGACGTGGATGCGGTCACCGTCGGAGAGGGGGGTCTCGACACCGTTGGCCAGCAGATCCTCGCTGTCGTTGAGGCTGGTGCCGTTGGTAGAACCCAGATCGGTGATCGTCGGACCGCTGTCACGGATCCGCAGCACCGCGTGCTGGGTGGACACGCCGCGGTCGGCGGGCTGCAGGCCGAGGTCGATCTCGGGCGTGACGCCCTGATCGCGGTTGTGCCGTCCGATCAACGCGGCGTCGCGCTGCAGCGTGATCCGCCGCTCGGGGAAGAACTGAGGGAAGTCGACGGAGTCCGGGCCGCCTCGGGCCACCACGCGGTCGTAGAACTCCCGGTCGGCCGTGACGACCGCGGTCCACGTCACCGGCGCCTGCACGGGCGTCGCAGGCGCGGGCAGTGCGGAGTCGTGCCCGCACGTCTCGCAGAAGCGTCCACTGATCGACGCCCCACAGGCGGGGCAGACCTTCGTCTCCGGCGGGGCCGACGCGGCCGGGGCGGACGGCGACCCGATCGGCGCTCCGCACACGTCGCAGTAGTCCTCGGCGGTCGAGGCGTGTCCCTCGGCACAGATCGCCATCAGGCGGGGTTCTCCTTCCGCACTCGAGCGGTCTTCGTCGACCGCGCGTCGAGCGCCATCTCGTCGGCCGCAGCCACCTCGCGTTTGAGCCGCGCCGTTCCGGTCCGCTCGTCCACGTCGATGACCTTGCCGAGTTCGGCGACCTTGTCGTCGTTGCCCGATTCCACGGCCAACTCCATGGCGCGTTGCAGTTTGGCCGTCGCTGTCGCCACGTCTCCGTCACGACGCGCCGCCAGTCCCTGCTGAACCGCGTCGGCCAACTCCGCCTGGCCGGTGTAGTGCGCCACCCGACGGTTGATCCTCGCCGACAACGCGACCTCGGCCGTCCACAACGCGTTGACGAGACCCTGCCCGAGGACCTGGTCGCCTGCGACGACGGTCATCCTTGCGGCCAGCTTCTCCTTGCCTGCCGCGGCGGGTTCGACGGCGACCTGGACGTGGTAGTCGCGATCCTCGGCTCCCCAAGAGCCAAGCGGGTACTCGCCGATCTGCCCGCTCACCTCGACCCGCCGGTGGGTCAGGTCCTCCACGGTGGGGGCGACCTGCTTGACGAACTCGACGGTGGCGCCCGCGGGCGTCCAGACCCGCAGGGTCAGGTCGGGGATCGACTTGCCCATCGACGTGCGCATCATCGCCGCGAAGTCCTCGGCGAGGTCGTCGGCGTCGGCGACGATGTCCACGGTCCCCATCAATGCCGAAGAGATGGAGCGCAATTCGTCGACGCGCCACGCGGTTCCCACACCGCGGCAGTCGCAGGTGAATCGCCCGACGCTCAGCGCGATCTCCTGTTGCAGTTGCTCGGTTGTCTCGTGTTCGTCCTTGCCGTCGGTCAACAGGATCGCGTGGGTCAGCGCTCCCGGGTATTGGCCGACGATGTCGCGGACGTAGGCGAGCCAGGTGCCCATCGCCGTGCCGCCGTTGGGCCACAGACCGTCTACCACCCTGGCCGCCTCCGCCTTGGTCGCCGCGTTCGCCCGCGTCGGCACCCCGTCCAGCGGGTAGATCGGTGCGGCGCTTGCGGTTCCGGCGACGACGATGAAGTACGTCCCGTCGCTGAGCTCGTCGATTGCGGCGACGGTGGCACGCTTGGCGCCGTCGAACTTGCCCGCCGGCTTGAGCATCGACGTCGAGCAGTCGACGATGATCGCCTCAACGCGTTCGGCGGGGGCGGCGTCCACCGCGGCGTCGCTTCCCACGGTGATGCTGACGATCGCGTCGACCGTTCCGGACCCCTCCGGCAGGTACGGGTTGTGGTCGACGTCCACGGAAAAGCCCGGGATGCCCTCTTGCCCAGCTGAACTCATGTCGTTGCTCCGATCGGAATCACTGCGACGGTGATGTTGTCGTTGCCGCCGGCCTGAATGGCGAAGTCGGTGAGTGCGCGTGCTGCCGCCGCCGGGTCGACGCCCGAGCAGAATCGGGCGATGTCGGCGGCGTCGGGCAGGTAGTTCCACAGTCCGTCCGAACACAGCAGCAGCGTTCCAGGGGCCGTGACGGTGAGGGTCTGCACGCTCGAATCCGACCACGGCTGCGCGTCGGAGTCGGCGCCCAGCCATCGGGTGATGGTGTGCGCGCCCCGCTGCACCAGCTCCGAATCGGGCGTGGCACCGGCCGTCATCAGTTCTTGGGCCACCGAGTCGTCGATCGTCAACTGCCGTGGAACTTCGGGCGGGTCCGGCAGCCAGTAGGCTCGGCTGTCCCCCACGTTGCCCACCGTGATCTCCACGGCCCCTTGGTCTTTCGCCAAGACGGCCGCACCGGTGTAGGTGCACGACGGCGCATTCTGCGGGTCGAGGCCCGTCGCAGCGTCGCGGGCTGCCGTGGTCGCCGCGCCGAGCCCCGCCAAAACCGCCGCGTGGGTCGTGCCCGCGTCGGCCAACTTGGCCAACATGCCCTCGACGCCCGCCGTGGACGCGGCGGCCGACGCCACCTGCGGCTCACCCGATGTCGAGACGCCGTCGCACACCACGACGGCGAACGCCTGCGGCCGGTCGGGAACGCCGGTCACCGTTCCCGCCGCCGCGGCGTCCTCGTTGCGCGAGTGGAGCAGTCCGCGGTCGGTGACGAGCGCCATCACCCCCAGCTGCGCCTCGTCGCGGTCGGGCGCGGCGCGGCGGTGGCCGCATCCGGTGCAGTAGCCGTCGGAGAACGCGTCGTTGCCACAGTCGGCGCACGCTCCCTCGAGCGGGACGGGTCGCGGGATGGCCACGCGGTCGAAGATCGGGTGCGGCACCTCGAACAGTGGCCCACCGCAGCCCTCACAGAACCGATCCGACGCCCCGACCGGTGCCGCGCACGCGGAGCACGTCCCCGGCGCCCCGGTCACACCCGCGTCCTCGGTCTGATCGCGTTGGCCTTCTCCACCAGTTCGATGCGCTCCCACATCCCCGACGACTCGCGGGCCAGGTCGCGGTAACAGCGCTCCATACCGGCGCGCAACCCCGGCACGGTGAAGTCCGCCCCGAGCAGCCGCGGAATCGTGGTGCGCTGCCCGGCCTCCAGCCAGCCGAGTGCGGCGCCCAGGACGCGCAGCCGCAGCAACGCCCGCTTGGCGGTCGATTCGAGGGCCAGGGCGCTGGCCCGCCGGTCGACGTCGACCAACGTCTGCTCGTCCAGATTCTGTGCGGTGCGTCCCTCGAGCAGGATTTCGATCGCGGCGGCGCCGGCATCGGTGAAATGCGAAGAGGCGGCGGGAATCTGATCAAGGGCCGCGACGGCGCCGACGCGGTCGCCGGCCAGCTCGCGTTGCCTTGCCAGACCGAAGGCGGCGCTGACGTAGCCGTGGTCGGTCCGCCACACCATCTCGTAGTACCGCTGGGCGTCCTCGCGGGCGCCGCGCAGCTCGGCGGTGGCGGCGAGCGCCAACTTGGGTGCGAGCTCGCCGGGCAGCGTGGCCAGGACGGTGTCGAAATCTGCTGCAGCCTTGTCGAATTCACCTTCGAGGAGGGCGCACTGCGCGCTGTACCACGGCAGCCGCCAGTCCCCTGCGGCGGTCGACTCGAGCTCGGCGATGCGGGCCCTGGCCTTGTCAGGGGCGCCCAGCTCCAACGACGCGCGCACCAGGCGCAGCGGAATCTCGACCGAGGTGCTCTTGCCCTGATTGGTGCCGCCACGGGCGAGGTCAAGGGCGTACTCGAGTTGGGCGGGTGGGGTTCCGCTGGTGGTCGCCAACAGCGCGGCACCCGAATCGGTCGGGTCGACGACGGGGACGGGCAGCGCGGCGATGACCCTGGCCGGCTTCACCGGCACGTCCCGACCGGCCCCGTACACCTCGCGCTGGGGGCTGAAGTAGCTCGACTGCCGCGGTTGCGCGATTCCCGTGTCGGTGGAAGCGATTTCGTGCAAAACGCCGGTGAGCTGGTCGGCCATCTCCTCCATCGAGGAGAACCTGCGCAGCGGGTCGACGTCGGTCGCGCGGAGGATGGCGCGGTACAACGACTCGTACTTCGCCAGTACCGGTACGGCGGCGGGCCCCGGCAACTGGTCGACGAAGCGGCCGTGTTCCTGCGGCACGTCCATCACCAGGACGGCGAGGGTCCGCCCGACGGTGTAGACGTCGCTGGCGACGGTGGGACCGGTCTGGGCGATCTCCGGCGCCTGATAGCCGGCGGTGCCGAAGATGGCGCTCTCCTCGTCGTCCATCGCGATGACCGCACCGAGGTCGATCAACTTGAGCTGTTCGTCGGTCTGCATCACGTTGTCCGGCTTGAAATCGCAGTAGGCCAGGCCCTGGGCATGCAGATAGGCGACGGCGGGGGCGATCTCGACGAGGTAGGCGACGGCCTGGTCTGGCGGCAGTGGGGCGTTGCGGGCCTTGCGGATCTGCTTGAGCGAGGTGCCGCCGACGTACTCCATCACGATGTAGCCGACGGGGGCCGTGGCGCCCACGTCCAGGTGTTCGACGAAGTTGTAGATCCGGACGATGTTCGGATGCTCGACCTCGGACAGCGTGAGCACCTCGGCGGCGGCAGCGGCCATCGCGTCGGCGTCGGTGGAGTTGATCAGACCCTTGAGGACGACCCAGCGGTTGTGCACGTTGCGGTCGACGGCGAGGTAGATCCAGCCGAGGCCACCGTGTGCGATGGCACCCTGCACTTCGTACTGGCCGCCGACGACGTCGCCGCGAGACAGCTTGGGCACGAACGAGTATCGGGTGCCGCACTGAGTGCAGAAGCCTTCCACTCGGCCAGGATTCCCGTCGGCGCCTCGGCCGACGGGCTTGCCGCAGTCGGTGTTTCCGCAGAATCGGCTGCCCTCTGGCACCTTGGGGTCGGTCAGGATGGCTGCGGCCGGGTCCCCCTTCGGGATCCTCGGGATGGTCACCACGCCGGCGCCGAGGCGGCCCCGCGTGCTCGACGACCGCGACGATCCGGTCCGCGCCGTGCCCTTCGACCTGGCGGTGGGCCGACTCGCCGCGGTGGCCTTCGACTGCACGGGCGGTGGCGCGGGAGTGGATCCCGGCGCGGGCGGGGCGGTGCCGCAGACGTCGCAGTACCCGTCGACGACGGTGCCGGTGCAGCCAGGTTCGGCGCAGGTCATCTCAGGCTCCCCTGTTTCTCGACGAGCAGCTCCTGATAGTCCGCGACCGCCCTGGTGACCGCGCGCAGGTCACACGGCTGCCTGTGCAGCAACCCGGAGGCAATTCGGCTGCACGCCAACAGGTCTCGGTCCTCGCCGAGGTCGAGTCTGGCGGCCTTCGCCTGGTAGGCGGTGAGCCGCCCCTTCAGTTCCATGCGGCGGTCCAACAACCCTTGGGCCAGCTCCTCGTCCTCGGCGACGACGCGTAGCGCGGCAGTGATCCGCCCTCGAAGCGACCGCAGCGCGGCCGGGTCCGGTGAGGTGATCGCACCGAACTCCGCGCGCAGGGCAGGCTCCACGTCGGCGTGCACAGGGAGCGGACCCGAGATCACGTCGCGCTCGGCCTTCGCGCGGACTTCCGCCAGCCGGTCGACCCCGTGTCGCAGCGCGTCGAGTTGGGCCGCTGTCTCGCCGTTGGCCTGGGCCCAATTGGACCGCAGCGCAGCCAGTTCGGCGAGTTCCGACGACCTTCGCTCGACCTCGGCGGCGATCACCCGGATGCGCGCCTCGACGTCCTGGGGGCTCAGCGACAGCGGGTCGGTCGCCGACACCGCCAACAGGTCGGCGACCTCCTTCGGGAAGGTGGCGCCCGCCTCGTCGAGGCGCTGCTGCAACGGCGCCAGCCGGTCGACGATCAGCGTGTTGACGCCGTCGACGTCGTCGAGGAACTCCACGACCGCGGGGTACGCGTCGCGCAGGTGGGCTGCCATGTCGGCGAGTCCGACGCAGTCGACGGTCTCACCGGGGCCGGTGATCACGCGCTGCGCCAAGGGGATCCGCTCGCGGGAGACCTCCAACGGGCGGTCCCGCAGCCATCTGGTCAACTCGTGGCGCTCGTCATCGTCGAGCTTGGACCGTCGGGCCCTGAGAGCCTTGGCGGACTCCAGAATCGACGTCATCCGTCCCACGTCCTGCCACAACCCGTCGAGGGACGTCTCCACCTCGGCCCAACGCCGGGCCGTCTCGCCGGCGGGCGGATAGCGTCGGACGTGCTGAAGGCCGGGGTGGTTGTCGAGCTCGAGCAGCGTCGCCGAGGCCGCGTTCACCTCGTCGGTGCGCGCCCGGAGTTCGCGGTCGATCTCCTCGGTGGTCAGCATCGTGTCAATCCTGATACCGCGCGGTCGGCGGGCCGGGTGACGGCGCGATCTGTTGCAGGTTGGCCTGATAGAGCCGCTCCCACGTGCCGTCCTCGCGCATCTGGTCGAGGGCACCGTTGACGAAGCGCACCAGGTCCTGGTTCTCCAGTTTGACGCCCACTCCATAGGGCTCGTCGCCGATGCTGGCGCCGACCAGCTCCAGGTTCCTTCGATCCTGTGCCAACAATCCGGAGAGCACGACGTCGTCGGTGCTGATCGCGTCGACCTGGCCCTGCTGCACCATCACCAGGCAGTCGGTCCACTGCCCGACGCCGTAGAGCGTCGGCCGCGGGTCGAGGGCGAACAACGCGGCCAGGGACGTCGTCCCCTTCACCGCGCACACCCGCTTACCGGAAAGGTCTGCGGCAGTTCGGATCCCGGAGTTCTTCGTCGCGAGGATCCGCTGCTTGGCGATGTAGTAGGGCGTGGAGAAGGCGACCTTCTTCTTGCGGTCGCAGGTGATCGAGTACGTGCGGACGACCATGTCGACCTGGCCCTCCTGAAGCGCGGTCTCCCGTTGCGCCGCGGTGACCACTCGCAGGTCGACCCGATTGGGGTCGCCGAAGATGCTGCGGGCCAGTTCGCGAGCCAGGTCGACGTCGAAACCCTCGAGCTGACCGGTGGCAGGGTTGCGGGAGCCGAACAGGTTGGTGGATTGGTCGACGCCGACGATGAGACGGCCGCGCGCAAGGATGTTCGCCATCGTCGAGCCTGGTGGCATCGCGCCGGGCGCGGGCTGCGGACCGGGGCGAAGGCTCGCCTCCCTGTCGCAGTCCGCGTTGCCTGCGGCCGGTGCGGTGCCGATTTCCTCGGCGCCGCCCGGCATGGCGTTGACGGGCGTGACGGTAACCGCCTGCGGCGCCTCGGGAGATCCGCAGGCTGAGGTAAGCGCGAGCACGACCAGCGCCACGGCGATCCGCACCTTCACAGGAACTCCTTGAGTCGCGGCCACAGCCCGACGACGGCGGCCGCCGCGGCGATCACCATCAGCACCAATGTGCCGGTGGGACTCCACGACAGGCGAGTTCCCGCGGCGGAGACGTCGTCGCGCAGCGTGGTGCGGGTCTGTTCGATGGCGTCGTTCAGGCTGGTTTCGATGCCCGCGAACAGCGCGGCCGACGCGCCCGGATCGGGTCCGATCGCCTGGGCGAGGGCACCGGGATAGTCCCCACCCTGGTAGAGCTCGACCTGCCTGCCGTGACTGGCGGTCCACGCGGCGACACCGTCGGCTGCCACGGGTTCGTCGTCGAGCAGGGCGGTCAGCTGGCCGATGCGGTCGCCGAAGGACTTCTCCCCTGCGGTGATGTCACCGCGCGAGATCAGCTGCAGGGTCTCGTCGGTTCTGGCCTTCTGGGCTATGACGCGCGCGTTCGCGAGTTGCTCGAATCGCGCCGTACCCTGCGTTCGGCTTGCCTCGATGCTGTTGGCCGCGAACACGTTGGCCACGACGATCCACCCGACCACCAGCACGACCGCGATCGTCGCGGCGATCAGGCCCCGGTTGAACTGCCGGTTGGTGCGCCCGACCAGGATCAGCGAGCCGACGGCGATCACGACCAGCACGATCAGCAGCAGGACGAGCCCGACGACCGGCAGCGACGCCACCGCCTTCTGGTCCTCGTCGACCGCCGCGAGGGCTCCCGTGTACACCCGCTCGGCACTGGGGAGCATCGAGGTCTGCATCGACGAAGACGCCTCCCGGAAGTACGCGGCGCCGACCGCGAAGCCTTGCCGGTTGTTGGCCCGCGCCGACTCGACCTGACCGGTGTAGGCGGCCAATTCGGCCGAGATCTGCGCCAACGCGGTGCGCGTCTGCGCGTCACTGGCTCCCAGCGTGGCGTCGGTCAACGCCTCGGCGGCGTCCGCGAGGGCCTGCTGGTAGCGCGCCCGCATCGGGGCCGTCTCGAGTCCGCCGGACAGGTATTCGGTGGCGGCGGCGGCATCGGCGGCCGAGAGTGCGGCGTAGAGCTTTTGGGCGTTGTAGGCGAACGGCTCGGAATGGTCGAGAACGGCGTTGCCCTTGGCGATCCGGCTGTCGAGCTGGCCTCCGACGACCACGCCGGCGACGACACACGACGCCGCGACGAGCACGGCGATCAGCCCGATCACGCCGGGGGTGGTGCGGGCGAAGCGCCGCAGCCATCCCGCGGACGCCCGGGCGTCCAGCGTGGGCGTCGGTGCCTGCGTCGTGGTCATGTCGTTCACCCCCAGCCGCGATCGTAACCGCAGGCGGTCAGCGGTTCGGAGGTAGAACGATATTCGCCGGCGTCAACGCGCACTATCCAAAGTGGGCCTTGGGGATCTGCGCGTGCACGCCGACGGTCTTGTCGACCACCTGGCTCACGGAGAAGTTCGCCGCGGCCGACAGGTAGGCGTATGCGGTCGGGCGATCCATGCCCCGGTCGTCCTGGAGGAAGTTCAACGCGTTGACGACGGCGCGTCGCATCGCGACGTTCAGGTCGTTGCCCTGGCCGTTGACCGCACCGTCCGGATCGGACAATCCGATCGGGATCCAGGCATCCGCGTTCTCGGCGAAGGGGTACCCGTAGGCGACCGACGGGGCGTCGCCACTGCCCTTCTTGCAGACCGTCAAGCGGAAGGTGCCGCGCAGGGCCCCCTCCATCGCCGTCAGCGCGACTTCACCGTCGCCCATCGCGAGGTGGGGATCGCCGACGTAGAACAGCGCGCCGTCGGCGAACACGGGCAGATAGAACGTCGAGCCGGGACCGAGCAGGCCGATGTCGATGTTTCCGCCACCGAGGGTGGGTGGGATCGAGTTCGCGTTGGGCGACGTCAGGCCGGGAGCGCTGGCGTATGCGACACCCATCATCCCCATGAACGGGCGCAGCGGAAAGCGAACGGCGGCATTGCCGAACGGCATGACACCGTGGCCGTCCTCGACGGCGGTGAAGGTGGAGACGTTGCCGTACTCGGCCGGCTTCTTGGTCTTCCTGCCGTCGGTGGCCAAGGGCGGCATCACCTCCTCGAGTGCGATGCCCGCCGGCGCCGCCCCGTCGGCGGTCGCTCCGAGCGCACCCTTGCCGTGGCGGCTCGACACCACGCCGTACGGGACTCTGGGTGTCGCTTCGAGCGTCTCAATCCTCAGGACGTCGCCGGGCTGAGCGCCCTCGACGAAGATCGGGCCGGTGACGACGTGCGGGCCGTCGACGTCGAAGTTTCGGGGCGTGCGGTCGTATCCCGAGGCGATGTCCACCGCGTCACGAAGGACGTCGGCCTCCGCAACACCGTGAGAGCCAAAGTACTCCACGGGATTTCGGCCCTGGTCCTCGAGGATTCCCTCGTGCGACACCGTGTCGACGGTGACGGTCTGACCGGACTTCATCTGGAGCACCGGCCGCGACTCGACGGTGGGCACGTAGCCCCACAGCACCTGGTCGACCTCGGAGCTCAGATAGTGGTCGCCGGGCCTGTCCCCGCTGCCCGGCTGAAGGATCGGGCCGTTGCCCTGCGCCGCCGGGCTCGACGGGGTGACACCACTGCCACCCCCGGTCGCCGACGAGCACGCTGCCGCGGTGCCTGCGATGCCCACGCCGGCGAAGATTCCGGCCACCGCCTGCGCGAACCCCCTGCGGCCGATGCCGCGGGCGATGGTCTCGGCGGCGTGTTCGGCCAGTGAATCTGTCATGTAGAGCTCCCAGCTCGTCGAGGGGCGTAGCGATCCCAGTACGGATTCCCCGGTTGCGTTTCTGAGAAGTTGCTGGGACGTAAAGACTCGCGACGAGCCTGGGTTGGGGGTTATTCGACGCTGCGCGTGGGAACCAATGGGCATGAGCACAGCGACGCCAAAGGTCGAGCCGGGCTCGCTTCGTCAGGCCATCGTCGGAGCGGGCATCGGCAACACCGTCGAGTGGTACGACTTCGCGATCTACGGCTTCTTGGCGACCTACATCGCCAAGACGTTCTTCCCGTCGGTCAACGACACCGCCGCGCTGCTCAGCACGTTCGCGGTGTTCGCGGTGGCGTTCTTCATGCGTCCGCTCGGCGGGTTCTTCTTCGGCCCGCTCGCCGACCGGATCGGCCGCAAGCGAGTGTTGGCCATCGTGGTGGTTCTGATGTCGCTGTCCACCCTGGGCATCGGGCTGGTGCCGAGTTACGACTCGATCGGGGTCGCGGCGCCGGTGCTGCTGGTGCTGCTGCGCTGCGTGCAAGGGTTCTCAGCCGGCGGCGAATACGGCAGCGGCGCATGCTTTCTCGCCGAATTCGCCCCGACGCGCCACCGCGGGCTCGTCGTCGCCTTCCTGGTGTGGTCGGTGGTGGTCGGCTTCTTGCTGGGATCGGTCACCGTCACCGCGCTGGAGGCGATCCTTTCCGAGGAGGCGATGAACGCCTACGGGTGGCGCATTCCCTTCCTCATCGCCGGCGTCCTCGGCGTCGTCGGGTTGTACATCCGACTGCGGCTGCGGGACACCCCCGAATTCGAGCGGCTTCGAGACTCGGGTGAGGTTGCCGAATCCCCGCTGCGCGAGGCGGTGCGGACGGCGTGGCGGCCCATCTTGCAGATCATCGGCCTGGTCATCGTCCACAACGTCGGCTTCTACGTGGTGTTCACCTATCTGCCCACCTACTTCACCAAGACCCTCGGATTCACCAAGACCGACGCCTTCGTCTCGATCACCGTGGCCAGCGTCGTCGCACTGCTGCTGATTCTGCCGCTGGCGGCGTTGTCGGACCGGATCGGCCGCAAACCGTTGTTGATCGCAGGCGCCGTCGGATTCGCGGTCTTCGCGTATCCGCTGTTCGCGCTGCTCAACGCCGGTTCCCTCGGCGCCGCCATCGGCGCCCACGCGGGCCTAGCCGCCCTCGAGGCCGTGTTCGTGTCGGCGTCGCTGGCCGCGGGGACGGAGCTGTTCGCCACCCGGGTGCGGTCCACCGGCTACTCGATCGGCTACAACGTCTCGGTCGCCCTGTTCGGCGGCACCGCACCGTACGTGGCGACCTGGCTGACCGATCGGACCGGAAACGCCGTCGCCCCGGCCTACTACGTGATCGTGGCCGCGGTGGTGACCCTCGCGACGGTGCTCACCATGCGGGAGACGGCGAACCGGCCGCTAGCCAGCGGGGTCGAGAACCCAGGAGCCCCGATACAGCACGCCAACCACCCGAAGATCTGAGTCCAGCACCGCCACATCGGCTTTCGCGCCGGGGACCAGCCCGTCGGCCGAAAGGCCAAGTGCCCTTGCCGGATTGAGCGAGGATTGGCGCACGGCCAGCTCCAGCGCTTCATCTCGGGGCAATCCACTCCGCTCGACAGCGAACCGGAACAGCCGGTCCATCGTCGCCGTACTCCCGGCGATGGTGTCCGTGCCCGCCACCGACGCCACCCCGTCGACGACGTCCACGGCCAGCGGCCCCAGGTGGTAGCGACCGTCGGCCATGCCGGTCGCCGCCATCGCGTCGCTCACCAGCGACACCCGGTCGGGCCCGACGCTGCGCGTGACGTGGCGGTAGATCGCGGGGGCGACGTGGACGCCGTCGGTGATCAGTTCGACGGTCACCCGCGGGTCTTCGAGAAGCGCGACGACGGGCCCCGGCTCGCGGCGGTCGACGGGGCGCATCGCGTTGAACAGGTGGGTGCCGACGGTGGCCCCTGCGGCGATCGCGGCCCGCGTCTGCTCGTAGGTCGCCTCGGTGTGACCGACGGCGGCGACCACCCCGGCCGCCACTAGCTGGCTGATGGCCGCCAGCGCGCCGTCGCGCTCTGGGGCGATGGTGACCATCCGGACGGCTCCCCCGCCCGCCGCCAGTACGCGGTCGATCTCGTCGGGGTCCGGGTCGCGCATCAACGAGGGCTGGTGGGCACCGCACCGCTTGGTCGACAGCCAGGGCCCTTCGAGGTGGATGCCGTCGATCAACCCGGTTCGGACGTCGCCAGCCAATTCCGTTACCTGCCTGAGCAATTCGCCAGGATCGGCGGTGACGAGAGACGCGACGACCGCGGTGGTGCCGTGCCTGCGGTGCACCCCGACGGCGGTCGCGGTCTCCGCAGGGGTGGCCGAGGTGAAGTTGGCTCCCCCGCCGCCGTGCAGGTGGGTGTCGACGAAGCCGGGAACCACCGTGACCGCGCCGAGGTCGTGGTCGGCTGCTCGCGGTGCCGGACCGCCGCCGACGGCCAGCACCACTCCGTCGGAGACGTCAATCCAGCCGGGCCGCAACAGTTCTCGGCCGGTGAGCAGGGTGTCGGCGGTGATCAGCACTCAGATGCCCTGCCACCCGGGCTTCGAGAGATAGGTCTCGCGGTAGTAGTCGACCAACTGGAGCCGTCGGGCGGCGGCGTCGTCGAGCAGCACCGTGACGTGCGGGTGGTGCTGCAGGACGGTCGCCGGCCACATTGCGCTGACGGCGCCCTCGACCAGGTGGTGGACCGCCTCGGCCTTGCTGCGACCCGTGGCCACCAGGATCAGGTGCCTGGCCTCCATGATGGTCCCGAGCCCCTGCGTCAGGCAGTGCGTCGGCACCGATTCGACGTCGCCGCCGAAGAACCGCGCGTTGTCGACGCGGGTCTGCCGGGTCAACGTCTTGATGCGCGTGCGCGACGCCAACGACGATCCCGGCTCGTTGAAGGCGATGTGCCCGTCGGTCCCGATTCCGAGGATCTGGAGGTCGACTCCGCCGGCGGCCCGGATCGCGGCCTCGTACGCCGCGCAGGCGGCCGGGATGTCGTCCGCCCCGCCGTCGGGGCTCGACACGGCGTCCGGTGGAATGTCGACCCGCGAGGTGAACACCTCGTCGATGACGTTGCGGTACCGCTCGGGGTGGTCGGCGGGTAGGCCGACGTACTCGTCGAGGGTGAATCCGCGGGCGCGGGCAAACGAAAGATGCCCGCCGTCGCAGCGCACCGCCAGTTCGTCGTAGATCGCCAGCGGCGACGATCCGGTGGCCAGCCCGAGGACGGCCTCGGGCTTCCTGGTCAGCAGGGCGCCGATCGCGTCGGCGGCGATGCCACCGATCTCCGTGGCGTCGCGGCAGATGACGACTTCCATTTACTTGTTGGCGGTGAAAAGGTGTGCGCCGGCGAGGATCTCGGCGCCTTCCAGGACGGCCTCGGCGGCCACGACGTTGCCCGCCTCGCGCTCGTCCATGATCACGACGGGGACGATCGGGTTGAGGCCCTTGGCGACGATCGCCGGCACGTCGTAGGTGATGACGAGTTGACCGGCGGTCACGACGTCGCCCTCGGTGGCGTGTGCCGTGAAGCCCTCGCCCTTGAGTGCGACGGTGTCCAGACCGAGGTGCACCAGGACGCCGACGTTGTCCGGGGTCAGGACGACGAAGGCGTGCGGCAGCAGCTTCAGCAGCTTGCCGCCGACCGGTGCGATCGCCTCGGTGACCTCGTGCGGCGGTTCGACCGCGGCGCCGTATCCGACCATGCCCTGAGAGAAGACCGGGTCGGGAACGTCCTGCAGGGATACCGCGCGCCCGGCGACCGGCGCGAGGACGTGTGTGGTGCTCATCTGCTCAACAATACGAGTACCGGTGCAACCGGGTCTCGTGTTCCCGGGTTCTCGTCTAGGCTTCCCCGCAGCTTTGGCGGTGGCCGGCATGACCGGCAGAGGAGGGTGACCATACATGAGCGGTACGACGAAACCCCAAGGATCACAAAAGAAGTCGGGTGTGCGAATCCCCGGCTTCGCGCAACTGCAGCGACTCGGCAAGAGTCTGATGCTGCCCATCGCGGTGTTGCCCGCGGCGGGCATCCTGCTCCGCCTCGGTCAGGACGACCTGCTGGGCAGCATCAAGGCTCCGGTGATCGGACCGTTCTTCCAGGCGATGACCGCGGCGGGCGATGCGATCTTCAGCAACCTGCCACTACTGTTCGCGGTCGGCGTCGCGATCGGGTTCGCCAAGAAGGCCGACGGGTCGACGGCGTTGGCCGCCGTCGTCGGGTATCTCGTCGTGCAGGCGGTGTTCAAGACGATGTCGCCGATCGTGCTGGCGGGTGAGGTCGACAAGGCGGGCGACCAAGCGCAGATCAACTACAGCGTGTTTGCCGGAATCCTGGTCGGCCTGCTCACCGCGTATCTGTTCGACAAGTACCACACCATCCAATTGCCTTCGTATCTCGGCTTCTTCGGTGGTCGGCGCTTCGTCCCGATCGTGGTGTCCCTGGCCTGCCTGTTCCTCGCCTTCGCGATGAGCTACTGCTACCCGCTCTTCGACGCAGGCCTGACCGGTCTCGGCAAGTTCATCGGCGGCTCGGGGGCCATCGGCGCCTTCATCTACGGATTCGCCAACCGCATGCTGATTCCCCTTGGCTTGCACCACATCGTCAACTCGTTCGTCTGGTTCATCTACGGCGACTATCAGACCCCGGACGGCAAGGTCGTCACCGGCGAGCTGACTCGCTTCGCCGCGGGCGACCCGTCGGCGGGCATCCTCACGTCGGGCTTCTACCCCATCCTGATGTTCGGCCTGCCCGCTGCGGCGCTTGCCATGATCCACGTCGCAAACAAGAAGCAGCGCAAGGTCGCGGTCGGCATCCTGTCGGCGGCCGCGTTGACCGCGTTCCTGACGGGGGTCACCGAACCGCTCGAGTTCGCGTTCATGTTCGTGGCGTTCCCGCTGTACGTCGTGCACGCTGTCCTCACCGGGCTGTCCCTGGCAATCGCGTACCTACTCGACATCCATCTGGGCTTCTCGTTCTCCGCGGGGTTGATCGACCTGCTGCTCTACGGCACGGCTCCCGCGGCGAAGAACATTCCGCTGCTCATCGGCATGGGCGTGGTGTTCTTCGTCGTCTACTACCTGCTGTTCCGGTTCGCGATCACGAAGTGGAACATGCGGACTCCCGGCCGCGAGCCGGAGCTCGAGTTCGAGGCGGAGGAGCGCGCCAACCTCGGCGAGGGAGATGCCGCCGTCACGGCCGTGACGGCGGGCGGGTCGGTTGCCACGACCGAGAGCACGGCCGAGAAACTCATCACGGCGTTCGGCGGCCGGGAGAACCTCGTCAACGTCGACGCCTGCATCACGCGGTTGCGGATGGAGGTCGCCGATCCGTCGAAGGTGGACCAGGCGCAGTTGAAGGCTCTCGGCGCCGCCGGTGTCATCGAGGTCGGCAACAACGTGCAGGCCGTGTTCGGCACGCAGGCCGAGGCGCTGAAGAACGACATCAAGGACGTGCTGTAGCGCTGTCCTTCGGCAGGACGAGCGCCGCGATGGCGGCGGCGGCGATCGCCAACGCCAGGATCGTGGTGGCGACGGCAGTCCAGCCGTACCGGTCGAAGGCCACCCCGCCGAACCAGCCGATGACGCTGGAGCCGGCGTAGTAGAAGAGGTTGTAGAGCGACGACGCCTGCGCCTTGCCGACGGGGGCCGACTGTCCGGTCCACCCGGAGGCGATCGAATGCGCTCCGAAGAACCCCGCCGTCGCGACGACGAGACCGACGAGGACCACGATCACGTTGTCGCTCATGGTGATTGCAACGCCGGTCACCATGATCGCGACGGACACCAGCAGGACCCGTTTGCGGCCGAAGCGGGTGGCCTCGGCCCCGGCGCGAGACGACGCCCAGGTGCCGGCCAGGTACGCCAGGAACACCAGGCTGACCAGGAACGACGGCAGGAAGAACGGTGCACCGGTCAGCCGGAACCCCAGGAAGTTGTAGAGCGCGACGAAGCCGCCCATCAACAGGAAGCCCTGGGCGAACAGGGCGAGCTGACGGGGTGACCGCAGGTTGGCCGCCAACCGGTGGACGAGCGTCCCCTCGGGTCCGGCTCCTCGACGGGGAACGAAGCCGCGTGGAGCGGGCGCGAGCTTGACGAATGCCAGTGCGGCGCAACCGCACAGCACCGCGACGGTGAACACTCCCCCACGCCAGCCGGCGAACTCCGCCACGGGACTGGCCACCAGCCGGCCGAGAAGACCGCCGATGGTGGTGCCCGCGACGAATGTTCCTGCGGCCCGCGCGGCGTGTGCCGGGTCGATCTCCTCGGTCAGATACGCGACCGCGATGGCAGGCACCCCACCGACGAAGAGGCCCTCGACGAAGCGGCCGGCGAGCAACGCCTCGTAGGTGGGAGCGAACGGAACCAAGAGTCCGACGGTGGTGGCGACGCTGACGGAGATCGTCATCGCCTTCACCCGCCCGATGCGGTCGGCCAACGTCGACCAGGGAATGACGCCGAGCGCCAATCCGACGGTCGACGCCGAGATCGTCAGCGCGGCGTCCGCGGCACCGATCTGAAGGCCGCCCGCGATGAGCGGCAGCACGGCCTGCGGCGAGTAGAGCTGTGCGAACGTCGCCACCCCGGCGAAGAACAGCGCGGCCAACAGTCGCCCGTACTCCGCCGACCCGCGGCTATGACCCACCCATCGCGGCGCGGCAAATTGTTCGATCGACACTCGGTCCACGGTAGGAAGCCCCCATGCCATGTGTCCAATGCATGTAATTGTCCAACTTGATACGTCGAACACATCATGGCTCGTCAGCGGCTCAGGGCTGCTCCGCTGTGACGAGGAAGTCCGAGAATCGTCGTGCCGGCGGAGACAACGGGCGGTCGCGCTCCCACACCAGTCCCACCTCGCGCTTGGCTCCGCCATTGGTCAGCGCGACGTGGACCGTCTTGGCCGAACCCGTGTCGTCGCGCGGCACCGGCACCACGGCGACGCCGAACCCGGCGGCCACCAACCCTTCCATCGTCGGAATCTCGGTGGCCTCGAACACGATGTCCGGGGTCAGCCCCTCTTCGGCACACAGTTCGTCGGTGACCTGACGCAGCCCGTACTGCTCGGCCAACGCCACGAACGGCTCACCTGCCGCCGCCGAAAGCCGCATTCGGGTTCGGGCGGCGAGCCGATGCCCCGGCGGAACGGCCAGGCACAGTCGCTCGACGTAGAGCCGGCGCCAGGTGAAGTCGCAGTCGTCGGGGCGCGGGGCGGTGATCGCCAGGTCGGCTCGACCGGTGAGGACGCGGTCGGTGATCTCGTGCGCGGGCCCCTGGAAGAGGTCGAAGCCGACCCCGGGGACGGCATCGCGAAACCGTCGAAGTTGTTCCGGCACATACCAGCTCGCGAGCGAATGCAGGAAGGCCAACCGCACCCGACCGCTGTCCGGATTGCGCAGTGCGGCAATGCGATCGCCCGCCGACTGCATCTCGGCGATGCTGCGCCGCGCGTGCTCGAGCATGATCTGCCCGTAGGCGTTGAGCCGCAGGCGCCGGTTGACGCGGTCGAACAGGGGTGTCCCGGCTTGCTCCTCGAATCGGGCCAGGGCGCGGGACAGCGTCGGTTGGCTCACCCTCAGCTCGGCGGCCGCCACCGTGACGTGTTCGGTCTCGGCGAGGGTGACGAACCACTGCAGTTCCTCGAGGCGCACCGCCCGACGATAGCCTCACGGCGCGTCGACGGACTCCTCCAGATGGGCGAGTGCGCTCGCCGCATCGGGTGCGACGTAGACCAGGTCGGCCGACGGGATCGGCAGGAATCCGTCGGCGTCCATCCTCGCGAGTTGCTTGGCGAGCCCGTCGTAGAAGCCCGCGGTGTTGAGCAGCACCACGGGCTTGTCGTGGAAGCCGTGCTTGCGCAGTTCCAGGATCTCGGTTGCCTCGTCGAGCGTCCCCAGCCCGCCGACCATCACCACGACGGCGTCACATCCGGCCAGCAGCAACGTCTTTCGCTCGGCGAGGTCGGCGGCGAACACCATCTCGTGGGCGTCGACCCTGGCCTTGGCTCGGAGGAACTCGACAGACACGCCGACCAGCCGGCCCCCGGATGCGTGCACACCGTCGGCGACGACCTTCATCAGTCCGGTGTCGGAGCCACCCCAGACCAGGGTGTGGCCGCCCGCCCCGATCAGCTCGCCGAATTCACGGGCCGGGGTGGTGTACCGCTCGTCGAGGTCGGCGGCGGAGAGGAAGACACAGATCTTCACGGACCCAGTATGACGGGCATCCATCAACTTCACAGCTGAGTATTGTCTACTATACCTAAACCAGGTGAGACGAACGAGAGGTGGCCGACATGACCGGAGTGGAGATCCCCTTCACCGGAGTGCGATTGCGCTTCGACAGCACGCGGAGCTTCGCCTCGCTGGTAGACGCACTGCTGGCCGACGTCGGCCGCCAGCCCGTGCCGATCGAGGCCATCGCCGAGCGGCACGACGACTGGGCGTCCTACGAACGCGAAGTCCAAGACCACGTCGGACCCCACGGCTTCATGCTCTTCGGGTCCTTCGACCACGGTGGGTGGATCAAGAAGGCCGGGATCGACCGTCAGGTGCTGCGCGTGATCGTCGGCAACCCGCTGATCGCCATCACGATGTTGCGGCACGACGTCACGGCGGGCCTGTTCGCGCCGGTCGAACTGCTGCTCACCGAGGAAGACGGCGATCGCAGCGCCCTGACCTATGTCCGCCCGTCCTCGTTAATGGTGGTCGAACCCAACCCGCCGCTGCTCGAGGCTGCCGTCGCACTCGACACGAAACTCGCTGTCCTGGCCGCTTCGATCACGGAGTCCTAAACCGCCCTACCTGCCGTGGGCGGCGAAGAACTGCGCGCTGGCCAGCGACGCGTTGGTCGCCGTGGTGGTCAACCCCGCGCCGGGCAGGGTGAAGTTGCCGGTGGGCCAGGTGTGCCCCCCGCCGTTGATCTGCAGCAGGACGACGGCGGTGCCGTCGGCACATCCGACCGCGCTGAACCGTCGCACCGACGTACCGTCACCGGCGCTCGGCAATTCGTCCTCGACCGGCGCGTTCGCGCAGCGGTCGACGTCACGGAAGCGCGCCGACAACGCAGGCGCGGCGAGGATGTCGCTGGGTCCGCCGCGGCCCACCATGCCACCGCCGGCGAAGGGCACGACGGGATCGGCGGTGCCGTTGAAGGCCAGCACCGACACCGGGCGGGACGGATTGCAGGCAACGCCGGACCCCAGCGTGGCCGCCACCGGCGCAACCGCCGAAAAGACGTCGGCCCGGTCGCACGCCAGCCGGTTGGCCATGAAGCCGCCCGCCGACATTCCGGTGGCGAAGACCCGCCCCGGCGGAATGCCGTAGTCACGGACGAGCCGGTCGACCAGCGCCGTCAGGAACCCGACGTCGTCGACCCCCTGCCGATCCGGGATCGAGGCGCCGCGTCCGTCGGCCCAGCTCTGATCGATGCCGTCTGGGTAGGCGACGACGAAGCCAAGTGCGTCGGCCGCTGCGCCGTAGTTCGTGGTAGCCGCCTGCGCCCCTCCATTGCTACCGGCACCGTGCAGGTTGATCACCAGCCCGGCGGGCCGGTCCACACCGCTAGGGGCGTGCACCAGGTAGGTCCGCTGTAGCCCGCCGAACGACATGTCACCCCGGAAGTCGCCCGCCGACGCGGTCGCGACGAATCCGAAGAGGGCGCAGCCGATAACGGACGCGATGGCTGTCAGACGCACGAGGGCCGTCCTGGTCGATGCGAGCACGTGCACAGTATCGACAGCAAAGTTGGACGGCGGGTGAACTTGAGGGACCTGGCCGAATTTCGTCACCGCCTCGCGTTACCGCCAGCAACGACGTTGAAACGCCGAGCGCACCCGGCCAGCCCGAAACCGCACGTGAGGCTGCTGCCGTCGGGCAAGAATGGGCCGATGCGCTTCGGAAACTTCATGGCCCCCTTCCACCCGGTCGGGCAAAACCCGACGCTCGCCATCGAGCGGGACCTCGACCTGATCGTGGCGATGGACCGATTGGGCTTCGCCGAGGCGTGGATCGGCGAACATCACTCCGCCGGGTTCGAGATCATCTCCTCCCCCGAGGTCTTCATCGGTGTCGCCGCCGAGCGGACCAAGCACATCAAACTCGGCACCGGCGTCAGCTCGTTGCCGTACCACCATCCCCTGATGCTGGCCGACCGGATGGTCCTGCTGGACCACCTCACCCGCGGCCGGGTGATGCTCGGATGCGGGCCGGGGCAGCTGACCTCGGACGCCCACATGCTCGGCATTCCCGCCGACGCGCAGCGCCCGCGGATGGAGCAGAGCCTCGACGCGATCATGCGGCTGCTGCGCGGCGAGACCGTCACCATGCACACCGACGGCTTCACGTGTGAGGATGCTCGTCTTCAGTTGAAGCCTTACAGCGAACCATGTTTCGACGTTGCGGTGGCTGCGTCGTTCTCACCGACCGGACCACGCGGCGCCGGCAAGCACGGCGTCGGCATGTTGTCGATCGCCGCGACGGCGCGCCAGGGCATGGATCTGCTTGCCCAACACTGGAAGACGTGGGAGGACGTCGCCCTGGAGCATGGTCACGTCGCCGATCGGTCGAAGTGGCGCCTCGTCGGGCCGATGCACCTGGCCGAGACCCGCGAGCAGGCCGAGCGCGACGTCGAACACGGCATCGTCGAGTTCTCGCAATACTTCAAGCATCTGCTGCCCGCCGGCCCGGTGCAGGGCGACACCGTCGCCGAGATCCTCGCCAACAACCGGCAGTCCGGTTTCGCGGTCATCGGGACGCCCGAGGACGCGGTGGCCAAGATCTCCGAACTCGTCGAGGCGAGCGACGGCGGCTTCGGGGCGTTCCTGCTCTTCGACCACGACTGGGCGCCACCGGCGGCGAAGCTCAAGAGTTACGAGCTCTTCGCCGAGTACGTGATGCCGCACTTCACCGGTCAACTCGCCGCCCCGGTCGCCTCCCGGGACTGGGTGCTCTCCAGCGGGACGGAGTTCATGGACCGCGCCGCGCACGCGATCGGCAAGGCGATCGAGGACCACGCCGCCGAACAATCCGCCAAACAGGTCTGACGCGGTGGATCCACTCCTGCGGGAGGTGCTCGACGAGCACCAGCTCAGACGGCTCGTCCACGCCTACTGCCGCGCCGTCGACCGCGGTGACCTCGACGCGCTGAGGGACCTCTATCACCACGACGCCACCGACGCCCACGGCGCGTTCCCGGGCGGGTTGGTCGACGACTTCATCGGTGGGCTCGCCGCCGCGAGGCCCCACCTTCGGTCGATGCAACACCACGTCACCACCGTGAACTTCGCCGTCAACGGGGACACCGCCGAAGGTGAGATCTACACCGTCGCGACCCACACGCTGATCGCGGGTGCCCGCGACGTCGACGTCACCGTCGGCGGCCGCTATCTCGACAAGTACGGCAAGCGCGACGGCACGTGGCGGATCTCCGAGCGGGTCATCGTCACCGACTGGGCACGCGTCGACGATCCGTCGCCGGTGGAGTTCGGTCACCCGATCACCAGGGACACCCCGCGCGGCAGCCCCGGCCCGAACGACCCGTCGCACCAATTCTTCTCGCTGCTTGGTCTTCGCTGAGCGGGGAACACCACCCCCATGAAAACAGTGGAATACGCGCCGGGGCGTTCAGTCGACCTCTATGGCGCCCCGTCAGATCCCGCCGTGCTCCTGTGGCACGGGATGCAGACCGATTCCAAGGCCGCGCTGCGGCCACTCGCCGAGGCGATCGCCGGACATCGCCTCGCCGTCGTGGTCCCGGACTGGAACTCCCACGCCGACGACGGCGGGCGCGCCGACCTTCTCGCTTCGGCGGCGTTTGCGCGTGAAAATGCCACCAACGCCAACGATCTGGTGGTGGTCGGGTGGTCGATGGGCGGTCTCGCCGCGGCGGGGTTGACGATCCATTCCGACGCCGTGGGCACGCGCGTCGGCCACACCGTGTGCCTTGCCGGTGCCTTCGGTGCCACCGACCCGATCTCGGGCGCAAACCTCACCGACGGTCTCGAGGGCGGACCGACCGGGTCCTTCACGCTGCTGCACGGCCTGCACGACGACGTCGTGCCCATCACCGTCTCGACGACGTTCGCGGCACGGCTCGGCGAATGTGGTTGGCCCGCAGAGGTGGTGGAGCTCGACGCCGACCACGGCTCGATCGCCGGTGCGCGCTACGACTCGGCCAACGACCGCTACGAGCCGTCCGACGATCCCTCGACGCTGAGCATCGCCGCCGAGGTCGCCGGACGAATCGCCGTCGCGGCGGGTCGCTGATCTACGCCCGCGACGCCGTGTGCCTGGTGGCCACCCGCGCCGCCAGGTAGAGCACCGCACCCACCGCCAGCAGGATCGCACCAAACAGCCACACCTTCGCGTCCTGCTGGGTGAGCAACAGGATGCACGACCCGACGCCGAGCATCGGCACAGGAGTCCACACCCGAAAGTGACTGTGCTCGACGGTATCTCGCCGCAACACCAGCACCGCCACGTTGGTCGAGATGAAGACGAACAACAGCAGCAGCACCACCGTCTCGGCGAGTGTGGACAGGTCACCGGCGAGAGTGAGCAGCATCGCGACCACCGTCGTCGAGACGATTGCGACCCACGGCGTCCGGCGGTTCGGCAGCACCCGGGTCAGCACCGCGGGCAAGAGCCCCTGCTCGGCCATTCCGTAGGACAGCCGGCTCGACATGATCATCGTCAGCAGCGCACCGTTGGCGACCGCGACCAGGGCGATGGCGCTGAACACCCAGTTCGGGATGCCGACACCCGACGCGCCGACGACGGCCAACAGAGGGCCCGACGACTCGGCCAGTTCGTCGGGCGAGAGGGCCGTGGCACTGGCGATTCCGACCAGCACGTAGACGACGCCCGCCGTGAGGAGTGCGCCGAAGAGCGCCGTCGGATAGACCTTTTGGGGGTTGCGGACCTCCTCGATCACGTTGGCCGACGTCTCGAATCCGACGAAGGAGTAGTACGCCACGATCGCCCCGCTCAGCACCGCCAGCGCGGGCGTCGCACCGTCGGGGAACTCCGTCACGCGCCCGACGTCACCGCGGCCGCCACCGACCATCACCGCCACCACGACGATCACGATCAGCAGACCCGACAGTTCGACCACCGTCATCACGACGTTGCTCTTGACGCTTTCGCTGATGCCCCTCGCGTTGAGCGCCGCGACCAACACCAGGAACACCATGGCCGCAGGTATCGCGGGCACGTCGACGAAGGTGCGCAGGTAGTCACCGGCGAAGGCCAACGCCAGACCGGCGGCGCTCGTCACCCCGGCGGCGAGCATGCTGAAACCAACCAGGAACGACACCATCGGCCGACGGAAGGCTCGCTCGGCGAACACCGCGGCGCCACCGGCCTTCGGGTACTTGGTGACCAGCTCGGCGTAGGAACCGGCCGTCAGCAGGGCCAGCAGCAGCGCCACCAGCAAGGGCGCCCACAGCGCGCCACCCACGTCCTCGGAAAGCACCCCCATCAGGGCGTAGATCCCGGCACCGAGGACGTCGCCCAGGATGAACAGGAACAGCAGCGGCCCGGTGATGCCGCGCTTGAGCGGCCCACCGTCCAGATCGTCGTCACCCGCCCGGGTCTCGGTCATCCGCTCAGTCATGTTCGGCGTCATACCCGCTCGAGCGCGGCGCAAGCATGTTCGACCCCGCGGAAAGTCGGGTTACCGTGGGCGGGATGGCGACGAAGACCGCATCTGCCACACCCACCCTCTGGACCCCGGCCCGCGTGCTGGTGACCCGGTCGGCCGCCGAACTACCGCATGGCGCGGAGATCATCGCGCGGTGCGAGGCCGCCGGCGTGGCCGACGTCGACGTGCTCTCCGGTGATCGGCTGCCGTCGCTGCGCGCCGAGAACGACCGCGCCGCCTACGCACTGGCCAAGCGCACCCTCGCCGTCGTCGTGGCGCCGCCGAGCAAGCGTCGGCTGCAGCCCATTCCGCCGAGCGCCGACTGGCGGGTCGACCTGGCCGAAGGCTGCCCGGGCCACTGCCAGTACTGCTACCTGGCCGGCTCGCTCTCCGGACCGCCGATCACCCGGGTGTATGCCAACCTTCCCGAGATCCTCGCCGCGATGGACGAGAAGGTCGGGCACGGCACCGTCACCTCTGCCTCGACGGAGCGCGCGGCCGAAGGCACCACGTTCGAGGCCTCCTGCTACACCGACCCGCTCGCGCTCGAACACCTCACCGGGTCGCTGTCGACGACGATCACCCACGTCGGAACCCACGACTGGCCGGGGCCGGTGGGGCTGCGGTTCACTACGAAGTACGACAACGTCGCACCCCTTCTCGACCTGCCCCACGCCGGCCGCACGCGGGTCAGAATCTCCGTCAACGCCGACGAGGTCGCCAACCGCTTCGAAGGCGGCACGGCCCGCCTGCCGCAACGCATTTCGGCGCTACGGGAGCTGGCCCGCCATGGCTACCGGGTGGGCCTGACCATCGCCCCGATCATGCCGGTGCCCGACTGGCGCGACGCGTACGGCTCGCTGCTGCGCGACGTAGCCACCGCCGTGGCCGACGTCCCCGACCTCGACCTGACCGTGGAGTGCATCACCCACCGCTTCACCGAGACGAGCAAGGACGTTCTCCTGGGGTGGTACCCCCGCACCAAGTTGGAGATGGACGAGGAGGCCCGGACGCGCAAGTTCGGCAAGTACGGCGCCGCGAAGTACGTCTACCCGAAGGACACCATGGCCGAGCTGCGGGCGTGGTTCGGCTCCGCGCTTGCCGAGACGCTGCCCATGGCCCGAATTCTGTACTGGACGTAGGGCTTACATCCGCTCAGGCGTCAGTCGGTTGCGTCACCCGACCGCTTGACGACGTCCGGGGCCACCTCGCGGGTGGCCATGCCGCCGCTGCGACCGTGGTCGGCAGGTCCCGGCGGCGGGTCTACCGCGTCGGTCTGGTCGTCGTTCTCTTCGTGCTTCTCGGCCATGAGAATCAGATGCCCCGGCCGACCGAACTTCAACCGCGCCTAGAAAGGGCTGCTGTTGGACTGCCACTTCGCGGAATCCGGCCGAGGACCGAAGCGCGCGGCGTAGTCCTCGTGAAGACGGGAGTCCTTGCGGCGCCTGAGCGAGTCGACGAGCGTCGGATCCAGACCGTGCTGCGCCAGGCGATGGCGGCGCCAGATCTTGTTCAACGCGAGCGACATCAGGACCGCCCAGATGAAGATCGGGGCCGTCATCTCGAGGTGCACGTAGAGCGATGCCGGCAGCAGCCAGAGCGGGGCCAGGACCAGGAAGGGCGGAATGGCCATCCGCAGGACGTGGCGCCGGACCGCGCCATCGCCTGCGAGATCCTCGGCCACCCAGTTGTTCAGCGATGCCGGCAGGCGACGCCCATACGAGTAGGCGACGTACTGCAGGGGTGTGGGTCGGGCGGTGTTCATCGTGGCCTCCATCTTTCGGTTCAGGCGTCGAGCGCGCCGGCCGCCAACGCGGCCACGTTGATTCGCGACAGGACGCGGTGAAGTTCTTCCAGCTCGGGCAGGTCCACCCCAAGTCGAGCGACGACGGCGGGCGGAATGTCCAGGGCCCGGGCGCGCAGGGCGGTGCCGGCCGGGGTCAGCTCGACGTCGGTGGCCCGCTCGTCGACCGCACTTCTCTTGCGGGTGACCAGGCCAAGGGCCTCGAGCCGCTTGAGCATCGGCGACAACGTGGCCGAGTCCAGCTGCAGCGCCGTGGCGATCCGCTTCACCGACAGGGCGGGCGCGTCCTCCGACGCCGACTTCTGGTAATCCCACAGCGCCAGCATCACCAGGTACTGGGGGTGGGTCAGACCGAGCGGCTCCAGCAGCGGTCGGTAGACCGCCAGGACGGCACGGTTGGTGACGGCCAAGGCGAAGCAGACCTGGCGTTCGAGCGCCAACGGGTCGGTGTCCACGGCGGCCGAAGAAGTCATACTTGGATCGTACGCTAATAGTTAGGGCACTAACAATGTGTCGTCAGGCACTCCGTCGTTCCGCGTCGGCGAATGCCGCCTGCCCGTGGTCGAGGTGAGCGAGCGCAACGCGCAGGCGCTGCCGACCGCGCGACACCCGCGACATCACGGTGCCGATCGGGATGTTCATCAGGGCCGCGGTCTCCGCGTACGTGTACCCCGCCACCCCCGCGTAGTACATCACCGTGCGGGTGCCGTCCGGCAACGTCGCCAGCGCGCGACGAATGTCGTTGTCCGACAGCATGTCCAATACCTCTTCCTCGGCCGAGGGCCGACCCGTGGACAGCCGCGCCGCACCACCGGCCAATTCGTGCTCGCCCACGTCGTCGACGGTCACCTCCGCCGGGCGCCGCTGCTTGTGGCGGTGCGCACTGATCCACCGGTGGTACTGGATCCGGAAGAGCCATGCCTTCAAATTGGTGCCGGGCTGAAACGACCGGAACCCCCGATAGGCGTGCAACAGCGTGTCCTGCAACAGATCTTCGGCATCGGCGTCGCTCAAGGTCAGTCGACGCGCACGGCGACCGAGGGCGTCGAACAGAGGGACCGCGTCGCGGGCGAAGCGCGCGGCCAGTTCCGCGTCGGACTCCCCGTGAGACTCGGCGGTGGCAATGGTCATGACGAGAGGTCCCCTGTTCGGTGTCGCTGAAGGTGCATCCTCAGAATCACGGTCGGGAGAAGGAACCGAACCCTTGAAAGTCCGTAGTCAGACCGCCGCGCCGTCCGTGGTGGACCACCAGGGGTCGACGAACGTCACCGTGGTCTCGAGGGGTTCTCGACCCGTTCTGACGTAGGTGGCCGCCGGGTCCTCGTAGCCGATCGACATGCCGCAGAACAAGACCAGCTCCGGTGGCGGCGACAGCACGTCGGCCACGGTGGTCCGGACCTGTGACCACGCCATTTGCGGGCAGCTGTGCAGCCCCTCGGCCCGCAGCAGCAGCATGACGGACTGCAGGTACATCCCGAGGTCCGACCATTGCGGCAGGCCCAGTTCCCGGTCGACGTAGCAGAACAGCGCAGCAGGCGCACCGAAGCAGTCCCAGTTGGCGATCGCCGCCCTGGCCCTCGCCTCCCAATCCTCACGCGCTACCCCGAGTGCGCTGTACCGCTCCCTGCCGAACGACGCCCGTCGCTCCCGGTACGGAGAGTGCAGCGCCGGCGGGTACATCACGTACTCGCGCTCGTCCCAGGGCTCACCGGCGGCCACCCGCTCGGTCGCCGCCTTCTTCAAGTAGGCGAGCGTTTCGCCGGTCACGACGTACACGTGCCACGGTTGAAGGTTCGACCCGGACGGCGCCCACGCCGCCGCGCTCAGGACCCGTTCGAGCACGTCCCTGGAAACGGGTTGGTCGGTGAAGCCGCGGACCGACCGTCGGCTGGTGACTGCCTCGTATACGTCCATCGCAAAAGCCCTTCCTCGTGAAGCCTGGCTTCAGCGTGGCTCGGCGAGGGCGGGGGCGAACCCTTGGAGATTCGTGGTTCGCGGCGGACTACGGGTGCGGGCCTAGCTCGCCCAGGAGATGGTCCGCAACTGCCGGCGCGAGGAGATGTCGAGCTTCACGAACACCTTGCGCAGATGCCATTCCACGGTGTGGGTGCTGATGAACAGTTGGGCGCCGATCTCCTGATTGGTGAGCCCGTCGCCGGCCAACCGGGCGATTTGCGTCTCCTGGGCCGTCAGCTCGCCACTGGCGCTGACGGCGCGCTTGCGCACCTTCTCGCCGGTGGCGACCAGCTCGCGCCGAGTCCGCTCGGCGAAGGCCGCGGCACCCATCCGGGTGAACGCCTCGTGCGCCACGTTCAGCTGCTTGCGGGCGTCGATGCGGCGATTCGCCCGCCGGAGCCACTCGCCGTAGGACAGCCTGGCCCGCGCACCGTGCAGCGCCGCTCGGGCGCGGTCGAGGCGCTCGACGGCTTCCTCGAAGTGCCCCTCGGCTCGCTCGTCGGTCGCCAGGAGGGCCCGGGCGGCGGCCACCACGCCCAACCCCCAGTCGGTGCCACTGGCGCCCGGCCGCTGCTCGATGAGGGTCAGAGCCGACGAACCGGATTCGCGATCGCCCACATGTGCTGCCGCCTCGATCAACTCGAAGAGGCTCCACCCGTAGAACCCGAGATCTTCGTACTCGCAGCACTCGCGGGCCGCGGCCAGTGCCTCTTCGTAGCGGCCGAGCCCGTTGAAGAGGACTGCGGAGGTAAATCGGCTGACCCCGACGAGTCGCCCTTCACCCCTTGCGATTCCGTCCGCAGCGGCGGCGGCGAGCCTCACGACGGCCTCGTCGGGGTCGCCCCGCCACGCCGCAAGGTTCAGCGAGTGGTACTTCACCGGCGTGTAACCCGTCGCCGCGGTGATGGCGTTGGCCTCCTCGATGAGGGTTTGCGCCATGCCGAATTCACCGGTGTACACGTGCACCCCGGCCCGATAGACGAGCGCGGGCGGCAGCACGGCCAAGGCGCCGGTGTCGCGGGCGCGGCGCACCGTGTCGGTCGCAATCTGCTGAAGGACCGCGTCGTCCCACAGCTCGTGCGCGGCAGATTCCTGGGCGATCGGAAACGGCCATTGCACGGCCTGCCCAGTGTCGTTGCCGCCGTGGACGTTCCAGAGTTCCAACGCCGATCGCATGTGTTCGGCACCGGCGCCGGGACCGTCGAGGATTCGACTGGTCATGCCGCTCAGCAGAAAGTCGATCGGACGCTGCAACTCTGCGACGCGCCCGACGGCCCCCCGGCCCGCCCGAGCCACCCGCGACAGCATGCCCGGCTCACCGAGCCGACCCGAGTACATGGCTGCGGTGAGCGCCTCAAAGTACGTGTCCCGCGCCAAGTCGTCGGCGAGACCGTCGAGTCGTTCTGCGGCAGTGAGGAGTTGCCACGCGGCGTCGGCCGCCGTCGGCGCCCCCGGCTCACCGGCGCGGCTGCTCGTGAACTCCATTTGTGCACGCATCCGGGCGATTTGAGCCCGTTGCAGCGCCGACAGGGGCCCCAGCTCGGCGATCGCGAGCAGTTCGTAGGCCGCCTCGGGTGCCGCCGCTTCCCGCTTGGCCTGGGCGGCGGCGATGGCCCGTGCCCCGCGCAGGACCGGATCGGACGTCAGCACCGCCGCCCGCTCCAGGAACGTGGCGGCCGCCGACACACCGCCTCGACGCTGGGCGCGCCCCGCGGAGGTCTCCAGTTCGGCGGCCACCGCGTCGTCCGGTCCCGACGCGGCGTTCGCGGCATGCCATGCCCGACGGTCGGGGGCCGCCTCTGGATCGGTCGCGTCGGCCAGCGCCCGGTGGATCTCCCGGCGCTCGGTCAGGTCGGCGGCACGGTAGGCGGCCGACCGCATCAACGGATGCTGAAACCGCATGCGCCTGCCGAATTCGATCACTCCCGCGGCCTCGGCCGGTGCGAGGGCGTCGACCGGGATCCCCAGCCGCGCCGCAGCGCGAAGGAACAGGGCGGCATCCCCCACCGGCTCGGCCGCGGCGACGAGCAGCAGCCGCCGCGTCGACTCGGGCAGCGCCTGAATGCGCCTGAGGAAGCCGTCTTCAATCTGACCCGCGGAGGTCCGCCGGACTGCCGTCCCGAAGCCACCTGCCAGCTCGGCGGCGGAGACGTTGCGCGGCACCTCCAGCAGAGCCAGCGGAATGCCACGCGTCTCCGCCACGATGCGGTCGCGCACTCGTGCGTCGATCTTGCCGAGGACCACCGACTCGAGCAGCTCCCGCGCCTCGGCGTCGGAGAGGCCGCCGACCCTCAGCTCGGGCAGGCCCTCGAGGACGTCGGCGACGCCGTCGCGCACCGCGAAGATCATGGCGACCGGCTCGGCCATCAGGCGACGCGCGACGAACCCGAGGGTTTGGACCGACACCTGGTCGAGCCACTGCGCGTCGTCCACGACACAGAGCAGCGGCCGATCGGTGGCCGCCGCCGCCATCAAGCTCAGCACCGCCAACCCGACGAGAAAGCGGTCGGGCGCGGGTCCGACTCCTCTGCCGAAGGCCACCGACAGCGCCTCGCGTTGCGGCTCTGGCACGTCGTCGACGCGATCCATCAGGGGCGCGCACAGCTGCTGCAGCCCCGCGTACGCAAGCTCCATGTCGGACTCCACGCCGGCCACCTGGACCAGCTGGAAACCCTCGGCTTCAGCGATGACGAAGTCGACCAACGCCGACTTGCCGACCCCCGCCTCCCCGCGAATGACGAGCGCCCGGCTCTCTGCTGATCGGACGCTCGACAACACCTGCCGCAGCGTCGCGCATTCACCGGCGCGCCCGCGCAGATCCTTGCCCGACATCTATCACCGCGTCTGTTTCGAGTGAACCCTCTTGCCCGCCGATCGTAACGACGCGTCGAGGACCGACTAACCCTTGGCTGCCGTTTCGATGATCCAGTCCTCGAAACGAACGTCGTAGGCGACGGACCCTTCGCCGGGAAGCAGCGTGCGCTCCTCGACGGCAAGCCCCACGTAGCGCGCCGCGGGGTCGGAGATCACCTGACGGGCGTCGCCGCGGGCGGTGAGCGCCGTCCGAATCAGTTCCGGCAGCACGAATTCCCGCGGACCGCCGACCTCGACGACGCCGTTGCGCGGCTCGCCGAGCGTGGCGACGGCGAGCGCGCGCGCGACGTCGACCGCGGCCATCGGCTGGATCAGCACGGCAGGCAACCGCACCGTCGCGTCCACCGTTGCCGAGTCGGCGATGGTCCTGAGGAATTCGAAGAACTGCGTCGCCCGCACGATCGTGTACGGGATCGGTCCGGCGGCGACGAGCTCCTCCTGCGTCGACTTCGCCCGGGAGTAACCGCTCTGCGGTGCCAAGCGGTCGGTGCCCACCACCGACAACACCACGTGATGGCCGACGCGCGCGTCGGCCTCCGCCTCGAGCAGGTGGGTGGTCGACCGGCGGAAGAACCCCATCGCCGCCTCGTCCTCGGTGGACCGTGAATTCGACACGTCGACCACTGCCGATGCGCCGGCGAGCGCCGCCTCGAGGCCCTCACCGGTCACGCAGTCGACGCCGGTCGACGGCGCGGCTGCCACGGCCTCGTGACCGTCCGCGATCAACGTCTTGACCAGCTTCGAGCCAACCTGACCGGTTCCTCCGACGACGACGATCCTCACGCTGGGCCTCTTCCTGGTCCGTCCGGCGACGGCACCTGCTCGGCGGTCAGAACGGATGGGACGGCGCGAATTCATCCCGCCACCCGTGTCACCATTCGATGGTGACCGACCTCCCACCCGGCGTGCGTAGCCAGCTCGACGAATGGGAGCTCACCGCCGAGGGACCGATGACGCACGGGGCCGCGTCAACCGTGGTGGTCGTACACACGTCGGACGGCACGCCCGCGGTCCTCAAGATCGCCTCACCCGGCGTCGAGTCAGAACTCGAGCACCTCGCGCTCCGACGCTGGGGCGGTGTCGGAGCGGTTCGCCTGCTGCGGGCCGACCCGCATCGCCACGCCCTGCTGCTGGAGCGGCTGGGCACACATAACCTCGACACCCTGTGGGACGTCGAGGCCTGTGAGGTGGTGGCGGCACTGTATCGGCACGTCCACGTTCCCCCGTTACCCCAATTGCGTTCCCTGACAACCGTTGTCGAGCAATGGGTGAGCGACTTCGAGGACTTGCCGCGCGGCGCTCCGATCCCCCATCGGCTCGTGGAGCAGGCGATCGCCGCGGCGCGCGAGCTGAGTGCCGACCAGGACGGTGGTGTGGTGCTTCACGGCGATCTGCACTACGGGAAGGTGCTCGCCGGCGAACGTGAACCCTGGTTGGCTATCGGCCCCAAACCCCTGAACGGCGACCCGCACTTCGAGATCGCCCCCATGTTGTGGCACCGCTGGGACGAACTCGAGGGATACGTTCGCGGCGGCATCCGGACGCGCTTGCACGCCCTCGTCGAGGCGGCCGGTTTCGACGAGGCGCGCGCCCGGGCCTGGGTCCTCGTCCGCGTGGTCCACGAAGCGGTGCGAGCGCTCGAGAGCCAATCCACTTCTGGCCCAGCCCAACTCACCAAGTACGTGGCGCTGGCGAAGGCCGTCCAGGATTGACCGGCTAGAGGTGCTTGGACACCTCACCGTGCAGATCGGGCCACGGCGGCCTGCGGACCATGGCGATCCCGGCAAGCAGCGTCGCGATCAATCCGACGAGGATTCCCATCAGCGCGATCCGGGTCCCGTCCGCCGCCGGTGACCAGACGGGCTTGCCGTCCTTCACGACGAACACGCCGACGGGCTTGGACACCGGAATGACGGTCGCGCCGTCCGGGGTCTCGTACTGCTGTCCGAATACGGTGATGTCGCCTCGTGCGTCCATGCCTTACTGCCTACCGCATCGCGCCCGCGGTATCGACCGAATCAGCCGGGAAGACCCTGCTCTTCGGGCGGCAGCGCGGCCGGACCCGTGATCTGGGGGGCGACCGACATCTCGGTCGGGGCGGGCGAGGACTGCGTCATGGTCACCCCGGTCTCCATGTCGCCCGCGACGGCGCCGCTGCTGGCTGGTCCCTGCAGGACGGCGATTCCGATGGCGGCGGCAGTGACGGCGGCGCTTCCTCCGATGACGGCGAAGATCTTCATGTGTGGCTTCTCCTAGAGTCGTCGAGTAACAGTTCGTTACTCTAGGTAAGTAGGTTCCACGTAAGCGCCCGTCTCAAACGCGTTCACCCGAGGCGCTTTCTGCGAGTGAGGTTTTACGCAACGCTTTCCGCGCCGCACCAGGCGTCCGCGGATACGCCGGACCCGCTACCGCAGACCAGAGTGCTCAGCAGGGTGGCCCCCTCGGACGGCGGGAACATGGGCTGGGCTGGCGGCAGGATGGGGAAGATCCGAGCGCCGCTGACACCGGTCAGGAAGGCGACGACCTGGGCGGGCACGTTGGTGATCACGTACAGACCGTCGAAGAGGACCTTCACCGGTACCACCAGGAAACTCGGCAGGCCCGCGGTGCTGTCGTTGCCGAACGTGTAGACGTAGTACGGAATCGTGGCGAAGATCGTGCGGATACCCAGCGTCACGTTGGTGACGAGGTCGGGGTAGTCGTTCTGCGCGATCGCGGCCAGCAACGCCGTCTTCACATCAATCGGATGGGTGCTGCCGCCGCCGAGTGACGTCAGAGGCACACCGTCGGATCCCGGCCTCGGCGTACCACCGAAGAGGCTCACCACGGTCGGCGTCGTGTCGACGATCTCGTACTCGGAGTTGACGTCGCCTTCGGTGAAGGCGCTGCCGTTGGCAATGACGAAAGTCGCCGTCTCGTCGGGTGATTGGAACCCGTGCCCGAAGCCCACCTGCGGCTGATGACCGTGGTCGGTGACGACGATGACGGTCCAGTCCTCCCCCGCGGCCTCACGGAGGGCGATCTCGGCCCGGATCAGACCGAGGTTGTCATCCATGTTCTGAATGGCCAACTTGTATTCCTCCGACGCACCGCCGTACATGTGCCCGTTCTCGTCGACCCCGACGAAGTAGGAGAACAGGAAGTTGGGCGTGTCAGCGGCCTTCAGCGCGGCGATCGTCTGGTTGGCGACGGCGTCGTCGGTGTCGATCCAGTTCTTGTCGCCGGGGACCTGCGCCACGAAGGTGTTGACGTCGGCCCCGTACTTGCCTGCGCCCGAGATGGCGTTGATGACATTCCAGTTGGCCACGGTCATCGTCTTGATGGTCCGGTCGATCCCCTCGAGTTGGTCGAACACCGTCGGCCACTTGTCGTAGGTCCATGGCGTGAAGACGTTGTTGATCACGCCCGTCCGCTCACCCCACACCCCGGTCAGAATCGACGTCCAGGACGGGTTGGAGATGGTGGTGTGCCCGACGATGCTCGACGCGGCGGTCGTGCTGTGCTCCATCAGGTCGAGGAAGTTCTCGTTTTCGGCGTCGGCCAGGATTCTGCTCAGGTTGGTCCCGTCGACGCCGATGACCAGGACGTGCTGCTTGGTCGGGTCGACTTGGGTGGCCACCGGCTGCGAGCCCACCTTCGCGGGACGCGGGGTGAACACTCGCTCGAATTCGTTGCGCACCAACGACAACACTGCCGACAGGATCGGAATTTGGAACGGCGACCCGCTGCTCGGATTGAGCAGCGGCCGGAACAGGGCGTCGACGAAGTCGGCGATGGCCGTCACCAGGGTCTGGGGTCGTGGTGCGACGACCGGCGCCAGGGCCGTGACCGCCGCCGCCGTGGGAGTCGGGCTTGGGGCCGACACGAGAGAGGCCCTCGCGGTGGAGGCCGGCGCGGGAGCGTCGACCGACGCGGTGCGACTGACCGTCTTCGACTGCTGGTGGGCCGGGCGTGCCGGGGCGACGGCCGTCGTGACGTCGCGGGTGGTCGTCGGGGTGACGGCCGGGTGCGCGTTCTTCGGCCCGGTCGACGCCGGCTGACCGACCGCAACCTCGGGCGCCGGAACGATTTCCGGGTCGTCGACGACGACGACGGGTGGTGGGGTGTCCTCGTCCGGCGCGGGCGGTTCCTCGACGGCCTTCGGCTCGTCAGCCTTCGGGTCACCCGTGGGGTCGTCGACCTTCGGGTCGCTCTTGGGGTCGTCCGCCTTCGGGTCGCCCGTGGGCTCGTCCGCCTTGGGACTACCGGGAGTCCCGGTCGTGACGGCGCCTGCGGTGACAGACGTCGGCTTCTTGGGCCCGGCCGCGGTATCCGGACCGGTGGATTCCTTGGTCGACGGCGCGCCGGTGCCCGCCGAGGACGAGGATTCGCTCGACGTCGACGAGTCCGAGTTTGGCTCGGCGTACGCGAGTCCCGGGGTGGTGGCCATCGCCACTCCCACCCCGAGCGTCACGGCCAGTGCTCCGACCCGGCCGATGTACCTGGCATGACCCACGACGGTGTCCTCCGTTTCGCCGCGGCGTCGGCTGCCAACTTGCTGCGCCTTCGCCGTCAATTCACTGTGGCGAAAATTACGCGAGATGGGGTGCCGGCCACCCCGGAATCGGGGAAGTCGTCCTTGGGTCAGTGAACGGTGTAGCCGCCGTCGATGACGACGACCGAACCCGTCATGAAGGACGAGGCGTCGGATGCCATGTAAACCACCGTCGGCGCGATCTCCTCGGGAAGTGCGTACCGCTTCATCGGCGCGTCCTCGATCCAGTGCTGGCGGAATTCGGGCTTGTCGACTGGCGCCATCTCGGTCTTGACGTATCCGGGGGCGATCGCGTTGACCCTGATGCCGTACGGCGCCCACTCGGCGGCCAACGACTTGGTCAGCTGATGCACCGCCGCCTTCGACGCGTTGTACGACGGCTGCCACTGCGGCCGGTTGACGATGAGCGAACTGATCGAGCCCACGTTCAGGATGTTGCCGCCGCCGTGGTCCTTCATGTACGCACCCGCGCGCTGGCTGAGCCGCCACAGCGACCGCGTGTTCACGTCGAAGACCAAGTCCCACTCGTCGTCGCTGATCTCCAGCGCGGGCTTGTGGAGGGCCAGACCGGCGTTGTTGAGCAGCAAGTCGAGACCGCCCAGCCGCTCGACGGCGCCGTCGACGGCCGCGTCGGGACCGTCCTGGGCGGTGATGTCGACCTCGAACGCCTTGACGTCGAGGCCGTCTCGAGCCAGTTCGGCGACGGCGGCGGCGTTGCGGTCGGCGTCGCGCGAGACGAACACGACGTCGGCACCCGCCTCGGCGAGCCCGCGGACGAATGCCAGCCCGAGGCCGCGGTTGCCGCCGGTGACCAGGGCGCGCTTGCCGGCCAGCGAGAACGCGTCGAGAACGGTCATGTGGTCTTCTCCATTTCTTGGCGAGCTAATCGCCGCCGCGGAATCGTCGTGTGGTCAGCCCGTTGAGCAGAGCGGCCACGATGAGAACTACACCGAGGGCGAGCAATTGGAACTGGGTGCCGGTGTTGCCCTCGAAGTACAGGATGATGCCGGCGTTGAGCCACACGATGAGGAGCGTGGCGAGCAGGACACCGGCCAACCGCCCGACGCCGCCGGTGATCGCGACCCCGCCGAGCACGGCGATGGTGATCGCGGGCAGGGCCAGCCCGTTGCCCGCGGTGCCGGAATCGGGCCGCGCCGAGGCGAATTCGGCGGTGATGTAGACCGCCACCAGGCCGGACAACACTCCGGAGGTGACGTAGGCGCGCATCCGGGTGCCTGGAACGTCGACTCCGGCCCAGCGGGCGGCGACGTCGTTGGTTCCGACACCGTACAGCCGCCGGCCAAAGGTGCCGCGACCCAACGCCAACCACAACACCACCAGGACGGGAACCAGGAAGGTGAACACGCCAAGGGGGACGTCGGGGACGTAGTCGCCGATGATCGGAACGCTCACCGAACCGGTGAGGGTGTAGAGGTCCTGGATCTGTGGACTGTTGATCGGCTTCTGGTCGTTGATCACCAGGGCGATGGACTTGTATGCGTAGTAGGTCGCCAACGTGGCGATCAGCGCGGGAAAGCCGATGCGGGCGACCAGGAATCCGTTGATCGCGCCCAGCACGGCGCCGGCGACCACGGCCAGCAGGACGGCGGCCAGCAAGGGCCAACCCCACTTGCCGTAGGCGAAGCCGAAGATCATTCCGACCAACGACACCATCGCGCCGACCGACAGGTCGATGCCGCCGCGGCCGGACACGATGACGACGAGTTCGGCAAAGGCGAGCAGCGCCAACGGGACTGCGTCGATGAGGGTGGCCGACATGTAGTCGAAGTCGTAGTCGCCAGAGAGGTACCCGTTGGCACTCATGTACGACAACCACGCGACGACCACGACGATCAGGACGCCGAGCAGCACGATCCGCTGCGTCAGGACCGCTTCGACGATCCGGTCCACGGGACGCCGCGTCGTGGGCTTCTCCGCGGCCGGGGCGGGCGTCTCGACGCTCATGGGTCTCTCCTGGCACGGCGGCGGACGAGATCGGTTCCCACCGCGACGACGATGAAGATCCCGACGAACAGGTCGGACAGCTGTGAGGGCCAACCCAATTGGGTGACACCAGATTTCACGGTTTGCACCAGGAGCGCACCCAGCACCGTCCCGAGCACCGAGCCGCGGCCACCCATGATCGAGGTACCGCCGATGACGACGGCGGCGATCACGGCGAGTTCCTGGCCCGACCCGACCGACTGGTCGAGGTTCGAGGTGCCCTTCGCTAGCGTGAAGATCGACGCGAGGCCGACGAGCACGCCGGTGATCACGTAGGCGATCAGGATGCGGCGCTGCACCCTGATGCCGGCCAGTCGAGCGGCGACCGGATCTCCGCCAACACCGAAGAAGTGGCGGCCGCCCGGGGTGTGCCGCAGATACCACCAGGCGATGGCGGCCAGGACGACGGTGATCGCGAAACTGTGCGGGATGGCCAGTGTTCGGCCGTCGACTCCCCGCCCGAACCAGGCCAGCGTGTTGGGCATGCCGGAGATCGGTTGTGAGGCGAAGATCTGAAGGCCGATGAAGAGGAACAGATTCGCCGTGCCGAAGGTGATGATGATGGCGTGTACTCGGCCGTAGGCGATGAGGGCACCGTTGACCAGACCGAGGACGGCTCCGGTTCCGATTGCCACGACAAGGCACCACCACACCGGTAATGCGTGGTCCCGCATCAGTTTTCCGGTGATCACCGAGCAGACCATGATCGCGCCGCCGACGGAGACGTCGATGCCGCCGGTGATGATGACGAACGTCATGCCGATGCCGATCAGCGCCACCGGCGACATCTCGACGAGAAGCGGGACGATCGAGCCTGCGCTGAGGAATGCGGGCGTCGCGAAGGCCAGGGCGATCCACAGCACGACGATGACGGCGACCAGGGCGATCTCGGCGGGGGTCACCGGTGGGGGAAGCACCCGCCCACGGGTCTTGACGGCGGCGACGGTCGGATCGGTCGAGGTGGTCACGCGGTGGCCGTCCCTTCGCGGTCGCCTGCGGCTGCGGCAAGGACGTCGACCTGCTTGGCGTCCGGCCCGAACTCCGCGGCGATGGAGCCCGTGCGCACCACCAGCAGTCGGTCGGCGATGCGCAGCGCCTCCTGCAGATCGGAGGTGACGACGAGAACCGCGGTGCCGTTGTCGGCGAGATCGGTGATGATGCGGTGGATCTCCTCCTTGGCCCCGATGTCAACGCCCTGGGTGGGCTCGGCCAGCAGCAGCAGCTTGGGCCGTTCGACCAGTTGTCGGGCGAGCATCACCTTCTGGGCGTTGCCGCCCGAGAGGTCTCCGACGTTCTGGTTCTCGTCCGAGGCGCGCACCGCGAGGCGCTTCATCAGGTCCTTGACCGTGGTGCGTTCGCGGCGTCGGTCGACGAACGCCTTGCCCCACGAAAGTCGTTGCAGGTGACCGATAGACACGTTGAAGGCGATGGACTGGAAGGAGAACATCCCTTCGGTCTTGCGGTTGGCAGGCAGCAGCGCGATGCCCGCCTCGGCTGCCTCACGGGGTGACTTGGGCGCCACCGCGCGCCCTTCGATCACGATGTCGCCGGCGCTGGCCTTGTCCAGTCCGTAGATGCACGCGGCGATCTCGGCGACGCCGGAGCCGACCAGCCCGTACAGACCGAGGATCTCGCCGGACCGCAGCTGCAGGCTCACGTCGTTGAAGGCCCCGGCCCGCGCGAGGGACTTCAGCTCGAGGACAGGTTCGCCCTGAGGCACGGTTCTCGGACCCGCGTGATCCGAAAGAGCCTCTCCCACCATTAGTTCGGCGATGCGCCGCACCGACATGTCCTGGATGGGATGGGTGCCGATGGTGCTGCCGTCGCGCATGACGGTGACCTGGTCGGCGATCTTGACGACCTCGTCGAGTCGGTGCGAGATGTAGATGATCGCCACGCCGTCGTCGGCGAGTCGCCGGATGATCTCGAACAGAACGTCGATCTCCGCGTCGGTCAGGATGGCCGACGGTTCGTCGAGGATGAGAACACCGCACTTGCCCGCCAACGCCTTGGCGATGGACACCTGCTGCTGGGTGGCAACCGACAGGTTGCCGACGACGGCGGTCGAGAGCTTGGCTGGTAGGCCGAGCGCCTCGAGCAGGTTGACGACCTTCTCGTTTTGGGCCGCCCAGTCGACCCGGCCCCGGGTGACCATCTCGCGGCCCATGAAGACGTTCTCCGCGACGGTGAGTTCGCTGAACAGTTGGGGCTCTTGGTACACCGTGGCGATGCCCAGTGCGATCGCGTCGTTGGTGGACGCGATCGTCACCGCCTCACCGTCGTAGGTGACGGAGCCGGCGTCGGGCATCGTGGCGCCGGAGATGATCTTGATCAGCGTGGACTTGCCTGCGCCGTTCTCCCCCACCAGGGCGTGGATCTGGCCGGCCTGGACCTCGAAGTCCGCGTGCCTGATGGCCTTGACCGCGCCGTAGCTCTTGACCACCCCGGTGAGGCTCAGTCGCGACTGCTGCGACATCAACGCCTCCCGGGGGCGAGGATCGACAGGGTCAGTAATCGAACTGACCGACGTTCTCGGTGGTGATCAGCAGCGGCTCACCCAGCACCAGGGTCTTGCTGGCCTCGTCCCACTTCACGTCGGTCATCTGGTCGTTGACCTTGTTGTCCGCTTCGAAGGTCTTGCCGCTGGCGAGCTGCTGGCCGGCCCATGCCGTCAGGTAGCCCAGGTTCGCCACGTTCCACAGGATCGAGCCGGACGAGGATCCGTCGGCGAGGTACGGCGCCATCGACTTCGGCGTACCGATACCGACCGAGAAGACCTGGCCGATCTTGCCGGCGTCCTTGACCGCCTGTGCCACACCGACGGCGGAGGTGGTGCACTGCCCGAGCAGACCCTTGAGGTCGGGGTGTGCGCTCATCAGGTCGGTGGCCATCTGCGTTCCCTTGGCCTGATCCTCACCGGAGTACACGACGTCGACCAGTTCGGCTTCGGGGTACTTGGCCGAGACGTAGGCCTTCTCGGCGGCGATCCAGGAGTTCAGGTTCTCGGCCGTCTCGCCGCAGGACACGATGGCCCACTTGCCCTTTCCGCCCATCGCCGTCATCAGCGTCTCGGCGGTCTTGTTACCGATGCCCTCGGCGGTGGCCTGGTTGACGAAGGCCTCGCGCACCGAGTTGGGCGCATCGGTGTCGGCGGTCATGACCTTGATGCCGGCATCCTGCGCCTGCTTCATCAGCGGCGCCATCGAATCGGGGTCGTTCGGCGCGACGACGAGGACGTCGACCTTCTGCTGGATGAAGGACCGGACGATCTGTGCCTGCGCGGCGGCGTCGGCCGACGTGGGGCCCTGGTACAGCCATTCGATGTTGCCAAGGTCGGTGGCGGCTTGCTTGGCACCGGTGTCCATCGCCTCGAAGTAGGGCGATCCCTGCAGCTTGGGTACGAAGGCGACCTTGACCTTGTCGCCGGAGGCGGCCTGCGACGAGCTGCCGCCACCCGTCGCCGGTGCAGCCGGTTCGTCGTTCTTCTTCGTACAACCGCCGGTGACCATCGCCATGGCCAGGGCCACGCTGATCACTCCGACGAAACGCTGGGAAATCGGCATCGACTCATCCTTCGGCCTTGGGCGAGAACCACCTCGCCCGAGACCTACCCGGGCAGGCGAACACCGGCGCCGTTTCATATGTCGAACTCAGCGTCGAGTGATGAAACACACACTAAGCACCGCCTCGTGACGTTGTCAACAACTTCGCAGGAGCGCCGCCTCATCGTGATTTGCGGTCTTCGCCAGTGCCACATCGCTTATGGTGAGCCGATGGCGGAGCCAGGACGCGTGCCCGCGCTGGCCCGTGCCGCGGTCGTCCTCCAAGCAATCAGCGACACGGGTCGACCGATGACGCTTGCCGACTTGGCCTCGCGGACGGGATTCCCCAAGAGCAGCGTGATGGGTATCTGCCATGCCCTGACTCACGAGGCCCTGCTGGTGCGCGGCGTCGACGGCACGTACGCGCTGGGTTCGCATCTGTTCGAACTGGCGTCGGCGGCGCGGGCGCACAGCTGGCCGATCCACGACATCGGGTTCAGCTATCCGGTCGACGAAAGCTTCTTCCTTGCCGAGATCGACGCGCTGCACACCGAGGCCGGACGGCTCGGCGCGCGGCTTCACGTGCACACCGCCAAGGAGAGCACGGCCAACCAGTCGCAGCGGATCCTCGAATTCGTCAGTGCCGGTGTGGACTTGGTGCTGATCGAGCCGGTGGCCACCGACGGCCTCGAGGAGGCGTGCGCGCAGGCCCGCGCGGCGCGTATCCCCGTGGTGGCTCTCGGCTCGGCGGTCAGCGGCGCGGACGCCGTCGTGGCGACCGACAACACCAAGGCGGGCTTCCTCGCCGGGTCCGCCCTGGCGAAGGCCCTCGACGGGCGGGGCCGCGTCGCCGTGGTCGGCGGGATACCGATCACCGCCAACTCCGACCGCATCGCCGGCTTCCTCGCCGCCGTCGCGCCCCATCCCGGAATTGAAGTGGTGGCAACGAGTTACGGCGAGTTGGACGCCAAATCGGGCCGACGAGCCGCCAAGGAGATCCTCGCGGCCCACGAGACGGTCGACGGCTTCTTCGCGGCCAACGACCAGATCGCCATCGGCATCTCGGGCGTGCTGCGCGGCCGCAAGCTCTCGGTGCCGATCGTCGGGGTCGACGGGGCCAAGGGGGCCATCGACGAGATCAGGGCGGGCGGGCCCATCATCGCCACCGCCACCCAGGATCCGCCTGCGTTGGTACGGACCGCAATGGACATCGGCGTCGCGCTTCACAGTGGGGCGCACGTCGCCAGACGATCGCGCTACCTCGCGCCGCGGTTGATCGACGCGCACAACGTCGAGAGGTACCGACCATGGGGATAGGCGGTTCACGGACCCCGGCTGTGCACCGTGGCGCCCGCATCCTCGACGCCATCTCCTCGGGTGCCGCCACCACCCCCGCGGCGTTGATCGGACTGCTGGGTCTGCCGAAGAGTTCGATGGCCGATCTGCTGAGCACCCTGGAGGAGGTGGGCTTCGTCGCCCGAGGGGCCGACGGAGACCTTCACATGGGCAGGCGCTGGTCGGATATTTCCGATCCCAATGCCCTGGCGCACAACCTCTTTCGTGCGTGCACCACCCCGGACCTCGAGGGGCACACGATCTCACTGGTGCAACTGTTCGGCAATCAGGTCGTCTTCGTCGACGTCCACCTGGGGCGGCTGCCGCTGCCGTTGACACCGCGACCGGGTCAACGCGCGCCCGCCGCGAGCTGTGCCGGCGCGGCGGCCATCCTGTCGGCCATGACACCGGAGGAGGCGGCCGAGACCGTGTCCGCCGCGGCCGCCCATCTGGGTCTGACCGCCGACGACGTCCAGCGCTGCCTGCAGTTGCGACACCGCCACCGCCGCAAGGTATACGAGTCGCAGTCCCCTCAGATGGGGCGGCAACTCGCTTGTTCGGTCCCCGGCACCGGTTTTGCGCTGACGTTGCACGTGCCCGACCGCTGGCCCGAACCGTCGACGCTGAAGGCGGCCCGCGCGCTCAACGCCGCCACCAACGCGTATTGACGCGCGTCGGCTCGCCTGCACGTAGTGATCTTGGCCCTTCCCCGATAGCGTCCATCTCATGCGAATGGCACTGGTGGCGCTCATCGCCTCGATGACCCTGGTCGCGTGCGGCGACGGCTCCGGCGGCGGGATCACGACCACAACCGAGCAGATGCCGACCACCACGACGACGTCATCCTCTTGACGGTTCGCTGACGACCAGGCGCAGGAGCGCCTCTACTGCGCGAGGTATCCCCCGTCGACCGGCAACACGGCGCCGGTGATGAAGGAGGCGTCGTCAGAGGCGAGAAAGACGATGGCGCTCGCCACTTCGGCCGGTTCGCCGAGACGGCCCATCGGGTGCATGCCTTCGATCTCCGCCAAGTACTTCGCGCCCCCGGGCATCTCCGGAATGCGCTTGACCGCGTCGGTCCGGATCGTTCCCGGGGCGACGGCGTTGACCCGAATCCCCCGGTCGGCCCACTCGACGGCCAGGTGCTTGGTCAGGCCGGTGGCGACGAACTTGGCGGGCCCGTAGGCGGCTTGACGCTTCTGCCCCGCCAGTCCGGAGATCGAGGAGAGGCAGACGATGGCACCGCTGCCGGTCGGCAGCATGGCCTCGATCGCGTACTTGCAGGTGAGGAACATGCCGCGGCCGTCGACGGCCATCACCTGGTCCCAACCGGCGGCGGTCATCTCCATCACGTCGCCGAGCGGGATGATGCCGGCGTTGGCCACCAGCACGTCGAGCCGTCCGAAGCGGTCCGTCGCCGTCCCGATCATCCGCCGCGCGTCCTCCTCGACCGAGACGTCGCCGACGACGGTCTCGACCTCGACGCCGGCGTTGCGCAATTCGTCGGCCAGCGCGAGAAGCGGCTCGCCTTGAATATCGGTCAGGGTCAGCCGCGCTCCCTCGCGTGCGAAGAGCTCGGCGGTCGCCCGCCCGATTCCAAACGCTGCACCGGTGATCACGGCGGACTTCCCACTGAGGCGGCCTGGTCGTTGCGTCACGGTGTCCCATCGCGGTCGGTCCACCGCTGGTCGCGTTGGGGTACGCCATCGTGTCACCGCTGGCCCGCGGTGTCCGCGCTTTGCCCGTGGGACTACGAACAGCTGCGTGCCGCACAATCGAGCAATGCATCTGGTGGCTGATCGAGGGGCCATCAGGAGATTGCTGGTCGACTCCGACCCCGGTCGGCTGCGGCTGCGCAGCGCCGCGACGACCACGCTGGCCCTTGTCCTGGCCCTGACCGCGTCCTACGCATTCATCACCGTCGCCGGTCAGCCGATCACGGTGGCCATGCTCGGCACGATCGTGGCGATGCAGTCCGCCGCCGCGGTGAAGGACCGCCAACAGCACAGCCGCGTCGTCACCACCCTGCTTCTCTTCTTCCCGGCCGTGGCCGCCGTGTCGCTGGCGGCGACGTTGAGCCACTTCGGCAAGGTTGCCGACGTCGGCTTCATCGCCGTCCTCTTCGGCGCGGTGTGGGTCCGCCGCTTCGGACCCCGGGGCAACGCCCTGGGAATGGTCGCGTTCATCTCCTACTTCTTCGCGCTGTTCCTGCGCGCGACGCCGAGTCAGATACCGGTGCTCGCCGTCGCGATCGCGATAGGCATCGGCTCCACCCTGCTGGTGCGCACGCTGATCCTGCCGGACCGGCCCGCCGTGGAGGTGCGCCGTCTGGTGCGGGCGCTGCGCGGCGCGTCGACGGCGGTGCTGGACGTCGCCACGGAACGCGACGAGTTCGACCTCGCGTTGCTGCGCCGCCGGTTGGATCGCCTTGGTGAGACCGCGCTGATGATCGACGACTGGCTCGACCGTCACGACGCCGCACAGTCGCTGAACGTCACCAGTGACGATCTGGCCCTGAAGGTGTTCGACGCGCAGATCGCCATGGAACAACTGGCGAGCATGCTGTGGTCGCTGGGGCCCGCGAGCTCGTGGCCCCGGGGCCTCCAAGACGCGGTCGCCGCCGTCCGGGTGTGTCTCTGGCCCCACCCCTCCGAGGAGCAGCTCCGCGCCGCCCGCAAGAGTGCGGCGGCCGCGTCGGACCGCGCCGACCTGTCCGGCACCGAGGGCATCGCGACGGTCGTGGCCTTCCGCGCCACCCAGGCGCACCTGGCGCTGCACCACATCACCACCAACGCACTCGGCGCCTCCGACCCCGCAGAACCCGAGCCGACGACACCCGACGACGACGCCGACACCGGGCTCAACCCCAGCACCAAGGCGGCGATCCAGGTGGCGGTCGCCACCAGCGCGGCCACAATCCTCGGCGAACTGGTCTCACCCGATCGGTGGTACTGGGCGGTGCTGACCGCGTTCCTGGTTTTCACCGGAGTGTCGACGCGCGGTGAGATCCTGACCCGCGTCGGGCATCGCATCGTGGGCACCATCGCCGGCGTCGTGGCGGGCGTCCTGCTGGCCACCCTGGTCGGGCATCACCCGCTGGTGCAGATGCTGCTGCTGGTGACGTGCGTGTTCTGCGCGTTCTACCTCGTCACGGTGGCCTATGCGTGGCTGACGTTCTTCGTCACCGTGCTGCTGGCGATGCTGTACGGACTGCTCGGCGACTTCAGCGTCGAGGTGCTGGAGTTGCGCATCGCCGAGACCGCGGTCGGCGGCGTGGTCGGCATCGCGTCCGCCTACTTCATCTTCTCCACCGGAACGCGGACCACCTTCGTCGAGAAGGTCGACGACTACCTGCAAAAGATGACCGACCTGATCGGCGCGGCCATCGCGTCGGTGGTGGCGCCCGGCGGCGAGACCGACCTCGTCGCCGAGACCCGACGGCTCGACAACGCCCTGCAGGCCGTCGTCACGGCGGGCAAGCCGCTGCAGATGGGTCCCGCCGTACGCAGCCGACGCGGCGTCCAACGCCTGTTACGCGGGCTTCAGGTGAGCAACCGGTCGGCCCACGCGCTGGCCCGCGCGGGCGTCAACGCGGCCCGGGCCGACGCCGACACCGCTCCCACGGAGGCGACGGCCACCGCGCTGCACGACGCCGCCGCGCACGTCTGCGACACCATCGACTCGGTGAGACGGGTGGTCGACGGCGCCGCGGTCGAGCGGACGGACAAGGCGACCAGCGCGGTGATCCTGACCGTGGCCGGTACGGCGGACATTCCGCCGGGACCCGTGCGCGGTGCCATCAGGGCGCTGAGCAACCTGGACCGCGCCCTGCTCGAGGTGACCGCTCGGGTGTGAACGCGCGCCGGGACTAGCGGACGACCAACTGCTCAGCCACCGACACGAGCGGAGCCATCTTTACCCCGGCGAACGGATACGCCAAGGTGACGACGACGGTGATCGACAGCGCCGGGATCAGGCACCAGACGAACATCAGCACCGGGTACTGCGCGTTGACCGTCGTGATGCCCATCACACCGGCGAGGAGAACCCCCGTCACCAGTAGCAGGGCCGCCAACCTGCCGGGCAGGCTGCGCTGCGCGACGGCCGACACCTCGGCTGACGTCCCGCTAACCGACGCCGCCTCTCGCACCAGACTCGAGACTTCAGGACCACGCGCAGTTGGACCGTACGCATACGTGTGTAGCGCATCCTCGAAACGATCGAGTCGGACGGCGGAAGGGAGTTTGGTGGTGTCTCCCCTCACGAGTTGCACGGCATCGTCGTTGGCCACCGCTGTTGCGTAATCGCGAAGCTTCTCCATCAGCGCTGTCGACTCGGCGCGATCCGGGATGCTGTTGATGCTCCAGCTCATCTGCTTCAGAGCCGACGCGTGCTGCTCGACGGCCGACTGCCCGGCCGAGACCGCGCCCCACGTGACGGTGATCGCAAAGCCGACGAAGAAGGCGAAGGTTGCCGCGAGACCGGTTAGGAGGCGACCTGCTTCTTCGGCCAAGTCCGTGCGGCGTTCCTCGCTCACGCACCGGCGACCAAGCCAGCGAGCGCCGAGGGCCACCGCACCGAAGAAGGCGAAGAGGGCCAGCGCAACCGCCCCGGACGGCATGGCGAGAAGAAAGTCCCTCATCCGGCGAAAAGTACCACCCTCAGGTGGGCGACACAGTGGTCCGACACATACGAAAGCAGGCCAGGGATCGTGTCCCTGGCCTGCGACTTTCTGGTGGAGCCGCCGGGAATCGAACCCGGGTCCAACGGCATTCCCTCAAGGCTTCTCCGTGCGCAGTCCGCTATGTCTCTACTTGGATCTCTCGTTCACGCGAACAAGACGAGATGACGATCCCAGTCGCTGTTTGATGTCCCCGTACATCCCGCGACCGGACGTATGGGTTTGTCCCTCTAGATGACGCCAGGGTCCGAGTCGAGGGCTCTCTCGGTCTGACGGACACACCGTCGCTTAGGCAGCGAGGGCGTAGTCGCGCTGATTGGAATCGGCGCTTAATTGGTTGCAGCGACGCTTACGGTGGTCTCTTGCCTGCACCGGCACGCTTCCCTTGATTCGATGCGCGATGTCGAAACCGTTCGGCCCCTCGCACCCCTGCCGAACTTCAGCAGGACGTTCATAGTACCGCTTTCAGCACGGATGCCCAGCGAATAATTCCCCGGTGTCAGCCGCCGGTCGCGGCCTTGAGGTGGGATTGGCACTAGCCTCCCGCGAAGCGCCCGATCACGGCGACGACGACGGCTGCCAAGACCAGGGCCGTGCCGACGACCCCGGGCACCGTCAACCCGTCGCCGAACACCGCGACGAGGCCGAGCGGGATCGCACAGGCGAGCAACCCCACCCGGAGCGCGAGCGTGTGCTGAGCTCGTAGCGTCGAACGCCACGTGCGCGTCGGTACGACGCGGCTCAACCAACCCGCGTACACCGCCAACGCCAACGTGCCGACCCCAATCGAAATGCGATGTCCGACAGTCAGTGTGGCGCCCTGGCCGACGGCCGGGGTGCTCACCAGGATCAGCCACCCCAGCGCCAGCACACCCACCGTCCCGAACCGGAGGAGTCGCGCCAAGGCAATGCCGATGTTGCGGCGTGCCAGGTCGCCGAGATCGGGGTCGAGCCGCGCGGCGCCGAGGAAACCACTCATCGCAGCCGACCACTTGCTGCGGGCGAGGCGGTTGACGCCGATGTTGTGGACGGCCGACGCGTTGGTCGGATCGAGCTGCAGCGCCTCCTCGTACGCAGCCGTCGACTCCTCGGACATGCCAAGCCTGGCCAGGATCTGGCCGCGCAGCACGTGACTGTCCGCACTGGTTGGGTCCAGCCGCAACGCTTCTCCCACGACCACGAGGGCGTCTTGGGGTCGACCGACCTTCAGCAGCAGCTCGGCGTATACGAAGTGAGCGACGCGATCGTGCGGCTGCTGGGCGACCCCACGCCAGGCCATGTACAGCGCCTGGTCCACCCACCCCATCGCGTCGAGCGCGATCGCGTAGATCCGGATGGCGAAACCGTACTCGGGCGAAACGGCCAGAGCGGCATGGGCATTGCGGGCGGCGGCGTCGTACTGCTTGGCCAGCACCTGGACCCTGGCCAGGTTGGCCAGCAGCACCGCGTTGTCGGGGGACGTGACGAGTGCGTCCCGCAACACCTGTTCGGCGCGGGCGTGGTTGCGGGCATCGGCGTAGGCGGTGGCCAGAGCGACCGCCCCGTCGGTGTCACCGGCAGCGGTCAACGCATCTTCTTGCGGCGCAAGTAGTTCGCCAACTCGTCGTAGGTACCGTCACCGTTGGCGAACTCGACGACGTTTCGGGCGGTGTCGAACCACGGGCCTGCGCTCGGGCGAATCTGCAGCAGCGCCGCGTCGACGTCGCTCATGCGCACCGGGCGCACCTCGCCGGCACGCAACGAGGCTGCCATCGCGAGCTGCGTTGCGGTGTCGCAGACATGGGCGATGTCGGCTCCCGAGAAGCCGTCGGTCCGTTTTGCGACGGAGGCCGGATCGATGCGCTCGACCGGCCGGTCGCGAAGATTCATCCGCACGATCGCGGCGCGCGCCTCCGTGTCCGGCAGACCCACGAAGATCATTCGGTCGAAGCGGCCCGGCCTGCGCAGGGCGGGGTCGACGTCCCACGGCATGTTGGTCGCCGCAAGCACGTACACCCCGTCGTTGGAGGACGTGGCGGTATCCAGTTCGGCGAGAAGCGCATTGACGACGACGCGAAGACCCGAGCTGTTGCTCAACGCCGCGCGCCGCTGCCCGAGTGCATCCACTTCGTCGAAGAACAACACGCACGGCGCATTTCGGCGGGCCGTGTCAAAGATGCGAGCCAGCGCCCGCTCGCTGTCGCCCAGCCAATGTTGCAGAACGTCGGCGATGCCGACGGCGTAGAAGTTCGCCCCGAGCTCGCCTGCCACCGCTCTGGCCAGATACGTCTTGCCACACCCGGGCGGGCCGTACATCAGCAACCCACCGCGGGCGTTGACCTTGTAGGCGCGCATCAATTCGGGATTGCGGATGGGGCCCAGCAGTGAGACCTCGAGCCTCTGCTTGACCGCCTCCATCCCCGCGACGTCGGCGAGGGTGACGTCGCTGCGCCGGACGACGTCGAAATCGGCGGCCCCCTCGCCGTCGACGGTCTCGGCGGCACCGTCGACGAAGGCGGGGCCGATGATGTCGGACACCTCTTCCTCGGCAGCCGACCAGTTGAACTCCGCATTCGGGCGTACCGCAGGCGCCTCGGGTGCGCTGCCCGTCGCGAGTGCGGCGGTGCACCGTTGTAAAAGGTTCAGCGCCGCGGCGTTGGAGGCATCCTGCGCCAGGGCCGCGCTGCAGTGGGTGAGCGCCTCGGTGACACTGCCCTGCTGAATCAGGAGGTCGACGAGGTGCAGTCGGAGTTCGACGGCCTCGGGGCTTCGCTGAACGGCCGCCGTCAACTCGCGGATCACGGCGTCACTCGCCATCCCGCACCCCCTTCGCTCGCGCACGCTCGATCCTACTGACCGGCTGATGCGCCTACCCTGCGGCGATCAAGCCGACGGCGCCGATGGCCAGCACCATCCCCGCCGCCTGCCACCGCGTCACTCTTTCCTTGAGCACCGCCAACGCGAGCAGCACCGTGCCCGCCGGGTACAACGAGATGAGGACACTGGTCAGTGACAGCAACGACGCCTGCAGCGCGAGGAGCATCGCCACGTTGGCGACGGTGTCCAACACCCCGGCGGCCATGGCCAACCGCAGCGGCACCCCGGACGGCACGGCCAAGTTCCTCGACGTCACCGCGATCGCGACGACCATCAGAGTCGCCGACAGTCGGGCGAACGCCAGCGGCCAGAGTCCTGCGTCATGGGGTGCCTGGTCGATCAGCACGAAGTTCAGCCCGAACGCGAGCCCGGCGCCGAGCGTCAGCCAGGGCACCTTGGCAGTGAAGCGCTGGACGGTCGAATCCTCGCCGCGCTCTTCGCGACTCACCAGCACGACCGCGATCAACGCCAGCCCGATGCCCGTATAGGCCAGCAGACTTGGCCGCTCCCCCAGCAGCACACCGGCGACGATCGGGACTCCCGCGACGAGGATCGCCGTCAAGGGTGACACCAACGACATCGGACCGGCACCGAGCGCGGCGTAGAACCACCACACCCCGAACGCCTGGCTGAGGCCGCACAGACCGCCCCACACGATCGCCGGCGTCGTCACGTGACCCCCGACGACGAAGGAGATGGTGGTCAACAGGACCAGCGCCACCGGATAGGACACCAGCACCACACGCAGCGCGGCGACCCTCCGCGACGCCAAACCCCCGACGAAGTCGCTCACCCCGTATCCGATTCCGGAGATAAGCGCCAGGGCCGTGCCAGCCAGGGACCCGATCAGATCTTGCCCTTGGAGCGCCTGCCTAGTTCACGGATCACTTCTCGATCGGCGTCACGCTTGGCCAGATCCTGACGCTTGTCGTGCGCCTGCTTGCCTCGCGCCAAGGCCAGTTCGACCTTGACCTTGCCGTCGGTGAAGTAGAGCGACAGCGGGACCAGCGAGAGGTTGCCGTCCCTGATCTTGCCGATGAGATTGTCGATCTGGGTGCGGTGCATCAGCAGTTTCCGGTTGCGCCGCGGTGCATGGTTGGTCCACGAGCCGTGGTGATACTCGGGGATGTGCAGGTTGCGGAGCCACACTTCGCCGTCGTCGACCGTCGCGAACGAATCGGCCAGCGAGGCCTGGCCTTCACGGAGGCTCTTCACCTCGGTGCCCACCAACGCCACCCCGGCCTCGAACGTCTCGAGGATCGAATAATTGTGCCGCGCCCTGCGATTGGTGGCCACCACCTGGTTGTTGCGGTGCTTCTTGACCTCGGCGGCCGACTTCTTCGCCACAGCTAGCGCCGCACGTACAGCCGCAGGGTGACGTAGGCCGTGACACCGGACATCGCCAAACCGAGGAACAGCATGATGGGCGCGCTGAAGTAGAGGACGTCCTTGTAGTCGACCTGGGCAATCAGGTTGGCGTCGTAGAACTGCCGCAGCGCCTTCTCGAGGAACAACGCCCGCACCAGAATCAACCCCGCGATCGCTATCACCACGCCGATGAACGCGGCCAGCATGGCTTCGACGAGGAACGGCAGCTGCGTGTACCAGCGACTCGCACCCACCAGGCGCATGATGCCGATCTCCGTTCTTCGGGTGTAGGCCGCGACCTGAACCATGTTGGCTATCAGCAGAACCGCACCGATGGCCTGGACCAAGGCGATCGCGAAGGCCGCCGCACTCAACCCGTCGAGCACCGCAAAGAGCCGGTCGATGAGATCCTTCTGATTCAGCACGTTGAGCACACCGGGCTGTTTCTTGAGGGCGTCGTCGAAGTCCTTGTGTTGCTCGGGATTGTCGAGCTTCACCACGAATGATGCGGGAAAGGCGTCCTTGCCCGCAACGTCTTTATATTGCGGGAACTTCTTGATTGCGTCGTCGTAGGCGTCGCTCTGGTTGAGGAACCGAACCGACTTCACGTCGGTGCGGTCCTCGATCTGCTTGCGCACCGCCTTGCACGCGTCCGCGTCGCAGGTCGGGTCGTTGGCCGAGATGTCGTTGGTCAGGAAGACCTGGCTCTCGACACGGTCCAGATAGATGCCCTTCGAGCTGTCGGCGAGACGGACGACGAGCAAGCCGCCGCCGAACAGACCGATGGAGATTGCGGTCGTCAAGATCATGGCGACCGTCATAGTGACGTTGCGACGAAGCCCGGTGAGGACTTCGTTGACGAGAAAGCCGAAGCGCACTTAGCGATCCATTCCGTAGACACCGCGCTGTTCGTCGCGGATCAGTCGTCCCAGCTCGAGCTCGATGACTCGCTGGCGCATCGAGTCGACGATGTGATGGTCGTGGGTTGCCATCAACACGGTCGTCCCGGTGCGGTTGATCCGCTCGAGCAGATCCATGATGTCCTTGCTGGTCTCGGGATCCAGGTTGCCGGTCGGTTCGTCGGCCAGCAGCACCAGCGGCCGGTTGACGAACGCGCGCGCGATGGCGACGCGCTGCTGCTCACCACCCGACAGCTCGGTCGGCAGGCGGTTGGCCTTGCCGGAAAGGCCCACCATCTCGAGGACGTCGGGCACCACGCGGTTGATCACGTCGGACCGCTTGCCGATCACCTCGAGGGCGAAGGCGACGTTCTCGAACACCGTCTTCTGCTGCAGCAGGCGGAAGTCCTGGAACACGCAGCCGAGGACCTGCCGAAGACCCGGGATGTGCCGGCTGGGCAGCTTGTTGACGTGGAACTTCGAGACCTGAATGTCGCCGTGCGTCGGGGTGTCTTCGGCGAGCAGCAGCCGCATGAACGTCGACTTGCCCGATCCGGACGGCCCGATGAGGAAGACGAACTCACCTTTTTCGATCTTGAGCGAGACGTTGTCCAGAGCTGGCCGTGCCGAGGATTTGTACTGTTTGCTCACGTGGTCGAGGGTGATCATCACGGCACGCCAGTGTAGCCGTGCCGAGTTCGAGCCCCCGACTACCCGGGGGGCGGGGGCACCAGAACGGGCAGCGTGATGCCCGGCAGGATCTCCGTCGTCGTGGTGGTGGACGTGCCCGAACGGTTCGGCACCGGCTGTCCCGGCGACGTGATCGGGGTCTGGGTCAGGGTCGTCGGCGGGAGCGGACCCGCCCCGTCGGGGTCGACGACGGTCGTCGCCGTCTCGGGTGCGGTCGTGGTGGGGGTTTCCGTGCCGCTGGTGGTCTCCGTCGGGGCAGTTGACACCGCCGTCGACGTCTCGGTCCTCGAGGTCCTCGGCGTGCTGTAGGTCGTCTTCGGGCGCTCGACGTTGGTGCGCGGCACCCAGGTGTACTCCGGGTCGGGGACGAACCCCGGCGGCACCACCTGAGTGGGCTCCGAGGCTGCGGGTGGCGGCGGGGCGTAGGTCGAATGCAGCCACCAGGTGAAGCAGAAGGCGACGATGAGGGCGGCAGTCGACGTGCGCACGCGACCGCCCGGCAGGTACGCCGGCCACTCGCGGCCCTCGCCCTCCTTGCGGAAGTTGAAGTTGAACTTCACTTGTCGTGACCCCCGTTCTGTGGGTCCTCGGCGATCGCCGACGTCGCCGTCGGCGACAGCGCGCCGACCGTTGGCGACGATTCGGCAGGGCTGGCGATGCCCGCGCGACGTAGGGCGGCGACGACGAGCACGCGCAGTTGCCGACCCACCTCGAACTGCTTGCCTGGCAACGTGCGCGCCACCATCCGCAGGTTCACGGTGTCCAACTCGATGCTCTCCACACCCATCAGCTGCGGTTTGTCGAGCATCAACGCGGCCATCTGCTTGTTCTCCATCGCCTCGTCACAGACGTGGTGCAGCACCTCGTTGACCTTGTTGAGGTCGGAGGTGGTCGGCACGGGGATGTCCACCACGGCTCTGGCCCAGTCCTTGGACTGGTTGACGGTCTTGACGATCTGACCGTTCGGGATCGTGAACACCTCGCCCTCACTGGACCGCAGTTTCGTGACCCGCAGCGTGACGTCCTCGACGGTGCCCTCGGCGGGCAGTGCGATACCCGCGACGGTCAGGGCGACCAGGTCACCGAAGCCGTACTGCTTCTCGGTGATGATGAAGAACCCCGACAGCAGGTCCTGCACCACGCGTTGTGCGCCGAAACCCAGCGCGGCGCCGAGGACGGCGGCGGGGGCGACCAGGGACCCCACCGGTATGTCGACGATGTCGGTGATCTCGACGATGACGACGACGCACAGCAGCGCGATCGTCACCCAGGAGATCACCGAGGCGACGGCTTGGCGGTGCTTGGTGGTCTCCGACCGCACGAGCGCGTCGCTCTCGCGGAAGTCGGCGTCGATGCGGCGGGTGATCCTTCTTGCCGTCCACTGGACGAACCGGGCCGCCAAGATCGCGGCGAGGATGAGCATGACGATCCGGAGACCGCGCGTGATGATCCACTCGCCGATGTCACCGCGCCAGAAGTCGTGCCAGGTCGAGGCCCAGCCGATGGCCAAATACGTGTTAGTCGTCATCTTTCCTATTGCGCCAACGGATTCCCGCTTCCAGGAAACCGTCGATGTCGCCGTCGAGTACCGCGGCCGGATTGCCGACTTCGTAGTCGTTACGCAAATCCTTGACCATTTGATACGGATGCAGAACGTAGGAGCGCATTTGGTTGCCCCACGAACTGCCGCCGTCGTTCTTCAACGCGTCCATCTCGGCGCGCTCTTCGAGCCGCTTGCGCTCTAGCAACTTTGCCTGAAGAACTCGCATTGCCGACACCTTGTTCTGCAACTGCGACTTTTCGTTCTGGCAAGTCACGACGATACCGCTGGGGATGTGGGTCAGTCGAACGGCCGAGTCGGTGGTGTTGACCGACTGGCCGCCGGGGCCACTGGATCGGTAGACGTCGACGCGGACGTCACCGTCGGGGATGTCGATGTGGTCGGCGGTGTCGACGACGGGCAGTACCTCGACGTCGGCGAAGGAGGTCTGGCGCCTGCTCTGGTTGTCGAACGGGCTGATCCGCACCAGTCGGTGCGTGCCCTGCTCGACCGAGAGCGTGCCGTAGGCGTATGGCGCGTGCACCGCGAAGGTGGCGCTCTTGATCCCCGCCTCTTCGGCATAGGACGTGTCGAAGACCTCGACGCCGTAGTTGTGCTTCTCGGCCCAGCGGATGTACATCCGCATGAGCATCTCCGCCCAGTCGGCGGCGTCGATGCCGCCGGCGCCGGATCGGATGGTCACGACGGCCTCGCGCTCGTCGTACTCCCCCGACAGCAGGGTGCGGACCTCCATCGCCGCGATGTCCTCGCGAAGCTTCTCCAGCTCGGTGTTGACGTCGGTGAGTGCGTCCTCCCCGCCCTCTTCGGCGGCCAGTTCGTACATGATCGGAAGGTCGTCGAGCCGCTGCCTCAACTCCTCGACGCGACGCAGCTCGCTCTGCGCGTGCGACAGCTCGCTGGTGACCTTCTGGGCGCGCGTTTGGTCGTCCCAGAGCCGCGGATCTGACGCCGCGTCCTCCAAGGTCGTGATGCGGTCGCGCAGGCCGTCGACGTCGAGCACCCGCTCCACGGTCGTCAGAGTCGTGTCGAGCGAGGTGATGTCTTCTTGCCGGTCGGGATCCACGGGAGATCAGGTTACCGACAGCCGTCCGGGTCTAGCATCGGCTTGGTAACCAGCCCGGTGGCGACGCGACGGCCCCTTGCGCGTTTCCGGGCATACTCGGCTTCCTCTTGGAGGGCTATTAGATGCGCCCATATCACGTGGCGATCGTCGGTTCCGGCCCCTCTGGCTACTTTGCCGCCGCGTCGCTGCTGAAATTCGCGGACTCCACGGCAGCCGGCGACGCACCCAGAGACGTACGCGTCGACGTGTTGGAGATGTTGCCGACCCCGTGGGGCCTGGTGCGTTCGGGAGTCGCCCCCGACCACCCGAAGATCAAGACCATCAGCGCCCAGTTCGAGAAGATCTCGGCCGACCCTCGCTTCCGCTTCTTCGGCAACCTCCGGGTGGGCGAGGACATCCAGGCCGAGGAGCTGGCCGAGCGCTACGACGCCGTCATCTACGCCGTCGGCGCTCAGGCCGATCGACCACTCGGCATCCCCGGCGAGGACCTGCCGGGCAGTGTGGCGGCCGTCGACTTCGTCGGTTGGTACAACGCCCATCCGCACTTCGAGGAGATGACGCCGGACCTGTCGACCGGGCGCGCCGTGGTGGTCGGCAACGGCAACGTCGCACTCGACGTCGCCCGCATCCTGGTCAGCGACCCCGACGCGCTGGCCAACACCGACATCGCCAACCACGCCCTGGAGTTGCTGCACGCGAGGGGCGTCGAGGAGGTGGTGGTGCTCGGGCGCCGCGGTCCGCTGCAGGCCACCTTCACCACGCTGGAGTTGCGGGAGCTCGGTGACCTCGAGGCGATGGCCGACGTGGACGTGATCGTCGACCCGGCTGACCTCGCAGGCATCTCCGACGAGGACCTCGAGGCGGCGGGCAAGTCCGTCAAGCAGAACGTCAAGGTGTTGCGTTCGTATGCGGACAAGCCTCCGCGAGGAGCCAAGCGACGCATCGTGTTCCGGTTCCACACCTCGCCGATCGAGATCAAGGGCGACGACCGGGTCACCTCGATCGTGCTCGGCCGCAACGAGTTGGTGGACGACGGTGGTCGACTGGTGGCCAAGGACACCGGCGCGCGTGAGGAACTCCCCGCCCAGCTGGTGGTCCGTGCCGTCGGCTACCGCGGAGTTCCGACGCCCGGGCTGCCGTTCGACGAGCGGTCGGGGACGATTCCGCACACCGACGGCCACGTCGACGGCACTCGCAACTCCTACGTCGTCGGGTGGATCAAGCGTGGTCCGTCAGGCGTCATCGGGAGCAACAAGAAGGACTCGGCGGCGACCGTCGACACCCTGCTGGCCGATCTTGCGGCGGCCGACCTGGCCGACGAGCACGAGGACACGCTCGACTGGCTGCTGTCCCGCCAGCCTCACCTCGTCACCAACGACCATTGGAAGTTGATCGACGCCCACGAACGGAACACCGGTGGTCCGCTGGGTCGGCCGCGGGTCAAGCTGAGCAATGTGGCGGAGTTCTTGCGGATTGGGCACGGCTAGGTGCACGGCTGACTATCCCCGTTGCGGCGACGTCACCGAATCCGCCTCGATGGTGATCAGCACCCTGGTCTCGTTCGGGTTCCCGCTGAAGTTCGGGTACGGAATGCCTAGGTACTTCTGCGAGATCTCGTCGATGCTCTCGCGTCCACCCTCGCTGGTCGTGTTCACCACCCGACCGCGCACGGCGTAGTAGCGGTAGACGTTGTCGGGGTCGACGACGTTGACGGCGACGCGGGGATCACGCGCGATGTTCCGCGCCTTCTGCATGCCGTCGACGATGTTGATCACGATGTTCTCGCCGTCGGTGGTGACCCAGGTTTCGGTCAGCTGGGGCGATCCGTCCGGCATCAGGGTCGAGATGAAGCACGGGCTTGGCTTGCGGAGGAGTTCGAGCAGACCTTCGGGGAGTGATTGGGGCATGGACTTGTCATACACCCGAAGTAGTATCGAACACATGTTCGACACGATGGATGAGGCGGCGCTGATCGACCGCATCTCCGTGCTCGAACGCGCCAAGTCCGCCGCAGCCGCCGAACAAGCCGTCCTGACCGCGCAACTCGACACCACCCGCCGGGCCCGCGAAGCCGCCGCCGGCGTGCCCGCCGCCAAACGGGGCAAGGGGTTGGGCAGTGAGATCGCCCTGGCCCGGCGCGACTCCCCCAACCGCGGCGGCCGCCACCTCGGCTTCGCGAGAGCCTTGGTCCACGAAATGCCCCACACCCTGGCTGCGCTGAAAGCGGGCCGGCTCTCCGAATGGCGGGCCACCCTGATCGTGCGGGAGTCGGCGTGCCTCGACGTCGCCGACCGCCGGGTGTTGGACGCCCGGATGTGCGCCGACCAGGCCAGCCTGGACGGCAAGGGCGACAAGAGGATCGAGGCCGACGCCAAGGCCATCGCCTACGAACTCGACCCGCACGCCGTCGTCGACCGCGCCGTGCGCGCGGAGTCGGAACGCTCGGTGTGGGTGCGCCCCGCCCCCGACAACATGACCTATGCGACCGCGCTGCTGCCGATGCCCCAGGGAGTGTCGGTCTACGCCGCCCTGCGCAGGGAAGCCGACGCCTGCGGCGACGGCCGCAGTCGCAACCAGGTCATGGCCGACACCCTCGTCGAACGCGTCACCGGCCGACCCGCCGACGTCCCGGTACCCGTCGCCGTCGACCTGGTCATCACCGACGAGACCCTCCTCGGCGGCGACCAGGCTGCGGCCCGGGTCCCCGGCTACGGACCGATCCCGGCCGCGGTGGCCCGGCGGTTGGTCAACCGCGCCGCGACTGACGCCCGGTCGCGGGCGACGTTGCGGCGGTTGTATCGACATCCCCGCAGCGGAGCGTTGGTGGCGATGGAGTCCAGGGCCCGAATCTTCCCCAAGGGGTTGGCGAAGTTCCTCGACCTGCGTGACGACACCTGCCGCACCCCGTACTGCGACGCCCCGATCCGCCATCACGACCATGCTCGCCCTCACCGCCGCGACGGACCGACCAGTGCGCTCAACGGACTCGGCGAGTGTGCGCACTGCAACTACAGCAAGGAAGCGCCGGGCTGGTCGGTGACCACCACCAGTGACGAAACCGGTTGTCACACCGCCGAATTCACTACGCCCACCGGCGCCAGACACACGTCGGTGGCGCCGCGAATGCCCGGCCGGCAGACGACGTTGGCGTTGTACAGCGCCGTCGACGTCCGCCTGGCACTGGCGCTCTCCGAGCCTGCCGCCTAGCGGAGCTCGGTCGGCCCACTGGGCGCGGGAGGCGGCCACGGCTCGTGGGGCGGCTCGGGCGGCGGGATCGCGACGATGCCCCACTTGTCGGGATTCTTCGTCGAGTAGACGACGGGCATCAGTTGGCCCATGCTCGGCGCCGTGCCGACGGCCATCTGCATGCGCGCGTAGACCTCGTGCTCGCGCACCGTCGGGCCGTTGATCACGCCGGTGATCGTCACGAATTGCGACCCGTCGGACTCCGCACCCGCGCTCACCCCGGTGACGAGGAGGGTTCCGGATGTGTTCTGTCCGCTGCCACCGGGACCCCGACGCCCGCCGAAGTTGGCCATGCCCCCAGGTCCGCCTGGTGCTCCAGGGCCGTCAGGTCCGCCGGGACCCCCCTGGCCGCGCCTGCCCATGATGCGCGGTCCTATCAACAGCGCGATCCCACCGATGACGAGCAAGAGCACGAAGATTTCAAACACGACTCCCATGGTAGGACTGCACTCATGAGAACAGTCTCAGATGACCTCGGCCTCGCACTTCAGATGGCCGACGAGGCCGACGCCTTGACCCTCGACAGGTTCGGTGCCCTAGACCTTCACGTCGAGACGAAACCCGATCTGACCCCGGTCACCGACGCCGACAAGTCCGCCGAGGAGTTGCTTCGTGGCCTCCTCGTCGCGAATCGCCCCGACGACGCCGTGGTCGGCGAAGAGTTTGGCGGCACTGCGGTTTTCGAGGGCCGGCAATGGGTGCTCGATCCGATCGACGGCACCAAGAACTTCGTCCGCGGCGTGCCGGTGTGGTCGACGCTCATCGCCCTGCTGCAGGACGGCGTTCCCACGGTGGGCGTGGTGAGCGCCCCGGCCTTGGCTCGACGGTGGTGGGCCAGTTCGGGCGAGGGTGCGTTCTCGTCGTTCAACGGCGTCACCCGTCGCATCTCGGTGTCGGGCGTGTCCGAACTCGATTCGGCCAGCCTGTCGTACTCCGACCTGACCACGGGTTGGGAGGACCGTCGCCCGCAGTTCGTCGAGCTCACCGACGCCGTGTGGCGCGTCCGCGGGTACGGCGACTTCTGGTCGTACTGCTTGTTGGCGGAGGGGGCGGTCGACGTCGTCACCGAACCCGAAGTCAAGCTCTGGGACCTAGCGCCGCTCGACATCGTCGTCCGCGAGGCCGGCGGCCGGTTCACCAGCATCGACGGCGCCCCTGGCCCGCACGGCGGAAGCGCGATCGCCACGAACGGACTCTTGCACGACGAGGTGCTGCGCAGGCTCGCCAGCCGGTAGTCGGGTGCAGGCGGGCCCCATGTGTAGGGGAATCCCTGATTCAGTCCGCCGCCAGCTTCCCTAGCGTCGTCGGGATGAAGAAGTCCACCCTCCTCGCTGCCGCCGCCCTCACCGGATTGGGCGCCGCTCTCGTCGCTCCGACCGCCGTGGCGGACCCTCGGATCAGCGTGCCGTTCCACCCCGTGTCCGTGCCCGTCGAACCCCCGGCGGGCGGCCCCCGTTAGGCGCCTGACGATCTGGTGACGTTGATAACACCCCCGCTTTATCTTACTCAACAGTAAGATACGGTCATGGCGTACTGCCCCAACGATTCGAGGCTGTCGATATGACCAACACCCTGCCGTCCCCGAGCGGCACCAACGAACGCCCGAAGCGCACCGGCCGCGAAAGCGCAGTCGGCCTTCGTCGGCACAAGCGGACGGCGACCGACATCGGACTCGCCCTCATCACTCCCCTCCTCGGCCAGGAGTTCCTGGACCGCCGCGGCCTGCGGGAACCGCTCAACCGCGGTCTTCGCAACGGCGTCCAAACCGTGTTCTCCGCGATCGGCACCTCGACGCGTCAGTTCAACCGCGTGTCAAGGATCGGCAAGCCCGCTACCCGGCTAAAGCCAAGTGGCGCAGACTATTTCGATCTGACGCCGGACGACGAGCAGAAGATGATCGTCGAGACGATCAGCGAGTTCGCCGAGGAGATCCTGCGGCCTGCGGCGCACGACGCCGACGCCGCGGCCACCTATCCCCCGGAGCTGATCGCCAAGGCCGCCGAGCTGGGCATCACCGCCGTCAACATCCCCGAGGACTTCGACGGCATCGCCGCGCAGCGGACGACGGTCACCAATGCGCTGGTGGCCGAAGCCCTCGCCTACGGCGACATGGGACTCGCCCTCCCGATCCTCGCGCCGGGCGGCGTTGCCTCGGCCCTGACCCACTGGGGCAGCGCCAGCCAGCAGGCCACCTACCTTCCCGAGTTCGCCGGCGAGAGTGTGCCGCAGGCATGTGTCGCGATCGCCGAGCCTCACGCGCTGTTCGATCCGACATCACTGAAGACCGTCGCCACCCGCACGCCGGGCGGCTACCGGCTGACCGGCGTCAAGTCGCTGGTGCCCGCCGCCGCCGACGCCGAACTGTTCGTCATCGCCGCCCAGCTGAACGGCAAGGCGACGCTGTTCATCGTCGAGGCCGGCTCGGAGGGCCTCACGGTCAAGGCCGACCCCAGCATGGGAATCCGGGCCGCGGCCCTGGGCCAGGTCCGGCTCGACAACGTCGCGGTGCCGCTGCACAACCGGCTCGGCGAGGACGAGACGAGCGAGGCCGACCATGCCCACAACTACTCGGAAGCCATCGCCCTGTCCCGATTGGGTTGGGCCGCACTGGCAGTCGGCACGTCGCACGCCGTGCTCGACTACGTCATCCCCTACGTGAAGGAGCGGGAGGCGTTCGGCGAGCCCATCGCACGCAGGCAGTCGGTCGCGTTCATGTGCGCCAACATCGCCATCGAACTGGACGGGCTGCGCCTCATCACCTGGCGCGGCGCCGCGCGCGCCGAACAAGGCCTGTCGTTCGCGAGGGAAGCCGCGCTGGCCAAGAAGTTCGGCACCGACAAGGCCATGCAGATCGGCCTTGACGGCGTGCAGCTGCTCGGCGGACACGGCTTCACCAAGGAACACCCCGTCGAACGCTGGTACCGCGATCTGCGTGCACTCGGCGTGGCCGAGGGTGTCGTCGTTCTTTAGTCCCTGGTTTCTCGAAACTAACCGAAAGTCCTGTCATGGCAATCAATCTCGAAATGCCCAAGAAGCTCCAGGCCGTCATCGACACGAGCCACGGAGCCGCCGCTGAAATGCTCCGGCCGATCTCGCGCAAGTACGACCTCGCCGAGCACGCCTACCCCGTCGAGTTGGACACGCTGGCCGAACTGTTCGAAGGCATGACGGCGGCCAACACCATCTCCTTCGCAGGGGCCGAAGCGTTCCGCGACGGCGCCGACTCGAAGGTCAACGTCAACGGCGCCAACATGTCCGCGTTGGTCAACGCGCTCGAGATCAGCTGGGGCGACGTCGCCCTGCTCCTGTCGGTGCCGTTCCAGGGGCTCGGCAACGCCGCGCTCTCCGGTGTCGCGACCGACGAGCAGCTGACGCGCCTCGGCAAGATCTGGGCGGCGATGGCCATCACCGAGCCGAGCTTTGGCTCCGACTCGGCTGCGGTGTCGACCACCGCCAAGCTCGACGGCGACGAGTACGTCATCAACGGCGAGAAGATCTACGTCACCGCCGGAGCTCGGGCCAGCCACATCGTGGTCTGGGCGACGCTGGACAAGTCGAAGGGCCGCGCGGCGATCAAGTCGTTCATCGTGCCGCGCGACCACCCCGGCGTCACCGTCGAGCGGCTCGAGCACAAGCTCGGCATCAAGGCGTCCGACACGGCCGCCATCCGCTTCGACAACGCGCGGATTCCGAAGGACAACCTGCTGGGCAGTCCGGAGATCAACGTCGACAAGGGCTTTGCCGGCGTCATGGAGACCTTCGACAACACCCGGCCCATCGTGGCCGCGATGGCCGTCGGCGTCGCCCGTGCGGCGCTGGAGGAACTGCGCACCATCCTCACCGACGCAGGCGTGGAGATCTCCTACGACAAGCCCGCGCACGCCCAGAGTGCGCCTGCCGCGGAGTTCCTGCGGCTGGAAGCCGACTGGGAGGCCGGGTACCTGCTGACGGTCCGGTCCGCCTGGCAGGCCGACAACAAGATCCCCAACTCCAAGGAAGCCTCGATGGGCAAGGCGAAGGCCGCCCGGGTGGGCAGCGACGTCACCCTCAAGGCCGTCGAATTGGCCGGGACCACCGGCTATTCCGAGAGCACGCTGCTCGAGAAGTGGGCGCGCGACTCCAAGATTCTCGACATCTTCGAAGGCACCCAGCAGATCCAGCAGCTGGTCGTCGCACGCCGATTGCTCGGGTTGTCCTCGGCCGAGCTGAAGTAGCCGAACCACCGCGGCAAGCACGATAACGTCGTCCGAATGGATGACTTTCAGGCCCTTGTCGCGCGGCAACACGAGGATCGCATCGACGCTGCGGTCGAGACGCTGACCGAAGCGGATCTGCCACCCGGTGAGGTGACGATCCGCGTCGCGTACTCGAGCGTCAACTTCAAGGATGCGTTGGCACTCACCCCCAAGGGTGGCGTGGCGCGGGACTACCCGCTGGTGCCGGGTATCGACCTCACCGGCGAGGTGGTGGCGTCGTCGTCCGACGAGTTCGCGGTCGGCGACGCCGTCCTGGCCCACGGCTACGACATCGGCACCGGCCGCCACGGCGGCTACGCGGAGTACGCGCGAGTGCCCGCCGACCAGGTCGTGAGCCTTGGGTCACTCACCCCCTACGAGGGGGCCGCGATCGGCACTGCGGGTTTCACAGCCGCCATGAGCGTGCAGGCACTGATCGCCAGGGGCATCCAACCCGAGGACGGCCCCATCGTCGTCACGGGCGCCACCGGCGGCGTCGGATCGGTGAGCGTCGACCTGTTGTCGGCGGCGGGCTACCAGACGGTCGCGTCGACCGGCAAGAAGGACGCCGAGGAGCGGCTGAAGGGACTCGGCGCATCCGAGGTGATTCCGCGCTTGCCTGCCGATCCCGACGCCAAGCCGCGGGCACTTGGCAAGACACGCTGGGCGGGTGCGGTGGACTGCGTCGGCGGGGCCACCCTGGCCGACGTGCTCAGCACCATGTCCTACGGCGGTGCAGTGGCGGCCAGCGGCCTCACGGGCGGGCCGGCATTGAATACGACGGTGATGCCGTTCATCCTGCGGGGTGTTGCCCTACTGGGCATGGACTCGGTGATGATGCGGATCGGGCCGCGCCGCGAATTGTGGGCTCTGCTCGGCGGTTCGTTGAAGCCGCAACGTCTCTCGCAGATCACCCATGACGTCGACGTGGTGGACGTCGTCGACGTGATCGATCAGGTGCGCGCCGGTGCGTTCTCCGGTCGCGCAGTTGTGAAGGTGGCGGGCGGGTTCTGAACCCGCCCGCCACCTGTCACACTCGGATCAGCCTCAGAGCAGGTGGCTGATCAGGTCGGGCTTCATCTGCTGCAGCTGCGCGCCCCAGTACGGCCAGTCGTGCGTGCCGGTGTCCGGGAAGTTGAAGACGCCGTTCTTGCCGCCCGCTGCGATGTAGTTGTCCTGGAACGTGCGGTTGGTGCGGATGGTCAGGCCCTCGAGGAACTTGGCGGGCAGGTTGTTGCCGCCGAGCTCGCTGGGGGTGCCGTTGCCGCAGTAGACCCAGATGCGCGTTCCGTTGGCGACGATGGTCGGGATCTGCACCATCGGGTCGTTGTACTGCCAGGCCGGATCGGTCTCGGCCGGGCCCCACATGTCGTTGGCCTTGTAGCCGCCTGCGTCACCCATGGAGAGGTTGATCAGGCCGGGCCACTGGCCCTCGGACGGGTTCAGGAAGCCCGACATCGAGCCGGCGTAGGAGAACTGTCCGGGGTGGTGCGCCGACAGGACGAGCGCGGCGCCACCGGCCATCGACAGGCCGACCGCGGCGTTGCCCGTCGACTTCACGCTGTTGTTGGCCGCCAGGTAGGAGGGCAGCTCCTGGGTCAGGAACGTCTCCCAGTTGTAGGTCAAGCAACCGGTCTTGCCACATGCGGGCTTGTACCAGTTGGAGTAGAAGCTCGACTGCCCGCCGACGGGCATGACGAGCGACAGGCCGGAGTCGAGGTACCACTCGAACGCCTGGGTGTTGATGTCCCAGCCGTTGAAGTCGTCCTGGGCACGCAGGCCGTCGAGGAGGTAGACCGCGGGAGAGTTGGGGCCACCGCTCTGGAACTGGACCTTGATGTCGCGTCCCATCGAAGGCGAGGGGACCATCAGGTACTCGACCGGGAGGCCGGGACGTGAGAACGCCCCTGCGGTCGCGCTGCCACCTACCGCGCCGATCATCCCTGGCAGCAGAAGCACCGCCATGGTCGCCATGAGTAGTCGGCGCGTCCAGCGCCCGAGAACACCGTCAAACAACATCTACGAATCCATCCAGTTCCTGTTACGGGAAAACCGACGACGTGTGCGATGCGAGATCGCCCTAGCGGCGACGGGATCGCCGCCTGCCGCGCCCGCGCAGCCGTAGCAGGCGGACCTGAGTATTAACTTGTCGGTACGAAGTAAAACATGGCGCGACGACGACCAGCCACTCCGACAGACGTCCGTTGAATGACGCGTCCGTCAACGGCCGGGCATTTCAGGGCCCTAGACTGCTGGTCGTGGCGAGTTCCCGCGGAGCTGTCGGCAACCGGCGCCGGGAGGCCGCCGCGCGGCGCAACCGGCCCCCAGACGACGTCCGTGGTGTGGAATGACCAGCATGTCCGGTGCGAAGGTGACCAAGTTCTTTCAGAAGCGGGTGGCCAACCCGTTTATGCGGCGCAACCCGCTGCAGACGCTGCTAGAGACCACCGGCCGCACGTCCGGTCAACCCCGCCGGACACCCCTTGGCGGCAAGCTGGTTGGGCATCAGTTCTGGTTTGTCTCCGAATTCGGCGACAAGTCCCAGTACGTGCGCAACATCAAGGCCGATCCCCGCGTCAGGGTGCGGCTGCGGGGCACGTGGCGTTCCGGTACCGCGCACCTGCTGCCCGAGGACGACGCGCGTGCACGACTTCGCGGGTTGCCGCAGTTCAACAGCTTGGGTGTGCGCGCCTTCGGCACCAATCTCCTGACGGTGCGGGTCGACCTCGACTGACCACGACCGAGCGACGGGGTCTTGTCGGTCGCCGGAAATAAAAGTAACGTCAGTTTCAGTTTGTGGCCCGACATAATCGGAGACAGTCATGGAATCCTTCGTCCACCTGCGCAAGGGCACGACCCCGCGACGCCTGCACGCCGACCTCGACGGCCTGAAGGACGACGAGTTGGGCCGCGGCGGATTCACCGGACGCACCGCCAACCTCTACCGACGCGACGACCCCACCGCGTACCGGTCGGTCGGGCCCCTTCGCCCGGTAGACGTGCTGTCCTCCGAACTGAAGCCCACCGACGCGACCGACGCCGCCGGCAGCCCGCTGCTGATGTTCTCCAACCCCGACTGCCTCGTGCTGCTGTCGCGGCGGGCCGAGCCCATGCCCCACTTCGTGCGGTACGTCGACGGTGATCTGCTGTTCTTCGTCCACGACGGGTCAGGGCTGCTCGAGACGGAGTTCGGCCCGCTGCGCTATCGGGTCGGCGACTGGGTCTACCTGCCGAAGGCGTGCACGTGGCGTCAGGTGCCGGACTCGCAAACCACTCTGCTGATGATCCAGGCCACCGACGAGTTCCGGGTGCCACCTGCCGGGCAGCTGGGCAGGCACTTCCCCTTCGACCCGTCGCAGGTCGAAATCCCAGAACCCGCCCCGATCGCCACCGGCGAGGGCCCGCAGCACGACGGGGAGTACGAGGTCCGGCTGGTGCACGGCGAGATCGCCGGCGTCGGGTCGACGTCGCTGTTCTACCGACACCATCCGCTCGACGTCGAAGGGTGGCGCGGCGACAACTTCCCGTTCACCTTCAACATCGCCGACTACAACGTCGTGACGTCCGACAGCGTGCACCTGCCGCCGACGGTGCACCTGTTCATGCAGGCCACCGGCGTCTACGTGATGAACTTCCTGCCCAAGCCCGCCGAAGGCGTACCAGGCACCGAACGCACCCCGTGGTACCACCGCAACGTCGACTTCGACGAGATCGCGTTCTTCCACAGCGGGTCGCTCTACGGCATCCCGATGCCACCGGGACTCATCTCCCATGCGCCACAGGGGGTTCACCACGGCGCGCCCGAGAAGGCCCGCGAGCGGGCCCGCCGCAAGTTCGACGAGTACTCCCGGGTGGACTGGTCGGTCATCTCGATCGACACCAGGCGCCGACTGGTGCCGTCGGCCGAGGTGCTGGCGAACGACCTCGGCCAGCACTCATGATGAGCGCTCGCGCGAAGAGGAAACAGACGTGAGCGCTCCGACGAAGCACGACTACCAACGGATCCCCTATCTGGTCGCCTACCAGAACACGTCGACGACCCGCGACGTATACGGCGGCGTCGCCGAGCTCGTCGTCCTGGAGAGCTACCTCCTGAAACCGGACCGACCGAGCGACACGGTCCTGGTGTTCATGCACCCCATCGGCGGCGGCGCCTACCTGCCGATGATCAACGGTTTGGCCCGTGCCGGGCATCACGTCATCTACTGCAACAGCCGGTTCCGCGGCACCGACTCTGCGCTACTGATGGAGAAGGTCGTCGAGGATCTCGGAGAGTGCGTCAAGGACGCCAAGAACCGTCTCGGCTACGCCAAGGTGGTGCTGGCCGGCTGGAGCGGCGGCGGCTCCCTGTCGGTGTTCTACCAACAGCAGGCACAGCACCCGACCGTCACGGCCAGCCCGTCCGGCGACGGGCCCGACCTGACCACGCTGGGACTGATCGCGTGCGACGGCATCATGCTGCTGGCGGCTCACGTCAGCCGACACGGCACCTTGACCGAGTGGCTGGACGCGTCGATCCTCGACGAATCGGATCCGACCCGCCGTGATCGCGAGCTGGACCTGTACGACCCCGAGAACCCCAACCAGCCGCCGTACACCGCCGAGTTCCTCGAGCGCTACCGGGCTGCGCAGGTGGCCCGCAACAGGCGAATCACCAAGTGGGTCAAAGAGAAATTGGCCAAGCTCTCCGACGAGGGACGCCCCGAGGACGAGTTCGCCTTCGTCGTGCACGGCACCATGGCCGACCCACGCTGGCTGGACCCGACGGTGGATCCGAACGATCGCGCCCCCGGCACCTGTTATCTAGGCGATCCTGCAGTGGTGAACAACTCGCCCGTCGGGCTGGCCCGATTCTGCACATTGCGCAGCTGGCTCTCCCAATGGAGTTACGACGACGCCAACGGTGACGCCGTGAAGGCCGGCCCCGACATCGCGGTGCCCGCGCTGGTGATCGGCAACCTCGCAGACGACGCGTGCACCCCGAGCCACACCCGCCGACTCTTCGAGGCAATCGGTCACCCCGACAAGGAGATGCACGAAATCGCCGGCGCCAACCACTACTACGCGGGACCCGACCAGCGCGGCACCCTGGGGGAAGCAGTCGGCGTGGTGACGGATTGGCTTCGGCGACATGGGTTTTCGGCATGACCGACGTCACAGGACCACTCGACGGCATCAGGGTCGTCGAGGTCGGCACGTTGATCTCGGGACCATTCGCCGGACGCCTGCTCGGCGACATGGGCGCCGAGGTAGTCAAGATCGAACCGCCCGGCTCTCCCGATCCCCTGCGCACCTGGGGCCAGGCCGAAGTCGACGGTCACCACTTCTTCTGGACGATTCACGCCCGCAACAAGAAGGCCGTCACCCTCAACCTGAGGGAGCCCAAGGGCCGCGAACTCTTCCTGGATCTCGTCGAGAAGTCCGACGTCATCGTGGAGAACTTTCGGCCCGGCACGTTGGAGAAGTGGAACCTCGGCTACGACGTTCTGCGCGAACGCAATCGGGGCATCATCCTGGTCCGCGTCTCCGGGTACGGGCAGACCGGACCCGATTCCCACAAGGCCGGCTACGCCTCGGTGGCCGAGGCCGCCAGCGGGCTGCGACACATGAACGGCTTCCCCGGTGGCCCTCCCCCACGGCTGGCACTGTCCCTCGGCGACACCCTTGCGGGCATGTTCGCCGCCCAAGGCGCCCTGGCCGCGCTGTACCGCCGATCCGTGACCGGTGAGGGTCAGGTCGTCGACGCCGCCTTGACCGAAGCGTGTCTTGCGGTGCAGGAGTCCACCATCCCGGACTACGACGTCGGCGGCGTGGTGCGTGGACCGTCGGGCACCCGACTCGAGGGCATTGCTCCGTCGAACATCTATCCGACCGCCGACGGCAGTTGGGTAGTGATCGCCGCCAACCAGGACACCGTCTTCCGGCGGCTGTGCGGTGCCATGGGCCAACCCGAACTCGCCACCGACGACCGCTTCGCCGACCACGTCAGCCGCGGCCGCAACCAGGACGCGATCGACGAGATCATCGCCGCCTGGGCCGTCGAACGACAACCCGCCGAGATCATCGCCACGCTGAGCGAGGCCGGGGTGATCAGCGGACCCATCAACACCGTCGCCGAGGTCGTCACCGACCCACAGTTGGTGTCCCGGGGCATGATTGCCGACCACTGGGACGAGCGGATCGAACGCAACGTCAAGGGACCGGGCGTGGTGCCCGTGCTGTCCGAGACACCGGGGACCATCCGCAGCGGGGGGTCGCTAACGCCAGGGCAGCACAACGACGAGGTGTACGGGGAGTTGCTGGGCCGGTCGGCCGACGAGCTCGACGCGTTGCGGGAGGAGGGAATCCTGTGAGTCTTCCCGAGCACGTCACCATCCGTGAGGTCTGCCTGCGGGACGGCCTGCAGATCGAAGCGCCGATTCCGTTGGCCGCCAAGCTCGCACTGCTCGAAGCCGTCGTCGCCACCGGGGTACGGGAGGTCGAGGCGACCGCCTTCGTGTCGCCGTCGAAGGTGCCTGCCCTCGCGGACGCCGAGGCCCTCGCCGCGGAGCTTCCGCGCTTCCGCGACACCCACGGGGTCGAGTTCTCGGCACTGGTCGCCGGGCCGGGCGGTGCGAATCGGGCGGTCGCCGCCGGGATGGACTCGATCGAGTACGTCGTGTCGGCGTCCGACGCGCACAGCCGTGCCAACGTGGGACGGTCGACGGCCGAGTCCACCGACCTGATCGCCGACATCGCCCGCATCGCCCACGACGGCGGCGCCACGATCGAGGTCATCGTCGCCACGGCGTGGGACTGCCCATTCGACGGGCCGACCGACCCCGCGCGGGTCGTCGACATCGCCACCGCCGCCGTCGAAATCGGCGCCGACCGCATCGCCATCGCCGACACCATCGGCACCACGACGCCGCGGCGGGTGACGACCCTCGTCGAACTCCTCCGCCCCGTCGTCGGCGACCTGCCCTTCGGTGCCCACTTCCACAACACCCGCGGCGCGGGGCTGGCCAGCGCCTACGCCGCCGTCACCGCAGGCATCCGCCGACTCGACTCGTCGGCAGGCGGGCTCGGCGGCTGCCCGTTCGCGCCCGGCGCGACGGGGAACATCGCAACCGAGGACCTCGTCTATCTGTTGCGCGACAGCGGCATTGGCACCGACGTCGACCTGCAGGCCGCCATACGAGCCGCGGACGTTGCACGAGACGTCGTCGGCCACGACCTGCCGAGCGCGTTGTTGCGTGCCGGCGATCGCGTCCTGGGCCGAGTGCGCCCATGACATCCCCCGAGTCACTCACTGCCAAGGGGCTCCAGACCCGTGAGGCCATCATGCTTGCGGCGCGGAAGTTGTTTGCCGAACGCGGTTTTCACGGCACGACGCTGACCGACATCACCTCGGCGGCGGGCAAGTCCCCGGCCGCGTTCTATCGGTACTACTCCGACAAGGAGGATCTGCTCGCCGTCCTCGCCGAGTCGTTCCTCCGCGACGTGGTCGCCCCCCTGGGCTCCCACGTGCACCTGCCAGCGTCGCCGCAGGACACCGACTTCTTCGTCTCCACCGTCACCGGATACTGGAACATGTTCAAACAGAACATCGGCATCATGGTGGCCGTCGACCAACTCGCGGCGAACCAACCGCGGTTCGCCGCCGTGCAGAACGAGTTCCGCCGCTTCGGCATCGACATCGTGCGGTCATCGGTGCTTCACGCTCAGGACCAGGGGTACGGAACGGATCTCGACCCCGAACACACCGCGCTGGCCATCTCACTTCTCTTCGAACGATTCACGTCGGTCTACCTTCGTGAGGAGACCGCGGCGTTGGGGGTGGCACGCACCGACGAAGACGCGGTGCGCACCCTGTCGACGATCTGGAAGAAGACCCTGTACGGCTGAGAATGTCACCTCCAGAAGGGAATCACCGTGGATTTCGCTCTGCCCGAACATCTTCCCGGCTTGCTCGCCGAGATGGACGCCTTCGTCGACGCCGAAATCAAGCCACTGCAAGACGAACACATGCAGTACTTCGACCATCGCCGGGAGTACGCCCGGACCGACTGGGAGAACGGCGGCGTTCCACAGCGTGCCTGGGAGGACCTCCTCGACGAGATGCGGCGTCGGGCCGACGCGGCGGGTTGGCTGCGCTACGGGCTGCCGTCCAAGTTCGGCGGCCGTGACGGGACCAACCTCGACATGGCGATCATCCGAGAGCACCTGGCGCACAAGGGTCTCGGTCTGCACAACGACCTGCAGGACGAGTCGTCGATCGTCGGCAACTTCCCGCAGGTGATCATGATGGACCGCTTCGGCACCGACGAGCAGAAGAAGGAGTGGGGCGAGGCCCTCCTCACCGGTGAACGTTCGATGGCGTTCGGGCTCTCCGAACCGGACCACGGTTCCGACGCCACCTGGCTGGAGACGACTGCCGTCGCCGACGCAGACGGCTGGGTGATCAACGGGACCAAGCGTTGGAACACCGGCGTGCACCGCGCCACCCACGACCTCGTCTTCGCCAGGACGTCGGGCCAGGCCGGGTCCGCGACCGGCATCACCGCGTTTCTGGTGCCGTGCGATGCACCAGGTTTCAGCGTGCCCTTCTACTGGTGGACGTTCAACATGCCGACCGATCACGGCGAGGTCGAGTTGAAGGACGTCCGGGTGCCGTCCACTGCCGTACTCGGTGAGGTCGACCACGGCCTGGAGGTGGGCCAGACCTTCCTGCACGAGAACAGGATTCGTCAGGCGGCGAGCAGCCTCGGCGCCGCGCAGTACTGCATCGACCGGGCCGCGCGGTACGCCTCCGAGCGCGTCGTGTTCGGCAAGCCGTTGTCGGTGAACCAGGCCGTCCAGTGGCCGCTCGTCGAATTGCAGACCGAGGCGCAGATGGTTCGGCTGCTCGTCTACTACGCCGCCTGGCATCTGGACCGAGATCACCACATGGAGGTGTCGGACAAGGTGTCGATGGCCAATTACCGCGCCAACCGCCTGGTGTGCGAGGCCGCCGACCGGGCGATGCAGGTCCACGGCGGCCTCGGATACAGCCGTCACGAGCCGTTCGAACACATCTACCGGCACCATCGCCGATACCGGATCACCGAAGGCGCGGAGGAGATCCAGATCCGGCGAGTGGCGCAACGGATGTTCAAGTTCGGCCGGTCGTGAACCCCGACGAGCTCGCGCCCGCGTTGGCCGCGGTACTGCAGCCCTCGTTGGGCGCCGTCACCGTTTCCGGGCTACGGGTGCTCACCGGCGGGGCCAGCCGGGCCACGTGGGCGTTCACGGCGGTCGACGGCGTCGGATCACGGGATCTCATTCTGCGCATCGGTCCGCCCGACGAGATTCATGCCGGGATGGAATTGGAGGCGGCAGCCCTGACCCGCGCTGCCGCCACGGGCGCCCCGGTGCCCCACGTCCTGATTGCGCAGGATTCGGCTGCGGCACTGGGCAACCCGTTCCTGGTGTGCGACTTCGTCGCCGGCGAGACGATCGTGCGGCGTATCCACCGGGCACTGGACGACGCGTCTCGGGCCGATCTGCTTGGCCAGTGCGCCACGGCGCTGGCGGCGATTCACCGCGCCGACCCGACGGGCATCGGGCTCGAGGCGTCCGACCAGCTCGACGAGTGGCACGGCCGACTCGACCAGATGGCCGACACGACGGCCACGTTCGAGTGGGCGTTCCGGTGGCTGGCAGCCCACCGGCCCGACCCGTCGCCGGAGGTGTTTTTGCACGGCGACTTTCGGATGGGCAATCTGATCGTCGACGCCGCGGACCAGACGGCCCGGCTCGCCGCGGTGCTCGACTGGGAACTCACCCACAGTGGCGAGGTGTACGAGGATCTGGCGTGGTTCTGCATCCGGGCATGGCGCTTCGGTGCGCCGCCGACGCTTGGCGCCGGCGGCCTCGGCAGCGTCGAGGACTTTCTCAAAGCCTACGAGGACGCCTCGGGCACCGCCGTCGACCGCTCGGCGATGCACTGGTGGCTGGTGCTGTCGACGCTGCGCTGGGGCGTGATCTGTCGCTACCAGGCCGAAAGACACCTCTCCTGGCAGACGCGATCGGTGGAGCTGGCCGCCATCGGCCGTCGGGTCTGCGAGACCGAATTCGATCTGCTGACGCTCATGGAGGCCGCATCGTGACCGACCTGCACGGCACACCCACCGCCGCCGAACTGGTAGCGGCCGTCGCCGAATTCCTGGAGACCGACGTGTTGCAGGCGACGTCGGGCGCGGTCAAATTCCACACCCGCGTCGCCGCCAACGTGCTGCGCACGGTCGAACGCGAGCTACTCGACGACTCCCCCGCCCCTGACCTGCTCGGCTTCGCGGACGAGCGCGCGCTGGCCGCGGCGATCCGCTCCGGGGATCTCGACGACCGCGCCGCCGAGGTCAGCGCGGCGTTGCGTCACCTCGTCACCCACCGCCTTGCCGTCTCGCATCCGGGCTACGACGCGCAGTAACCGCGCTCAGTCGCGCCGGATCCTTGCCAACCAGGCCGGTTCCTCGACGACCGTACCCACCGGCAACCCGAGCGCCTCGGCGTGCGCCTCCCCCACGATTCCCCGATAGGTCGTTACGGCGAGCGACTCGATCTGCCAACCGTCTGCGAAGGCGGTCCTCACGACGTCCTCGCTCACCGACGGGCCGAAACCCCGGCCGGCATCCGACAGTGCGAGCAGGTGCAACACGCCGCCAGGCCGGATCGCGCGATGCAGGCTCGCGACGTAGCGCACTCGATCGGCGTCGTCGCCGAAGACGTGGAACAGGGCACTGTCGACGACGGTGTCGTAACCGGGCTCGGCGTCAAGGTCCAGGGCGTCGCGGACCTCGAAGCGGGCGTCGACCCCCTTTGCGGCCGCATTCCCCCTGGCTTGCTCGATCGCGTTCGGCGCGAAGTCGACGCCGAGCACGTCGTAATCGAGGGCCGTCAGCAGGATGGTGTGTTCGCCAAGCCCGCAGCCGACGTCGAGCACCGCACCGCGGATCGCTCCCGTCTGCTCGACGGCGACGATGGCAGGCTGCGGCTCGCCGATAACCCAAGGCGGAGTGCCAGTTTGATATGCCGCGTCGAATCTGTCCCTCGCTGGTGTGGTCATGCGTCGAGTGTGCAACCTAAACTAAAGTCGAGGTCAACCCCAACTCACGCGATCCTCGACCCCGACGCAATCCAGGTCTGCACCTGCGGCGTGAGCCGATGAGGCAGCGCACCCGCGCGGGTGCACGTCCGGAGGATGACCTCGGGCGCGTCGGCTTCGAACACCCCATAGAGCGCGTCGTCGGCCGGGACCGAGAGCGTGACCAAGAGCCGCACCGGCGTCGCCTCCACCGACATCGCGCTCGCGGTCGACTCCAGCAGCGCGGCGAAACCACCGACGGCCTTCTCGGTCAGCTCGGTTCGGTACCACTCGGCGAGGAAGTAGGCCACCTCAGCTCCTCTCATCCTCGGCCGGGGCACGGTCGTCGAGGCTGACGCCGCGGATCAACTCGACACGGTTGCGAATGCCCAGTTTTCGATAGACGCGACCGAGGTTGCACTCCACGGTCTTCGGACTGATGTTCAGGGCGGCCGCGACCTCCTTGTTGGTCACGCCGGTGGCGACGAGCTCTGCGACGCGTCGTTCGCGGGGCGTCAACCCCGCGTCGTGATCCTTCAGCTGCCCGAGCCGGGCCAGCTCGCCGGCGGCCTTTTCGGCCCATAGTGGCGCGCCGACGTCGGCGAACGTTGCGAGCGCCTGCTCGAGAGTCGTCCGCGCGTCCTGCCTGCGGCGCATTCGGCGTTGGAGCTGGCCGAGGAACAGCTGCGTTCGCGCGCGCTCGAACGGCGCGGCGAGCCGTTCGTGCTCGGCCATGGCCAACACTCCCGCTCGCTGCGCGCCTGCGACGTCGCCCGCAGCGGCCAGCACCATGCCCCGGCACCGCGCACCGACGGCCGACATCCACGGGTGGTGCAGTAGAGCACCGCGCGACTCCAACGCCGTCACGAGCTCGTCGGCCGCCTCGAAGGTGTTGACGGCGATCATGGCCTCGACCGCGTCGGGGATGAAGAAATAGGTCGCGATGTCGGTGTCGACGGCCTGGCGCCAGCGGGACAGCAACGGCTGCAACGCATTCAGGGCCTCCGCGTAGTTGCCGAGCGACACCTCGAGGAAGCCGAGCACCATCGACGGCCACGTCGTCGTCCATCGCCCGTCGGGTATCGAGGAGTCCGTCAGCGCCTCCTCGACTTCCTTGCGAGCGTCCTGTTCGCGACCCGCGTAGGCGGCGGCCAGCGCGGCCGGCACCGCGGCGAGAATCCGGACGTGGCTGCCGCCAATCTGCTCGGCACGCAACGTCATGTCCTCGGCCGTACGCGCAGCGTCCGCGTAGCGACCCAGCCAGACGTCGACCATGGCGGCGTGGCATTCGAGCCACAACAGGTCGGATTCGGTTCCGCGCGAAACACTTCGGGCTATCGTGGCCGCAATCGCAGGCGCCGCCTCCGCCAGCCGTCCGGTCCACCCAAGCACCAGCGCACCGACGGCGCGGGCGCTGAACGAGGCCGGTACGTCGGCGGCCGGATCCTCGAGTCGCATGGCGCGATCCAGCGTCGACTGGTCGAGACCGTGGCCCCGGCGGCACTGCAACGCAACGTGGACGGTCAGCGCCTCACTCAGGAGGTGCGGATCGTCCAGTCGTTCAGCCCAGGTCAACGCCTGCATCGAATGCCGATGGGCAGCGTCACCGTTTCCCAGCGACGACTGCGCGATCGCGGAGTACAAATGTGCCCGAACCTGCGGACCGGACACCGTGGGCACTTCGGTCATCGCGACCTGAAGTGTCTTCGCGGCCGCGCTGAAGTCGCCCCGGTGCAGAAGGGTTCCCGCGACGAGCATGCGCGCGACGGCGCGCTGCTCTCCGGCGGGCAGCACGGCGGCCGCCACATCCGCATGCGCCTTGGCCCGGTCGAGCTCACCGGCTCGGAGAAGGTGACGGGCCGCCTCGAGCCGGCGTGCCGGGGTGTCCCCGCCGAGATCGAAGGCCAACTCCATCAACTCCGCGGCAGCGAGCGGGTCACCCCCGACGCCGACGGCGTTCGCCGCGTCGTCGAGTCCCAGCAGGGTGTCGGGGTCGGCGGTGACCTCGGCCAGGGCCATATGTCGGGCCCGCTGTTCGGGCGTCGACTCGAGATCGGCCAGCGCACGGTGCATGTGGCGGCGGTGCCTTGGCAGAGCCTCGCAGTAGACGCCGTAAGCCACGATGGGATGGGTGAAGCGCACGCGATTGCCCTCGATCGCGATCACGCCGTCCTTCTCGGGTTCCTCAAGCAGTTCGACCAGGTGGTCGACCGTCGTCGACGTGATCGCCGCCATCACGTCGACCGTCGGCTCACCCACGCACGCGCCGGCCAGCAGCGCCAGCTTGACCTCGTCGTCGAACCGGCCGATCTTGAGGCGGATGATGTCGGCGAGCGCGGGCGGCAGGGCAGCCGTGGACGTGGACGTCGTGTCGTTCAGTGCGCGGGCGAGTTCCAGTGCGTAGAACGGGTTGCCACCGGACACCTCGACGATGCGGCTCATCGTCGGCCGCGAGAAGGATCGGCCCATGCGGTCGGTGACCACGCGCTGCAGCCTGCCCGGGTTCATCGGTCGAACACGCATGCGCAACAGCGTGTCCGGTCGTTCGAGCGTCAACCAGGTGGCAGCCCCGTCGGCCGCGCCAACCTCGGTCAGCAGCAACCCGACCCGGCCCCTCAACCGCCGCGCGGCGAAGGCCAGGAGGTCACGGCTGTCGGCGTCGAGCCACTGGGCGTCGTCGACGGCGACCAGGACCGGCGAGGCGTCGGAGAGTTTGCGGACGATCGCAGTGAACGCCGCGACGACCGCCCGCCGATCGCCGAGTGCCCGCTCGTCGGGCACGTGCAGGAGGTTCCGCTCCGCGGCCACCCGTTGCACCTCGGGCAGCGAGTTCACCACCTCGGGTTCGACGTCGGCGATCAGTTCGGACGCGATGCCGAACGCGAACCGACTCTCGTCCTTGCTGGCCCTTGCCGACAGCACCCGGAAACCGGCCAGCCGCGCCTCCTCGCAGGCGGCGACCCAGGCTGTCGTCTTCCCGATCCCCACCTCGCCCTCGATCAGTAGAGCCGCAGGCCCGCGGGCAGCGGACGCCAGAAACGACGAGACCCTCCCGACGTCGTCGAACCCGTTCACCGACACACCTTTCGATCGCCGGACGCCACTGGGTGGCCGATGGGGAGTGAGAAGTCCGAACGGCGGCGTCTCCAGGGCGGCGAATGACGGACGCGTATCCGCATCGACTGCCTGGACCGTCATCGCCGCCTCCTCGTCGCCGGAAGTCCGGCGTGGTGTGGTCGAAAGGCTAGGAACGGCGAACTACGTGCGTCACGCGTAACGCACTACGTGTTTTCCCGCGATCGAACGCTCTGCGGCGGTGCGCGAGCTAGCGTCACGCCGATGGAATTGGACGACGAGGTGAGCGAAACGACCGATTACCTGGTGATCGGAAGCGGTTTCGGCGGATCGGTGATGGCGGCGACACTTGCGGAATCGCCGCACCGGGTGTGCCTGCTCGAACGTGGCAAGGCCTATCCCCCGGGTTCGTTTCCACGGACACCCGCCGGACTGGCAAGGAACTTCTGGGACCCGTCAAAGGGGCTGCACGGCCTGTTCAACGTGTGGTCGTTCGACGACGTCGACGCGATCGTCTCGAGTGGGCTCGGGGGCGGTTCGCTCATCTACGCCAACGTCATGCTCGAGAAGCCAGCCGGGTGGTTCACCCAGCCGCGGCCCGACGGCCCGGGCGACGAGACGTGGTCCTTCGGTCAGGAGGATCTGCGCGAGCACTACGACGCCGTCAGGGACGTCCTTCACGTTCGGACGATGCCAGAGGTGTTCATGGAGGCCGAGTCGACGAAGACGCGACGGTTCCTCGACGCGTCGGAGGGCGCCGGCGTGCTCGCTCCGTTGGCGGTGCGGTTCGACGGAGCGGACGGCAAGCCCGCTGTCGGCGCGCCGCTTCCACCGGAGAGCTACGGCAACGTCTTTGGCGCCCCGCGCAGGACAACCTGTCGGATGATCGGCGAGTGCGACATCGGCTGCAACGAAGGCGCCAAGAGCAGCATGGACCACACCTTCATCTCGCTGGCCGCCAACGGAGGCGCGTCGATTCACGCGCGCACCGAGGTCCGCACGATCCGGACTCTCGACGGGGCGCCTGAGGGGTACCGCTTCGAGGTGAGCTACGTCCGGCATCCCGCGTGGGCCGAGGGCCGGCCGAGGAATACGAGGTCCATCGAGACGCACACGATCAGGGCCAAGCGGGTCGTCCTCGCCGCCGGCGCGTTGGGCACGACCTATCTGATGCTGAGGAATCGCACCGGCCTCGGCGTTCCCACCAATTCGCCCGTGGGCACCCGGTTTTGCGACAACGGCGACCACCTCGCCGTCGCCCTGCCGCTGCGCGACACCCAGGACTTCGCGGCGAACGAGGGTCCCGTCATCACCGCGTACCGACGATTCGAGACGGACCCGGACACCGACGGCGATCGGCCACCCGTCCGGATGTACCTGCAGGACGGCGGAGTACCCACGATCATGGTGTGGGTGCTGCAGACACTGGGCGCACCGGGTTTGGTGGGCCGCCTCGTCACCAAGGGCACGCAGTATTGGTGGCAGCGCGTCACGAACACCAACGACAACAACGTGTCCTCCGAGCTGAGCGAGATCCTCGGCGAGTCACCGTCGCTCGCCAGAAGCCTGCCGCTGCTCGGCATGGGTGAAGACGTCGCCAACGGCGTGCTACACCTGAATTCCAAGGCGGTCCTGGTCAATTCGTGGACACCAAAGGATTCGCGGCATCACTTCAGCGCGATGCGAGTGAGGATCAACGATCTCTCGCGCCGCCTCGGGGCTAAATTCAAGGCCAAGCCCGACGTTCCCACCGAACGCACCGTCACCGTGCACCCGCTGGGAGGCTGCCCCGCCGACACGTCCGAGTTCGCCGGTGTCGTCGACTCATTCGGTCGCGTCCGCGGGGTTCCGGGACTGTGGATCGTCGACGGGTCGGTGATGCCGGGACCCGTGGGAGCCAATCCGTCACTGACGATCGCCGCGTTCGCGCGCCGCGCCGCAGTCACATTGCGCGACGACGAGGACGTCGACGGTCCGCCGTCGACGCCACTGGACCCACCACTGGCCGAATGATCACCATCTGACTCTCTGCAAGTACGTCTTCAGCAGGCCCCTGACGAAGAAGTCCGCGTAGGTCAGCACCGCGCGACGCCGCTGTTTCCACGTGCTGCCCTCACCGAACCCGCGCATCGTCGTGAGCTGAACGAGGAAGTTTCGCGGTGAAATCTTGATTAGGCCGGCAGCGCACCACGGCCGTGCACCGTCCGCTCGGACCGAGATCTCGGTCAGGGTGACGTGGGCGGTCGTCGAGTCGCCCCACGGATGCCAGCTCGGTTGGAGATACTTGGTGGCGCACATGCGAATTCGACGATCGTCGTTGACCAGCTCTGCCGTGTAGACCATCATTCGGGCTGGCTTGCCGTCCAGGCCCGGGCCCGACCTGAACAACTCGAACGTTCCATGCGTGGAGACGAAGCGGCCTCCGACGACCGGAATGACCATTTCGGCACGCAGCCGGGCGGTCGGTACCGCTCTCCCCACGAACTCCGCGACGTTTCCGGTCTCGATCGACGCGCGCATCGACATGGCGAAGGCACTCGTGGCCGCGTACCCGGCGACGGGATCGGTGGATTTCAGGGCCACCCGGCCGGTCATCGTCTCCTTGAATCGAACTCCGGTCACGCGTCCTCGCTCAGCCAGCCGATGATGTCCGGAAAGACGTCGACGGCCGCGTACCGGCCGATGAACACGTCGAGATGTCCGTACCCCGGATACTGCATGAAGCCGTGCACTGGGGGCGCTCCGGGTGGCACAGGTGAACTGTCATTGAAGAACTTCCACGACTTGCGCATCGCGACGGGCCGGAACGTGTGGTTGTCCTCCCCGGTGATGAAGGTGAAGACCGCCTCGGTTTTCGGCGCCTCGATCCCGAGTTGGGCCGAAATCTCGGGATAATTCAAGACGGGCACCAGACGACCGACCTTGAGACACTCGTGAGTCTGCCGGAACAGGCTCACCGGCACGTGGGCGAACTCGCCCTTGATCCAGTCGTGGGTCTCGGGGTCGAGGTTGTCGTGGCTCCAGAGTGTCGGGAACCCCACGCCGTAGACGAAGCTCGCGTGCTTGCACACCGCGTTGCGGCACTCGTGGTGGGTCACGTCGACCATGAAGTCCATCAGCTTGGCCCCGAAACTTGGCGGGTGCAAGCCGTATTGCGGGTTGAAGTAGTCCATGAACTTGCCGAGGGTCGCCAACGCGATAGGCAGCTTTACCGCGGCGGCGCGCCGCACCGCCGGGGTCATCGCGGTCGAATTCGCGACCACCCGCGTCACCTGGGGCAGCAGTCCCGACGCGATCGACATCGTGAAGGCGTGCGAGCCCTGGCAGTGCACCACCGCCTTGAGGGTCTCCTTGCCGGTAACGTCGAGGATCTTCGCCACGGCGGCGGGGAAGTCGTGAACCGCCGCGTCGTCGAGGGTGTACTCGGACGGTTCGAGGTCGATGCTGGAGCGCCAGTTCAGGATCCATACGTCGAAGCCCGCCGCCGACAGCATCGCAGGAAGAGTGAGGATGCCGGGCGGACAGAACAAATTCGCGCGGACGCCGGCGCCGTGGACCAGCATCACCGGACCCATGTCGGGGGTGCCGGGCACTGGTGGCAGGTGCCTGAAGTTGAGTTCGAAGCCGTCCTTCGCCGGGAACCACACGGTCACGACGTCCGGTAGCACGACGCCGGGAGGTGACACCAGCCGGATGTCGGTATGGGGAGAAACAGTGAAGCGGCGCATCAGGATTCGCTCTTGCCGGGCAGCATCGTTGGGCTGGCCTGAACGGTCGTCGCCAGCGCGGACCGATCGGGCAGTCCGAGCTTCATGCAGGCCTTGTAGACGTGGCCCTCGACGGTGCGCACCGATACCGACCACCGGGCCGCGATGGACTTGTTGGTCATCCCCTGAGCCACCATCGCGGCGACCTCCCGTTCACGGCTGGTGAGCGGCAACGGATTCAACGCCTTCTCCAGCGCCGGCGTCACCGGATTGCCGCACCGTTGGGACAGTGCCGCCGCTCGCGCCTTCGCCGCCACTTCACCGGCGCGCTGCCCGGCCGCTTGGTGGGCTAGTGCCGCCTGCGCGGCGGCGTCGGCGGCGACGGCCAAGAGCCCGGCGCCCTCGAGTTCGGTCGACACGGCATCCAGGGCAGCCCCGTCACGATCGGCCAGCGCCTGGCCGTGCGCAACACAGAGATTGCCCGTCACACAGGGGATTTGGGCATTGATACGCCGGGCCGTCGCGACGCCACCGACGTCCCCGAGGCGCACCAGATCGTGCAGGGCACGTATGGCGACCGCGCGCTGTCCGGACTGCTCGGCCACGTGGACGGCCTCCCGAGCGGCGCCGACCGCGCCGCGGACGTCGCGGGCAGCGGCGCGAGCCCACGCCCTGGCCAGCGCGAGATCGGGCGCGTACAGCTCGGAGCGCATCCCGTGGGCGGACGCGGCGCGGTCCAGCGCGACGGCGGCGTCGGCTGCCTTGCCCTGCTGCCCCAGCGCCTGCGTCAATCCGGTCAACGCCAGCGGACCCCAGCTGTAGCCGGTGGTGGTGAGGGCTGCCGCGGCCTGACGCAGCAGGGTGGTGGCCTCGTCGAAGGCGCCTCCGGCCACCAGCGTGAGCCCGAGGAGCACCTCGCCGATCGCCCGGCCCGGCTGCTGAAATTCCGAGAAACTCAGGTAGTGCCGCGACAGCTCTTCGGCGGCGCCGACGTCGCCTGCCATGATCAGCCCCGTCGTCTGTCCGAGACCGATCGTGAACCGCAGCAAACCCGGGTGCGTCGCACTCAGTCCGCGCTGCGCGAGCTGCTCGACGTCTTCGAAGCGCCCGATCCGGGCACTGGACAGCGTCGCCGTGGCAGCCGCCCACGCCACCGCGAGCTCCAACGCCTCGGAACTCTCCAGCACCACGGAGGCCATCCGCACGGCGCGGCCCGGCTCCCCGCAGTTCATCGCGAAGGTCGCGGCAAGCGCGTCGAGCGTGTGGAAGGCAGCGGGTTCGGAGATCCGCGCTCGCATCTCGGCGAGGTAGGTCACCGCGTGACTCGGCTGCGACAACATCCAGAACCTGTTGGCGGCCTTCGGAAGTGTCCACGCCGTGAGGTCCCACTGGGACAGCGTGTCGGGGTCGACGGGGTCGAGCACGTCGTCGGCATCGTGACCACGGCCCTGCCAGGACAGCGAGTGGGCCAGCGGTAGCCGCGCGGACAGGTCACCGGTCTGGTCGAGCGCGCCGCGGGCCAACCGCTCGCCGAAGGCGAGGTCGCCCATGCGCATCGCCTCCCACGACAGGGCGACCAGGTCGCCGGCACCGGGCGGCGAGTCGGTGTCGAGGGCCAATCCGGCGATACGCAGGCGACCGCTGATGTCGGTCGGCGCGTCGGTCGAGAGTTGCCCGACGAGCATCTTGCGCAATCGACGGAACGCCAAGCGCCCGAGGCTGGATCGCACGCGCTCGGTGTAGAGCGGATGAGACGGGCGCACGACCAAGCTGCCGCCCTGATCGCTGACCGTCACGACCCCGGCCATCTCCGCGCGATCCACGGCGTCGAGGCCCGCGACCTCGGCGAGGGTCGACACCGAGAGCGGATCGTCGACCGCGAGGAACTCGAGGACCATCCTGACCTCCGGCGCCAGTGCGCTCAGATGCTGGTCGATCAGGGTGGAAAGCTCTGGCGTGAAGGTCATTTCACCGCGCAGCTGCCACACGTCCTCGACCTGCCGCAGCGCACCCGCGTCGACGGCGGCGACGACGAGATGGCGCAGGTAGAGCGGGTTGCCTTGACTGACCTCGAACATGCGAGTCGAGCTGACGGCCTCGACCGGACCGCCGAGCACCTGCTCGAGGAGCACCGCCGATTCGTCGGCGTCGAAGGGGTGGATGTCGCAACGGGCGAGGATCTCGTCCTTCCACAGCGCGGTGACGGCGTCGGGACACGCCTCGCCTTCTCGCACCGTCACCAGCATTCGGGCGAACCCGCTGGTGGCGACCTGGTGGACCAGCGTGGCAGACAGCGTGTCGAGGTGGTGCGCGTCGTCCACGACCAGCACGAGACCGTCGGCGGCGTCGCGGCGCAGCGCGTCCTGAGCGGTCCGAAGCAACATCGCCGGTTCGTCAGCGCCGGCGAACTCGACGAGGTGACTGAAGGCACCGAAGGGGATGAGCTTCGCCGACTCCGTCGCAGACACCCAGAGCGAGGTCGCCCGCGGGTGTCGCTTGGCGTAGGCCTTGGCGGCCGCGCGCGCCATCACCGTCTTGCCCACGCCCGGCAGACCGACGAGCACTGCGCCCGGCCCCGAGGCGAATGCGGATTCGAGCTGCTTTCGCGTCGCACCCCGACCCGACGTCATCCAGCGAACCCCCACCACAGGTGGAGTCTATGCCCAAGTGCACCGATCCATCAGCCCAACGAATGCGGCAACAGTAGGCCGCGACGCGTCACACCCATTGCCGCCGAACCCGACCCAGGCCATGCCATCGCCGTCGTAGCATCGCCCTCGTGACCGACGCGCCCCTGAAGATCCTGGTCTACAGCGACAACGCTCGCACCCGCGACCAAGTACGGAGTGCGCTCGGCACGCGGGTGCACCCCGACCTCCCCGAGTTGGAGTATCTGGACGTGGCCACCGCACCGGTCGTCATCGCGAACTTGGACCGAGGCGGCATCGATCTCGCCATCCTCGACGGCGAGGCCAGTCCTACCGGCGGGCTTGGGCTTGCAAAGCAGCTAAAGGACGAGGTGGCACATTGCCCGCCGATCCTGGTGCTGACGGGACGTCCAGACGACGCATGGTTGGCGTCGTGGTCACAGGCCGAAGCGGCCGTGACGCACCCGATCGACCCGATCGTGCTCGGCGAGGCCGTGGCGGCACTGCTACGCCCACCTGCCAGCTAACCAGCACGAAACACGCTGGCGCCATTGGGTTCTCGCGATCACCTGGCCGCGAGACCCCGATGGGCACTTGCTTATTCAGATCCTATCCAAAATGCGCCAAGGCGACCGTTAACGAGACTAAGCTGTGTCGTAGCTCACATCGACAGCCCAACGAGGGAGCGACACAGCTGTATGAATGCCTATCTGCCCATCCTGGTTCTCGGCGCAATCGCGGCTGCTTTCGCGGTCGGATCGGTCGGAATTGCGGTCCTGATCGGGCCGCGGCGCTACAACCGGGCGAAACTCGAGGCCTACGAATGCGGCATCGAACCCGTGGCCCCCGGATCGCCCGGTGACCTGCTGACCGGACAACGGTTCCCGGTGAAGTACTACCTCACCGCGATGCTGTTCATCGTCTTCGACATCGAAATCGTGTTCCTCTACCCGTGGGCCGTCGCGTTCGACACGCTCGGACTCTTCGCCGTCGTCGAGATGCTCCTGTTCATGCTCACGGTGTTCGTCGCCTACGCGTACGTGTGGCGACGCGGCGGACTGAGCTGGGATTGAGCTGACATGGGACTCGAGGAACAACTACCAGGCGGCATCCTCCTCTCGACGCTGGAAAAGGTCGCCGGATACGTGCGCAAGGGGTCGCTGTGGCCCGCGACGTTCGGGCTGGCGTGCTGCGCCATCGAGATGATGGCAACGGCGGGCCCGCGATTCGACATCGCCCGATTCGGGATGGAGCGCTTCTCGGCGACACCCAGGCAGGCCGACCTGATGATCGTGGCGGGCCGGGTCAGCCAGAAGATGGCACCGGTGTTGCGGCAGGTGTACGACCAGATGGCCGAACCGAAGTGGGTTCTCGCGATGGGGGTGTGCGCCTCCTCAGGCGGGATGTTCAACAACTACGCGATCGTGCAGGGGGTCGACCACGTCGTCCCCGTGGACATCTACCTGCCGGGGTGCCCACCGCGACCGGAGATGCTGTTGAACGCGATCCTCATGCTGCACGCCAAGATTCAGGAGATGCCGCTGGGCGTCAACCGCGCCGAGGCCATCGCCGCCGCCGAGGAAGCGGCCCTCGCGTCCCGGCCGACCATCGAGTTCAAGGGGCTGCTGCGATCATGACGGGCGAGCCCGAGAAGATCGGCCAACGCCGCGGCATGTTCGGCGTCAAGGGCACCGGCGACACGTCCGGTTACGGCAGGCTGATCCGCGACGTAGCACTCCCCGGCAGCTCGCCGCGACCCTACGGCGGCTACTTCGACGAGGTCGTCGATGCGCTGGCCACCGTGCTCGGCGAGGACGTCTTCACCGCCGCCGTCGAGCGCGTGGTGGTGTTCCGCGACGAGCTCACCCTCCACGTGCGGCGTAAACACCTGGTGGCCGTTGCGCAGGCGCTCCGCGACGACGCCGCGTTGAGATTCGAGCTGTGTCTTGGGGTCTCCGGCGTGCACTACCCCGTCGACCTGGACCGCGAGCTGCATGCGGTCTACCCGCTGATGTCGATCACCCACAATCGCCGGATTCGCGTGGAGGTCACCGCGCCCGACGCGGATCCCCATGTGCCGTCGCTGTTCTCGGTGTATCCGACGACCGACTGGCACGAGCGCGAGACGTACGACTTCTTCGGGCTGGTCTTCGACGGCCACCCGTCGCTCACCCGCATCGAGATGCCCGACGACTGGGTGGGTCACCCGCAGCGCAAGGACTACCCGTTGGGCGGCATCCCCGTGGAGTACCACGGGGCCGAGATTCAACCGCCCGACCAGCGGAGGTCCTACAACTGATGGCCAAGCCCGACACCCCGCCCAAGGAGACAGTCGTCACGGTGGGCGGTGAAGACTGGCAGGACGTCGTCGACGCCGCGCGCGAGAAGTCCGTCGCCGGCGAACGCATCGTCGTCAACATGGGACCCCAACACCCCTCCACCCACGGCGTCCTTCGCCTGATCTTGGAGATCGAGGGCGAGACCATCACCGAGATTCGGTGCGGAATCGGCTACCTGCACACCGGAATCGAGAAGAATCTCGAGTTCCGGAACTGGACACAGGGCGTCACGTTCGTGACGAGAATGGACTACCTCTCGCCCTTCTTCAACGAGACGGCGTACTGCCTCGGGGTCGAGAAGCTGCTCGACGTCACCGACGACATTCCCGAACGCGCCAGCGTCATCCGGGTGATGCTGATGGAACTGAACAGGATCTCCAGCCATCTGGTGGCGCTGGCCACCGGCGGTATGGAGCTCGGTGCGATGTCGGCCATGTTCTTCGGCTTCCTCGGACGCGAACAGGTGCTGTCGGTCTTCGAAACCATCACCGGCCTGCGCATGAACCACGCCTACATCCGGCCGGGCGGCCTCGCCATGGATCTGCCCGACGAGGCCATCCCGCAGATCGAGGAACTCCTCGCGACCATGCCGGCCAAGCTCACCGACCTCGAGGACCTCCTCAACGAGAACTACATCTGGAAGGCCCGCACCCAGGGCATCGGGTACCTCGACCTGACCGGCTGCATGGCGTTGGGCATCACCGGACCGTGCCTGCGCTCGACGGGTCTCCCCCACGACCTGCGCCGCGCCCAGCCGTACTGCGGATACGAAACCTACGACTTCGACGTCATCACCACCGACGAATGCGACGCCTACGGCCGGTACATGATCCGCGTTCGCGAGATGCGTGAATCGCTCAAGATCGTCGAACAGTGCCTGAGCCGGCTGAAGCCGGGGCCGGTGATGATCACCAACAAGAAGCTGGCCTGGCCCGCCGACCTCCAGCTGGGGCCCGACGGACTCGGCAACTCACCCGAGCACATCGCGAAGATCATGGGTGGCTCGATGGAGGCCCTCATCCACCACTTCAAGTTGGTCACCGAGGGCATCCGCGTTCCCGCGGGCCAGGTGTACGTCGCGGTGGAGTCGCCGCGGGGCGAGCTTGGCGTGCACATGGTCTCCGACGGTGGGACGCGTCCCTATCGCGTGCACTACCGCGATCCGTCGTTCACCAATCTGCAGGCGGTGGCGGCGATGTGCGAGGGCGGGATGGTGGCCGACGCGATCGCGGCGGTGGCGTCGATCGACCCGGTAATGGGCGGGGTGGACAGATGACTCTCATCGATCTCCACCTTGGCCCCCGGCCGGACGAGCCAGGGCCGCCGATTTCCCGCGGGCCACAGGCATATTCGGCCGAGGTGACGGCACGGCTGGCCTCCGACGCCGCCCAGATCACGGCCCGCTACCCGGAGGCGAGGTCGGCACTGCTGCCGCTGCTGCACCTGGTGCAGGCCGAGGACGGCTACCTCACCCCGGCCGGGATCTCGTTCTGCGCAGGGCAATTGAGTCTGAGTCCCGCCGAGGTGACCGCCGTCGCGACGTTCTATTCGATGTACCGGCGCACGCCCACCGGCGAATACCTGGTCGGCGTGTGCACCAACACGCTGTGCGCGGTGATGGGTGGCGACGCGATCCTCGAAGTCCTCGAAGAGCACCTCGACCTGCACGCCGGCCAGACCACCGCCGACGGCAAGGTCACCCTGGAGCATCTGGAGTGCAACGCGGCGTGCGACTACGCGCCGGTGATCATGGTGAACTGGGAGTTCTTCGACAATCAGACGCCGGCGTCGGCCAGGAATCTGGTGGACGACCTCCGCGCGGGGACGCCCGTGGCCGCCACCCGCGGCGGTTCGCCGTGCTCCTTCCGCGACACCTCGCGGATCCTCGCCGGATTCGTCGACCAACGGCCGGGCGCCAACGACGGCCCGACCGCGGGTGACGCCACCCTGGCCGGACTGCGGGTGGCCCACGAGCTCGGGATGACTGCCCCGGACCCGGACGAATCTCATTCCACCGCAGCGGGACCCGACGACGAGAAGATCACCGAGCAGGCCGTCCGCAACGAGCCGGCTCCCGGTCCGCAGGCCGATTTGCCACCGACGAACGGGGCGCATTCGTGACGCTGACACCGGTGTTGAGCAGCTACTGGGACGAGCCGTCGTCGTGGACGCTCGACTCCTATCGACGCCACGACGGTTACCAGGCGCTCCGCACGGCGTTGGCGATGGACGCCGACGCGGTGATCGGCCTGGTAAAGGACTCCGGGCTACGCGGCCGTGGCGGCGCGGGGTTCCCGACGGGGCAGAAGTGGTCGTTCATTCCGCAGGGCACCGAGGGGGCGGCCGCCAAGCCGCACTACTTGGTGATCAACGCCGACGAGTCGGAACCCGGCACCTGCAAGGACATTCCGCTGATGATGGCCACGCCGCACGTCCTCGTGGAGGGCGCCATCATCGCGGCCTATGCGATCAGGGCGCGGCACGCGTTCATCTACGTTCGCGGTGAGGTGCTGCCGGTGCTGCGCCGGTTGCAGACCGCCGTCGCCGAGGCCTACGAGGCCGGCTTCCTCGGCGCCGACATCCTCGGCTCGGGCTTCGACCTCGATCTGGTGGTGCACGCCGGCGCGGGGGCGTACATCTGCGGCGAGGAAACCGCGCTGCTGGACTCGCTGGAGGGTCGGCGCGGCCAACCGCGGCTGCGGCCGCCGTTCCCCGCCGTCGCCGGCCTGTATGCCTGCCCAACGGTGGTCAACAACGTGGAGTCCATCGCCAGTGTCCCCGCAGTGGTGCGCGGCGGTGTCGAGTGGTTCAAGTCGATGGGCTCGGAGAAGTCGCCGGGATTCACGTTGTACTCGCTGTCGGGGCACGTCACCACGCCGGGTCAGTACGAGGCCCCGCTGGGCATCACCCTTCGCGAGTTGCTCGAGTACGCGGGCGGGGTACGGGCGGGCCACGAACTGAAGTTCTGGACTCCCGGCGGGTCCTCGACGCCGCTCTTCACGCCCGAACACCTGGACGTGCCACTGGATTACGAGAACGTGGCCAAGGCAGGCTCGATGCTGGGCACCAAGGCGCTTCAGATCTTCGACGAGACGACCTGCGTGGTGCGGGCGGTTCGTCGGTGGACGCAGTTCTACGCCCACGAATCCTGCGGCAAGTGCACGCCGTGCCGCGAGGGCACCTACTGGTTGGCGCAGATCTATGAGCGCCTGGAGAACGGGACGGGTCGCCGGGACGACCTCGACAAACTGCTCGACATCGCCGACGCGATTCTCGGCAAGTCGTTCTGCGCCCTCGGCGACGGCGCGGCGAGCCCAATCATGTCGTCGGTCAAGTACTTCCGCGACGAGTACGTCGCACACCTCGACGGCGGATGCCCATTCGATCCGCACGCCTCGATGCTGGCCGCACCGGAAGGAGTGGGCGTATGACGCTGGCCGAGCCCACCAAGGGCACCACCGACGTCGAGATGGTGTCGCTCACCATCGACGACCACCAGATCAGCGTTCCCAAGGGCACGTTGGTGATTCGCGCGGCCGAGCTGATGGGCATCCAGATCCCCCGGTTCTGCGACCACCCGTTGCTCGAACCGGTCGGCGCGTGCCGGCAGTGCCTGGTCGAGGTCGAGGGTCAGCGCAAGCCCATGGCGAGTTGCACCATCACCGTCACCCCCGACCTGGTGGTGCGCACCCAGCTGACGTCGGAGGCAGCCGACAAGGCCCAGCGAGGCGTGATGGAACTGCTGCTGATCAACCACCCGCTGGACTGCCCCGTCTGCGACAAGGGCGGCGAGTGTCCGCTGCAGAACCAGGCAATGTCCAACGGCCAGGCCGACACTCGCTTCACCGACGTCAAGCGCACGTTCCCCAAGCCGATCAACCTGTCCGCCCAGGTGCTGCTCGACCGCGAACGCTGCGTGCTGTGCGCGCGGTGCACCAGGTTCTCCAACCAGATCGCCGGCGACCCGTTCATCGAACTGCTCGAACGAGGCGCACTTCAACAGGTCGGCATCGCGGACGAGACGCCGTTCGACTCGTACTTCTCGGGCAACACCGTTCAGATCTGCCCGGTCGGCGCGCTGACCGGCACCGCGTACCGGTTCCGCGCCAGGCCGTTCGACCTGGTGTCCACGCCCAGCGTGTGCGAGCACTGCGCATCGGGCTGCGCCCAGCGCACCGATCATCGCCGCGGCCGGGTGCTGCGCCGCCTGGCCGGCGACGACCCCACCGTCAACGAAGAGTGGAACTGCGACAAGGGGCGCTGGGCGTTCACCTACGCCACGCAGGGCGACCGCATCGCCACCCCGCTGGTACGTGACGCCGACGGCACCCAACGGCCGGCGTCGTGGTCGGAGGCCGTTGCGGTCGCCATCCGAGGCCTCACCGCCGCGGGCGGGCGCACCGGGGTGTTGGTCGGCGGGCGGCTGACCCTCGAGGACGCCTACGCCTACGCGAAGTTCGCCCGAATCGTGTTGGGCACCAACGACGTCGACTTTCGTAGCCGGGCCCACTCCGAGGAGGAAGCCGACTTCCTTGCCGCGGCCGTTGCCGGGCGGCCGATGTCGGTCACCTATGCCGACCTCGACGCCGCGTCGTCGGTCCTGCTGGTGGGCTTTGAACCCGAAGAGGAATCCCCGATCGTCTACCTTCGCCTCCGCAAGGCGGCCCGCAAGCGCGGACTCCCGGTCACCTCGATCGCACCGTTCGCCACCCGCGGCTTGCAGAAGATGGGCGGCACCCTCGTCCCCACGGTGCCGGGTGCGGAGGCCGCGGCCATCGACGCGCTCGACGGCATGGACGCCGGGACGGTCGTCCTGGTCGGCGAACGGCTCGCGACCGCTCCGGGGGCATACTCCGCGGTGCTTCGACTCGCCGAGCGCACCGGTGCCAGGATCGGCTGGGTCCCCCGCCGCGCCGGTGAGCGTGGCGCACTGGAAGCCGGTGCGGCACCTCATCTTCTGCCCGGCGGCCGACCGTTGTCGGATGCCGCGGCCCGCGCCGAGGTCGCCGCGGCGTGGAACGTCGACGACCTGCCTGCCGCCCCCGGCCGGGACACCTCCGCCATCCTCGCGGCCGCCGCGGACGGCTCGCTGGGTGCGCTACTGGTCGGTGGCGTCGAGGTCGCCGACCTGCCCGACCCGGCGGCGGCCCTGGCGGGGATCGACGCCGCCCCGTTCGTCGTCAGCCTGGAACTGCGGCACAGTGCCGTCACCGAACGTGCCGACGTGGTCTTCCCGGTGGCTCCGGTCACCGAGAAGTCCGGCACGTTCGTGACGTGGGAGGGACGCCCACGGTCCTTCGAACCCGCGCTGCCGCCCAACGCGACGTCGGATTCCCGCGTGCTCGCGGCGCTGGCAGAGGAGGTCGGCGTCGCCCTCGGCCTGCGTGACGCGGCCGACGCCCGCGCCGAGATCCAGCGGCTCGGCAGTTGGCAGGGCCCGTCGGCCGACGCTCCGAATGTGCCCGTGCCACAGGCGGACCCGCGGGTTGCCGGACGCGCCGTCCTTGCGAGCTGGCGGATGCTTCTCGACGCCGGCCGGCTCCAGGACGGCGAGCCACACCTGGCTGGCACGGCACGACCCTCGGTCGTCCGATTGTCGCCGTCGACCGCCGCGGAGATCGGTGCGCGCGACGGGCAACCGGTCACCGTCGCGACCGACCGGGGTGCGGTCACCTTGGCGCTGGAGGTCACCGAGATGCCGGACGGGGTGGTGTGGCTGCCGCTGAATTCGGCTGGCTCCCACGTGAACGTGACGCTGGGCGTCGCCCCGGGGGCCATCGTGGACGTGGCGGCCGGAGGTGAGCGGGCATGACCTATCCCGATCTGAGCTCCTTCGGGCACGATCCGTGGTGGCTGGTGGTGGCGAAGGCATTGGGCGTCTTCGTCTTCCTGCTGCTGACCGTTCTGGTCGCGATCCTCCTCGAGCGCAAGATCCTCGGCCGCATGCAGATGCGGTTCGGCCCCAACCGAGTTGGGCCGTTCGGCCTGCTGCAAAGCCTGGTGGACGGGGTCAAGCTCGCGCTCAAGGAAGGTCTGATCCCGGCCGGAGTCGACAAGCCGATCTATCTGGCCGCCCCTGTCATCGCCGTCATTCCCGCCTTCATGGCGTTCGCGGTGATCCCGATGGGCGGTCTGGTGAGCGTCTTCGGCACGCAGACACCGCTGCAGCTGACCGACCTTCCCGTCGCCGTCCTCTACGTCTTGGCGGTGACGTCCGTCGGCGTCTACGGAATCGTGTTGGCGGGGTGGGCTTCCGGATCCACCTATCCCCTGCTCGGCGGCTTGCGCTCGAGCGCTCAGGTGATCTCCTACGAGATAGCGATGGCGCTGTGCTTCGCCGCGGTCTTCCTGTACGCGGGCACCATGTCCACCTCCGAGATCGTGGCCAAGCAGCAGGGCCTCTGGTTCGTGTTCCTGCTGCTGCCGTCCTTCGTGATCTACGCGGTGTCGATGGTCGGCGAGACCAACCGGGCGCCCTTCGATCTGCCGGAGGCCGAGGGCGAACTGGTCGGCGGGTTCCACACCGAGTACTCCTCGCTGAAGTTCGCGATGTTCATGCTCGCCGAGTACGTCAACATGACCACCGTCGCCGCGCTGGCCACCACGATGTTCCTCGGCGGTTGGCAGGCGCCGTGGCCGTTCTCCATGATCGACGGCGCCAACTCCGGGTGGTGGCCGCTGCTGTGGTTCACCCTCAAGGTCTGGACGTTCATGTTCGGGTTCATGTGGCTGCGGGCGACGCTCCCGCGGCTGCGCTACGACCAGTTCATGGGGTTGGGATGGAAGATCCTCATTCCCATCTCACTTGGCTGGATCATGACGGTCGCCGTCGTCAGGACGCTGCGCAACGAGGGCTACGACGGGCTCGCCGTCGTGCTCGTCGCCACCAGCTCGTTCGCCGGTCTGCTGCTGCTGGTCTATCTGTGGCGGATCCTGCGGCACAAGCGAGCCCGTCCCCAACGTCTCGCCGACCCGCCATCGACCGCACCCGGCGCCTTCCCCGTGCCGCCCATCCCTGCGAAGGAGCCAGCCGATGTCTAAGCGGCCACACCTCGTCGACGCACTCGCCGGTTTCGGCGTGACGTTCGCGACCATGTTCAAGAAACCGGTCACCGAGCAGTACCCGGAGAAGCCAGGGGCGACGGCCAAGCGGTATCACGGCAGGCACCAACTCAACCGGTACGACGACGGTTTGGAGAAGTGCATCGGCTGCGAGCTCTGTGCGTGGGCGTGCCCGGCCGACGCGATCTTCGTCGAGGGCGCCGACAACACCGAGGCTGAACGCTTTTCGCCAGGGGAACGGTACGGCCGGGTCTATCAAATCAACTATCTGCGGTGCATCGGCTGCGGCCTGTGCATCGAGGCGTGTCCCACCCGGGCGCTGACCATGACCAACGACTACGAGATGGCCGACGACAACCGCTCGGACCTGATCTACGGCAAGGACAAGCTGCTCGCACCACTACAACCCGAGATGACCGCTCCGCCGCACGCGATGGCGCCGGGTAGCACCGACGAGGACTACTACCGGGGCAACGTGCGGTCCGACGGCCTGGTCACCCCGCTCGGCATGCCAACGGTGAAGCCGAGAGAAGCGGTGCTGTGACAACAGATTTCACGCTCCTGGCCGCCGACACCATCCTCCGCACGTCAACGATGGAGGCCGTGACGTTCTGGGTGCTCGGCACGCTCGCCGTGCTGGGGGCGATCGCCGTCGTCGCCGCACCCAAGGCGGTGTACTCCGCGATCTTCCTGGCGTGCACGATGATCGTCCTCGCAGTGCTGTACATCGCGCAGGACGCGCTGTTCCTCGGCGTCGTGCAGATCGTCGTCTACACCGGCGCGGTGATGATGCTCTTCCTGTTCGTCCTGATGCTGATTGGCGTCGACTCCGCCGACTCGCTGGTGGAAACCATTCGCGGCCAACGCCTCGCCGCCATCGGAGTGGGTTTGGCCTTCGGCATCCTTCTCATCGCCGGCATCGGCAACGTCTCCGTCAACGGCTTCACCGGGCTGGCCGATGCGAACGGTGGTGGCAACGTGGAAGGCCTCGCCGCCCTGATCTTCGTTCGCTACCTCTGGGCGTTCGAATTGACCAGCGCACTGCTCATCACGGCCACCCTGGCGGCCATGGTGCTGACCCACCGCGAGCGCATCGACCGCCGCAAGACCCAACGCGAACTCGCCACCGAGCGGTTCGCCCCCGGCGGGCATGCGACCCCGATGCCCAGTCCCGGCGTGTACGCCCGGCACAACGCGGTCGACGTGGCGGCGCGACTCCCCGACGGCTCGGATGCCAAGACCTCGGTCAGCGGCATCCTGCCACCACGCACCATGACGTCGGAGAACGGAGCGTCGTCGTGAATCCCGCGAACTACCTGTACCTGTCGGCGATGCTGTTCACCATCGGGGCCGCCGGAGTACTGTTGCGCCGCAACGCGATCGTGATGTTCATGTGCGTCGAGTTGATGCTCAACGCCGCGAACCTGGCCTTCGTCACGTTCTCCCGCATGCACGGTCACCTCGACGGCCAGGTCGTCGCGTTCTTCACCATGGTCGTCGCCGCCTGCGAGGTCGTCGTCGGGCTGGCGATCATCATGACCATCTTCCGGGCCAGGCAGTCCGCCTCGGTCGACGGCGCGAACCTCCTGAGGCACTAGTGATCTGGCTCCCGATAGTGCTGCCGCTGCTCGGTGCGGTGGTCCTGCTGCTTGGCGGCAAGGCCACCAACGCCTGGGGTCATCTGCTGGGGTGCGCGACGGTGCTGGCGTCCTTCGTCGTCGCCGCGGTGCTGTTCGTCGGCATGGTCGGCTCTCCCGCCGAGGACCGCGGCGTGCACGAACACCTCTTCACCTGGGTGCCCGTCGGGCAGTTGCAGGTCGACTTCGGTCTCCAACTCGACCAGCTCTCCGTGTGTTTCGTGCTGCTGATCACCGGCGTCGGCTCGCTGATCCACGTGTACTCCGTCGGCTACATGGCCCACGATCCGGAGCGAAGGAGATTCTTCGCGTACCTCAACCTGTTCGTCGCGGCGATGCTGCTGCTGGTACTGGCCGACAACTACCTCGGCCTCTACATGGGTTGGGAGGGCGTGGGTTTGGCGTCCTACCTGCTGATCGGCTTCTGGCAGCACAAGCCGTCGGCCGCCACCGCCGCCAAGAAGGCCTTCGTGGTCAACCGGGTCGGTGACATCGGGCTCGCGCTGGCGTTGATGGTGATGTTCGCGAACGTGGGAACCGTCTCCTACGAAGGCGTCTTCGGGGCGGCCGGTCAGATGTCGAACGGGACCATGACGGCCATCGGCCTGCTCCTCCTATTGGCCGCCTGCGGCAAGTCCGCACAGGTACCGCTGCAGTCGTGGCTTGGCGACGCGATGGAGGGCCCGACCCCGGTGTCGGCGCTCATCCACGCGGCGACCATGGTCACCGCAGGCGTCTACCTGATCGTGCGCTCCGGACCGATCTACGACCTCGCCCCCGACGCCCGCCTCGGAGTGGTGATCGTCGGTGCGGTCACCCTGCTCTTCGGCGCCGTCATCGGGTGCGCCAAGGACGACATCAAGAAGGCGCTCGCGGCCTCGACGATGAGCCAGATCGGCTACATGGTGCTCGCCGCGGGTCTCGGGCCGGCGGGCTACGCGATTGCCATCATGCACCTGCTGACCCACGGGTTCTTCAAGGCCGGGCTCTTCCTCGGCGCCGGTTCGGTCATGCACGGCATGGACGACGAGACCGACATGCGACGGTACGGCGGGCTGCGCACGTTCATGCCGATCACGTTCGTCACCTTCGGCCTCGGCTACCTGGCGATCATCGGCGTGCCACCGTTCGCGGGTTTCTTCTCCAAGGACGCGATCATCGAAACCGCCTTCGCCGCAGGCGGAGTCAAGGGCATTCTGCTCGGCGGGGCGGCTCTGCTCGGTGCCGGCATCACGGCGTTCTACATGACCAGGGTGATGCTGATGACGTTCTTCGGGGAGAGGCGCTGGAAACCCGACAGCCATCCCCACGAGTCCCCAATCTCGATGACCCTTCCGATGGTCGTGCTCGCGATCGGGTCGGTCGGCGCCGGCGGACTGCTGGCAATCGGCGGCACCCTCGAGCACTGGCTGGAGCCCGTCGTCGGAGCCCACGAGGAGGCGGCGCACGCCATCCCGGTCTGGCTGATGACCACCATCACGCTCGCCGTCGTGGCCGTCGGGGTCGCGATCGCCTACCGCAACTACGCCACGCGCGCGATCCCGGAGGTGGCGCCGGAGAACGTGTCGGCGTTGACCGTGGCGGCCCGCAGGGACCTCTACGGTGACGCGTTCAACGAGGACGTGTTGATGCGCGGCGGCCGGGTGGTGACAAGGGGTCTGGTCGAGATCGACGACGAGGGCATCGACGACGTCTCGCGAGGACTGGGTGCGCTGGTCGGCGGCGCTTCTGAGCGGCTGCGGCAGGTGCAGACCGGCTTCGCCCGCTCGTATGCCCTTTCCATGTTCGGCGGTACCGTCTTGGTCATCGCCGCGATTCTGGCGGTGAAGGTCTGGTGAGCGACATGCCGTGGCTGTCAGTCTTGTGGGCAGTCCCCATGCTCGGCGCCGCCGTGGTGATCCTGTTGCCCTCGGCGGCAAGGCATCTCGCGAAGTACGCGGCGCTGGCGCTTTCGTTGGTCGTGTTGGCCATCGCGGCCCTGCTGGCGGTGACGTTCGACCCGTCGGGCGCGCAGTACCAGTTCGTCGAGGACCATGCCTGGATCCCCTCCTTCGGAACGGGGTACATCCTCGGACTCGACGGCATCGCCCTGGCCCTGGTGGTGCTCACCGCCGTCTTGGTGCCACTGCTGATCGTGGCCGGGTGGAACGACGCCGGCGACGGCGGCAGATCCACCCACACCTACCTGGCGTTGACGCTCGTCGTCGAGGGCATGGTGCTGATCTCGCTGACGGCGCTGGACGTGTTGCTGTTCTACGTCTTCTTCGAGGCGATGCTCATCCCGATGTACTTCCTCATCGGTGGCTTCGGCGGCGAGCACAGGTCGGCTGCCGCGGTGAAGTTCTTGCTGTACAACCTCTTCGGCGGGCTGATCATGCTCGCGGCGGTCATCGGGCTGTACGTGGCGACGGCCAAGAGCGACGCGTTCGCCGCAGGCACCTTCGACTTCCGGGCGATCGTGGCCGCCGTCGCGGACGGGTCGTTGAACGTCGACCCAGCGGTGCTCAACGCCCTGTTCCTAGGCTTCATGTTCGCCTTCGCCGTCAAGGCGCCGCTGTGGCCGTTCCACCGCTGGCTGCCCGACGCGGCCGTCGAGTCGACCCCCGCGACGGCGGTGCTGATGATGGCCGTCGTCGACAAGGTCGGTACGTTCGGCATGCTGCGCTACTGCCTACAACTGTTCCCGGACGCGTCGATCACGTTCCGGCCGTTGATCATCACGCTCGCCGTGATCGGCATCGTGTACGGCGCGGTCGTCGCGATCGGCCAAACCGACGTGATGCGCCTGATCTCGTACACGTCGATCTCACACTTCGGCTTCATCATCCTCGGCATCTTCGTCATGACGACTCAGGGCCAAACGGGGTCGACGCTCTACATGGTCAACCACGGCATCTCGACGGCGGCACTCTTCCTCGTTGCGGGATTCCTGGTGTCGCGCAGGGGAAGTCGTTCCATCGCGTCGTTCGGTGGCGTGCAGAAGGTGGCGCCTGTGCTGGCGGGCACGTTCCTCGTCGCCGGGTTGGCAACCCTGTCGCTGCCGGGTCTGGCGCCGTTCATCAGCGAGTTCCTGGTCCTGATCGGCACGTTCACCACCTACCCCGTCCTTGCGGTGTTCGCGTCGACTGCACTGGTGCTCTCGGCGGTCTACATCCTCTGGATGTACCAGCGCATGATGACCGGACCCGTCGCGGTGGACAACGAGAACCTGCGTGACCTCGTCCCGAGGGAACTCCTCGTCGTCGCACCTCTGATCGCACTGCTGCTGGTCCTCGGCGTGTATCCCAAACCCGTGCTCGACGTCATCGATCCCGCCGTCGGCCACACGCTGACGACGATCGGCCAGGAAGACCCGGCACCCCGCGTTGCCGAAGGGAGCCCCGCCAAGTGACGATCACCCCGCCCACCGTCGAATACGGCCTCGTCTCACCGATGCTGATCGTGTTGGGCGTCGCCGTGCTCGGAGTTCTGGTCGAGGCGTTCCTGCCGCGCGCCGCGCGTTACCCGGTGCAGCTGACGTTGGCGATCGGTGGCCAAGTCGCCGCGCTGGTCGCCGTGGTCGTCCAGTGGGTCGGGCTCGGGTCGTCGGTAGGCCAGACCGCCGTCATGGGCGCCGTCGCCGTCGACCGACCGGCATTGTTCCTCCAGGGCACGCTGTTGACGATCGGCATCCTCGGCACGCTGCTGATCGCCGAGCGCCGCATCGCCTCGGAGGTGGACGTCGACGACGGCGCGGGCGGTCTCGACGCCTTCACCCCGATGGCGTCGGCCGTGCCGGGCAGCGTCGCCGAGCGGCTCGCGACGAAGGCGGGCATCGCGCAGACGGAGATCTTCCCTCTGACGATGTTCGCGCTCGGCGGCATGATGCTGTTCGGCTCCTCCGACGACCTGCTGACGATGTTCGTTGCGCTGGAGGTCTTTTCGCTGCCGCTGTACCTGATGTGTGGGCTGGCACGGCGGCGTCGGCTGCTGTCCCAAGAGGCGGCCCTGAAGTACTTCCTGCTCGGCGCGTTCTCCTCGGCGTTCTTCCTGTACGGGATCGCCCTGTTGTACGGCTACTCCGGCGGCTTGAGCCTCAGCGCCATCCGCGACCAAACGTCCGGCAACACCGGCATGGCACTCGTCGGGATCAGTCTGCTGTCGGTCGGCGTGCTGTTCAAAGTGGGTGCGGTGCCGTTCCATTCGTGGATCCCCGACGTCTACCAGGGAGCTCCCACGCCCGTCACGGCGTTCATGGCGGCAGCCACCAAGATCGCCGCATTCGGGGCCATGCTGCGCATCTTCTACGTGGCGCTCCCCGACTTCAAGGACGACTGGCGGCCGCTGATGTGGGGCGTCGCGATCCTCACGATGGTGGTGGGCACGGTGACCGCTGTGTCACAGACCGACGTGAAGCGGATGCTGGCCTATTCGTCGGTCGCCCACGCCGGGTTCATCCTCACCGGTGTGATCGCCTTGACCGACAGCGGCGTCTCCGCGACGCTGTTCTACCTCTTCGCCTACGGATTCAGCACCCTCGGCGCCTTCGCCGTCGTCAGCGTCGTGCGCAACGCCGCTGGCGAGGAGGAGACGAACATGCTGCGCTGGGCGGGGCTTGGCCGCAGTCATCCCCTGGTCGGTGTGGTGTTCTCGCTGTTCCTGCTGGCGTTCGCGGGCATTCCCTTGACCAGTGGCTTCGTCAGCAAGTTCGCGGTGTTCAAGGCGGCCGCCGAGGGTGGCGCGGCGGCGTTGGTCATCGTCGGCGTCTGCGCCAGCGCCGTGGCGGCGTACTTCTACGTCCGCGTGATCGTGCTGCTGTTCTTCACCGATCCGCCAGAGGACGGCCCCACCGTGGTGGTGCCCAGCGCGCTGAGCATGGCCACCGTGACGCTGAGCGCCGCGATCACCCTGGTCCTCGGCGCCTTGCCACAACCGATCCTCGACCTGGTGAACTCCGCAAACCAATTCGTCGGCTGAACGAGAGGACACACCCGTGCCAACCTTCCCCGCCCTGACCCACGTCGCCCTCACCGTCCGAGACCTTTCGGTCAGCGCGCCCTGGTATCGCCAGCTCATCGGGGTCGACCCCGTGATCGACGAGGACACCGACGCCGGCTACCGGCACGTCGTCTGGGCGCTTCCGGACGACACGCTGTTCGGCATCCACCAGCACAGCCAGCCCGCGCCGGACGAGAAGTTCAGCGAGTACCGCGTCGGTCTCGACCACGTCGCGTTCGCCTGCGGATCGCGGGCCGAGCTCGAGGAGTGGGTGACGCGTCTCGACGAACTGGGAATCGAGCACGGCGGCGTCGTCGACGCGCCCTACGGCTCGGGGCTGAGCTTCCGAGACCCAGACGGGTCCGCCTTGGAGTTCTTCGCGCCTCCCGCCGAGGGCTAGGACTCCGCCGGGGAGTCGTCGTCGGAACCGGCCATCAGCACGTTCCACGCCTCACGCCGCTTGCGGTCCTGGACTTCCTTGCGCCATTGGGTGCCGCGCTGGCTGAAGTGGCCCTCCGCGGCCCGTTCGGCGATCTCGGTGATGCGACGGCCCAGCACCAGGGCTTCGCCGATCGTCATCGTCAGCAGGACCCCTGCTCGGTCGCCGTCCGGCCGACCCACGGGGTCGACGACGACTCTGGCCGTCTCCGCCCGCCCGTCGGCGTCGTCGGTCCACGGCGGCGTGGAGTACACCTCGGGTACCCCGTCTTCGTCGTTCAGGGTCAGCTGCACGTACATGGTGACAACGGTACTGGTTCACCCTTCGAAGCCGTCGGTCGACGGGAGTGAACGTCGTCCAGCGCCTAGGCCTTGACGCCGTGGTTGACGATCGCGGCGGTCTGCTCCACCCAGTCGTCGTCCAGCGACCCGCCGGGGTCGAGAAGAAGTCGTAAAAGTGTTGCCCCACCAATGATCTCGATCATCCGCTGGGGGTCGACGTCGGCATGCACCTCGCCACGGGCGACGGCGCGGTCAAGCCGGTCCCTGACGACGCCGAAGAGTCCCACGAATCGACTCACGACGCGGGCGTGCAGGTCGGCGTCGTCGGCCATGTCGGCGATGAGCCCCGGCAGCGCAGCCCGGACCACGGGGGTGGTGAACACGTCGCGGGCCGCGGCGACCATGGCGCGCACGTCGCCGCCGATGTCGCCTTCGGGGGTCGTCAGTGCGGTGGGCGCCGCGGGAAAGGCTGCCTCGTGGACCAATTCGGCCTTGCTGGACCATCGGCGGTACAGGGCGGTCTTGGTGGTGCCGGCTCGCTCGGCGACCGCGGCCATCGTGAGATTCGCGTAGCCAACTTCGGTAAGCAGGTCCGCCGCCGCGCCCAGTACGGCAGCATCGATGCGTGGGTCGCGAGGACGCCCCACGTTTGGGGTCTCGACAACGCCACCCGCGTCTGCTTTCATAACGCTACTCACCGTATCGTAATTACTCGAAGGGGTAAACCGTGGCGAACGACCCGGCTGTCGAAGACGTCAGCCGTCTCCAGCACAGCTCCCGCGACAGCAGCACCCTCCCCGCCGTGATGTCGCAGTGGCTCGCCACCGTCCTCCCCGGAGGAGCCGTGCCCACGGTGACCGTCGAAAGCGGCGTCGACGCGAACGGCATGTCGTCGGAGACGATCATCCTGACCGGTGAGTGGGAGCAGGACGGCATCACCACGACGCAGAAGTGGGTGGCCCGCGTCGCCCCCAGCGCCGCGGACGTGCCGGTCTTCCCGACCTATCGAATGGACCATCAGTTCGACGTCATCCGACTGGTCGGCGAGCTGAGCGACGTGCCCGTCCCCCACGTCCGCTGGTTGGAGGACACGGGCGAGGTGCTCGGCACGCCGTTCTTCCTGATGGACCTCGCCGACGGCGTAGTGCCACCCGACGTGATGCCGTACACGTTCGGCGGCAACTGGTTCGCCGACGCACCCGCCGACAAGCAGCGTGAGCTCCAAGACTCCACCATCGACGTGCTGGCGAAACTGCATTCGATCCCCAACGCGGAGAACACCTTCGGCTTCCTCGCCGAGGTCGACCCACCCGGTGACACCCCGCTGCGCCGACACTTCTCCTGGCTTAAGGACTGGTACGAATTCGCCGTGGCCGACATCGGCCGGTCACCACTGGTCGAACGCGCACTCGCCTGGCTGGAGCAGAACTTCCCCGACGACGTCGCGGCGACGCCGCCGGTCCTGGCATGGGGCGACTCGCGGATCGGCAACGTGCTCTACGAGGATTTCCGACCCGTGGCCGTGCTGGACTGGGAGATGGCGACCGTCGGACCACGCGAACTAGACGTCTCCTGGATCATCTTCGCCCACATGGTCTTTCAGGAGCTGGCCGGCTTGGCCGGTCTGCCAGGCCTGCCCGACGTGCTGCGCGAGGACGACGTGCGCTCGACCTACGAGGAACTGACCGGCACCACCCTCGGCGCGCTGGACTGGTTCTACGTGTATTCCGGTGTGATCTGGTGCTGCGTGTTCATGCGGACCAGCGCCCGACGGGTGCACTTCGGCGAGATGGAGAAGCCGGACGACGTCGAGTCGCAGTTCTATCACGCGTCGCTGCTGAAGCGACTGATTGGAGAAGCCAACTGATGCTCAGCCCCATGGACGAGTTTCCGCTGCACCAGGTTCCGCAGCCGATCGCACAGCCAGAGTCCTCGGACCGCAACTTCTACGACCGGTCCTACTTCAACGCCCACGACCGCAGCGGGGACATCTTCCTGATCACCGGCATCGGGTACTACCCGAACCTGGGGGTCAAGGACGCCTTCGTACTCGTCCGCCGCGGTGACGTGCAGACCGCCGTGCACGTCTCCGACGCCATCGACCACGACCGCCTCAACCAGCACGTCCTCGGATACCGCGTCGAGGTTCAGGAGCCGCTGCGCCGGCTGCGGATCGTCATGGACGAGACCGACGGAATTGCGGTCGACCTCACCTGGAACGGGCTGTTCGACGTCGTCCAGGAACAACGGCACCTCCTCCGAGCCGGTAACCGAATCACTTTGGACGCCCAGCGATTCGCGCAATTGGGTTCGTGGAGCGGACATCTCGCGATCGACGGCGAGGAGATCACCGTCGACCCGTCGACCTGGATCGGCAGCCGCGACCGGTCGTGGGGCATCCGGCCCGTCGGGGAGGCCGAACCCGCCGGGCGCCCCGCCGATCCGCCGTTCGAGGGCATGTGGTGGCTGTACGTGCCGATGGCGTTCGAGGACTTCTCGATCGTGCTCATCATTCAGGAGGATCCCAGCGGGTTCCGCTCGCTCAACGACTGCACGCGGATCTGGAAGGACGGGCGCGTCGAACAACTGGGGTGGCCGCGCGTCAAGATTCACTACACCTCGGGGACGCGCATCCCGACCGGCGCCAGCATCGACGCCACCGCGCTCGACGGGTCGCCGGTGCACTTCGAGGTGGAATCCAAACTGCCCGTGCCGATTCACGTCGGCGGCGGCTACGGCGGCGACTCGGACTGGATCCACGGCACGTGGAAGGGCGCGAAGTTCACCGAGCGTCTGACCTACGACATGACCGACCCCGCGATCGTGGGACGCGCCGGGTTCGGCGTGATCGACCACGTCGGTCGGGCGCTGTGCACCGAAGGCAACCGCGCACCCGTCGAGGGCTGGGGTCTCTTCGAGCACGGCGCGCTTGGCCGCCACGACCCGTCGGGGTTCGCCGACTGGCTGACGGTCGCCCCCTGACGGTTACCGCGCAGAGAACTTAGGCCGTCCAGAACAGTGCGGCGGCGGCCACCGCCTCGACGAGGCAGTAGAACCAGTTGGGGTAGAACGATGTCCGGTCACCCAGCGCCGCCGACGCGACCCGGCCGAACGCCATCCCGCTCAGCGCCGCACCGACGGCGATCAGCACCCCGCTGCGCAGCTCCCCCGGCGTGACCGCAGCGTAGGCGAGCACACCGGCTATGGCCAACCCGAAACCGCCATACACCGCACGGACTTCGGCGCGCTGTGCATCGGTTCCCAGGGTGAAGCCGAACGGGCGCAACATCGGCGCGGGCGCAGCCAACGCGTACAGACCCATGCCGAGGAAGAAGACCCCGACGATGACGATCACGGTCTGGACCACGATATCCTCCTGATCAGTTGACGAGGAGTCCAGCATGTCGCCCGGAGTACCCGATCCGCTTCCACAGACCTGCTATCCGGCGGTGTGGTTATGGCCCGGCCAGGCGCTCTACTCCGGTCCCGCCCTTGGCCTGGAACCGCACTCCGGTTCGGTGTGGTGCCTGGCCGTCGGGGTGGACGGGCCCTTGACGGTGCGGGTCGGCGGGCAACGCGTCGACGCACGCACCGCATTGATTCCGCCTCGGCTCGTGCACCACCTGTCGATGACCGGACCGCTCGTCTCCTGCTATTTGGACCCGGTCTCCCAGCGCTCCTTGGCCTGCCGTGGCCAGTTCGGCGAGTTTCGCGGGGATATCGGCATCCGCCACGCCGCCGAGGCCGAACTGCTCACCCCACCGACCGACGATGTCGGGGCACTGCGCTGGCTGGACATCGCCGCACCGTCCGATGTTCAGATCATCGACCCGCGAATCGAGCTGGCCGCCAAGCAGGTTCGCGACGACCCGGCGGCCGCGGCATCGGCCGCTGAGCTTGCCGCGTCGGTGGGCTTGTCCGAATCCCGGTTCCTGCATCTGTTCCGGCAGGAGATCGGGTCGAGCCTGCGCCGCTATCGGCTGTGGAGCCGGCTGATGCGCGCCGGGACGCAGATCGCTGCCGGACACGACCTCACCACCGCCGCGGTGGAGGCCGGCTTCGCCAGCCCGTCGCATCTGGCAGACCGGTTCAAGACGACGTTCGGATTGTCGGCGACGCAGCTGCTGGCGACGGGCCTGACGATCCGGACCCCCTGAGCTCAAGAAACTCTCGGCGGAGCGCGGCGTGGCCGCCGAAGACACGGCGGTCGAGGATGTCGCGGACTAGCGTCCCGAATGGGTCGACCGCTTTAGCACGCGGCTCCGACATTTCCGGCGGCCTGGGCGGGGTTGTCCACAGATTCGGGAGTTATCCACAGAACGCCTGTAGCAGAACGACTTTCGTCGTACCGACGCCATAAACTGTGATCATGTTCGACAGTCTGGTGGACGCGACGACCGGCACCTCGGGTGCCGGGTCGCTCTCGGCGTGGGCGCGGGTGGAGTCCGCCGCATGCGCCCGCAAGGTCGCGGCGGTGGCCGCCATGCTCGCCGAGGCCTACGCCGCGTCCGGGTCTGCGGATCGCGACCAATGGTGCCTGGACAACTTCGACGCCGTCGCCGCCCACATCGGAGCCACCCAACGCGTCACCCCCGGCGCCGCCTCCAACCAACTCCTCATCGCCGTCGCCCTGCACGAGCGCTTCCCTCAGGTCGCCGCGATCTTCGCCGACGGACTCATCACCTACCAACTGGTGAAGACCGTGGTGCAACGCGGCGCCCTCGTCGTCGACCCCGACGCGCTACGCGCTCTCGACGCCCTACTTGCCGAGGCGTTCGGGACCTGGGAACCGATGTCGGTGGACAAGACCGAAAAGACCCTCGACGCCTACGTCGCCCAGGTCGACCCCCACGCGGTGCGCCGCACCGAGACCAAGGCCCGAAGTCGGTCGGTCGAGGTCAGCGTCGACGAGGACGGCAGCGGCCTGGCCACCGTATACGCGACCTTGTTCGCCCACGACGCGAAGGCGTTCGAGGCCCGGTTGACCGCGATGGCCGACACGGTTTGTCCGTCCGACCCCCGGACCACGGACCAGCGCCGCGCCGATGCCATTGGCGCCCTCTCTCACGGCAACGCCCGCCTGACGTGCCTGTGCGAGTCCGACGACTGCCCGGCCGGTGAGAATCCACCGTCGACAGGGGTCGTGGTCTACGTGATCGCGTCGCAGGACACGTTCCCCAAGCCGACGGCTACGCCCGACTCCGGGCCGTCGGCGCCGACATCGGAGACTCCCGCGCCGCCATCACTCGACGGGGAGCAACCACCCTTGTTCGACAAGCCGCTGCACGATCTCACACTGACCGAGGCCCTCACCCCCGCCCCCGGCAAGCTGGCCAACCTGCGGCCGGCAGCGATGATGGGCGGCCAGTTCCTACCCGGCGCGATCGCCTGCCGCGCGACGATCGGGGCGACCATCACCCCGATCGTCCACCCCGGACAAGCCCCACCGGAACCCCGCTACCGACCGTCGAAGAAGCTGGCCGACTTCATCCGCTGCCGCGACATGACGTGCCGCTTTCCCGGCTGCCGCGTACCCGCCACTCACTCAGACCTCGACCATACGATCCCGTGGCCGTGCGGGCCGACCGCGGCATCGAACCTCAAGTGTTTATGCCGTCGACACCACTTGTTGAAGACGTTCTGGGGCGGCGAGAGTGGTTGGCGTGACGAGCAACTCGATGACGGTACCGTCATCTGGACCGCACCCGACGGCCGACGGCATATCACCGCACCGGGCAGCCGACTGCTCTTCCCCGAACTCAGCGCACCCACTACGACGGTGACGACGACGGGCAGGCCCACACCGCACACCGCTGGGCTCACCATGCCGCGGCGCAAGACTACCCGCGCCCAAGACCGCACCGCACGGATCGCAGCCGAACGCGAACTCAACGAGGCTGACTGTGGCGGACTAGCAAGGATGCCGACGACGTAATCATTCTCCGCTCGACGGCGTTCACCCTCAGGGGTTCGGACGCACGTCGAGAAGGAGAAGTCATGGTCCACGGCAACTACGACCCGAGATTCACCGACCTCGTCAAGGCCCTGGACGACGAGCTCGTCAACGGCGACGAAGTGGGAGCGGCCCTGGCAGTCGACGTCGACGGCGTCAGCGTCGTCGACGTGTGGGGTGGATACGCCGACGGCGCCCGGTCAACCCGGTGGGACGAGGACACCATCGTCAACGTGTGGTCGTCCACCAAACCCGTGTGCGTGCTGGCGGCGCTGATCCTGGTCGACCGCGGACTGCTCGACCTCGACGCGCCCGTCGCGCGGTACTGGCCGGAGTTCGCCGCAAACGGCAAGCAGGACGTCCTGGTTCGCCATGTCCTGTCGCACACCTCCGGCGTCGCCGGCTGGAACGAGCCGTTCACGCAGGAGCAGATGTACGACCGCGACGCGGCCGTCGCGCGCCTCGCTGAGCAGGCCCCCTGGTGGACGCCGGGAACCCAGGCCGGCTACCACGCCCAGAACTACGGTCACCTGGTCGGGGAGATCATCCGCCGGGTAACCGGAACCAGCCTGACTGACTTCGTTCGACGCGAGATCGCCAAGCCGCTGGGGGCCGACGTTCAGATCGGTGCCCGCGCCGCCGACGACCACCGGGTCGCCGAGTTGATCACTCCTCCCCCGTTCCAGCTGCCGCCACTTCCGCAGGACGACCCCATGCGCAAGGTGTTCGCCGCTCCCCCGGCCGCGGCCGAGCCCGCCAACACCACGGCGTGGCGGCGTTCCGAGGTCGCCGCGTGCAACGGTCACTCCAACGCGCGCGGCCTGGTCCGGGCACTGTCACCAATTGCGTTGAGCGGCAGGGCCAACGGCGTCACCTTGCTCAGGCCGGAGACGATCGACCGAATCTTCGAGGTCCAAGCCACAGGTCCCGACCTGGTACTGGGCAGCCCGGTCAGGTGGGGTCTGGGAATGGCCCTGCCCACCGCCGAGTTCCTGCCCTACCTTCCGACCGAACGCACCTGCTTCTGGGGCGGATGGGGTGGGTCGCTCGTCGTGATGGACCTGCACCGGCGCGTGACGATTGCTTACACGATGAACCACATGGCATCCGACCTCGTCGGATCAGACCGCACGCGGCGCTATGTCGAAATCGTCTACGAGGCACTCGCGGCATGAAGAAGGGGCACCCGGTCACCGGGTGCCCCTTCGTCGTCGAGCGTGGGTTAGCGGCCGTTGCCTACGATCGAGGTGACCGATCCGACACTGGCGCGTGGCTGAATGTCGTTGACCCACTGGTGATGACTGATGTCGGCGCTCGCGGGTGCGGCCAGCCCGAAGAGGGCGGCGGCGAATCCGGAGGCGACGATACTGGCGATGCTGAACTTCTTCATGTTGGTGTCAACGACGCCGACCGCCGGTTTCATTCCAGGAGCACGCTGCGGGGTGGAGACGGGATGGGTTAGGCGGTCTGCGCCCGGTCGGACTCGGGTTTCCGCGCGGTCTGCGCGGGCGCGCGACCGAAGACCATCGATTCCTCGACGCGGTCGAAGCGGTGGTCGAGGATGTCCAGCACATAGTTGTGCCGCACGTTCCACGGTCGGCGAGTACCCGACTTGGGCAGCGCGTGTGGGGCGCGCTGGATGTAACCGGCTTTCAGGTCGAACGTCGGCTTCTCCTGCATCGGCACGCCTCCCAGATGCGGATAGGCGTGCGTGTAGCCATGAGAATCCATGTAGGCCAACAACTTCGCCACCGCCCGGGCGGTCATGTCGGCGCGCAGCGTCCACGACGCGTTGGTGTACCCGATGCACCACGCCATGTTGGGCACGTCCTCGAGCAGATATTCCTTGTAGACGAAGCGATCGGTGGGCGCGATCTCGTTGCCGTCGACGACGATGCGGACGCCGCCGAGCGCCTGCAGCTGCAACCCGGTGGCGGTCACGATCAAGTCGGCGTCGACGCGCTTGCCGGACGCGAGCACGATGCCGGTGGCGTCGACGTGGTCAACCTGGTCGGTCACCACCTCGACTCGGCCGTCGCCGATGAGATCGAACAGGTCGTGGTCCAACACCAGGCACATCCGCTGGTCCCACGGGTCGTAGCGGGGCTTGAAGTGCAGGTCCACGTCGTAGCCCTCGGGCAGTGCGGCGATGGTCCTATTCCTGACCAGCCACCGACCGAACTTGGGGGCCTTGCGGAACATGACGTACGACAGCACCGAGAAGGCGGCGTTGCGGGCCCGCACCACACTGTGAGCCAGCTTGGGCGGCAACACCTTCCGGATCGCCTCCACCATCGGGTCGACGCGCGCCATCGACATCATGTAGGTCGGCGAGCGCTGCAGCATCGTGACGTGGGCGGCCGTCTTCGCCAACGCGGGCACCAGGCTGATGGCCGTCGCCCCACTGCCGATCACGACGATTCGCTTGCCGGAGTGATCCAGCGACTCCGGCCAGAACTGGGGGTGCACCACCTCGCCCGCGAAGTCCTCCAGACCGGGGATTTCGGGACGGTACGGCGCGTCGTAGTCGTAGTAACCGGTGCCGAAGAACACGAAGCGCCCCCGGTACAGCTTGTCCGATCCGTCGGACGTCGTCGTGCGCAGCGTCCACGTGTCGGTGGACGAATCCCACTCCGCGGAGGCGACGCGGGTGTCGAACCGGATGTGCCGGTCCATGCCGTGGTGTCGGGCGGCATCGGTGAGGTAGTCGCGGATGTCGCCACCGTCGGCGACGTTCTCCGGTCTGGTCCAGGGCTCGAAGGGCAGGCTCAGGGTGAAGATGTCGCTGTCCGACCGGATTCCCGGGTACCGAAACAGGTCCCACGTGCCGCCGATGCGTTCGCGCCGCTCCAGGATGGTGTAGCTGAGGTGGGGGTTGCGCTGGTGAATGCGGTACGCGGCGCCGAGTCCCGAGATGCCCGCGCCGATGATCAGCACGTCCGAGTATTCCGCCTGGTCGTCCATTGAGAGCCTCCTTGGTCCTGCCGCGTACCAGCCCCACGATAGGGGGTCCGCCTCGAAGTGCGTCGGCGATCCGGCCGTCCGAACGACACCGAGTCGACCCTCGCACGTGAGAGCCTGGTCACGTGACCAATCCACCAGGTCCTGACGTCGTCGTCGTGGGTGCCGGTTTCGCCGGGCTGACGGTCGCCCGCGCACTCACCGCACTCGGGCACGACGTCGTCGTCCTGGAGGGACGTGACCGCGTCGGCGGACGGTCCTACACCACCACGGTCGCCGGCGTGCCCGTCGACCTCGGCGCCACCTTCGTCGGACCGACCCAAACCGAAGTGCTCGCGCTGGCCGCCGAACTCGGCTGCACGACGGTTCCGACCCACAACGTCGGCAAGAACCTGATCCGCTGGCGCGGCCGGGTCAGGTCCTACCGCAGCACCATCCCGAGGCTGTCGATCCTCGAACTGCTCGACGTGTCCCGCATTCAGTGGCGATTCGAGCGCCTCGCCAAGCAGGTTCCGCTCGGAGCGCCGTGGACGGCCCCCACGGCGCATCGACTCGACCACGAGACCGTCGAGGGATGGCTGCGGTCGGTCCACGCGGGCAAGAGCACCAGGGACCTCATGGCGATCATGACGCGGGTGACGTGGGGCTGCGAGCCCAACGAGGTGTCGATGCTGCACGCCGTGCACTACATCAAGGCCGCCGGCGGCATTGGCACGATGCTCGACGTCAAGGGCGGTGCACAGCAGGACCGCTTTCCCGACGGCACCCAGCAGATCGCGCTCCGCATGGCAGAGGCACTCGGCGATCGCGTCCGACTCGACAGCGTCGTCGAACGCATCGAGCACGACGGGTCCGGCGTCACCGTGCACACCGCCACCGGGGCGGTCACCGCGCGCGCCGTGGTCGTCGCGGTCCCACCGGCGCACCGGGCCGCCATCGCGTTCGAGCCCGGCCTACCCACCGGATACGCCGAGCTGGCGAAGAACTGGCCGCTTGGCAATCTGAGCAAGGCGTACGCGGCTTACGAGACGCCGTTCTGGCGCACCGCAGGCCAGTCGGGCGAGGCCTTGTCCGACGACGGTTCGGTGTTCATCACATTCGACGTCAGCCCTGGCGACGGTGGCCCCGGCGTCCTGCTCGGCTTCACCGATGCGCGCAGCTTCGACCCGCTCGAACCGCAGGAGCGCCGTGCGCGTGCCCTCGAGTGCTTCGCGGGCTTGTTCGGCGAAGCCGCCAGAAACCCGGTCGACTACGTCGACCATCGGTGGAGCGCCGAGGCCTTCGCGCCCGGCGGTCCGACCGCCGCGGTGCCGCCCGGGTCGTGGACGACGTACGGACGCAGACTGCGCGAACCGGTCGACGGCATCTTCTGGACGGGTACCGAGACCGCCGACGAGTGGACGGGTTTCCTCGACGGGGCGGTGCGATCGGGTCACCGCGCGGCAGCCGAGGTCGCCGGGTACTTGGCTACGAACTGATCCGGCGCTTCTCCGCAGTCGACTCGACCAGTTGGCGCAGAAGCTGGTTCACCTCGTCGGGCTGTTCCAGGATGCCGCAGTGCCCGCCGGACAGCTCGACGAAGGATGCCAGGTTGGGCGCATCGGCGGCGATGCGGCGCGACGACCCGATGGGCAGCAGACGGTCGTCACGACTGCCGACGACGAGCGTCGGGACGGTCAGGTTCCGTAGCGAGATGTGTTTCGGCCCAAGGGAGTCGACCAGCACCCGGGCCCACCCGCCGCGACCCGCGGGAGGCGTCTGCGCGAACAGGTCGAAGACGAAGTCCGCGATCGCCGGATCGGCATGGCGGCCAACCGCCAGCGCGGCGACGAAACGCCGGCTCTGTTGGACCGAGCCCGGCACCAGCGGCGCGGCGCCCAGTCTCTTCAGCAAGAGTCCCGCTGCGCGCACCCGGCCGCCGACCAATGCCGGTGGGACGGGCAGGAGGTTGACGTTGCGCAGTAGATCCCCGGTGGTCGTGTTGATCAAGGCGACGGCGTCGGCGCACTGCCGGACCCGTTGGGGATAGCGCTGCGACCACGACGAGATGGCGATACCGCCCATCGAGTGACCGGCGATCACGGCCCGTTCACCGGGCGCCAACGTCGCGGCCAGCACTGCGTCGAGATCGGCGGCGAGGAAGTCGAGGCCGTAGCCGTTCCGCCTCCCACGCAGCGGGGGCACGCCGCTTCGGCCGTGGCCGCGGTGGTCGTAGGCGACGACCTTGTGATCCCTGGAGAGGTCGGCGATCTGGTTTGCCCACACCCGGATTGCGCACGTGATGCCGTGCGCCAAGACGATCGGGTAGCCGTCGTCGGGTCCGAAGACCTCGGTGTGGATCCTGGTCCCGTCAGCCGAGTGGACCTCGACTACCCGGCCCGGTGACATCTCGTCGACTACCGCCAGCCGCCTCGAGCTCGTCTTCACGTGCGCTCCGATCTCCGCGGCACCTTTGCCGACGGCGGGAGAATTGTAGCCATCGCCACGTCAGCGCGTCATGGTGAGCACCGGTTTGATCGCCGTGCCCGACACCGCGGCAGCCCACGCGGCACCGAAGTCGTCGAAGGCGAACCGGGTGACCAGCTTCTCCAGCGGCAGCTCGCCGCGCCGGGTCAGCTCGGCGAGATACGGGATGAACGCGTGCGGGTCACTGTCACCCTCGATGACACCGCGGACCCGAAGTCCCTTGGCCATGATGAGGCCGACCGGCAGCTCGGCGGTCAACGCACCGAGGCCGACGAGTGCCAGTGTGCCGCAGGATCGCAACGCCGCCAGCGCGGTGGCGATGACGGCGGGAAGGGCGGTGGTGTCGACGGCAACGGTGGGTCCGCCGCCGGTCAGGTCGGCGAGGTGCGCGGCGACGTCGCCATCGGTCGGATCGATGACCGCCGTGGCACCCAATTCCATTGCCAGCGAGCGACGCTCGCCATTGGGGTCGACCGCCACGATGGCCCGGCAGCCCGCAATCCGGGCGCCCATCACGGCCGAGAGACCCACGCCGCCCGCGCCGAACACGACCACCGCGTCGTCCACCCCGGCGGAAGCGGCGTTGAGCACCGTGCCGACGCCGGTCTGCACGCTGCAAGCCAGCGGCGCCGCCAGCGCAGGATCGAGCGGTTCGGCGAGCGGGACGGTGTTGGACGGCCCGGCGAGGACGTGCGTTGCGAAGCTGGATTGACCAAAGAAGCCGCCCCGCAGCGGAATTCCGCCGAGGCGAAGAGCGCTGGTGTCGTCGGCCCGGTCACCCCGCATGTTCAGCGTCGTCGCGTGGTCGCAATACGCGGGTCTCGCGGCGGCGCAGTTGGGGCACCGGCCGCAGCTGGCGAAGGTGAGCACCACCTGCCGACCAATCTCGACCCGGGCCTGAGGCCCCGTCTCGACGACGGTGCCGACGCCCTCGTGCCCGAAGACCATCGGCAGTTTGCGCGCGGGCCAGCGCGCCGCGACGCTGACGTCGGTGTGGCAGATGCCGACGGCGTCGACGCGGACCAGCACCTCCGCGTCGACTGGCGCCCGAACCTCGACGTCGACCAGTTGGGGCTCGGATTCCTCGGTGAGCAGTACGGCCGCTCGTGCGTTCGTCACCGGGCGATGTTAAATGGTCACGATGCGCGCCATTCAGATCCCGCGACTCGACGGACCACGGGCAGCGGAGCTCGTCGAGATCGACGAACCCGAAGCCGGCGACGCCGTCCTGATCGACGTCCACGCCGCGGGGGTCGCGTTTCCCGATGCTCTGCAGACCCGCGGGCTCTATCAGCACCGCCCCGAGCTGCCCTACGTGCCGGGTGCCGAGCTCGCCGGCGTCGTGCGCAGCGCCCCGGCGGGCGCCCACGTCGTGGCGGGTGACCGGGTCGCCGCGCTGACAATGCTCACCGGCGCAATGGCGGAAGTCGTTGCGGTACCGGCAGATCAGGTGTTCAAGCTGCCGGACACCGTGTCCTTCGAAGCCGGCGCCGGACTGCTCTTCAACGATCTGACGGTGCACTGCGCCCTGCGCACCCGCGGCCGCCTGGTGGCAGGCGAGTCGGTGCTCGTCCACGGTGCGGCAGGCGGCATCGGCACCTCGACGTTGCGACTGGCCACGGCGTGGGGTGCGTCGCGCACGATCGCCGTCGTCAGCACCGCGGACAAGGGCGACGTCGCACGGGCCGCGGGCGCCACCGACGTCGTACTCGCGGACGGTTTCCGGGACGCCGTCAAGGAACTCACCGAGGGCCGCGGCGTCGACGTGGTGGTCGACCCGGTGGGTGGCGACCGGTTCACCGACTCGCTGCGGTCCCTCGCCGCGGGCGGTCGACTGCTGGTGATCGGCTTCACCGGCGGCGACATCCCGACGGTCAAGGTGAACCGCCTGCTGCTCAACAACGTCGACGCGGTCGGCGTCGGCTGGGGAGCCTGGGCCATGACCCACCCGGGTTACCTCGGCGAGCAGTGGGCCGAACTGGAGCCACTGCTCGCCTCCGGCGCGGTGACGGCCCCCGCGCCTGTCGTCTACCCACTCGAGCGGGCCGCCGATGCCATCGCGTCGCTCGAGGACCGCTCCGCTCGAGGCAAGGTCGTCGTCACCCTTCGTTCGTGACGGACGGCGTTCCTTCGGCAGCGGTGCGGAGGTGCTTGGCCCGCTGAAGGAAGATCACGGCCAAGGCCGCGGCGACGATTCCGACGACGCCCCAGAGCACGAACGAGAAGATCAGTGAGCCGAAGAATCCGCTGAACGTCACGGCCACGTACATGAGCCAGATCAGCCGGTAGGCGCACCACGCCGCGATGACGGCGTTGGTGATGCCGATCATCAGGCTGCGCTGGCGGTCGAAGCGGTTGATCTGCTCTTCGATGGCGGCGGGGAGGGTGATCATGATCGTGTTGCCTTTCGTGGGGCGGGCCTCGGTGGCCTCGCCGGTGAGATGAGTACACGGCGCCCGCCGGGCTACCGATCCCAACAATTGGCACTTGCGTTGATCCGAAGGTTGGCGCGCGCTCGCCAGGTGCGCGATGATGCCGCCCATGCGCAATGTGTCGAGTGTGGTGTCCGTGCTGGCCCTCGTCGGTCTGACTGCGGCCACGGCCTGTGCCCCCGCCGACGAGACGGCGCCGGGCAGCTCGACCGCCGCGGCGTCGGCGGCCCAGTGCACCAAGGACTCCCTGCCCACCCTGAAGAAGGGGTCGATCGCCTTCGGCACCGATCAACCGGCGTACCCGCCGTGGTTCGTCGACGACGACCCGTCCAACGGCAAGGGCTTCGAATCGGCCGTCGCCTACGCCGTTGCCGGCAAGCTCGGCTACGCGCGTGAGGACGTGACGTGGGTGCGGGTGCCGTTCAACGCGGCCATCGCCCCTGGCCCGAAGACGTTCGACGCCAACCTCAACGAGTTCTCGATCACCGACGACCGCAAGCAGGCCGTCGACTTCTCCTCGCCGTACTTCAACGTGACCCAGGCGGTCGTCGCGTTGAAGTCCTCCCCCGCCGCGGGAGTGAAGGACGTCGCGGGCCTCAAGGGGCTCAAGCTCGGCGCGCAGGTCGGCACGACCAGCTACACCGCTGCGAAGGCGGTCGACCCGGACGTTGCGGTGTTCAACAACAACGACGACGCCAAGGCGGCGCTGTCGAACGGCCAGATCGACGCGTTGGTGCTGGATCTGCCGACCGCCTTCCAGGTGCAGGCCGAACTCGCCGACGGCGTCATCGTCGGCCAGCTGCCGGCGGGCGACGAGAAGGCCGAGCAGTTCGGCATCGTGCTCGACAAGGACAGCCCGCTGACGGCGTGCGTGTCCAAGGCAGTCGACGACCTCGGCAACGATGGCGAGCTGTTCAAGCTGCAGAAGACGTGGCTCACGGGCGCGGGCAACGCACCGGTTCTGTCGTGACCACGGCCGCCCTGGATCGGGTGGCCTACCGGCAGTCACGGGCCCGGCGGTCCACGCTGATCGCCCTGGTGTCCACCGTCGTGTTCGCGGCGGTGCTGCTGCTGGCGGTGACGTCGTCGCCGGGCTGGCCCCGAGTCCGCGAGTCGTTCTTCAACCTCCGGATCGGCTGGGAGAGCCTGCCCGCGTTGCTGGAGGGCCTGTGGCTCAACGTGCGCGTGCTGATCGTGTGCCAGGTCCTGATCCTGATCTTCGGACTCGGGCTGGCTGCGGTGCGCACCCTCCGCGGCCCGGTGTGGTTTCCGTTGCGGGCGTTGGCAACCGGTTACGTAGACCTGTTTCGTGGCCTGCCGCTGCTGATCTGTTTGTATCTCGTCGGCTTCGGCCTGCCCGGGCTGCGGTTGTCGGGCCTTCCGACCAATCCGGTGCTCCTCGGCGGTCTTGCGCTGGTGTTGATCTACTCCGCGTACGTGGCGGAGGTGTTCCGCGCCGGCATCGAATCGGTCCACCCGTCGCAGTTGGCGGCTGCGAAATCCCTTGGGCTGAACCATCGCCGGACCATGCAGCTGGTCGTCCTGCCGCAGGCGACCCGCCGGGTGACGCCCGCCCTGCTCAACGACTTCGTGGCCCTGCAGAAGGACTGCGGGCTCATCTCGGTGCTCGGTGCGGTCGACGCCGTCCGCGCCGCCCAGATTTCGGCCGCCACCACCTACAACTTCACCCCGTACGTCGTCGCCGGTCTGCTGTTCGTGGCGTTGGCGATACCGTCGGCCCGGTTGGCCGACTGGGCGGCGAAGCGCGTGGCGACCCGGCAGGGTGCGCTGTGACCGAACCCCAGCCGGTGTTGTCGGTGCGCGGCCTCACCAAGGCGTATCACGACCGTCCCGTCCTCCAGGGCGTCGACCTCGACGTCGCCGAGCATCAGGTCGTCGTGTTGATCGGCGCGTCCGGATCCGGCAAGTCGACGCTGTTGCGGTGCGTCGACCTGCTCGAGGACATCGACGACGGCCAGATCCTGCTCGACGGCCGGGACATCAGCGACCCGCGGATCGACGCCGACCAAGCTCGTCAGGCGATGGGCATGGTGTTCCAGTCGTTCAACCTGTTCCCCCACATGACCGCGCTGGCCAACGTCGCGCTGGCGCCGCGGGTCGTGCACGGGTCCAGCCGCCGGGAGGCCGAGGATCGCGGCCGTGAACTGTTGGACCGGGTCGGATTGTCCTCTCACGCCGGCGCATACCCCGACAAGCTGTCCGGGGGTCAGCAGCAACGGGTGGCGATCGCCAGGGCGTTGGCGTATGAGCCGCGGCTGCTGCTGCTCGACGAGATCACCAGCGCATTGGACCCGGAGCTCGTCGGCGAGGTGTTGACGCTCGTCGGGGAGTTGGCGAGCACCGGTCGCACGATCGTCATGGCCACCCACGAGATGGCCTTCGCGCGCGAGGTGGCCGACACGGTGTGCTTCCTCGACGGTGGCCGCATCGTTGAATCCGGCTCGGCGGCAGACGTTTTGACCAATCCGAGAGAGGATCGGACGCGCCAGTTCCTGCAGCGCTTCACCGGGGGTCGCTGACCGTCGCGCGCATGCGTTAGATTATGTTCGTTATTGTGCGAATCTGTCTGACGAAGGGTGCTGCCGCCGATGCTGGCCGCTGAACGACAAGACGCGATCCTGCGCACGCTGCACTCGGAGGGCTCCGTGCGCGTCGCCGACCTCGCCGACGAGCTCGCCGTCTCGGAGATGACGGTGCGCCGCGACCTGGACACCCTCGACGCCCAGCAGCTGCTGCGGAAGGTGCACGGCGGTGCGGTGTCGCGGCACAACCGCGGCGAGGAACCGCGCTCGGCACACAAGGCGGGTCAGCAACAGGTGGAGAAGGCGGCCATCGCCGCGACGGCGGCGGCCACCATCGCCGACGGTATGACGATCGCCATCGGGGCGGGAACCACCACCACCGAACTCGCCCGGCATCTGCGTGGCCGACCCTCGATCACCGTTGTCACCAACTCGGTCAACGTCTTTCGCGAACTCACCGATCCCTTGACCAAGGGAGCGGACGGCTCCGACACTCCGCTGGTCTATCTCAGCGGTGGGGTGCGAACCCCGTCGGACGCCCTGGTCGGTCCGGTCGCCGACGCCGCGATCTCCTCGTTTCGCGTCGACGCCACCTATCTCGGCGTGCACGGCGTAGACCCCGACGCCGGACTCACCTCGCCGAACGTCGCCGAGGCTCAGACCAACCGCACCCTGATCGAGATTGGCGGGCGTCTCGTGGTGCTCGCCGACCACACGAAGTACCGCGAAGTGGGCGCCTGCGTGTTCGCCCGCCTCGACCGCGTCCAGACCCTGATCAGCGACGACGGCCTGACCGCCGCCGACCGCGAACTGCTCGACAGCCGGGTCGGCGACCTGGTGATCGCACAGGTGCGCACACCGTGACCGACCCGACCACGAACCCCACGCCGTGGCCCTTGGCCGACGGCCGCGAACTGCTGTTCTTCTCGCTGCCCGGCCACGAGCCCACCCCGGTCACCGACCGTCGACCGCTCCCCCCTCGGGGGGACGCCCAGTCGCAGGTGCGCTTCGACCGCCAGACCGGCCAGTGGGTCGCCATCGCGGCGCTGCGCCAAGACCGCACCCACCTGCCGAGCGCCGATCAATGCCCGCTGTGCCCCAGTCCTTCTGGCACCACCAGCGAGGTGCCCGCGCCCGATTACGACGTCGTCGTCTTCGAGAACCGCTTCCCCAGCCTCTCCGGCGCCGACGGACGGGCGTTCTCCCTACCCGACGTCGGCGTCGACGACTTCCTCAGTGCGCCGGGACATGGCCGCTGCGAAGTGATTTCGTTCTCCAGCAGCCACACCTCGTCGTTCGGCGAACTCACACTCCCCCACGCCCGCCTCATCGTCGACGCCTGGCGCCACCGCACGGCCGACCTGATGAGCAGGCCCGGGATCGAGCAGGTGTTCTGCTTCGAGAATCGCGGCGAGGACATCGGGGTGACGCTCACCCACCCGCACGGGCAGATCTACGGCTACCCCTACCTCACGCCGCGGACCGCGCACATGCTCGCCGAGGCCCGCGCGCACGCGCAGCGCCACGGCACCAACCTCTTCGCCGACATCCTGGCCCACGAGGTGGCCGCCGGCACCAGGGTGGTGGCCCGCAACGATCTGTTCACCGCCTTCGTGCCCTATGCCGCGCGCTGGCCCGTGGAGGTCCACCTGTACCCGAATCGGTTGGTGCGCAACCTGTCCGAACTCGACGACGCCGAACTCGACGCGTTCGCGGCGATATACTGCGACCTCCTGAAACGCTTCGACAGGATGTATCCCATGCCTTTGCCGTACATCTCGGCACTGCACCAGTACCGCGACACCGAGGCGCAGCGGGACGGGTACTTTCACGTCGAGCTGATGTCGGTGCGGCGCAGCGCCACCAAGCTGAAGTACCTCGCCGGGTCGGAATCGGCGATGGACGCATTCATCGGCGACGTGCTACCCGAGACGGTCGCCGAACGGCTCCGGGGGCTTGCCTCGTGACCGACGACATTCGCTTCTCCGCGCCAGGGCGAATCAACCTCATCGGCGAACACACCGACTACAACCAGGGTTTCGCGCTGCCGATCGCGCTGCCGGCCCGCACGACGGTGACCTTCCGACCCGACGGCGGTGACGCGGTCGTGGTTCGCAGCGATCGAGAAGACGGCGAGGTGACGATCCCGCTGCACACCACCCCGGGTGACGTCACCGGCTGGGCCGCCTACGTCGCGGGCGTGGTGTGGGCACTTCGGAAGTCCGGGCACCAGGTGGGTGGGGGCGCGATGCGGATCACCAGCGGGGTGGCCGTGGGTTCGGGTCTGTCGTCGTCGGCCGCCCTGGAGTGTGCCGTCCTCGGCGCGCTAAGCGCTGCGGCCGGGCTTCGGATCGACCGCACCGAGCAGGCCCGGATCGCCCAGCGGGCGGAGAACGACTATGTCGGCGCGCCAACGGGTTTGATGGACCAGCTGGCATCGCTGCGCGGCGAACCACGACATGCGCTGCTGATCGACTTCCAGGACGACACCGTGGCGTTGGTGCCGTTCGATCCCGCCGCCACCGGTCTGGCACTGATGCTGATCAACTCGAACGCCCCGCATCGGCATGCCGGCGGCGAGTACGCCGCACGGCGCGCCTCCTGCGAACGAGCGGCCGCGGCGCTTGGCGTCCGATCCCTGCGCGATGTGCAGGATCGCGGTGAGGCTGTGCTCGTCGACGTCACCGACCCGGTCGACGCGCGTCGCGCCCGGCACATTCTGACGGAGAACCAACGCGTCGCCGACGTCGTCTCGGCACTGGGCGATGCCGACTTCGCTGCGGTCGGCCGACTCTTCGACGCCTCACATGCCTCGATGCGCGACGACTTCGAGATCACCACCGAGCACGTCGACCTGATCGCCGACACCGCGGTCCGCGCCGGTGCACTGGGAGCGCGCATGACGGGCGGCGGCTTCGGAGGGTGCGTGATCGCCCTCGCCGCCGCCGACCGGTGCGACGCCGTGGCGGAGGAAGTCCGGAGCACGGTGGTGCGGGCCGGGTACCACCCGCCGACGATCACGCTCACCCATGCCGGAGCTGGGGCCGCGCTGGAGCCGTCTCGACACTGAACCGACGGCTCTGGACGGATTTCATACCATCGCGACGATTGGCGAGGTCATCTCACGCGCGTCGGAGACCGACGCTATCGTCGACCACGGGGGGTAAAAACATGTACGAATTCGTCGTCCGAAGAGGAAAGATCGCCACCGTTGGCGGACGCGGCCGCAGGGGTCGGTGGTCACTGGCGGCAGTGGTGGTCGCGGCGGCGCTCGCGGTCGCCGCGCCAGGCGCGTTGGCGTCCGCGCAAAACCGCATAGGCGTGAACGGCGGGCGCCCGAGCGAGTGGCCGATTCTGTCCGACATCCTCGACAGCCAGGGCCTGACCCAAGAGGGATGGCTCGACTTCGGGACCCGGGTCGGCGAGAACTGGCTACCCGACACCAAGGGCAAGTCGGTGGCCCTGGACTATCCCGGCCAGCTGGGACTCGTGTCGGGACCCGGCGCGTTGACCACTGACCAGTCGACCAAACTCGGCCAGAAGTTGCTTCACCAGCTGATTCTGAACGAGCTGAAGAAGGGTGAACCCGTCGCGGTGGCGGGCATCAGTGAGGGCACGCTCGTCGTCGAACGGGAACTGGCCTATCTGCAGAGCCTGTCGGCGGACGAGGCGCCGTCGCGAGATGTGTTGACGTTCTACGTCTTCGGTGACATGTTGCGCGGCCTGGGCCAGATGTACCTGCCCGGGGTGACGATCCCGTTCTTCGGGCAGACGTTCGGACCCGTCCCGGAGACCCGGTACGACACCGTGGTCGTCAACGAGGAGTGGGACGGTTGGGCCAACCCGCCCGACCGACCGTGGAATCCACTTGCCGTGATCAACGCGGTGATGGGTGCGGTGTACACCGTCAACGGGAAGAACGACCACTCGCAGACGGCGCTCGACAGCATGGACGACGCGGTTCTGGTGTCGCAGGTCAAGAGCGAGGCCGGAGGCACCACCAGCACGTACGTCGTTCCTCGTACCCAGCTCCCCATCACCAGGCCCCTGCTTCAACTCGGAGTGCCGCGCAAGGTGGTCGACGAGATCGACAAGATGTTGATGCCGTTGATCAGGGCGGGCTATTCGTACATGACCCCGAATCTCGGGCCGCGCGTCGACCATGGGCAGCTGGTGTTCACGCCGCCCCCGCCTCCGCAACTGCCGACGACCACCAAGCAGCTGGACGCCTCGTCCGAGAACGTGGCGATCTCGGCGGAGAAGACGTCGGCCGAGTCCGACGAGACCACCAAGGTCACGAAGGTCACGAAGCACGACCGGACGAGCGTCACCGGTAGCGCGAAACCCGTTGCCGCACCCACGGTTAGCGACACCGCCGAGTCCACCAAGACGGTGGTGAAGCCAGACGAGTCCGACACGACCGTCGACGACGACTCGCCGAAGACGGTCAAGGGGTCACCCAGGACCGAGCCCAACAAGGTGCGAGAGACCGCCGACTCCGACGACGCACCCGAGGTTCGCACCACGGTGAAGCCGAGCGGCACGGCCGACAAGCCCGGCAAATCGGACGACGGCGGGAGCGCGGACAAGGCCGCCTCGTCGCAGGGCACGGGCGCCGAATCGGCCGCGTAACCGCGGGCGACGCCAGGTAGGCGGTCAGCCGCGGTTCTTCGGACCCTTGTCCTTGCCGTTGCCCCTGCCCGGCGGGGGCCCGTTCGGTTCGACCGGTTGAACCGGTTGGATCGTCGTCGCCGGGACCGGTTGCGGCGCAACGCTCGACGACGGCTGCGGTGGTGGCGTGGTCGACGTGCTGGTCGTGGCGGGCGCGTTCTGCGACGTGGGTCGCAACGCCAGCGCGAGCACGGCGATGACGAGCGCCACCAGCACCCCAATCGTCGTCAGGACGATCCCGCGCCGCGGCGAACGGGCCACGGGGCGCGGGTAGCCGCTCGACACGACCGGAGCGAACGGGGCGGTGAACACTCGCGTAATGGGCCGCGGGCCCGCGAGGGCCGCACGCATCTGATCGGCACTGGTGAAACGAGCACGGGGATCGTGTGCGATTGCGCGTTCGATCACCGCGGCGAGGGCGGGATCGACGCCGACCACCGACGTGAGCGGCACGTGCTGACCGTTCAGGATCGCAAAGGCAAGGGCCTGAACGTCGTTCTGCGGGAACGGCGGCCGACCGGCAACGAGCTCGTAGCCGACGACGCCCACCGCGTACAGGTCGTCGGCCACCGATGACGGCGCCCCGGCCAAGCGTTCGGGACTCGTGTACGCCATGGTGCCGACCAGTTGACCCGTGGCGGTATGCCCGGCGTCACCGGTCTTAGCGATGCCGAAGTCGGCGACCTTGACGCCTCCCCCCGGGCCAGAGGTCAGGATGTTGGCTGGCTTGATGTCGCGGTGGACGACGCCGGCGCTGTGCGCAACGGACAACGCGGCGAGGACCTCGTCGAGAATCGTCCGCACCCGCATCGGTGGTATCGGGCCTCGCCCAATCTCGTCCAGCAGCGTGCTTCCCGGCAGCCGCTCCATCACGATGTACGGGGTGCCACCGTGATGTCCATAGTCGTGGACGGCAACGATGTTGGGGTGCGAGAGGCGCGCCGCGGCGCGGGCCTCCTCCTCGAATCGGGCCCGCGCGTCGGGCCGGGCACCCAGGGCAGGATGCAGCAATTTCACTGCGACCGCGCGACCCAGCCTGGTGTCCCAGCCGTCGCGGACCTCCGCCATCCCGCCGACGCCTAGCACGCCCCTGAGCTCATAACGCCCGCCCAGCCCGTCACTCCCGGTCACGGGACCTACTCGTCGAGCGTCTCGGCGACCTCAGCGCCCGGGAAGCCACTGAAGCGCCTTGACGAACGGCGGCATGATCTTCGCCCACACCTTCGGCGGAAGTCCGCGTGGCCCACCGAGATTCAGGATGCGGGTGGTGGCGATCGTCTGAGGTTCGGTGTACTTGACCAGACCCTCGGGTCCGTGGCGACGGCCCATCCCGGACACGCCCATGCCACCCATCGGGGCGGCGGTGCTGCCCCACGTCGGTGCGTACCCCTCGTCGACGTTGACCGTGCCCGCGTGAATTCGCGCGGCAATCTCCTCGCCGTCGCGCTTGGTGGCGGCCCAGACGCTGGCATTCAGTCCGTACTCGGTGTCGTTGGCGCGGGCGACGGCCTCGTCGACGTCGGCCACCGGGTAGATGGAGACGAGCGGACCGAAGGTCTCCTCGCGGTAGCAGTCGGCGTCGGAGGGGACGTTGGTCAGCACGGTCGGCTCGAAGAACAGCGGTCCGAGGTCGGGACGCGCCGTGCCGCCGGCCACCACGGTCGCGCCCTTCACGACGGCGTCGTCGACGTGGGCGGAGACGGCCTTCACTTGCTCCTCGGAGATCAGGCTGCCCATCTCGACGCCGAAGTCGTAGCCGCCGCGGAACGTCATCTTGCGGACGCGCTCGCCGAACACGCGGATGAACTCGTCGGCGATCGACTGCTCGACGTAGATGCGCTCGATGGAGATGCAGAGCTGCCCGGAGTTGGCGAAGCAGGCGCGCACGGCGGCGTCGGCGACCTCGCGCAGATTGGCGCCGGCGGCCACGATCATCGGGTTCTTGCCGCCGAGTTCGGCCGAGAAGCCGATCAGCCGGCGCCCGGCCTGCTCGGCGAGCAACTGACCGGTGGCGGTGGAGCCGGTGAACATCAGATACTCGGTGTTCTCGACCAGGGCCGTGCCCACCACCGAGCCCTGGCCGGGGACGACGGCGAACAGGTCGCGCGGCAGGCCCGCGTCGTACAGCAGTTCCACGCACGCCAGCGCGCAGTACGGCGTCTGGCTGTCGGGCTTGAGCACCACCGCGTTGCCGGCGAGCAGCGCGGCGATCGCGTCGGACACCGCCAGCGTCATCGGGTAGTTCCACGGCGAGATGACGCCGACGACGCCCTTCGGCTGGTACCGCACCACGGTCTTGGTGAGACCGGGCAGCATGCCGGTCACCCGCTGCGGGCGCAGCAGCTTCGGCGCGACGCGCGCGTAATGACGCGCCGTCATCGCGATGTCGAGAATCTCCTCCTGGGCGGCGTTGCGCGACTTGCCGGTCTCGGCCTGCGCCATGTCCATCAGCGAGTCGAGGTTCTTCAGCACCAGGTCGCGGTAGCGGTGGAAGATGGCGGCGCGCTCGGCGACGGGCCGGGCCGCCCACTCCTTCTGCGCCACCCGGGCCCGCGCGATCGCATCCTTGGCGTCCTGCGCGGTGCCGATCGGAATCGTCGCAAGCTGCTGACCGGTGAACACCTCGACGACGGAACGGGTGGGGCGCTCGGACGCATCCGGGATGGCGATCAGGTCGGCGAGACGCGCAAACGTGGCGGCGGACGGTGCGGGCATGATGGCTCCTCGGACGATGGATCGTGGTGATCGGCAGTCACCGCAGTTCTACCCGATTCAACAGGTCGGCAAAGATACGGTCGCGGGCGAGGGTGGGGCGCGAATTCACTCGGAGCCTTCCGCTCGTCGTAGGATTCCATCGCCCGGCGACCGCCACGGCAACCACAGGACAGATAGCCCAATGACCACCCCTCAGCGATTGTCCGACCGCTACGAACTCGGGGAAATCCTCGGCTTCGGTGGCATGTCGGAGGTTCATCTCGCCCGTGACGTGCGGCTTCACCGCGACGTCGCGGTCAAGGTGCTGCGCGCGGACCTGGCCAGGGACCCTACGTTCTTCCTGCGTTTCCGGCGCGAGGCGCAGAACGCCGCCGGGCTGAATCACCCCGCCATCGTCGCGGTGTACGACAGCGGCGAGGCCGAGACGCCCGACGGCCCGTTGCCGTACATCGTGATGGAGTACGTCGACGGCGTCACGCTGCGCGACGTCATCCACGACAACGGTCCGGTCGAACCTCGCCGAGCCATCGAGATCATCGCCGACGCCTGCCAAGCCCTGAACTACAGCCACCAGAACGGCATCATCCACCGCGACGTCAAACCCGCCAACATCATGATCGACAACGCGGGCGCGGTGAAGGTCATGGACTTCGGCATCGCTCGCGCGCTGCACGACGACGGTGTGAAGCTCACCCAGACCTCCGCAGTCATCGGCACCGCGCAGTACCTGTCGCCAGAGCAGGCCAGCGGTGAGACCGTCGACGCCCGCTCCGACGTGTACTCCCTGGGCTGCGTGTTCTACGAATTGCTGACCGGTGAGCCACCTTTCGTCGGCGACTCCCCCGTCGCCGTGGCCTACCAGCACGTCCGCAAGGACCCGCCACCTCCGTCGCGCCGAAACCCCGCGTTGTCGCCCGAGCTGGACGCCGTGGTGCTCAAGTCGCTGGCCAAGAACCCCGCCAACCGCTACCAGACCGCCGCCGAGATGCGCAGCGACCTGATCCGCGTTCGCGACGGTCAAGCCCCCGCCGCGCCGAAGGTGTACACCGACAAGGACCACGCCGACCTCGCCTCGACCGCACCCGGTCACCGCCGGGTTGCCCGCGGCGGCAGCAGGCGGTGGCTGGCCGTCGGGGCGATATTGGCCGTGCTCGCACTCGTGGTGACCGTGGCCGTCAACGTGTTCGTCGGAGATCGCCAACGCGTCCCGGACCTTCACGGTCAGGGGCAGGCCGACGCCCAAGTGTCGTTGCAGAACCTCGGCTTCAAGACCATCGTCAACCCCGAGTCGAGTTCGACGGTGCAACGCGGGCTCGTCATCAGTACCGACCCCGGTGCCGACGCGACCGCACGGGTCGACGACACCATCGCCATCAACGTCTCCAGCGGGCCTGAGCAGCGCCAGGTTCCCGACGTCGCAGGTCTGAGTCCGGTGGCCGCCACCAACAGGCTGAAGGAGAAGGGATTCGGCGACGTCGGGCGGACCGAGGCGGCCAACCCCACCGTGCCAAAGGGGGCTGTTTACGGCACCACTCCCGCCGTGGGCACGACGGCCGCGGTCACCGACGAGATCACCATCCTCATCAGTACGGGTCCCGGTTCCGTGTCACTGCCCGACATGGTGGGGCAGCCATTCGAGGCGGCGAAGGCCAACCTGGGCATCGCGGGCTTTACGAAGATTCTCAAGGTGCAGGTGGACGGACTTCCGCCGGTCGACCAGGTGGTGGCCATGGACCCACCCGCCGGCACCGAACTCGCCGTCGACCAGCCGGTGACCCTCAAGGTCTCCAAGGGCAACCAGGTACTGATGCCCAACCTGATCGGGCAGGTACACACCGACGTCCTGCAGATGCTGGCCAACGCCGGCATCACCAATGGGCCCACGGTTGGGCCCGCCATCGACTCTGGAGCAGACGGCAGGGTCGTCCAACAGGATCCCCCGGCCAACACCCCCGTGAACCGCGACGGCACGATCACCGTCAACTACGGCTCCTGATCGCCGAGCCCGCCAGTTAAGTGGCGACGGAGGTGACCGGAGTCGGCTCCTCGCCGGGTTCGTGGTCCAGCACCTCGCGGCGGAAGATCATCAGGTACGCGAAGTAGACGCCACCGGCGGCGATGAGACCGATGACGATGAGCACCGACGTCGACGCATCTCCCGGCGTGACGAGCGCGAATAAGGCAACCGCCACCCAGATCAACGCGGCGACGGCCACCGGGATCTCATACCGTCCCAGACTGAATCCACCCTCCTGTCGATCGAGGTTCTTGCGCACCGCCAGGTAGAGGATCACCGTCGCGCCGTAGATCAACGCCGGAAGGATCGTGGATCCGATGATGAGTTGCAGAAGGGCTTGCCCGGGCAGCGCGACCATCAGGACGAGACCCACGACCAGAATCAGAATCGTTGCCGCGACCGGTGTTTGAGTCTTGGGGTTCACCCGCCGCATCAGCGCATGCGCGGGGAAGCGCTCGTCGCGAGCCATGGCGAACACCTGCCGCGAGCACGCCGCCATCACCACCATCCCGGCGCCGAACATCGCAAAGGCCAGACATGCCAGCAGAATTCGCTCGGATATCGGGCCGAGCTGACTGCGAATGATCGCCGCGACCGGTGAACCGCTTGCCGTCACGGCCGGGATGTCCTTGATGGCGGCGGTGAGTGCGATCAGGAAGATCAGACCCAACACCGCAGCCGCGACGACCGAGGCCACGATCGCGCGCGGAACGCTCCGGAACGGATCCTTGGCCTCCTCGGCGAGATTCGCAGCGGAGTCGAAGCCCACCAGTGTCGTCAAACCCATGATCATTCCGGCCGTCAACCCACCACCGATGGCGAAGTAGTTGGGGTCGGCGACGGTCACTCCGCGGGACGTCAAGTTCTCCAGGCTGCCGCTGCCGGTGAACACCATCACCGCCGCCAGCGCGATCACCAGCACCACGACGATGGCAAGCTCGACGCCCACCGCGCCGGAGGTGATCAACCCGAGCAGACGGGTGGAGGCGATCACCAGCACCGCCTGGACCACGAGGATCACCACGGTGAGCACCCGCGCCGTGTCCTCGTCACCCGCCATGCCCAGCAGCGGCATCAACGCTTGGCTGGCCAGGGCGTTGTCGATGGCCACCACCGCGATCGCCAGGTACCAGAAGGTCAGCCAACCGAACAACCAGCCGACCTTCGGGCTGGCTAGTCGCGACGCCCACTGATAGGACGATCCGCTGAGTGCGATGCGTGCCGCGAACTGTGCGACCACCAGCGCCACCAGGGTTTGGCCGACAGAGGCGACGACCCACAGCCAAATACCGGCGGGGCCCGCAGTGCTCAGTACGGCGCCGTAGGTGGCGAAGATGCCGACCGCCACCGAGATGAACGCGAAGGATATTGCGAATACCTGGAACCCGCCGAGGGTGCGTTTCAGCTCGGGTTCATAGCCAGTCGCGGGGCCTGCCACGTCGTCCGCCGTCACGGCTGACCTCTCTTTTCGAAAACTCGCTGCTGGCTCATTGTGAGGCACCCGACGCACTATTCGGCGCTAACGGGCACCAGTCGAATAGGCTTCCGCCGTTCGTCCGATGCGAGGGGTGCGCAGTGTCCAGCGAAGAGCGGCCAACCACGATCGAGGTGCGGGGCGCTCGCGTCCACAACCTCGTGAACGTCGACGTCGACGTGCCCCTGAACCAAATGGTCGCCATCGCAGGAGTTTCCGGCTCCGGCAAGTCGTCGTTGGCGATGGGCGTGCTCTACGCCGAAGGGTCCCGCCGCTACATCGAAGCACTCTCGACCTACACCCGCCGCAGGATGTCGCACGCCACCAAGGCGACCGTCGACGAGGTCCGACACGTCCCCGCGGCGCTGGCCCTACGACAGCGACCGGGCGTCCCCGGGGCGCGCAGCACGTTCGGCACCTCGACGGAACTCCTCAACGTCCTTCGCCTGCTGTTCTCCCGGCTTGGCGAACACCTCTGCCCCAACGGGCACCGTCAGCAGCCGACGATCGACGTGGCGGCAGGCCTCGACCTGACCTGCCCGGTCTGCGGCGTCACGTTCACCCCGCCGGGTGCCGAGGCGCTGGCCTTCAACTCCGACGGGGCGTGCCCGACCTGCGGCGGCCTCGGGGTGGTGCGCGAGATCGACGACGCCCTGCTGGTCCCCGACCCCTCGAAGACCATCGCCGACGGCGCGGTGGCGCCGTGGAAGATGATGGGGCTCACCGTCATGCCGCAGATGGTCGGCGAACTCGGCGTCCGCACAGACGTGCCGTATCGCGACCTCACCGACGCCGAACGTGACGTCGTCTTGCACGGCCCCGCCGACAAGCACCTCATCACGGTTCCGTCGAGGAGCGGCAAGCTGTTCGAGGTCAACTTCACCTACCGCAACGCCCGCCTTGCCGTGCAGGAGGCACTCGACAAGGCCGCCAGCGAGGGCGGCCTCAACCGGGTCAACAAGTTCGTCCACACCGGGACTTGCCCCACGTGCCACGGCACCAGGCTCAGCGAGCAGGCCCTGGCCCCGCAGGTCATGGGACTCAACCTGGCCGAAGCCACAGCACAGATGCTCGACGACGTAATCACTTGGGCGCCAAGGGTAGTGGACACGTTGCCGGTTGACATGCGCTCGATGGCGACCGCGATCGTCACGCAGTTGCTCGAGATGGCGGAGCGCCTCGTCGAACTCGGCCTCGGCTATCTCGGTCTTGACCGCCCCAGCGCCACGCTGTCCACCGGTGAGCGGCAACGAGTTCAGCTGGCCCGCGCCGTGCGCAACCAGACCACCGGCGTGCTGTACGTCCTCGACGAACCGTCCATCGGGCTGCACCCGTCCAACGTCGACGGTCTCAACGGCGTCATCCGAGACCTGTTGCGGGACGGCAACTCCGTGGTGCTGGTCGACCACGACGTTCAGGTCCTGCGCGAAGCGGACTGGTTCGTCGAGATCGGACCGGGATCGGGCAGCGAGGGCGGCACCGTCGTCGCCGAAGGCACGCTGGACGATCTGGTGGCCAACCCGTCGTCGCTGATCGCCGGATTCCTGGACGGCACCGAGCCGATTCGCGTGCGTGACACCGTGGCGTCCGGGCAGCTGTTCGACCACGGCCGGATCCGGCTGGCCACCCGCCCACTGCACACGGTGCACGCCCTCGACGTCGAGATCCCCAAGGGCAGACTCACTGCCGTCACCGGAGTGTCCGGCTCGGGCAAGACCACCATGGTCTTGGAGAGTCTGGTGCCTGCTCTGCAGACCGCCGCGGCCGGCGAGCCGCGGCCCGCGCACGTCGCCGCGGTGGAATCCTCGGGCGTCGAGCGCGTCAACGTGGTCGACGCCACCCCCATCGGCACCAACGTGCGGTCCACCGTCGCCACCTACAGCGGTGTGCTCGACGACCTTCGCCGCGCGTACGCCGCCCTGGAGGAGTCGACGCGGCGTGGCCTGACCGCATCGGACTTCTCGTACAACACCGGGTCCCTGCGATGCCCGCGCTGCGAGGGCACGGGCCAAATTTCCCTCGACGTGCAGTTCCTTCCCGACGTCGAGATCGACTGTCCGGTGTGCGACGGCACCCGGTACGACCCGGCGGCGAAGGACATCCGACGACCGGGAGGCCTGTCGCTGCCCGAACTGCTCTGCCTCACCGTGAAACAGGCCCTGCTCGACACCGAGGACTTGCCGAAGGTTCAGAAGAAGCTGCGGACCCTGGTCGACCTCGGCCTTGGCTACCTGACCCTTGGCGAAGACACCCCCGCGTTGTCGGGCGGTGAGGCCCAACGGCTCAAGCTCGCAACCGAACTCGGCCGCAAGCAATCCGATGCGCTGTTCGTCCTCGACGAGCCCAGCGTCGGCCTGCACCCCCTCGACGTCCGCGTGTTGCTCGGGGTGATCGACCGCCTTGGCGCAAAGGGCGCCACCGTCGTCGTCATCGAACACGACCTCGACATGATCGCCAACGCCGACTACGTCGTCGACATGGGACCCGGCGGTGGCGCCGAGGGCGGAACCGTCGTGGCCACCGGTACGCCGGCCGAGATCGCCGGGTCGGCGTCGAGCGTCACCGGGCGCTATCTCACTCTCCCCATGTCTCAGTAGCGTGTTACCGCACCCAAAGAGCCGTTCATCCCCGACAATCGGCAGGCGGTGGTCGCAGTGATCCACCGCCCTAACTGATGGGTGTGCATGGACCACATGCGGCAAGTCGAACGAGTGGAACATCCAGCGGTCAATCGGCTGGGACTCGGCCCGTGCTGAGTTGGTTGGCGTTAGCGGCGCTCATCACCGTCGTGACTGTCGCCGTCGTGGTCAAGCTGCTGGCGCGCAGGCGCGCACCCGACCCCGGCTGGTTCATCGACAGCACCCGCGCCGCAGGAGCGCTCACGGTGATCGGCACCATGTTCGCGGTGCTGCTGGCGTTCACCATCTTCTATGCGCTGCAGAACTACCAGCGGGCCCGCGACGGCGGCACCATGGAGGCCATCTCGGTCACCGAATTGCACAACGTCGCCGACGTGCTCGAAGGACACGAGGGAGCACGGCTGCACGGCGACCTGATCTGCTACTCGCGAGCCGTGGTCGCCCAAGAGTGGCCGGCCATGCAACGCGGCGAATCGTCTCCTGCCGTGCAACATTGGGTCGACACGATGGTCACCGACTTCGCGGCCTTCAATCCGACGAACGCAAGGCAGGAAGCGGCCTACAGCCAATGGTTCGACCAGCAGGCGCAGCGCAGAGACGGCCGCCGCGCCCGCACTGCCGAGTCCGCCGCCTCGGTACCGCCCCCGCTGTGGATCGTGCTCGGCATCGGGGCAACGGCCATCCTCAGCTACATGTGCGTGCAGGCCGACCGACGCGAAAGTGCCGTCATCCAAGCAGTTCCCATCGCATTCGTGTCGGCGTTGGTGACCTCGGCACTGCTCGTCGTGGCGTTCCTCGACCACCCGTACGACAGTTGGTCGGGCAGCATCCAGCCCGACCAGATGCGGGTGACGTTGCATCTCATCGACGACGGGCACGACGCCCCGTGCGACGCGCGGGGTGACCCGACTACGTAGGACCGGACGGCACGTAGGAATGTCGTCAGCAGATCCGGCTCTGGCCGTATGGATTCCGTCAAGACACTGGCAACGGCTCCGCAGCGACGGTGCGATGGTTGCATGAGTGCTTACGCCGAGCCGGCTTCGTGGAGCGATCTGTTGCAGCTGGTGGCCATGTTGTCCCTCCCGGCCAGCGTCTTCATGGCCGCGAGGTACCTCAACCGCCGCGGCGAGCGGCAAGATCAACGCGTCGACGCCACACGCCATTCCGCCGAATCTGGTTGACTGCCCCCTGGTCGGCGGTCGCCGAGGCCACCCCGGCGTTCCAGCAGGCCGCCAAGGCGCAGGATGGTGGACTCGTCGAACCATCGGGACACCAACTGAATGCCGATCGGAAGCCCTTCCGAACTGAATCCGAAGGGCACCGACAATGCGGGCAGACCGGTCAGGTTGAACACCGACGTCGCGTCCATGACATGCGTCGACGGCACCTCGACGCCGTCGACCTCGAGCGTGGCCATTGCGTGCGGTGGGGCGGTGATCGGGGTGACCGGGCACAGCAGGACGTCGAAGCGGCCGAAGTAACCGGCGAAGGCGGATCGCAGTGATTCGGCCCTTGAACGGGCGGCCAGCACGTCGCCGAACGTTGGGTCGCTCATCTGGAGGATCTCGACGCCGATCGACGACAGCTGGTCTTCGCGATCGGTTGCCAATCTCTTTATGTAAGGCGTCAATTCGCCGTTCACCAACGTCATGAGCGTCTCGAGGGGCCGTGCCGCCTCGATGAAGGGCACCCGAACCTGCTCGACGTGGCAGCCCAGGTCGGCCAGCTGGCCGGCAGCACGTGCGACGGCGGCGGTCACCTCGGGATCCACCGGGGCGAACGCGTCGTCCGAGACCCAGCCGACGCGGACGGTCTGCCCGGCGACGCGCGTGGTCGCGGCGGCCGTGTGCTCGTCGTGCACGGCGTAGCCGTCCTTTCCGTCGGGACCATTCAGGATGGCGTATCCCAGGGCTACGTCACGCACGGTGCGGGCCATCGGACCGACGTGCCACCAGGCCGAGGTCACCGTCGGGAAGTGCCCGGTGTACGGGATGCGACCGTGGGTCGCCTTCAACGCCACGACGCCGGTCAGGGCCGCAGGGCCACGCAAGGAAATGGCGACGTCACTGCCGATGCCGATCGGCGACATGCCCGCGGCGAGCGCAGCAGCCTCTCCCCCTGACGACCCGCCGGGGGTCCGGTCCAGGTTCCACGGGTTGTTCGTGCGCCCGGTGACGAGGTTGTCGGTTTCGGTCCATGCGGAGAACTCGGGAAGATTGGTCTTCGCGATGAGGATGGCTCCTGCGGACTTGAATCGCGCCACGGCGGTGGCGTCCGAGTCCGGAACGAAACCGGCGAACAGCTTGGTGCCGCGCTGGGTAGGAATGCCAGCAGTGTCGAGGGAGTCCTTGACGGTGAACGGAACCCCGTGCAGTGGGCCAACTTCGGCATCCCGCCTGACGGCTTCGTCTGCGACGTCGGCTTCGCGCAGTGCGGCCTCCGCGCGCAGTGTGACGATCGCGTTGATCTGCGGGTTGAGCTCCGCGATGCGGTCGAGGTGGGCTTGGACGACGTCGCGCGACGAGACGTGCCCACCAGCTATGCCCGCCGCGAGGCTCGTCGCGTCGCGATAGTGCAGCGGTCCCGAGCCCACGTCGTCGTAACTGGCTTTGGTCATGGGGTCTCTCGATGGACGTTGGCGGCGACGGCATCCGGAATGGGGACGTCGCCTGTGCTGAGTTCCAGGATCTGTCGGCTGATCCCCGGTTGGTGAATGATCTCGGCGAGCGTGGCTGCCACGTCGGCGCGAGACACCTCGTCGTGAATTTCCGCTGGCCCCAGGATGATCGAGCCTCGCCCGGGATGGTCGAGGAGGGCGGCCGGGCGCAGTATCACCCAGTCCAAGTCGCTCCTCGTCAGCGCAACGTCGGCGCCCTTCTTCACCCGGATGTAGTGCTCGAAGCCCTCACCCTCGTCGCGGTCACGCCATGCCTCGGGGAAGACCGACACCAGGACGAAGCGCGCTACCCCGGCGATTGCGGCGGCTTCGATGGCCTTGACGACGCCGTCACCGTCGATCGCGGTGGTCGCCTGCATGTCACCACCGCCGGACCCTGCGCTGAAGAGGACGACGTCGACGGGACCCATCAACTCCGCCAACGCTTCCGGAGTCAGCTCCGTCAGATCGCCGCGCCTGCCCTCGGCGCCGAACTTCGCGAGCTCGGCCTGCTGCTCGGGCCGACGGATGAGGCCCGAGACGTCGTCTCCACGCGCCCGCAGCTTGCGTGCCGCCTGTCCGCCGACGCCGCCGGTGATGCCAATGATGAACGTCTTCATGGTGGTCAGGTCCCGTCAGTCCAGAATTGGGTGGAGATCGCGCACCGGGCTCACGCCCTCCAGCAGGGCAGCCAGGTGCAGGATGGTCGACTCGGCCTGCCAGCTGGACACCAACTGCACGTTGATCGGCATGCCGTCCGCACTGGTGCCGAACCTGATCGTCAGACCCGGTAGCCCCGTGATGTTCAACGGCACCGTCGAACCCTGCAGGTAAGTGGCGTCCACGTTCTGGCCGTTGATGACGAACTCCTCGACGCCGTGCCGTTGCGCCGGGAGAGGCTGAACGGGGGTGATCAGGGCGTCGTACCGTTGGAAGTAGTCGGCGAAACCATCCCTGAGCCGCTCCGCGGCCTGCTCGGCTTCGATGAAGTCCGTCATGGACGTATCTGGAAGCCCGAGCATGGTCCTGGCCGGCTTGTAGATGTCGCCGTCCGGATGACCGGCGACCGCCTCTTCGAATGCCGGCTTCATCTCCATCACGTGAAGCTTGTTGTACACGTCGAGAGCGAAGTCGCGCTCCAGCGCGGCAATGCGAACCGGCTCCACGGCGCAACCTGCGCCCCCGAGCGCGTCGGCTGCGGCCTGCACGATCGCCGCCACCTCTGGGTCGATCGGGCCGAAGCCTGGTTCGACGAGCCACCCCACCCGCAGCGGACGGTCGGGGAACAATCCGACACCCGCGTCGAAATCTACTGTGCTCGACGCGAATCCGTCCTCCCCGTCCGGCCCGACCATAAGCGAGTACGCGAGCGCGACGTCGCGCACGCTGCGGGCCATCGGCCCGACGTGCCAGTTGCGCCGTGGCACCCGTGGCCACACCCCCGTCATGGGAATCCGACCGTGGGTCGGCTTCATCGAGGTGATGCCGGTCTGCGCTGCCGGTCCCCGCACCGAGATGGCCAGGTCGGTCCCGAGTCCGAGCGGCGACAGACCCGCCGCGATCGCCGCCGACTCCCCGCCGCTCGACCCTCCCGACGTGCGCTCGAGATTCCAGGGGTTGCTGGTCCGTCCGGTCAACAGATTGTCACTTTCGACCATGTAGGAGAACTCCGGCAGGTTCGTCTTCGCCAGCACGATGGCCCCGGCCACCCTCATGCGTGCGACGCTGGTGGCATCGCGTTCGGGGATGCGGCCCTTGAAGATTGGTGACCCACGTTGGGTTAAGAGCCCGGCGGTGTCGATGGAATCCTTGACGGTGAACGGAACTCCGTGCAATGGACCGAGCTCGTCACCCGACAGGACGGCCGCCTCAGCGGTACGTGCCGCGGCGATCGCGTCGTCGGCGATCGTGACGATCGCGTTGAGCTTCGGGTCGACGGCCTCGATGCGGTCGAGGTGTGCCTGCACCACCTCGACCGGTGAAACCTCGCGGTTTCGAATCATTTCCGCGAGCCTGGTTGCGTCGGAGTAGACGATTTCGGCGCTCATTAGATCCCTTCGGGCGATCGGTTATTCGGGGGTCGGGTCACCGTTGCGTAGCTGCTCACGGTGCGGGGGTCGGGTCCTGGTCGTCGCGCAGCTGCTCTGGTGTCATGTCGAAGGACGTCGAAATCCTTCTCGGCAAGTCGCATCGCGACTTCGTATCCGAAGCCGGTTCCGGCTCCGGTGATGAGCACCTTCTCGAGTCTTGCCGGGGTTGTCACGGTTGGGTCCTTTCGGGAGGAAGGGTGGCGGGATTCCCGGTAACTAGATGTGGGTCCTCAGCCTGAAACGGAATCGGGATCGAGCCGATCGGTGGGCACTCCGTTGACATAGGTGGCGCGGCCCATGCCCATGGAGAAGTCCGCCGAGTCGACGGTCATCAGGTTGAAGAACACGTCCTCGGGACGGACGTGCAGTTCGGAGTGCAGGTCGTCGACGACGGCTTTGTAGAACGCGGCCTTCTGGTCTGCGCTGGCGACGTCGAGGAAGATCAGCTGGATGAAGATGCAGTTCTCCGACCGGTAGTAGCCGAGATAGTCCGGATCGAACAGGAAGTTTTCCGGCTTGTGTTCGGATATCACCTGAAAGCGGTCCTCCGGCACGCCGAGACACGCAATCATCTGCTCGTAGACCACGTCGGCGATGGTTCGTCGGTACTGTGCGGACTTCCCCTCGAGAAGGTCGATACGAGCAAGCGGCATGAGCGTCCCTTCAACAGTTGGCAGCACGTCGCCCGCCTGTCATGGTCACGAACCTCTGCCCGACGGCAGACAACGCGAAGCGCGGGCGCAGAACGTGGGTATGAGCACCGGGTGATCGTTGACATGGGGTTGGGCGAGGTCGCAATGGGCTCGGATGTGAAGTTAGGTCGACCAATGACGGATTCTCAAGGCCCAGATACGCACACCGAGACCGCAAATGTGCACACGCCGCCGAGCTACGGAGAGCGGCGTTGAGCGACCCGCGGTCCGTACGGGCCGATGACTTGCGCTATCTCGCAGCGGTCGTCGAAACCGGTCGGCTGACCTCTGCAGCCAAGAAGTTGGGTGTCGACCACTCGACGGTGTCGCGCCGCCTACAGGCGCTCGAACAAACCTTGGGTGCCCGCTTACTGGCCCGCGTCGACGAGGGGTGGGTGCTCACCGAGCCGGGTCGCGCGGTCATCGAGCACGCGAGGATGATCGACCGCGCCGTCGAGCTCGCCGCCCAGGCCGCCGGTCCATCCGAGCCGCCAGGGTTGACGGCCACGGTGCGGATCACGGCCGCCGACGGCTTTGGAACCTACTTCGTGACCCCCGCGATGGCGCGCGTTCGCCTGCAACACCCCCGACTTCGTATCGAGCTGGCGACGGGCGCGCGGGAGCTGACCCTGCGCGACACGACGTTCGACATAGCAGTGACCCCGGGACCGCCGCCGCCCGCAACGAGACTTCACACCGAACTGCTGTGTGAATACGACAATGGGTTCTATGCGACCGAGCATTATTTGAGAGAGCATGGCAACCCGGATTCGATGAGCGAGCTGGCCAAGCACCCCATCATCTGGTTCGTCGAGGAATTGGAGAAGGTGCACGAAATCGATTTGTCGAGCATTGTGCCCAATGCGTCGTTGGCGTTCAGTTCGACGAATGTCTTCGCCCAGCTCGAGGCCACGCGCCGAGGTATCGGTATCGGACTCCTGAGCAAGTTCGTTGCACATACGGCGCCTGAATTGCGGCCGGTCGCAGCCGGCTTGCCGCCTACTCGAGTAGCGGTCACCCTGGCGGCTCGTCGCGACGCACTCAAGCGACCAGAAGTCCACGTCGTGCGCGAAGCACTCCATCGGGAGGTCAGCGTGCGAGGCAACGAGCTGATCTGAAACGCCATGCGCCACGCCGTCTTCCTCAGGACACTGCGCCCCTGTAGCGCTGTGCACCATGGTCAAGCATCATCGGGTCACGAATTCACGTCTGAGGCCCGGAACAGCTGGTGCACGAAGCGCGACCACCTGGCACGATGAGCTGGTGAGCCTGGTTCTCGACACGACGGCGCTTCCCCAGGGGGATAGGGCTGATGCGTTGCGCGAGGCGATGCAAAGCGCCGGAATCACGGCGCACGTCATGCCGTTCCAAAAGACCACGGTGCAAGCGAAGATGCACCTCTGGAAACTCGACCGGTCCGGCACCACGCTCATGCATCGAGTCGGTACGGGGCTGTGGCTGGAACGCACTCACCGACAGGCGCAAATCGCCTCCGAACAAATAGCTTTGACTCTCCTTAGCCCACGGAGCTGGACGTTCAACCAGTACCGCACAGAACATGCCTCAGGTGCCTCGCCGGCGCTGATCATCGTCAACCAAGCCGAGCCGTACGACCATCGTCGACACGACTTTGGTTCCACGATCGCGGTCAACATCGACAGGTCCCTACTCGATCTGCCCATGGACACCGTAGCCAGGGCAAGCCGCAATCTCAGCTCGGCGAACCCCCTTCATGGCTTGGTCGGTGACTACTTGAAGCACGCGGTTGAGATCGCGCGGGAGTCGCCCACCTCGGCGGAACAGCTGTCCTCGACCACCGTCCAGTTGACCCGGGCACTCATCTGCGCCGCCGCGGGCGACCCTCGGACCGGGGAGGCGATGTCCGCCACCTTGGTGGACCGCATCAAGATCTACATCGACGCGCACGCGACCGATCCAGCCCTGAGCGCAGACGTCATCGCCGCGGCCCACAACATCTCCGTCCGACATCTCTACAACGTGTGGCGCACCCAGGAGATGAGCCTGGCGAACCGGATCCTTCAGCGGCGGCTGGAGCGAGCGCGTGACCAGCTCGCCGACCCGACCAAGCGGCATTTGACGGTGGCGGCGATCGGGCGAGCGTGCGGCTTCAGCGACCCCACGCATTTCGGTCGCCGCTTTCGGGCCGCGTACGGCACCACTCCACGGGAATGGCGCAACCGCTAACCTGCACGCACAGACCAGATCTGTGCACTCAGAGCCGACAATCCTCCGTCGACGGGGCTTAGCCTCACGCCAACCGTCCTCGTCGCAACGGAAGGATCCCCGTGCCGTTGACCTTCGACCTCGACTCGATCGAACCCGAGGAACGCCAGCCGGCACTGCGGGAGTTGTTGCTGCAGAATCCAGTTCCCATCGACGTGGCCACGGGCAGCCTCGATCAGCTACACGTGTCCACCACGGCGGAGTTCTTCGGCGCCCTGTTCATGGTGTCCTGTGACGGCCGTGGTGCGGTCGTTCATCGCGGTGAGCGGCGAGTCCAGGAGGACCATGCCCGGACGATGATGCTGAGCGTGGTGGCGTCCGGCCGATCGGTGTTCCGGCACAACGACACCATCACCGACGCGCGACCTGGTGACGTCGTCCCCTACGCGTCGACTCTGCCCTACAGCGCCACGTTCGACGACGTCGCCAAGCACACCTTCATGATCGATTACGCCGCGCTGCAGCTTCCCGAGCGGACCCTGGAGGCTCAGCTTGGCCGGCCGATCAACAAGGGCCATACTCTCGGGCGCATCGTCGCCGGCTACCTCGCCGAGGTGGCCACCGAAGCGATCCATCTGGCCGACGAGCAACGCCGTGCCCTCGAGCAACCCAGCCTGGACCTGTTGCGGGCGTTGTTCGCCACTACTGCGGGACACGACAGCCGTGCAGCGGAGCCGCTGCACTCGACGCTGGGCGTTCGGATGGTCACGTACTTGAAGATGCACCTGCGGGAACCGGATCTCACCATGGCGCGGCTGGCCCGCGAACACGGCATCTCCGAGCGCTACGCGTATCTCATCCTCGCCCGACACGGTGTTCAGCTCGCAGATTGGATCCGCGCCGAGCGACTCGCGGGCGCGGCCGAGGACCTGAAGGATCCCACCGCTGCGTCACAGACGGTCGCGGCCGTAGCCAAGAGCTGGGGGTTCCCAGACCAAGCGAACTTCACGCGCGCCTTCCGTCGGCTCTACGGGATGAGCCCGCGCGAATACCGCCACCAGAAGTGAACGGCACGAGGGCAATCCATGCCAACCACCTTTGACATCGGGAGCCATGACCTACGCGACCGCCCCGCGGCGCTGGCCGAGGGATTGGCGCGACTGCCGGTCGCGCTGGACGTGTCCGCCGTCGGCCCGACGGGCGAGTACGGATTCACCACGGCCACTGAGCATTTCGGCAGCATCTTCTTGGCATCGTGCCGTGGCTGGGGCGCCGAGGTGCACCGTGACCACCGCCATGTTGCCCGTGATCACGAACGCACCTTGCTGTTGAGCCTCGCCACCTCCGGAATCGCGGAGTACCGGCAGGAGGCCACGACCATCCAACTCGCCGCCGGAGGTCTCGTCCAGTACTGCTCGACCATTCCCTTCGCCGCGACGCTGAACAACGTGGCGCGACACACCCTCATGATCCCGTACACCGCCGTCGACCTTCCCGGTCATCTGATCGAAGCACGGGCGGGCCAACTCGTAGACACCACAACCCCATTGGGCCGAATCGTCACGAGATATCTGCGCGACTTGGGCGCCCACGGTATCTACCTACCCCCCGCCGACAGGCTCGCGCTGGAGACACCGACGTTGGACCTGTTGCGGGCCCTTCTGTTGACGGCCTCGGCGCCAACCTCACGCGCCCGCGATCCGCTGCATGCCACCTTGGGCATTCGCATGCAGGACTACCTGCGCGTCCACCTCAGAGAGCCCGATCTGAACATCGGTCGGGTGGCGACCGCACACGGGGTCTCCGAGCGCTACGCCTATCTGGTCCTCGCACAGCAGGGAATCAGCCTGGGCGACTGGCTTCGTTCCGAACGTCTCCGCGGTGCCGCCCGAGAGCTTCTCGCCAATCCTGATGCCACGATTGCCACGGTGTCCGCGATGTGGGCGTTCCCCGATCACGCCAACTTCACCCGAGCATTCCGCCGAGCCGTGGGCATGAGCCCTCGCGAGTATCGAGTGCGCAACGCAACGGACTCTGGGCTGGTTGCGCCGACTGCCGGGTAACCTCCACCGTTAGTCTTTGGTGCCGACGATGCGGTCTGCCAGGTTGAGTTCGAAGTCCCCCGCTTGTTGCATCCCCTGCTGGAAGAAGCGCGCGAGGCGCTGCTGGGTGGCGGGGTTGGCCAGCAGTTGGAAGAAGCGCTCCTCGGTGCTGGCGAACCACTCGAGGTCGGGCAACCCGCCGTGGGAGTTGAGCGTTGCCTTGGCCGCTGCGATGGCGTCGCGGTCGAAGCTGGCCACTCGAGTTGCCAGATCGGCGACGAAGCCGTCGAGGTCGGCGTCGGGTAGTGCGCGGTTGATCCACCCGTAGCGTTCGGCGGTGTCGGCATCGAAATCCTGCGCACCGACAATGATTTCGAGCGCGCGGGCCCGTCCGGTGTTCAACGCAAGGCGTTCCGAACCGCCCCCGCCGGGGAGGAAGCCGAAACCGACCTCGGGATGGCAGAGAACTGCCTTCTCGCGACTGGCGAACCGCACGTCCATGGCCAAGGCGAATTCGCTGCCGACGCCACGTGCGCGGCCCCGGATCGAACAGATGGTGAGGAATGGTGCCCGCTCCAATCGGGCGGCCACGTCAGGCCACAACGCAAGGCCGGTCGACGGTTGTGGGGTTCGGTCGAATTCGTCCGAGCGGATGAGGTCGACGTGAGCGATGAAGAAGTCGGGGTTGGCCGAATCGAATACCACGACCTTGACCCCGTCGTCTCCTTCCCACGTCGCCAGTGCTCCAGCCAGTTCGGCGACCAGATCGGGATCGAAGAGGTTCAGTGGCGGGTTGTCCACGGTGACGTGGTGGTACCCCGGAACGGGTTCGGCAATGGACAGGATGGTCACGTCAGGCGAAGCGCTTCACGAATTGGAGCGCGGCCTCGGCGACCTCGGGCCAGCCGGAATCGATGACCAGGGAGTGACCACGATCCTTGACCTCCACGTATTCGGTGGCTTCAGGGTTCTTGAGTTGTTTCTTGTAGCTGCCGTGGGTGAATGCCCTTGGCGCGGTGGTGTCCTTGGTGCCAGAGATGATCAGCAGCGGCCCCCGGTTGGGGTTCTTCACGTCGACGGCACAGGCCTTGCTGAAACTGAAGTTGGCGAAACCGGCTTGAAACAGCGGAATTCCCGATGCCGGCACGTGATAGGTGTCGTAGAGATGGCGATTTTCTGCCTCGCTGAGGTTGTTTCCCCACCCGTACTTGAACTGTTCGAAGGTCAACGCGATGGCCTTCTTCTTGTTCGCGGGGTTCTTCAGGACTGGAAATCCGGACTTCAACGCGCTGAGGGGAAGTGGCAGCACTCCCTTGATCGGGGCGTTGTCGATCGCGACGGTGGCCGCAGCCGCACCTTCGTCGGCGATCTTCTGCACGATCAACCCGCCGAAGGAGTGCCCGACGACGATGGGCTTCTTCCGTAATCCCGAGATGACGGCCAGATAGTGATCGGTGACGGTCTGCACGTCCTTGCCGGCGAACACGCTGGGGTTGGCGTATGCATCCTGACGCGTCAGCGGATCGTCCGGCCAGCCCGGCGCCAAGGTGACGTAACCGTGGTCTTCGAACATCTTCCGCCAGCCATCCCAACTACTTGGCAGCAGCCACAACCCGTGTACGAAGACCACCGGTGTCGCATCGGAGGCGTTCGCACGCTCGACCTCCGCAATCTCCCACTGAGCCACACCCTTGTATTCGTGCTTTCCGTCCATCATCTTGCCTTCCGTCGAAATACGTTGAACCGCAACCATCGAAGCAATCGCGGGGAAATCTCTTGATCCGTCGACTAGCCGACCTGACCGGCGGTCACCGACCGGTTCAGGCAGACTCGGACATTGGAGAACCGGTCGACTTTGGCCTCGTAGAGCGCCATGTACTCCTGGTCGATGGACGCGCCCACCTTGACCAAACCGAAGTCGGGCACCGCGTTAGCCAGTGTCCCGGTGATGCGGCCGTAGACCATGCACTGACGGGAATCGGCGGCGAAGAACGGGCCATTCTGAATCGCGAACTCGAGGTCGGGAAACGCGTGCCACATGACTTCGAAGACGTTGCGCACCTCGGCCGCCGAATGGAAGACGACCCCTGGCACGAAGTCGTCGTCGAACACCGCGTCCTCGGTGAGAACGTCGGCGATCCCGCCAAGGTCATGCGCGTTGAGCACGGCGTAGTACTGATCGAACAGCCGACGTACTGCCTGTTCACCCACGAAGCCCCCTGAGTTCGCGTGCCGACGGGCCAACCGGTCGTCGATCACGTTCCGCTGAACCTGAACGTAACGACCCGTACCGACCCGTGGCTTGATCAATCCCGCAGCAGGACCGTGCATTTCCTGCACGAGCTCGGATCCCGTGGGCAGGCCGGTGTACGGCGACGGACGGCCTGTTTCTGGCTGAGCGCTGACGCTTCTCAGCCGTTGGCGCGACGCTTGCGCGGTGCGGCCGAGCGGGGCGGTCGCGACCGCATGTGGTCACGCGCGTTCTCCATCATGTCGGCGAGAGCGCGCACGTCGCCTTCGTCGAGGGAGTCGAAGAGCAGTTCGCGCACGACCTCGACGTGGCCGGGCAAGACCTTCGCGACGCGGGCGCGGCCCTCGTCGGTGACGTCGACGACTGTGGCGCGCTGATCGTCCGGGGACGTCGCGCGCGTGATGAGGCCTTCCTTCTCCAGCAGCCCGGCCTGATGTGTGAGCCCCGAACGGCTGTAGACCACGCCGTCGGCCAGGTCGGTCATGGTCATCGGGCGGTCGGCGTCGGCCAGCTTGGCCAAGATCTCGAACTGGACGTAGCTCAAGCCGCCCTCGGCCTGCAGCTGCTGCCGCACCGCGTACTGCAGCAGGCTCACCGTCTCCGTCAAGGCGAAGTAGGCCCGCATCTGGGCTGGGTTGAGCGTATCGGCCATACACCCCAGCGTAATGCTTCGACCTCGAAGTTCCGCTGAGGTCGGTGACGGGAAGGGTGTGATGCTGCTGGCCAAAACGCCGTGACGTCGAGTTTCCGTCAGGTCGGGAGCCGCTGGTCGAGGATGACGGCACTATTGGTAATGGGGGTCAGTGTCTGGGCCGTCGGGGGTATGAGTCTGCTCATACGCCGTCGCGGCTGCACCAAGATGTCCGATCGGCCGTCTACGATTCCTGCGGCACACCCAAGAACGATGGAAGGGGCGCGCAGTGAGTTACACCGCCGCCGACATCACCGAGCTCGACGATGTCCAACACACACGCCTGCGGCCGGCGGTCAACCTCGGTCTGGACGTGCTTAACACCGCGCTGCGCGAGCTGGTGGACAACGCGATCGAAGAGGTCGCCGACCCCGCCAACGGTGGGTCGACGGTCACCATCACCCTGCACGCCGACGGCTCGGTCAGCGTCGCCGACGACGGTCGCGGCCTGCCCGTCGACTCCGATCCGGTCAACGGCAAGAACGGCATCGTCAAGACGCTGGGTACCGCACGCGCTGGCGGCAAGTTCTCCGCGCACGTCGACGCGGCCAGCACGGGCGCCGGCCTGAACGGAATCGGCGCGGCCGCAGCGGTTTTCATCTCCGCGCGCACCGACGTGACGGTGCGCCGGGCCGGGAAGACCTACCTGCAGAGCTTCGGCGGCGGCTACCCGGGAACGTTCGAGGGCAAGGACTTCGACCCCGGCGCCCCGTTCACCCGCGCCGACGCCCAGAAGCTGCGCGGCACCGGCAATCGCCAACCCGACGCCCACGGCACCACCGTGCGCATCCTGTTCGACGCGGCCGTGGTGCCGGATTCCACCGTCGACGTCAACGAAGTCCTGCTCAGGGCGCACGCGGCGGCCAGGATGTCCCCCGGCGTGCACCTTCTCGTCATCGACGAGGGCTGGCCCGGCGACGAGGTCCGCCCCGAACTGCTCGAACCGTTCCACGGCCCCTGGGGCACGGACACCCTGCTCGACCTGATGTGCGTCGCCGCCAGCACCCCCGTCCCCGGCGTGCGCGCCGTGGTGGAGGGTCGCGGCGAGTACACCACCGGCCGCGGCCCAACCCCGTTCCGATGGTCCTTGACGGCCGGGCCCGCCGAGCCGGCCACCGTCGCCGCGTTCTGCAACACCGTGCGCACCCCCGGCGGCGGATCGCATTTGACCGCAGCGGTGAAGGGTCTGTCCGAAGCGCTCGCCGATCGCGCGTCCCGCATCCGCGACCTGGGCCTGGCCAAGGGCGAAGACGGCCCCGAGGCCCAGGACTTCGCGGCGGTGACTGCACTGGCCGTGGACACGCGGGCACCCGACGTGGCCTGGGACTCTCAAGCCAAGACTGCGGTGTCGTCGCGCTCGCTGAACGTCGCGATGGCCCCGGACGTGGCACGCAGCGTCACCATCTGGGCAGCCAACCCCGGCAACGGCGAGGCAGTGTCGCGGTGGACCCAGCTGGCGCTGGAGGCCGCCCGAGCGCGCCGCAGCGCCGAGGGCGCCAAGGCCAGGTCCCGGGCGGCGTCGAAGGCCAAGGGCCTGGGCACGAACCTGTCGTTGCCGCCGAAGCTGCTGCCCAGCCGGGAAACCGGGCGCGGCTCGGGGGCCGAGCTGTTCCTGTGTGAGGGCGATTCCGCGCTGGGCACGATCAAAGCCGCCCGTGACGCCACCTTCCAGGCGGCCTTCCCGCTGAAGGGCAAGCCGCCCAACGTCTACGGATTCACCGTCAGCAAGGCCAGGATCAAGGACGAGTTCGACTCGATCGAACGCATCCTGGGCTGCGGTATCCGGGACAACTGCGACCCGGAGTCCTGCCGGTATGACCGGATCCTGTTCGCCTCCGACGCCGACCCCGACGGTGGCAACATCAACTCCAGCCTCATCTCGATGTTCCTGGACTTCTACCGACCGTTGGTGAAGGCCGGAATGGTCTATGTGACATTGCCGCCGCTGTTCGTGGTCAAGGACGGGCAGGAGCGGATCTACTGCCAGGACGAGTCCGAGCGTGATGCTGCGGTGGCCCAATTGAAGGCCACCTCCAAACGCAAGGTGGAGGTGCAGCGCAACAAGGGCCTCGGCGAAATGGACGCCGACGACTTCTGGAACACCGTCCTGGATCCGGAGCGGCGCACCGTGATTCGGGTGCACCTCGACGACGGAGATCCGAAACTGCACCACACACTGTTCGGCGGGCCGCCGGAGGGCCGGCGCACGTGGATGGCCGATGCCGCCTCCCGCGTCGACACCCTTGCGCTTGACCTCAGCTAGGAGAACACGTGACCGCCACCCTTGATGTTCCCGACCAGAATCCGGATCTGGTGCTCGAGCAGAGCGCCGACGACTACTGGAACCACTACCAGCTGACCTTTGCGCTCTACAGCGTCAGCGACCGCGCCATCCCGTCCGCGTTCGACGGGCTCAAGCCGGGCCAGCGCCGACTGCTCTATCAGATGCACGACTCCCGACTGCTGCCCGGCAACAAGCCGCAGAAGTCCTCCAAGGTCTGCTCGGCCGTCACCGGCAACCTGCACCCACACGGCGGCGCGTCGATGTACGGGGCGGCCGCGCTAATGGCCGCCGAGTTCCAGCGCGTGAAAGTCATTGACGGACAGGGCGCTTTTCCCCGAATCCAAGGTGACATCCCCGCCGCCGATCGCTACACCGAGATGCGGCTGTCGGCACCCGGTGCGGCACTGACCGCCGAACTCAACGACCATGCGGTGCCCATGGTCCCGACATTCGACGGGGAATGGATCGAGCCGACGGTGCTGCCCGCACAGTGGCCGGTGCTGCTCTGCAACGGTGCCGTCGGCATCGCCGAGGGCTGGGCCACCAAGGTGCCCGCACACAATCCGCGCGAGATCATGGCCGCCTGCCGGGCACTGCTGAAGACCCCGAACATGACCGACGACAGATTGATGAAACTCATCCCCGGCCCCGATTGGGGCTGCGGTTCCACCGTGGTGGGTACGGCCGGACTGCGGGAGTACATCACCACCGGGCGCGGGCAGCTCACGGTCCGCGGGACGGTGTCGGTGGACGGGAAGAACGTCGTCGTCACCGAGCTACCGCCCGGCGTCGCGAGTAACACCGTGCAAGAACGCATCCGGGCGCTTGTCGAGTCGGGCGAGATGTCGGGTGTCGCCGACATGTCCGACCTGACCGATCGCCGCAACGGGCTGCGCATCGTGGTCACCGCCAAACGTGGCCACAATGCCGAGACGATCCGCGACCAGCTGCTCGCCCTGACCCCGCTGGAGTCGACGTTCGCGGCGAGCCTGGTCGCGCTCGACGAGGACCGGGTGCCGCGCTGGTGGACGGTGCGTGAGCTGATCGGCGCCTTCCTGCACCTCCGTGATTCAGTGGTGTTGCGGCGCAGCGAGTATCGGCTGGACAAAGTCACCGACCGGCGCCACCTGGTGACCGGCCTGATGACCATCCACCTGGACATCGACGCCGCGGTGGCGGTGATCCGTGGTTCCGACACCGTCGACGAGGCCCGCCAGGGGCTGCAGGAGCGTTTCGGGATCGATGCCGTCCAGGCCGATTACGTTCTGGCGCTGCAACTTCGGCGTCTGACGAAACTCGACGTGATCGAGCTGCAGGCCGAAGCGGAGAAGCTGGACGCCGAGTTCGCCGAGCTGACCGAGTTGGTGGGCAACCCCGATGCGCGCCGGGTGGTGATCGACAAGGAGCTCGTCGAGACCGCCAAGCTGTTCAAGGGCCCCGAGTTCGACCGACGTACGGTGCTGGACTTCGAAGCGGTGCCGGTGACGTCCAGTTCGGACGAGGACGGCGCCCGTGAGCGCAAGGTCAACACCGCGTGGCGACTCGACGACCGCGGCGTCTTCTCCGACAGCCATGGCGAGCTGCTGACCTCGGGGCTCGGCTGGGCGGTCTGGACCGACGGGCGAATCAAGTTCACCACCGGTGGCGGCCTGCCGTACAAGATCCGCGACATCCCGGTGGCACCGGACATCAACGGGCTGCTGCGATCCGGGGTGATGGCGCCCGGCTCACATCTGGCATTGGTGACGCGCCGCGGGAAGGTGCTGCGCATCGACCCCGCCGCGGTGAATCCGCAGGGCGCGGCAGGCAACGGCGTGGCGGGCGTGAAGCTGGCTGCCGACGGCGACGAAGTCATCGCCGCCCTGCCCCTCACGTGCGAGAACGGCGAGGCCATCCTGTCGATATCCGAAAAGGGTTGGAAGGTCACCGAAGTCGCCGACATCCCGGTGAAGGGCCGCGGCGGCGCCGGTGTCGGCTTCCATCCGTTCATCGCCGGGGAATCGGCACTGATGGCGGCCGCGGTCTCCGCGACCGGATTCATGCGCGGCACCAGGGCCGTCCGAGCCGAGAAGCGGGCCAAGGCGTCGATCAAGGGGTCCGGCGCGGACGTGACGCCGGCGGGCTGACCGTCGGCCCGCAGCGCCGCGCTCAGGACGCCTCGAGGCCCGGCGCCAATTCGTCGGGCATCGAATGCCGCTTGGCGACGCGACGGCCACCCACCAGCACCTGAATGAGATCGGACATGGCGAATGCCGGACTGGCACCTCAGCTCTTGGTGCGCCCCGACACCGTCGACGCACCCGGGTCGCTGACCGCGGCCTCTGGCGGGGGGATCTCGCCGTGGACGAACTGCCCGTGGGTCTCGGGCAGTCGCATCAACCCGATCAACGAGACGACGATCAGAGCGGAGACCACCGTGGTCGCCATCGCAATGCTCCCGCCGAACCAACTGGTGGCGATCAGCCCGGCGACGAGAGGGCCGGCAGCGGTGCACAGCCTGCCAATGCTGTTGGTCACCGCCATTGCCGACGCTCGCACCGAGGGTCCGAACAGTTCGGGGAAGTACACGGCGTTTCCGCTGAGGACGCCGAACACGCCGAACCCGACGACGGGCAGCAACCACATGTACATCGTGAACGTGTGCCCGAAGGGGTACAAGATGCAGACCGAGACCAGACCGACCGTGATGCTCATCAGGTAGGTCCTCTTGCGGCCGATCTTCTCCGCGATGAATCCCCATGTGGTGTAACCGATTATCCCGCCGACGTTGAGCATCGTGGTGCCCCAGGCCACCGCAGAGACGGCACCGGCGCCAGTGACACCGTCGGCGGCGACGACCTCTCGGATGTTCTGTGGCGTCCAGGTGGTCACTCCCCAGAAGGCGAAGAGCGCTCCGATGCAGATCAGCGTGCACGCCAGAGTGGTGGAAAGGAGCGGCCTGGTGAACAGGCGGGTCAGCACGAAACGGTCGGCCTCGTCGCGCACCGCCCCCGCCACACGCTGCACCTTGCGCTCCTTGCGCGCCGCCTTCACGGCCACCATCGTCTCGGGCTCGTGCACGTTGCGGCGGATGTAGAGCACCAGCAGAGCTGGCAGCACGCCGAAGGCCATGACCCAACGCCAGCCCAGAGAACCGGCGAGGCTGTACACGAGGGCCGCCAGCAGCGCGCCCCAGGCCAGGCCGGACATCATGATGCCGCTGGCCTTGGCGCGGTGCCGACTCGTCGACCAAGCCTCCGCCACCAGCGCGGCGCCGATGGGGAGTTCGACGCCCGAACCGATGCCTGCGATGAATCGGAACGCCAAGAACAGTTCGTAATTGGGGACGATCACGGCCAGCGCCGTGAACACGGAGTACAGCAGCACCCCGGCGATGAGGACCCGGACCCGCCCGACGTAGTCGGCGACCACTCCGAGGGTGATCGCGCCCAACGCCCAGCCGACCAGGAACACGGTGACGGCCAGACCACTGTGGAAGGTCGACGGTTGCCCGATGAGGTCGGCCGTGGCCGGCCCGACGACCTGGGTGAACAAGGTGTAGTCGAAGCCGTCCAGAGCCCAGCCCAACGTGGTGGCTGCGAGGACGGACCATTGGTAATGGGTGATGTCCCGATGCCAGGGTTGCGCGGTCTTGCCGGTGGTCATGAAGGCTCCTTTGCCCAATGTGGCGATCTGGTCAGGTCAAGACGGCGCGTTGGCCGCAGCGGCGGCGCCTTCGTGCCGGCGCAACGCACCGACCGTCAGCCGGTGGATGCTCGTCTCCAGAGCCTGGTTCTCGTCGAGGGCGTTGAAGGTGCGGATCATCGACTTGATCTCGGCGTGGATGCGCGGATTGTGGCCCCGCAGCATGGTGATTCGTCGGCTGACGGCCTCGGTGAGCGCGTCGGCGTCGGCGACGACCTCGTTGACGAGCCCGAGCCGTTCTGCGCGTTCGGCGGGGATCCGTTCGCCCGTCGCGGTGAGCCAGAATGCGTCGCGCTCACCCACCAGTCGGGGTAGCCACGCGAGAACCAGTGCGGGAGCGAGGTTTATCCCGATCTCAGGGAACCAGAACATGGCGTCGCGCACGGCGACCGATACGTCGCAGGCCGCGATGAGACCCACCCCGAACCCCGCCGCGTCGGCCTGTACCTCGGCGATCGACACCAGCCGGCTCTCCCGCAGGGCCCGATGTAGCCCGGCGAGTACGCGCGTCTCGGCGACCAGGTCGGCGGGATCGGTGCCGGCACGGTCGCGGCCGCCGCAGAACATCTCGCCGACGGCACGCAGTCGCAGGATGTGTGCGTCCACCGGCGGATCCGTCGCCAACGCCGTTAGTCGAGAGCACATTTCGACGCTCATGAGGTTGTCCGGCGCCCGGTCGATCACCACGTCGACCACGCCGTCGCGGCATTCGTCGATCTTGAGTTCCGTCATCTCAGTTCAGCCGATCCGTGGCGACCCCGCCGTACCAGTCGACGTCGTCCGCTGCGATGCGGACGGTGACGGCACGCACGTGGGTGAAGTCGTTGAAGGACTCCCATCCGCCTTCCCGGCCGACGCCGCTTTCTCGCACGCCGCCCCACGGTGAGGACGGGTCCAGTCGGTGATGATCGTTGATCCAGACCATGCCGGTCTCGAGTTGGCCGGCAACCCGGTGCGCGCGGGCCACGTCGCGGGTCCAGATGGCAGAGCCCAGGCCGAAGTCGGAGTCGTTGGCCATGGCGATCGCCTCGGCCTCGTCATCGAAGGGGATGGCGACGACGACGGGGCCGAAGATCTCTTCGCGAGCGATCCGCATGTCGTTGGACACGTCGGCCAGGACCGTCGGCTCGATGAAGAACCCGCCGGGAAGCCCGGGCACCGTAGCCGCGCGCCCACCGGTCACCAATCGCGCGCCGTCGCCGACGGCGGAGTCGACGTGCCCCAGGATGCGCTGTCGCGCCCGCTCGGAGATCACTGGCCCCAGCTGTGTGGTTGCCTCGGCGGGGTCGCCGACGCGGATAGACGCGGCGACCCTGGCGAGTTCCTCGACGACGTCGTCGTAGATGGTGCGCTGAATGAGCAATCGACTTCCGGCGATGCATGTCTGTCCCGCACCGACGAAACCGCCGAATGCGGCACCGCGAGCGGCCACGTCGACGGGCGTGTCGTCGAAGATCAGGACCGGTGACTTACCGCCCAGCTCGAGCGTCGCCTTGGCGAACCGTTTGGCCGTCGCGACGGCGATGGTGCGCCCCGGTTCGGTACCGCCGGTGAAGACGGCCTTCTTGACCAAGGGGTGCTCGGTCAGCGCGGCACCAGCGGTGGGCCCGAGACCGGTCGTCACGTTGAGGACGCCGGCGGGAATGCCTGCCTCGAGCGCGATCTGACCGATCATCAACGCGGTCAACGGCGTCTGTTCGGAGGGCTTCAGCACCACGGTGTTCCCCGTCGCGAGTGCGGGCGCCAGGCTCTTGGACGCGATCATCAACGGATGGTTGAACGACGCGAGAATCGCCACGACGCCGAGCGGAAAGCGCGTGGTGTAGGAGTGGTAGTCGCCACGTAGGGGCACGACCGACGTGCGATCGGCCAGCAGAAGTGCCGCGTTGTAGCGGTACCACTCGGCGAGCCGGTTGATCTGGGCCTTGGTCTCGGTGATCGGTCGCCCGTTGTTGAGGGTCTCCAACCGGTAGAGCGCGTCCATGTTCGCCTCGATTCCGTCGGCGAAGCGGTGGATCAACCGCGCTCGGTCCTGGATCGGCATGGTGCGCCACGGCCCATCGCGAAACGCCGTGTGGGCGGCGGTGACCGCATCGTCGATGTCGTCCCGACTCGCACTGGCGACCTCGACGATCACCTCGCCGGTGGCGGGATTGGTCACGGCGATGGGCTCGGCATGTCCGTCGACGACCCGCCCGTCGATGAGCAAGCCGGTGGGACCGGTGAATGCCCCTCCAGTCTGCGCGGCCTGGTCATGTGTAACCGTCATCTCATCCTTCGTATACGACTTGCAGTTTCGGTATACCGCCACGGTACATACGTGTGATGCACGTCGCAAGCGGATACAAGGCGGGTTCGTTAGACTCGCGTCAGTTCAGAAGCGATGGGGGGACCATGACGGTCGAGTCAGCGGCAACGCGGGTTGCCGCCGACCTGCGGCAGCGGGTCCTCAGCGGTGACCTTCGCCCGGGAACCCGCCTCTCCCAGCAGCAGATCGCCACTGAGTACGGGGTTAGTCGCATGCCGGCACGCGATGCCCTGCAGACCCTCGCCAACGAGGGACTCTTCGACGTCAGCGCAGCCTCGGCGGTGGTCCGCCGACTGTCCATCGGCGAACTGCAGGAGCTCTACGAACTACGCGGGGCGGTCGAACCGATGCTGACGCGCCTCGCCGTGCCAAACGTCGGGCGGGCCGAGCTCACCCAGATGGCTGCACTGCTGGACAAAATGGACTCCGGGTGCACTCCCACCCAATGGCTGGAACACAATTCGGCGTTCCACGCCCTGGTGTTCACCCGGGCCAACCGTCCGACGATGGTTCACCTCACCGAGCAGTTGCGCCGACTCACCGACCGCTACCTGTACTTGCACGTCGGGGTGTTCGGCGACCAAGCGCACCTCCACGAAGAGCACCGCCAGATCTTCGACGCGGTCAGTCGTGGCGACGCCAACGCGGCGGCGGACCTGACGAGTGCCCATCTGGCGACGTCACACGAGTTCATCCTGCGGTTTCTGCTCGACAGCGAGCTGACCTCAGCCGACCACATCGGGAGCCATCCGCTCGTCTCGTTCGGAACGACGGCACCGAGCGGTGTCGCCACCAGCTGAGCCGCGGGTGGGTGCGGCTGTGTCCGATCGCATCGTGAGAACTCAACGGACCCAAGGGCAAACAGTTCAGCCCTGAGCAGGAGTCTTCGGGGGAATACTCGTGCCACCGGGCTTCACCCACGTCTCTCCAACATCTGGCCCGAAGGGTCCTCGCGACCTCCGGCCGTCTCAACGAAAGACACCCTTCCTCAGGGTAGGCGCCTTGTGACACCCAACCGGGAGGCTCGGTGACAACAGGTCGGTCGATGTCCGCCAAATTCGCACAGTGACCGACCAGCTCGCTGTCGCGACGGCCCGCAGCATCGCGACGACGAGGGGTTCAGAGGTAATGTTGCAGTCTCGAACTCTTCAGGAGAACGCTCACTCCGTCCTGTTGATCTCCGAAAAGGGTTGGAAGGTAACCGAAGTCGCCGACATGCCGGTAAAGGGCCGCGGCCGGATTAATGCGCGGCACCAGGGCCGTCCGGGCCGAGAAGCGGGCCAAGGCGTCGATCAAGGGGGCAGGCGCGGACGTGACCCGGCGGGGTGACGGTGCACGTTGGTGATGCCTGCCTACCTACGCCGCATCACCGGTGGACGTCACGTCGATGACGCGAACCGGCGCCAACTGCACGTGACGACCCGAGCAGGCCGAAGCCTGGCCTGAAAGAAGTCGCCGACATCGGTTGACCGTCAACGGGATGAGGTGCGCGTGTATCCGCGCATTCTCCGAGAGTCGTTGGTAGGAATCGTTTACCAACCGTTCGATCTCCCGCGGCGTGCGCTCGGGGAATCGCGCGCAGAGCATCGCCACCACGGACCCCAGCTCATCCCGCACCAGGGGTTCGGCCAAGGCGTCTTCGACCACATCCATGTCACTGCTCATGGCTCGCGCGTCCGTCGTCGTTGCCTGCAAGGGCGACCAGCTCGCGATCCCACGCGGCGTATCGCGCTCGGTTCAGCGCTCGACGATGGGTGAACAGTCCGGCCGTCGACACCCCTGCCAGGGCGATCCACGACAGGGCAGCCCAGCCGACCGCCTCGGCAGCCGCCTGCCCTGGTGGAGATGGCGCTCCCACGTGGTTGCCGTTACGGTCGATCCACACGTCGACGTGATCCCCGACTCGCACCATGTCCGGCACGGCCACGGTCCCGACGTGGACGCCGTCGTCGGCGATCCACCTCGTATCGACGTCGAAAGCCTGACTGTCACCAAGCACGTGCAACCGCGCATTCGCCAAGGCGGTGCCGCTCGTCTGCTGCCGCGTGATCGCCTGTTCGGCGTATACGTGCGAACGCGACTCCTTGATCCCGGTACCAAATGCGGCAACGACGGGAATGGCCAACGACAATGCCGACACGACGAGAGCGACGGAGAGCATCTCCCACCGATCACTTCGACGCACCAGTTGATTTCGACCAAGAAGGCGCGCGACGCAGCCGCGGCCCCAGTCGAGAGTGAGCGTGTCCACGTCGCCATTGTCGGCCGTGGCGCCTCGGCGCGTGAGGGCCAAAAGGCACCGCCACGAACGGGACGATGTCACGTCAGATCCTGCAGTCATGACAGCGTGGGACGTTCGCCCCTAGAAGGACGTCCTCGGGCGCGGCACGATCGCGTCATGTCCATCGAGAAGAGCGCGGCACGCGACTCCGTGCGCGTATTCAACAAGCACCTGCTCAATCCTGCCGTGCTGCGCCTTGCCGGTCGCAAGCACTTCTACGCTTCGGCAATCCACCACACGGGACGTCGATCCGGCAGGCCCTACGTCACGCCGGTGACGGCCTTCCGCGTGACCGACGGCTTCGTCGTCCCCCTCCCCTACGGCGCCCACACCGACTGGTTGCGCAACCTGCAGGTCGAACAACACGGCAGTATTCGGTTTCACGGCGAAACGTTCCCGATCAGCTCCCCCGTCGTCGTCGCGTCGGCGACCGCAAGTGCCGAACTCCCTCCGCGTCAACGGAAGATCATGCGCAGACTCGGATTTCACGATTTCGTCCATCTGAACACGACCGAGCGGGCCGACGATCCCAAGGAAACCACGTCCGCGCAATGACATCCGGGCACCCGAGACTTCCAGGTGCGAATCGGGCAGCGACCGGCCGAGCGTTCTCGAATCCGACGGATACGTGTCCGCGCCCGCTGTGGCTTAGTCAGGAGACCGGTCAAGCCGTGCTCGACTCCGACGGCTCGCTCGTCGGTCACGTCGTGGATCTCTCGGTCCGTCTCGACGGACATACCGGGCCCCGATTCGTCAGCCGAATCTTGGTGCAACGTCGAAGGGGAGCTCCGGACCTCCTTCTGCCGTGGACCGCCATCGTCGACTTCGGGCACTCGACAGTTGTGCTCAGCGAAAAATTCGACCTGGCGACGCATTCGGACGTCCACGCGCTCGCCGACGATGAAATCCTGCTCGTGCGGGACGTTCTCGACACCCAGATCGTCGACGTCGTCGGGCGCCGCCTCGCGAGAGTTGCCGACGTCGCCCTGGTGAGGACGTCCTACGCGCGCCTCGAGCTCGTCGGCGTCGAGGTGGGCTTCGGGGGCGTGCTGCGCCGGCTCGGCCTGACCCGCGTGGCCACCCACATGGCAGACGACGTCGTGGCGTGGGCGGAGCTGCACCTGACGTCGGAACGAGGTCACACCGTGCAGCTGAACACTCCCCTGTCGGCCGTTCATCATCTCGACGAGTCCGGACTCGCAGCGTTGGTCGACCGGCTCGACACCGAATCCGCCGCCGAAGTGCTCGCCATCACCGATCCCGTCGTCGCCGCCCATGTCGTCAATGCCGCGGACCCGTTGGTCGGTGAGCGGGTGCTGCGGGCGATGGCGGACGACGACGTCGCCGACATCGTCGGAGCGATGCCCGCCGAACACGCAGGGCGCTGGCGATCCCGGCTCGGCCGAGCGCCCGCACTCCTCGGACGCCGCTTCCTGCGCTCCCAGGTATGGCCGCGACGCCGCAATCGCGGCAGAAGAATTCGATGAAAGTTGTTACCCGGCAGAGATTCACCGCCGGGGCACTAGTTGCGGTCGTCGGACCGGGACTGCTCGCCGGTCTGTCGGACGACGATCCCGCCGGCATCACGACGTACTCGGTACTCGGCGCGGAGCACGGCTATCAGCTGCTGTGGGTGCTGTTGCTGTCCACCGTTGCGCTGGTGCTCTTCCACGGCCTCGCGGCACGCATGGGCGTGGTCACCGGGCAGGGGCTGATCGGGCTGGTCCGTCAGCGCTACGGCGTGCGACTGGGAGGCGCCACCCTGGTCGCCCTCGTCGTGGCCAACGTCGGTACCACCTGTGCGGAGTTCGCCGGAATCGCCGCCGGATCGGAGCTCTTCGGCGTCAGCCGCTACGTGAGCGTGCCCGCGGCGGCGGTGACCGTGTCCCTGCTCGTCCTTCGAGGAAGCTTCCATCGGGTCGAGCACCTGCTCCTGGCGCTGTCCACGGTATTCCTCGCCTACGTCGCCTCGGGGTTGCTCGCCCATCCCGACTGGGCCGCCGCCGGACGAGGCTTGGTGGTCCCGAGCCTGCCCATCGATGCCGCGACCATCGGGATCGTCACCGCGACCGTCGGGACCACCCTTGCCCCATGGGGGTTGTCCTTCATCCAGTCCTACGCCGTCGACAAGAAGCTGCGCACAGAAGACCTGGCGTTGGAACGGGTCGACGTGATCACGGGCGCCGTACTCACCGGGGTCATCGGGTTCTTCGTCGTGGTGGCATGTGCGGCAACGCTGCACCGCAGTGGCCGACACATCCGTGACGCCGCGGACGCCGCCGTGGCACTGCAACCTCTCGCCGGCGCGGCGGCATCCACCCTCTTCGCCGTGGGGTTGATCGGCTCGGCGCTGTTGGCGGCATCGTTGTTGCCGCTTTCGACCGCCTACTCGGTCTGCGAGTACGCCGGAATTGAAGCGGCCGTCGACGATTCGTTCGAGGAAGCGAAGCCGTTCTACCTCACGTTCGGGTGCGTGACGGTCGTCGGCGCGCTGATCGTCCTGGTTCCCGGCGCGCCCTTGGTCACCATCCTGGTGGCCACGCAGATCCTCAACGCCGTGCTGCTGGTGCCGATCCTGTTCGCCATGATCGGCATAGCCAGAGATCGTGATCTGATGGGCGAGTTCACCGTCGGCGCGATCGGGACCGTGGCCTACTACGTGACGACGGCGGTGGTGCTGTCCTGCGTCGCCGCGCTGGCACTCACATCTCTTGTCGGGTGAGTGAATGCGTGCGGTTGTCGGAGATCATGGCGGCCGGACGCCGTCCGGACGTCCGCGACCGAAGCGGTGACCATGGGCCCTTACGGCCGGCCCGCAACTCGCCAACGATCGTCGGTATGACCACGCCCGATTCCAACTCGTACATCGTCGAGTCGACGATGCCCACGTACGACGCACTGATACGGCAGCACGTCGTGGTAGCCGCGGACCCGGCGACTACGTTCGCGGCGGCATCTGCGCTCGACCTACTCACCGTGCACTCGTCCCTGATGGATCTGTCCATGTGGGTGCGGGAACTGCCTACCCGGTTGTCCGGCAGGACGGCACCTCGCCCACCCGCGCTCGTCATCGGCCCGGACATGAGCCTGCCGGGATGGACCTTCCTTGGACAACGGCCTGACCGCGAGATCGCCTTCGGCGCGGTCGGACGGTTCTGGCAACCGACCATCGAATGGCTCGACGTCGCGGCCGCCGACTTCGAGGACTTCGACGAACCGGGCTGGGGCAAGATCGCCGCCAGCATCTCGGTCCTCCCCTATGGCCTGTCGGACACCTTGCTCACCTATGAATGCCGAACGGTGACAACGGATCCTGAGTCTAGACGCCGATTCCTACGATACTGGCGTCTGGTTCGCCCCTTCGTCGGACACGTCCTGCGAGCAACGCTTGGACAGATCGGCGTCAACGCCGCGGCGGCCTCGCGCACGGGCGCAGCGGAACTGGGACTTCAGCGATGACCCGCGTTCTCATCGCCTTCGGATCCAAGCGGGGTGGCACCGCCGGACTGTCCACCATGATCGGTGACGCACTGGCCAGGTCGGGCTGCGAAGTCACCGTCTCCCCGGCAGACCAGATCCACGACCTCGCCGGCTTCGACGCGGTGGTGGTCGCGGGCGCCCTGTACGCCAACCGGTGGCACCGCGACGCACGGCGCTTCGTCCGGCGGCACGATGTTGAGCTCCGTCGCCTACCGGTATGGATGGTCAGCAGCGGCCCGCTGGACGACTCGGCCGCGCACCGGGACATCGAGCCGACTCGACAGGTGCAGAAGCTCATCGCCGTCGTGGGCGCGCGGGGCCACGAGACGTTCGGCGGCCGACTCCTCCCCGATGCGACGGGCTTTCCTGCCAGCGCCATGGCGAAGACCAAGGCCGGGGATTGGCGGGACGCCGCACACGTGCACCGTTGGGCGGCAACGGTAGTGGCGCAACTCAGCGCTGCCGGGACTTGGCCTGCGTGATTGAAGAGTGCCGCGCAGGCCCTACAGAGTGGACGCGACGAGGTCGACCACGTCGACGAGACGATGGGAGTAACCCCACTCGTTGTCGTACCAGCCAACGACCTTCACCATGTCTCCCATGACCCTCGTCAGCCCGGCGTCGAAGATGCACGACGACGGGTCGGTCACGATGTCGGAGGAGACGATCGGGTCCTCGGTGTAGGTGAGGTACCCCTTCAACCCGTCGCCGGCGGCAGCGGCGAATGCAGCGTTGACCGCCTCGACCGTCGCCGGCTCCCGCACGGTGACGGTGAGATCAGTGGCCGAGCCGGTCGGCACCGGAACCCGCAGCGCAAATCCGTCGAGGCGGCCCTCCAACTGCGGAAGTACCAGACTGATCGCGCGGGCGGCACCGGTCGACGTGGGAACCAGGTTGATTGCGGCAGCGCGGGCCCGTCGAAGGTCCCGGTGCGGACCGTCCTGCAGGTTCTGGTCAGGGGTATAGGCATGAATGGTGGTCATCATCCCGCGCTCGATGCCGAACGCCTCGTCGAGGACCTTCGCCATCGGCGCAAGACAATTCGTCGTGCAGGACGCGTTCGACACCACGGTCTGGCTGCCGTCGTAGTCGCGATCGTTGACCCCCATCACGACGGTGAGATCGGCTCCCTTGGACGGTGCGGACACGACCACCTTCTTCGCGCACCCGTGGAGGTGACCACGGGCCGCGTCCGCCGCGGTGTAACGCCCGGTGGACTCGACCACGACGTCGACCCCAAGATCTCCCCATGGGACCGACGCGGGACCATCGGCCGTCGACCACACCTTGATTCGCCGGTCACCCACCACGAGATCCTCGCCGTCCACCGTCACGTCGTGGTTGAGCCGCCCGAGAACCGAGTCGTACTTAAGCAGATGGGCCAGGGTGCGGCTGTCGGTCAGATCGTTGACGGCAACGATCTCCACGTCGGTACTGGCCGCAGCACGTCGTGCGTCAACAGCACGGAAGAAGTTCCTGCCGACACGTCCAAACCCGTTCACGCCAACCCTGATCGTCATCTTCGCTCCTCGAGGGGGTACTGGTGCTGGCCGTCTCAACGGCCAACTGCTACTTCGAGTCTGAGCTGCGCCATCGTCTCGGAAATAGGGCACGAGGTCCTCGCTTGACGCTCCCCGCAGCGCCCTAGTCGGCGAGGGCGAGCACCTCCTCGAAGCCGGCGACCAGGCACTCGTGGAACACGTCGTAATCGGGTATCGCGCCGGTGTCGACGTCTATGCCCAGCGCGCAGGTGTCGACGTAGGTGAGCAGCGTGACGTTGACCGCAGCGCCGATCGTCGGACCGAAGGCGTATTGCTTCAGCACTCGAGCACCACCCAGGAAGACCGGCGCGGGGATGCCTGGCACGTCACTGGCGAGAAAGTCGACGTGACGGAGAATCGAGCCGATGTACCACCGCGGCATGAGATTCAGCGCTCCGGCGATCCACTGGGTAAGGGGCAAGGACTTCTCGTGACGCACCTTGCCGGTTCGCGCGTGAATGGCACGGATCCGCTCCGCCGGGTCGACGACACCGACCGGCACGTCGAACCGCATCAAAGTGATTCGGTTGCCGCCGATCTCGTCACCTTCCACGCGCAGGTTGATCGGCATGGTCAGATGCAGATCACCCACGACGACCTGGTGTCTTTCGTGGTAGATGCGCAACCCGCCGGCGAGCCCGGCGACGAAGGCGTCGTTCAACGCACCGCCGCATCGGTGGGCCGCCTCCCGTAGCCGGGGCATTGGCACCTCGTGCACGCCGAAGCGACGGATCAAGGTCCTTTTCTTCATCAGCGTGGAGCCGGTGCGGTTGACGGGTCGTATGGTTCGGTAGACGGAAGCCGCGGTGGCAGTGGTCGATTCACCGGTTGCCAGGGGGTGGAGAATGCTGTTGACGATCAGCCTCGGGGTCGAGGTGACGGCCTTGGTCACCACCGTGGCGACGAGTCCGGCGTCATAGCCGAACACGTCGCGGTACCGGCTCAGCCATGGCACCCCCTGCTCGACCGAGGGCGTGGTCGACGCGTGGCGCTCTCCACACGCGGCGGATTGATCGAACAGCGTCATGCCGATCTGGACACCGCCGACCCCGTCGGTCAGGGAATGATGGAATTTGCACAGCACCGCCGAACCCCCGTTTTCGGTGCCGTCGATCAGCGTCACCGTCCACAACGGGCGGGCCCGGTCGAAGTCCTCCATCTCCGCGATCCGCGCCAATTCCAGCAGCCCGTCGAGAGTGCCCGATCCCGGCGCTGCGATCCGTCGGATGTGGAAGTCGACGTCGAAGTCCGGAGCGCGCTCCCATCGTGGGGGCGCCGGAGGAGGTGACTCCACCACGCGCTGATGCAACATCGGCAGCTTGCTTGCGATGAGGTCGAACCGCTCGCGCACCACGTCCCAGTCGGGCGGCTTGTCCAAGAGAATGAGAGTGACCACGGTTGACCGCAGTCGCGGATCGCTCTCCATGGCCCACGTGAACGCATCGCTGCTGCGCAGGAATTCAGCCATAAGTACTCCTCTGAGCAAGAACCGCTCAACCGCCACCCGGGCTGGGTGTGGCGCGTTCGTAAAGATGCGCGATCACGGGGGCGAACTCCTTGACGATGACGGCTCGCTTGGCCTTCATGCTGGGGGTGAGGTCCCCCGAAGCAACCGACAACTCCCAGTCCAGGATGGCGAAGGCCTTGAGTTGCTCCCATCGGTTGAGCTGCTCGTTGAGCTCACCGATGTAACCGTCGATCAGCTCGTGGGTCGCGGCATGGTGGGCAAGTTCCGCGAAGGACAGCTGCGCCAAGTCGTGCTTGGCAGCCCAGTCGGTGATCGCCTCGCCGTCCAGACCGACCAGTGCCACGCAATACGGCCTTCCTTCGCCGTAGACGATGAGCTGGCTGGCGTAGGGGCAGACGGCCGTGAAGGCGGCAGCGATCGCCGAAGGTGCCACGTACTTGCCCTGAGACGTCTTGAACAGATCCTTCTTTCGGTCGGTGATTCTCAGGAACCCGTCATCGTCGAGGTTCCCGATGTCACCGGTGTACAACCAGCCGTCTGAATCGAGCGTCTCGGCGGTAGCTTGCGGCAGGTCGTGGTAGCCGGTCATCACGCCCGCGCTGCGGAGCAGGATTTCGCCGTCGTCGGCGATCTTGACCTCCGTGCCGGGAAACGGCAGACCGACCGTGCCGAACCGATACTCGTTGGGCCGGTTGATGAATGACGCCGCCGCCGTCTCGGTGAGACCGTAACCCTCGAGCACGATGATGCCGATCGCGTCGAACCACCGCGCGATGTCTTGACTCAAGGGGGCAGCAGCGGAGACGAAGAACCGCAGTCGGCCGCCGAAGCGCTCGCGGATGGTGGAGAACACCAACTTGTCGGCGAGTTCGAGCTGAAGAGCGAGCAGCCGCGACGGCGTGGTACCGGCCTCCCTCAGCTGAGACGCCCTGACGCCCAACCTGATCGCCCAATTGAAGATGCGCTCCTTGACCCCGCCCTGCTCGGCGACCGTGCCCTGGATGCGGGCGTACGCCTTCTCGAACACTCTCGGGGCGGCAGCCATGAAGGTCGGGTGCACGTCCGCGAGATTGTCGACGATCTTGTCGACCCGGCCGTCGATCACCGTGGGAAAGCCGATCATCAACGGCAGGGCCAACATGACCTTGCCGAAGGCATGCGCCAGCGGTAACCACAGGTAGTTCAAGTCATCCGCACCAAGAATGCCCAGCGCGTCGATCGCTGCGGCGGTGTAGAGCCACGCGCTGTGCGGAAGCAACACGCCCTTTGGTCGCCCCGTGGTCCCCGAGGTGTAGATGATGCTCGCCAGGTGATCGGGTCGGATGTCGGCGACGCGTGCCTCGACAGCCCCGGGGGACGCCAGGAGGAGTCGTTCGCCGAGCGCTTCGAGCTCGTCCAGGGTGATCACGAAGTCACCGTCGCCGTGGCCGTCGACGATCACCACCTTGGTCACCTCGGGTAGCTCGGCACGGTGCGCGAGCAGCTTGTCGACCTGAATCTGGTTCTCGGCGACGACGATGCGGCTACTCGAGTCGGCAACGATGAACGACACGTCGCGGGCATTCGTCGTCGGGTACAGGGTCGTCGTGGCCGCCCCCGCACAGAGCACCGCGAAGTCGACCAGCGCCCACTCGTAGCGCGTCGACGAGGCAAGTGCGACACGGTCCTCGGGGTCGACACCCAGGGCCATCAACCCCGCCGCGACACGACGGGCACGGTCGCCGACCTGCTGCCATGTCACACTCGTCCAGCCGTGGGCTGTGGGATGTCGGAAGGCCTCCGCACGAGGGCTCGCCGCCACCCGGTCCAAGAACAGGCGCGCCACCGACGGCGCCCGCCCGTCGAGAGCATGCGGGTGGTCCGCATCGTGGGTGGTCGTCTTCTTGCCCAGCACGAGACCGGGTGCGTGACGCTCTTCGTTGAGCATGACAACCTCCTACCGAACGTTGCCGGACCCCGAAGGTGGAAGAGTCTTCGCGCCGATCCGGAGAGCGGACTGTCGGACAACTTTCGAACATCGCCGTGGGCGTTGGGAAGGGTCGAAGGTCCCGTCGGGCGTCGAATCTTGCTAGGAATCGTCGGTTTTCACCATCGCCTAGATGACTACGGACCATTTACTTCCCCGCATGGGACCTTTGACCATGTAGGCCAGGCAGCCCCCGCCATACGGTCGTAGGACCACCAAATACGACACAGGGAGAACTCACGGACATGACCAACACCGTTGAAACCACCACCCCGGAAACAAAGGGAACGGATCTCGCCGACGAACTGCGCGAATCAGCCAAGGCGGGCCAACACGCGGCCAGCCAGGCGTTGCGAAAGTTTCGGCACACCGTGGACGAGGCCATTCCCGAGTCGGTTGAACCGCTGCGGAACAAGATCGTGGACGCCGCAATCGAGTTGGCCGATGATCTGGTGTCGGCGCAATACAAGTTCAACCGCAGCTTGGTGAAGACTGCCGACCGAGCACTGCGACCGGACACCAAGGACAGCTGAGCAGCGGCACCGCCGGTCCGCCGCGTTCAGCGAACGACTCAAGATCAATGCCGTGGAACCTCGTCCTGTTCGTGGCGCTCTACGGCGAGTTCGCTCTCCGCGTCGCTCAGGGCCGGCGACCGGCCGGCCAACGATCCATCAGTTCGGTCATGGGCGCGGACGTCTGCGCGCTGGGCCCGAAGTGAATGGTCACCTCGTCGGCGCCGGCCGATTCGTAGGCGTGCAGGCGATCGAGTAGTTCCGCGACGCTCTCTTGGCTACTCTCTCGGGACAGCATGATGCCCGCGGAGATCCGGCGCGGCGCGGATAGCCGATCCAATTCCTCACGCCTACTTCGGAATTCCTGCGCAGTGAGACCGAAGGCTTGCCAGCGGTCGGCGACGCGCGCGGCCCGGCGGAACGCCGGTCCGGTCATGCCGCCGACCATGACGGGAACCGGCGCCGTCGGCCGGGGTTCGAAGACACCCGCGGCCGACCCGAAGAAGCGGTTCTCCGGGGGCGTTTCACCCCGATGCAGCGCGTGAATCAGGTCGATGGTCTCGTCGGTCCGCACTCCTCGCTCGGAGAAGGGAACGCCCACGGCATCGAACTCGCTCGTGTCCCAGCCGACGCCAACACCGAACACGACTCGCCCGGGTGCCAGGCGCTCCAGTGTGGCGAGCTGTTTGGCCAGCAGCACCGGCTCCCGCAGCGGCACGATGATCACCGTCGTCCCCAGTGTGACCCGGTTGGTCACCGCGGCCACGTGGGACAGCAGCATCAAGGCCTCGTACACGCCGCCGTACACGTCGCCGTATGGCTCCGGTGGCAGCAGGTGATCGGGCACCCATACTCCGGCGTAACCCAGCTCCTCCGCCAGGCGGGCTTGCGCGACGATCGACGCGGGCTCGACGCCGGCCTCGTCGTTGGACAGTGCGACACTCAGTTTCATTCCGCGGCAGCTTCGTTCGGAGTGGATGGGTCCCCACGACGCGGGCTGCGCTGGTCTGCTCTCATGACTCGAATGCTAAAGTCTGACATCTATGTCAAGGTCAAGTCCTGCGTCCCGATCGGCATCGACGGCCATCTCCATCGGTGAGCTCTCGCAGAGGTCGGGCGCTTCTCCGCGGATGCTGCGCTACTACGAGCAACAGGGCTTGTTGAATCCCGTCCGCGGTGACAACGGCTACCGCCGATATTGCCCGGACGCCGTGACCACGGTGGCCCAGATCCGTGGACTGCTCGACGCAGGCCTCCCCACCGACGCCATCCGTCAGATCCTCCCGTGTGCGCACGGGAGCGAGCCGACGATCGACCCGTGCCCCGAGATCCTCAGCGCCCTGGCCCACGAGAAGGAAAGGCTCGACGAGCGCATCCGGCACCTGTCGACCAGCCGGGACACGTTGGACCGCTATCTCATTGCTACACATGCGGCGCTGCACCGGGATTGAGCTCGTCCTTCGAGGCGTGCTCAGGACGCCTTGAGGCCTGGCGCCAATTCGTCGAGCATCAAGTCGGCAACCTGGTGCTCCGACCGGGTCAGCAGAACCACGCCGTCGGCGATCCCGAGCCGCTGCACGTCGGAGATCAGTCCGGCGAGACCGCGCGGCGTGCCGACGTAGCGCACCGACTCCCGCTCCTGGTCCCCCAGTGCGCGCAACGCCGCCTTGGCGTCGCGGTCGATGTGCACCTCGATGTCGAGGAACACATCTGGCGCCGCCTCGCCACGCTCCTGGGCTTGAGCGCGAATCGCCGAGGACTTCCTGGCGGCATCGCGAAGGTCGACCGCCGAAATGCGTACGGGCATGGCTACTCCTGAGGTGAGTGCGGCGATCACTGGAACGCCGGGACGACTTCCTTGATGAACAATTCGAGTGACCGGCGCTTCTCCTCGTGCGACAGGCTGTTGTCGCACCAGAAGCTGAACTCGTCGATGCCGAGCTGCTGGTAGTAGCGGAGCCGCTCGATGACTTGGTCCGGTGTGCCGATCATCGCGGTGCGGTGCAGAGACTCCAGCTCGAACTCGTGCCGACCCTCGAACTTGGATTCGGGGCTGGGGTCGAGGAACCCGTCCACGGGCGTCGACTTGTTGCCGAACCACGCGTCGAACGTGCGGTAGAACTTCGAGATTCCTTCGGCGGCGGGGCGCCATCCGTCGGGGTCCTCGGCGGCGTGTACGTGGGTGTGGCGCAGCACCATGATCTCGGGCCGGGGCACCTCGGGGTGGTCGGCCACCGCCGTGTCGAACTTGCGCTTGAGGTCGGCGACTTCCTCGTCGCCCTTCATCAGCGGGGTCACCATCACGTTGCAGCCGGACTTGACCGCGAAGTCGTGCGAGTCGGGGTCACGGGCGGCGACCCACATGGGTGGCGTCGGCTCCTGGATCGGCTTCGGCACGCTGGTCGAGGTGGGGAACTGCCAGATCTCGCCGTCGTGGGCGTAGTCGCCCTGCCACAGTTTGCGCACCGCGGGAACCAGCTCGCGGAGGTGCTTTCCACCATCGGTCGCGGGCAGGCCGCCTGCCATCCGGTCGAACTCGAATTGGTATGCGCCCCGGGCCAATCCGATCTCGGCGCGGCCGTTGCTGATGACGTCGAGCAGGGCACACTCACCGGCGGCGCGGATGGGGTTCCAGAACGGCGCGATGATGGTGCCCGCACCGAGCCTGATGGTGGTGGTCTTCCCTGCCAGGTAGGCGAGCAGCGGCATGGGGTTGGGCGAGATCGTGTACTCCATGCTGTGGTGCTCACCGATCCAGATGGTGCCGAAGCCGCCGGCCTCGGCCATCAGGGTGAGCTCCGCGAGGTTCTCGAACAGCTCGCGGTGGCTGACCTGGTCGTCCCACCGCTCCATGTGGGCGAATAGCGAGAATCTCATCACTGCTCCCTGACTTGTTGGCTGGCGGAATTCTGGGCGTCCATTTCGGACACGGTGAGATCACCTGTGGCCCAGTGAGTTCGGGGCACCTCGCGGACGATGACGCGGATGTGCTCGGACTTGGTGTTGACGGTGCGCAGCACTGCTTCGTGCACTTCCCGCATCATGGCGCGGACCTGGTCGGCGGACCGACCTTCGGCGAGGGTCACTTCGACGAGCGGCATGTCAGCTCCTCAGCACGAACGGGTCGGGCACGGGACCTTCGTCGGTGTTGATCCAGACGCTCTTGAGCCGCGTGTACTCCCGGATGGTCTCGGTGCCGTGCTCGACCCCAACGCCGCTGCTCTTGAAGCCCTGCCGCGGCGACATCGGGGACATCGCCCGATAGGTGTTGACCCAGATCGTGCCCGCCTCGAGTCGCCCCGCAACCCGATGCGCGCGAGCGAGATTCGAGGTCCAGACGCCGGCAGCGAGGCCGTATTCGGTGTCGTTGGCGAGCCGGATGACCTCGTCCTCGGTGTCGAACGGCATGATCGCCGCAACGGGCCCGAAGATCTCCTCGCGGACCACCCGCATGTCGTTGTTCACGTCCACCAGGACCGTCGGCTCGTAGAAGTAGCCGCCCAGTCCGCCATCGGTGGCCTGACCGCCGGTCAGCACCCGGGCGCCCTCGGAGCGGCCGAGGTCGACGTAGGAGGCGACCTTGTCGCGCTGATCCTCGAAGGCCAGCGGGCCCAGTTCGGTCGTCTCGTCGAGCGGGTCGCCGATGCGGATGCTGCGGGCGCGTTCCGTGACGCGTTCGAGCAACTCGTCGTAGACCGCGCGGTGCGCGAACACGCGGCTGCCTGCGATGCAAGTCTGTCCGGCGGCGGCGAAGATGCCTGCCACGACTCCCGTTGCGGCATTGGCGACGTCGGCGTCGTCGAAGACGATGTTCGGCGACTTGCCGCCGAGTTCGAGGGTGGAGCCGATGAACCGGCCCGCTGCCGACGACGCGATCCGTGACCCGGTCGCCGTGCTGCCGGTGAACGAGATCTTCGCCAGGGCGGGGTGGTCGACGAGCGGCTGGCCCGCCTCGACGCCGAAGCCGGTCACCACGTTGACCGCGCCGGGCGGGAACCCGGCCTCGATCGCGAGCTCGGCCAACCGCAGCACGGTGGCCGAGGTGTACTCCGACGGCTTGATCACCACGGTGTTACCGGCGCACAGCGCCGGGGCGAGCTTGCTGGTGGTCAGCGTCAGCGGCGAGTTCCACGGGGTGATGGCCCCGACCACGCCCAGCGGCTCCCGGGTGGTGTAGTTGAGCACCCGGCGATCGGAGGTGGGGATGGTGTCGCCGTTGATCTTGTCGGCCAGGCCGGCGTAATAGTAGTAGTACTCGGGAAGCGTGGTCAGCTGACCGCGCATCTCGCGCAACAACTTTCCGTTGTCAAGCGACTCCGAGCGGGCCAACTCCTCGGCGTTCTCGGCGACCAGGTCACCGAGGCGGCGCAGCAAGTGACCACGCTTGGTTTGGCTCAGATCGCGCCAGCGCGGGTCCTCGAACGCCCGGCGGGCGGAGCGGACGGCGGCGTCGACGTCGGCGGCGTTGCCGCGTGCCGCCTCGTAGAGCACCTCACGGTTGGCCGGGTTGGTGCTCGCAAAGTACTGACCCGAGTCGGGTTCGGCCGGCTTGCCGTCGATGAAGTGCTGCAGGGTTTTCCGCTCAGACACGGGCATACCTTCCAAGGAAAGTGGACAGGATTCGGACGAGTTCGGCCGGCCGTTCGACCGGGAGCATGTGACGGGCGTCGGGCACGACGACTGCCTCGCAGTTCGGGATCGCGGCGGCGAGCCTGCGGGTCATCTCCGGAGTGGAGCCGGGATCGCGCTCCCCGGTCACGGCCATCGCAGGCACGGCGATGCGGCCCAGGTTCGGCCCTAGTTCTGCATCGGCGGTCGCGAACACCCGGTAGCTGTTGACGAAGCTGTCGGGGTCGTTGGCGAGCAACGTGCGCTCCGTGCGAGCGATCAGCTCCACGTCGACGTCGGTGCCGTCATACCAACGACGAAGGGACGCTTGGGCACTGGCACGCACGTCGGTGTCGGCGGTGCGTAGCCGCTCCAGCACCGCCGCCCGCTCCGCCGGGGTGCGCAGGCACACCGAGCTCACCGAGGTGAGCGTGGCGACGAGTTCGGGACGGTGGATGGCCAGATACTGGGCCACCATCGCACCGAGAGAGAAACCGACCAGGTGCGCGCCGTCGGGGATGTCGGCGGCCACCCCGTCGGCCAGATCGGCCAGCGTCACCGCGGGGCCGACGGGTGGCCGGGCGCCGTGGCCGGGCAGATCGGGGGCGACCACCCGGACGTCGTCGCCCAACAGGGCGGCCACCGGCTCCCACACGGAGTGGTCGAGGCCTACTCCGTGCAGGAACACGAGCGTCGGTGTGGTCACCTGGATCTCTCCTGCGTTACTGCTCGGTGGACAGCGGCGCGAGGCGCTGCTGGGGACGGCCCTGGGCGGCGGCGGCCAACGCGATGACGATCTCGTCGGCGTGCGGTGCGTCGGCGATGCGGACCTCGACGGTCTGGTGGTGAGACCGGATGGTCGCGTCGGTGATGTGCTTGAGCGGGATGTCGAACAGCACGCCGGCGGGGCCGCGCTTCTCGACCGCGGGCAGCAGCGTCGTGGCGTTGGCGGCCTTGCGGAAGTGGTCACCGAACTTGAGCGTGTGGATCAGCCCGGAGCCGTGTTCGATCTCGCCGTCGAGGCCCACGATCGCGGCCTTGCCGTAGGCCTCGGCGGTCTCACCGAGGGCGTCGAGGACCTGCGGTGCCAGCAGCGAGCCGAGATCGGATGCGGTCGCGTCGATGCCGGGGTTCAGATCCTCCACGAAACCTTGACCGGCCCAGGGGTTCTCGATGACCGCCGCGACGATGGCAACGCGCGCGGGCGGGTTGACCTCCCGGCCGCCCTCGGTGCGGATCTCCTCGACGACGGTGACGATCTTGCGGATCTTCATGACAGCACACTCTCCAGGCTCTTGACGGTAACTGCAGGATCGGTCTTGCGGTCCCCGATGCGGGGATGTGGCCGCGGGCCGGTGGAGCCGGCGGCGACGATCACGAGCTCGTCGGCTCTCGGGGCGTCGGAGATGCGGGTGGTGATCGTTTGATAGTGACTGCGGGTCGCGGCCTGGGTCTTGTGCCAGAGCGGGACGACAAGCGCTTCCCCGGCCTCGGCACGGGTGTCGGCGAAGCAGATGATCGACTCACCGTCGAGAAACTCGCGCATCAGGTTTCCGAAGTACGGGGTGTGGATCAGGGCCCCTCCGTGCTCGATCTCCCCCGCCGTTCCGACGACCGCGGCCTTGCCGAACGCCTCGACGGCGTCGACTCCGCCCAGCGCGTCGATCAGCTTCGCGGTGAGCAGCCTGGCCAGCGCCGGCGCGATCCGCTCGACCTCGGCCGACAGATCGCGGCCAGCGCCGGTGCCCACCCACGGGTTGGCGATGACGGCGGCCACGCTGGCCTGGCTGGCCGGCCGGGCAGGCCGCTCCCCTCCCTCGGTGACGACGAGCTCGCGGTAGACCACCACCTTCCGGAGGCCCAGATGCGGCGTTGGATCATCTTGTTGCATGCAACAGACGCTAGGTCATGCCGAGCTAACGGTCAAGAGCGTCCAGGTCATACCCGTCGCTCCAGCGCGACGGGTTACCGCGATGTTAAGTGATCGTTGCAGGTAGAACGGCTTGAAGGTGCCTGCCTGCTGCGCGAGCCGTCGCTCCATCAGAAACGCCGACCAAGTATGTTGGCGAGCTCCATTGACAACGGCTTGTGATCGTGGTTACTTTCTGTTGCATACAAGCGGTCCTCGGCAGTGCCGCCGACCCACATGCCACGACGAGGAGCACTCATGCCGAATGAACTCACCACCGAGCCGACGCCCGTCGGCGTGGCAGAGATAGAAGAGCCGGGCCCCACCCCGATGCTCGACGAGGCCTCGGACGTGCCAGAGATCGACTCTCCGTCCCGCTCGAGCGGCCGCCTTGGCTCGGTGTTCTGGACGTCGGTCGGCGTCTCTGCCGTGTTCGTCGTCTGGGCGGTGTTCTTCACCGAGAACCTGAGCACGGTGACGACGGCGTCGCTGAACTGGGTGACGGGCACGTTCGGGTGGCTCTATCTGGTGGTCTCGCTGGGGATCCTGATCTTCCTGGTGTTCCTTGCCTTCAGCCCGTTCGGGGATACGCGACTCGGCAAGGACGACGACCGGCCGGAGTTCGGCACGATCACTTGGCTCGCCATGATCCTCAGCGCCGTCATGGGCATCGGCCTGGTCTCCTACGGTGTGGCGGAGCCAATTTCGCATCTCGCGACACCACCACACGGACTCGCCGCTCCGAACACGCCGGAAGCCGCGGTCCGAGCGCTGCAGTACTCCTACTTCGACTGGGGCCTGCACGCGTGGGCCATCTTCGCGGTGTTCGGGTTGGCGATCGCATACTCGACGTACCGCAAGGGCCGTCGCACGCTGGTCAGCCAGCTGTTCGTCCCGTTGCTCGGTGACCGCGTCAACGGGCCGATCGGCAAGACCATCGACGTCCTCGCGGTCTTCGCGACGCTCTTCGGCACCACGACGTCCCTGGGTCTCGGTGCGCTGCAGGTCAACAACGGTCTGGCGTCGCTGTTCGGGATCCCCGTCACCAACGTGACGCAGGTGCTGATCATCGCGGCAGTCACGGCCGTATTCACGATGTCGGCGGTGACCGGTGTCAGCAAGGGCATCAAGTTCCTCAGCCAGGGCAGCGTGGTGCTCGCCGTCGCACTGTTCGTGTTCATGCTCGTCGTCGGGCCGACGGTGTTCATCGCCAATCTCTACATCGAGGCCCTGGGCACCTGGGCCACCGACTTCTTCCGGATGAGCTTGCAGGGCACCGCCTTCGGTGGCCTCGAGTGGATGCAGTGGTGGACCTACTTCATGCTGGCCTGGTGGGTGTCGTGGGGCGCCTTCGTCGGCGTCTTCCTGGCCCGCATCTCCAAGGGCCGCACGATCCGCGGCTTCATCATGGGCGTGCTGGTCGTCCCCAGCGTCGTGTTCTTCACCTGGTTCACGGTCTTCGGCGGCACCGCCATCCACATCGACATGTTCGAGGGCGGCGACATCGCCCAACGCACCGCCCAGGACATCAACAGCGCGTTCTTCGCCACCCTCGAGCACTTCCCGCTGTCCACGGTGACGTCCGCGATCGCCATCCTGCTGGTGGTCATGTTCTTCGTGTCCGGCGCCGACGCCAACACGTTCGTCCTCGGAATGATGACCAGTGACGGGCATCTGGCGCCACGCCGCTGGGTCCTGATCCTCTGGGGTGCGCTCACCGGGTTGACCGCGGTCGCCTTGATGCTGGGCGGCGGGCTCAACGCGCTACAGAACACCGTCATCGTCGCGTCGCTGCCGTTTCTGATCATCATCGCCGGCCTCGCGGTCTCGTTCTGGATGGAACTGATCGCCGACCGCCGGGCCGACCTCACCAACCGGAACGCCGCCGCGTTCCTCAAGACTCCCCTGGAAGGAAAGACCGATGTCTGACAACGACACTCGCCGCAACCGCATCAACGACGCCTGGGTGGCCGCCTGGGACCGCGGGGAGGTAGACGAACTCGACGCACTGCTGAGCGCGGACTACCAACGCATCAGCGGGACCGGTACCGCGCAGGGACTGACCGAATTCAAGGCGTCCATCGTGGCGACCCGATCGGCCTTCCCCGACCTGGTCACCGTGGTCGACGAGATCGTCGTCGAGGGCGACAGCGCCGCCATCCGGTGGCACAGCACCGGAAGCCACGAGCACTCGTTCCTCGGAGTCCCCGCGACCCGACGCCAGGTCAACGTCAGCGGCGCGACATTCGCGCGCTTCGACGGCGACTCCATCTCCGAGGAGTTCGTGACCTGGGATCCGCGCACGCTGCTCACCGCGCTCGGCATCATCTCCGTCGGTCAGGACAGCTGATGGCCGTCACCCAGGTACAGCCCGATCTCGACGTGATGAAGCGGGTCAACCGCCAGTTCGTCACCGGCGTCACCGTCGTCACCGCAATGGACGACGGCGCCCCGCGCGGCCTGGCCGTCAACGCCTTCGCCAGCATCTCGCTGGACCCGGCGACCGTGATGGTCGCGGTGCAACACACCTCGTCGACGCACGACTGTCTGTTCCGGGCGGACCACCTGGCGATCAACATCCTGTCCACCGACCAGCTCGACGTCGTCAACCGGTTCGCCGTGAAGTCCGACGACAAGTTCGCCGGACTGGACTGGGACGCCGGGCCTTTCGGCAGCCCGCTGATCGCGCGAAGTGCGGCTGTGATGGAAGTGGAGATTCGCGAGCGGCTCCGCGCCAGCACGCACACCGTCTTCATGTGCCGAGTGGTACACGCCGAGGTGAGCAACCGGCATCCGATGGTCTACAGCGCGGGTAAGTTCTTCGATGGCGGTACTCTCACCGACCTTGTCTGACGTGACCAAGAGGATGGCGTGAACGCGAAGAACGGCAACGGCTCGATTCAGGGCCGGCTGATCTCCGAAGTCCGGCGCCGCATCATCGCTGGGGAGATCTCGCCGGGGGTCAACATCTCCGAGATCGCGATCGCCGAGGAATTCGGCGTCAGCCGCACCCCCGTCCGAGAGACCTTCAAACAACTGCAGACCGAGGGTCTCGTCGAAATCCGGCCCAGGGTCGGCACATTCGTGACGACGCCGTCGCGACGCGAGATCACCGAACTCTTCGAGATGAAGGAACTGCTCGAGGGTGCGGCGGCACGCCTGCTGGCTCAACGCGGCCGCGTGCCCGAAGTCGAACTGCTCGAAGAGAACCTCAGGCAAGCCGATCAAGCGGTGGCCGCCGACGACAAGGCCCGCTACGCCGAACTCGTCGAAGAGTTTCACAACCTGCTGATCGCCGGCGCGGACAACAACAAGCTCGAAGCGCACTACCGGACGCTGATGAATCAGCTGGCCTACGCCCGGCTCGTCAACACGTCGTTGAGCCAGCCAGGCAGGCCGCTGCAGTCCGACCGCGAACACCACCACGTGCTGGACCTCATCGTCGCCAAGGACGGTGACAGCGCCGAGCGCGTCATGCGCGAGCACGTGCGGGCCAGCCGGCAGGCCCTGCTCGCCGGGCTCGGATCCGCGACCTGAGGGCTGTTGGTGGCGGTGTGACCGACGCCGCGGCACGGTCATGACGCATTCTGGGGGCGGGCAAGAACCAGATGGCATTGGCAACGATCGGACCAGCCATGGGATCCCATGTGCGCGACTAACTCGGATCCGGATGCGCGACTGGGCTGTCCTGGTTCGGTCAGCGGAACAACATCAAAGCGGTTGACGGACTGTCGTGTATGGCTAGGCCGGCGATTACGACCTGGGCCCCCAGCATCGCGACGACGAGAGGTCCAGAGGTGTTGCGCCGCCGCCGAGTCCAGAGATAGAACCCGATGAGTAGGGCGACGACCGCTGCCAACATCGCACCCAACGTCATCGAATAGAACAAGCCGCCCAACAGGGATACCGCCACGACGCACACCACGTAGAGAACAACTGCCGCCAACACGCCCATGCCGGCGAAACCGGCCGTCGACAGAGTGCGCTTCATGGGCCCAATTCTAGTGACCGCCCACAGCCGCTGCTGTTACGCAGTGGCCCTGCAGCAAGGAGAGCGCGGCGGCGACACCGTCGACCTCGAACCGCTGACTTAGGTTGCGGCGCGACCTGCCTGAGTTTGCCAGTCGCGGTTTCCTTCGAGAATCCGCGATGGGCTCGTCCGCCGCCTCCCACGAGGCCCCTTGTGCGCGCGATCACACACGAGTTAGTTTTATAAAATGTTTGATACAACTTCAGACGCCACCACCGGGCCGCTACACGGCGTTCGGGTGGTCGACGCCGCGACGATCTACGCCGGCCCCATGGTGGCCACTCTGCTCGGCGACTTCGGCGCCGACGTGATCAAGGTGGAGCACCCCCGCGGTGACGGGCTGCGGCAGTGGGAATGGCGCAAGGATGGCGAATCCCTCTGGTGGGCAGTGGTCGGACGCAACAAGCGCGACGTCAGCCTCGCGCTGTCCGACCCGCGCGGTGCAGAGGTGATGCGCCAGCTGCTCACCGAGGCCGACGTCTTCATCGAGAACTTCCGCCCCGGCACCCTGGAGAAGTGGGGCCTGGACCCGCAGGACCTGCTGGCCGTCAACCCGAAGCTGGTGGTGGTTCGCGTCTCCGGCTTCGGTCAGACGGGTCCCTATAGTTCGCGCCCGGGGTTCGGCACGATCGCCGAGGCCATGTCCGGTTTTGCCGACACAAACGGCGCAGCCGACGGCCCACCCGTTCTGCCGCAGTGGCCGTTGGCCGACGGCGTCGCCGCACTGGCCGGAGCCTTTGCGACGATGGTCGCGCTTCGACATGCCGAAGCCACCGGCGAAGGCCAGATCGTCGACCTGTCCATATACGAACCGTTGTTCTGGATCCTCGGCGCGCAGACCTCTGCCTACGACCAGCTCGGCACCCTGCCGACGCGGCAGGGCAGCCGGACGGGCTTCAACGTTCCCCGCGAGTGCTTCCAAACCCGTGACGGTCGGTGGATTGCGCTGTCGGGCGCCACCACCTCGACCGCACAACGCATCATGCGCGTCGTCGAGCGGCCGGACCTGGCCGACGCCGAGTGGTTCGGCGACATCTCCGGGCGCATCGAACACCGCGACGAGATCGACGAAGCAATTGCCGACTGGGTTGGACGTCGCGACAACGTCGACGTGCTGGCGGCCTTCGACGCGGTCGGAGCGACGGCCGGTCCGGTGTACAGCGCCGCCGACATCGCCGCCGATCCCCACTTCGCCGAACGTGGCAGCGTCGTCAGCGTGGACCACCCCACGCTCGGCGCCTTGCGGATGCAGGGTTTGATCGCCCAGCTGTCCCGAACACCGGGCTCCATCCGCAGTCCCGGGCCCGCACTCGGCGAACACAACGACGACGTGCTGCGTGACCAATTGCGTTATCCCCAAGATGTTTTAGATGAACTGACCGAGGCCGGCGTCATCGGCCCCACCCGCACACCCATCTCGACGAATCAAGGACGATCATGACCACCACCACGGGGCCGACGGTGCCCAACGAGCGACTGGTCCGGCGCGTTGCACTGGCCAGCGGCATCGGCTCGATGCTCGAGTTCTACGACTTCTATCTCTACGGTGCCCTGTCCGCGACGATCTTCGGCACCCTGTTCTTCCACAGTGACGACCCCGCAGTGGGAACCCTGCTGGCCCTGGCCACCTTTGGCGTGGGCTTCGTCGCCCGACCCATCGGCGGCATCATCGCCGGGCACTTCGGCGACAAGGTCGGGCGCAAGAGCGTGCTCATCGCCACCCTTGCCCTGATGGGTGTTTCGACGGTCGGCATCGGGTTACTACCAACCTACGAGACCATCGGCACTGCAGCACCGATCCTTCTGGTCACTCTTCGAGTTCTGCAGGGCCTCGCGCACGGCGGCGAATGGGGCGGCGCGTCCATCATGACCATCGAGCACGCCCCGGAGGGCCGCCGCGGCTTCTACGGCAGCTGCCCGCAGATGGGCATCTACGCCGGCCTGATCCTCGCCAGTCTGGTGTTGGGCGCCTTCATGCTCCTGCCCGAGGACGACTTCCTCAGCTGGGGGTGGCGCATCCCGTTCATCCTCGGCGCGGTCCTGATGCTCGTGGGTCTGTGGCTGCGGCGGGCGATCACCGAGTCACCCGAGTTCGCCGCGGCGATGGCGGAGAGGGCGATCGCGCCCGAGGAGGAGAAGAAGCGCATCCCCCTGGTGGAGGCGTTCCGCACCGGTCGGCGCGGCATCTTCATCACCTTCGCCGCGAAGGCCGCCGAAACCTGCACCTTCTACCTGATCACCGTCTTCGCGCTGACCCTGGCCAAGAACGGTGCGGGAGAATCGAACGCCCGCAACGGGATTCTCGTCGCCTCCGTCGTCGCCATCATCACCATTGGGGCGTTCGGCGTGCTCGCCGACCGAATCGGCACCCGGACCGTCTACATGGCTGGCGCCGGCTTCATGGTCCTCTTCGCCTTCCCGTTCTTCTGGCTCGCGGGGGCCGGCACCGCGTGGACGCTGTGGACGGCGCTGATCGTCGGCCTGGCCGTCGCGCACTCGCTGATGTATGCGGCGCAGGCGAGCTACTTCTCGGCGTTGTTCGACACCAAGGTCCGATTCACCGGCGCTTCGTTGGGATACCAGCTCGGCGCTGCCATCGTCGGCGGTTTCACCCCGTTGATCGCCGCGTCGCTGCTGATTCGCAGCGGTGGCGCCACGTGGCCGGTCGCGTCCTACATCGCCGGCGTGTGCTTGGTGAGCTTCCTGGTGATGCTCATCTGGGGCAAGGTGCGCACCAGCCCGCCCGGCCAACTCGCCTCCGATGTCACCCCCGACGTCTCGGAGGTGCAGCGATGAAGGCCACGACGCTGCCGGAGTACACCCGCGCCGCCGTCGTCCGGGGCTTCGGGGAACCGCTGAAGCTCGAGGAGGTCGCCGTCCCGCAGACGGTGGAGGCGGGCGGCCTGCTGGTCGAGATCGTCGCCTGCTCGCTGTGCGGGACCGACGTGCACTGCTGGGAGGGCACCCTGGCCATCCCGGTGGAGCTGCCGCTGATCCTCGGCCACGAGATGGTCGGCCGGATCATCGCGATCGGCGACGGCGCCGACGTCGACTCGGCCGGCCAGCCGCTGCGCATCGGTGATCGCATTCTGTGGACCCACGCGGTCTGCGGTCACTGCGTGATGTGCGCCCGTAAGCGCCCGACGTTGTGTCGCAACAAGATTCCGTACGGTCAGGCGACGATGGACCAGTGGCCCACCCTGCTTGGCGGCCTGGCTCAACACTCCTACGTCCTGCCGGGCTCGGGACGCCTGCGCGTGCCCGACGCCGTTCCCGACGACCTCGCCAGCATGGCCAGTTGCGCGCTGCGCTCAGTCGTCAACGCGGTCGAACAAGCCGGCCGGGTGGGACCCGAACACACCGTCGTCATCCAGGGCGCGGGACCACTGGGCATCCTGGCCACGGGGCTGTTCGCCCAAGCCGGTGCCGGGCGGGTGATCACGGTGGGTGCGCCCGACGCCCGGCTGGAGATCGCGTCGGAGTTCGGGGCCGACGAGGTCATTTCCCTTGCTGCACATCCCGATCCGACCGACCGCTTGGCGATGATCCTCGATGCCACCGGTGGCCTTGGCGCCGACCTGGTCGCCGAATTCTCCGGGCACCCCGCCGCCTTCGCCGAGGGTGTCGAGATGGCCGGCCCGGACGGCCGCTATCTGGTGGTCGGTCAGCTGGGTGCGGGCACCACCGCCGTCGCGCCGGGCACGATCACCAAGAAGAACCTCAACGTCATCGGGTCCTTCTCCGGCGACCTCTCGCACTACCGCTCTGCCCTGACCATCCTCGAGCGTTACGCCGACCGGTTGCCGTTCGACCGCCTGATCAGCGGCCGCTACCCGCTCGGTGACATCGATTCCGTGATGACACGGATGCAGAACTTCGAAGAGATCAAACCCGTTCTACTGCCGCAGGAGTCCTCCTCATGACCGCCACCACCTACCGCCCGTCCGACATCACCGCCTTGGCGGACCCGGAACTCAGCCCCGACGTCGCCGACCTGTCGATGTTCGTCGACGGGGCGCCGGCATCCGCCGCCGACGACGCGACGTTCGACTCCTACGAACCGCGTTCGGGCCGGGTGTGGGCCAGGCTGCCCCGCAGCAGCGCCGCCGACGTCGACGGTGCCGTTTCGGCGGCACGCGCGGCGTTCGACGGACCGTGGGCCACCGTGTCGGCCGCCGACCGCGGCCGCTTCCTGACCAAGATCGCGGCCGTCGTCGACCGCCACCGCGACCAGCTCGCCGTCATCGAGTCACGCGACAACGGCAAGCCCATCCGCGAGGTCCGCGCCGAGATCGACGCCGTGGTGCGGTATTTCGAGTACTTCGCCGGCGTCGCCCAGACAGTGCTTGGCGAGACCCACCCACAGGCGGCAACGGCGTTCAGTTACACCCGCAGGGAGCCCGTCGGCGTCGTCGGTGCAATCGTGCCGTGGAATTCGCCGCTGTTGATGCTCGCGTGGAAGCTCTCCCCCGCGCTGGCGGGTGGCAACACGATCATCCTCAAGCCCGCCGAGGAGACCTCGGTGTCGGCGGTGGTGTTCGCCCACTTGATCGCCGAGGTCGGTCTGCCCGACGGGGTGTTCAACGTGGTGACCGGGCTCGGCGAGGAGACCGGTGCAGCCCTGGTTTCGCACACGGGAGTGGACAAGATCGCCTTCACCGGCTCGACGGAGGTCGGCAAGCAGATCGCCGCCACGGCCGCAACCGATCTCAAGCTCGTCACCTTCGAACTGGGCGGCAAGTCGCCCACCGTCATCTTCGACGACGCCGACCTCGACGCCGCGGTGCACCGCACCGCCTACGGCATCTTCTCCGCGGCCGGGCAGTCGTGTCAGGCGGCGTCGCGCATCTTCGTCCAAGAGGCGATACACGACGAGTTCCTGGACCGCTTCTCGGCGCTGGCCCGACGCATCCGCGTCGGCGACCCGCTGTCGGAACGTACCCAGATGGGGGCGCAGATCTCCGCCCAGCACCGCGACAAGATCGCGGGCTACGTCGCCAGCGGCACCGACGAAGGCGCGCAGCTCATTTGCGGCGGCATCACCCCCACCGAGCCGCCATTGGCCGACGGGTACTTCTACTCGCCCACGATCCTCGACGGCGTCAACCGTGACATGAAGATGATCCGGGAGGAGATCTTCGGCCCGGTCACCGGAATCATGACCTTCACCGACGAGGCCGACGCCCTGGCGAAGGCGAACGACACCGAGTACGGACTCGCCGGCTCGGTGTGGACCCGTGACGTCGGCCGCGCGCACCGCGTGGCGGCCGGCATCGCCGCCGGGTTGATCTGGGTCAACACCACTCGCACGATCAACCACCTCGTCCCGTTCGGCGGTTACAAGCAGTCGGGCTACGGCCGCGAGGGCGGACAGGCCGTGATGGAGCACTACACCCGCATCAAGTCGGTGTGGGTCGACCTGCAGGACGACCTGCCGAACTGGTACGCCGACTGATGGCCCGTCCGACCGTCATCGTCTCCCCCGACAGCCTCAAGGGCTGCCTGAGCGCCGCCGACGCGTCGGCGGCCGTCACCGCCGGGATCACCGACACCGACCCCGAGATCGCGGTCACGACGGTGCCGCTGTCCGACGGCGGCGAAGGACTCGTCGACGTGCTGCGACACGCGCTCGGCGGCGAGTTGCGCACCGTGACCGTGTCCGACCCGCTGGGCCGTCCCACCCTGGCGCGGTACCTGGTGATGCCCGACGGGCGCGCCGTCACCGAAAGCGCGCAGGCCATCGGGCTCACGCTGCTGACCACGGCCGAGCTCGACCCGTTCCGAGCGTCGAGCCGCGGTCTCGGCGAGCTGATCGCACACGTCGGGGCCGACCCGGACGTGCGTGAGTTGGTGCTGGGCGTGGGCGGCGTCGCGACCGTCGACGGTGGCGTCGGGATGCGGGAGGCGTTGACGAAACTTCCGCTGCCCGTGCGGGTCGCCTCCGACGTGCGCAACCCGTTACTCGGGCAACGCGGCGCTGCAGCGGTTTTCGGCCCGCAAAAGGGTGCTGCGCCGGCCGACGTCGAACACCTCGAACGCCGACTCGCGGCATTGGGTCATCCCCCCGAGGTCGCCGACCATCCAGGGGCCGGCGCTGCGGGCGGTATCGGTGCGATGCTGCTGGCGATGGGCGGCGCCGTCGAATCCGGGATCGAACTGGTGCTGGCACTGACGGGATGGACCGACGCCGCCCGCACGGCCAGCGTCGCGGTGACCGGCGAAGGCACCGTCGACCTGTCCTCCACCGAGGGCAAGGTGGTCTCGGGAGTCCTGGCAGCGGCTCGACCGAGCCAACTTCCGGTGGTGGTGTTCGGGGGGCGCGTCCAACCCGACGGCGCCGCGGCGTTGCGGGAGTTGGGCGCAGTCGACGTACGACCGCTGAGCGGCCGCATCGCCGATGCGGCCGACGACCTCTACGCGCTGGGCGTCCACATGGCGACGCGCCTGCTCTCGACGACTCAGGCGGCCGGATGACTCGCCCGACACCGCTGCTTCGCACACTGCTCTTCGTGCCGGGTGATCGACCGGACCGCATCGTCAAGGCCGTCGCCAGCGGCGCCGACGGTGTCGCAATCGATCTGGAGGACGCGGTCGCCGCGGCCCAGAAGGACGCGGCCCGCACGTCCGTACGGTCGGCGCTGCACGCCCTGCCGGACGACGGCCTGCCGGTGCTGTGCGTGCGGATCAACGCCGTCGACTCCGGTCTGGCCGAAGACGACGTCGCCGCCCTGGAGTCCGTGCTGGCGAGGATCGCACTGGTGATCGTCCCGATGAGCTCCGATCCGGACGGAATCCGTTGTGCCGCCGAACTGTTGGGACGGGCGGAACGATCCGCCGGCGTCGACGTCGGCCGGGTTGGCATCGTGCCGCTCGTCGAGACCGCGGCTGGCATCCTCGCCGCGCCGGCCATCGCCGAGTCGCACGAGCGGGTGCACACCCTGGCCTTCGGGCCCGCCGACCTGTCCCGCGAGCTGGGCATCACGCCGACCGCCGATGGGGACGAGTTCCTGCATGCGCGTTCGCAATTGGTGCTCGCGGCCGCAGCGGCGCACCGTCCGCCGCCGATCGACGGGCCGTATCTCGACCTCGCCGACGCCGACGGCCTCGCCCGGTCGGCACGTCGGGCCCGCGCGTTGGGCTTCGGCGGGAAGCAGGTCATCTATCCGGCGCAGATTGCCGCCGTGACCGACGCGTTCTCCGCGACGCAGGCCGAAGTCGACTGGGCCCGGGCAGTGGACGTCGCCTTCACCGCGGCGGAGGCCGAGGGCGTGTCGTCGATCCGGCTCCCGGACGGGACGTTCGTCGACTACCCGATCGCGCGGCGGGCGCGCGCGATCCTGGCGGGTGTCCGATGAAGATCGTCGTCACGCGGGCGTTGCCGCCCGCGACGCTGACACCCCTGGCCGCCGTGGGCGAGGTGTGGGTGTCGCCGCACGACCGGCCGCTGCGCCCGGAGGAACTGCGCGAGGCTGTCCGGGACGCCGCCGCGGTCGTCACCATGCTCAACGACCGCGTCGACGAGGACGTGCTCGCGGCGGCCGGCCCGCGACTGCAGGTGGTCGCCAATACCGCGGTCGGCTACGACAACCTCGACGTCGTCGCCATCGCGCGCCACGGCGCCGTCGCCACCAACACCCCCGGCGTGCTCGTCGACGCCACGGCCGACCTGACCATGGCCCTGCTGCTCGACGTCACGCGCAGGGTGTCCGAAGGCGACCGGCTGGTGCGTTCCGGCCAGTCGTGGTCGTGGGACATCGGTTTCATGCTCGGCACCGGTCTTCAGGGCAAGCAGCTCGGAATCGTGGGCATGGGGCACATCGGCAAGGCGGTGGCAACGAGGGCCGCCGCGTTCGGCATGGGTGTCGTCTACCACGCCCGCCGCGACCACGACGGTGACCTCGGCCGCCGGGTCGACCTGGACGACCTCCTCGCCACGTCCGACGTCGTCTCGTTGCACTGTCCGCTGTCCGCCGACACCCGGCATCTGATCGACGGACCGGCGCTGCGGCGCATGAAGGCCAGCGCCTATCTGGTCAACACGGCCCGCGGCCCGATCGTCGACGAGAGCGCCCTGGCGGACGCCATCGCCGACGGCGTCATCGCCGGTGCCGCGCTGGACGTCTACGAACACGAACCGGACGTCCACCCAGGTCTGCGGAGCCTTCCCAACGTGGTGCTGGCCCCTCACCTGGGGTCGGCGACCGTCGAGACGCGGACCCGAATGGCCGAGCTGGCGGTCACGAATGTGGTTCAGGTGCTCACTGGCGCAGGACCGATCACGCCGATCGAGGTACCGTCTCGGTGACGGAACCGGTCTCAGGAGAGGAAGCGATGGTCAGCGCGCCCGAGCCTCTCCCGACGACCAAGGCCGAAGAGGCGTTCATCGCGATCCGCCAACTGATCGAACGCGGTCAGCTGCCGGGTGGGGCGAAGCTCACGCTGGCCAGCCTCTCGGATCAACTGCAGATGAGCCTCACGCCCATTCGCGAGGCGCTGCGCATGCTGCAGGCAAATGGACTGGTGGAGTACAAGCGTCACCACGGTCACGTCGTGACGCGCTACTCGATTCAACGCGCCGAGGAGATCTACCTTCTGCGTCAGACCCTCGAGCCGCTCGCGACCAAACTGGCCGCGGCGAACGCCACCCCGGCCGAACTGCAGAGCATCCGCGAACTGCAGGAAGAGTTCCGGCTGGTCGTCGACGGCGATCCCCCGCGCTTCGCCGACGTGGTGGAACTCAACGCGCGATGGCACCGCATGGTGTACACCTCGGCCCACTCCGCGCTGTTGGACGAGTTCATCGAGCGGTTGTGGAATGGCGTTCCCTACCAGGCGATCTGGTTCGTGCAGCGCAGGCACCAATCAGTCGCCGACCACGAGGCGGTCACCCACGCCCTCGAGACTCGAGAGGCCGGGGTCGCCGAGCAGGCGATGCTCGAACACATCGGGCGGGGTCGCGCCGCGACGGTGGAACACCTCCACGCCATCGGCTCGCCCGAGAGCTGAGGGCGTTCTTCCGACGCCGGCGAGGAGGGGTTCCAACCGTCCCGTCGTCCAGAATGTCGTCCGAAACGTTCGGTCAGTGTCCCCTAGTGGATAGGGTGTCCGTCTGGGAATCGGCGGCCACCCCCGAGGGCGACGCGGGATGTTCCCCATGGTCGACGAAAGGTTCTCGCGTGCAACGAAACACGGCACCAGCCACCACGTCTCACCTGTCGCGATCACTCGGACTTTGGGCGATCGTCGGCCTCGGCCTTGGCTACATGACCCCCATGACCGTCTTCGACACGTTCGGCATCGTGTCGGAGGAGACGAACGGCGTCGTTCCGCTCGCGTACATCGTCGCGCTCGTCGCCATGGTCTTCACCGCGCTCAGCTACGGACGGATGACCCGAGTGTTCCCCTCGGCGGGGTCGGCCTTCACGTACGCGTCGGAGGTCATCCACCCCAACGTCGGCTTCCTCGTCGGCTGGTCCTCGTTGCTCGACTACCTGCTGTTGCCGATGGTCAACGCGGTCATCGGCCGGATCTACTTCGAGTCGTTCTTCCCCGACGCTCCGTCCTGGATCTTCGTCGTCGTCTACGTGGGAATCGTCACCGCGCTCAACTGCTGGAGCATCAAGGGCACGTCGAACATCAACGGGGTGCTCGTCGTCTTCCAAACCGTGCTCATCGGCGCGTTCGTCGTCCTGACCTATCTGTCGTTGTCGCGTGGCCTCGGCCAGGGCACCGCGCTGACGCTGCAGCCGCTGTATCACGCCGGTGTGGACATGGGGGCAGTCATCGCCGGCGCCACCGTGGTGTGCTTCTCATTCATCGGGTTCGACGCGATCACGATGTATAGCGAAGAGGCGAGGACGCCGAGCACCGTCCCGAAGGCGATCGTCCTGGCCCTCCTCATCGGCGGCGCGATCTTCCTGCTCGGTGCGTGGTTCGCCCAGAGCGCCTTCCCCACGCTCGACGGGTTCGAGGTCACCGACGACACCCTGCCGGAGCTCGCGCTCAAGGTGGGCGGAGAGTTCTTCAAGATCCTGTTCGTCTCGGCTGCGCTGGCGGCCATGTTCGCATCGAGCCTGTCCTCCCACGCCAGCGTCTCCCGCATGATCTACGTGATGGCCCGGAATCAGACGGGCCGCATCCCGCGCTTCTTGTCCTACATCCACCCGAGGTTCTTCACCCCGCTGCACGCCGTGCTGATCGTCGGGGCCGTGTCGCTGCTGGCATTCAGGTTCACGCTCGAATTCGTCTCGGCCATGATCAATTTCGGCGCCCTCATCGCCTTCACCGTCGTCAACCTGACCGTTCTGCTGTACTTCGCCCTGCACTTGAAGAAACGGCACACGCCGGTCGAGATCTTCACCAACATCGTGCTACCCGTCATCGGCATGTCCCTGACGGTGGTGCTGTGGTTGAACCTGCACTTCGATGCCCTTCTCTACGGCGCCATTTGGTTCGTCATAGGCCTCGTACTGCTGGTGTACGTCACCCGCGGGTTGCGCAAGCCGCTCACGATGAGAATCGAAGAGGAGACCCTGGCCGAGGAGGGCACGCCGATCGAGCACGTCGAACACCGCAGGGCAGGTGGAGACAAGTGAAGCTCGTCGTCGGCTATCTCGCGACCGCCGGTGGGGCCGATGCAGTGTTACTCGGCGTTCGACTGGCCCGCACCCTTGGCGCCGACCTGGAATTGCGAATGGTGCTGTCCCCCGACGACGTGACCACTCCTCGCGTCACGGCCGACAGGTTTAGCGACGTGCTCGCCGGACAGGGGTCGGCGTGGCTCGACGACGCCATGCGCCTGGTGCCCGAGGACATCACGGCGGGGGCCGAGGTGGTCGTCGGCGAGTCGGTGGCCGAAGTGCTTGGCGACGAAGCGCTCAAGCTCGGTGCCGAGGCCCTCGTGGTCGGTGGATCCGGTGGCGGCCTGGCCGGCAGCTTGGCGCTCGGCTCGTTCGTCGACGACCTGCTGCACTCGGCGCCCGTGCCGGTTGCGGTGGCGCCGCGAGGTACTCGCCACGCCGACGTACAGCGTATCCAGCGCGTCACGTGCGCGGTCGGGGATCGCCCCGGCTCGGCCCGGTTACTCGACACCGCGGTCAAGATGAGCCGAGCCACCGGAGCACCCCTACGACTGGTCTCGCTGGTGGCGCTCGACGAGCACGGCGAGAAGGGCGTCGAGGCTGCCCGCGAACATGCCTACGCCACACTGGAATCCGTAAAGTCGGCACTACCGGAGGGCGCCGCCGTCACTGCGGTCGTCGCCGACGGCGACACGGTCGAGGCAGCCGTCGACGGACTCGAGTGGGAGCCCGGCGATCTGCTGATGCTCGGGTCGAGTCGGCTGGCCCCGCCTCGCCGTCTGTTCATCGGTTCGACCGCCGCCAGGATCCTGCGGGTCCTACAGGTTCCGATCGTCGTGACGCCGGGCGAGGACGCCAGCCCGTTCACGTGACCGCTGGGGCGAGGGTCACGACGGAGCTGCCGTCGACGTCGAGCAGAATTGGCACCATGGCCCTCGACCGAACCCGGCCCACCGTCACCGTGTGTCGGGGATGCTGCTGCGGCACCGCGAAGAAGCACCCCGACACCGACCACGAATCCCAGCTCGGCATGCTGCGCGAGCTGATGCAGGACGTGGCCGATCTGCGGGTCACCGACTGCCTCGGACCGTGCGAGCGTTCCAACGTCCTCGTCGTCACACCGTCGGAGGGTGGACATCAACGCGGCGGACGATCGACCTGGCTTGGCTATGTCTTCAACGAAGAGGCGGGATCGGACATCGCCGGCTGGCTGCGCGACGGTGGGCCCGGATTGGCTGACTTCCCACGAAGCCTGCGGCGGTACCGATTCGAGAGATTGAGAAAGGCAACACGGCGAAGGCTCTGAAGCGGATGCACGCCGAGGTGCCAGGTCTGCGGGACGTGCGGATCTACCCCGGAGCGGGGCACTGGCTACAGCAGGAACGGACGGACGAGGTCAACGCGGCACTGCTGGACTTCCTGCGGTCGCTGTAGCACGCCCGACACGCTGCACGTCTGAGGGCAGTACTCACATCCGGCAGCGACACCACCCGCCCTGCGCTAATTTCGCCGCACTTCAGGAAGGAGACCCCGAGTTCGCCCCATCGAGGTCGCCGAAATACGTGCGCGTCCGTCCAGCTCGACGCTGCGACACTGCCCGCCTGGGGGCGGCCTTGGCGATCCTGCGGTCGAGCTGGCGGATTTCTGAGACGAGATCGGCTGCCAGCGTGCGCAGTGTCTTGCCTCCGAAGTCGCGGGGTCGCACGGTGCGTAGGAGTTCAGCGGCTCGATCGACGTTCAAGGCACGGCCGGTACCCCGGGGATGAGGTGGGTAAGCACGACGTGGAGTCTGTTGACTGTCTGGGTTCGGCTCTTGACCAGGTCGTCGCGACGATCGACGATTGCGCGTAATACTGTTGTTGCGGAATTTATTTCAGCGATACTCAGGGATCGTGACGTACAGACCAGTCACCGTGACGTTATCCAGAACCTTCGCGCAGGACTTGTCGATTGCCTAGGGTGACCTAGGCACCGCTTACGCCTCCCGTTGCAAGTGGGACGCAAACGGCTGCGAGTCTCGTTAGGGCGCAGAGAGGGAAAAGCAGGCGTCAGTGGCGATTCCGATGCGGAGGGCCCGGACGTACGACTCGCTGCAATGCTGCAATGCTGCAATGCTGCCATGACGTGGAGTCGACACAGCCTGCCTGAAGCGCCCGTGAACGGCGCCCCAAGTCCTCAACTTTACGCCGGTGATCATCGCATGCCGGTCCCACCATTCGGTTGGCCGCGGCTTGCGGACGGCCTCCACAGCGTCACACAGAGCGGCCATGACGCCGCCGGGTACGGGCCACGCAGCGGGAAGCCCAAAGCACCGCCACTGCTCTCGTGTGCACGGTGCACCAACACAGGCTGCTGGTGTAGCAGGCACCGCAAACTAGCCACGCGACTGGCCACCGGCCGACGCGAGCGGAAACCGATTCGGCGCAAACTTCTTTGGCGTCACTAAAAGCGCATATCGATTCATCAATTGGTAGCGCGACATCTACTCGCGCACGGTCGGAGAGTGCCCCTGATGAAGACAGCCGTTCCACGCCAACACTTGGTCGACGTTGCGAGCCCGTCGGATACCACAGCTCTACGTAACTACCTGCGCACAATACTCACTCATCTCGTCGATCTCCACGACGAGGGCAAGAATGCGGACGTCTTATTCGGTGGGGGGAAATCGGCTGCGCTGCATCGTCATTTCGACGGCGTGGTCGAGTCAGCACTTAAAGCGATCGAGATCGTCGCTGACCGCGTGTGCGCACTCGATCCTCACAACGAACTGACTCGACGGACCGCGGTGCAGGGCAGCCGCAGGTCGTCGCTGGCGGCGCCTACGGCAGTCGCCATCGCCACAGAAGCGGCCAAGTCCGCCGCGGACATCGTCCGTCGGATCGTGACCGTGCGGGAAATTATTGGCGCGGTGGGTAACCGGATTCGTGATGACGATCCGTTGGCGGCCGCCCTCCTTTGCCGCATCAACACTGTCCTCGAAACACAGGCGATCACGTTGCAGAACCTAACGGTTGCCGCCGGGCGGAACTCACCGTGATGAGTCGGCACGCCTGCGCGAGCGATCCATACCTCACCATTCAGGCGGCATTCCTGAACCCCGGGGCACACCCCAAGACGACAACCGCACACAGATCAGTTAGACGCAACCAGACTGATCGTCGGGGACGACATCTGAGTCCGGGTCATCGCCGACCACACGTTCATCCATGCCGCGGCCCGGAAGGAATTTCATTGACATGCAACGTCTTAACTGCGAAGCTTCCGCCAATCAGCCCGCTTCGGTCCCGACAGCCATTCTCCATGCTCGATTCGAGCTCGAGGCGATTCCGCTGTTGGGTCTACTTCAGCGCGGCGCGATGCGGCTCACAAATAACAGGCAGGACGCCGAGGACCTCCTACAAGACACGATGCTCCTGGCATACGCCGGCTTCGGCTCGTTCCGTGAAGGCACGAACCTCACAGCGTGGATGTTCCGGATCATGCAGAATGCGTGGATCAGCCGCTACCGCAAGATGCAACGCCGACCGCCGGAGGTTCTGATCGACTACTGGACCGAGTCGACCATGGTCGACGAGGCGCCACACGTGCGGCGCAGCCAGCGTTCGGCGGAAGCTGCAGCGCTGGAGCAGATTCCTGACGAGCGGGTGCTGAATGCGCTGATGGCGCTGAGTGAGAAGTTTCGGATGGCGGTCTACTACGCGGATGTTGAAGGCTTTCGCTATAAAGACATCGCGTACCTCACGGCGACGCCAGTCGGAACGGTGATGTCGCGAGTCCACCGCGGACGACAGTTGCTGCGGAAGTCGCTCGAAGAACTCGGTGACGATTGCGGCATCATCGCGGCAACTGGCACCCGCCAGTGAATGTGTCTGGCAGCATTGATCATTGGCCCCCTTCACTGCCGACGAGACGGTCCTCCACCCAGTGACCGGTCACACACCGTCACACCGATCGGAGATACCGATCCCCGAACCCCTCCATCGCATGAGGTACGTAGAATTCCTCGAGCCGGGCACGCTCCCCCGGCTCCAGACGCAGGGTGAGGGCATTGACCGCGTCCTCAAGATGATGGGCTTTCGTCGCGCCGACGATTGGAGCTGTGATTCCCGGCGCCGAGGCCACCCACGCCAGGGCGACTTGTGCGCGAGGCACGCCTCGTTCGGCGGCCACCTCGGCAACCTTCTCGGCGACTGTCCGGTCGGCCTCCTCGGTCTGCTGATAGAGGTATCTCGCGAACTCGTCGCCCTCGGAGCGATGAGTTTGTTCGTCCCAGTTACGCGTAAGCCGACCGCGGGCCAACGGACTCCATGGCAAGATGCCCACACCTTGGTCGCGACAAAGAGGAATCATCTCTCGCTCCTCCTCACGGTGGATCAGGTTGTAATGGGGTTGCATACTGATGAAGCGTGTCCAGCCGTGCAGGTCGGCCGTCCACAGTGCCTTCGCGAATTGCCACGCGAACATCGACGATGCGCCTAGGTAGCGGACTTTTCCCGCCTTGACCAAGCAATGGAGCGATTCAAGGGTTTCCTCGATCGGTGTGCTCTCGTCCCAGCGATGGATTTGGTACAGGTCAACGTGGTCGACGCCCAACCGTCGAAGGCTGTCGTCGATAGCGGTGTTGATCGCCTTTCGGGACAGCCCTGCACAATTCGGAGCTTGACGCCAAGATGCGTATACCTTGGTTGCGATCACCACCTCGTCGCGTCGGGTGAAGTCCTTCAGTGCACGCCCGAGTATTTCCTCGCTACTACCCGACGAGTATTCATTGGCGGTATCGAAGAAGTTGACTCCGAGTTCGACTGCGCGGCGCAGGAATGGCCGGCTCGCGTCCTCGTCGAGCGTCCAGGCCTGCCTGCCGCGGTTCGGCTCGCCGTAGCTCATGCATCCCACCGCCAGGCGGGAAACCTCCAGGCCCGAATGCCCGAGCTTGACGTAGTCCACTACTTGCTCCTAGTACGTGCGGGGAAGGTTGTCATGATTCGACGGCACTCACGGCATGCTCGAAACTCGTGCGCTTCCGAGAGTCGGCGCGTCGGCCGATGCACGACCGCGGTAGGACAATTGGTCTAACGCCGCAACGAACAGGTCCGCAAAGGGCCGGTCTGAGAATGGATTCTGACCAGTGATGAGTTCACGGTCCTGCACCACGTTGCATTCGAACACCCCCTGGCCCTGAACAGCGCCCCCGGCGGCAGTCAGCGCATCAGCCGGATAGAACAGCACCCGCTCACCGTCCAGAATGTTCTGCTCGGCCCACTGCTCCTCTTCGTTGGAGAACACCGTCATCCGATACCCGTTGTATTGCCAGCCCTCAGCGGCGGTCTCGGCGGCACCTCGATCACCCCTCACAAGTGCCTGCCTGAACTCCTTCGACTGTGACATGGCTGATGTCAGAGCAACTGGGCCATGACACAGCAGCGCGGTCGGTTTGGATTCAGCGTGAAAGTGCCGGAGGACCTCGCCAAGATCGGGGTCTTGCATGAGGTCGATCATCGGCGGGTGACCGCCGGGCACGAAGACGCCGGCGTATCCGTCTAGCCCGTCTTCGATCGCAGAGCGGATCGAGCGCGGAGCCTGCAGACTAGGCGTCGTAGCGACGAATTCGAGAGCCGACTGCAACGCCGCTTGGCTGCGGTCGAAGTAGTCGGCGTTGACCGAAAACTGGTCCACCACCGGTGGCGTGCCTTTCGGCGTGGCAAGCACGGCCTGGTAGCCGCTGTCAACAATCGCGCGGGCAGGGACGGCGAGCTCGTTGAGGTAATACCCAGTCGGCGCCTGCCGGCCGCTCTTGAGCTCGAATGTATGGCTGTCCGAGCCGACGATGAGGACTTTCCCTTTGGTGTTCACGATCATCTCCTTATTTGATGGCGCCGTATCCTCGATAGCGAGCTCGCCGCCCTCGTCAACCGCCATCAGTCCTCGAACCCGGTGTCCGACAGCGAAAGCCACTAGATCACCGTCGTCTCAAACAGTGGCGGTTCGCATCCGCCACTGGACAGTGCGAAAGGGCGGCGACCGCGCGGTCATGCCGCGCGCTGGGCTTTCAAACCGCGGGGAGGCCTTGGGGATCCGAGGCCGATGGCAAGGCGCCGTCCAGTCGACTACGGGAATTGATGCCCAATTTCGTGAACACCTTGCTCAAGTGGTACTGCACGGTGCGGGCGCTGATGAACAGTCGTGCGCCGATCTCGGGGTTCGACAGGCCGTCACGGGCCAGCCGCGCGATTTGCGCCTCCTGCGCTGTCAGCTCCGTCGTCGGTGAAGCAAGACTGCGTTTGCGCGCAGTCTGGCCGGTGGCCTGTAGTTCACGCCGAGCGCGTTGGGCGAATGCATCCATGCCCATCGCCTCGAACATCGTGCACGCGGAATTCAGCTGGACACGGGCGTCGATGCGACGGTGCTGACGTCGCAACCATTCGCCATACAGCAGGTGCGCGCGCGCGAGTTCGGTGCGGACGCTTGTGCGGTCAAGCCGGTCGACCGCTTCGCCATAGAAGTGTTCGGCGGCCTCGCCCTGGCTCAACAGTGCGTGGGAGCGTGCCGCGACCCCTCGTGCCCAATCGGAGTCACTTGCGCTGGTCATCTCGGTAAGGCGCCCCAAGGCATCGACTGCCGTTTCCATCATTCCGGCGCGCACGGATCCCTCGATCAGCTCGACGGTCGCCCACGTGGACGACGTTATGTCCCCGGAGTACTCGGTCGCACGCTGGGCTGCGGTCACTGCCTTCGCGTAGTCACCGTGGCCATTGTTCAACAGTGCGTTCGCCCACCCGGCGACGGTGACACCAATGCCCTCACCACGAACAGTGACGTCACGCACGGTTGTCGCGGTCAACGCAGAAACCTCCGCATCGCTGCCGCGCATCGCGGCTAGACCCAGCCGACCGTAGGGAGCGAGGTTGTTGCCCGTCGCATCTATGGCTACCTCCGATTCTTCGACGAGTGCCGCACCCGCGGCAAGGTCGCCGCTGAACAACAGCAGGAACACTCGGGAACTGAGCGCCAAGGGCAGCTCACTGAGCGCGCCGTTCGCACGGGCAAGCTGAACATGCCTGGCGGACAGTGCATCCCAGCGTTGGTCGTCCCATATGTGTATGGCAGCAATAGACGCCAACCACAACCAACGAAGCTCGGTCTCGGTCGTCATTCCGGTTCCGAAGGACTCCAATGCCCCGCGCAGGACCGGCACACAATTCGGGTACCCCTGGTTGTAGTGCGCCGCCAGGCCATCAAGCAGAAGGTCCGGCGCGCGGGTGGCCCCGACAGACGGCGGCGCTGTGGCAGCGGCGTTGGCTACCTCGAGTACGTCGGCGCCGACGGCCAGACGCCCTGCGAATAACGCCGCCGAGAATGCTTCGAGATATGTCTCCCGCGACAGACCCGGATCGACTGGCTTCAGGCGGCGAGCGGCCTTGAGAAGCAGTGGCGGTGCATCGCTGCCTCGGCTGGTGACGAACGCAAGTTGTGCCCGCACCAGCTCGACGCGAGCCCGCTGGGCGTCGTCAAGCGGCCCGACCTCGGCCGTCGAAAGAAGATCTGCCGCTCCGTTCCCTTCGCCCGCTTGAACTTTCATCCATGCCGCAGCGAGCGCCCGATCCACTCTCTTGTCAGCGGCCGACGTCAGCATCGTCGCGCGCTCAAGGAAAGCGGCAGCGGCGGCCAGTCCGCCGCGAGCTTGTGCCCTGCCCGCTGAGCGCTCGAGCTCTGCGGCGACATCTTCGTCTGGTCCTTGCGCAGCATGAGCCCTGTGCCAGGCCATTCGATCCGGGTCCAGCTGGTCATCTGTGGCCTCTGCCAACGCGCGGTGCGCCTGCCGCCGCCGCTCTAGAGAGGCCGACTGATAGGCCGCAGAACGTACCAGCGGATGTCTGAACCGCACGCGGGATGCGAACTCACAGATTCCCGCCTCTTGAGCGGACACCGCCGCGTCCGCACCGATTCCGAGATGACTGGCGGCGCGCCAGACCAGGGCGGGATCACCGGTCGGGTCCGCCGCTGCCAGCACGAGTAGGCGCCTCGTCGGGCTGGGCAGAACCTCAAACTGGCGTTGAATGCTCTCCTCGGCGCTTCTCGGGAGCTGTATGGCACCAGGAAGTCCGAATCCCCCGGCCATTTGGTGGCTAGTCAGTGCCCGCGGTAACTCCACCAGTGCCAGCGGGTTACCGCGGGCTTCGGCAATGATCTGATTCTTGACCCGTGCGTCCACTCGCTCGGCCAGCACGTCGTTCAAGAGGTCGCGCGCGTCGGCGTCAGAAAGAGGCTGGAGCGCGAGTTCCGGCAAGCCCTCCAGGTCGCCAGTCGGAGTGCGCGCCGCGAAGATCAGCGCGACTGGCTCAGCCGCCAACCGGCGAGCGACGAAGGACAGAATCTGTGCCGAGACTCGGTCAAGCCACTGCTCGTCATCGATCAAGCAAAGCAGCGGCCGGTCATCGGCCGCATCGGACAGCAGGCCCAGAACTGCCAGCCCTACGAGGAACCGGTCGGGGGCTGGACCGCCACTCATGCCGAACGCGGTGCGCAGCGCATCCCTCTGCGGCACGGGCAGTCTGTCCATGTTGTCCAACATGGACACGCAGACTTGGTGTAACCCCGCGTAGGCAAGTTCCATCTCCTGCTGGACGCCCACCGCACGCACCACTCGGCATTCAAACGCGCGCCCAGCGAGATAGTCCAGGAGCGCGGACTTGCCGACACCCGGTTCACCATGCAGCACCAGTGCTCGGCTCTCGCCAATCGACAAAGCGTCGGCAAGTTGATCCAGCATGCTGCACTCGGCACCGCGGCCCCTCAACTCCGTCACATCTCACCGCCTCGACACATACCACGGTGCGAGACTCAAGCTCGTGCCGGCGGGGGCCTCCCCGACGGCCCGGTCAAGCAGGCTCCACTCGGCGCGTCGGCCCGGTAGCTCGTTCGCGCGGCGCCGCGCCGGAAAGTCCTCCGGAGTCTGCACGGATCGACGCTATACCTCGCCTCGCTACTGCGCTGGCGGCAGGCAATTCGAGAGTCACGGATATCGCATTGTGCTGCCCAAGCCGCCGCTGTCGATCCTCCTGTCCGGGGCATTTCCGGACTGTCTGCGGCAGTGAAAACGGTTCTAGATCGAGTCCGGTCTAACGCGGAGGTGGCGCCAACACCACCGACGGGATCGGTACCCAGGTCGCCTTCCAGGCGGCATCCACTACAACCTGACCAAAGGGCTGATCGCCGAAATGACAGCCGAACCCGTAGGTTTCGGGTTCGGACAGTCGTTCCAAGAGGCGACGGCGAGCCGTCGTGACACCCTCCCTGTCCAAATCAGCGATCGACATCCAATCAGGGTGCCTCACTTGCGTGCTGCTGTGGAAGACGTCCCCGAACGCGATAAGTCGACGACCGGCCTGCGACGTGATCACGTACGAGGTGTGTCCGGGTGTGTGGCCGGGGGTGACGAGCGCACGCACCCCCGGCACAATCTCGTCACCGTCGTCAAACGTCTCAAAGTCCGTTCCGCCGGAGGACAACTGAGAGATGACCTGCCGCGGCGTCACCTCCGCCTCGTCGAGATGAGCTGCTGCATGCGGTGTCCACTCCTGAGCGGCCAACGCGTACCGCGCATTGGGAAACGTCTTGGCATTACTCGCGAACGCCCACCCGGCATGGTCGAAGTGAAGGTGCGTGATGGCCAGGACATCGGGATCCTCTGGGCGAACCCCGAGCGTGTTGAGGACGTCCAGCATGGAACCGCTGTCGACGCGGCCGAAGGTGAGGGAGGCGGTCATCATTCCCACCCCGGCGTCGATCAGCACCGTCGTTCCTGCGATCTGAACAAGGAGACCGCCCACGCTCATCAGTAGTTCGCCGCCCGGGGTGCACAGGTGTTCCCAGGAATCGCGCGGAGTTTCGGGGAAGAACGTCTCCGGCCGCACCGCCACCACGCCGTCCACCACGTAGGTGGCGACCACGTCGTCGAGCGTCAGGGACCGCACCGCCGCCCGGTCCCCCGGCCGGCCGATCGTTGGTGTAGCCCTCATCCTGCGATGCTCCCGCCGCCGTCGGCACGCAGGACCTGGCCGGTGATGTATCCGGCATCCTCGTCAAGCAGGGCGCAAATGGCGTGGGCGACCTCCCGCGGCGAGCCAACGCGCCGCATCGGAATCTTTTCCAGGAGAAGGGTTTCGCGCTCAGACCCGACCGGGCTGCGCTCGCGGTACAGCTCGGTTTCGGTGGGCCCCGGTGCAACCGCGTTCACCGTGATGCCGGTCGCGGCAAGCTCGTTGGCCCAAATCCGGGTGCAGGCCTCCAACGCCGCCTTGGACGCCGCGTAGGGCGTGCGTTCGAGGGTACCGAGGGTGGTCAGGCTGGTGACGTTGACGATACGGCCCCATCCTGCGGCGAGCATCCCTGGCAGTGCCGACTGAACGACCTGGACGGCGACCCGCACGTTGACGTCGTAGGTGTCGAACAGGTGATCGAGATTGATCGACCCGATGCGGCCGAACTGGACGTAACCCACGTTGTTGACCACCGCATCGATCGGTCCGGCCTCGATGACGGCAGTCAGGACGTCGGCCGTGGCGGCACGGTCGGAGAGGTCGACCTCGTAGAACTCTCCTGGAAAGTCTGCGGGCCCGTTGCGCGCGAGGCCGACCGGGATGTGGCCCGCACCGGCCACCCGATTGGCGACAGCGCGTCCGATGCCCTTCGAAGCGCCGGTGATCAATACCCGCCGTGGTGCCATCGTGTCCTCCTGGTGAATCGTCGTAGTTATTCAACTCAACGTTCTGACGGGACTTTTTCGCATATCGGTGTCGATATACAGGTATGTCATCCACCGCATGTCGGGAGCAGCGATGCCAACGCTGCTGCAGCTGAATGCGTTCCTGGCAGTCGTCGACGCGGGCGGCTTCACCGCCGCGGGTAACCGGCTGGGAATGACGCAACCAGCCGTCAGCCGTGCTGTAGCCACTCTCGAGAAAGAGCTAGGGCTGCCGCTGCTGGTCCGCGGCAGCGGGGACCTCGTACTGACCGTCGCCGGCTCCCGCGCAATTGCACACGCGCGAGAAGCAGTGCGCCATCTAACCTTGTTGTGTACCGATGTCGCCACGGCCGCCGGGCGGATTTCGGGAACGCTGAGCCTGGCCAGCTTGCCGAGCGTCACCGCAGCCCTCGTCGCCCCGCGGCTGCGGACCTTCACCGACCGATATCCGGCCGTCACCATTCGATTGCTGGAGGGCAGCGAGCAGGAAGTGCGGGACTGGTTGGATCAGGGTGCCGCTGAGGCAGGAGTGGTCAGCCTCCCTGCCTACGGCCTCGACTCGGCGGTGCTCGGCGAACAGGAGATGGTCGCTGTTCTGCCCGCGGGCAGCCGGTTAGCTGGCTTGAACCAAGTCGACTACGCGGAGTTGGCCAAGGAGCCGTTCGTCCGCTCGACTGGCGGTTGCGCCGAGGTGTTCACGCCCGTGGCGCGACGGATCGGGGTCGACTTCGACGTGGCATTCGAGGCCCGAGAGATGTCCGCGGTACTCGAGATCGTCGGGGCGGGCCTAGGCGTCAGTATCATGCCGAGTGCTGGACTTCCCGAACTTCCTGACGGTGTGGCGATACGGCCGTTGGTGCCCAAAACTGTTCGCCACCTTGGTATTGCGGTGTCTGCCAGTGCGTCGGCGCCCGCCCGCGCGTTCCTGGACCACATCGCTGAAGTCGACTCGCGCGGAGCATAGCTGTGGCACAACAGTCGTCATGACCGTCGTCGCCGTCGGCTGCCACATCGGTCACACGGCCAAGGCCCCTTCGCGGATCTCGACCGCCGTCTCAAGCATCTGCGCAGTGCTGGTGAACCAGTCCTGCAGGTTCAGATCCACGATGAGCTCGTCGGCACCTGCCTGTTCGGCGGTGTGGACATCGTCGAGGATTTGGTCGAGTGTCCCGACGAACGCCGATCGGTCGCGTCCGGCCGGACGCTCGGTGAAGGTGACGTTTCCCACCACGACCATCTCCATCCGGCTGGCGTCCCGGCCATACTCAGAAGCCATCTCGCGGATCCGGTTCCAGCTGGCCCGCAATTCGGCGGCGCCGGCCGGTCCGGGTGCGGTGAGAAGCGGCAGCCAGCCATCGGCGCGTTGAGCGATCCGCTGCACCGCTTTGGCACTGGTGCTGCGCCCCAGGTTGCTGCCACCGCCGCCCAGCATGACCGGGATTTTCGCCACGGGCTTGGGTAGCACCGACGCGTTGTCGATGACGACGCGAGGACTACGGAAGGTCACCGGGTCCGGTCCCCACACCGCATCGAAGACGTCGAGCGTCTCGTCGAGGAAGCGGCCGCGATCGGCGCGGGTGGCGCCAGCGGCGCGTAGATCGTCAGAAGACCAGCCCGTACCCAAACCTGCGATGACGCGACCGCCGCTGATCTGATCGACCGTGGCGAACGCCTTCGCCAGCTGGACCGGTGTGTGCTGTGCCGCAATGAGAATGGCAGTGCCGAGACGCACCCTTTCGGTCACCACAGCCGCAGCCGTGAGGACGGCCAGGGAGTCGGCGACCTGGCGCGAGGATTCTGGCCACGGCACGTCCGGCGGGGCGTACGGTTCCAGCGGCGACTCCGGGAAGAGCAGCCGTTCGTATGTCCACAGACTGTCGTATCCCGCCGCTTCGGCCGTCCTGGCCGCTTCGACCAAGTCGTGTTGTAGGTCGACCCCCAATCTCTGGGGCAGACGAAGTCCGAGTCTCATGTCAATCCTCCGATGTAGTGGCGAGAGTCGCAGCCGTCGCGGAACGGGCCTGATGCAAATCCACCTGTTTCCAGTCAGAACGCAGAATTCGCCGGATTTCTTGGTCCACCCCGCAAGTCTTGAACACTCACATTGGTGTGAAGGTCAAACGTAGGCTTGAACGCATGAAAATCGGCGAGCTCGCAGAGCGCACCGGCGCATCCCGGCGGCTACTGCGCTACTACGAGGAGCAGGGGCTGATCACGCCTAGCCGCGCCGTCAACGGCTACCGCGCCTCGAAGAGTCCCACGTGCACGTCGTGGAGCAGATCATGGGGCTGCTCGCCGCCGGACTGCCGACCCGCATCATTCAGCAGCTCCTACCGTGCCTAGACAAACCCCAGACCATCTACGTCACCAACGTGACGCCCGAGATGATCGCCACACTGCACCGCGAACAGGCGGGACTGTCGGAACGCATCACCTGCCTGACCCGCAACCGAGACGCAATCGCCGACTACCTCGACAAGGTACTCAGTGTGAAGTCGGGGCTAATCGAAGACAGAGGCACGGAGCAATAAGACGCGGGTTTCGCCGACACTGTGTCCGGCCAGTGCCAGTCTCGACGCCCATGAAAACGGCCCCCGGAGAAATCTCCGGGAGCCGTTTTACCTAGTAGCGGGGACAGGATTCGAACCTGCGACCTCTGGGTTATGAGCCGGTCAGTCGCGGTCTTGCGGTTAAGTTCACGTCGCTAACGTGCAGCTCAGCCGCGATTTGGCGTCTCGCTTGTCACGCCGTGTAGAAGCGGTCGCCCCTGTTGCGCACGGTTTGGTTCACAAATCCGTTCACATCGATCGGCCCCGCGGGACGCATAGACCCAGCAGACCTGGGCCGCCGCACCGATACGTCGGACGGGCGGATGGGGCCGCCGGCTCGACTGACGCACTCACCACGTGAAGATCGCCGAGATCACTGGCCGCACGGTTAAGCGCCAGCTTGGAGTCGGCGGCATGAAACAGATGTTCCTGGCCCAGCGTCCGCACCTGCCGCGCCAAGAAGCGTTAAGACTGCTGGACGCCCCACGCGCCCCCGGTCGGGCTGGATGCGGTCTTTGCAGAACGTGTGCCCTATCCGCGATCGTCCACAGCTTGCCCGTCATAGCGCTGCAGTTCGTCGCCCGTTCCCGCACCTCCGTGGACGAGTGACTTTGGGTGACAGCGTTCGACTGGTCGGCGGCGAACCCGTCATTGTTCCCGCCCCGGCTCACTTAACGACGACCTGAGAACGCCAGGGTCGCGATTTCGGCGGCGACGATATTAGCGGGCTCGTCGATCCTGCCCGAACGCACCGAGGCTTGCGGACGTTCTACGCAACGGCAGATGAGCACGGATGAAGGCATTCATCGGCGCGATCTCGAAGCCTTGACCACAAAGGAACACTCTCTGCCGGCTCGAATCACGATCTAGCGCGCCCCAATCATGCAACAAGCAGCAAGTCGACGACGTGCATCGGCATTCTGTCGATGGCACCGGTCGTGACGGAAATTCTTCGCAAATTTCGGTAACACTGACGACGGACATCTGCCGGATCGGACCCGTAGATGTCGGCTAACAGCAACTCGAGTTGGCCTGTGTCCCCAGGCCTGACGCCTGTGCGCTTACGCGCCACTGGGAAGTCTGTCTCAGGTAATACTCGGTCCATAGGCAGGGCAGACAGGATTTCGCGACGCATAGCCACATTCACAGAGAAGTAGACACCAAGCGACAGCAGCTCGTTTAGCTCCTCACGTTGGCCTGAAAACCAGTGCATGATTGCCCCCTGCGGTTGGTGCCGCCGGACAATCTTGGTCACTTCGGTGGTACAGCCCGCACTGTGCACCGACATGAGCACGGGCTCCTTCTCGAGGCGGCTGAGTAACCCGTCGAAAATGTCCGCTTGGTGCTTCAGGTTTCCACTACGTCGGTCCATCCCGATCTCTCCGACCACCGCGAACGAGCTTGCTGTAGAGGCGAATTGATCTAAGTCAACCGACCCACCTTTGGCGACAAACGATGGGTGCGCTCCGCATCCCCAGAGGATGTTGGCATCCTTACGACGGGCTGCCACAACAGCCTCAGCGGGCTCTCGTGTCATTGCGAGAATGATCGCTGAGCCAAGTCCTTCCAGCTGCCGTGGTGTCACGTTAGGCGATACATGCGCGTGGCAATCGAGATGGGGCAAAGTCACAAGTTCAACTCCGGCATCAGGGCCGCGAGCTCCACAAACCCGCGTCGGCAGAGTTCAACAGCTGCCCCAAGGTCGAATTCGCCTGGGTAGGGACCTCCTTCGAGAAGCGTGAACTCATCGAGTTCGACGTCGATGCGGCTTGTAACGGCCCTAACGTCTAGCCCACGTCTGGCCTGAAGCTGGATGAGTGCGGGGCCGGTCAAAGAGGTTGCAAGATAGGGAGTTTTGTCCTGGATACCCGCCATTCGAATCGCAGCCCGGCGAGTCAGGCACGCGACGCAGAGCCCACAGTTCCAGTTCTGATTGCCACCCTTGTACGTCCGTCCGTCGAGCTTCGCGCACGACAACGAGGTAACTAACCCGAGGTCGAACTCGGCGCTAACCTCCAAAGCGGCCCGCACAAGCTCGCCCTTCGTTAGCCATTCGTATGGATTCAACAGTTTGACCTCGATGCCGGCATCGTCGAGGAGATTCTGGACGAGGTGCATCGTCCACGGGTGCGTCGAACGCGTGGATAAGACACCGCCTCTGTCGTTGCCAAACGAAAGGTTCAACCCCGTGAATCCATTCTCCGGCACCTCGACACGACCTATATGGCAAGCATCTGCGAGGGCGACGGCTAGCGCATAGAAGAGCAGCGCGCGCGTCCGCGTCGTGCTCTCACGCTTCCGACTGGCTTCACTTATCGAAATCCGCACGCAAGTTCCATCGACTCCGTTGTTGGTCAACCATTTCCACGTTCGCCTCTGCGCGCCGGTGACGGTCGGATTGTCGGTGTGCGAGAGGAACAGGCTCGGTCGGCGCCTCAAAACTGCACCGCTGAGTGAGTCCAACCCGCCGCTCAGGAGTGAGACGGCATCCGGTGGATCATCGTCAAGCACAAATCTCTGCTGTCCGTTAGAGGTCCGCGTTCCCGTTTCACAGGAGACGCTCAACTCCCATTTATCCCCCGAGACCCACCCCAGTATTCGCTCAACGTCACCTAGCAACGGTGTCCAGGCCACACTATCTGTGAGGTGGACGTGGACTCGCATTGTGCGAGAGAAGCCCGCGCCGCGAGCTCGGAGGCGATCGGCGATGTACGCTGAGCTAGCCAGTCGGACAAGGTCGACTACCCGGTCACTCACGTCTCCTAGTTCTGAAAGCCACGCGTCAACCGTCGAGTTGACATCCGAGTCCGGCGTTCCCGGATTGCCCCACCGAACTTGAGCGAAGTCGCCATGCACCGGCGATGAGCCAGACGGACGAATTTCTAAGTTCACGACCCGCCTCCGCTGCGGGCGCGCAAGACTTTGATCACTTCCTTGGTCAAATCGGCTGCGCGGATGCGTAGATCACGCGGTTGAATGACTCCGGTGCCAGGGATGCGGAGGCCCTGGACACGCTTTTCAAGATAAGTACGAATGGTTCGCTCTTTTCTTCCAACATCACCCGGTGTTAACGCACCCTCATTCACTTGCCGCTGCAGCTCCACAAGTGAGAGCTCGAAGACGTAACTCACGACGAATGCCCGCAAGGACGTCGCCTCGTCTGGTGGATTGTCCTGCGTAAGTACATGTTTGAGGGCTTCAAGGGAAGCTTTTCTCAAGGCCTGCTCGTCTGGATGTGCACCTTCGCCAAGAACGGCGTCAAGTATCTCCGCACACTGCCGGATAGGGCTGAGGCCTTGCAGGCGGGCGAGATCCAGCCCAAGCTCGTTCAGATAGGCGGCGTCGCCGTTACGAATGGCGTATGCGGCCCCGAGTGCCGCGCCCCCGCGAGCTGCACTTCGGGTTACTTGTCGACGAGAACCCGACCCTTGACGTCCTGCCCCCGATCGGGGACCCCCACCGCCTCCAGCGCTACCGCCACCAGAGCCCCCACGCGATCCACCGGACCGATTGAGCCAAGGGACTAACGCAGGCAGTGCGAGGTTTGACTCGTCGAGTGCAGGACGGTGAAGCGTTGGGTCGTCGGAATCAAGAGCATCACCGATGGAGCCCCAGAGCTCTTCGAGGGGTTTCTCGCTTGGCTGCTTGTTCCCTTGCGACCCGCCGCTCCCATCGCCCCGCGGGAGATCGAGAATCTGCTGTCGGGCGTCCTGCCAAACTTGCTTCGTGCTGCCGCCGTACGAACCAGAGGTACCCATTAGGTACCGTCTCCGTCCAGCACATTCTTGGCGGCCTGCCGGACCTCTGCGTCAATTGCCTCGTCGTCAGCGAGTTGGCGCGCGACAACTTGAATCGGTTGTGCACCCGAGCTTGCCATCTCGACAGCGTTGCCCACATCGATGAGTCTCCAGCAGCTTTCCTTCAGTCCGGCGGCAATGTCTTGAGCGAGCAGATTTACCTTTCCAGCAATGTCAATCAATGAGCTGACGGTCGACCCACCCTCTTCTTGTCGCCGCGCCTGGGCGAAAAGTGCCTCGATCGCCACTCGTTGATCGTCCTCGGATCGCTGCAAAAGCTTCTCAATTGCTGAACGTCGGAGAGTTTCAGAATCGCCGGTCAACTCGGCCAGTAGCGCAGTGAGGGCAGGGTCGAGAGGTGTGCCGCTCTGGCGCGTAATGGCAAGCGAGGCAGCAAGTGTCAGATACGGGCCGATGGTCTCAGCCGTTAGGTTGGGCTCCGCGGCCGCCCACTCTTTGCTGTCTTCGGACACGCCAACGGGTTTGGTCTTGGCGTCGCCGGTTGCCCACTTGCGCCACTCCTGCAGCAAACGCTTTCGTCCGAGATCGGGTGTATCGACGAGCGTCTCGAAATCGACCTTGAAGCGATCTTCGAGAAGGAGAAGTTTGGCGAGAACATCTGGACGGACACTTACTCCGCGCGCCTGCGCAATGCGATTTCGGACTTGAAAAGCGTTCAGGAAGCGTTTGATTTCGCGTGGATTGACGACTTTATCGCTTCGCAGCCCGTGGATGAGCTGGCTTGCGAGCCTGAGCGTGTCGTCATCGGGCTTGCCTTTCAAGTTCTTCATCTCAGATAAGAGCGGGACCAGGTTGGCCTTGCGCCGTTCATTAACGTGGACGACGAGGGCCTTGAAGTCAGGGTCGCTCAGGCTTGCCTTCGCAAGCAATAGTCCTAGGTACGCGTCCGCCTCGTGCACTGGCAGAAACGGTAGTGAGACCGGCAGCTGCACGATCTTATCGAGATAGCGCTGGGCGTACCGGCTCGACTCTGGTGATCCGCCGAGATTCATCGCGATGGCATCGCGAACCATATCTTGGTCTGCGGCGATCACGAATACCATGCCGGGCACAGATAGAAAGAGTTTGATCGCTTCCAAGGTAGCGACTGTTGCAGGTGGCATGCACCGGTCGAGATCGTCAACCAGTACGACGACGCGTTGGGTGTCAGGAAGCGACTCGATGAGTTTGCCGAAGGCTGTTTTGAAGCCAGCCATAGACTCTGGTGAGCTGCGAGACTTCGGCGTCAGAGCCTTCGCCAAGCCAGCGAAGTCCAGCGTCTGTGTCAAAACTCCTTTCGCCACCACCGTGCCAACGCGCGACCAACTCACCCGCCCGAGCAACTCACCAATCTTTTCGGTAAGTTTCGCGTCCTTGTCGAAGTGCTCGCGCAACCCGTCGAGCACTTCGGCGATGATGGTGCCTTTAACGTCTTCGTGGTCGTCGTACTCCCACGGATTGGTGGTGACGACACGGATACCGTTGACCCCAGAAAGCTCCGCGCTTACAAGGTTCAATACCGTCGACTTGCCGCCGCCCCACTTCGCGTGGACACCAATCGTTAGTGGGTCGAGGTCCATGCTGAGGATGGCGTCGACAATAGGAGCAACGACGGCGTCGAAACCGAGCAAATCATCTTCCGACGGATTGTCATCCCACAGCTGAGCATGGGAGGCTGTTGTCGTCATGCTGCATCCTCCGGAATAGCTAGTCCGCGCGGAAGGCCCTGTTCAAGACAGCTTGATAGCTGTTCCCCCGGCGTAGTACCGCATATCGATGATCACTGTCGATGACGCCCGAAACCCTGCACTAAGCAGCTCAAAAGCGTTTGTAGGCTGGTAGCAGCATCTGTGGCATAGCCTAGGCGACACCTACGACAACTTCGTGAAGTTTGCGGCTTACGGCGCGGCGGTAATCGCCGCCAGCTTCGCTGACGCACTTATTGCTGTCTGGGCAATCGGATTGCAACATGCTGAAGAGGCGAGGTTGCGGACCTCTGCGAGCGCCTAAGCCCGAGGTGAGGTGCTATGTGTTGAGAAAGACATCGGCACCGCCGTGTACCGCTTGCGCTGTCCATCCGATTCTCTGCAGCGCTGCGCTCATCATGAAGGGCACGGCGCCGACTTGTTGGTGCAGCAGTTCGCGGTAGGCGCGTTACCGCAAGCCACCAACGATTCCTTCAGATCCTCAGCCGGTAGCCGAGCGCCTTCCGCTGGCCTCCAGCGCGATCGCGCCCTCGCGCACTCGCGCCCGAGGGCGGTGAGTTGCCGTTGCCCTTTGGGCCTCCTTTCACGCTCGGCGTCGAACGCCGCCCAGCGTTCGAAGCGCAGGATGAAGCACACCGCTGCGCTGCACAGTCGCGGCTGAGAGCTTCTCGCCCAGGCCCCAACACCGCCCCTCAGCCGGGTTCCAGGTAGACACTGCGACACCGCGCACCAACGGCCCTGGCGCACAACGCCAGACGACGCCCATGCCCTCTGTGGCCGCCCCCTCAGCACATCACGCTCACTCATCACAATGTCGGCTGGTCACCAAGCAGCGCCGCCTGCACCGCCGCTGCGTCCCAGCCGTTGCGCACCGCGTCACGAAGCGCCACCGATCCTTCACGACGCAACCCCCGTCGGTCGAAGCGTCGCACCGCATGGCGACCACCCCCGCGACCCATCCGCGCCATCCGCTCCATGTTGTCGCCCTGGGAGCCCGGCACGACATGCCGACGAGGCGCTGTCGCATCAGCGACCTTCACGCACACCGGGTTGTCGCATTCGTGCAATCCGAGCACCCCAGCGGCCACCGAGCCACCCGCAATCGCCAACGCGTACCGATGGGGACGCACGCAGAACCCCACGCCGTCGCGCGTGAGGTAATAGGCTGGCAGAGAGCACTTATTCGAAACGTGCGGTATTCCAGTTGAGGCTGGCAATGAGTACTCAACCGAAAAGTGCGCAATACCTCCGGAGGCGCTTGCAGCCGATGTCGCAGGCCGACGACAAAGACTCGCAACAAATTCGGAGGCATCAGCGTCACTCTCGGTTACTCGCGCGGCCAACGCGCCGACGTGCAGCGCCGGATCCGTCACGCTACCGACCTCGGGATCACGAAAACGGTGCTGACGGCTAGGTGCAGCAGTTGGGGTCGAGCACCGCACACAGCGCGGCCAGGGAGCTGCGCTGCGCTCGGTGGTAGACATTCATCCCGCGGCGCTCCGAGGTAACCAGGCCCGCGTTACACAGCTGGGTGAGGTGGTGGCTGATGGTGGACTCGGTCAACCCGACCGCGGCGGCAAGGTCACCACCGTTCTCCTCGCCCGTCGCCGATGAGAACAGGCGCGACATGATCTTCACTCTGGCCGGATCGGCCAAATGCTTTCAGCCGCAGCGCCACCTCCAGCGCCGCGGCGTCGGACATCGGACCCGCCGCCACCGGTGCGCAGCACACCGGAGCAGACATGTTCCATGACAGGCAGCGTTTTGGACATGACCCCCACCGACAGTTGTCAGCAGCTTTAATCACAATGCTCGGCTAAACGCCGCAGTCGATGAAATAGCTGGCGAGCGGATGTCAACATCATGAATCCGGGTCACTGTCCTGTGGATGACGACCGCTTCGGCGAGCAGCGTGGCTTGCGACGTCGTGACGTCTCGGTCGGTTCAGGCACTCGATTCGCTTCGTTGTTGGCGGTGGGGTGGCCCACCGTTCACGGTTTCGGCGTCGTGTTCGCTGTCAGGTGACGTCGAAGTTGGCGGTCGCCCATGAGTTGTTGGCGTATCCCTTCGGATTCCACAGTGTCGCAGCGGATTCGGGCTGGGTGGAGCCGGTGCTGTCCCAGGCGCGGACCGTGACGTGAAGCGGTCCGGGTGCCGCGCAGAGCGCGAAGGACCACAATTGCCAGCCCCACTTGCTGTGCGTGGGTTCCAGGGCGGCTTGGGTCCAGGTGCTGCCGCCGTCGAAGGACACGTCGACCCGCTCGACGGTGCGGTCGTCGCCGGCCAGGGCGTAGCCGTGCAGGGTCATCGGTCCCGCCGGCACCGTCGCACCGTCTTCGGGTGCCAGGACGTCACAATTCAGCGCCACCGAGGACAGGGAGATGCCGTCTCCTGGCTTTGCGGTGTCGGGGTCGGCGTCGGCGGGCAGGATGCGGTAAGCCCTGGACTGGAAGAAGTTGTCCGACGGTTCGGGTTGCACCGTGATCGAGGTGATCCATTTGACGCTGCGGGCGCCGATGAATCCGGGAACCACGACCCGGACCGGTCCGCCGTGCACCCGCGGCAGGGGTTCACAGTTCATCCCCCAGGCCAGCAGGACTTCCTCGGACATGGCCTTGGGCAACGGAATCGATCCGCCGTAGGGCTGCACCGGGGTGGCCAGGTCGGAGACGTCGGGGGCGCCGAACGCCACGTGAAGCGACGGGTCGTCCTGGACGCCGGCGGCCTGCAGAACGTCGCGGAGGCGGGCTCCGCGCCACTCGGCTGTCGAGGTCGCTCCCGGGCCCCATGGATCCTCTCCGGGGATGTCGCGGACCTGGTTGAAGCCGGTTCGGCGGTTTCCCGCGCACTGCAAGGTTGCGATCACCGCGTGGGTGTCAAAGCGGCCGGTGAGTTCGGCGAAGGACAGGGCCAGGGGTGTGGTGACCAGGCCGGTGATCCTCAGTTGCCAGTCGTCCTTGGTGATCTCGGGGATGGGTCCGTGGTTGCGGCTGTAGAAGGTGTCCACGGGGGTGACGTCGCGCCCGCACAACGCCGACCGAGCCGGTTCGGCGTTGAAGGGCGACTCTTCGTGGACGATGGTGTCGGGCCGCTTGTCCCACATCGGGTACTCCTTTTCAGGTGGTGGATGGCGCCGTGTTTCGGTCGGAGGTCAGTGGGCGAGCTCGACGCCTGCGGTGGTGGCGACGTAGACCGCGATGACGATCAGCAGGATCGCGAAGCTGCGGGTCAGGGCGTTACCGGAGATCCGGACGCTGACCGCGGTACCGGCGACGGACCCGGCGACGGCGGCCAGGGTGAATGGAATCACGATCTGCCAGGGGACGCTCGCGGTGCCGAGACGTTCGGCGAAGGCGCCGGCACTGGTGATGGCCATGATGACCAGCGACGTGCCGACGGCGACGGGCATCGAGTAGCCCAGGGCCAGAACGAGTGCCGGCACGATGAGGAAGCCGCCGCCAACGCCCAGGAAGCCGGTGAGGAATCCGACGACCAGCGCGGCGGCGACCAGCTTGCCGGCTTGCGCGGTGGTGACCCTCGGCGTGGTGGCGGTGGCCACTGCCACCGGCGAATGTGCGGCGTGCTCAACGAGTTCGGTGCCGTCACGGGAGGGGTTGTCGCCGGACCCTGGTCCGGAGTGGGGGGGCTTTCGGGTGCGTCGCAGCATCGCAAGCGCGGCGACCACCATGAGCGCGGAGAACGCGATCAGCAGCACTTGAGGGTCGATGGCCCGGTTGAGGATCGAACCGCCGAACGCGGTCACCGACCCGATGACCCCGAACACCGCCGCGGCCTTCCACCGGACGTGGCCGCCGCGGGCGTGGGCGACCGCGGCGATCACCGACGTGACGCCCACGATGATCAGCGAAGCGCTGGTCGCCGACTGCGGGCCCACGTGCAGCAGCGACACCAGGACCGGCACCGTGAGGATGGACCCGCCGCCCCCGAGAGCGCCCAGGCAGAGACCGATCAGGACCCCACAGGCGATCGCGACGACGACGGTGTACATCTCAGATGACCGTGCCGGGAGTGCCGTCGTCGCGCAGCACCGGCTGACCCGCGTTCCCCCAGGCCGTCATTCCGCCAGACAGGTTGTGCACCGCCAACCCGGCAGTAGCCAGTTTCGCGGCGGCCTTACTCGACCGACCACCCGAGCGGCAGACCACGACCAGCGGCCCCCCGTCGGCGTGTGCGGACGGATCGAGGTCGCCCAGCGGCACGTGCACCGCCTTCGGCGCGTGACCGGCGGCCCATTCGTCGTCTTCGCGGACGTCGATCAGACTTGCCGTGCCCGCGTCGATCATCTGCGCGGCGGTGGCGGGGTCGACGTCCTGCAAGGGTTCGGTCATGCGATTCTCCTCTACTCGGTGGTGACGATTAGTTCCGTGACAGCGATTCGGCGGTGAGGAACCGGTACCCCTCACTGGGTGAGAAGCGGGCGCTCACGGTGAACCGGTCACCGCGAATCACGGTGTGGCGCAGTTCCACTGGTCGCTTGCCCATGAAGCTCAGACGCCGGATCGACAGTGCGGCCGACCGCTCGTCCAGATCGAGCAGCGCGGCGTCGGCGGGTTCGGGCACCACCGCGGTGACGTCCTCGCGGCCGCCGGTGAGTCGGATGCCGCAGCGCGTGTCGAGCTCGATGTAGAGCGCGGTGTGGGTGAAGCTCGCCTCCAGCAGGGGTTCGGCGAGTTCGGCGGGCAGCCAGGCAGAATCGCGCGCCAGCGGTAGGTCACCGGCCATCCGGAGACGCTCCAGATACACCAGGGGGGCATCGGGACCCATCTCCAGGGTCGCGGCCACCGCCGGGTCGGTGCGGATCTCCAACGCCCGCACCACGCTGTACTGGGTCAGGCCGGTCGCCTCGACCGCCGCGAAGAGGCTGTACAACGCCCCGAGGGGCTGCTCGATGACCGGCACGTCGGCCAACCGGGTGGCGCGGCCACGTTCGGCGATCAGCACCCCGTCGGCCCGCAGATGTCGCAGCGCCTCGCGCACGGTGTGACGGCTCAGACCGTAGGCGGCGGTCAACGCGTGCTCGCCGGGGAAACCGTCGGCGAACTCGCCAGCGGCGATGCGCTCCACCAGGTCATCGCGCAGTTGCGCCCACAGCGGCAGCGCGCTGGACCGATCCATCCGATCGCTCAGATCACCGTTGGCCACGCCGAACCTCCACTTCGCTGAAGACTGCTCGCCGACCTCGATTGCTCCGGGGAGGGTGCATTCGCGTCGAACACCCGCTACTGTAGCTTAATGTACGTACATCCGTACGACCGTTCAAGGAGTGAGTTCCTGTGCACGTTGAAGTGATCTCCACCGAGGATCTCGGTGACCGCAGCTACCTGGTCCACGACGGGACCTCCGCAGTGGTCGTCGACCCGCAACGCGACATCGATCGCGTCGAGAAAGTGCTGGCCGACGCCGGGGTCCGGTGCGCGATGGTCGTGGAGACCCACATCCACAACGACTACGTCACCGGCGGGTACGACCTGGCGATGCGCAATGGCTGCCCCTACGTCGTGAACGCCGCCGACGACGTGTCCTTCGCCCGCCTCGCGGTCAGCGACGGCGACGAACTCACCGTCGGCGCAATGACCATCCGCGTGCTGGCGACCCCCGGTCACACCGACACCCACCTGTCCTACGTGATCTCCGAGGGCGAGCAGACTCCTGCGGTGTTCACCGGCGGCTCACTGCTGTACGGCAGCGTCGGGCGGACCGACCTCGTCGACGTCGACCGCACCGAGGAACTGACCCGCGCGCAATATCATTCGGCGCGCCGGCTGGCCGCTGAGCTGCCCGACGCCACTTCGGTGTACCCGACGCACGGCTTCGGCAGCTTCTGCTCCTCGGGGTCGGCCGCTGGCGGTGACGGCGGCACCATCGGTGAGGAGAAGGGCCGCAACGACGCCCTGGTCACCGAGGACGAGGACGCCTTCGTCGACACCCTGATCGCCAACCTGAGCGCCTACCCCGCCTACTACGCCCACATGGGCGGCCTCAACCGTGGCGGACCCACCGCCCCGGACCTCACGCCGCCGGCCGTACTGCAGGCCGAGCACCTGCGCCAGCGCATCGACGCCGGTGAATGGGTCGTCGACTTGCGGGATGGCACCGCCTACGCCGCCTCCCACGTCCACGGTAGTGTGGGCATCGCTCTCGGGCAACAGTTCTCGACCTATGTCGGCTGGCTGATGCCCTGGGGCGCACCCTTGACGTTGATCGGTGAATCCGCCGAGCAGGTCGCCGATGCCCAACGGATGCTGGTCCGCATCGGCATCGACGAACTCCAGGGCAGCGCCACCGGCTCGGCACAGGAGTTGAGTGCCGGCACCCCACCGTCGTCCTACCTACGACACACCTTCGCCGAACTCCCCGGTGTCCTGGTCGACGCCGCGACCGCGACCGAGGAGGACGCGGTGCTGCTCGACGTGCGCCGCGACGACGAATACGCCACCGACCACATCCCCGGCGCCGCGCACGTCCCCCTGCACGACCTGCTCGACAAGCTCGACACCTTGCCGCCCGGACAACTGTGGGTGCACTGCGCCAGCGGCTACCGGGCCTCGATCGCGGCGAGCCTGCTCGACCGCGCCGGCCGTGACGTCGTCTTCATCGACGACGACTTCGACAGCGCCGTCGATCTGGGCTTGACCAAACAGTCCTGAGCCAATCCCACCATCGATTTCGACCTGAGGAGGTCTTCTCCCATGACCAGCACCATCAGCCACCAGGTCGCCGTCATCGGTGGCGGCAATGCCGGCGTCTCCCTGGCCGCGCGGCTTCGTCGCGCCGGCCTGACCGACATCGGCATCATCGAACCCGCCGACACCCACTACTACCAACCACTGTGGACACTCGTCGGCGGTGGATGCGCACCGGCAGCCGAAAGCGAGCGCACCGAGGCCTCCGTGATGCCCCAAGGGGTGGGCTGGATCAAGGACCGCGCCGAGCAGATCGACCCCGACGCCCAGACCGTGTCCACCGCATCGGGCACCACCGTGCACTACGACCACCTGGTGGTCTGCCCCGGCATCCAACTGGACTGGACCGCGATCCCCGGGATGGCCGAATCCTTGGACAGCCCTTCGGTGTCCAGCAACTACCGCTACGACCTCGCCCCCAAGACCTGGGAGCTGATCAAGAAGATGAGATCGGGAACCGCGATCTTCACCATGCCCGCCGGCCCGATCAAGTGTGCCGGGGCCCCGCAGAAGATCGCCTACCTGGCCGCCGACTATTGGCGCCAACAAGGTGTCCTGGACGCCATCCGGGTGATCCTGGTGCTGCCCACCCCCGGCATGTTCGGAGTCAAGGTGTTCGCCGACGAACTCGAACGCGTCGTCGCGCACTACGGCATCGAGGTCCACAAGAACAGCGAAGTCACCACCGTCAACCCCGACACCCGCACCGTGACCATCACCGACAACGCCGCCGACACCACCCAGGAAGTCGGCTACGACCTGCTGCACGTCGTGCCCCGCCAGTCTGCGCCGGACTGGATCAAGGCCAGCCCGCTCGCGGACCCCGACAACCCCGGTGGCTACGTCCAGATCGACAAGAACACCATGCGGCACACCCGATTCGACAACGTCTTCGCCCTCGGCGACGCCGGGTCCTCCCCCAACTCCAAGACCGGCGCCGCCATCCGCAAGCAGGCCCCGGTCGTGGCAGCGAACCTGCAAGCCAGCCTGGCCGGAAAGCCACTCCCGGCCAGCTACGGCGGGTACGCGTCCTGCCCGCTGACCACCGCACGCAACAAGATGCTGCTCGCCGAATTCGACTACACCATGCAGCCCGCGCCGTCGATCCCGCTCATCGACACCACTCACGAACGCCGCGACATGTGGTACCTCAAACGCCGCGGCCTACCCTTCATGTACTGGAACCTCATCCTCACCGGCAGGGCATAGCGCACCCATGTCGAGTGCGTCGGCGTGGGATGCCTACTACGCAGGGGTCGAGCACCCCTTCTGCACGGCCACCGCAACGGCGCTGACGTCGCGGACCGACCGGCTCCCACCTGGGCGGGCGATCGATCTAGGCTGCGGCCTCGGACGCCACGCCCGCCATCTCGCCGAATCGGGCTGGTCGGTCCAAGCCGTGGACTTCTCCCGCGTCGCCATCGAAATCGCCACCGCCGCAGACGGACCCGATGTCACCTACCTCGTCGGTGACGTCACACGGTGGCGACCAGCCGAGCCGGCCGACCTGATCCTCGTCAGCTTCCTGCACCCCCGGGCCGAGGAACTCTTCGCGCTCCTCGGCGCCGCCAGAACATGGCTCGCACCCGGCGGGCACCTGCTGTACCTCGGACACGCCCACCACGTCGCCGTGGACGGCGACGGCCCGCACGGCGACTTTCCCGACCTCGCCGACCTGGCACGCGCGTGTGAGGGCATGCGCATCGACGAGATGGCCCACATCGTCCGCCCCCACATCGACACCACCACCGTCGATGTCCTCCTGCACGCCCGGAGCTGGTGCAGCCAGAACACCGCGCTCTCGCCCGCAGGAGCAGACTTCGGCGCATTGTCGCGCGAGCCATCCCGAGCCGCCTCGCCCGCTCACCCCAGGATGCGGGTCACATGCGCCGGCCGCAGTTCCTCGTCCAATAGGTGAGGAGGAAGCAAGTTGATTAGCAACGAAACGCCGTGCGGCACCGATCTGCTGGCCCGATTTGAGTCGCTTTCCGCCGTGCCCCCCTGCAGCACCCTCGCCGCGACTCCACCGGATCACCAACGACGTGAAAGATAGGGAAGGTGAATGATGGGAGACAGGTCGAACGACCCCGTCGATCATGCCCGTACCACCCGCAAGCACGCGGGACAAAACATGAAGAACACCGCGGCGATGCCCGCCCTCATCGGCATCGGGCTTGCGGTCGTGGCGTTCTTCATCTGCCTGTTCTGCTTCGCCGTGGGGCAGGTGAGCGGCGGTGTCGTCGCCGCGGCGATCGCGGCGTGCCTCGCCGTGGCCGGATTCGGATGGCTTGGCAGGGAACGGCGTCGAGTGCGCCAGGTCGAGGCCCGCTACGTCGCCGAGCACCCCGACGCAGAACCTCAGACACCGACCAGCTAGCAGCGCAACGCCCTACCGACGCAGCCAGTCCCCGCTGTGTCCTCGACGCACCACGCCGACACGCCCGCTACGACACCCTGCGGGCACCGGATCTGTTCCTGCACGGCCACTTTCCGACCGCCCACCACGCTCGTACTGCCAGGAGGACTCCGATGGGTACCGACGACCAACTCGAAACCTGCGCACTGCGCTTCGCTATGCGACGAAGTTCGTCGCCGCCTCCGACGAGGCGCGGCAGGTGGACGTGGTCGTGAACGGCCCGGCACGCGATCTCGTCGGCGTCGACTCCGACTTCCGTGACCAAGTGAGCGAACTCTACGACACCGGGTCCCTGTCGTTGGCCGCATGCGCCGACACCATCGCCGCCCGCCGTGTCGGGCCCGCCGACCTGCACACCGCCGCCCGCGTCGTCCCGGCCGCGGTGCTTCGCCTGGCGCAACGCCAATGGGCCGGTAGGGCGAATCTATGCCCATGACCGCTCTCCGAACCTCCGTGCGGCCGTTGCTGGCCTGGCCACGACGTCGGTGGGCGACCGCCGGCGCCGCCGCCGTGGCCACCATCGTGTTCATCGGGGTGCCCACCGACCTCATCGACACTCCCCTGTTCTCCCGCGAGGTAGCGCCGACCTGGTGGTCCTGGCCGGTCCTGCTGCTGACCGCGACGTTGACGGGTCTACTCGTCGCCACCTACGTCGCCACGCCCACCGGCACCGGGCCCGACCGTTCCGCTTCGCGCGCCGGGGGTGTCGGCGGGCTGCTCAGCTTCTTCGCCGTCGGTTGCCCGGTGTGCAACAAGCTGGTTCTCCTGGCGGTGGGTACCAGCGGTGCGCTGCGATGGTTCCAACCGGTGCAGCCCATCCTGTCGGTGGCCGGTCTGCTTCTGCTGGGTTGGGCGTTGCGTGTCCGGCTGCGCACCGAGCAGTCCTGTCGTGTGCCGCAACGTGCGCGGTCGTGACCCACGGGGGCACGTGCAGCCCGTCGCCGCAGCGACATGAGCCGTCTACGAAGCGCTGTGGCGTTCGGTGCCGCGATCCTGGTCACCGGTGTGTTCAGCGGCTTGCTCGGTGGGTCGGTGACGTGGCTGGTCCGCGCCGTGCAACACCTCGCCTACGGCTACGACCAGGGGCCGCTGGTGGCGGGTGTCATCGCCGCGTCGACCGAACGCAGGATTCTTGGCCCCGCCATCGGATGCGCGCTGGCGGGACTGGGTTGGTGGCTGCTGCGCCGCACGACGTCGATACCGGCACTGGATGATTCGATCCGCGTGGGCCGCCCGCTCCCGTTCATCGCCTTGGTGGGTGATGCGTTGCTGCAGGTGCTTGCCGTGGGCTCCGGCGCCTCACTCGGTCGCGAGCAAGCCCCCCGGATGCTCGCCGCGGTCGGTACCGAACTGTTCATCCGCACCGGCTCGATTCCGCCTGCCCAACGCCGCATGCTCCTGGGTGGTGCTGCTGGGGCAGGGCTTGCCGCGGTGTACAACGTGCCCGCCGCCGGTGCCCTCTTTGCCTGCGGCATCGTACTGCGCACCTGGCGCCCGCAAGCCATCCTCGTCGCCGCCGCGACGTCGAGTATCGCGACCGTGACCGTATGGCCCCTCACCCAGGGTGCCCCCACTTTCGGCTGGCCTGCAACGTATTTCAATTCCGAATCAGTACTCCTCGCCCTGGCGGTGATCCCGGTCGGCGCAGTGGTCGGTGGTGTCTTCCTCTGGCTTACCGAGCGCGCGAAACCACCGATCACACCGGCATCGTGGAAGCTGGTTGCGACCGTGGGGCTGGCGGGTCTGACCACGGGGGCCGCATCGACGTGGCTGCCGCAGTTGCCCGGCAACGGCAAGAGCATCGTGCTCGAAAGCCTCGACGGTGCAGGCCCGATGGTGGCGCTCGCCCTCGCCGTCGTGCTCAAACCTGTGCTCACCGCCTTGTTC
>VIFX01000039.1:0-76208 GCA_006864685.1 Mycolicibacterium hodleri | reverse complement strand
CCCGCGATGTCCCCGTCCCCCGCGATTTCGGCGCGCTCATCCGCGGTGAGCGCGGAAATTCGCGCCCAAATCGCGGGAGGAGAGCGATGATCACCCGAGTTCTGGTCGCCAACCGCGGCGAGATCGCCCGCCGCGTCTTCACCACCTGCCGCAGGCTGGGCATCGGCACCGTCGCGGTGTACACCGAACCCGACGCCGACTCGCCGCACGTCGCCGAGGCCGACGTCCGCGTGCGACTGGACGGCCGCAACGGCTACCTCGACGCCGACCAACTGATCGCGGCGGCGCGGGCCGCGGGCGCAGACGCCGTCCATCCCGGCTACGGATTCCTTTCCGAGAACGCCGAATTCGCTGCCGCCGTGCAGGACGCCGGGTTGACGTGGATCGGGCCGCCGGTCGCCGCGGTACGGGCGATGGGCAGCAAGATCGAGGCCAAGAAGATGATGGCCGCCGCGGGCGTTCCGGTGCTCGACGAACTGGATCCCGAGGCCGTGACCGCCGACCAACTCCCCGTGCTGATCAAGGCGTCCGCCGGTGGTGGTGGCCGTGGCATGCGGGTGGTCCGCGAACTCGACCAGCTCGCGTCGCAGGCCGAGGCCGCCCGCCGGGAGGCCGAGTCCGCGTTCGGCGACGGAGAAGTGTTCTGCGAGCGCTACCTGGCCGACGGTCACCACGTCGAGGTGCAGATCATGGCCGACGCGCATGGCACGGTCTGGTCGGTCGGCGAGCGGGAGTGCTCGATCCAGCGCCGCCACCAGAAGATCGTCGAGGAGGCCCCTTCGCCGCTCGTCGAACGCACCCCCGGCATGCGAGCCAAGCTGTTCACCGCGGCCCGCTTGGCAGCCGAGGCGATCGGCTACACCGGCGCGGGCACGGTCGAGTTCATGGCGGACGACTCCGGCGAATTCTTCTTCCTGGAGATGAACACCCGCCTGCAGGTCGAGCACCCCGTCACCGAGGAGACCACCGGGCTCGACCTCGTCGAGCTGCAACTGCTGGTCGCCGACGGCGGCCGGCTCGACGCGGAACCGCCTGCCGCGCGCGGACATTCGATCGAGGCTCGGCTCTACGCCGAGGATCCCGCCAAGGACTGGCAACCCCAGGCCGGCCCCGTCCACCGGTTCGAGGTGCCGTCGACGGCGGCCGAGTTCACGGTGCTGGGCCGCGCGGGCGTGCGCGTCGACTCTGGCGTGGTCGACGGGTCCGCGGTGTCGGTGTTCTACGACCCCATGCTGGCCAAGGTCATCTCCTACGCCCCGACCCGCGGGCAGGCCGCGGCCATCCTGGCCGACGCGCTGGCTCGCACCCGCCTGCACGGCATCCGCACCAACCGCGATCTGCTGGTCAACGTTCTGCGACATCCGGCGTTCCTCGACGGGGCTACCGACACCGCGTTCTTCGAGACCCACGGGCTGCCCACGCTGGCCGAACCTCTGGCCGACCCGTCGGCCACCGCACTGTCGGCGCTGGCGGCCGCCCTCGCAGATGCCCACGACAATCGAAGGGCCGCAACCGTACTCGGCCAACTACCCAGCGGGTGGCGCAACCTCTCGTCCGGCTTCCAGACCAAGCGGTATCTCGACGACGCGGGTGACGAGCACGAGGTGCGCTACCGGTTCGGCCGCGCCGGGCTGGAACTCGACGGCGCAGCCGACGTGACCCTGGTCTCGGCGACGTCGGGCCGGATCGTGCTGGGCACCAACGGAGTCGAGCGACCGTTTGACGTGGCGCGCCACGGTGAGCACGTCTTCGTCGACGGCCCGCTCGGGCCCGTGCACATGGTGGCGCTCCCCCGCTTCCCCGACCCCGACTCGGCCGTCGCCAAGGGCTCGCTCCTGGCGCCGATGCCGGGTTCGGTGACCAGGGTCGCCGCAGCCGTCGGCGACGCGGTCACCGCCGGCCAGCCGCTGATCTGGCTGGAGGCCATGAAGATGGAACACACCATCGCCGCGCCCGGCGACGGCGTGCTCGCCGAACTCAACGTGACGGCCGGTCAACAAGTCGAAGTCGGCGCCGTACTCGCTCGCATCGAAAATCCCCAAGGAGATCCCGCATGAGCTTCATCGAGACCGACGAACAGCAGCAGCTGCGCAAGGCCGTTGCGGCCATGTCCGCGAGCTACGGGTCGGAGTACTACCTGGAGAAGGCTCGCGCCGGTGAGCACACCACCGAAATGTGGAGCGAAGCAGGCAAACTGGGGTTCATCGGGGTGAACCTGCCCGAGGAGTACGGCGGCGGCGGCGCCGGCATGTACGAACTGTCGCTCGTCATGGAGGAGATGTCCGCCGGCGGCTGCGCGCTGCTCATGATGGTCGTCTCCCCCGCCATCAACGGCACGATCATCGCCAAGTACGGCACCGACGAGCAGAAGAAGCGCTGGCTCCCCGGCATCGCCGACGGTTCGATCACCATGGCGTTCGCCATCACCGAGCCGGACGCGGGATCCAACTCGCACAAGATCACCACGACTGCCCGCCGCGACGGCGACGACTGGATCCTGTCCGGCCAGAAGGTCTACATCTCCGGGGTCGACCAGGCCCAGGCGGTGCTCGTCGTGAGCCGCACGGCCGAAGCGAAGACGGGCAACCTCAAGCCGGCGCTGTTCGTCGTCCCCACCGACACTCCCGGCATGTCGTGGACCAAGATCGACATGGAGATCGTCAGCCCGGAGAACCAGTTCCAGCTGTTCCTCGACGACGTCCGGCTGCCCGCCGACGCGCTGGTCGGCTCCGAGGACGCCGCGATCGCGCAGCTGTTCGCGGGCCTGAATCCCGAGCGCATCATGGGCGCGGCCAGCGCGGTCGGCATGGGACGCTTTGCGATCAACAAGGCCACCGACTACGTCAAGACCCGGCAGGTGTGGAAGACGCCCATCGGCGCGCACCAGGGCATCTCACACCCGTTGGCGCAGAACCACATCGAGATCGAGCTGGCCAAGTTGATGATGCAGAAGGCCGCCACGCTCTACGACCTCGGTGACGACGGCGGAGCCGCCGAAGCGGCGAACATGGCCAAGTACGCCGCCGGTGAGGCATCGGTGCGCGCCGTCGACCAGGCCGTGCAGTCCCTCGGCGGCAACGGGCTGACCAAGGAGTACGGCATCGCCTCGGTGCTGACCGCCTCACGCCTGGCCCGCATCGCCCCGGTGAGCCGGGAGATGATCCTGAACTTCGTCGCCCAGACGTCGCTCGGTCTCCCCCGGTCCTACTGATGACGACCCTCGTCGCGTACGCGAAGGACGGGGCGGTCGCGCGCCTGACGTTGGACTCGCCGCACAACCGCAACGCCCTGTCGACTGCCCTGGTTCAGCAGCTGCACGACGGGCTGGCGGCGGCCGCGGCGGATCCGGACGTCCGCTGCGTGGTGCTCGGCCACACCGGCGGCACGTTCTGTGCGGGCGCCGACCTCGGTGAGGCGGCCGGCCGCAACCCCGGTGACCTGGCCACCGACCGGGCCCGCGAGATGGCAGCGCTCCTTCGCGCCTTGGTCGCCTCGCCGATGCCGGTGATCGGAGCGGTGGACGGCCACGTCCGCGCCGGTGGCCTCGGGCTGATCGGCGCGTGCGACATCGTCGTCGCCGGACCGTCGAGCACCTTCGCACTGACCGAGGCGCGCATCGGCGTCGCCCCGTCGATCATCTCGTTGACGTTGCTGCCGAAGATGTCCGCCCGCGCCGCGGGGCGGTACTTCGTCACCGGAGAGAAGTTCGGGCCTGCGGAGGCGCGGGACATCGGTCTGGTCACCGTCGCAACCGACTCGGCAGAGGACGTCGCCGCCACCGTGGACCGGCTGGTGGCCGACGTCACGAAGGGGTCACCGCAGGGTTTGGCGGCGTCGAAGGCGTTGACGACGGCGTCGATCCTCGCGAGCTTCGACGCCAACGCCGAGGCGCTGACCACGCAGTCGGCAACGTTGTTCGTGTCCGAGGAAGCCCGCGAGGGCATGACGGCCTTCTTGGAGAAGCGCCCCCCGAGGTGGGTCGGCGTCACGATTTAGCTGACTTCTTCGCACCGCACCTTGCATGTCTGACCGATCGTCGTAGGCTCGACGTCGATGAGCAACGGAGCGTCGCGATACGGGTCGATGCGTGCTGCCGACACCGATCGCATTCAGGTGGCACAGCTGCTCACCGATGCCGTCGCACAGGGCCGCCTCGAGATGAGCGAGTACGAGGACCGGTTGAAGAAGGCGTACGCGGCCCAGACGTTCGACGAACTGGATCGCCTCAGCTCGGATCTGCCCGGCATCGCCACCACGGCGCCCGCGATCGGACCTGGCCAGCCCGCCCCGTCGACGTTGCTCCTGGCGATCATGAGTGGTTTCGAGCGGCGCGGTCGCTGGAACGTGCCGAAGCGACTGACGTCGGTGACGCTGTTCGGCGGCGGCGTGATCGACCTTCGCTACGCCGACTTCACCGCCGCCGACGTGGAGATCCACTCGTACTCGATCTTCGGCGGTCAGACCATTCTGCTGCCGCCGGAAGTGAACGTCGTCGTGCGCGGCGTCGGCGTGATGGGCGCCTTCGACCACCTCGCCGACGAGGGCTCCCCAGGTGCGCCCCACGTCACGATTCGCGGGTTCTCGCTGTGGGGCAGCGTCGGGGTCAAGCGCAAGAAGCGCAAGGCCCAGCAGTAGCGTCAGCGCCTCCGACGCGAGCGTAGGTAGTCGCCGACCACGGCGGCACCCAGCCCGTCGAGATCCGGCTCGACGACGCGCCCCTCGACCCGGCGGGCCACCTGGTCGATGAATCGAGCCAGCCCGGGGTCGCTGCCAAGCCGAAAGATCGTCACCTGCGCGCCAAGTCGCGCGATCTCGTCGAAGCCCCTCACCGTGTGGGCGATGGTGCGCGGGTGGGGCGGGTAGTCGAAGAAAACGGATGCGCCCTCCCCGTCACGGAAGTCCTCGAGGTGTGCCGTCGGTTCGCCGTCGGTGACGATGAGGACCACCGGCTGGGCGTTGGGGTGGCGACGGAGGTGGCGCGACGCCAAGGCCAACGCGTGGTGCAGGTTGGTGCCTTGCTCGTACACGCCTTCCAGCCCGGTCAGTTCGGCGGCACTGACGGTGCGCGCGTACCGGCCGAACGCGATGATCTGCAGATCGTCGGAACGGAACCGGGTGCTGATCAGTTGGTGCAACGCCAGCGCCGTGCGCTTCATGGGCAGCCAGCGGTTCTCCATCACCATCGAGAACGACGTGTCGACGAGAAGGGCGACGGCCGACTGCGTGCGCTGCTCGGTCTCGGAGATCTCGACGTCCTCGACGGTGATCTGCATCGGCAGCTCCGCAACGCCGGTTCCCGCTTGCCGCAGCACGGCATTGGTCAACGTGCGGGTGACGTTCCATGGCTCGGTGTCGCCGAACTGCCACGGACGGGTGGCCCCAGTCAGTTCGCCGGCAGCACCGGCGCGACGGGTGTCGCGTTCGCCGTGGCGCCCCGAGAGTTGTTGCGCCACATCGCGAAGGATCATCTGACCGAGCTGACGCATGGCCTTCGGCGACAGGCGCCATTGACCGTCGGCGTCACGGTCGAGGAACCCCTGGTTCATCAGCGCGCGTTCGAGTTCGGACAGCGTCCTGGCGTCGACGGCGGCCTGGTCGCCGAGCTGGCGGGCCAGCATGTCGAGGTCGACGTCGTCCATCTGTGCGCCGGCATGGCTTTGGCTCAGTTGCTCGGCGAGCTGCTCGAGCTCCCCGATGTCGGCCAGCGCCTGCGCGCCCTCCCCCATGCCCATGGGGTTGTCGCCGTCGAACCGCTCCGACCCCTGCCAGTCCTCGCCGGGCCGCGCATTCTGCAGGTGCTGATCCAGCTTGTCGAGTGCATTCGTCAGCGACGGCGAACCAAAGGCCTGCTGCGCCAAGGCATCCAGCTCGGCACGCTGGTCGGGCGACAGGCTGTTGCGGAACCGCTGCGCGGCCGCCGCCCGCTTGGCCAGCGAGTCGAGGAGCTCGTCGATGTTCTTCGGGTTCTCCGGGAAGAACTCGCCGTGCTTGGCCATGAACTCCTGAAAGTCCTCAGGCGAATCCTGGCCGCTGGCATGCTTGTCCAGCAACTCGTTGAGGTCGTCGAGCATGTCGTTGACGCGCTGCCGGTCCTCGTCGGTGGCGTTCTCCAGCGCCTCCTTCATGCCCGCGAAGCGCTGGTCGAGCATCTCACGGCCCATCAGGTCCTTGATCTGCTCGTACTTCTGCCGCGCCTCGTCGCTGCGCCAGTCGTACTCGGAGAGCTCCTGAACGGCCTTCGCAGGCGACGACGGGAGAGCCTGCAGCTGAAGCTCGTTGAAGCGGGCGTCGTCGTCGAGCGCCCGCGCCAGTTCCTTGCGTTCGGCCAGCACGGCCTCGTCGAGCAGCTTCTTGATGTCCTGCAGCGTTCCGTCGAGGTTGTTCTGCTGCAACAGTTTTCGACGCTTACTGTTGGCCTCGGCGGCCAGCCGGTCGGCGCCCCGCATGTTCTGGGTGCCCCGCCGCATCAGCTCGGAGAGTGCACGTCGCGGCGAACTGCCCTCCATGACGTCCTGACCGATCTGTTCCAGCGCCTCGCGCAGGTCGACCGGAGGAGCCAGCGGATCTGGTCCGCCGGAGTAGCGCGAATACCGCGAAATGCGCTTAACCATAGATGGTTTCGCCCTCCCCAGAGACCTTGTCGATCCGCTTGGCCAGGTACAGCGCCTCAAGGGCCAGCTCTAGGGCGGCGGCGCGTTCACCGTCGGTCTGGGCGCCAAGCCGCTCGGCGATGGCGTCGACCACCGGCAGGCCCGGGAGCGCGGCGAGCACGTCCTTGGCCGACACGCGTTCACCGGTCGTCACCGGGGCACCCTCCTCGACAGCGGTCACCAGCGGGCCGACGTCGAGGCCGCCGAGCAGCCGCTGCGCCGTGTCCGCCGTCGCGCGCCGCAGCAGGTGTTCGAGCACCGCCTGCTCGCGGCCCTCCTCGCCGGACTCGAATTCCAGCTTGCCGCGCAGCACGTCGACGATGGTGCTCAGGTCGACGACCCGGGCGACGGGGTCCTGCTCGCCGAGGATCGCCGACCGGTGCGTCGCCGCGGCGGCGACGGTCTCGGCGGCCGCGATGGCGAACCGCGCCGACACCCCGGAGCGTTGGTCGATCGACTGCGATTCGCGCAGCGAGCGGGCGAACCGGGCCAGGATCTGCAGCAGATAGTCGGGCACGGCTGCCGGCAGGTGGGACTCCTGCTTGATGACGCCCACCTCGGCCTCGAGCGCGTGCGGGTAGTGGGTGCGGATCTCGGCGCCGAACCGGTCCTTGAGCGGGGTGATGATGCGACCGCGGTTGGTGTAGTCCTCGGGGTTGGCGCTGGCGACGACGAGGACGTCCAGCGGCAGTCGCAGCGTGTAGCCACGGACCTGGATGTCGCGCTCCTCCATCACGTTGAGCATGGAGACCTGGATGCGCTCGGCGAGGTCGGGCAGCTCGTTGATCGCGACGATGCCGCGGTGCGCCCGCGGGATGAGCCCGAAGGCGATGGTCTCGGGGTCGCCGAGGCTGCGGCCCTCGGCCACCTTGATGGGGTCGATGTCGCCGACGAGGTCGGCGACGCTGGTGTCCGGGGTGGCGAGCTTCTCGGTGTAGCGCTCGCTGCGGTGCAACCAGGTGATGGGCAGGTCGTCGCCGGAGGCCGCCGCACGCCGGATCCACTCGGGCGTGATCGGCGTGTACGGGTGCTCGTGCAGCTCGGATCCCTCGATGACGGGAGTCCACTCGTCGAGCAGGTTGGTCAGCGATCGCAGCAGCCGCGTCTTGCCCTGACCGCGTTCGCCGAGCAGGACGACGTCGTGTTCGGCGATCAGCGCGCGCTCGAGCTGCGGGATGACGGTGTCCTCGAAGCCGAGGATGCCGGTCCACACGTCGCGGCCCTCGCCGAGCGCCGCCAGCAGGTTCTCGCGGATTTCGGCCTTCACGCCCCGCTCGCGGTGCCCAGACGCGCGCAGCTCGCCGAGGGTGCGGGGGAGATCGTTAGGTGATGTCACTACTCCACGCTACGACGGTTGGCGCCCCGAGGCACCAGGTCCGTGCTCTAAGCGAAATTACGACGCCGTGACGTGGCCCTAGTGCGCGAAGTGGCGCGCGCCGGTGAGGTACAGCGCGATGCCCGCCGCGGCGGCCGCTTCGGTGACGAGGTCGTCGCGCATAGAGCCGCCGGGGTGGACGATTGCCGTCACGCCCGCCGCGGTCAGCACCTCGAGCCCGTCCGGGAAGGGGAAGAAGGCGTCCGAGGACGCCACCGCTCCCCGCACCCGGTCGCCGGCCCGTTCGACGGCCAGCCGTGCCGCGTCGACCCGGTTGACCTGGCCCATGCCGACGCCGACGGTCGCACCGTCCTTGGCGACGACGATCGCGTTCGACTTGACCGCGCGGCAGGCGCGCCAGGCGAACACCAGATCCGCGAGGGTGTCGGGATCGGCGGGGGTACCGGTCGCCAGCGTCCAGGTGGTCGGGTCGTCGCCGAAGGCGTCCAGCGCATCGCGTTGCTGCACCAGCAGACCGCCGCTGACCTGACGGAACTCGGTGCCCCCGATCCGAGGTTCTGAGGCGACCAGCACGCGGATGTTCTTCTTCCCGGCGAGGATCTCGACGGCGCCGGGTTCGTAGGCGGGCGCGATGACGACCTCGGTGAAGATGTCTGCGACCGTCTTGGCCATCTCCACGCTGACCGTCGTGTTGGCCGCGATCACGCCGCCGAAGGCACTCAACGGGTCGCATTCGTGGGCCTTGCGGTGCGCATCGGCGACCGACACCGACGAGATCGCGATGCCACATGGGTTGGCGTGCTTGATGATTGCCACACAGGTCTGCTCGTAGTCGAACGCGGCCCGCCATGCGGCGTCGGCGTCGGTGTAGTTGTTGTAGGACATCTCCTTGCCGTGCAACTGCTCCGCTTGCGCCAGGCCCGGCCACGACGAGTCGTCACGGTAGAGCGCCGCCTGCTGGTGCGGGTTCTCGCCGTAGCGAAGCACCGCGGCGCGCTTCCACGTCCCGCCGAACCACTCCGGCGGGGTCACGTCGCCCTCCTCGGGCGCCATGATCGAACCCATCCACGTGGCGACGGCGACGTCGTACTCCGCGGTATGCCGAAACGCCAAGGACGCCAAGCGCTTCCGCTCCTCGAGCGTGAAGCCGCCGGCACGCACCGCGGCGAGTACACCGTCGTAGCCACGCGGCTCGACGACCACCGCGACGCTGGGATGGTTCTTGGCGGCGGCGCGCACCATCGACGGCCCGCCGATGTCGATCTGCTCGACGCACTCGTCCTCGCTGGCGCCAGACTCGACGGTCTCGGTGAACGGGTAGAGGTTGACGACGACGAGTTCGAAGGCGGCGACACCGAGTTCGTCGAGCGCGGCGAGGTGCTCGGCCTTACGGGTGTCGGCAAGCAGCCCGGCGTGCACCCGCGGGTGCAGGGTCTTCACGCGGCCGTCGAGCACCTCGGGGAAGCCCGTGACGTCCTCGACCGGTGTCACCGGGACACCGCTGGCGGCAATGGTTTTCGCCGTGGAGCCGGTCGATACGATGGCGACGCCCGCCTCGTGCAGACCTTGCGCCAGCTCGGTGAGGCCGGTCTTGTCGTACACGCTGATCAACGCGCGCCGAATCGCCCGCCTGCCGTCACCGGTACCCACGTCCACACTCATCCGATCAATGCCTTTCGTCCTGTCCACGTCACACCGCGAGTTGCCATCGCGGCAAGTACTTCGACCAGCAGTCGTCGCTCGACGACCTTGATTCGTTCGTGCAGAGCCGATTCGTCGTCGTCGTCGAGCACGTCGACGGCCTCCTGCGCCAGGATTGGCCCGGTGTCCATCCCCGCGTCGACGAGGTGCACCGTGCATCCGGTGACCCGCACGCCGTACGCCAACGTGTCGGGCACGGGGTGCGCGCCGGGGAACGCGGGCAGCAGCGCGGGATGGGTGTTGACGACCCGACCGGCAAAACGCGAAAGGAACTGCGGACCAAGGATCTTCATGAATCCCGCCGACACCACCAGATCGGGCTGGTGCGCGGCCGCCGCCTCGGTGATCGCGGCGTCCCATGCATCGCGGTCGGCATGGTCGCCGACGCGGATCGTGAAGCTCGGCAGCGAGGCCGCCGCGGCGATCTCGAGGGCGCGGCAGTCCCGATCGGTGCCGACGGCGACCACTCGGGCGGGGTAGTCCCCGACGGCCGCGGCGAGGATCGATTCCAGCAGCGAACCGGTGCCCGACGCCAGGACGATCAGCCGAGCCGGCGCACTGGGGGGCACGAGAAGCGGGGGCTGCACGCGATGCAGCCTAATCGGAGGAACGCCGCGGCTCGTCGCTGGTGTGGTCGTCGTCGGCGAAGTAGTGCGCCTCGGGGTCGTCGTCGAAGTCGAAGACGTCCCGGGGCGCGGCCCGAACCGGGCGGGGTTCGACTGGTTCGGCGGGCTCGGGTGGAGGTACGGGCTCGACCTCTACCTCGGGTTCCACCTCGATCTCCACCTCGGGCTCTGGTTCCGGGTCCGGCTCGAGAACCACCTCGGGCTCCCGCTCGGCCTCCTCGGCAGTCGGCACGGGCAGCGTGTCCGGCTCGGCCTCGGGCTCCGGGGGCGGCGGGGGCGCCGCGGACGGGACGGGCCGGGCCTTGGGTCGACGCCGGAGGCCGCCGCTCATGACGACCGTCAGGCCGCCGATCGCGACGAACCAGATGAACACCGCGGGACCGAACGTGGCCTGGTCGACGCCGACGTCACCGAAGTTGCCGAGCCGACCACCGCCCGCGTAACCGAGCAGTGCCATCACCGCGGCCCCGACGGCGGCCGCGGTCGTCAGCTTGCCCGCAGCCTCTGGCAGCGGCTCGGCTCGTCGCGCGCACTGCTGACCGAGGGCCACGGCCGCCGCCGCCGCGGCGATCAGCAGCGCCACCCAGATCGGTCCCAACGGCGGGCTCGGGACCGCGGCCAGGATGGGCAGGGCGGGCACGTCGCCACCCAGCACGGTGAAGGAGCTGAACGTCGCGAGGCCGACGTGCGCGCTGGAGCCGACGGCGACCGCCGCGGTCCCGACGATGACGTTCGGCGCGTACAGCATCGACAACAACGTCAGGCTGAACTGGCCGAAGGCCGAGTCCGTGATGCCGAACAGGGTGTCCATCGTGCCCCAGTGCACGACCATCGACCCCGCGGTGATCGCCCCGGACAGCCCGAACAGCGCCAACACACCCACCGAGGCGGCCCGGAACGCCTCCGGCAGCCAGACGGGTACGTACGGCAACCTCAGCAGCCGGCCGGTCACCCTGGGGCCCACTCCGAGGATGGCCCCGGCGAGGTGAACGGCGAGCACGCAGCCGAACGCGAGAGACGCACTGGGTGTCTGAAGTTCGATCAGCACGGAGGACGCGTCGTGAATCACGGCGAGGGCGATCGCGGCGATCAACAACGGGCCGCCGAGCGCCGACGCCACGATCCACCGAATCACGAACCACGACGTCCCCGCCCTGGTCGCGGCTGCCGTGGTGCGGGCGGTCCCCCACACCATCGCCAGCATCGGAAGCAGCGGCATGACGCCGAGTTCCGCGCCGCCGATGGACACCGGCACCCCGTGGACGCCGAGCCACATGCTCGCGATGGCGCCGAACGCACCCGTCATGTCGCTGTTGGCGATCACCAACTGCACCAACACGACGGCCGCGATCACGGCGATTGCGATGGCCGACGGCCCGAACGCAACCCTCAGCAGGTCGCGAGCCTGACGTGTGCCGACTGGCCGGTTGTCCACTAGCTGCGTTGCTCCTCGCACGATCTCCAACGCGCGAAGGGTGTGTGCGCGCCGCTAGAGATTATGACGGTGGCGGGGTGGATTGCGGCGCAGCCTGCTGTTGTGGTTGCTGCGTTTCGAAGGATTGCGTCGGCTGGGAGCCGAGCGATCCCTGCGGTGAGCCGAAGGCGGGGAATCCCGTCGGAGGCGTTGGCGGACCGCTCTGCTGCGACCCGGCCTGCTGGCCCGGCTGGGATGGAGACTGGGCACCCGGCTGGGCGCCGAAGCCGCCGGTGGTCGGGCTGCTCGGGTAGCCGCCGTATGGCTGCTGGGAGTAACCGCCGCGCTGCGGCGGACCCTGCTGGTGCGGGGGCGCGCCGTGCTGCGGCTGGCCCTGAGGCTGACCGTAGTACTGCCCGGGGCCGCCGTACTGGCCGTACGGGTTCTGCTCGTACTTCGGCTTGGGCGCGGGCGCGGAGACGACGCCGGACTCCAGCAGCAGCGCCGCCACCGCCGCGATCGTCTGAAGCACCGAGAACACGATGATCAGGTACAGCGACCATCCGAAGGACACGCCCGAGGGAAGGCCGACGATCTGCGAGAGCACGAGCAGCAGCGCCAGCACCGAGAGGATGGCGACCCAGGTGTCGGACCTGCCCTGCTTGGGCAGCAGGCTGAACCCGGCGAGCAGCGCCGCGACGAGCGCGACCGCGGTAGCGAGGGTGATGCCGATCGGCGTGGTGCTTACCGAGCCGCCGATCGGGCCGAAGCCGGGAAGGTTCGGGGCGTTGATGGTGAACACCGGACCGAAGTTGGCCAGGTAGACGAACAAGCCGAGGGCGGCGACGGCAGCGGCGAGGTACTGCGGCAGCCTGCTCGGCCCCGCCGGGGTGGCGGCCTCTTGGGTGTGACCGAACTGCTGTGCGGGCGCGCTGTACTGCCCCGTCGACGGCCCAGACGGGTAACCGGAGTTACCGGGCGGGCCCGATGGATACGACATGTTCCCCTCCTGTGATGGGCGATTGGTTCACCCACGCTAGCGCACCAAGCTATGGACCCGGCCTGGGCGCAGGCCGGGTCGCCCGCCTCGCTCAGGCCGGGAGCAGTACCGATCGGTTGCGCGAATCCTCTTCGGATTGCTCGATTTCACGCACCAACGGCAACACCTTGGCGCCGAAGTACTCGATCTCCTCCTGGAAGTGCAGGAAGCCGCCGAGGATCAGGTCGACGCCGCGCTTGCGGTAGGCGACGATGCGTTCGGCGACCTGCTCGGGGGTGCCGATCAGTTTCGTCCGGAAGCCGTCGTTGTACTGGACGAGGTCCTCGAAGGACGAGTCCGCCCACATCCCCTTCTTGTCGCCGGTCGAGTTGCCTGCCTGCTGGACGGCGCCGCGGAAGCCCTCGACGGCGGGCTTGTTGGCCTTTTCGATGATCTCCTTGAGGACGTCCTTCGCCTCCTTTTCTGAGTCTCTGGCGATGATGAAGCCGTTCAGGCCGACCTTGACCTCGCGGCCGACGGTGCGGGCGTGGTCACGGACCTCGACGATCTGCTCGGTGATGCCGTCGAAGTCCTTGCCGTTGGAGAAGTACCAGTCGGAGTACAGCCCGCCGTTGCGGCGTGCGGCGGTCGAATTGCCGCCCTGGAAGATCTCCGGGTTGGGCCGGTCCGGGGTGTTGAGGGGCTTGGGCTTCAACGTGAAGTCGTGGATTCGGTAGAAGTCACCACGGAAGTCCACGTCGTCCTCGGTCCAGATCTTGCGGAGGACCTGGAGGAACTCTGCGCTGCGCCGGTAGCGCTCGTCGTGTTCGAGCCACGGCTCCCCCAGGTGGGTGAATTCGTCCTTGAACCACCCGGAGACGACGTTGACGGCGAATCGGCCGTTGCTCAGGTGATCGGCGGTGGCGCCGAGCTTGGCGAGCACGGCGGGCTGCCACAGGCCGGGGTGCACGGCGGCGATCACCTTCAGCCGTTCGGTGGCCAGCAGCAGGGCCAGGCTGAAGCTGGTGGATTCGTGCTGGTACTCGGCGCCGTAGCTGGCCTCGTAGCGGACCTGGGACAGCGCGTACTCGAACCCGTTGTTCTCGGCGGTTTGCGCAAGCTTCTTGTTGTACTCGTAGTTCCAATCCGTGCGCTGCTCGATGTCGCTGGTCACCAGGCCGCCGCTGACGTTGGGCACCCAGTAGGCGAACTTGACGTGGTCGGCGATGCGTTCGGTCGTCATGGTGGCCATCTCAGCCGCGGACGCGCGCCAGGTCACGGGTAACGATCGGCCAGATTTCAACGCGCGGAGGACACCACGATCGGTGTCTCGGCGATTCCGTTGAACCGCGACGCCGTGACCGACGTGTACGCCCCCATCGTGGGACTCACCACGACGTCCCCGACGGCCAACCTCGGCATCGGGTAGTCGGCGGCCACCACGTCGGCGCTGTCGCATGTGGGTCCGGCGAGAGTGACGGGTTCGAGCGTCGGCATCGCAACGTCGTCGCCGTCCACTTCGCTCAGCGCGAGGATCGGCGGGTGCACGTCTTCGGTCATCACGTTGGAGTAGCTGCCGTAGAGGCCGTCGTCGAGGTAGTGCCAGGTGCGCCCGGCTCGGGTGGCACTACCGACCACGCTGCTCAGCAAGGTCATGCAGTCCGCAACGACGAACCGGCCCGGCTCCGCGAGCATCCTGAAGGAGTGATGGTTCCCGAGCACCTGGTCGATGACGGCGCCGACCGCACCGATGGACGGCATCTCGTCCCGGTAGGAGACCGGAAACCCGCCGCCGACGTCGATGGTCGTCGCCTGCACTCCCAGGGTTCGCTCGACGTGCCTGGTCAACTCGAGCGTCGCGCGGAGGGCATCACGGTAGGGCGTCACCGACGAGCCCTGGCTGCCGACGTGAAAGCTGAAGCCCGCGAACCGGACGCCCGCGGCGAGAACGTGCTTGACGAGCAGTTCCGCGTCCGTGGGATCGGTGCCGAACTTGGTCGACAGATCGGACTTGGCCGACGGGTTCGGGAACGCCAGCCGAACCAGGATCTCGATCTCGGGGTCCCGGCCGACGAACTTCTGCGCCTCGATCGGGTTGTCGACGACGAACGTGCGGATGCCTGCGGCATGGGCGTGGTCGATGTCGGCCGGCTTCTTTACGGGATGGGTGTAGATGCAGCGGGCGGCGGGCACCCCCAGCCTCCCGAGGAGATCGACCTCGGCGCCGGTCGCCACGTCGAAGCCGCTGCCACTGGCCGCAAGGACCGTCAGTACCGCGGGGTGCGGAAGCGCCTTCACCGCGTAGTGCAGCCGGAAGCCGCGGAGGTGCTCGGTGAGCAGCGAGTACTGCGCGGCCACCCGGTACGGATCGAGGACCAACAGTGGGGTGCCGTACGCCGCGACCAGCTCGCGCCAGTGCCCGGCGCGACCCCGGAGCTCCCTACGCAGCTGCGACCGACGCTGCGGGTTCATGGCGCACCGCCTCGGATCGGCGAACCACCAGCAGTCCGGTGAATCGCTCGTAGGAGAAGATCGTCAGCACGTAGAAGCCGACGTCGGCCACCAGCTTGGCGAAGATCCAGCCGGCGGCCAGGCCGCCGAACAGGATCGGTCCGAAGTAGAACGCCAGCGGCCGGATGATCAGGCTGTCGACGACCTCGGCCGGACCGAACTCGATCGCGATGCTGCGCAGCGCTCGGCCGTTCGCGACCAACCCGCGCCGAAGTCGGGACGACGACGGCTGTTCCCGGTATGCGGTGCGCACGGCCGTCGAGTACGCCGCGGCGTAGTAGCCGACCGAGGCCCCGACGGTCGCGACGACAGCTGCCGCGGCGACCGACCCGGTGGCAGCGTAGGCGATTGCCGCGCCGCCCATTTCGCATGTGGTGCCGGCGATTTCGCAGGGAAGGTATCGCCGCGCCCATTCTCGTATCTTGGTGCCGATCGAGCGGTTGGAGTTCATGTGAGGAACTCTTGCGGCGCGCGTTCGCGGGGGCGCGAGTAGGGAACTACCCGAATCGCCGGAGGCCTTCTACGTGGGCCACCTTGCGCTCAAGGACTAGAACACGTTCTAATTCTGATCATGGACTATGGGCTCGTTCTCTTCACCAGTGATCGCGGGATAGCTCCGGCGGCCGCGGCCAAACTCGCCGACGACCACGGCTTCCACACGTTCTACGTGCCCGAGCACACCCACATCCCGATCAAGCGAGAGGCCGCGCACCCCACCACGGGCGACGAGTCGCTGCCCGACGACCGCTACATGCGCACGCTCGACCCGTGGGTCAGCCTGGCCACCGCGGCCGCCGTGACGACGAAGGTGCGGTTGTCGACTGCGGTGGCACTGCCCGTCGAGCACGACTGCATCACGCTCGCCAAGTCCATCGCCACCCTCGACCACCTCTCCGGCGGCCGTGTCAGCCTGGGTGTCGGATTCGGTTGGAACACAGACGAACTCGCCGACCACAACGTGCCGCCGGGACGACGCCGCACCATGCTGCGCGAATACCTGGAGGCCATGCGCGCCCTGTGGACGCAGGAAGAAGCCGAATTCGACGGCGAGTTCGTCAAGTTCGGCCCGAGTTGGGCGTGGCCCAAGCCCGTTCAGTCGCACATCCCCGTCCTCGTCGGGGCCGCGGGCACCGAGAAGAACTTCAAGTGGATCGCCAAGTCGGCCGACGGCTGGATCACCACGCCACGGGACTTCGACATCGACGCGCCGGTGAAGCTGCTGCAGGACACGTGGGCCGCCGCCGACCGAGACGGTGCGCCGCAGATCGTCGCGCTCGACTTCAAGCCCGACCCCGACAAGCTGGCCAGGTGGGCCGATCTCGGCGTCACCGAAGTGCTCTTCGGGTTGCCGGACAAGTCCGAATCCGAGGTCGCCGGTTACGTCGAGAGGCTGGCTGGCAAGCTCGCTGCGCTGGTCTGATTTGGTGCGCTTCCGGCGGCACCGGGGGCAGTACCGTGGTGACCGTGACGGGTCCGCTGAAGGTCGACACCGCGGCACTGGAAGCCGTTGCGCGTGAACTGAGCGGGTTGAGCGATCAGCTGACCAGCGGCGGCGTCACCCACGAATGGCAGCCGCCCGTCGCCCAGCCGAGCGGTCCGGCGGCGGTCGGCGTCACCGCCGCCGCCAACCACGTCGTCGGCGAGGCGTCGGCGAACCTCTTGCTGTTCGCCGACGACGTTGCCCGAGCCGCCCGCTACTACGCCGGCAGGGACGCCGAGGAGGCCGATCAGATCGACACGACCATGCAGCCGCCGAGGTAGCGATGGTCGAGACACCCACCCGGTCGCGCGTCGAGGGGTGGTCGAGCGGGCATCTCCGGCAGGCCGCCATGGGCTGGCAGCGCCAAGCCGACCTCACCGAGCAGACATACACGCGGGCGCAGCACGCCCTCGACGCCGCGCCCTGGAGCGGTGCGGGTGCCGACGGGGCCAGGGCCAAGCTCGCGGAGAACGTGGCGAAGGTCCGTGGCGCTCTCGCGCTGCTGGAACGGGCCGGGCGGATCGCCACGGCCGGGGCCGACGTGATCGACGCCGCAAAGCGCGCCGCGGTCGCCGCGATCCAGAACGCCGTCAGCCAGTTCTTCGAGGTCAGCGAGAACCTGTCGGTGACCGACCGCATGCCCGTATTCTTCAGCGCCGCACTGGCATTGGTACGCAAGATCGCCGCGGCACACCTGCAGGCCGACATCCGCGCAAAGGCCATGATGCTCGCGCTCGCCGACGAGGACGTCGCCCGCCAGCTCGACGCCGTCGCCGAGGCCATGCAGACCTTCGACCTGGAAGGCGGCCAAGGTGGAGCGCCCAAGCCGGGTGACCCGCAGATCGTCGGGGGTCCCACGCCGCTGACGCCCGACGGCACGCAGGGCGATCTGAACTCGACCATCCCCGGCACCGGGATCGAGATCAGCGGCGACGGCCGCGCCGGGTATCCGACGCTGAACGGCGAACGCAATCCGCTCGAGGTTCCTGCCGGTCGGCCGCTGCCGACCGGCACCATCGTCGGACCCGACGGAAAGCAATATGCGCTCTACAGCGAAGTGCCATACATCGGGCCGGACGGCAAGGCGAATCCCAACTACGCGACACCGGACACCACCGTCGTCGACCTGAACGACCCCTCGAAGCGCATCGGTGTCCTGCCGGGGATCTCCCAGGCCAGCGGCGTCTACGACCCGGCGACCAATCGGATGGTCATCGTCGGCAACGACGGACCCAACGACCGAACCAGACGGCTCTACATGTCCGACCCCATCGATCCCAAGAACCCCAACGGTTGGATGCAGACGCTCAAACCCCAGGGTGAGATCAAGGGGCTACCCGGCGATCGGGAGAGTCAGGTCGTAGCACTCAAGGGCGGCGGCTTCATGCTCGTCGGTTCGGACAACTTCGACCCCACCGTGCCAGGGGACCAACCCATGGGCGTCGTCACCGCGTCCACGCCGGAGGGTCTGCTGACGGCGAAGGCGACTCCGTTGTTTCCGGGCCCGGGCGCCTGGCCGGGCGGCGCCGCACCCTACGGCCCGACCGTCGTCGACACCGTCTACGACCCCGTCACGGGCAGGGAGACCGTCCAACTTCGAGTCAGCACGTGGGAGAAACCGCCGGGGTGGGTTCCAACACCTGGCCAGCCGGACATGCCGTACAACCCAAAGACCTACCAAACCAACATCACCGTCACGCATTGAGTTAAGGGGGGCGAATACCTTGAGCAGCAAGATCTTCTGGCCCAGTGTGATGGTCACGCTGGCCTCGTTTGCCGTCCTGACGGCCCGGCCGGCCGCCGCCGATCCTCCCGGCTTCCCCGATCTGAGTCAGTTCGCCGAGACCGACCCGGGGCAGTTCATCCGCCCGTTCTCCCATGCCGAGCGTTGGACGAACGGCTATCTGTTCTTTCGCACGACCGACGGAATCAACTGCGCGATCGGCGGATCGTCGTGGTGTACGGGCCACTTTCCTGGCCGTTCCGACCGACCAGGGACGTGCGACAACGTGCAGAACGACGGCGGTGATGCGACGCAGCCGTTCGTCTTCGGATCAAAGGACGGCGCGTGCGCTCCCAGCTCCGATCCCATCCTCGGCGCGGGTCAGAAGGTGACCAACGCCGCCTTCGGAATCACCTGCGTCGCCGGTCAGGACGGATTGGCTGCCTGCACTGACACCCGAAACGGCCACGGCTTCGTTTTGCAGCCCTCGGGCAGTTGGGTCTTCTGATGCGGGGGATCCGCTGGATCGCCGTCGCGGCATTCTCGCTCGCCGCATGCTCGCCAACGTCCAAGACCGCGCAACCACCTCCGGGCTTTCCGGACGTGCGCGACTTCACCGCGGTGAGTCCCGACGACCCGAAGTCCACCCTGCCGTCGTTCAGGACCCCACAACAGATCAGTTGCGTCGTCGACTTCGGGGATCGTTCGTCCATCGTCTGCAGCGGTGACCTCCGTGGGCTCCCGCAGTCGGTTGGAGGCACCGGGTGCCCCTCGGTCCGCAAGGCCGACGCGTCCGCCGGGGACGCCCCCTACGTGTTCGAGCGTTCTGGACCCGACTGCGCCTCCTCCCGGGCGATGCCTCTCTCTGCAGGCCAGAAGGTCGTCGGCAAGAACGGCACTTGCGTGGTCGGCGACGACCAACTGGTTGCGTGCATCGACGCCGACAACCGACACGGCTTCGTACTGCAGCCGTCGGGCAGCTGGGCCTTTTGACGGTTTCGCTCAGAGGCTTCCCAGCCGCGGCGAGCATCATGGTGACATGGCAGAGCTGACGCCCGTCTTCACCGACCGTCGCCGCGCCGAGTCGTTCGGCTCGGTGGCCGACGAGTACGACCGCCATCGCCCGCGGTATCCGCGGGCGTTGATCGAGTGGCTGGTGACGGCCCCCGGCCTGACCGTTCTCGACGTCGGGGCAGGCACCGGCATCCTGTCGGCTCAACTCGCAAGCGCCGGGGCCGACGTGCTGGCCGTCGAACCCGACGAGCAGATGGCGGCACGGTGCCTCGCGAAGGGAATTCCGGTCGAGCGCAGCACTTTCGAACAGTGGCAGCCCCGTGACCGCACGTTCGACCTCGTCACCTTCGGGCAGTCGTTCCACTGGGTGGACCCCGACGTGGCCCTGCCGAAGCTGGCGTCGCTGGTTACCGCCGGAGGTCGGCTGGCGTTGATGTGGAACCGCATCATGGCCAGCGACTCGACACGGCGGGGACTCGAACGGATCTCCGCCGAGTACGGCGTCACCACGCCCGCCTCGACGTCGGCGAACAACGCCGAGACCGCGCTGCAGGCGTTGCTACGCCGAGCGGAGTTCACCGTCGAGCGCGTCGAGGTCCGCGAAGAGCTGCACTACTCCACCGAGGACTGGCTGAGCCTGGTCTTCACGCACTCCAACCACGTCGTCCTCGAACCAGCCGCGAAGACCCAGCTACGCGCACGCCTGCGAGACGTGCTCGGCGACGAGGGAGTCAGTGCGACCAATGACGCACTGGCGCTGATCTGTACGCGATCGGATGTCACGCCAGCGTCGCGCGGTTGACCCCGTCCTCGGTCGAGGTGACGGTGATCGCGGCGCCGAGCGGGTCTCCCCCGGTCATCAACGCCACCAGGTCGTCGTCCTCGGTGAGGGCCATGAATCGGCTGCCGTCCGCGGCGAGCCGCCCGATGATGACGCCCGTCGTGACCGGCCAGTCGTAGCGCACCGAGTAGGTCTCGATCGTGCCGAGTCCGTCGGCAGTGCGGGTGACCGGCACCTTCGGCAGCGCCGCGATGTTGCCCTGCAGCGCCTTGCCGCGGTCGGGCTCCCAGTCGGCAGGCGCGGTGGAGTACACCCCGGCGGAATACTTGCTCATGACACCACCATTGGCGCCGACGAGCCCGAACGTTCCCGGCCTCTCGCGCATCTCGGCCACGGTCTCGGCGATGCCGTGCAGCGAGTAGCTGTTTCCCGGCCCGCCGAAGTACGGCAGACCGCCGGTGAGCGTGAGCCCCCGCGGGTCGTCGTCGGCGAGTCCGAACTCGTCGCACACGGCGAACACCGGGAACGGAAAGCAGCTGTAGAGGTCGAACGTCGCCACGTCGTCGATCCCGATGCCGGCACCCCGAAGTGCTTCCGACACAGCTTGTTTCGCCGCGTGGCTGACACTGAGATCTGCCCGGTCCAGCAGGTCCTGCTCGGTCTGGTCGGCGTGCCCGCGCAGGAAGACCCACTTCTCCTCTGGCACTCCGAGGCGACGGGCGGCGGCCACCGACATCACCAGCGCGGCGGCGCCCTGGTTGACGGTGTCGCGGGCCACCAGCAGCCGCGGATAGGGGTCGCAGATCATCCGGTTCTCGTCGGTCACGGTCTCGATCTCGTCGACCGAACGCTCCACCGGTGACGACGAAAACGGGTTCTTGGCAGCGACTTTCGAGAAGGGCGCGAACAGCTCCGCCATCCGGCGGCGGTAATCCCCGACGTCGAGGCCCAACCGGGCACGCCGCGCGTTGTCGAGCAGTCCGTACTGCACGGGCGCGCCGGTCAGCCCGTGCGTGGCGGTGTACTCGCTCATGTACTGCTCGAAGCCGAAGCCGCGGTCCTCCAACTGGCCGCCGACGGTCTCGCCGTGATCTGGCTTGTGGTCGCGATCGGCAAAGGTCTTCAGCGTCGAACCGTTCTCCGAGCCGAGGATCAGCACCACCTCGTGGTCACCGGCGGCGATCGCGGCGGCGAACTCCGTCATCAGCTTCTGCGGTCCGTTGCCGCCGATCGGCTCCAGGATGGCCCGCACCGGGTTGGCGCCGACGCGTTGCGCCACCGACCGGACGTAGTTGTCCGAGGCACCCAAGAACGGGTCGTCGAAGGGGGTGCAGATCTCGAACTGCCGTAGCCCCGCGAACACCTCGATCGACCGCGCGACGGCGGTCACGTCGGCACCGGTGTCGGCGAGGGCTGCGCGCACCGCCTCGGTGGCGAGATCGACCGACGACATGCCGCGATAGTCGGTGGTGCCGATGCGTTCGGTGAACTGACCGACGCCGACGACGACCGGGGTATGGGGATCTACCTGCATAGTTCGTCAGGCTAACTGAAACTGGAACGTGTTCCAACTCTGCGCGCCTCGACCACCCACCCTCGCGAGCAGACGCTAAGGGCCCTCGATCACGCGGATCGAGGGCCCTTTGCGTCTGTTCGCGGAGGAACCTACAGGCTTTCGAAGATCTCCCTGGCCAGCTTGGCGGTCTCCGACGGCGTCTTGCCGACCTTGACGCCCGCGGCCTCAAGGGCCACCTTCTTGCCGTCGGCGGTACCGGCACCGTCGGACACGATGGCGCCGGCGTGGCCCATCGTCTTGCCCTCCGGCGCGGTGAAGCCCGCGACGTAGCCGACGACCGGCTTGGTGACGTTGGCCTTGATGTAGTCCGCGGCCTTCTCCTCGGCGTCGCCGCCGATTTCGCCGATCATCACGATGACCTTGGTCTCGGGATCCTTCTCGAACGCCTCGATGGCGTCGATGTGGGTGGTGCCGATGACCGGGTCGCCGCCGATGCCGATGGCCGTCGAGAAGCCGAGATCGCGCAGCTCGTACATCATCTGGTACGTCAGCGTGCCCGACTTCGAGACCAGGCCGATCGGCCCCTTGCCGGTGATGTTGTTCGGCGTGATGCCGACCAGCGACTCACCGGGGGTGATGATGCCGGGACAGTTCGGGCCGATGATCCGGGTCTTCTGACCCTTCTCGACGTTGTAGGCCCACGCATACGCGCTGTCCTGCACCGGGATTCCCTCGGTGATGACGACCAGCAGCGGGATCTCGGCGTCGATCGCCTCGATGATCGCGTCCTTGGAGAAGGCGGGCGGCACGAAGGCGATCGACACGTCCGCGCCGGTCTCCTTCATGGCCTCGGCGACGCTGCCGAACACCGGCAGTTCGACGTCGTTGCCGTCCTTGTCCTTGTGCGAGACCTTGGTGCCGGCCTTGCGCGCGTTGACGCCGCCGACCACCTGCGTGCCCGCCTTCAGCATCAGCGCGGTGTGCTTGGTGCCCTCGCCGCCGGTGATGCCCTGGACGATGACCTTGCTGTCCTTATTCAGAAAAATCGACATATCAAGCGTCCCTTACTTGTTCGCCAGCTCGGCGGCCTTGTCGGCGCCGGCGTCCATCGTGTCGGCCTGGATCACCAGCGGATGGTTCGCCTCGGCCAGAATGCGGCGGCCCTCTTCGACGTTGTTGCCGTCGAGACGGACGATCAGCGGCTTGTTGGCCTCAGCACCGAGCTTCTTGAGCGCACCGACGATTCCGTTGGCCACCGCGTCACACGCGGTGATGCCACCGAAGACGTTGACGAACACGCTCTTGACCTGACTGTCATTGAGGATGACGTCGAGACCGTTGGCCATCACCTCTGCCGAGGCGCCACCACCGATGTCGAGGAAGTTGGCGGGCTTCACGCCGCCATGCTTCTCACCGGCGTACGCGACGACGTCGAGGGTCGACATGACCAGACCCGCGCCGTTGCCGATGATGCCGACCGCACCGTCGAGCTTGACGTAGTTGAGGTCGTTCTCCTTGGCCTTGAGCTCGAGGGGGTCCGTTGCGTCCTTGTCCTCGAACTCCTCGTGGCCCGGCTGACGGAAGTCGGCGTTGGCGTCGAGGGTGACCTTGCCGTCGAGGGCGAGGATCTGATCGTCCGGCGTGCGGACGAGGGGGTTCACCTCGACCAGGGTGGCGTCCTCACCGACGAAGACCTCCCACAGCTTCTGGATGGTCACCGCGGCGGCGTCGAGCACCTCGGCGGGCAGGTGGCCCTGCTCGGCGATCGAGCGGGCGAACGCCAGGTCGACGCCCTTGACGGCGTCGACGGGGACCTTGGCGAGCCGCTCGGGCTTCGTCGCGGCCACTTCCTCGATCTCCATGCCACCTTCGACGGAGCACATGGCGAGGTACGTGCGGTTCGAGCGGTCCAGCAGGAAGGAGATGTAGTACTCCTCCGCGATGTCGCTGGCCTCGGCCACTAGCAGCTTCTTGACGACGTGACCCTTGATGTCCAGGCCGAGGATGCTCTGCGCGTGGGTGAAGGCGTCATCGGGAGTGGCCGCGTACTTGACGCCGCCCGCCTTGCCGCGACCGCCGACCTTGACCTGGGCCTTCACCATCACTGGCTTGCCGATTTCCTCGGCGATCGCCTTGGCGTCCTCAGCCGTGTCGGTTACCCGACCCGGGGTGGTTGGGACGTTGTGCTTGGCGAACAGCTCCTTCGCCTGGTATTCGAAGAGATCCATGGGCTCACCGTCTGTCTGCTTTGACTGATTGGTTGTTTACCTACGTTTCGGCCAGAATGGCTCGGAAGGAACTTTATCCACACACCCCAATGTGATCCGCACCCCGTCCCGCCCATGTGGTACATCTCACCGGGACCCTTGTAGTGATACAAGTCACATTATCTGGCGGAATATGGCCACGGGTTGCCACCAACATTGGATTTTGGTTAACGTGCCTCTGGTCTAAGTCACGGTACGGTCACGGCGCGAAGGACATTTCGGTTGGCTGAGCAAGGTTCATCACGAGCACCTCGTGTGACCTCGACGACCCACTATGACGCCACCACCACCGACATCATTCCGTTCAACGAGTTCGGCGATCTCGACGACTTGGACTTCAGCAATACCTCTGCCTTCGATCGCGAGTCACGGGTGATCCGCGCTCCCGAGCTCGACGACCTGCACGACACCGACGACCTGACGCCCCTGCGGCTGGCCGTCCCCGCCCAGTTCCGTCCCCGCTCCGGTGACGACCGCCGGTCCACCCACGCCTACCGCGACAGCTACACCGATGTCAGCGACGGCATGGAGAACACCGACGTCATCGACATGTCGAGCCGCCGCGGCCTGCACCGCAAGGTCGGCGCCGGCCACGTCAAGGCTCGGCTCGTCGCCGCCGCGATGGCCGCGGGCGCCACCGCCGCAGCCGCCTACTCGGTGGTCAACGCCTCCGACAAGGCTCCCGTCGACCAGATGGTCGCCGCGGGACCCAACGCCTTCGTCGACGGCGCCGCGATCACCGGCTCGTCGGACGGCATGCAGATCGTCACCGTCGCGCCGGTGGCCAGCGAGGCCGTACACAGCCAAGAACTCGCCAACGGTGCCGCCTTCGCCGCCGAGCGCGCCGAGCGCGAGGCGCGGCTCTCAAGGCCCATGTACGTCATGCCCGCCCGCGGCGTCTGGACGTCCGGCTTCGGCTACCGCTGGGGCGTCCTCCACGCAGGCATCGACATCGCCAACTCGATCGGAACGCCGATCGTGGCCGCCGCGGACGGCGTCGTCACCGACGCCGGACTCACCGCCGGTTACGGCGCCTGGGTCAAGATCCGGCACTCCGACGGAACCGTCACCCTGTACGGCCACGTGAACACCTGGCTCGTCACCCCCGGTGAGCGAGTCATGGCGGGCGACCAGATCGCCACCATCGGCAACCGCGGTCAGTCCACCGGACCGCACCTGCACTTCTCGGTCCTGAAGAACGGCACCGACTTCGTCGACCCCGTGCCGTGGCTCGCCGCGAAGGGTCTGAGCCCCGGCAACTACGTCGGCTGACCGGTGACCTCCGGCGGACCCCCATCCGACGAAACCCGCATCATCCGGCGGCAGCCCGAGGCTGCCCCACCACCGCCTCCTGATTTCTCGGAGCAGCACACCGGCATCATCCGGAGAAGCCCCACGGGTGCCTTTGCCGCAGCCCCCGAGCCGCAGACCAGCTTCATCCCGCAGGCCGCGCCGCCACCACGGCCGCAGCAGCAACCGCCCGTCACCCGCCAGAGCCCTCTCGCGGCGTCTGCCACCGCGACGGTCAGCATCATCAGCGGCTGGGCGACGGCAGTCATCGCCACCTCGCTCATCAGCGGCTGGTGGGGTACTGACGAATTGTTTTGCATCGCAATAGGTTTCCTCACCGCCGTGTCGGCGGCGGCGACCATCGGCGGGCTGATCTCACTGCTGCTGCGCCAACGCATCGGCCGGTTGCTGATCGTCGTCGGCTCCGTCGTCGCGTTGATGATCTTCGCCGGCCTCTTCGTCGCGGGCGCGGACCTGCCCCAGCTCGTATACGGCATCCCGATCCTGCCCGTCGCCGCGATCACCCTTGCGCTGTTGCCAGCCACGGGCCGCTGGTGCCGCTGAGTCGCTCTGCAATCCGCTTGCCCCGCAAGGATTCTGTGGGACCCCCCGGCCGTCGTTGACGTTCGGGTCAACACGAGCGTAACGATCGACCCGAATCTGTGAATCGTCTGTACTGAACGTCCGTGCGTTCTGCCACAGATTCGATCCGGAGGCTCCACTCCAATGCTCACCCGCATCTTCCACGCCGTCCTGGCGACCGTTCTCACTGTCACCGCCGTCGGCTGCAGCAGCAGCAGCGACGGAGGTTCGGGCGGGTACACCCTGCGGATCGGCGCGACGTCGGTGACGGGGACGCCCGCCGGGTCACTGGGCTGGGGTGACCGTCAGGGCATTCTGAGCAAGGAGCTGAAGGCGGCCGGGGTCGACAAGATCGAGTACTCCTTCTTCCAGTCCGGCGGAGACGCCGTCTCGGCCCTCATCGCGGGCGCCGTCGACGTGGCCGCCGTCGGTGACAACCCCGCCCTGCGGGCCCGCAGCCGCGACCCGAAAGTGGTTCTCCTCTCCTTCGATTCGGTCAACAGCGACATGCAGCTCATCGGCGCACGGGGCGGCCCCACCAACATCCAGGGTCTGGTCGGCAAGAACATCACCGCTCCGCAGGGAACGATCCGCGACCGCACGGCCCGCCAGCTGATCGAGGCAGCCGGCCTCACGGGCAAAATCGAGGTCAAGGACGTGCCGACACCCGAATCCATCGCCGGACTCAGCTCGGGCCAGATCGACGCAACGGTCCTCAGCGGTGCCAGCTCGGTGGACCTGCAGCAGAAGGGCTACCCCGTCATCGACAGTCTGTCGCGACATGGCATGGGCAGCACGGGAACCAACATCGCGTTGACGTCCTTCACCGACGGCCATCCCGACTTCCGCGCCGCATGGCAGCACGCGATCACCGCGGTCAACGCCGACATCCAAGAGAACTTCGACGACTACCTTCACTGGGTCGCCGACACCGACGGCACCAAGTTCGAGTACGTCAAGCAGTCGACCCAGGCCGACGAGTTCAACACCGAGCCGTTCCCCCAGATCGGGGTGAAGCAGCTTCAGGACGCGTATGACTTCCTGAACGCCGACGGTTCCCTGGCCGGCCAGTACTCCGTCACCGACTGGATCGGCGCCAAGCCGTGACAACCGCAGAAATCGTCGCGAGCACCACCGCGCGACCGGTCCCCGACCTGATCGAGGTCGTCGCCGAACATCGCGCCAGAAGGGGACTTTGGACCCGCACCCCGCGTGCGGTACGCCGAATGGTCGGTCCCGTCGTCATCCTCGCGGCGTGGGCCGTGGGCTCCGCGACGGAATGGCTCGACCCCGACCTGTTTCCGCCGCCCTCTCAGGTGGCCACCACCGCGTGGCGGCTGCTTGGCAACGGTGAACTCGCCACCCACGTCGCGGCGTCGGCGACGCGGGTGCTGACCGGGACGGTCCTCGGCATCCTGATCGGCGTGGCGCTCGCGGTCGTCGCCGGTCTGACGCGCACGGGTGAGGACCTCCTCGACTGGACCATGCAGATCTTCAAGGCCGTACCGAACTTCGCCCTCACGCCCCTGCTCATCATCTGGATGGGCATCGGCGAAGGACCCAAGATCGTGCTCATCACCACCGGTGTCGCCATCGCGATCTACATCAACACCTACGCCGGAATCCGTGGTGTCGACCGGCAACTCGTCGAGATGGCACAAACGTTGAAGGCTCGGCGCAGCACCCTCATCACCCAGGTCATCCTGCCCGGCGCGATGCCCAACTTCCTGGTGGGACTTCGTCTCGGATTGTCGAGTGCATGGCTCAGCCTGATCTTCGCCGAGATGATCAACACCACCAAGGGCATCGGCTACCTGATGTCACGTGCGCAGACCAACCTTCAGTTCGACATCTCGTTGCTCGTCATCGTCATCTACGCGATTGCCGGCCTGCTGTCTTACGCCCTCGTCCGGATCCTGGAGCGGTTACTTCTGTCCTGGCGCAACGGGTTCGACGGCGTCGCGTGAGCCACCCAGCGAGAAGCGCAGCGGGATCGCGCATGGGTCCGGTCGTCACGATCCGCGGACTGCGGCGCAACTTCGGGCCTCAACTGGTGCTCGACGACTTCGAACTCGACATCGCCGACGGCGAATTCGTGGCGATGCTGGGCCGCTCGGGTTCCGGAAAGAGCACACTGCTGCGGGCGATCGCCGGGCTGGACGAGCACGTCACCGGATCGGTCGTCGCGCCCCGCTCACGTGCCGTCGTCTTCCAGAGCCCACGGCTGTTGCCGTGGCGCCGCGCCCTGGCCAACGTCACCTTCGCGTTGACCGACGGCGGGCCGGACTCGCTTGATCGCGACGCTCGTGGGCGCGCCGCGCTGGCCGAGGTGGGCCTCTCCGACAAGGCCCGCTCCTGGCCGCTGGTGCTTTCCGGCGGTGAAGCGCAACGGGTTTCGTTGGCCAGGGCCCTGGTCCGCGAGCCCGACCTGCTTCTGCTCGACGAGCCATTTGGCGCGCTCGACGCCCTCACCCGGCTCAAGATGTATCGACTGCTGCACGAGCTGTGGTCACGCAGGCACATGGCCGTTCTCCACGTGACCCATGACGTCGACGAGGCGATCCTGCTCGCGGACAGGGTGGTGGTGCTCTCCGGTGGTCGGGTCTCGCTGGACCGGCCGGTGAACCTGCCCTTCCCTCGCAGTCGGGGTGACGAGGGCTTCGACGATTTGCGTCGCACGCTGCTCGCCGAACTCGGTGTGCAAGAGGAGGTCGGCCATGAGCAATCCTCCTGACGTCGACGAGCTGACCACCGACGTTCTGGTCGTCGGGGGTGGACCGGCCGCGACGTGGGCGGCCATCTCCGCTGCGGAAAACGGCAGTCGAGTCACATTGGTGGACAAGGGTTTCTGTGGAACCAGCGGCGCCACAGCCGCCGGCGGCAACAACTTGTGGCTCATCCCGCGGGGCCCGCGCCGGGAGGAGTCGGTCCGCGAGTCCGAGGTGGCCGCCGGCGGACTCACCGACTCCGAGTGGATGTTCCGCGTCCTCGCCACCTCGTGGGACCGCGTCGAACTGCTGGCGCAGTGGGGTTACCCCTTCCCGTCGGCGCCCGACGGTCAGCCCCTTCGTAGCAGCCTGCAGGGCCCGGAGTACATGCGCCGCATGCGCCGCAAGGCCCACCGCAGCGGCGTCCGCATCCTTGACCACCACCCCGCCTTGGAGCTCATCACCGACCCCGAGGGAGTCGTCAGCGGGGCGAAGGGAATTGCCCGCCAAGACAGCGGGCGGCCGTGGCAGATCTCGGCTGGCGCCGTCGTGCTGGCGACCGGTGGGACTGCGTTCCTGTCCGGGACGTTCGGCACCAACGTCGACACCGGCGACGGACTGCTGATGGCCGCCGAACTGGGTGCCAGCCTGTCCGGCATGGAGTTCTCCGGCGCGTACGCATTGGCGCCGGAGTGGGGCGTCCACACCAAGGGCCGAATGCTGCAGTGGGCCAGCTTCTACGACGAGCACGGACGGCCGCTGGCCACCGAACTCGGACTGGGTGGGCGCCAGGACGCCCAGCGCGTGCTGACCCAGGGCCGCCGGGTGTTCGCCCGACTGGACCGGGCACCGCTGTCCATGCGGCAGACCATGCGGGACGCCCAACCCAACTACTTCCTGCCGCTGGACAAGGCCGGCATCGATCCGTTCACCACCGCCTACCCGATCCGGATGATCCACGAGGGATCGGTCCGCGGCACCGGTGGCCTGCGACTGACCGGACCGGATTGTGCGACAACGGTTCCCGGCCTCTTCGCGGCGGGCGACGCGGCAACGCGCGAACTGATCACCGGGGCGGTGAGCGGTGGCGGCAGCCGCAACGGTTCGTGGGCGATCGCTTCGGGGACGTTCGCCGGCCGTGGCGCGGCGGAGTTCAGCCGTGGGCGGGCTCGCGCGACGGAGCACCCTTCAAGGGAGCCGCGTCTGGGCATCCAGCCCGGACCAGCCGGGGCGCCCACCGTCGACGACGTCGTCCGCGCCACCCAATCGCACGTGCTCCCTCCCCTGCGCAGTTATCTGAAGACGGCGGACCGACTTGCCGAGTCGGCCGCTGCCCTCGACGCCCTGTGGCGCGAGGTCTCCGAGGGGCTTGCGCCGGTGCCGAGCCGAGATTCCTACAAGCCGCGCCAGGCGATCGCCATGATCGCCGCGGCCCGATGGACCACGGCGTCGTCGTTGGCGCGGACCGAAAGTCGCGGCCTGCATCGTCGGGAAGACCTTCCACATCGTGACCACCGGTACGACCACAGAATCCTGGTGGGCGGGCTGGACGAGGTGTGGACTGCCCCCGATCCCGTGCTCCCCCATCTCGTCTCCTCGGAGTCAGCGGCATGATCGAAATCGTCAGCGCAGCCGCGTGCATCGCATGCGACGTCTGCATAAAGGTTTGTCCGACCGACGTCTTCGACCGAGGCGCGGACGGCGTGCCGGTCATCGCCAGGCAATCCGACTGCCAGACGTGCTTCATGTGCGAGGCATACTGCCCGACCGACGCGCTCTACGTCGCCCCCGTCTCGGTACCGGTGGCCCCGGACAGCCCGCATGCCGACGAGGACGCCGTCACCCGGACGGGATTGCTCGGCGGCTACCGCGCGATGATCGGCTGGGGCCGAGGCCGCACCGCAGGCGCTCTGCTCGACCAGAACCCCCTGCTCGGCGCGACGCCACCCCTGGCGGAGCCGCGACTACCGGTTCCCGCCCAGCTCACCGACGAGGCGTGGAACCACCCGGGTTAGAGCTTCTGAATCGGTGCGTGGTTGTGCATCAGCTTGACCCGACCCGCGCTGCCGAAGTCGATGAGCGACATCGCGGACTCGCCCATGCCGGAGACCTCTTCCACCCGACCGAGACCGTACTTGTCGTGCGTGACGCGATCGCCGGGCTCAAGCGTGATCGCCGGCCGATTCCGGGCGCCCGACGTGCGCGCGGGTGCGGGCCGCGGCGTGCCGAATCGCCCTGCGCCACTGGCGGGTACGCCGAATGACGACTGCGGCGCCTCGACTCGACGCCAGTCGATGAGCTCCTGCGGAATCTCGCGGAGGAACCGCGATTCGGGGTTGAGCATCGGCTGACCCCACGACGACCGCACCTTCGCGCGGCTCAGGTACAACCGTTGCCTGGCGCGGGTGATGCCGACGTAGGCGAGGCGTCGCTCCTCGGACAGCTCCATCGGATCGCCGAGGGCACGCATGTGCGGGAACATGCCGTCCTCCCAGCCGGTGACGAACACCATCGGGAACTCCAGGCCCTTGGCCGTGTGCAACGTCATCATCGTCACGACGCCTGACCCCTCGTCGGGGATGCCGTCCGCGTCGGCGACCAGCGACACCCGCTCCAGGAACTGAGCAAGCACCCCGGTGTCCGGCACGTCCTCGTCCTGAAGCTCGGGGTCCTCTTCGCGCAGTGCGGCGGCATTGGCCGCGTCGATGCTGTATTCGTGTGCGACGCTGACGAGTTCGTTGAGGTTGTCGAGCCGCGCCTGGTCCTGAGGATCGTTCGACGCCTCGAGCTCGCGGCGATATCCCGTGCGTTCGAGGACGGCCTCGACGAGGTTGCCGAGCTCGTCGTCGAGCAACCCGCGAAGCTCGTCGAGCAATCCGACGAACGCGGCGATCGCCTTCTCCGAGCGCGTGTTCAGCATCGGCACCCGGCCTTCGGCAGCGGCCTGCAGGCTGTCGTTGAACGTGCCGCCGGTGTTCTCCGCGTGGACCGCGACGCACGCCTCGGCGCGGTCGCCAATGCCGCGGCGCGGCGTGTTCAGGATGCGTCGCATGCTGACGGCGTCGCCGGGGTTGTCCAGCACGCGGAGGTAGGCGACGATGTCGCGGATCTCCTTGCGCTCGTAGAACCGGACGCCGCCGACCACCTTGTAGGGGATGCCTGCCCTGATGAACACGTCCTCGACGGCGCGCGACGAGTTGTTGGTGCGGTAGAACACGGCGACGTCGGAGTAGTTCACGTCACCGCGGGAGGTGAGCGCCTCGACCTCCTCGGCGATGAACCGGGCCTCGTCGTGTTCGTTGTCGGCGACGTAGCCGACGATCAGCTCGCCCTCGCCGGCGTCGGTCCACAACCGCTTCTCCCGGCGTCCCGTGTTGCGCGAGATGACGGAGTTCGCGGCCGACAGGATGTTCTGCGTCGACCGGTAGTTCTGTTCCAGCAGGATCGTCGTCGCGTTCGGGTAGTCGCGCTCGAAGTCCTCGATGTTGCGGATGGTTGCCCCGCGGAACGCGTAGATCGACTGGTCGGCGTCACCGACGACGCACAGTTCGGCGGGCGGAACGCCGTCGGCGCCCTCCTCCAGATCATGACCGACCAGCTCGCGCACCAGCGCGTACTGCGCATGGTTGGTGTCCTGGTACTCGTCGACCAGGATGTGCCGGAAGCGTCGCCGGTAGTACTGGGCGATCTGCGGAAACGCCTGAAGTACGGCGACCGTCTCACCGATCAGGTCGTCGAAGTCGAGCGCGTTGGCGGCTCGCAGGCGACGCTGGTACTCGGCGTAGGCCTGGGCGACGATGCGGGCGAGGTCGTCTTCACCCTCCGTCGCCTCGAAGGCCGCCTTGTCGGGGTCGATCAGTTCGTTCTTCAGGTTGGAGATCGAGTTGGCCAACAGTCGCGGCGAGTACCGCTTGGTGTCGAGCCCCATGTCCTTGGCGATCATCATCAGCAGACGCCGCGAGTCGTCGGCGTCGTAGATCGAGAAGTTCGAGTTCAGCCCGGGCAGCAGCGACGCCTGGTTGCGCAGGATGCGCACACAGGTGGAGTGGAACGTCGACACCCACATCGACCTGGCGCGCGGCCCGACGAGTTCGACCACCCGCTCCCGCATCTCGGCGGCGGCCTTGTTGGTGAAGGTGATGGCCAGCACCTGCCCCACCCCCACGTCGCGGGCGGCCAGCAGGTAGGCGATGCGGCGCGTGAGCACCGCCGTCTTGCCCGACCCGGCGCCCGCGACGATCAACAGGGGCGAGCCTTCGTGCAGCACTGCCTTGCGCTGCTGGGGGTTGAGCCCGTCCAGCAGCTGATCAGTCTCAGTAGCGATCGTCATGTCGGCACTCAACTTACCGCTGACCAGAGACACCCGGCGGCAACCCGTTCTTTGCGCGGACGTAGCCCTCGGTGGCACACTCGGTGCCGTGCTAAATCAGCGTGGACGATTTACGTACGGGTACCGACCTGCGGTGCCCGTGGTCTAGCTGATTCCCTTCAGCCCCGCGGTCCGCTTCTGCGATCCGGGGCTCGTCTCTCGTGTGAGGCCGGATTGCGGATGAAACCAGAACCCACACGAGACGACGAGAAAGCGGAGTCACCACCGATGAGTACCGAAACCGAACCCACGATCGACATCGAGGATCTGCGCCTTGAGATCGACCGGCTCGACGCCGAGATCCTGGCCGCGGTGCAGCGCCGTGCCGAGGTGTCGCAGATGATCGGCAAGGCGAGGATGGCCTCCGGTGGCACCCGCCTCGTGCACAGTCGCGAAATGAAGGTCATCGAGCGCTACAGCTCGCTGGGTCCCGAGGGCAAGGATCTGGCCATGATCCTGCTGCGCCTTGGCCGCGGCCGCCTCGGCCACTAGGACCATCCGAATGCGTTGCGGCGCAGCCGGATTCACCGAGCCGCCCCGGGTTTCGGGGCGGCCCGTGAGCCGCTAGTTGGTCAGCGCGATGTACTTGGTGTCGAGGTACTCCTCGATGCCCTCGGAACCACCTTCGCGGCCGAACCCGGACTGCTTGACGCCACCGAACGGCGCTGCCGGGTCGGAGATGACGCCGCGGTTGACGCCCACCATGCCGGCGTCGATCGCCTCGGCCACGCGCAGCGCGCGATCCAAGCCCTGCGTGTAGATGTAGGCAGCCAGCCCGTACTCGGTGTCGTTGGCCGCCGCGATGCCCTCTTCCTCGGTGTCGAAGCCGATGACGGGCGCGACGGGTCCGAAGACCTCCTCCTTGAAGATGCGCGCCTCCGCGGGCACGCCGTCCAGCACCGTCGCCGGGTAGAAGTGGCCGGCCCCTTCTGGCTTGACACCGCCGACGGCGACGGTGGCACCCTTGGACACTGCGTCGGACACCAGGTCCTCGACCGTCGCGATCTGCTTCGCGCTGATCAGCGGCCCCAGCGTCGAGGACTCGTCAAGCCCGTTGCCGAGCTTGAACTCGCTCATCCTCGTCACCAGCTTCTCGGTGAATTCGGCGCGCACCGCGTTGGCCACGTGGAACCGGTTGGACGCCGTGCAGGCCTCGCCGCCGTTGCGCATCTTGGCCAGCAGCGCACCCTCGACGGCCGCGTCGACGTCGGCGTCGTCGAAGACGATGAACGGCGCGTTGCCGCCCAGCTCCATCGACAGCCGCAGCAGCTTGTCCGCGCTCTGCTTGACCAGGGCCTTGCCGACGCCGGTCGACCCGGTGAAGGTCAGCTTGCGCAGCCGGCCGTCGTCGATCAGCGCCGTGGTCAGGTCACCGGGCTTGCTGGTCGGCAGGATCGACAGCACGCCCTTGGGCAGGCCCGCGTCGTCCATCAGCTTGGCAAGCAGCAGCATCGTCAGCGGCGTCTCCTGCGCGGGCTTGACGATCATCGTGCAGCCCGCCGCCACTGCGGGGCCGATCTTGCGGGTGGCCATGGCCAGCGGAAAGTTCCACGGCGTGATGGCCAGGCACGGGCCGACCGGCGACTTGGTCACGATGATGCGACCGGTGCCCGCCGGAGCCTTGGTGTAGCGGCCGCCGATGCGGACCGCCTCCTCGGAGAACCAGCGGAAGAACTCGCTGCCGTACTTCACCTCGCCCATGCTCTCGGCGAGCACCTTGCCCATCTCAAGCGTCATCAGCGTCGCGAACTCCTCGGCGCGCGCGGTGATCGCCTCGAACACCGCACGCAGGATCTCGCCGCGCTCGCGGGGTGCCGTGGCGGCCCACTCGCCCTGCACGGCCGCTGCCGCGTCGAGCGCCGCGATGCCGTCCGCCGGGGTGGCGTCGCCGATAGCCATCAACACCTCGTCGGTCGCCGGGTTGAGCACGTCGAAGGTCGACGACGCCGCACGCTCCTCACCACCGATCCACAGACCGGTGGGTACGGATGACAGCAGCTTTTCGATATCCATACGTCCATCATTTACACCTTCGAAAGCGGCGTCGCACTAGGGTCGAGATATGAGTGCTGAGACCGCCCGGATTCCCGACATCACCGCCACACCGGCGTGGAACGCATTGGTTCACCATCACCAGGAGATTGGCGACAAGCACCTCCGGGAGTTCTTCGCCGAGGACCCCGCCCGCGGTCGGGAACTGACGCTCACCGTCGGCGATCTGTACGTCGACTACAGCAAGCACCGGGTGACCAGGGAGACGCTTGGCCTGCTCGTCGACCTCGCGAAGGCGGCGGACCTCGAGGGCAAGCGCGACGCGATGTTCACGGGCGTGCACATCAACACCTCGGAGGACCGCGCGGTGCTGCACACGGCGCTGCGGCTGCCGAAGGACGCGTCGCTGACCGTCGACGGGCAGGACGTCGTCGCCGACGTGCACGAGGTCTTGGACTCGATGGGGGCCTTCACCGACAAGCTCCGCAGCGGCGAGTGGACTGGTGCCACCGGTGAACGCATCACCACCGTCGTCAACATCGGCATCGGCGGCTCGGACCTTGGCCCGGTGATGGTCTACCAGGCACTGCGCCACTACGCCGACGCCGGCATCTCGGCCCGCTTCGTCTCCAACGTCGACCCCGCCGATCTGGTAGCCAAGCTCGACGGACTCGATCCCGCCTCGACGTTGTTCATCGTTGCGTCCAAGACGTTCTCGACGTTGGAGACGTTGACCAATGCGACGGCGGCCCGCCGCTGGCTCACCGATTCGCTTGGCGACGAGGCAGTGTCGAAGCACTTCGTCGCGGTCTCCACCAACGAGAAGTTGGTCGACGAGTTCGGCATCGACACGGCCAACATGTTCGGCTTCTGGGACTGGGTGGGCGGCCGCTACTCGGTGGACTCCGCGATCGGACTGTCGGTGATGGCGGTGATCGGCAAGGAGCGTTTCGCCGAGTTCCTCGCCGGCTTCCACGTCGTCGACGAGCACTTCCGCACGACGCCGCTGGAGGCGAACGCGCCTGTGCTGCTTGGCCTCATCGGCCTCTGGTACAACGACTTCTTCGACGCCCAGGCGCGCGCGGTGCTGCCGTACTCCAACGACATGGCGCGCTTCGCGGCCTACCTGCAGCAGTTGACCATGGAGTCCAACGGCAAGTCGGTGCGGGCCGACGGCAGCCCCGTCACCACGTCGACCGGCGAAATCTATTGGGGTGAGCCGGGAACCAACGGTCAGCATGCGTTCTACCAACTGCTGCATCAAGGCACCCGGCTGATCCCGGCCGACTTCATCGGGTTCTCCCAGCCCACCGACGACCTGCCGACCCGGGACGGCACCGGCAGCATGCACGACCTGCTGATGAGCAACTTCTTCGCCCAGACCAAGGTGCTGGCGTTCGGCAAGACCGCCGAGGAGATCGCCGACGAGGGCACCAAGGCCGAGGTGGTCCCCCACAAGGTGATGCCAGGCAACCGGCCGAGCACCTCGATCCTGGCGACCAAGCTGACGCCGTCGGTGGTCGGCCAACTGGTGGCGCTCTACGAACACCAGGTGTTCACCGAGGGCGTCGTGTGGGGCATCGACTCCTTCGACCAGTGGGGTGTGGAACTCGGTAAGACGCAGGCGAATTCACTGCTTCCGGTACTCACCGAGGACGCTGCGCCCGCCGAGCAGTCCGACAGTTCGACCGATGCGCTGGTGCGACACTACCGGCAGGAGCGCGGCCGGTCCGCCTAGCGATTCGTGGAGACTTTTCGGCGGTGAGCGCCGATTAAACTCCACGAATCGCCCGGCGGACCTGTGCGATGACACGCTCGGGGTACTCGGTCAGATCCAGCCACGTGAACCTGAGCACTTGCCAGCCCGCCAGCGCTATCGCGTTCTGCCGCTTTCGATCTCGATGGAAGTCGTCGGCGTCGGAGTGAAAGGCCAGGCCGTCGATCTCGACTGCGACCTTGGGCCCGACGAACGCGAAGTCGACGTCGTAGCCGGCGACCGCGTAGTTCGCCTTCCACCCCGTTATGCCGGCCTGGTCGAGCAACCGCGCGAACAGCCGCTCGGCTTCTGAGCGTGCGCCGTTGCTTGCTGCCCGAAGCAACCGGCGGGAAAGGGGCGCGCCGTGTCGCCCCTTGTTGCGTAGGTGGGCGCGCCACAGCCGGGGCAACTCGGACTGCCGACGTTGGAGCGCCGAGTCCAGTACGCGAGCACCACCACCCAGGCGACTGGCCGCCTCGACGATGGTCAGGTCGGGTGCCGTGACCCGCAGTCCTCGACGCTCGACGACGTCGACGCTCGCGAGATCGCGCCGGCGCAGTCTGGTTCCCGCACGATGAGCGAGCCTCCGATCGCGAGGGATGGTTACCTCGACGATCTCGGGCGCGAACTTGGTCAGGTCGAGCCACCACGCAGCCGTCAGACCGCTGGCAGTTGCCTCGGCCCCATAGCTCCACACGCCTACTCGAACTCTGGCAGCATCCGTGAAGCGATGGTCCTCGGCGAAGTAGACACCCGGGGTGCACCGCCGCCATCGGCCGGCTCGAACGAGGCGGTTGACCGCGTCGTTGGACATTCCCGCGTCACGGGCATGACTCAGCGTGATCACGCCGTCGTGCTCCCGCAGATAGTCGTCGAGTGTGAGCAACACGTAGAAATAGACGCCCGCACCCCGCGCCGGGTTCCATTCCCCCCATTTTGTGGAGTCTTTTCGGCGGTGAGCGCCGAAAAGACTCCACAAATCACGCGAAGAACTTGGTCAGCCTCGGCGGCAACACCTTCATCACCTCGACGAGTGGCCACCACGGCCAGCCCGGCACGACGGCGCGACCCTTCTCCTTCTCGATCGCGTCGACCATGGCCTTGACGCCGGTCTCGTTGTCGACCATCAACGTCGTGGTCTTCGACTTGGCCGTCATCTCCGACTCGATGTAACCGGGCTCGAGCACGGTGATCTTGATGGGTCCCGACGGGTACTCCGCACGAAGGGATTCGCCAAGCGAGCTCACGCCGGCCTTGCTGGCGGCGTAGGCGGCCTTGACCCCCGGGACGCCCTTGTTGCCGAGCACCGACGACACCAGCACCAGGTGACCCCCGCCAGCCGCGGTGAACATCTCCAGCGCCGTCTCGATCTGGACAAGGGCCGCAACGAGATTCGTTTCGATGGTGGCCTTGTTGGCCCACAGCTTGCCGCCACCGAGCGGGTGCCCCTTGCCGATGCCCGCGTTGACGATGACGCAGTCGACGCCACCCAGCTCGTCGCTCAGCTCGGCGAACACCTTGGGTATTGCTTCGTGGTCGTTGACGTCGAGGGCCGCGACGGCCACCGTGATGCCGGGGTGCCGCGCGATCAGTTCGGCCTTCAGCTCCTCGAGGTTGTCGGTCCGGCGCGCACACAGCGCGAGGTCACGCCCCTTGGCGGCAAACTGGCGGGCCATCCCGGCGCCCAGGCCCGAGCTGGCGCCGGTGATGAGGATCTTTTGGCGAGTCATCCGCGCAGCCTAACCAACCGGTCGGTGGGCCGCCCACATGCGCTACTTGAGCAGCTTCGACATTCGCCGATCGGCCAGGATCTTGCCGCCCGTCTGACACGTCGGGCAGTACTGGAACGACTTGTCGGTGAACGACACCTCACGCACGGTGTCACCACAAATCGGGCATGGCATACCGGTGCGTGCATGCACGCGTAGCCCAGATCGCTTCTCGCCCTTCAGGGTTGCCGCACCCTGGCCGACCGATCGGGTCACCGCGTCGGTGAGCACCGAGATCATCGCGTCGTACAGATGACCGAGCTGGGGCTCGCTGAGCCTGCTCGAGGTGGCGAACGGCGAGATCTTCGCGACGTGCAGTATCTCGTCGCTGTAGGCGTTTCCGATGCCTGCGATCGTCCGCTGGTCGGTGATGACGGTCTTGATGCGGCCGGTGTTGCCCTTGAGGATGGCGGTCAGGCCGTCCAGGCTCAACGACAGCGCGTCGGGGCCAAGGCTGGCGATCTGCGGCACCTTCATCGGGTCGTCGACGAGCCAGACGGCGAGGCGCTTTTGCGTGCCTGCCTCGGTGAGGTCGAAGCCGGGCGCGTCCCCCGGGGTGCCCAGGTGGACGCGCAGCGCGATGGGGCTCTTGCCGCCCGGCCGCAGCGGCACGCCCGACAGCTTGTCCGACCAGCGCAGCCAGCCGGCCCGCGACAGGTGGGTGATCAGGTGCAGGTCACCGGCTTGCAGGCCCAGATACTTGCCCCACCGGTTGGCACCGGTGACCGTCAGCCCGTGCAGCGCGGTCGGCGGCGGGTCGAAGGTCTTGAGCACGGACAGGGCCGCGACGTCGACGCGCCCCACCGTCAGGCCCGTGGCGTGGCGGCGGAGGTGGTCGGCGAGCGCTTCGACCTCGGGTAGTTCCGGCACGTTTCCAGGCTAGAGCAGATTCTCCAACCGGATGGGCAGGTCGGTGACCCGCTTGCCGGTCGCGTTGAACACCGCGTTGGCGATGGCGGCGGGCACCCCCACGATGACGACCTCGCCCAGACCCTTGACCCCGATGGGGTTGGCGATGGTGTCCTCCGTGGCAAGGAAGGTGGCGTCGAGCGCGGGCACGTCGGCGTTGACCGGCACCAGGTAGTCGGACATGTTCGCGTTGACGACACGACCGTCGCGGTGGTCGAGCTCGGTGGCCTCCAGCAGCGCCATGCCGATCCCGCCGACCATGCCGCCGATCGCCTGGCTGTGTGCGAGCTTCGGGTTGACCACGCGGCCCGCGTCGTAGCAGGCGGTGACGCGACGGATGCGGACCACGCCCAGCGCATCGTCCACGGCCACTTCGGCGAACACCGCCCCGTAGGCGTACATCGAGAAGCGTTCGTCGGCGGTGTCGGGCGTCCAGGTGCCGCGCGAGTCGACGCTCGGCCAGCCGCGCCGGGCCAGCAGGTCCCGATAGCTCTCGCCGCGCGACGGTTCCCTGACGACGAACATGCGTCCGTCTGAGACCGCAACGTCCTCGGGCCGGACCCCGCTCAGCGGCGAGCCGGGGTCGACGACGGCGAGGCGAACGATCTTGTCGCGCAACGTGTTGGCCACCGTGAACACCGCCGACCCGACGCTGGCCATGGTCCGCGAGCCCGAGTGCGACGGCGCAGGAGGGTAGGCGCTGTCGCCGAGGGCGAACCGGATGCGGGCGACGGGCAGGCCAAGTGCGTCGGCGGCGACCTGCGACATGGACGTGTACGTTCCCGGCCCCATGTCGCTGGTCGCGGTCTGCACGTCGGCCGTGCCGTCGGCGTTGATCCGGGCCATCGCATCGGATTCGCTGCGGCTTGTGTGATAGCCCGCCGCAGCCATCCCGATGCCGATCAGCTGGGAGCCCTCCCGAACCGCACCCGGGACGGGATTGCGCTGCGCCCAACCGAATTCGTCGGCACCGCGGCGCAGGCATTCGGTGAGCCTGCGGGTGGAGAACGGCAGCCCGTCGGTCTGATCGCGGTCGGGTTCGTTGCGGATCCGCAGCTCGACGGGGTCGACGCCGATGGTGTTGGCGAGGTCGTCCATCGCCGACTCCAAGGCGAACGTTCCGGTCGTGGCCCCTGGCCCGCGCATGTACGTCGGCTGGTTGACGTCCATCGGCACCACCCGGTAGGTGGAGCGCATGTTGGGGCTGGTGTACATGAACTTCGGCGACGCGGTCAGGCCGTCCTCGTATGAGGCGTAACGCGCCGTCTCCGTCCGGCCCTCGTGGACGATGGCGTCGATGCGCCCCGACCGGTCGGCCCCGATTGCCATGCGCTGCCGGCTGGTCGGGCGGTAGCCGATGCCCGCGTACGTCTGCTCCCTGGTCAGCACCAACTTGACGGGCTTGCCGAGCTGGCGGGCGGCGAACGAGGCCAGCAGCTGGTGCGGCCAGGTCTGACCCGCACTTCCGAAGGCTCCGCCGACGAATGGCGAGACAACCCGCACGTGGTCGACGGGCACGCCGTGCGCCTCGGCGTGGGCTTCCTGGGCGCCGACGATGGACTGCGTCTTGTCCCAGACCGTCAACCGGTCCCCGTCCCACTTGGCGACGGTGGCGGGCAACTCCATCGGGTTGTGGTTGTTGCGGGCGATGGCGTACTGCCGGTCGGTGACGACGGCGGCGGACCGCAGAGCCGCCTCGGGCTGGCCGCGGGCATAGTCGGTCTGGCGTTCCCCTGGCTCCGGAATCGCAAGCGGTGCATCAATGTCGGTGTTCGACGGGGCCGGCGAGTACCGCACCCGGACCAGCGCGGCGCCGTGTGTGGCGGCCTCGAGGGTGTCGCCGACGACGACGGCCACCGGTTGACCGTAGAAGGCGACGCGCCGGATGTCGTAGGGCAGGGTCACGGGACGGAAGTCGGTGAGGACGCGGATGACGCCGGGTGACCGCGAGGCCTCCCCCGCGTCGACGCCCTGCACCGCCCCGGCTGCGACGGTGCTGCAGACGAGGACGGCGTGGAGGAAGTCCGGCACGGGATTGTCGGCGGCGTAGTGCGCCGCGCCCGTCACCTTGAGCCGTCCGTCCACCCGCGACAGCGGCGCACCGACCACGGGATCGGTCATCCGCTGGGGGTACGTCACGGCAGACCCGCCACCGTGGCGAGCTGGCGCTCGACGACGCGTCGCACCAGCTCGACCTTGAACCCGTTGTCGGACAGCGGCTTTGCGCCGTCCGCGGCGCGGGCCGCCGCGTCGCGCCACAGACCGGGCGAGACCGGGCGTCCGACGAGGGCACGCTCGACGGCGGGGAGCCGCCACGGCACGGTGGCGACGCCCCCGACGGCGACCTTGGCGTCGCGCACGGTGCCGCCGGTGACGTCGAGCGCCACCGCCGCGGAGGTCACCGCGAACTCGTAGGACTGCCGGTCGCGAATCTTGAGATAGCCCGACCGGGCGGTGCTGGGACCCGTCGGCACCTCGACGGCCACGATGAGCTCGCCTGGCTTGAGGTCGTGTTCCTGATCCGGTGTGGTGCCAGGCCGCCGGAAGAAGTCGGCGACGGGAATCCGTCGGTCCCCGCCCGAGTCGCGGGTCACGACGACCGCGTCGAGCGCCACCAGCGCGACCGCCAAATCCGACGGGTGGGTGGCCACGCACTGGTCGCTGGTGCCGAGGATGGCGTGGTTGCGGTTCAGCCCGCCGGTCGCCGCGCATCCGGTGCCCGGCGTGCGCCGGTTGCAGTTGGCCGACACGTCGCGGAAGTACAGGCATCGAGGGCGTTGCATGAGGTTGCCGCCGATGGACGCCATGTTGCGCAGTTGCGCTGATGCGCTGAGCTCCAACGCCTCCGAGATCACGGGAAATTGGCGACGCACCCGTTGGTCGGCGGCCAGGTCGGCCATCCGCACCAGTGAGCCGATCCGCAGGGCGCGCCCGTCGAGGTCGACGCCGCGGTAGGGCAGCGCGTTGATGTCCACCACCGCGCCGGGACGCTCGACGGTCACCCGCATAAGGTCGACGAGGGTGGTTCCGCCTGCGACGTACCGGGCGCCCGACCGGCCCGCGGCCAGAGCCGATGACTCGTCGGCGGCCTTGGTGAAGGTGAAGGGGTACACCGGTCTCAGGCGTTCTTGGCGGCGGTCGCGACGGCGGCGACGATGTTGGTATAGGCACCACACCGACAGATGTTGCCGCTCATCCACTCTCGGATCTCCGCGTCGGAGCCGGTGTGCCCCTCGTCGATGCAGCCGAGGCCGGACATGATCTGTCCGGAGGTGCAGTAGCCGCACTGGAACGCGTCGGAGTCGACGAACGCCTGCTGCAGCGGATGGAGTCGGCCGTTGTCAGCCACGCCCTCGATGGTCTGCACGTCGGCCCCGTCGTGCATGACGGCGAGCGTGAGGCAGGAGTTCACCCGCTTGCCGTCGAGCAGCACGGTGCAGGCGCCGCAGGCACCCTGGTCGCACCCCTTCTTGGTACCGGTGAGCCCGACGCGCTCCCTGAGCATGTCGAGCAGCGACGTCCGGGCGTCGACGTCGACGTTGCGGTCCTCGCCGTTGATTCGCATCGCCACGCTGGTGGTCTGCTGCTCGGGGGGTGGGGCGGCGTCACCGCACCCACTGAGCGCCGACGCGGCGGCAGCGGCACCGCCGACGGTGATGGAGGCACCGACGAAGGTGCGGCGGTTCATCTCGGGAGCCACCGCGCCGAGCGTACGCCGTGATCTTGAGCGGTGACGTGTGGCGGAATTCAGCCCGGAATGACCAGCGACAGAAGCCAACTGACGACCGACAGCACGATGGCGGCCCAGATGGCCGTCCACCAGAAGTCGTCGATGTAGAGGCCCCAGTGCGTGGTGTTCTCGGTGATCCGGGAGGTGATCCACAGCATCAGCGCGTTGACGACGACGTGGAACAGCCCGAGGGTGACGATGTACAGCGGTAGCGAGACCAGTTGCACGATCGGCTTGACGAACGCGTTGACGAGGCCGAATATCACCGCGACCACGAAGATGATGCCGACCCTCTGCAGCGTCGAGTCACCGCCGACGAACTCGACGCCCGCGACGAACTTGGTGACGACCCACAGCGCCAGACCGGTGAGCCCGGCGCGCAACAGAAACTGAACCACGCGCCGATCCTGCCACGGCCGTCGTCGTCAGGACCGCAACAGATAGATGTCCATGATCCAGCCGTGCCGGTTGCGCGCCTCGGCCCGGACCGCCGCGATCCGCTCGCCGACGTCGGCGACGGTTCCCGCGAGCAGCAGCTCGTCGGGGGTGCCGAGGTAGGCGCCCCACCAGATCTCCGTCGTCGGCGGGCAGTCGAGGAATGCGCAGTCGCCGTCGAGCATCACCACCGCGGTGCCGGAGAGCCCCTCCTCGCGGAGCCGTCGGCCGGTGGTGATGAGCACCGGTGCGCCGACGTCGTTGAGCGGGATGCGGTGCCGCGCGGTGAGCGCCTGGATCGCGGTGATGCCGGGGATGACGTCGTAGGTGAACTCGACGCGATCGGCGACCATGTCGAGAATGCGCAACGTGCTGTCGTACAACGACGGATCGCCCCACGCCAGGAACGCGCCGACACCGTCGTCGGCCAGCTCGTCGCGAAGCGCCTGTGCCCACAGTTCGGCGCGGGCGGCGTGCCAGTCGGCGACGACCTGGCGGTAGGCGGCACCGTCGGGAGCTTCCTTGGACCGCTTCGGGTCGGGCAACTCGACGAAGCGATAGCCGGGTTCGCGGATGAACCGTTCGCAAATCTCCCGCCGCAGCGACACCAGGTCGTCCTTCACGGCACCCTTGTCGGAGGCGAAGAACACGTCGACGTCGTTGAGCGCGTCGACGGCTTGGGCGGTCACGTAGCCGGGATCGCCGGCACCGATGCCGATGACGTGAATCCGGCGCATCAACGGCCCCCTTCCGAAACCTGAAGTATCCGGTACCCGGGGTATTGACATCCTGAGCGCCACGTCATTAGGTTTCCAAGCATATCGGCGCATGGTTTCGCTGAAGGGACGTCAACGATGACAGCCTCCGTCAAGGCAAGTGGCGCTCCGACGCGCGAGGAGTTCTCCGAGCGTCTGCTCCGTGGCTCGGTGAAGAAGTACTACGAACCCGTCGTGGACGTGGACTGGGACGCCCCACTCGCCCCGGACAAGTTCTTCCTGCCGCCGAAGTCGGTCTCCTTGTACGGAACTCCGTTGTGGGACGCCATGACTCGCGAACAACGGATCGAACTGTCCCGCCAGGAGTTCGTCAACACGCTCTCGGCGGGCATCTGGTTCGAGAACATCCTGAACCAGGCGCTGCTGCGCGACCTGATGCACGCCGACCCGACCGCACGCTCGACGCACTACGCCCTCACCGAGATGGGTGACGAGACCCGTCACATGGTGATGTTCGGCAGGGCCATCGAGAAGGTCGGCGGAAAGCCGATGCGCCCGAAGCGCTATCAGCGCATGATCATCAACCTTCTGCCGCTCACCTTCCGGGGTGCGCTCCTCTGGGTCGCGGCCCTCGTCGGGGAGGAGATCTTCGACTCGCTGCAGCGCAACATGATGGACGACCCGGACCTGCAACCGGTGGTCCAGCGCATCATGCGGATCCACGTCACCGAGGAGGCCCGCCACATCCAGTTCGCCCGCGACGGGGCGCGCAAGCGCGTCGCCGAGATGCCGTGGCTCAGCCGGATGTGGGTGGCCAATCTCAACGGCGTCGGCGGGCTGTTCTTCCGGCACCTGTTCACCAACGCCGCGCAGTACCGACGAGCGGGCCTTGACGGCAAGGAGGCTCGTCGCGTCGCCCGCACCAGCCCCCACCACCACGACGTGCAGGCGCTCGGCTTTGCCCCGCTGGCCGCGTTCCTCACCGACATCGGTTTGATGGGTCCCATCGCGCGCCGGCTGTGGACCCGCACCCACTTCCTCCCGGCCACGCCGTCGACGCGACCAGCCGACGACGTCGCCACCGCAGAGGAGCGGGAGCTGTACGACGGCCCGGCCGTTCTCCGCGTCGGGGACGTCGACCACACCGTCCGGGTCCGCCTCATCGGACACCTGGAGCCGATCGACGGCCAATACCATTGGCAGGGAGCGATTTTCGGAGAGATCCCGGACGACGTGCTCAAGCGTCCGTTGGCCACTCTGACGGTGGACGGCCGAGCCGCACAGGCCCGCATCACCGAACGCACGCCGCAGGGCAACTACGGAGTGGTCGGCGTCGGCACCCCGCCGTTCGCATAGCGGCCGCTTCGGCCAACTCGCCCCGCGTCAACTAGAACGTGTTCTAGTATTCGACTCATGCGGTTCACCTATGCGGAAGCCATGACCGATCCGAAGTACCTGATCCCGTTGGCCAAGGCGGCCGACGAGGCCGGGTACCACGCCATGACCATTCCGGACAGCGTGGCGTACCCCGAGGTGTCGGATTCGAAGTATCCGTACACCGAGGACGGCAACCGCGAGTTCTTGGACGGCAAGCCGTTCGTCGAGTCGTTCGCCCTCATCGGCGCGCTGTCGGCGGTGACCACCAAGCTGCACTTCAACATCTTCGTGCTCAAGCTGCCGATCCGACCGCCTGCCCTGGTGGCCAAGCAGGCGGGCTCGCTGGCCGCGATGTTCGACAACCGCCTCGGCCTGGGCGTCGGCACCAGCCCGTGGCCGGAGGACTACGAGATCATGGGCGTGCCGTACGCCAAGCGCGGCAAGCGGATGGACGAGTGCATCGACGTCATCCGGGGTCTCACTTCGGGCGACTACTTCGAATACCACGGCGAGTTCTACGACTTCCCCGCCTTCAAGATGACCCCCGCGCCGACCAAGCCAGTGCCGATCCTCGTCGGCGGGCACGCCGACGCCGCGCTGCGACGCGCCGCCCGCAACGACGGCTGGATGCACGGCGGTGGCGACCCCGAGGAGCTCGACCCGCTGTTGGCCAAGCTCAACAAGTACCGCGAGGAAGAGGAACGGATCGGGCTGGCCGACGAGTTCGCGATCCACGTCATCTCGATCGACGGGTTCACCCTCGACGGCGTGAAGCGGCTGGAGGACAAGGGCGTCACCGACGTCATCGTCGGCTTCCGCATCCCCTACATCATGGGCGAAGACACCGAGCCGCTCGACGACAAGATCCGCAACCTCGAGTGGTTCGCGGAGAACGTCATCGCGAAGGCCGGTTAGGCCCGGGGCGCTTCCGCCACCAGGGCGTCGACTGCCCGCGCGCCGAGCACCTCGTCGAGCACCATGACGGCGCCGCCGACGGTTCCCGATTGGCTGCCGTAGGCGGCGGGAATCACCTCGAGGGTCCGGGTCGCCTGCGCAGTGGCGTTGCCGTACAACGTCTCTCGCAGCCCGGCCACGAAGATCTCGTAGGCACCCGCCATGTCGCCCGCGACGACGACTACGGCCGGGTTCAACAGGTTCACCGCGGCGGCGAGCACCTCGCCGACGTACCGTCCGCTGTCGCGGATCATCCGGCGCGCCTCGGCGTCACCGCCGTGCGCAATTTCGACGACGTCGCGCAAGTTCCGCACCGAGCGGCCCTGCTGCTGCAGGGCGTGCACGAGTGCCCAGCCGCCCGCGATGGCCTCGACGCAGCCGGTGTCGCCGCAGCGGCACGGAAGGCCAACTGCGGCAGCGATCTTGGTGTGGCCGAACTCGCCTGCGGCCTGCGCGGCGCCGCGTTGCAGCACCCCGCCCGCGACGATTCCCGCCCCGAGACCGCTCGACGCCTTGATCACGAGGACGTCGTCATGGCCATGCCCCTCGACGACGGCGATCGCGTTGGAGTCGTTGTCCAAGACCACGGGGGCGTTCGACAGGCGGGGCAGCTCGGCGAAGTACGGCCGCAGCTCGACGCCGTCCCAGCCGCGAAGGATCGGTGAATCACGGCTGCACCCGCGGGCGCGGTCCACCGTGCCCGGCAGGCTCAGCCCGACTCCATACACCGGGACACCCGGGTAGTCCTGCAGCATCACGTCGAGGCGCTTGACCACGTCCGGCATCAGGTCGTCGGGGCCGAGCGCGACCTCCTGGTCGATGTCGGTGATCGCCAACACCTCACCGGCCAGGTCGCACACCGCCAGCCGGGTCCGGCTGATGCCGATGGCCGCCGACAGCACGATGCCCGCGGCGACGTCGAAGGAGAGCAGCGTCGGGGGCCGGCCACCCGTCGAGGGCGCCTGTTCCCGTTCGCGGACCAGGCCGAGAGCGCTCAGGGCCGCGATTCGCGCGGCGACCGCCGTGCGCGACAACCCGGTGACCTGGCCGATTTCCGTGCGGGTGATGTCTCTGCGATCCCTGATCAGTGCGAAGACATCGCCCACGGTGGCCATCACCCGATTTAACCCCAGAGGCGTAAGCTGCGCCACTTTGTGTCTTGAAATACAAAAGTCGGTTTGATGAAACGCATAAGTGCGGCTACCGTTGGCCGGGTGACACGTTCTCTCGACCGACCGTCCGTACCCATGTCCGTGGTGTCACCGCCACCGTCGGTGCGCTGGCTTGCCGTGATGGCGCTTGCCATCGGCAGCTTCGCCATCGGAACCACCGAGTTCGTGGCCATGGGCCTGCTGCCCGACATCGCCTCGAGCCTCGGGATCACCGAGCCCATCGCCGGCCACGTCATCTCCGCCTACGCCCTCGGCGTCGTCGTCGGCGCCCCGGTCATCGCGTCCCTCACCGCCCACCTGCCCCGCAAGGTCCTGCTTCTAGGCCTGATTGCGCTGTTCACCCTCGGCAACCTGGCCAGCGTGCTGGCGCCGAGTTATGAGACCTTGATGGCCGCCCGGTTCGTCTCCGGCATTCCGCACGGCGCCTTCTTCGGCGTCGCCGCCCTGGTCGCCGCCCACCTGATGGGCCCGAAGAACCGCGCCAAGGCCGTCGCGCACGTGATGAGCGGCCTGACCGTCGCCACGGTGCTCGGTGTGCCGCTGGCATCCTTCCTCGGCCAGCACTTCGGCTGGCGCAGCGCATTCGGCTTGGTCGTACTGATCGGCATCACGACCCTCGTCGCGATCTGGCATTGGCTGCCCGACCTCAAGTCGATGCACGTCACCAGTGCGCTCACCGAGCTCAGCGCCCTCCGTCGGCCCCAGGTGTGGCTGGCCCTGGTGCTCGGCATGGTCGGCTTCGGCGGCATGTTCGCGGTCTACACCTACGTGGCCACGACCCTGACCGACGTGTCAGGCCTGTCCCGCGGACTGGTTCCGCTGGGCCTGATGACGTTTGGCATCGGCATGGTCGTCGGCAACCTGGTCGGCGGCAAGATCGCCGACATCTCGGTCGTCAAGGCGCTGTACGCCTCGCTGATCTCCCTCGGCGCGATGCTGGCCCTGTTCGTCTGGCTCGTCCACAACCCGTGGACGGCGCTGCTCGGCCTGTTCCTCATCGGGGCCTCCGGCTCGGCCATCGGCCCGGCGCTGCAGACCCGCCTGATGGACGTCGCCCACGGCGCACAGACGCTGGCGGCGGCGCTGAACCACTCCGCGCTCAACATCGCCAACGCCGCGGGCGCGTGGATCGGCGGCCTGGTCATCGCCGCGGGATACGGCTACACCGCACCCGCCGGCGCCGGCGCCCTGCTGGCCGTCGCCGGCCTCGTCGTGCTGACCATCTCAGTACTGCTGCAACGCTGGACGGAGCGCTCCCATGTCAGGTAATCGCGGATGGCACGTCGACGTTCACGTGCTCGGTCTTCGACTCACCTTCACGGTGCGGCCGTGGCGCGGGCTCGTCGGCGCGGCGCGCTAACTAGTCGTCTTCGTCGATCTGGTCGTCGTCGTCGATGACGTGGATCGCCGCCTCCTCGGCGGACGCGGCACCCCCGTCGATTCCGACCTCGCGACCGAGTAGATCGGACTCGGTGTCGGCACCGAAGCCCTCGTCGGGCGCGACCAACCGGCCCGCGCGCCGATCGCCCACCTCGTCGTCACCGGCCTGCTCGTCGGGGTCCTCGAGCTGCATGGCCGGATCGGGCTCCTCCTCCGACAGGAGTTCGTCGAGGGTCTCGTTGTCCCTCGGCTCCTTCCACCGGTCCGGCGGCGAGTAGCCCTCGTCGAGCAGATCGTCGACGCCCCTGTCGACCAGGGTGTCCTCCTCGGTCAGCTGGTCGCCGTCGGCATCGGTGTAGTCACTGCTCATCGCACAACGATGTCACAGAAGACAATCTCGATCTGTGTCAGTCTGGATTCATGACTGCACGCCACCTCGCTGGGCTGACCGGCGCCACCTTCGCCCTTGCCGCCAGCTTCCTCGTCGCCCCCATGGGCGGTGCTCCGACGGCGTCGGCCGCCCCGTGCCCCGACGTCGAGGTGGTGTTCGCCCGCGGCACGTTCGCACCGCAGGGCCTCGGCGGCATCGGGCAGGAGTTCGTCGACGCCGTGCGCGCCAAGGTTGGCGCCAAGTCAGTCGGCGTCTACGCCGTCGTCTATCCGGCGAGCACCAACTTCCCGACCGCCGTGGACGGCATCCGGGACGCGGCGAACCACATCGAGGGCATGGCGGCGACGTGCCCCAACACCAAGATTGTGCTCGGCGGTTACTCCCAGGGCGCGGCGGTTGCCGGCTTCGTCACCGCGAACGCGGTGCCCGGTGGCGTCGACCCGGCCGACGTGCCAAAGCCCATGCCCGCCAGCGTCGCCGACCACGTTGCGGCCGTGGCACTGCTCGGCACACCGGACACCCGGTTCATGGACATGATCGGCCAGCCCCCGGTGACCGTCGGGCCGCTCTACGCGGGCAAGACGATCCAGCTGTGCGCGCCGGGCGACCCGATCTGTTCCGACGGCGACGACGGCTCCGCGCACACCAGTTACACGCGGATCGGCTTGACCGACGAGGCCGCCGCCTTCGTCGCGAGCAAGGTCTGAACGCGCCGGAAATAATCTCTGCCCCGTCCTGGTTCTTGACGTCACGACAGTTATGTAACGTCGTTCCATAAGAGACAGGACCCACCATGACCAACGTCGTCTTCATTCACGGACTGTGGATCTCCCACACCGCCTGGCAGCCGTGGATCGAACGCTTCGCCGCGGACGGCCACCACGCGATCGCCCCCGCCTGGCCCGGCGAACACGAAGGCGTCGACGAGACCCGGCGCAACCCCGGTGACCAGGCCGGCGTCGGCATCGACGACCTCACCGAGTACTTCGCAGGAGTCCTCGAGCAGTTCGACACCCCGCCGGTGGTGATCGGGCACTCCTTCGGCGGCTTGATCGCCCAGAAGTTGTTGGGGCAGAACAAGGCCGCGGCCGCGGTCGCCATCGACCCGGCCCCGATCAAGGGCGTCAAGCCGTTGCCCGTCGCCCAGTTGCGCTCCGCCTTCCCCGTGCTCGGCAACCCGCTCAACCGCGGACGCGCCAAGGGACTCACCGAAGCGCAGTGGCGCTACGGCTTCGGCAACGCGTTGCCCGTCGAGGAGTCCGACGCCCTGTGGCGGCAATGGTCCATCCCGTCGCCGGGCAAGCCGCTGTTCGAGGCCGCTGTCGCGAACTTCGCGCCCGGCTCCCCGGCCAAGGTCGACACCGCCAACGCCACCAGGGGTCCGCTGCTGATCACCGGTGGTACGGCCGACCACACCGTTCCCCTGGTGTCCGCCAAGGCCACTCACCGGCTGTACGGGAAGTCCGCCGCCGTCACCGACTTCCACGAATTCACCGGACGCGGGCACTCACTGACCATCGATCGGGGCTGGCGTGACGTCGCCGACGTCACCCTGTCGTGGCTGAAGGAACGAGAGGTCACCGCACAGTCATGAGCACGCCCCCGGTCCGCCGCCGCACCGCCAGCCACGAGGTCTCGGCCGCGCTCCTCCGCGCGGCCGAGACCGTGCTGGACCGTGACGGCAGCGACGCGGTGACCATCCGCGCCGTGGCGCTGGCAGCCGAGGTGTCACCGACGAGCGTGTACAACAGGTTTCAGAGCAAGGACGGGTTGATCGTCGCGCTGGCCATGCGGACGTTGGCCCAACTCGCCGAGGCCATCGACGTCCCGGTGGATCTCGCACCGCAGGAGCGCTTTCGCCAGTCCTGCCGCAACTACCGTGACTTCGCGCTCCGGCATCCCGCGCGGTACGCCCTGATCTTCGGGTCCGGCAGTCCGCTCGAAGACCAGTCGTCGGAGGTGGCCGACGCAGGCCGGGCCGTCTTCACGATCTTGTCCGGGTTGATAGGCGCGTTCACAACCGTTGCCACCGAACGTGACCTGGCCGAGTCGGCTCAAGCCGTCTGGAGCGCCATCCACGGCTCGGTCACCATCGAGCAGGCGGGCATCGGCCAGACACCGGACCTGGGCAGTACCTTCGAGCACGTGCTCGATCTCCTGACCGACGGCCTGACGGCCTAGTGGACGCCGCGACCGTCACCGTCGCCGAGTTCCACGTCGCCGATCCGCCGGAGTCCTGGACCCGGGCCGGCTTCACCGTCGACGCCGATGCCGTATGCCGGGTCGGTGGCGTCGGCATCCGCTTGGTCGGACCCGACCGCGGCACCGGCATCGTGGGGTGGTCGCTGCGCGGCGTGCCGGCGGACGTTCACGACCTCGACGGCGTGCCGACCACGGCGTCGGACGCGTCCCCGGTCACGCCCGCGTCGCACCCGAACGGCGTCACCTCCGTGGACCACGTCGTGCTGCTGTCCCCGGATCTGGCGCGCACGGTCGCCGCGCTGGCCGACCTCGGGGTGCGACCCCGCCGCGAACGCGACGGCGAACTGGGCGGGCAGCCGATCCGCCAGATCTTCTTCCGCCTCGGCGAGGTGATCGTCGAGGTCGTGGGTGCGCCACACACCGCGGGCGACGGTCCGTCGGGCCTGTGGGGGATGACGTACGTCGTCGACGACGTCGAGGCGACGGCCAAGTCGTTCGGCGACCGCACCTCACCGGTCAAGGCCGCCGTCCAACCGGGTCGCCGGATTACCACGCTCCGACATCGCGAATTCGGAATGTCGGTACGGACGGCGCTGATCTCGCCGCATATCCTCGGCGGATGACCGAGACCGCGGACCCCGTCGTGATCCACACCGACGGCGGCTGCCGACCAAACCCCGGTCCCGGCGGCTGGGGGGCCGTGCTGCGCCACCGCGGACACGTCCGCGAGATGTTCGGCGGCGAGCCGACCGACACCAGCAACAACCGGATGGAGCTGACCGCGCCGATCATGGCACTCGAGGCGCTCACCAGGCCCGTCCTCGTGCACCTGTACACCGACAGCACCTACGTCCGCAGCGGCATCACCAAGTGGGTCCTCGGCTGGGAGCGCAACGGCTGGCTGACCTCGGCCAAACAGCCGGTCAAGAATGTCGACCTGTGGAAGCGGCTGCAGGCCGCCTGCGCGGTGCACGAGGTCGAATGGTTCTGGGTGAAGGGACATTCCGGGGTGGCCGACAACGAGTTGGCCGACGTGCTCGCCACCAGGGGCCTGCAGCAGGCCACCGCCACGACCTAGCGCCGGTTGTGACCAAAGCCTTACCCCGGCACCCCGCTCGCCGGCCCCGCCCTCGGAGTGGGTAACACTGCCTCATGGCACTCGTCGACAGCTCCGGCTTCCACCACGTTCGCCTCACCGTCACCGACATCGCACGGTCGAAGAAGTTCTACGACGAGGTGTTCGGCTGGCCGATTGCCGTCGACGCGTCCGACTCGGTGAACGAACCCGGCGTGACGGAGTCGCCGGAGAAGTTCTACGGCGGCGTGGTCTACCAGACCCCACAGGGCTCGCTCTTCGGGCTGCGGCCGGTCGGTGACTGCGAATTCGATTCCACCCGAACCGGTCTGGACCATATCGGCTTCGCCGTCGCGGACCGCGCGGCGCTCGAGGCCGCGCAGTCCGCACTGCGGGACGCGGGCGTCCCGCACGGTGACGTCGTCGACCTGACCGACGCCGGCATCGCCATCCTGTCGTTCCAGGATCCCGACGACATCAACGTCGAGCTGACCGCGCCGCTGTCGTAGCCCGCGCGCTCAAACCACTGGCTCGGCAACGCGACTCGGCGCCCGCATCGCCTCGTAGCCCGACTCCTCCAGCTCGCGGCAATGCTGCTGGTACACCTGGCCGCCGCCCATGTAGACCAGGAAGGCCTCGGGCTTGCCTGGGACGTTGTCGCCGAGGAACCACGCCTTGGCCTTCTTGCCTTCGGTGTACATGACCGTCGCCTTGCCCGTGCGCTCGGTTTCCCCGGCCCACCAATCCTCGGACTCCTGCGTGGCCTCGAAGACGTCGACGTCGTTGTCCCGAGCCCAGCGCAGGGCACGCTGCAGCCATTGGGCGCCAAGCTGAATCGGCACCACCAGATTCGAGTACGGCGTCTGCGGCCCCAGCGACATGAAGAAGTTCGGGAAACCGTGCACACCGATGCCGAGGTTGGACTTCAGACCGTCACGGTTCCACCTGTCCCGCAAGGTTATTCCGTCGCGGCCGACGATGTCGATGTTGGTGAGCGTTCCGGTCATCGCATCGAAGCCGGTGGCGAAGATCAGCACGTCGAGCTCGTACTCGGTGTCGCCGACGCGCACGCCCGTCGGAGTGATCGCGGTGATCGGGGTGGACGCGGTGTCGACCAGGCGCACGTGGTCCAGGTTGAACGCGTGGTAGTAGCCGTGGCCGGTGGGAACGCGCTTGCCGTTGAACGAGTATGTCTTCGGGCTCAGCAGGTCGGCGGTGGCCGGGTCCTTGACGATCTCGCGAATCTTGGACCGGATGAACTCCGAGGCCAACTCGCTGGCCGCGTGGTTGGTTGCGAGGTCGTTGAAGCACTCGTTCGCGAAGTGAAAGCCGCCCTCGTTCCACTTGCTCTCGAAGATGCTGCGGCGCTGCTCATCCGAGACTTCGAGGGCGCTGAAGCGGGCGGGCTCCATCGCGACGCCAAACGGATGGTTGGCGGCCTTCTCGTAGATCGCGTCGTAGTTGTCCCGAAGCCACGCCATGTCCTCGGCGGTGACGGCGTCGTTCGTAGTCTCCACCACGAAGTTCGGGGTGCGCTGGAACACGACGAATTCGTCGACTAGTGGGGCGATCTCGGGCACGATCTGGATTCCCGAGGCACCGAGCCCGATCAGGCCGACGCGCTTGCCTGCCAGGTCGACACCGTCCCGGGGCCAGTAAGCGGTGTGGTACTTCTCGCCCGCGAAGGTGTCGATGCCTGCGATGTCGGGAAAGATCGGCTGTGACAGCACTCCCATGCCGCTGATCAGATACTTGGCCACCACGGGTGCGCCGCCCTCGATCTCCACCGTCCACGTGTTGTCGACCTCGTCGTAGCGGGCGGCCCGAACGCGGGTGTTGAGCCTGATGTCACGGCGCAGGTCGAGTCGGTCGGCGACGAAGTTGAGGTAGGACAACACTTCTCGTCCCGCCGGGTAGCGCTGGGACCACGACCACTCGTCGCGGACCTCCTTGGAGAACGAGAAGGAGTAGTAGCTGTATTCACTGTCGGTCCGCACGCCGGGGTAGCGATTGGCCAACCACGTTCCACCGACGCCGTCCTGCGCGTCCAGAACCAGCGTGTCCAGGCCGATCTCGCGGAGATGGTGCAGGATCGCCAGGCCGGAGAAGCCGGCCCCGATCACGATGGCGTCATGCGTTTCGATGCTCATGGTCGTCGTTCCTTCGGTTCAGACGGCGGATGGGGTGAGGTGCTGATGGGCGTTGGCGGTGCGGCGTGCGCGGTACCAGTCGGCGATGGCGGCGACACCCGCGTCGGCGGACGCCAGATTGCCTGCCTGCAGTGGGAATACGTGCTGCTCCCCGTGCGCGACGTCGAACGTTACGTCCACGCCGGCCGCCCTTGCCAAGGCCTCCAGCCGCGTGGCGTCGGAGAAGAGCGATTCGACGTCGGAGGCGGTGACGTATAGCGGTGGGAACCCGGCGAAGTCGGCGTAGAGCGGGTTCACCAGCGGGTCGGTCGGGTCGGCCCCACCGGAGAGATAGCGGTCGATGTTGCCCTGCAGACCTTCTCGCGTGATCAGGAAGTCGGTGGCGTCGTTGGTCACCAGGGTCTCCCCCGTGTTCTCCATGTCCAGCCACGGCGAGACGGTGACGACGAGTCCCGGGGTGCGCCTGCCGTCACGCAGCATGCGCAGTGTGGTGGCGATGGCGATGCTGGCGCCGGCGCTGTCCCCGACGAAGGTGATGTCGGCAGGATCGGTGCCACCGTCGACCAGCGCGTCGAACACCGCGGTCGCGTCGTCGAGCTGCGCGGGGAAGGGATGCTCGGGTGCGCGCCGGAAGTCGGCGACGAAGGCGTGGGTGCCGCATGCCTTGGCCACGTGGCCGGCCAGCTTTCGGTGACTGGCCGACGAGCCAAGCGCGAAGCCGCCGCCGTGCAGGAACACCAGCACCTGGCCGGGGTCGGCCGTTAGCGGCGTCACCAGAATCCCTGGCACACCGCCCAATTCGGTGGTCTCGTAGGTGACGCCGGACGGCTCGGTGGTGACGCGCTGCCAGTCCTCGAACAGCCACCGCATGAGCCGCAGTGACATGTCCGGATTGGCGATGAACTCCTCGGTCCACTCGGCGTACATCCGGCCCAGCGGATCGGTCGGTTGGATGGTCATTCGGCTCTCCTGATCTGGTCCACCGCGACTGTGACCTGCGGCACTGCAGCCAGTGTGGGTCGGCGTCGGGCGCCGACCGGGTGGTGTCGCAAATTGACGCAGTGCTGTCTCACCGTGACGCACGTCACCTCGCCGTCCGGGCGTCACGTCAGGCTTCAGCCACTACGAACCACCGACGAGGAGATCCACCGATGAACCGTTTGGACGGCAAGATTGCACTGGTCACCGGCTCGTGCCGGGGCATTGGGCACGCCATCGCCGAGGCCTTCGCCCGGGAGGGCGCCACCACCATCGCCACCGGTCGGTCCAAGACCGACGAGTCGTTCGGGCCGCGTTCGGCGGGCATCGACTACCGCCAGTTGGACGTGTCCCAGGAAGAGGACTGGGCGACGGTGATCGACGACGTCATCGACCGCTACGGACGCGTCGACGTCCTGGCCAACAACGCGGGCATCATCGCCTACCAGGCGTTGCACGAACTCAGCGTCGCCGAATGGGAACGCGTCATCGCCACCAATCAGACCGGCACGTTCCTTGGCATGCGCTCGGTGATCCCACACATGGTGGGCCGAAGGAGCGGCTCCATCGTCAACGTGTCGTCGATCTGGGGCAACGCCGCCGTGCCCGGCGCGCACGCCTATCACGCCACCAAGGGCGCGGTGCGCAACATGTCCAAGAGCGCCGCGATCAGCTACGCGAAGGACAACGTGCGGGTGAACTCGGTGCACCCCGGGTTCATCAAGACACCCCTGACCGACGCGCAGGAGGTCGAGATCAACGACTTCGTCGTGGCGCAGACTCCGATGGGCCGGCCGGGGCTGCCCGAGGAAATCGCCAACGGCGTGGTCTTCCTCGCCTCCGACGAGGCCAGCTTCGTCACCGGTTCGGAACTGGTGATCGACGGCGGTTACCTGGCGCAGTAGCCTCAGCCAGCCGGCTTGCTAGCCAGAGAGGTTGTAGGTCTTGAGCTTTCGGTGGATCGTCGCGCGCGAGACACCGAGCAGCTCGGCCGCCTTGGAACGGTTGCCGCCCGCCTCCTGAAGGGCCCGGCGGATGGTCTCCATCTCGGTCCGCTCGATCATCGACCAGGAGCGGTGCGCCCGCAACGAATCGGGCAGCTGGTCGAGTTGCACCACACCGCGGGACCCCTCGGCCACCATCTGGGCGACCAGCGTCCGGAGCTCGGCGAGGTTGCCAGGCCACCCGGCGGCCTCCAACGCGCGGCGCGCGTCGTCGCCGAGCGCCAGGCGCAATCCCGGGGAGCGTTGGGCGGCAAAGGCATTCCACAACGCGGGGATGTCCGAGGACCGTTCCCGCAGCGGTGGCACCCAGACCATCGCCACGCCAAGCCGGGTGGCCATGGCCGCGGCCTCGGACTGCGTGGCAGCCGTCGCCGTGACGAGCACCGAGCCCAGACCCGTGTTGGCCTCGATCAACGACCGCAGAGCGGCGAGCGCCTGGGGGTCGAGGTGCTCCACCGCGCGGACGACCACCCGCGTGGGGCCCTCGACGGCGTCGACCAGTTCCTGCAGCCACGCCTGGTCACCGATGATCTGGCGCTGCGCGGTGTGCACCACCGCGACGTCGGGCTGCACCGAACCCGGCCGGTACGGGCGGCCAAGCGCCAGTGAGGTCTTGCCGCTACCCGGTTCGCCCGCGACGAGGAGTGCCGTGCGCGCGGAGATGTGCCTGCTGACGTGGTGGGCCACCCCCAACCACGACTTGGTCTGCCCCACCAGCCCATCCGAGGCAGGCCTGCCGTGCCCGACCGTCACCCGCGGCGCGGGCCGCAGCGCCGCCACCACGCCAGCACCGGCGTCGAGCACCGTGGCGTCGACGGCCGTCGTGCCAGTCGACAGCTCCGCGGTGAGGCGGGCCTCGTGCCGCAGCCCGGCACACAGGTGGCCGATCAGGTCGACGTCGGTCTGGGTCAGTTCCCCTGCCCGCCGGCTCCGCATCGTCAGCCCGTCGGGACCGAACGCCACCACGGGCCCGTCGTGCCGCGCGGACGCGTCGAGGAAGGCCGCCAGCATGGCGCGCGATCCCGGCTGCGCGGCGTCGAGGACATGCTGTTGCAGTTGCGCGGCAAGCGAATTGGTCAGCGGCAGCAGCAGGCCGCTGCGTTCGTCGATCTTGGTCGACATCGTGACCGCTGCCAACAGCTTGCCTGTGATGGGATGCCACACCGGCGCACCGGTGCACAGCGCGTCGTGATAGACGTCGGCGAAGTGCTCGGCGCCGGAGATCTGCACGCTCCTGCCCGACGCGATCGCCGTCCCAACGCCGTTGGTGCCGACGGCGTCCTCGGCGAGCACGGCACCGCGCACCGTCCCCAGCCGGTCGAGCTGGTTCATCGCCGACGAGTCCAGCGACCACCGCTGCACGATGCGACCGTGAGCGTCGGCGAGCAACAGTCCCATACCGGAGCCGGCCAGGTCCTCCGCGGCGCGGGCCATCGGGGCCTGGAACATCTCGAGCAGGTGGTTGTCGATCAGGTCCTCGTCGACCCGGGGAACGTCGCGGACGTTACCCGGCGCACCCAGCGCGTTCTTCGAGCGCAGCCACGATTCGAGGAGCCCCGCAGGCACCGCGCGGTCCGGGTCCGAAGCAGTCAGAATCTCCGCCCGAAGCTCCTCGAGCCTCGAACCCCTTGGCCGTTCCGACACGGGCATCTCCTCACCTCACGCCTTCGGGAGGCCAATCGGCTAAATGCGATCTGGATCACAAATCCTAGACCCGATCTTGCGGGCCAAAGCCGGCCCCGCGTGCGACTGTCTCAAAAAGACGCAGTCGTATCCGGGGTCACATTCGAGTCCTAGCGTGATGAACCATGACGACGACGCTGGCTGGACCCTCCACCACCTCCCTCGGCCCCGAGGCCGACATTGCGGTCGTGCACGGCCGACGTGTTCCGACGGGATTGTTCATCGGAGGTGAATGGCGCACTGCCGAAACGACATTCGCGGTCCTCGACCCGGCCACCGGCGACGAGATCGCCCAGCTGTCCGACGGTGGCCCCGCCGATGCGATCGCGGCCCTCGACGCGGCGGCCGACGCGCAGTCCCGGTGGCGGCACGTCGCGCCGCGCGATCGCGCCGACCTGTTCACCCGCGCCCACGGCCTCCTGCTGTCGCGGGCCGCCGAGTTCGCCGACGTGATGACCGCCGAGAGCGGCAAGCCCCTTGCCGAGTCGCGCGCCGAGTTCGCGCTGTCGGCGGAGTTCTTCCTCTGGTACACCGAGCAGATCGCTCATCTGCACGGCACGTGGGCGCCGGCGTCCCATGGCGGCTACCGCGTGATCACCACGCACCAGCCCGTCGGGCCTGCCCTGCTGATCACCCCGTGGAACTTCCCCATGTTGATGATCGCCCGCAAGGCAGGAGCGGCCCTGGCAGCCGGCTGCCCGGTCATCGTAAAGTCCGCCAAGGAAACGCCGCTCACCTGCGCGCTGTTCGTCGAAACCCTTCGCGAGGCAGGGTTTCCCAGCGGCGTGGTCAACCTCGTCCACACCACCGACTCGGGCCCGGTGTCGGCGGCCCTGATGGCCGACGAACGCCTTCGCAAGGTGAGCTTCACCGGGTCCACGGGCGTGGGTGCCACCCTGTTGGAACAGGCCGCGCCCGGAATCATCAACACCTCGATGGAACTGGGCGGCGACGGGCCGTTCATCGTGCTCGACGACGCCGACGTCGAGCTGGCCGCCCAGCAGGCCGTCGTCTCGAAGTTCCGCAACGCGGGGCAGGCGTGCGTCGCGGCCAACCGCATCATCGTGCACACCGACGTGATCGGACAGTTCACCGAACGATTCGTCGAACTCACCAAGGAGCTGGTGGTCGGCAATGGCTTCCACGCGGGCGTCGACGTCGGGCCGATCATCTCCGAACGCCAACGCGACACCGTCGTCGGCCTGGTCGAGACGCTGCGCGCGGCAGGTGCCGAACTGTTGGTCGGCGGATCGGCCCACGACGGCGCGGGCTACTTCTTCGAGCCGACGGTGTTCCGCGTGCACGACCGGCCGCAAGAGCTGTGCAGCCGAGAACTGTTCGCCCCCATCGCCACCGTGTACGAAGTCGCGTCGACGGCCGAGGCGATCGCCTTCGCCAACGACACCAAGTACGGGCTGGCCGCCTACGTGTTCACCAAGGACCTGTCCAGGGCGGTCGCCGTGAGCGAGCGGCTCGACTTCGGCATGGTCGGCGTCAACCGCGGCATCATGGCCGACCCCGCGGCGGCGTTCGGCGGTGTGAAGGCCTCCGGCCTCGGACGCGAAGGCGGACACGACGCCATCCACGACTACCTGGAGCCGAAGTACCTCGCGCTCACCGTCAACGAGGAAGAAGGTCTGTCATGACCAGCACGATCGCGTCGCCGATGCACACCGCCAACGACCTGGGGATCGGGTTGCTACGTCAGCCGTCGATGGTGCTGTTCGGGCCAGGGCAGCGCCGACAGATCGCCCCGGTGGTGAAGGGGATCGCCGAGCGCGTCCTGATGATCACCGACTCGCGGATGGCGGCCAGTGCGGAGTTCACGCAGATCGTCGAAGCCCTTCAGCAGCAGGGCGTTTCGGTGTCGGTGTACGACGGGACCGAGCCGGACCTGCCGCGCCGCCACGTCGTCGACGTGGTCGAGCGCTTCGGGGGCAGCTCCATCGGCGCCATCGTCGGGATTGGCGGCGGATCCTGCATGGACCTGGCCAAGGTCGCGTCGGCGGTGCTCACGCACGGCGGCGACGTCCGCGACTACTACGGTCAGTTCCTGGTCCCAGGGCCGGGAATCCCGGTCATCACCGTGCCCACCACCGGCGGCACGGGCGCCGAAGTCACCTGCATCTCGGTGGTCTTCGACGAGGAGCAGGGCATGAAGGTCGGGGTCGCGAGTCCGCATCTGGAGGCGTACGCGGCGATCGTCGACCCGGAGCTCACACTGACCTGCCCGCCGGGGCTGACGGCGGCCTCGGGCGCCGACGCCCTGTCCCATCTGATCGAGTCGTTCACCGGCCGGGCGAAGAACCCCGATGCCGACCAGTTGGCCACCACGCTGTACGCGGGCAAGAACCTCCTGGCCGACGTCTACGCCCGCAACGGCCTTGCGCTGCTGAACGACTCGTTACCCGCGGTGGCCGCCGATCCGACGAACCTGGACGCGCGGTCGAACACGCTGTTCGGTGCGTACTGCGCGGGCATGGCGATCAACACCGCGGGAACCGCTGGCGCACATGCCATTCAATCACCGATCGGCAACCTCACCCACACCCCGCACGGCTTCGGCATCAGCGCCCTGCTGCCGTACGTCATGCGCTACAACCTGCCCACCAGGGTTCCGGAGTTCGCCGAGATCGGCCGCATCCTCGGGGTGGCCAACGCATCGGATCCCGAGGAGACGCAGGCGCGAGCGGCCATCGACCGCATCGAGGTCATCCTGGAGACCCTGGGCGCACCGTTGGATCTCCGCACGCTCGGCCTCCAGCCGGCGGACTTCGGCTTCGTCGCCAAGCAGGCCATGCTCGCCACCCGGCTGACCGCCAACAACCCCCGCGAGTTGACCGTGGAATCGGTGACGTCGATCCTCGAGCGCGGCTACGACGGCGACCGGAGCTGGTGGCAGCTGTGAGCACGCCGCCCGTGGCCGTCCTCGGCGCGGGATCCATCGGAGTGTCGTTCGCGATCCTGTTCGCGTGCAACGGTTTCGACGTCTCGGTATACGACCCGTTCGACGACGCCCTCCCCCGGGCCGAGGCGGACCTTCGGGAACGGCTGCAGCAGTTCACCGGCACCGACGACGCTGCCGCGACGGTCCGGTTCACCTCTGATCTCGACGTCGCGGTCACGGGCTCGGGGTTCGTCCAGGAGTGTGCGCCCGAGCGGGTCGACCTGAAGCGAGAGTTGTTGCAGCAGGCCGCCACACGGACCTGCGCCGACGTGCCGTTGGCCAGCTCGAGTTCGGCGATCGTGGCGAGTCGAATCGCCGACGGGCTCGACACCGCCGTCGCCGAACGCATTCTGGTCGGCCATCCCGGAAACCCGCCCTACCTACTGCCCGTCATCGAGGTGGTGCCGTCCCCCGTGACCTCCGACGCCATCACCGCGCGGGCGACCGAGGTGTACCGCGCCGCCGGGCTTCGGCCAGTTCTGGTGCGCCGCGAGGTCGAGGGCTTCGTGTTCAACCGCCTACAGGGGGCGCTGCTGCGGGAGGCGTACTGCCTGGTCCGCGACGGTGTCGCGAGCGTCGACGACGTCGACGAGGTGGTGCGCAGCGGGCTGGGCCGCCGCTGGGCCGTGATCGGCCCGTTCGAGACGTCCGACCTGAACACCCGCGGCGGCATCGAGTCCCACGCCGTGAAGATGGGCCCGGCGTACGAGCGCATGGGTGCCGAACGCGGACAACACGATCCGTGGACCCCCGAGTTGGTGGCCGAGGTGACCGCGCAGCGTCGGGCGCTGCTAGACCTCGACGACTGGGACGAACGCGTCCGGTGGCGCGACGGTCAACTCATCCGGATGCACGGCGCGGGCCATCAGACGAGGGTGCGGCCGCCGTCGAGCGCCAGCACCGAGCCCGTGGCGTAGCCGAGGTCCGAAGACGTCAACACCAGCACGGCGCGCGCCACCTCCTGCGGGCCGACCGTTCGGCCGAGCGGCACCGTGGTGCCCACCTGCCTGAGCGCTTCCTCCCCGGCGTTGCGGATCATCTTCGGCCCGTGCATCGGCCCTGGCGAGATTGCGTTGACACGAATGCCGTGCGGAGCGAACTCCAACGCCCATGAACGGGTGAGGGATTCCAGCGCGGCCTTGGTGGCGGCGTACGCCGCCCGCCCGGGTGTGGCCAGCTTGGCGCCGATGGAGCTGATGTTGACGATGTGTCCGCGGCCCGCGTCGACCATCGTGGGCACGATCGCCGCCACCAGTGCGTGTGGTGCCCGCACGTTGACCTCGTACATCGCGTCGAAGCCACGGTGGTCGAGCTCGGCGGTCGGCCCGGCGGAGATGGTGGCGGCGTTGTTCACCAGAATGCTTACCGGGCCGGCCTGCCGGGCCAGCCTGGCAATGTCCTCGAGATGCCGCAGGTCGGCCTGGATGAACCGCACGCGAGAACCGGTGGGGTCCAACCGTTGCGCCAACGGGGCGTAGTCGTCGAGGCGGCCGGTGATGACGACCCGCGCACCCGCCGCGGTATAGCCCGCGGCGATCTCGTAGCCGAGACTGCCTGGTTCGCCGACCCCGGTGACCAGAACGGTGTCGGTGGCATGGGGATGAGACATGGGGATCCTCCTTGGATTGGTGTGGCGTCGAGATCAGTTGTGAGGGAACGTGAACAGCAGCTTCCCGGCACCAGAGGGGGTGCGGGCCGCGTCGACCGCGTCGCGCCAGTCGGTGAGCGTGAAGGTGCGGTCGACCCTGGCCGACAGGGTTCCGTCGGCGACCAGACCGACCAGTTCCCGGTACTCGTCCCGGACTCGGGTCAGCGGGGTGCGTTGCCACCAGTTGTAGAGCCAGAAACCGGTCAGGCTCGCCTGGTTGCCGATGAGGTCGGCTTGCGAGACAACCGGCGACTGGCCCGATTGCGCGGCGTAGGTGACGAGCGTGCCGCCGTAGCGCAGGTGGCTCCCCAGGACGGCGCTGGCCGGACCCCCGACCGAGTCCACCGCGACGTCCAGCCGGTCGCCACCAAGCGCCTCGGTGACTTCACGGTCCACGTCGGGCCCGTCGACCACCACGTGGTCTGCACCCCAACCCCTTACGTCGTCGGCGGCAGCGGCGCGCCGGACGATGTTCAGAGTCCGGTACCCGAGGTGGCTGGCGAGTTTGACCACGTACTCACCCACCGCGGAGTTGGCCGCGGTTTGTCCGACCCAGCGATGGGGATTCTTGGGGTCGCCGTGGTCGCGCAGCAGGCGCACCGCGGTCATCGGGTTGATGGCGAGCATGGCCAGCTGCAGGGCGTCGCCGTCGTCGGGGACGGCGATCAGGTCGGTGACCGCGGCGACGGTGTGGGTGGACCAGGTGCCGTGCCGGTAGGTGGCGAGCAGGGCGACGCGCTGGCCGACGAGGGCGGTGTCGGTGTCCGGGCCCACGGCGGTCACGCGACCGACGCCCTCGGATCCGATCGTGTCCCCCGGAGTGGGAGCCAGAAAGTACTGTCCTGCGACGTAGAGGAAGTCGGTCTGGTTGATCGTGGCCGCCTCCATCCGAACGAGCGCCTCCCCCGGACCGGGTGTCGGCTCGTCGGCGGACACCAGTTCCAGGGCCTGGGCGGGTTCGGCGATCTTGGTGAAGGCGATGCGTTGCACGAGATGCTCCTAGCTTCGGGTTCGTTGGGAGGGGACTTGGCGCCCGAGCCACTCGAGTGAGGGCCGTGGCGTTCTGGTGAAGGTGGCGCGGTCGACCGCGACGAGTCCGAACGTGGTTGCGTAGGTGCCCCATTCGTAGTTGTCGAGCATGCTCCAGTGCAGGTAGCCGTGCACGCGGATGCCGTCGTCCATGGCGGCGCGCATCGACTGCAATGCTCGACTCGTGTATTCGACGCGTTCGTCGTCGTCCTCGGTTGCGATGCCGTTCTCGGTGACGATGATCGGTACGTCGCCGACCAGCGGCGCGACGCGACGCAGCGCTCCGCCGAGAGCCTCGGGGTAGAACTCCCAGCCGTTCATCGTGCGACGGGCCGCGGGGTCGGTGACCTCGACGGGTCGACCCTCGGGTCCCCGGCCCACTCGGATGCGGGTGTATGTCTGCACGCCCACCCAGTCGTCGTCCGACGCCGCGTGCAGGAACACCTCGTCGCGAGGCCGCGTGTAGTCGGCGAGCAGGTGTTCGGCTCCAGGCTCAGCCTGGCAGTCCTGTACCGAAACACCCCATCCAACGGCTACTTTCGGATTCCTGGCCTTGAGTCGGGCGCGTGCCGCGTGGTGCACCTCCACCAACGTCTCGGTGACCTGCGGATCGGGCAGCGGCAGACCGCGCCGCAGCGCGGACATGCCCCGCCCGGTGTCTGCAGCGAACATCGCCACGATGTTGGGTTCGTTGACGGTGCCGACATGGGCGACGCCGGCGTCGAGCACCGGAGCGATCGCGTCGACGTAGCGGAGGAAGCGTTGCTTGGCGTCGGCGCGCAACCATCCACCTCCGCGCCCAAACCAGTTGGGCAGAGTGAAGTGGTGCAGCGTGACGAACGGACGCAGCCCTCGCGAGAGCACACCCTCGACCATTCGCCGGTAGTGGTCGACCGCCGCGCGGGAGATGAAGCCGTCTTCTGGCTCCACGCGCGACCATTCGACGCCGAACCGGTAGTCGGTGAAGCCCGCGCCAGCTGCCAGGTCCATGTCCTCGGGCCACCTGTGGAAGCCGTCGACTGCGTCGCCCGACGGTTCGCCGACGGGTGCGCCAGGGGCGTGTTCGAATCGCCACCAGTCCGAGGACGTGTTGTTGCCCTCGGTCTGGTGGGCGCCGGTGGCCACGCCCCACAGGAAGTCGCCGCTCACGTCAGCCCTGCCGCAGGGCGTGCACGGCGCTCAGCGGGCCGTCGAGTTGCATGAGGCGGCCGCCGTCACGAAGGCCGCCCACCGACACCGGAGCGAACCCGAGATCGGTGACGAACCGGGCGAACGTGGCCCGGGCCCGGTCGTCGTCGCCGGCGTAGAAGACGATCTGCCGTCCCTCGTCGTGGCGGGGGTCTGCGGCAATGTAGCTGGCGTACATCGTGTTGAACGCCTTGACCACGGTTGCACCGGCAAGGTGTCGGGCGACCCACTCGCTGCCGGTCTCAGCGCCGAGGTCGACGAACCCGGAGTACGTGGGTTGATAGCGGGCGAACTGGTTGGTCACGTCGACGACCAGTCGTCCCGTCCAGTCCGGCACCGCGTCGACGAGTTCTGGCACCTTGACGAACGGCACCGCGACGACGATCAGATCGGCGTCGACGGCCTCGGCGACGGTGACCGCGCTGGCCCGGTCTCCGAGCGCCGTGACGGTCTCCGTCAGCGATTCCGGTCCACGACTGTTGCTGAGCAGCACCGAATACCCAGCCCGGAGGGCGTGTTTGGCGATGGCCTGAGCCACCTCCCCTGAGCCGATGATGCCGATCGTGCCGGTCATGATGCGTCTCCCTCGGTGACGCGGACCAGGACCGCTCCGGTCTTGCCGGACTGGGCGGCGTGCGCGACCGCACTGCGGAGGTCGCCGAGCGGATACGTTGCGGCGACGTCGAAGTGGGCGGCCAGACCGTGGGCGATGGCCAGCGCGCTGGCCATGTCCGACCGGCGTTGCTCGGCGGAGGCCCCTGCCCATCGCCCGATGTTGAGGCCGCTGATGTTCAGGTCGCGGTGCACGAGGGTGCCGGCGTGGAGAGGGATCGGTTCCGGCGCCATCAGCCCGTAGACGATCACCGACCCGCCCGGGTCCAGCAGCGACAGCAGGTCCGCGGCGGCGTTGCCACCGACGGGGTCCAGCGCGACCGCGATCGGCCGTCCGCCCGCGGCGTCACGCACCCGCTGCTGCCAGTCCGCCGACTGAGTCGAAACCACCGGGACATCCGGAAAGCGTTGCGCCAGTTGCTCGGCCCTGGCGTCGCTGCGCACGATGCTGATGGTGTCGATGTGGTGGTGCGCCGCCCCTGCGGTGAACAACCGGCCCACCGACGAGGCTGCGGCGTTGTTGAGGATCACCCCGTCGAAGCCCACGCTCACGTGCCGCTGGGCCGCTCGGCGCAGCATCAGCACCGTGATCGGATTGATCAGCAGTTGTGCCGCCACCTCGTCGGACAGCGAATCCGGCACTGGCACCACGTCGGCCGCCGACACGGTGACCCGCTCCCGCCACAGGCCGCCGAGCATGAACATCGAGACTCGGGTACCCACCGAAATCAGCACGCCGGGACCCGCAGTCACGACGACGCCGGTGGCCTCGGCCCCGACGCCGGCCGGTCGACCGTCGCCGGGACCGGACGTGGCGATCATCTGCAGGTCGCCGGGGTGGACGGGAAACATGGTGACCGCGACGGTGACCTGACCGGGGCCTGGCGCCGGCGGGGAGTCGACGTCGACGATCTCCAGGACGTCGGCCGGATCGCCCGCGCGCCGTTGAACCACCGCTCTGATGGTGCTCACGACGCGTTCGCCGGTGCCGGGATGGCGTACGGACCGTCGTGACCGAAGGCCTCGCGGTGAGCCTGGGCGTACTCCTCGACGGTCATCGGCGACTTGCCACCGATCGTCTCGACGTAGTCGTTGGTGCCTGCGAAGATGCCGTCGCGGTAGTCCTGCACCACTGCGGACAGGTGCTGCACCAGGTGGGCGGGAAAGCCCTTGTTCGCCAAACCTTCTGAGAATTCGGCGATCTCGATCGGCTCGTAATGCACCGGAATTCCCAGCGCGCGCGACAGCGCCGCGGCGATGCCGTGCTGGTCCAGTTCGACGGGCCCGACCGGGGGGTAGATCTTCCGGTCGTGCGCTTCGGGATGTTCGAGGATGCCGGCGATGACGTAGGCCTGGTCCTCTCCGGCGATGGGCGCGTGGCGTCCGTCGCCCATGGGCAGCCGAATCACACCGCTCTTGCCGTCGGTGGCCCAGTACCAGTCCAACCATTCGGCGAAGAACGTGGGCCGCACGTGCGCGGTCAGCATGGGGGTTCGGTCGAGCAGGCGTTCACCGACCCAATGGTTCTGCGCCGCATGGCTCTTGGCGTCCTCGCGGGCCGAGATCTGGGACATGTTCACCACGGCCCTCACGCCGGCGTCGGTGGCGGCCTGGGCGAAGAAGGCCGTGGCCTCCAGCAGTCCGGGGGCGATCGGGTAGCAGAAGTACGCGCCGTCGACCCCCTCCATCGCGGCGCGGACGGCGTTGAAGTCCAGCAGGTCGCCGACGACGATCTCCGCCCCTGCGGCGGCCAGACTTTCGGAGCGGTGGTCGACGCCGTGCACGAAGGCACGCACCCGATGGCCGCGCTGCAGCAGGAGTCGCACGGTGGTGTCGCCGGTGTTGCCGGTCGCGCCGGTGATCAGATAGAGGTGGGTTTCAGTGGTCATGACGGATTCCTTTTGAAGTGGTGACATGGTCTGTGCGGTAACGCCTTTGGTCAGAGCTCCACCACCCCGCCGTCGACCACCAGGTCGAACCCGGTGGTATAGCTGCTCTGATCGCTGACCAGGTAGTAAACGCCGTTCGCGATCTCCTCCGGCCGGCCGAGCCGACCGACCGGGATCATCGACGTGAAACCGTCTGTTCCGGCACGCAACTCGTCGTCGGTGGTGAACTGCTTGGCCAGGATCGGGGTGTCGATGACCCCGGGGCTCAGCACGTTGACCCGGATGCCGCGCCCGATCAACTCGGCCGCCCACGTGCGGCCGAAGGAGCGGATCGCAGCCTTGGTCGCGGCGTACACGCCGTAGCCGGGGAAGCCCTTGACGTTCATCCCCGAGGACAGCAGCACGATGGCCCCACCGTCGGACATCAGCGGCACGGTCTTCTGCACGGTGAAGTAGGTGCCGCGGGCGTTGGTGTCGAACAGCAAATCGAAGTGCTCGGGCGTGACGTCGACCCCGTCGACGACGTCGACGGTGCCTGCGTTGGCGACCACGATGTCCAGGCGCCCGTGCTCGGCACGGATGACGTCGACGAGCCGGTCGAGGTCCCCGAGGTCGGCGACGTCACCCGTCACGGCCCGCGCGTTGCGGCCAAGCCCTGCGACTGCCGCGTCGAGCGCATCGGCACTACGGCCGGTGAGGTAGACGAACGCCCCCTCGTCGACGAGACGCTGCGCCACCGCCAGCCCAATGCCCGCGCTGGCGCCGGTGACCAGCGCAATCTTCCCTTCCAGATCGTGTGACACGAGTCCTCCTCTTAGTTGGCGTTCCGCGTTGTCGCGGTGATGAACTGAACGTAGGTTCGTCAGAGGGGTCGCCGAATCGCATGAACGTGCGATCTCGACGCATGAGATGAGGTCACGATGGCGCGGATCGATCGCATGCTTCATCGCATGCCGGTGCGCGGCAGGGACCGGGAGTTGGCCGACGCCACGGCCATCTTGCGGCGGGCGTCCGGCGACGACGCCCGGCCAGGGGCCGTCGTGATTCGAGGCGCGGCGGGGTCGGGCAAGAGCCGGCTGTTGGCGGCCATCGCGGCACGGGCCGGCGACGTCGGCTTCCGGGTCCTGACCGGTGGCGGCGACGCCGACGCCGCCTCCATGCCGATGACGCCGCTGCTGCAGGCCGTGCTCGGCGGAACGCCGCCGCTGATGGACCGCCGCACGGTGCACGAGACGCTGCGCAGCGCCGACGCGCGCTACGTCGTGATCGAGGACATCATCGAGGCCATCGAGGGGGCGGCGCGCCAGCAGCCGGTCCTGGTGGTGATCGACGATCTCCAGTTCGCCGATCGCACAACGTTGTTCGCGCTTCGGGTGATGATCGAACGGCTCGCCGCCGAACCAGTGGTATGGGCGGTCGCCACCCGCGAACCCGTTCGCGACGAGGCCGTCGCGCGGACCGTCGAGCGGCTCGAAGACCTCGACGCCGCCACGTTCACCATTGGCGAGCTGCCCTTGGCCGCAGCCACCGCCGTCGCCGAGGATCTACTCGGCGGGACCGTCGACGACAACCTCCGGTCGATGATCGACCGGACCGGCGGATACGTCGTCGATCTCGTCGAGACCCTGCGCGGTCTGGTCGACGAGCGGCGCGTCCACGTCGACGACGGTCGCGCGGTTCTGTCGGAGACGGTGCCACCGGCCCGGCTGCGTGACGCCATCGGACGACGGATGAGTCGACTTCCCCCTGACGTCTCCGAGATGGTGGCCGCCGCATCGGTGATGGGGCGCCTCGTCACCGACCGTGGCGTTGCCGCGCTGACCGGGGTGGCGTTGGGCGACGCGGGCTCGGCGCTGCGGGCGGCCGAGCACGCCCAACTGATGGTCGACACCGGGGAGGCGTTTGCCTTCCGGCACGACCTGATCCGGGAGGTGGTCGAGTCGACGCTGTCGCCCGCAGTGCGCCGGGATTTGCGCCGTCGGGCCGTGGACGTCGCCATCGATTCGGGCGCCCCGCTGTTGGAGGTGGCGTCGGCATTGGCGTCGACGGCCGAGCGCGGCGACACCCGCGCCGCCGACCTGTTGTCGCAAGCCGGCGCCACCCTCGCCGCCTTCGACCCGTCCACCGCGGCCGATCTGGTGGGGCGAGCCGTCGAGCTGACCGTCGACGACCCCGAGCGCCAACGCAAGCTGCTGACCGAACACGTCGTGCTGCTGTGGCAGGCCGGTCGGGTCGACGACGCCCGCGTCATCGGGGAACGCGCGCTGGTCGCCGGTGTCAGCCCCGCACAGGAGGCCGAGATGCGTCTCGGCCTCTCCCTGGTTGCCTCCGAACACTCCTACCGCGATGCCGGACGCCAGACCGCCACGGCCCTGCTGCTTCCCGACCTGCCACCCGATCTTCGCGCGCGCCTGCTGGCCGCCCACGCCGTCACGAGGATCGTGCTCGACGATCTCGACGGCCTCGAGTCGACGCTGGACGAGGCGATGGACATAGCCCGCCGCGTGGGTGACGCCGCGACGGTGACCTCTCTGCTGGCGAGTAGTTCCACGCTGGCTCTGCATCGTCTGCAGTGGGACACCGCCTTCGAATTGGCCGAGCAAGGCCGGCGCCTGGCGGACGCCATCGCCGATCCGACGTCGGCGTGGTCACCGAAGGGTCTGTGGAATCCGTCGGTGTGGTCACGCCCGTGGCAGGCCGTGCTGTTGAGCACCGCCGGCTCATCCGATGGGGCACTGCGGATCATCGACCAGGGCATCGCCGATGCGTCCGCGGCACGTCGGGACGCGGCCGTCAGCTGGATGATGATCCGATCGCGGGTACTTCTCGAGGCCGGCCGGCTCGGTGACGCGCGCGCCGAAGCCGAAGCCGTCACCACCCTCGGCGACTGGCGGGCAGGCGGCGCCATGGCCGACTACTCCATCAATTACGTGCTGCGCCGGGTCGCTCAGTACACCGGAGACCAGGGCGCCCTCGCGCGGACCGAGCATGCGTCCACGTCGATGCAGCGCGATGACGTGGGAACCGTTCGCCGGCAGGGCAAATGGCTCGCCATGATCGACGCCGACGCCAACGGCCGCCCGGATCGGGCGCTCGACGTGCTGACCGGGTACGGCGATCTCTACGACGGCGTCGGGCACACGCTGACCCTCGACCCTGCCGACGACCCGATCTTCGCCCGCATTGCCGGTCGGGCTGGGCGCCGCGATCTGGCCGCCAGGGCTGCAGGCTATGCCGAGCGCCGCGCGAAGGAGAACCCGAATTACCCACTCCTGCAGGCAGTCGCGGCGCACACACGCGCACTGGTTGACGACGATCCCGACGCACTAGCCGCCGCAGCGGCAGGATTCGCCGACGTCGACCGTCCCCTACCGCGAGCCGAGGCACTTGAGGACGCCGGCCGGGTGAGCCCCAACCGGGACGCCGCCGTCCACCTTCTCGACCAAGCACACGACATCTTCGCCACGGCGGGAGCGCTACGCGACGCCGCGCGGACCCGCCAACGATTGCGTGCCCTTGGCGCGCGGCGCCGCCAGCCGACCCAGTCCGCGGGCGGCGACAGACTGGCCGGGCTGACGGCGTCGGAGCGTGCCGTCGTCGACCTCGTCGCCCGCGGCGCCACCAACCGCGAGGTCGCCGCGCAACTCTTCCTGTCGCCGCACACCGTCAGCACCCACCTGCGCCACGCGTTCACCAAGGCGGGCGTGCGGTCACGCGTCGAACTCGCGAGGTTGGTGTCCATAGGCGACGCGGCCGCGCCAGACGGTTGACGTCGAGGGCCCGCGAAGCAGATCACGGAACTGCAAAGATGTGAGCCGTCGCCAACCACGTGTGTGATCCCGCCACTAGCGTGACCGGTGTCGACTTCTCGCAGTAGCAGAGGGTTTCCCTTGAGTTTCAGAATCGGTCGGTTCAAGAGTGCGGGCGCGCGGGGCCGCTATCTGACTCAGTATGAAGAGCTACGTGCATTGAGTCCGCAACCCGATGTCGTGCACGACGTTCCAACCGAATTCGGCACCGTTCGGGTGTATCAGCATGGACCAGACGACGGCGTGTCGGTCGTCCTGATACACGGCTTCTTCCTCACGTCGGCGATGTGGTGGGAGCAAGTCGCGGACTTGGCAGGCGATTTCACGGTCTATGTCGTGGATGCGCTGGGCCAGCCCGGAGAGAGCGTTCAGTCAAAGCCGATGTTCACCCCGGCAGACTCCGCGCGCTGCATCGACGCGGTACTGCAGGCGCTGGAGCTGCAACGTGTTCATCTGGTTGGGCATTCCTACGGCGGCTGGCTTGCCACCCACACGGCAGCCATGGCACCCCATCGCTTGGCGTCGGTGACGCTCGTTGATCCAGCCAACACAGTGGCGCGCCTGTCCACGAGGTTCTGGACAAGTGCTGCGCTCCAAGGGCGCCCCGGTTCCGCGCGAGCTCGCCGCGCGGCGACCTGGATAACCGGCCATCATGCACTTGCGAAGTTGTTTGGTGCCGGATTTGCGGCCTTTGCACCACCGCTGCGGACTCCGCCGATGCGTTTGATAAGCGATCACGTGCTGCGTTCAGTCGACGTTCCGGTGCAAGTTCTGTTGGCCGGCAACACGGTTCACGATTCGGGGAAGGGCATCGCGCGGATACGATCGGTGGTTCCCGACTGGCGACATCAACTGTGGCCCAACGCCTCGCATGCCTTGCCGGTCGAATTCCCTGACGAGGTCAATGACTACATCCGCCGCTTCATCACCGAACAACGTTCGCGGTAGCGCTGTGATCCACCCGCCGTGGCATCCTGGTAGCCACGATGGCAGCAGAAGCAGACTGGACCATACGTCCCCGCGAGGGGTTGGGCCGACTCGAATTCGGGATGTCCCCGGCACAGGTGGATTCACTGTCGGCGACGTACGGGACCATCACCGGTCGCGGTGCTGATCGCGTCGCCGACGACATGCTGCGCGAGACGCTGGCGATGTTCGGCGACGCGATGAGCGACGACGAGAAACGGGCCTTCATCGCCGAGTACGCGGACAACGGCCCAGCCGCAGACAGCGTGACCGAAACCCGGGGTGAGCTCGTGCTGAGGTACGAGGCCGACCGCCTCTGCGAAATCATGCCCGCCGGCCCACGACACCCGCTGTTCCTCGACGGCAGGGACGTCTTCGCGCTACGCGGTCTCGAACCACTGGAGTTGTTGGAGCGGCTGAACGAAGGCCCAGGACGCTATGCCGACACCGAAGCGGCGTTCGACAACCTCGCCATCTCGGTGAACGGGTTCAGCGTCAGTGATTCGACTGCCGGTGTGCTGGCGCTGGATGACTCCGACGAGCGTTTCCAGGAACGGACGGCGACCTTGCGCGAAGTCCCATATCTCCCCGAGCAGGAGATGCAGCGCTACGTCCGGTGCTCGTTGCTGACGGTCACCGATCGGCCGCCCCGGCACAACTGACACCCCACACCGGCTACTCCCAGACCACCCCGTCCGGGCTCTTGTCCGGGCGCAGGCCGCGCCAGCTGGGCTGGCGGAGCCGACCGTCGGACGTGCGCTCGCTGTACCGCACCTCGCCCACCAGTGTGGGTTCCACGAATGTCACACCCCTGGCGTCGAGGCTGGAAAGCCTTGCGTTGAACGGTGATTCATCGGTTTGCAGCGGGGCAAGCGTCTTCTTCAGCGCCGCAAGGTCCTTGTCGGTGAAGCCGGTGCCGACCCGGCCCGCGAACGCCAGACCGTCACCCTCTGGCACGCCGATCATCAGTGCGCCGATCCCGCTGGTGCGGCCGCCCTCCCCCGCACGCCAACCACCGATCACCACCTCTTGCGTCAGCCACAGCTTGTCCTTGATCCACGACTGCGACCGCCTGCCTGGCTGATACGTCGAATCCCGCTTCTTGGCGACGACGCCCTCCCAGCGCTTCGCACGCGCGTGCTCGAGCGCCTCGGGCCCGTCACCGCTCAGCTGTTCGGGCACGATCAGTCCGCCGCCCTTGGCCAGCGTCTCGAGCAGCTTTCGCCGGTCGGAATACTTGGCGCGCAACAGCGATCGACCGTCGAGCTGCAGAATGTCGAAGGCCCAGAACTCGATTCGCGTCGACCGGGCCCGGTTCTGCATTAGACCGAAGTTCGGCACGCCTGCCTCGTCGAGTGCGACGACCTCGCCGTCCAGCGTGACGTGATGCTCGGCCAGGTCGGCCGCCAGCGCCTTCAGTTGGGGGTATTCACCGGTGACGTCGCGGCCGCTGCGCGAATGCAGCGTCAGCGCGCCGTGGTCGGCGTCCACCAGCAGCCGGTAGCCGTCCCACTTGCCCTCGAACGCCCACACCACCTTCGTCAGCCGCGACACCGAACCGTGTGTGGCGAGCATGGGTTTCACGTCCTCGGGGGTGGGCTGCGGCTGCTCCTTCATCCGGTGCGCCAACCAGTTCTTGCCGCCGGTCTGGATCAGCGCGTAGCGGCCGGAGACCTTGCTGCCGTGCAGCGTGACGATCACCTCCCCACCCTTCTCGGGCCCGTCGGGTGCGTTGTCGCGGAACTTCTCGGCCTCGTAGGTGCCGGAATCCCAGACGATGACCTCGCCACCGCCGTACTCGCCCTTGGGAATCGAGCCCTCGAAGGTGGCGTACTCCAGCGGGTGGTCCTCGGTGTGCACCGCCAGGTGGTTGACCGAGGTCTTCTCTGGCAGGTTCTTGGGTACCGCCCACGACACCAGCACCCCGTTGCGTTCGAGCCGGAAGTCGTAGTGCAACCGTCGCGCGTGATGCTCCTGGATCACGAAGGTGTCGTCGTTGCCCACGGTCGGCGACGTCTGAGGCACCGGCTCTCGCGTCTTGCCCGCGTCGCGCATGCTGCGGTAGGTCGTCAGCTTGTCGGGCAGCGGGACCAGGTCGTCGAGCGGCTCCAGCAGATCACCTTGAGCGGCAACGCGTTCCAGCACTTCGTCGAAGCGGAGGTGCCGAAGGTCGGGGTCTTCGATTTCGTCCCACGTGCGAGGCGCGGCGACGGTGGGCTCGTCCCTGCCCCGCATCGAGTACGGCGCGATCGTGGTCTTGGCGGCACTGTTCTGGCTCCAGTCGACGAACACCTTGCCGGTGCGCAGACTCTTGGTCATCGTCGCGGTGACCTGTTTGGGCATCGTCTTCTCGAGCTGCTGGGCGATGCGCTTGGCCAGCGTCGACGCACCGGAACTGCTGATCGGTACCTGCAGCGGCACATACAGGTGCAGGCCCTTGCTGCCGCTGGTCAACGGGAAGGTGGTCAGACCGATGTCGGTGATCAATCCCCGCACCTCGTGGGCGACTTCGCAAAGCTGACGAAAGGTGACGTCCTCACCCGGGTCGAGGTCGAACACGATCCGCGTCGCCGGACCCGGCTCGGTTCCCACGAACCGCCACTGCGGGACGTGCACTTCCAGGGAGGCCTGCTGCGCGAGCCAGGCCAGCCCCTCGCGGGTGTCGACGATCGGGTAGGTGGTGCTGCCCGACTTGTGCACCACGGTGCCGCGTTCGAGCCACTCCGGGGCGGACGACGCCAATTGCTTCTCGAAGAACTCCGACTCCCCGACCCCGTTGGGCCAGCGCTTGCGGGTGACGGGCCGACCCGCGATGTGCGGCACCATGACGTCGGCGATCGCGACGTAGTACTCGAAGATTTCGGCCTTCGTCGTGCCCGTGGCCGGATACAGCACTTTGTCGGGGTTGGTCAGCTTCACCCGCCCACAGCGCTCCACCACGTGACCGTATTACCCGCGACTTCCCGCGGGTGAACTTCCGGCCGGCTAGGCAGCGTTGGGTTCGGGTCCGCCGGGTCGGAGGTTGCCTTCGGCCGACGGCACGTCCCGCTCACCCTCCGAGGGCCAGTACAAGCGTTCGGGGCGGTGGTAGTCGTTGACCCGGGCCTGGCCGGTGTCCAACGCCGGCGGTGGAATCCACTCCACGTCGTTGTCACCGTTGATCCGAGTGGACCACCCGCCCGGGCCGACCACCCGATTGTCCGGCCCACACGCCAAAGCCAACTCGTCGACGTTGGTCTGTCCGCCGTCGGCCCAATCTTGAGCGGCGTGATGAACCTGGCTGCCGTAAGCAGGAACCGTGCACCCCGGCTTGGTGCAGCCACCGTCGCGGGCGATCAGCATCAGCCGCTGCGCCCGCGACGCCGTACGCCGCGCCCGGAACAGGTTCAACGCCGACCCCGTCGCCCCGTCGAACACCGCCAGAAACAGGTTCGCCCGCCCGGCCAACCCGATCACGTCGCGGATCGGCATCACCGTCCCACCCCCGGTCACGCCCACCC
>VIFX01000038.1:0-76237 GCA_006864685.1 Mycolicibacterium hodleri | reverse complement strand
GGACGGAACCTTGGCCCGCCCCACCCTTGGCGGCGGCGGACCCTGCGGCGCGGGCCGCCGACGATCCCTTGACCATGCCGCGACCGTGGTCACCGTCACCGGCGACGGCGTCGATGCGGCCCAGTTCTTCTTCGACACCGGCGAGCATGCCCGCGACGGCGTCGAGCGCCTTGACCACGAAACGCCCACCGGCCCGTCCGTCGTCGTCGGCCAGCTCAGCCACGTCCTGCGTGGGGGCCTCCGCATCGGCGGCGGGGTCGGTGCGTCGCTCACCGGAATCGGATTGCGCCGCAACGCCCTTGCGGTACGCCGGGCTGTCCGCCGGTGCCGTCCAGTACTTCTCGAGTTCGTCGTCGAGCCACATCACCGTCAGCGAGCAGCCGGCCATGTCGAGGCTGGTGACCAATTCACCGACCTCGGGTTCGACGACCTCGTAGCCGCGTTCCCGCAGCAGCCGCGACGCCGTGCCCCACACCACGAACAGCTCTTCGTACTTCGTGCGGCCAAGCCCGTTGAGGATCACCGCAATCCGCCGCGAGTCGGTCTTCGGCTGGTCGTCGAGCACGCCGTCGACGAGGGTCACAGCGAGGTCGGCGGCCGACGGCATCGGCTCGTCGCGCACCCCGGGCTCACCGTGGATGCCGAGGCCGACACCCATCTGCTTGTCGGGCACCGTGAACAGCGGGGCGTCGGCGCCGGGCAGCGTGCACCCGTCGAACGCGACGCCGAGGGTTCTGGTGGCGGCGTTGGCGGATTCCGCGACCCGGATGACGCCGGCGATGTCCAGGCCGTCCTCGGCGGCGGCCGAGGCGCACTTGAACACGGTGAAATCGCCTGCGATACCGCGCCTCTTGGCTTCTTCCCCCGCCGGCGCACTGGCGATGTCGTCGGTCACCGCGAAGTAGTGTGCGTCGATTCCCTCGCCACGGAGTTGGGTGACGGCGAGGCCGAAGTTCATCACGTCACCGGCGTAGTTGCCGGTGGTCAGCAGAACGCCCGCGTCACCGTGGGCGGCGCGCGCCACCGACGCGGCGTCCTCGGCGGACGGCGAGGTGAAGATGTTGCCGACAACGGCACCGTCTGCGAAGCCCGGCCCGACCGTTCCGCAGAACGCCGGATAGTGCCCCGAGCCGCCGCCGATGACGACGGCGACCTTGCCCGACGGAGTCTGGTTCGCCCGTACCACTCCGCCGGGGACACCGGTGACGTACTTGGCGTTGGCGTCGAGGAACCCGACGAGCATGTCCTCGGTGAACCGGGCAGGGTCGTTGAACAGCTTCGTCATCGCAATCGCTCTCCCGTGTCGGTGTCGAAAAGGTACACCCGCTCCGGCGGCGCACCGATCACGACCTTCTGCTCGGGTTCATAGCGTTCCTGGGCGGGCGTCTGGACGACGATGCCCTCCTCCACGCCCGCCACCGTGGTGGTGGCAAGGCCGAACTCGAGGAGGTGCTCGAAGTACGCGACGGTGGTGTGCAACCCCGTCCCGTGAGCGGCCGACATCGTGGCGTCCTGCGGGCGAATGCCCACGGCGACCTCCGTGCCGTCGGCCACGCCGGTCACCGTGGTCTCCAACGACCCTGCGTCCGAGCCGATCTCGACCCGGACCCGGCCACCGTCGGATCTCGCCACGCCGTGAACCACGTTGATCTGCGGTTCGCCGACGAACTGGGCGACGAACAGATTCGCCGGGTCGTCGAACACCTCGTCGGGGGTGCCGAACTGTTGCACCACGCCGGCATCCATCACCGCGAGGCGATCGGCCAACGACAGCGCCTCGACCTGGTCGTGGGTGACGACGATCGTGGTGTAGCCGAATTCCCTCTGCAAGACCTTCAATTCACGCCGAACCCGTTGACGGGCCGAGGCGTCCAGGTGGCTGAGCGGCTCGTCGAGTAGCAGAACCGGTGGGTTGCGCACCAGCGCACGGGCCAGCGCCACGCGCTGCTTCTGACCGCTGGACAGCCCCGCGGGGCGCAGGTCCATCAGATCGTCCATCTCCAGCCGGGTGCTGATCGACGACACCATCTCCTCGGCACCCTTGACCTTGCGGGCCTTCAGTCCGTACAGCAGGTTCTCGCGCACCGACATCGGCGGGTACAGCGCGTAACTCTCGAAGCCGACCCCGATTCCGCGCTTGGACGCCGGCAGCTGCGAAATCTCCCGATCGCCGATCTTGATGGACCCGCTGGTCACCGTCTCCAACCCGGCGATCATTCGGAGCGTCGTGGTCTTGCCGCAACCCGAGGGACCCAGAAGGGCGATCAGCTCGCCAGGCGCGATGTCGAGGTTGATGCCCTTCACCGCGGCGAAGCTCTCCCGCCCCTTGGCCATGTAGGTCTTGACCAGGTCGGTGAGGGTGAGGCTTTGGGCGGTGGTGGCCTTCGGTGCCGCCGTCGTCGTGGTCGTGGTAGTCACCGCGCTCCCTCCAGGCTTTCGTTGTCCGCGTCAAGTCGTCGCGTGTCACCCTCACCCGCGGCGAACACGTGAATGTCCTGTTCGGCCACGGTCATCGAGACCTGGCCACCCTCGTCGACGCCTTCGCGCCCGGAGGACAACACGATCAGCTGCTCGCCACTCATGTCCACCGTCAGCTCGATGTTGCGGCCGAGCCGCTCGGCGAGGGTGACCGTCCCTGTCAGTCTCGGCGCTGAGTCGTCCTGACTTGGACCGGCGACGACGTGAACGTCGCAGGGCCGCAATCCGACTCGCACACGGTTTCCCCCACGGACGTCGATCCCGGCGGGCACCGGCACGTCGAACGCGCCGCCGCCGAGCCGGATTCGGCCGTCCTCGACCTCACCGTCGAACAGGTTGATCTCCGGCTGCCCGAGCGCACGGGCGACGAAGGTGTCGGCGGGACTGCGCCAGATTTCCTCGGGGGTGCCGATCTGCACCAGCGAGCCCTCCCGCAGCACCGCGATGCGGTCACCGAGGGCGAGCGCCTCCTGGTAGTCGTGGGTGACGTAGACCGTGGTGGTCTTCGACATGGCGCCGAGCTGCTTGAGCTCGGCCCGCATCGCCGCCCTCAGCTTCGCGTCGAGGTGACTCAGCGGCTCGTCGAGCAGGTAGACGTCGGCGGGCCGCACCAGCACCCGCCCGAGCGCGACCCGCTGCCGCTGACCGTTGGACAGTTCGCGCGGAAAGCGCTTGAGCAGGTGGTTGATTCCCAGTGTGGTGGTGACCTGGTCGATGCGCTCCTTCTGCTGCGCGTCGGTGTACTTGCCCGTCCGGCCCGACTTCAACGGCGACGCCAGGTTCTCGCTGACCGTCTTCTGCGGGTAGAGCGCGTAGCTCTCGAACGCCATGGCGACGTTGCGGTGGTAGGGCTCCACCAGGGTGACGTCGTTACCGCCGATGGTGACGGATCCGCCGTCGACGTCGACCAGGCCGGCGATGGACTTCAGCGTCGTCGTCTTCCCCGCCCCACTGGGCCCGAGGATGACGAAGAACTCGCCGTCCGCGATGTCGACCGAGAGGTCGCGCACCGCCTCCGTCTTTCCGTAGGACTTGGACAAACCGTTGAGCGATACGGTGGCCATCAGGCTTTCACCGCCCCAAAGGACAGGCCTCGCACCAGATATCTCTGGATGGTGAGCGCAAGTATGAGTGGTGGAAGGGCGGCGATGATGGCTGCCGCTGCGGTGAGGTTGTAGTACGCCTGTCCGCCGCCGCCGAGGAACTTGGTGATGGCGACGGTCACCGTGCCCGCGTTGCTGTCGGCCAGGATCAGCGGGAAGACGTAGTTGTTCCACGCGAAGATGAAGGCGAGCAGGGCAGCAGCGGCAATACCGGGACGCACGATCGGCAGCGCCACCATGACGAATGCCCTAGTGCGGCTGTAGCCGTCGAGCAGAGCCGCCTGCTCCAGGTCCTCCGGCAGGTCCTCGAAGTAGGACCGCAGGATCCACACCACCAGCGGCATGGTGACCAGCTGAAGCACCCAGATCATTCCGACCTTGGTGTCGAAGAGCCCGATCTGGTTGTAGATCACGAACAGCGGAACGATCACCATCAGCTCGGGTGCGAACCGGAACGACAGCATCTGGAACATCAGGTCGTTGCTGCCCTTGTACTTCCAGCGTCCCGCCGCGTACGCCGCAGGGATGCCGATGACCAGCGAGACGATCACGGCACCGCCGCAGTTGATGAGGCTGGTCAGCATCGCCGACTTGAAGTCGACGCTCGTCATCTGAGTGCCCTTGTCGGACAACACGGTGGCGAAGTTGGACCAGCTCGGGCTGAACTGGAAGTAGGTGGTGGTCTGCTCCTCGGCGTTCTTCAACGCCAGGATGACCATCCACACGATGGGGAACAACGAGAAGACGAACCAGCCGACCACTGCGACGTCGGCGACCACCGACCCGACGCCGAGGCGCTTCTGCCCGGGCAGAAGTTCACTGCGCGTCGGCTTGAACTTCGCGAGTGCCATTAGGACTCCGCTCCCGCAGCACGACGCTGCGCCTTGCCGAGCACGCTCACGAGGTAGCGCGCGGTGATGAACACGATGATCCAGAGCAGCAGCATGTAGGTGCTGCCGCGGGAGTAGTCGAGGTTGATGATCGAGTCCTCGAACGCTCCGATCTGCAGGGTGCGGGTGGCCACGCCGGGGCCGCCGGCGGTCAGCACGTAGATGTGGTCGAACACCTTGAGGTTGTCCATGAACCGGAAGATGACGGCCACCAGGATGTACGGCCACAGCATCGGCAGCATGAGCTTGCGGAACATGAAGAACCAGCTCGCACCGTCGACCTCGGACGCCTCGAACGGCTCCTTCGGCAGGGACCTGATGCCGGCCAGCACCAGGATCGCCACGAACGGCGTGAAGATCCACAGGTCGACCAGGATGACCGAGAACAGGGCGTTGCCGCTGGACAGCCAGTCGAAGGTGTTGCCAAGGCCCAGAACGTGGTTGAGGACGCCGAACTGCGGGTTGAACATCAGCTTCCAGATCACGCCCGCGATGACGGGGGCGATCATCAGCGGCAGGATCAGCACCTTCTCGAAGATCTTGCCGATGATGCTCGACCGGTTGAGCAGCAGGGCCAGACCCACTCCGAGCGCGGTCTCGACCAGGGTGGCGAGGACGGCGAAGATGGCCGTCGTGCGCACGCTGTACCAGAACACCTGGTCACCGAGAACGGATTTGAAGTTGTCGAACCAGATGAAGTGCGGGTTCGGGTTGACCGCCGCGTAGTTGAGGAAGGCGTAGTATGCGCCCACCACGAAGGGGTAGAGGATGCCGACGACGATGACCAGAGCGGGAATCGACAGCAGGTAGGGACGGAGCTTGCGGCGCCAGGTCGGCACCTCGGGCACGTTGCGCCGCTGCGCGGCGGCAGGCTGTTCCGGCGAAGTTGCCGGCGCCTTGGGGGTTTGGGTGGTCATGACTGCCAGAACTCCTAGAGGTTGACCTTGGAGGTGTTGGTCTTGGCGAGGCTGCGTAGGCGCGACGCAGCGTCGTCACCGCCGTAGATGTCCTGCAGGGCTACGGCCCAGTTCTGCGTGGTGTCGAAGAACTTCTTCTGCGGGGTGAACTGAATCTTCGACTGACCGATCACGGTCTCGAAGGCCTCCAGGTAACCGAACTGATCGGCGGCGACCCGCTTGAACGTGGTGTCGAACACCGACTTTCGCACCGGGTCGGCGTACGTGCCGCCTTCGACGGCCTTGTTCATCGCCTCCTTGCCGGTGGCCCACTGGATGAACAGCCAGGCGGGCAGCTTGTTTCGGGAGTTGGCACTCATCGCCCAGCTCCACGTCCACAGGTTGGTCTTGTAGTTGCCGTCAGGCCCGGCCGGTCCCGCGTACCAGGCGATGTTGCCGGCTTCCTTGCTCGCACCGGGCTTGTTCTTCGGGTAGGTGGCGCTGTCGGCGTCGAACACCATCATCGCCTTCCCGTCACCGAGATCGCCGGTGGCATTTGGGTAGTCGTAGGTGGTCCACGACGTCGGCCCGGCTTGGTGCTGCATGTCGATCCACTTCTTGGTGAAGTCGATCGCCTTGTCGCTGTCCATCTCGGCGATGAGTTCCGAACCGTTGAACGTGTAGTCGACCGCACCCTCACGGCTGTACTGCGTCATGAAGCCGGGGTGAATGGTGGCCCAGGACTTCGAGCCGCGGGTGGATATGCCGTAGCGGTTCTCCGAGCGGTCGGTCAGGTCGACCGCCAGCTGGATGAAGTCGTCGAGGTTGTCGGGCAGCTTGGTGATGCCCTTTTCGTCGAAGATCCGCTTGTTGTAGGCGACGACGTTGTTCTCGAAGCCCCACGGGATGGCCCACTGACCGCCGGTCCCCAACGGGTTGCCGTTGACGAAGTCCCATCGGGTAGAGGTTCGCAGACCCTCGAAGATGTCCTCGAAGTCGTACTCGGCACTGGTGGCGGAGCTGTTCTGCAGCCACGGGTTGAGATCCTCGACCCAGCCCGGGGGGCCGTACTGCCAGATGAAGTAGGCGCCGAGCATGAAGGCGTCATGCTTGCCAGAGCCGCCGGCCAATTCGGTGTTCAGCTTGGTGAAGTAGTCGGCCTCGGGAACCAGGTCGACGTTCACCGTGATCCCGGTGAGCTCGCTGAACTCCGCGAGCAGCGGTTGGTACGACAGCTGATACGGGTGCGGCGTCTGAAGGATGTTCAGCGTCTGCCCGGACGCCTTCTTCCAGTCGAAGCCACCGGTCACCGCCGACGCCCCGTTGGGGGCGCTGGCCTTGCCGCCGACGCCGCAGGCGCTCAGCACGGGCAGGCTGGCTGCGGCGGCTCCGGCAACGCCCAACGCCGCCAACATGTTTCGTCGTGACATCTGGGGGCCACCCGGGCCGGCCCGGAATATGCCTGAGCTGCGATCTCGACTCATCTTCGTGTCCTTCGTGGGATCCTGCGGGGGATGTCGGACTACGCCGGGATCAGGGAGACCTTGACCGATTCCTTGCCGCTGCCGACGAGGTCCAAGCCCTTCTGGAACTCACTGAGCGGGAGTTGGTGGGTGCAGATTTCGTCGAGTGGCAGCACGCCGGACTCGATCATCTTGATGGCGGCCGGCCAGCAGTACGGCCCAAGGTGGGCGCCGAGGACGTCGAGTTCCTTGTCGTCGCTGATGATGCTCCAGTCGACCGTGACGTCGCTGCCGAAGACGCCGTACTCGACGTAGCGGCCCAGCTTGCGCAGCGCGTTGAGTCCCTGCGGCACGGCGGACGGATGCCCGGTGCCCTCGAGGTACACGTCGGCCCCGTAACCACCGGTGAGGTCCTTGACGATCTTCTCGACGTCTTCCTCGGCGATGTTGATCGTGATGTCGGCACCGCACTTCTTGGCAAGCGCGAGCTTCTCGGGTGCCATGTCCAGCGCGATGACGTGCATCGGGTTCTTGGCCCTCGCCCCGGCGATCATGCCGAGCCCGATGGGTCCGCAGCCGGCCACCACGACGGTGTCCTCGAAGGTGATCTGCGCGCGTTCGACGGCGTGCAGCGAGCAGGACAGCGGCTCGACGAACGCGGCGTGTGCGGGCGGGATGTCGCCGGAGATCTTGTGCACCAACGCTTCCACCGGGTAGGTCATGTATCCGGCCATGGCACCGGGGGTGCGGCGCTTGAATCCGTAGAGGTCGTGGGGCTGGCACATGTGGTACTGGCCACGCTTGCAGAAGCGGCACTCCCAGCAGGGCACGATCTGCTCGGAGGTCACCCGGTCGCCGACCGCGATGCCCCACCGGCTTGCCGCTGCGTCGTCGAGTTCGACGACGCGGCCGACGAATTCGTGGCCGGGGATGACCATCGTCTCGGTCCAGGCGGGGCGGTTCTCGTCGCCCCAGAACTTGGCGGCGCCGTGGTAGCACTTCAGGTCGCTGGCGCAGATGCCGACCGCTTCGACCCGGATCAGCGCTTCGCCTGGCTTGCGCTCCGGAACTGCGACCTCCTCGAGTCGGTAGTCGTTCGGTCCGTGACAGACGACGGCCTGCATCTTCTCGGGGATCTGTTCGGGCATATCGGGGACTCCTTCGGCTGTGGCTGAGGTCACATTATCGAGACCGTGCACATTTGTCCAGAACGAATGTTCAGCAAAACTCTCTTCAGAACATATGTGCAGCCGCGCGTGAGCGGTGCCATACTTCCTGCATGCCCAGGTCGGCTCAGCCCATGCCGGCGAACCAATCGGCCGACGCCGGCCCGCAGGACGGCGAGGCCAGTCACTTCGCGGCTTCACTGCTCTACGCCGCTGCCCGGCTGTACTACGAGGACGACGCCACCCAGGCCGAGGTCGCCGAACAACTCGGCACCAGCCGCGCCACCGTCAGCAGGTTGCTGTCCGAGGCCAAGCGGCAGGGCATCGTCCGCATCGAGGTGGTGCCACCCGCCGAGGCCCGCACCGGTGACCTGGCCGATCGGCTGGCCCGCGCGCTGAACATCACGTCGGTCTACCTCAGCGCGCAGCTCCCGACCCCCACCTCCGGACGCGCCGTCGTCGACGTCATGGGGCGGGTACTCGCACCGGCGGTGGCGAGGGCGCTCGGCGAGGCCGGGCTGCTACCGGGCGACGTGCTCCTGGTGTCGTCGGGACGCACGGTGTACGAAGTCGCCCAGTGCGAGCTGACCCCGTTGCCCGGCGTCGTGGTCGCCCCGACCGTCGGCGGCAACGACCAGCCCGAGGAGTGGTACCAGACCAACGAGATCACCCGCCTCGTCGCCAACCGGATCGGCGGGCGGGCGAACTACCTCTTCGCGCCCGGCCTGCCCGGCGTCGAGCTGTACCAGTCGCTTCTGAACGATCCGAGTATTCAACGGGTGCTGCATCTTTGGCCTCATGCGCGGTGTGCGCTGATGGGCATCGGCGCACCGCCGCTGACCCGCTCGGACATCCCCCGATTCGTTCCGACGGGATCCACGTCGCTGCGCTCCGCCGTCGGCGACGTGTGCTCGCGCTTCTACGATCGGGACGGCCGGCCGGTCGAATTCGAGGACGGCGACCGCCTGATTGCCGTGGAACTCGAAGTCCTGCGGCACATTCCGGCGACCATCGCCGTCGCCATCGGCAAGGAGAAGGTCGACTCCATCATCGCCGGCGCTCGCGGCGGCTACTTCAACCGTCTGGTCACCGATCCCGGGACGGCCAACGACATCTTGACCAGTCCCGCGCTGACCAACTGACCGTCGGGTCTACAGCACGGCGTCGGCGAGGCGGTCGACCTGATCCAGCGAGGCCACACTCGGATGGAACAGCAACTGGTCGAAGCCCATGTCGCGATACCGCTGCACGGTGCCGTGGGCATCCGCAGGCGTGTCCACCATGTCCGCGACGTTGAGCGCCGCATACTCCGGCTTGTTTCCGTAATAGGCGCCCAGGTTTCGCCGTCCCTCCGCGACTACGGAATCGTCACCGAGCGTGAAGTTCACCGACGTCTGCATCAGCGGACGGCCCGTGCGACCTGCGTCCAGCCAACGGGTGCGAATCTGCTCGGCGAAGGACGCCTGGGTCTCGTAGTCGCGCACGGCGCCACCGGCCCAGCCGTCGCCGAGCGTGGCCACCCTCCGCAACGTCGGCTTCCCCTTACCGCCGAACAGCACGGGGATGGTCACCGGTGCCGGGCACAGCGCCGTCTCACCGTCCAGCGGCGCACCCGACCAGACCCTCCGCCAGACGGTCACGGCGTCGTCGAGAATCGCTCCTCGAGAATCGAACTCGACCCCGGCGCCGCGATAGTCGTCGGGTCGGGCACCAACTCCGACACCGAGAACGAGACGACTGCCGGAGGCGTCCGACAGGGTCGCCAACTGCTTGGCGAGAAGGACAGGTGGGTAGAGCGGGGCCAGCAGAATGTTGGTCACCAGACCAACCGTCGAGGTGGCACCAGCGGCCAGCGCCAGAGTGGTGACCGAGTCGAGGCTCGGGTAGATCAGTCGGTCGATCGTGGTCACGGCGTCGAATCCGCGCTGCTCGGCCCGGCGCGCCCACTCGACCACTAGCGCGCCGCCGACTCCGGCGACGTGGTTGGGTAATCCGATTCCAATCTTCATTGGGTTCCCTTCGATTCCTCGTAATTGACTGCTGCATAGACTTTTTGATAGTCGCCGCGGCGCTCGGCGAACCGAAGCAGCGTGGCGGCGTCGACGACGACCTCGTCAGCCTCGGGACGGGAGGCCAGCAGCGAAACGACGTCGCGGACGAAACCCTCGACTCCCACCCCGTAGTCGTCGCCCGCGGTCGCGTCGGTGTAGACCCGGGGCGGAGGGATCTCGATCACCCGAATCGAGCTGTCTCGCAATTGGAATCGCAAGGATTCGGTGTAGGAGTGCATCGCCGCCTTGGTGGCACAGTAGGTGGGGAGGCCAGCCTTGGGTACGAAGGCAAGGGACGAGGTCACGTTCACGACTGCCGCGGACGGCCTGCGCCTGAGCGCGGGCAACAGATGCGCGGTGAGCAAAAGCGGGCCGAGCAGGTTCGTCGAGATCACGTCGCCGATGACGTCAGGATCCGGGGCCCGCAGATCTTCGGTACGCATGATTCCCGCGTTGTTGATCAGCACGTTCAACCGCGGATGTCGTCGCACGACCTCGTCGGCGAAGCCGCGAACGGCACCCGCGTCGCTCTGATCGAGCGGAAGGTACGCCATACCGGGGTGCCGACGGGCAACGGATTCCAGCGCATCCTGGCGGCGACCCGCGATGACGACCTGGTTACCTGCCCGGTGCAGGGCAGCGGCGAGACCTGCACCGATACCGCTGCCGCCGCCGGTGACGAGGATGGTGTTGCCCGCTAATCGCATGCCCTCCAGAGTGGCCGGGCGCGGTGTCGATCAACGACTGATGGCCGAAGAATGGCCGATAATCTTCACGACAGCGCCACGCCCGTAGTGTTATCCGCATGATCGATGCGCTTGACGGCCAAATCATTCACGCGCTGCAGCTGTCACCCAGGGCATCGTTCCGTCTTGTCTCCGACACGGTCGACGCACCCGAACAGACGGTCGCCCGCCGCTACCACCGGCTGCGGCGCGACGGTGCGTTGCGCGTCGTCGGTCTGCTGAACCCGAGGGTGCACGGTGACGCCCAGTGGGTGGTCCGTGTCCACGCCAAGCCCGATGACATCCCCCGCCTCGCCGAGGCGCTGGTACGGCGACCAGAAGTGACTCACGCCAACATTCTTTCGGGCTGGACCGAACTGGTCTTCGTCGTGCGCGCACCGCTGACCGAGGGCCCCGACGGACTGCTGGGGCGACTGCCGCGCACCACGTCGGTGATCGACCTCGACGTCGACCTGATCCTCCACACGTTCGGTGAGGCGGGCACCGAACCGTGGACCGCCTACGGTCACACCCTGGACGCCGATCAGGTTCATCACATCCTGCAGCGATCCACCCCGCCGTCGCCCACCGGTCGACCCGCCGCGCCGACCACCGAGGATCAGCCACTCTTCGACGCGCTGGCCGCAGACGGCCGCGCACCCCACTCGCGCCTGGCCCAAGAGACCGGCTGGTCCACGCCCCGGGTCGCACGCCGCCTCGCCGCACTCGAGGCCGCGGGCACCCTGACCTACGACCTCGACGTTCTGCCCCAACGCCTCGGCTTCGAGGTCAACGCGATGATCTGGCTGACGACGACGCCGCAACACCTCGACAGCGTCGGGCAGCAGATTGCGGCACACGCCGAGATCGCGTCCGTGGCAGCCACCAGCGGTCGAAACAACCTCATGGCCATCGCCATTTGCCGCGACGTCCGACATCTCTACGATTATCTATCCGGTGAGTTCGCCGCAGTGGAGCACGTGGGAGGCTACGACGTGAGCATTCGCGCCCAACGTCTCAAGCAGACGGCGTCCCTGATCTCACGCGGGCGGCTATTGAACGCATATGCGTGACTGACGTTGTCCACCAACGCCGTTGACTAGTGATCGGTCAGTTGTCTGGCGGTGGCGCCTTCGGTTCGAATGGTGTGTACCACCACCATTCGGCGCGTTCCCCCAACGGACCGCGACATGGCTTCACCGATGGTCGGGGCTGGGTTGGTGGGCGCGCCAACGACCCGGGGTTGAGGATGTTGCCGTCGGCGTCGGTCACGACCAGGTTCTGCGCCGGACCGGTGATGGTGATGCCGCCGCTGTGATGAAGCCGATGGTGGAAGGGACAAAGCAGCACCAGGTTGTCGAGCTCGGTGGCACCGCCGTCCTCCCAATGCCTCAGGTGATGAGCATGCAACCCGCGGGTCGCCCCGCACCCCGGGACGACGCAGCAGCGATCCCGGTGCTCGAGGGCTCGGCGTAACCGGCGGCTGATCTGCCGGGTAGCCCGCCCCGACCCGATGACCTGGCCGTGGCGTTGCAACCAGATCTCACAGTCGGCCTTGCACATCGAATCGCGGCGGTCCTCCTCGGACAGGAACGACCCGAGATGCAGGGCGGCGTTGCGGTTCTCGACATCCAGATGCACGACCACGGTGGTGTGCTGCCCATGCGGACGCCGTGCCACGTCACTGTCCCACCCGGCCTCCACCAAACTCATGAACGCATCGGTGGTGGTGGGGAACGGGGGTACCTGCGCCGAGGGCCCGTCGGGATTCTCCCCATGCCGGGCCCCGCCATACACCTCACCGACATCGCCGCCGGATCCGATATCGGTGTCGATATCAGTATCGCCGGCGTGGTCACGCTTCCACGCCGCCACCAACGCATCACGATGCGAATCCAGCGCGGCATCCAACTTGGCCGCCTCCACCTTCGGCAACGTGATCCGATACGTGGTGTGGGTCTCGCCGACGGTCTTGCGGACCGACCGCTCCGGCTCCCGCTTCAGGTCGGGCTTCGGGCGCGGCTCCAACTTGATCGCAGAACGCAACTGGGTCACCGTCGCCACCGACGCCAACTTCGCGTAGTGCTCGTCGGACCCCGTCCCGGCCCGCTCGGCAATCACCGCCACCTGATCCAACGACAGTTGGCCCTCGCGCATCATCGCCGCACACCGCGGAAACTCCTCCAGCCGCCGCGCGGCAGCCACCATCGTCTCCGCGGTATGCGGGGACACACCCAACTTCCAGGCCACCAACGCCGGGACCGACCGGCAGCCAGTGGCACCCCAGATCCCGTCACCCTCGATCTCCGCGGCGATCTCCACCAACCGGCTGTCGATCGCATTGCGCTGCCCCGCCAACTCCTCCATCTCGCTGAACAACACGTCCAAGCGCTCCTTCGAGCTCAAAGACGTTGCGGGCGAGGACATGCCACCATCATAGAAGCGGGGTCTGACATCAACTCCCGAGCTCACCGAGCGCGTGCATCAGATCCTTGGTGGCCGGATAGAGCTGACGCCACGTCTCGTACAGCTCGTCGTACAGTGCGCGGTTGTCGGGATTGGGGGTGATCTCATGAGTGATCTTGGCCCAATCCGTTTCCGGGGCAACCAGTTCCACTCCGATGGCCGCCATCAGGGCGTCGCCGTAGCTGGCGCCGATGCCCTGTTCGGCAACCAGTTGCGGACGGCCGGTGATGTCGCTGACCGCCTGCGCCCAGATCGGGCTGCGCAGACCACCGCCGACGGCCACGGTGCGGCGTCCGGTGTGCGCGTCGTCGAACATCTCGAGAATCTGCCTGACCCCGAAGCCAATTCCCTCGTAGGCCGCACGGAACAGATGCCCGCGGCCGTGGCGCAGGGTCAGACCGGCGAACAATCCCCGCGCCATCGGGTCGAACACCGGGGTCCGCTCCCCCGCCAAGTACGGCAGCGTCATCAGTCCCTCGCAGCCCGCGGGGACCGCCGCCGCCTCGGCCATCAGCTCGTCCAACGGCGCACCGCCGGTGACGGACTGCAACCAGCCGATCATGGTGCCCGCCGTCGACGTTCCCGCCGCCAACGCCAACGATCCACGGTCGATGCCCGCGGTCGTCCACAGCGCAGGATCACTGTGGTACTCGTCGATGATCTGCACCAGGAACATCGTCGAGCCGTACATCAGCATCTGGTCGCCGGTGTTGCGGACACCGACCGAGAACGCCTCGGCGTAGGCGTCCACGGTGCCGGCCACCACCGGTGTGCCCCGTGGGACGCCGGTGGCGGCCGCCGCGTCGCCGTGCACGCGTCCGACCACCTCGTGGGGCCACACCAGTCGGGGCAGCGGCAGGCGTCCGCAGATACGCGTGGCCCATTCGACGTTCCACTCGAAGGCACTGGTCACGTAGAGCGGATCGCACTGACTGGCCGTGTGATGGTCGATCGCGTATTCACCGGTGAGCTTGGCGGCGATGTAGGAATTCGATCCGTACCACCCCGTCGCCCGGCCGAACACGTCCGGTTCGTGGCGTCGCACCCATTCCAGCTTCGGCCCCACCGCCTGACTCGACAGCAGCGTCCCCGCCCGTTCCAGAATTTCATGGGCTCCGAATTCCTCGGTCAGAGAACGGATTTCGACGGTCGCGCGGGTGTCGATTCCGTAGAGGATGGCCGGGCGGAGCGGGTTCAGGTCGTCGTCGCAGAGCACCAGGCACGGCCCCACTCCGCTGACGCACATGGCCGCCAGGGTCGACCCCGAGGGCATCTCGCGCACCAGTCGGTTGCTGATCTCGCAGACCTCGCGCCACCACGTCGCCTCGGCGTCGACTTCGGCCCATCCCGGCCGCGGAAGGCTCATCGAGTGGGAGATCGTGGCCGAGGCCAGCACCACACCCGCGGCGTCCACCAGGACGCCCTTCGTGCTTCCGGTGCCCATGTCGATTCCGAGAAGCAGGTCCACGGCGCAACCCTACGTCTGCGCCCGAATGGTTAGGGCTGCGAGCGGGGCACCCGGCGGTCCTTCAACTGTTCCAGCTCCTCGGGCTCGACGTAGACGAGCATGGGTTGGCCGGGCACGCAAAGCATGTTGACCACGAAGCGCAACGGTCCGTCGGTGCGGTTGTTGGCGTCCGAATAGTGGATGACGTCACCACCCGGCTCCCAAAAGGCCTCACCCGCCTTGATCACCCGCGGCGCCTCACCCTCGAGTTCGAACAGCATCTCGCCGTCGAGTACGTATCCGAAGGCGGGACCACCGGGGTGCCGGTGCGGTGGAGCCCCGGGACTGCCGGCAGGCCACTCGATGATCACGGTCATCACGTCGGCGTTCTGCGGAATGAACGGCGGTGTGACGCTTTGGATCACGGTAATGGGACTCGTGGTCCCGTCGGACGTCGTCATGTCGTGCATGGTGGTCTCCTTGGGAGGGTCAGACGGCTGCGCCGCCGCCGTCGGCGTGCAGGGTGGAACCGGTGACGAAACTGGATCTCGGCGAGGCGAGGAACAACACCGCCTCGGCGATCTCGCGGGGGTCGGCGGTCCGGCCCAGCGGCAGGGCGCGACCGAGTTCTTCGTTGGTGTCGCCCCATTCGGCGACGACGCCCTCGGTGGCGGTCGGCCCGGGCGCGACGCTGTTCACCCGGACGTGACGGGACCCGAACTCCGCGGCCCACGTTCGGGTCAGCGATTCGAGGGCCGCCTTCGACGCGCTGTAGGTCGAGGCGCCCGCCACTCCCTTGAAGGCGACCATGGAGGTGACGTTCACGATGCTGCCGCTGCCGCGGGCCAGCATGCCCGGCGCCACGGCGGCGACCAGGAAGTACGCCCCACGGACGTTCGTGTCGAACGTCCGCTCGAAGGAGGCCGGGTCCTGGTCGACGGTCGACGCGCCGGGAAAGCTCGCGGCGTTGTTCACCAAGACGTCGACGTCACCGCACTGCCGGGCCAGCGATGCCACCGACTCCAGGTCGGAGAGGTCGGCGGCGACGAACCGGACGCCGAGGCCGAGCGCGGCGAGTGCCTTCTCTCCCCGCTCGACGTCGCGTCCGGTGATCGTCACCGCGGCGCCCGCCTCGGCCAGTAGCCGGGCCGACTCCAACCCGATGCCCGCGGTGCCACCGGTGACCAGCGCCGACCGGCCGCTGAGTTCCCCCTGGCTCATCGGGATGCGAGCCAGTCCGCGAAGTGGGTGGGAGCCAGGGTCGCGCCCGATCCGGTGACCAGACTGTCCTGCTCGACGTGGGTGCCGAAGTAGGTGGCCGAGGGGTCGACGACGACGGGGGTGTCGGCGCCCTGGCTCGCCAGGACCGCCCGCGCCATGTCGGCGAACGAAAGCTTCTCGGGTCCACCGACGTCGACCGTCCCGTCGACTGGTGCGGCGACCGCGGCCTTGGCGACGGCGACCGAGACGTCGGCGGCCGCGATCGGCTGGATGAGCGCGTCTGGCGCGCGCACCTCGCCGTCGACCACCAGGGATCCGGTGATGGCTTCGGCGAACTCCTGGAACTGGGTGGCCCGCACGATCGTGTAGGGCAGGCCCGACTCGGTGATCGTCTTCTCCTGCACCACCTTCGCGCGCATGTATCCGCTGTCGGGCAATCCGTCCACACCCACGATCGACAGCGCCACGTAGTGCCCGACGCCGGTCTCCTTCGCCGCGGCGACCAGGTTGGCAGACGAGGCGGTGAAGAACTTCAGCACCGGATCGTCCTCGAAGGACGGCGAGTTCACCACGTCGACCAGCACCTGCGCGCCGGTGAGCGCCTCGACCAGTCCGGCGCCGGTGAGCACGTCGGCTCCGGTCTCCCGGGACGCCGCGACGACGTCATGCCCCTCGGCGCGCAGCAGCTGCACCACCTTCGAACCGACCTGGCCGGTGGCCCCGATGACTGTGATCCTCATTGCCGAACCCCTCTCTCGATGTGATGAGTCGACTCTCGCACCGGTCGACGCCACTCGAGCCCTGGAAAGTCCGTAGTCCTCCCAACGCACGGGTCCCGACAACGCAAAACCCCGGCGCACCAGGTGCACCGGGGTTTGCGTCGAGCGTTCGGGGGCTTAGCCCTTGCGAGCCTTGACGGCGTCGGTCAGCTGCGGGGTGACCTTGAACAGGTCGCCCACGATGCCGTAGTCGGCGATCTCGAAGATCGGCGCTTCCTCGTCCTTGTTGACGGCGACGATGGTCTTCGACGTCTGCATGCCCGCGCGGTGCTGGATGGCACCCGAGATGCCGAGGGCCAGGTACAGCTGCGGCGAGACCGTCTTACCGGTCTGGCCGATCTGGAACTGACCTTCGTAGAAGCCGGAGTCGACGGCGGCGCGGGAGGCGCCGACGGCGCCACCGAACGCGTCGGCGAGCTCCTCGACGACGTTGAAGTTCTCCTTGCTGCCGACGCCACGGCCGCCTGCGACGACGATCTTGGCTTCGCTCAGCTCGGGACGCGCACTCTTCTGCGCCGGCTGACGCGAGGTGATCTTGGTGGCGTTCTCGGCAGGTGCGGGCACCTCGACGGTCACCACTTCACCTGCGCCGGCGGCGGGCTCGGCCTCGACGGCACCCGGACGCAGCGCGAGGACGGGTCCGTCGCCCTCGGCCTTCGCCTCGGTGGTGTACGCACCACCGAAGATCGAGTGGACGCCGATGGGGCCTTCCTTGATGCCGATCAGGTCGATGAGCACGCCGGAGCCGGTCTCGGCCGCGACGCGTCCGGCGACCTCCTTGCCCTCGGCACTGGCGACGACGACGACCGCCACCGGCGACGCCGACTCGACGAGCGAGTTGAGCACGTCGACCTTGGGGGTGACGAGGTACTGCTCGACGACGTCGGACTCGGCGACGTAGATCTTCGCCGCGCCGAGCGCCTTGAGCGCGTCGGTCAGCTTGTCCGCCGTGCCCGGCGCGCCGATGACGACGGCAGAGGGCTCGCCCAGCGCACGGGCTGCGGTGATGAGCTCTCCGGTGACGTTCTTCAGGTTTCCTTCAGCGTGCTCGACGAGCACGAGTACTTCAGCCATTGGTTCTCGATCGCTCTCTAGGAAGTGTGGGTCTGGGACGGGTCGACGTAGCTCAGAGGAGCTTCTGGGCGACCAGGTAATCGGCAATCTGCTTGCCGCCCTCGCCCTCGTCGGTGACCTTCTCGCCTGCGGTCTTCGGCGGCTTCGGGGTTGCCGACACGACGGTCGACCCCGCGTACTGTCCGCCGACCTCGTCGGCTTCGACGCCGATACCAGCCAGCGTCAGGGTCTCGACGGGCTTCTTCTTGGCCGCCATGATGCCCTTGAACGAGGGGAAGCGGGCGTCGTCGACGATCTTCTCGTTGATGCTGACGATCGCGGGAAGCGTCGCCTCGAGACCGAAGATGCCGTCGTCCGTCTCACGCTCGCCGGTGACCTTGCCGTCGGCGATGTCGATGCTGCGCATGGCCGTCAGCTGCGGCAGACCCAGGAACTGGGCGAGGATCGCAGGAACGGCGCCACCGACGCCGTCACTGGTTTCGTTGCCGGCGATGACCACGCCGATGTCCTCGATCTGGCCCAGCGACCGCGCCAGCGCCCACGACGTCTGGACGATGTCCGAGCCGTGCAGCCCGTCGTCGACGAGGTGGTAGGCCGAGTCGGCGCCCATGGACAGTGCCCGGCGGATCGCCGTCTCTGCGCTGGCCGGGCCAGCGGTCAGTACGACCACCTTGTAGTCGGCGTCCGCGTGCTTCTCCTTGAGCTGCAGCGCGACCTCGACGGCCTTTTCGTTGATCTCGTCCAGCACCGGATCGCTGCCGGCCCGGTCAAGGGTCCAGTCACCGTCGGTGAGATGCCGATCCTCGTAATCAGGAACCTGTTTGATCAGGACCACGATGTTCGTCATGAGTGTGGTTCGTCCTCCTCGATGAGGCCTCAGCCGGCCTGCCCATATCACGATTGATACAACAGCCATCAGGTTACTAGTCGGTAACTTGGGGCGGTATGCACCCTCACCTTAACTGGTGTTGTTTAACCTTCTGCCCCTCCCACCGGCTTATGAACCTTGCGAACAAGTGACAATGGCCATAGCTGGGTTAGCCTGCGTTGGCAATGAGCACATTTACCCAGCCCGAACCATCCGATTCCGCGCTCCCGAACGTGGACTCGCTTCCCCTGACCGGGGAGCGCACCATCCCCGGGTTGGCCGAGGAGAATTACTGGTTCCGCCGGCACGAAGTGGTGTACCAACGGCTGCTGGACCGATGCGTCGACCGCGTCGTACTCGAGGCCGGCTCCGGTGAGGGCTACGGCGCCGACCTCATCGCCGGCGTGGCCAGCCACGTCATCGGTCTGGACTACGACGACTCCGCCGTGGCGCACGTCCGTGCGCGCTACCCGCGCGTCGACATGCGCCAGGGAAATCTGGCCGAGTTGCCGCTCGAGGACGGCGCGGTCGACGTCGTGGTCAACTTCCAGGTCATCGAGCACCTGTGGGATCAGGGCCAGTTCGTCGACGAGTGCGCTCGCGTGCTGCGCCCGTCGGGCGTGCTGCTGATGTCGACGCCCAACCGCATCACGTTCTCCCCCGGCCGCGACACCCCGATCAACCCGTTCCACACCCGCGAACTGAACGCCGCGGAGCTCACCGAACTGCTCACCGCGTCCGGCTTCCACGTCGAGGCGATGCTCGGGGTCTTCCACGGCGCCCGCCTCGCCGAGCTCGACGCTCGGCACGGCGGCTCGATCAACGACGCACAGATCGCCCGGGCCGTGGCCAACGCGCCGTGGCCGGCGGACCTGCTGGCCGACGTCGCGGCGGTCCGCACCGACGACTTCGACCTGCTCGACGCCAACGAGCGCGCGATCGACGAGAGCCTGGATCTGGTGGCCATCGCGGTGCGACCGTGAGCGAGCCGCCCCCAACGCCGGGGCTGTTCACCCTCGTCCTCCACACGCACCTGCCGTGGCTGGCACATCACGGCCGGTGGCCTGTCGGCGAGGAATGGCTGTACCAGTCGTGGGCCACGGCCTATCTGCCGCTGATGGGTCTGCTGGGCCGACTCTCCGACGAGGGCCGCAGTCACCTGCTCACCCTCGGCATGACGCCCGTGGTCACCGCGCAACTGGACGACCCCTACTCGCTGGTCGGCATGCAGAGTTGGTTGGCGAACTGGCAGCTCCGTGGCCAGGAGGCAGCGGTTCGACGCAGCGGAAGCGGAAGCGGCTACGCGGCACCGGACGCGTTGCGCGCCTTCGGCATTCGTGAATACGACGAAGCCGGCCGGGCGCTCGAGGACTTCTCGGCGAACTGGCGACACGGCGGCAGCCCTTTGCTGCGCCAGCTGGTCGACGCCGACGCCGTCGAGCTGCTCGGCGGGCCGTTGGCCCATCCGTTCCAACCGCTGCTACACCCCCGGTTGCGCGAGTTCGCCCTTCGCGAGGGCCTCGCCGACGCCGGTCAACGCTTCGCCCATGTCCCCAAGGGCATCTGGGCACCCGAGTGTGCGTATTCACCGGGGCTCGAGCACGAGTACGCCGCCGCCGGGGTGACCCACTTCATGGTCGACGGCCCAACCCTGCACGGCGACACCGCGCTTGGCCGGCCGGTCACCGACTCGGGCGTCGTCGCGTTCGGACGCGACCTCAAGGTGAGCTATCGCGTCTGGTCGCCGAAGTCGGGCTATCCAGGCCATGCCGCATACCGCGACTTCCACACCTACGACCACCTCACCGGGCTCAAGCCGGCCCGGGTCACCGGGCGCGCGGTGCCGTCGGAGGACAAGGCCGCCTACGAACCCGAGCGCGCCGACCACGCGGTCGACGTCCACGTCGCCGACTTCGTCGATGCCGTCCGCCGCAGGCTGACCTCGGAATCCGAGCGCATCGGGAGACCCGCCCACGTCGTCGCGGCGTTCGACACCGAACTCTTCGGACACTGGTGGCACGAGGGCCCGGTGTGGCTCGAGCGGGTGCTGCGGGCACTGCCCGAAGCCGGGATCCGCGTCGGCACGCTGTCCGACGCCATCGCCGACGGTTTCGTTGGGGACCCTGTCGAATTGCCGCCCAGCTCTTGGGGTTCGGGCAAGAACTGGCAGGTGTGGAATGGCGAGCAGGTGTCGGACCTGGTGCGGCTCAACACCGAAGTCGTCGACACCGCCCTGGCGACGGTGGACAAGGCGCTGACCCAGCACGCGGTCGTCGGTGCGCCCACCCCGCGCGACCTCGTCGCCGACCAGATCCTGCGCGAAGCGTTGCTCACGGTATCCAGCGACTGGCCGTTCATGGTCAGCAAGGACACGGCCGCCGAGTACGCCCGCTACCGTGCCCACCTTCATGCCCACGCCACCCGCGAGATCGCCGACGCGCTGGCGGCGGGCCGCCGCGAGCACGCCGAACGCCTTGCGGGCAACTGGAATCGCGCCGACGGACTGTTCGGCGCGCTCGACGCCAGACGACTCCCCCGATGAGCGCCCCCCTCCTGCCGCGAGCGTGCGTGTCTGCGGCCGACACGCCGCCTGGGAATCCGACATTGCGCACGCTCGCGCGGTCGGTGGGGCCGTCGTGAAGGTCCTTATGGTGTCGTGGGAATACCCACCGGTCGTCATCGGCGGCCTCGGCCGCCACGTCCACCACCTCGCCACCGCCTTGGCCGAGGCCGGCCACGAGGTCGTCGTCCTCAGCAGGCGGCCCACCGGCACCGACCCCAGCACCCACCCCACCGGCGACGACGTCAGCGAGGGCGTGCGAGTGATCGCCGCGGCCGAGGACCCCCACGAGTTCGTGTTCGCCACCGACATGATGGCGTGGACGCTGGCGATGGGTCACTCCATGGTGCGCGCCGGGTTGGCGCTGAAGTGGCGCCCCGACGTCGTGCACGCGCACGACTGGTTGGTCGCCCATCCCGCGATCGCGCTGGCCGAACACTTCGACGTGCCGCTGGTCTCGACGATCCACGCGACCGAGGCGGGGCGGCACTCGGGCTGGGTGTCGGGGAAGATCAGCCGTCAGGTGCACGCGGTGGAGTCGTGGCTGGTGCGCGAATCCGACTCTCTCATCACGTGTTCGGCGTCGATGGGCGAGGAGATCACCGAACTGTTCGGCCCCGGTCTGTCCGAGTCGCGGGTCATCCGCAACGGCATCGACGCGGGCCTTTGGCCCTTCGCGCGCCGCACCGCTCGGCGCGGTCCTGCGCGGCTGCTCTACCTCGGCCGCCTGGAGTACGAGAAGGGCGTGCACGACGCCATTGCGGCGCTGCCCCGCATCAGGAGGACCCACCCCGGGACCACGCTGACCATCGCCGGGGACGGCACCCAGCAGGACTGGTTGCTCGAGCAGGCGCGAAAGCACAAGGTGCTCAAGGCCGTCGACTTCGTTGGTCGCGTCGACCACGAGCAGCTCGTCGCACTCCTTCACGACTGCGACGCCGCGGTGCTGCCCAGCCACTACGAACCGTTCGGCATCGTCGCTCTGGAGGCGGCCGCGACCGGCGCTCCCCTCGTGACGTCCAACGTCGGCGGGCTCGGCGAGGCGGTCATCGACGGCCAGACGGGCCGGTCCTTTCCGCCGCGTGACGTGGCCGCCCTGGCCACCGCGGTCCGCGCGGTGCTCGACGATCCGGCGGCCGCCCAGCGGCACGCCGTGGCGGCGCGCAAACGGCTCGACTCCGCATTCGACTGGCACACGGTGGCCGCCGAGACCGCACAGGTCTACCTCGCGGCGAAACGCGCTGAGCGGGAACCACATCGGCGTGCGCTCATCGTCGAGCACGCGTTGCCCGACAGGGGCTAGCGTGTACCCGTGAGCGGACCCGACGTACTGGACCTCTTCCCGCCCGGCACCCACACGGCCGACGACGGCATGCTCGTCGTCGGCGGCTGCCGCGTCGACGATCTGACCGCGGAGTTCGGCACGCCCGTTCTCGTCGTCGACGAGGGCGCGCTGCGCAGGCGCGCCCGCGAGTACCTGCACCAGTTCCGCAGCAGACGTCCGGGATCGGACGTGGCGTTCGCGTCGAAGGCCTTTCCGTGCACCGCAATTCAGCGACTGATGGCCGAAGAGGGGCTACACCTGGACGTTGCGGGCGGCGGTGAGATCGTCACCGCGCTGGCCGCCGGAGCCGACCCGGCCCGTCTGGTGCTGCACGGCAACGCCAAGACCGACGAAGAACTCGAGCTCGCCGTGCGCAGCGGAGTCGGTCTGGTGGTGGTCGACAACTTCGACGACGTCGACCGTCTCGAGCGCATCGTGCCGCGCGGCCACACGCAGGCGTGTCTGGTCCGGGTGATCCCCGGCGTCGACGCCACCACCCACGCCTCGGTGGCCACCGGCCACGCCGGGTCGAAGTTCGGCCTGATGCCCGACGACGCCCGCGACGCCATCTCGCGCATCGAACGCAGCGGTGTGCTGCGCTGCGACGGTCTGCACACCCACGTCGGCTCGCAGCTGCTCAACGTCGAGCAGCTCGCCGCCGCCGTCGCCCCGCTGGCCGCGCTCGGCACGTTCGACGTCTACGACCTTGGCGGCGGTCTTGGCGTCCGGTACACCTACGACGAACACCCGCCGACACTGGCCGACTACGCCGAGGCGATGGTGTCGGCGGCCGACGCGCTGCTGCCGACGGGCAGTCGGATCATCGTCGAACCCGGCCGCAGCATGGTCGCCACGTCGGCCTGCACGCTGTACCGGGTGACGACCGTCAAGCGCGGCGAGCTCACCCACGTCGCGGTCGACGGCGGCATGGGCGACAACCTGGAGGTGTCGCTCTACGGGCAGCGCTTCGAGGCGACCGTCGCGGACCGCGTCGGCGGCGGAGCCCGCGTCAACCTCGTCGGACGCCACTGCGAGTCCGGCGACCAGCTGATCGACGGTGTGTCACTTCGGGATCCGACGGTGGGTGACGTGATCGCGGTGCCGGTCACCGGGGCGTACTGCTACACGATGTCCAACCAGTACAACGGCGCTCGCCGGATACCGGTGGTGTTCGCCGACGGCGGGACCGCGCGCCTGGTGGTGCGCCGCGACACCTGGGACGACCTGCTGGCGCGCGACGTCCCCTGAGTCAGAGGGACGCTAGCGCGCCGACTTCTTGCGCTCGATGTCGGCGAGCGCCGCCGCCAGTTCGGCGCGCTGCGCGGCCGACGTCTCCCACGACAGCTTGCGGTTCTTGACCACCTTGGCGGGCGAGCCGACGGCGATGGAGTAGTCCGGGATCTCGCCCTTGACCACCGCATGTGCACCCAGCACACAGCCGCGTCCGACGCTGGTGCCGCGCAGCACCGTCACCTTGGTGGCGACCCAGGTGTCCGGCCCGATCCGCACCGGCGCCTTGACGATGCCCTGGTCCTTGATCGGCAGTTCGATGCTGTCCATCCGGTGGTCGAAGTCGCAGACGTAGCACCAGTCCGCCATCAGCACCGAGTCGCCCAACTCGATGTCGAGGTAGGTGTTGATGACGTTGTCACGACCGAGGACCACCTTGTCGCCGATGCGCAACGACCCTTCGTGGCAGCGGATGGTGTTCTTGTCTCCGATGTGCACCCACCGCCCGATCTCCATGTAGGAGAGCTCGGGGGTGGCCTGAATCTCGACGCCCTTGCCGAGGAACACCATGCCGCGCGTGACGATGTGCGGGTTGGCGAGCTTGAACTTCAGCAGTCGGACGTACCGCACCAGGTACCAGGGTGAGTAGGCCTTGTTCGCTAGCACCCACCGCAGCGACTCCATCGTGAGGAACCGGGCCTGCCGGGGATCCCTCAATCGCGAGCCGCGCCAGCGCTTGTGGATAGGAGCGCCCCACATCGTGGTCATGGCGGCACAGCCTACTTGAGCACCTCATCTGGGCTCCTGCCCTCCGGCCGACATTCCCGGGGTGCTCCGCTCGCGGCGTCCGCTCACTGCTCTCCGATAGTGTCGGGACTCGATGTCTGCTCCTGGAAAGACCGTGCGCCGCGTCGCAGCCGTGGCGGTAGCGGTGCTGGTGACGCTTGGAACGAGCTCGTGCGGCAACACCGACTCGTGGGTGGAAGCCCATCCCGCCGACGGCTGGTCGGCTCAGTACGGCGACGCGGCCAACAGCAGCTATTCGCCGGTCGACGGCGCGGGGTCGCTCCGCCTCGACTGGATCCGGTCGGTCAAGGGCCAGGTCGAATCGCAGGTGGCGATCGGCTCGGGTGACTACCTCGCGGTCAACGCCCAGACCGCAGGCGGCTGCTCGCTGATGGTGTGGGAGAACGACAACAGGGCGCGTCAACGCTGGTGCAGCCGCCTGTGGCAGGGCGGCGGCATCTCCAGCCCCCTCTTCGACGGCTTCGACAACCTCTACGTCGGGCAGCCTGGCGCCATCATGTCGTTCCCGCCGACCCAGTGGATCCGCTGGCGCAACCCGGTGATCGGGCTGCCGCAGACACCACGACTGCTGTCCCCCGGCGAACTGTTGGTGGTGACGCACCTCGGGCAGGTTCTGGTCTACGACGCGCACCGCGGCAACGTCGTCGGGACGGCGCTGGATCTGGTGGAGGGCGTCGACCCGAAGGACTCCGAGCGCGGCCTCGCCGACTGTCAGCTGGGCAGGCCGCGGTGCCCGGTGGCGGCCGCGCCGGCGTTCTCGGCTGCGACGGGCGTCGTGGTGATGACGCTGTGGCAGCCCGACGCCCCCGCCCCCGAAGTGGTTGGCTTGCGCTATCGACCGGGTCAGACCCCGCTGCTGTCGAGGGACTGGACCAGCGCCGCGGTGGGCGGCGGGCCGCTCGGCAGCCCGGTGCTGTCGGCCGACGGCGCCACGGCCTACGTCAACGGACGCGACGGACACCTGTGGGCGCTGAACACCGAGGACGGGACGGCGAAGTGGTCGGTGCCGTTGGACTTCCAGCCCCAGACCCCGCCGTCGGTGTCACCGGACGGCCTGATCGTGTCCGGCGGTGGCCCGGAGACCAAGCTGGTCGCCGTCAAGGACGGCGGCGACCGCGGGGAGGTGGCGTGGACGCGCGACGACGTCGAACCGCTTTCGACGTCCAGCCTGGGCGGAACGTCTGCGGCGTACACCGTGACGCGCGACGGCGAGGGCATGGCGCTGCTGGTGTTCGACCCCGCCGACGGACGCACGCTCAACAGCTATCCCCTACCCGGTGCGTCGGGCTACCCGGTCGGGGTGTCGATCGGTCATGATCGCCGCGTCGTCGCCGCGACGAGTGACGGTCGGGTGTTCGGCTTCGCCCCTGCCTGAGTGCGTCAGGCGAGCATGGCGGCGACCGGGCCGCGGGGTATCGCGACCTGGAGAGCGCCCGCAGCTTCTGGCAGCACGTCACCCTGGCTGAAGAAGAAGATGAGCGAGTCGTCGGTGACGGCGAAGTTCTGATACTTCGACGGATCGAGACCGTCCCCTGGTGAGATCGTCACCTGCTGGCCAAGCTGCTTGTCCACTTCGGCCTGCACCAACGGGAGGATCACCGGGTAGGGCGCGGCGCCTGCCTTGAAGAGGTCGTCGATCGTGATTGGCTTGCTAGCGCCTTGGTCCCAGTTGAAGGACTTGTAGAACGTCGTCGGGTGGGCTCCGCCTACGCCCTGGTAGGTCTTGAACACCAGACTCCTGGTGGCCCGGGGCGCGGCCGCCGAACCGTATTGGGTTGCGGTGGTCTCCAACTCGTACGGCATCGTCCGGGAGTCGGGGGTCTTGGCCACGTTCAGGAACCCGTCACGGGTCTCCTTGACGTAGTCGAAGACCGGGTTCACGTCCGGATAGTCGACCGGGTAGCTGACGTTCACCGAGTATCCGGGGTCGGTGGCCTGGATCTGGCAGATCTGGTTGGCGTCGACGACACCGTTGAGGTCGGTGCACTTCGGCGGCGCCGCGGAGGCAACCGCGATGCCCGACCAGCCGAGCACGGCGGCCGCCGAAATGGACACCGCCAGTGTGGACATGCGCATCTGTCGAGAACCCTCCGTCGAAATACGGCACCGGCGCCGCCGACGCCACCCTACCCGCGGCCTCACCGGGACGGTCGGCACAGATAGACCACCGATCGGCTCGCGCTTCCGGCCCCGATTCGGGTGATCACCAGGGAGAGCCGCTGCGATCCCCGCAGCCGCAACCGGGTTCGCAGTTCGTCTGGATCCACCGAGACGCCGCGGACGAGGATTTCGAGCGCGCCGACGTCGCGGGCCGACAGTTCTTGTCGCAGCGTGCGTTCGGTGAGACCGAACTCGGCGATCACCTCGAAGCCCCGGACGCCGGTGGGCAGTTCGTCACCGGAGAGGTAGGCGATCGCCGGATCGAGTTGCCACAGTCCGTGCCGCGCGCCGTAGTGGCGCACCAGGCCCGCCCTGACCACCGCGCCGTCGGGGTCGACGATCCAGCGCCCCGGCGCGGCGACGGGACAGTCGTCGGACTCGGCGTCGGTGATCTCCTCGGCCCGGTCCAGGATCGTGGCGCGGCGGGTCACCCCCGGCCTGCCCAGCCCCTGGGACCACAGGCACGCCTCGCGGACACCGCCGCCAAGCGACGTCACCTCGATCTCGCCGTCGAACCCCAGTCGGCGGACCTGGTCGAAATCGATTCCCGGCGCACACTTCACGACGAGATCGCGGCCGGCGTAGACCTCGAGCAGTTCGTCGAGGGCGGGGGTGTAGTCGCGTGGGTCGAACGTGCGACGCCCACCACTGCGGCGGGCCGGGTCGGCGACGACCGTGGTGTCCCGGGTGACGGGGGCGAGCGCGTCGGCGCGGCACAGCAGGACCGTCGAGCCGTCCCGGCCGACGTTGTGCCTGGCCATCGCTACGCGCACCTCGTCGAGATCGCTGCCGACGACCCGGTCGGCGCGGTCGCGCAGTGCGGCGAGTTCGGTTCCGACGGAACAGGTCACGTCATGCACGGCGCGACCCGTCAACCGTTCGGCGCGGTGCGCGGCCACCGCGGCGGCGGTGGACTGCTCGAGCGCCTCGCCGGTGAACAGCCACTGACCCGCGTGCGGAAACTTGACCTTGGCCTTGCGCCGAAGCAACGTCGTCTCGACCAGGACGGCCGCCCGGTCACCGAAACGCGCACGCGCGGAGGCGATGTCGGAGATGCGGCTGGCGTCGGTCAGCGCGAGCGCGTCGACCTCGGCGAGCGCCGCGCCGCCCTCGTCGCCGCCGAGGTACGCGACGTCGTCGAGGGTGAAGCCAAGGCCGCCACCCTTCAGGACGGCTTGACCCCGGTGATCATGACGTTGTAGAACCAGCCCTTCGGCACGACGTGACGCCACACGTTGGAGTCGACCCAGCTCAGCGAGGTCCAGCTCTTGAAGGCGAACCTCGCCCAGCCCCAACCCAATCGGCCGGGAGGCACCGACGCCTCGAAGGTCCGAATCGGCCAGCCGAGCATCGCCGCGGTGAATTCCTCACTGGCGGTGCGCACGTCGACGGCGCCGGCGTTGGTGGCCATGCGTTCCAGGTCGCCCGGCTCGAAGGTGTGCAGGTCGACGATCGCCTCGAGAGCCGCCGCGCGCGAGGACTCGTCGAGTTCCTCCTGGGGGCGACGCCACCCCTCGAGCCCCGGCAGCTTCGTGACGGTCGTGGCCGCGCGCCAGGTCAGGGTCGACAGATTGCGCGCGTACACGTTGCCCTTGGTGGTGGGCTCCCCCGCGAAGACGAACCGCCCACCGGGCTTGAGCACTCGCACGACCTCGCGCAGCGACAGCTCCACGTCGGGGATGTGGTGCAGCACGGCGTGGCCGACGACCAGATCGAACGTGTCGTCGTCGTAGGGAATGCCCTCGGCGTCGGCGACCTTGCCGTCGATGTCCAGCCCGAGTCCCTGACCGTTGCGGACGGCCACCTTGACCATGCCAGGCGACAGGTCGGTGACCGAGCCCCGGCGGGCCACTCCGGACTGCACCAGGTTCAGCAGGAAGAAGCCGGTTCCGCAGCCGAGTTCGAGCGCCCGATCGTAGGGCAGCTCGCGTTGCAGCTCGTCGGGCACGATGGCGTCGAAGCGACCCCGTGCGTAGTCGATGCAGCGCTGGTCATAGGAGATCGACCACTTGTCGTCGTAGGTCTCGGCTTCCCAGTCGTGGTACAGCACCTGCGCCAGCTTGGTGTCGTGGCGGGCCGCCTCGACTTCCTCGGCCGTGGCGTGCGGGTTGGGGGCCGGCTCGCGGTCGGTACTCGTCATGTAGGGCAGCCTAACGGCCCGGTGAGGCCGGGCGAAATGCCGCCTTGGCCGCCGCCAACGCCTCCGGGGAGACGTCGACGAAACGTCGAGCCCACGCCACGGCGGCGTCGTAGACGTGGTCAGGCGCCACCAGCTCGTCGACCAGACCCAGCTCGAGGGCCTCCTTGGCATGGGCGAAGCGCCCGGTGAACGCCAGGTCCTTGGCGTGGGCGTCGCCGATCGCGCGGGCCAGCAGCTCCGCGTCGTCGTGCGACGGTGCCAACCCCTCGAGGATCTGCGTCGCACCCCACTTGACGTTGTCACCGCCGATGCGCCAGTCCGCGGCAAGGGCGAGGGTCAGCCCGCTGCCGAGCGCGTAGCCGGTGACCGCGGCGACCGTGGGTTTGGGGATGTCGGCGACCGCGCGCAACGCCACCGCCGTGGCGACGGCGGCCGCGTCGGAGCCGATCACGCGCGCCTCTCCTACGTCGGCCCCAGCCGAGAAGATCTCGTGGCCCCCGAAGACGACGACGGCGGCCACGTCGGTGTGCTCACCGAGTTCTGTTGCGGCCGAATCGATCTCGCGACACATCTGTCGAGTCAGGGTGTTCGTCGGCGATCGTGACAGCACCAGGGTGCCGACGCCGTCGACGACGTGCACGCTGACGAATTCCCTCACGGCTTGTCGTATCCGGCTGGCCCTCGCTGGTTGCGCGCCGCGTTGTAGCGGCCGCTGTCGAAGAACTCGATCTGCCAGTTGCCGGTGTCCTTGTCCGCCGCGAGGTGAGGCTCGACGGTCTCGATCGTGCGCTCCACCGCGAGTACCTCGGCGACGGTGTGTCCGTTGAGCGAGTCGAGTTGGGTCCACGTGGGCGGCAGCAGGAAGGACCGGCCTTGCGCGAAGTCGTCGAGACCTGCCTGCGGGGTCACCCACGCCGCCTGGTCGGTCTCGGTGTTCTCACCGTCGGCCCGCTGCCCCTCGGGGAGGGCGCCGACGAAGAAGTAGGTGTCGTAGCGCCGGGTGCGCTCCTCCTTGGGCGTCACCCAGTTGGCCCACGGCCGAAGCAGGTCGGCGCGAAGGACCAGCTTCTCCGTGCGGAGGAAGTCGGCGAACGACAGCGAGTTGTTGGCCAGCGCGGCCCTGGCATCGCCGTAGACCGAGGCGTCGCCGACGATCTCGTCGGGATCGCCTGCCGGCCCCGCGAACAGGACGCCCGACTCCTCGAACGTCTCGCGGGCGGCGGCGCAGACGAGCGCCTCGGCCAGGTCCACGTCGACGTTGAGGCGCTTCGCCCACCACGACGGCTCTGGGCCGAACCAGGCGATGTCTGCTCCGCGGTCGCGCTCGTCGACCCCGCCTCCTGGAAACACCATCACGCCGGCCACGAACTCCATGGCGGCGTGCCTGCGCATCAGGAAGACTTCGATGCCGTCGGCGTGGGCGCCGCGACCCTCCCGCAGCAGCATCACCGTGGCTGCCGGTCTCGGAACGAGTGGATCGGCGTCAGCCACTTGGCTCACAGGGCTCTCCTTCGATGCGCGGCGCGACTGCGGGTGCGGCGCGCGAAGTAGCGGCCGTCGATCACGTCGAGGGCGATCGACTGGCCGAACGCCTTGGACAGGTTGTCGGAGGTGAGCACGTCGGTCAACAGACCCGACGCGACGACCGCGCCCTCGGACAGCAGCAGGCAGTGGCTGAAGCCCGGCGGGATCTCCTCGACGTGGTGGGTGACGAGCACGATAGCGGGGGCATCGGGATCGGCGGCGAGATCGGTGAGCCGGGATACCAGTTCCTCGCGTCCGCCGAGGTCGAGACCGGCGGCCGGTTCGTCGAGCAGCAGCAGTTCCGGATCGATCATCAGCGACCGTGCGATCAACACCCGCTTGCGCTCACCCTCCGAGAGGGTGCCGTAGGTGCGTTCCGCGAGATGTTCTGCGCCAAGGCTTTCCAGCATGTCGACGGCCTGCGCGTAGTCGACGTCGTCGTACTTCTCGCGCCAGCGTCCGAGCACGGCGTAGCCGGCGGACACCACGACGTCACGCACCACCTCGTCGTCGGGGATGCGTTGCCCCAACGCCGAGCTGCTCAGCCCGACGCGGGCCCGCAGCTCCGACATGTCGGTCCTGCCGAGTCGCTCGCCGAGCACGTACGCGGTGCCGCTGGACGGGTGTTCCATGGCGGCGGCGATGCGCAGCAGCGACGTCTTCCCCGCCCCGTTGGGGCCGATGACGACCCAGCGCTCGTCGAGCTCGACTGCCCAGGTGACGGGTCCGACGAGGGTCTTGCCGCCGCGTCGCAGCGTGATCTTGGCGAAGTCGATCAGCAGGTCTGCGTCGACCTGGGGTTCTGCGGAGCCTTCTCTGTCGCTGGGGTCGGCTGGCACTCGCCCATCGTAGTCAGGCGGGGTGTGACGACGGCCCACCCGCTCACGGCGAGCCACCGTTGCGGTGTCACCCGCAGGGTCAGCTGCACCAACGGGCCGATGCCGAATGCGTACACGACGGTGCCGATGCCGACGGTGCCACCGAGCAGCCACCCGACGGCCAGGACGGTCGCTTCGATGGACGTGCGGACCAGTCGGACCGACAGCCCCGTACGGGCCACCAGGCCCGTCATCAAACCGTCGCGCGGTCCTGGGCCGAGGCCGGCGCCGATGTAGAGGACGGTGCTGACGGCGTTGAGCAGCACCGCGCCGACCATCATCGCGACGCGCACCGGCAAGCCGGTCGGCTCGGGCAGGAAGGCCAGCGCGGCGTCGACGGTGATCGCGATGACGACGACGTTGGCGACGGTGCCGATGCCCGGCCGGTTCCGCAGCGGGATCCAGGCGAGCAGGACGGCGACGCCGACCACGGCCGTCGCGATGCCGATCGTCATGCCGGTCCGGTTGGCCAGGCCCTGGTGGAACACGTCCCACGGGTCGAGGCCAAGGCCGGACCGCACCATGACGGCCATCGAGAAGCCGTACCCGATCAAGCCGATCAGCAGAGCCGCACCGCGCGCGAAGCCGCGCTTCACGCGTGGTCGGGGAATCGGGCGCGGATGGCGTCGAGGTCGTTGCGGATCCGGCGCGAGTCCGAGTCCTCCGCGACGAAGTCACCGATTCGTGGCGAGTTGCGGTAGACGCGGCTCAACTCACGTGCTTTGCGGGTCATCCTTGAGGTCCAGTGCTGTGCCATGAGCCCATGTTCGGCCACAACTGGCCTTGCCATCAATATCCAGTTGGGGCAAACTGGCTCCGATGAGTGTAGAACTGGCGCGGCGGCGGCTCAATGTGGACCTCTTGGCCCGCGAACTGGGCAACTGGCGTACCTCCAGCGCCAGCGGACCTGCGTATCAGGGTCTGTCCGACGGTCTGCGCATGTTGATCGTCGACGGCCGGCTTCCGGTCGGGGCGCAGCTGCCCAGTGAGCGAGCGCTCGCCGACGCCCTGCGCGTGTCGCGGACGACGGTCACCGCGGCGTACACCCAGATGCGCGAGGACGGCTACCTCAGGGGTCGTCAGGGCGCGCGAAGCACGACGGCGCTGCCCGTGTCGGCGGCGGTCACCACGCCCACCATCGTCGGAACGGCGTCGGCGAACCTGGCCGCCGCGACCCTGGCCGCGCCGGCCGCCGCGGTGTCGCGCGCGTTCGTCGAGGCCGCCGAACAGGTCACCCCGTACCTACACGACATCGGCATCGAGCTCGTCGGCGTCACGCCCCTACGTGAGGCCATCGCCGAAAGATATTGTCGGCGAGGACTTCCCACCGATCCCGACGAGATCGTGGTGACGACGGGGGCGCTGCACGCCATCGGGCTCATCATGGCGACCTACACCCAGCCGGGTGACAGGGTGCTCGTCGAGCAGCCGACCTATCACGGAGCCCTTGCGACGATGGCCACCAAGGGTTTACGGCCGGTCCCGGTGGCGATGACCCATCACGGCTGGGACCTCGACGCGATCGACGCTGCGGTGCGCCAACTTTCACCGAACCTCGCCTATCTGATCCCGGACAACCACAATCCGACGGGGATGACGCTGCCCCCCGAGGGCCGACGACGTCTCGCTCAGATCATCGCCGAAACACGCACCCGCACCATCGTCGACGAAACCATCACCGACATGTGGCTGGACGAAGCGGTACCGCCGCCGTTCGCGGCGTCGATGACCACGCGGCGCGATCTGGTGTTGACCGTCGGCTCGATGTCGAAGTCGTGCTGGGGCGGTCTGCGCATCGGTTGGATCCGCGCCGAACGCAGTGCGCTCACCACCATCGGCGCCATGCGACCGTCCGTCGACATGGGCACGCCGATCGTCGAACAGCTGGCCGCGGCAAGGCTTCTCGCCATGGCCGACGACTTGCTTCCCGAGCGGCGCGACATCTTGCGCGGGCGAAGGGCGCTTCTCCTCGAGCTGCTCGACGAGCACCTGCCCGACTGGCGCCCCGATCCGAGCCGGGGCGGAATGTCGCTGTGGATACGGCTGCCAGCGCCCATGAGTACGGCGTTGTCGGCGGCAGCCTCGCGGATGGGTCTCGAGATTCCGCCGGGCCCCCGGTTCGGGGTCGACGGCACCCTGGAGCGATTCATCCGGGTGCCCTACACGCTGCCCGACGATCAGCTCGTCGAAGCCGTCGAACTTCTCGCCCGGGCCTGGCGCAGCGTGACCGGAACGGGGCCGGCGGGTGCGGACGTCGGCGCGGTGGTGGTGTAGCCGTCCCGCGAGCAGACGTAAACGGCCCTCATCTGCGCCAGTTCAGGGCCGTTTGTGTCTGCTCGCGGGAAGGGGCTAGTCGTCGGGGATGTCGACGCGGCGCAGCGTCCCGTCGACCGCGTCGGCGGCTTCGATCTCCCCACGCGTCACGCCGAGGATGAACAGCACGGTGTCGAGATACGGGTGACTCAGCGACGCGTCGGCCACCTCCCGCAGCGCCGGCTTGGCGTTGAACGCCACGCCGAGGCCTGCTGCGGCAAGCATGTCGATGTCGTTGGCACCGTCGCCGACGGCCACGGTCTGTTCCATCGGGACGCCAACTTGCTGGGCGAAGTTCCTCAGCGCCTTGGCCTTTCCCGGGCGGTCCACCACCTCGCCCACGACGCGGCCGGTGAGTTTGCCGTCGATGATCTCGAGTTCGTTGGCGGCCACGAAGTCCATCATCAGATCGTGTGCCAATGGCTCGATCACCTGGCGGAAGCCACCGGAGACGATGCCGCAGTAGTAACCCAGCCGGCGAAGCGTGCGGATCGTCGTCCGCGCTCCCGCGGTCAGCTCGATCTGATCGGCGACCTCGTCGAGCACCGAGGCGGGGAGCCCGGCCAGTGTCGCCACCCGCTTGTGCAGCGACTCGGCGAAGTCGAGTTCGCCGCGCATCGCCGCCTCCGTCACCTCGGCCACCGCGGCCAGTGCACCGGCACGCTCGGCCAGCATCTCGATGACTTCACCCTGGATCAGCGTCGAGTCGACGTCGAACACGATGAGCCGCTTGGCCCGTCGCGACAGGCTGTAGTCCTCGAGCGCGATGTCGACGCCCTCGGCTGTGGCCACCCGCGCCAACGCCGTCTGCAGCTGACCATAGGCGGCACCGGGCGGAACCGAGACCCGCAGTTCCAGGCCGGTGACGGGGTAGTCCGACACGCCACGGATGAAGTCGATGTTGACCCCGAGCGTGGCTACTTCCCTGGCCACCACCCCGAAGGCCTCGGCAGTGATGGGTCGGCCGAGTACGACGATGGTGTGCGTCGACGGCTCCTCGAGAACCGGCAGGTCGTCACTGCGTTCGATGGTGACGTCCAGGCCGACCGCTCCGATCGCCGAGGTGACCTCGTCGCGAAGCTGCGCTCCCCCGGCGATGTCGTCGGGACCGGCGACCAGCACCCCAAGGGTCAACCGGTTGCGGATGACCACCTGTTCGACGTTCAGCAGGTCGACCTTGTGCCGCGACAACACCTCGAACAGGGCCGACGTGACACCTGGCTGATCCACTCCGGTGACGGTGATCAACACCGACACGCTTGACGTAGTCATTCTTGCGAACGGCGCTCTACGACTCGATCAGGAACGGACCTGGACGTCGTCGATCTCCGTGACGTCACCACCCGACGGGTGCGGTCCGCCACCGATGTGAGCCTCGGCCCGCATCCGCTCGACCATGTGCGGGTAGTGCAGCTCGAATGCCGGGCGCTCCGAACGGATCCGGGGCAGCTCGGTGAAGTTGTGCCGCGGCGGCGGGCAGCTGGTGGCCCACTCCAGGGAGTTGCCGTAACCCCACGGGTCGTCCACCACGACGGGCTCTCCGTAGCGCCACGACTTGAACACGTTCCAGACGAACGGGATCGTCGAGATGCCCAGGATGAACGCACCGATGGTCGAGACGACGTTGAGTGTGGTGAAGCCGTCGCTGGGCAGGTAGTCGGCGTAGCGGCGGGGCATGCCCTCGTCGCCAACCCAGTGCTGCACCAGGAAGGTGGTGTGGAAGCCGATGAACGTCAACCAGAAGTGCAGCTTGCCAAGCCGCTCGTCGAGCAGACGGCCCGTCATCTTCGGGAACCAGAAGTAGATGCCCGCGTAGGTGGCGAACACGATGGTGCCGAAGAGCACGTAGTGGAAGTGCGCGATCACGAAGTACGAGTCGGTGACGTGGAAGTCCAGGGGCGGGCTGGCGAGCAGCACGCCGGACAGGCCACCGAGCAGGAACGTGACGAGGAAGCCGACCGAGAACAACATGGGTGTCTCGAAGGTCAACTGCCCCTTCCACATCGTGCCGATCCAGTTGAAGAACTTGATGCCCGTCGGAACGGCGATCAGGAACGTCATGAAGGAGAAGAACGGCAGCAGCACCGCGCCGGTGGCGTACATGTGGTGCGCCCAGACCGCGACCGACAGCGCCGCGATGGCCAGCGTGGCGTAGATCAGCGTGGTGTACCCGAAGATCGGCTTGCGGCTGAACACCGGGAAGATCTCCGAGACGATGCCGAAGAACGGCAACGCGATGATGTAGACCTCGGGGTGACCGAAGAACCAGAACAGGTGCTGCCACAGCAACACACCGCCGTTGGCCGGGTCGTAGATGTGCGCACCGAGGTGACGGTCGGCCGCGAGACCGAACAGCGCCGCGGTCAGCAGCGGGAAGGCCAACAGCACCAGGATCGACGTCACCAGGATGTTCCAGGTGAAGATCGGCATCCGGAACATCGTCATGCCGGGGGCACGCATGCAGACCACGGTCGTGATCATGTTGACGCCACCGAGGATGGTGCCGAGACCACCGACGGCCAGACCCATGATCCACAGGTCACCACCCGCGCCGGGCGAGTGGATGGCGTCGGTCAGCGGGGAGTACGCGGTCCAGCCGAAGTCAGCGGCACCGCCGGGGGTGATGAAACCGGCGATGGCGATCAACGCGCCGAACAGGAACAGCCAGAACGAGAAGGCATTCAGCCGAGGGAACGCCACGTCGGGCGCGCCGATCTGCAAGGGCAGCACCAGGTTGGCGAACCCGAACACGATCGGGGTCGCGTAGAACAGCAACATCACCGTGCCGTGCATGGTGAACAGCTGGTTGTACTGCTCGTTGGACAGGAACTGCAGGCCGGGCAGGGCCAACTCGGCGCGCATGAACAGCGCCATCAGTCCACCGATGAAGAAGAAGATGAAGCAGGCGACGCAGTACATCATGCCGATCAACTTGTGATCGGTGGTGGTCACCAGCTTGTAGATCAGGTTGCCCTTGGGACCCATTCGCGCCGGGAACGGACGGCGTGCCTCGAGTTCTCCGATTGGGGGCGCTTCGGCTACCAACAGGTCCTCCATAATATCGACGGGCGAACCCGAAGGTTCGTGGGCAATCTTATCCCCCGCCGGGCGGTGTCGCGCCATGGGTCCTACAAAGTGTCGTATTTGGTAAGAACTCTCCGTCCGACGGCGCGTGACCAGGCGCGAACGCCCTGGAAGCGGCCGGTGGGCGGGTGCGCGGCCCGCGACTTGGTACCGTCTGCGGCGTGGCGTTCCTGAGCTCGCGAATGGGTCCGATCGCGGCCGCAGCGGCTGTGACCACGGCACTCGTGGCGACGCTGGCCACCGGCTGCGGGGACTCGACGGAACAACCCGGCACCGCTTCACCCTCCATGTCCCTGGTCACCAGCACGACGAGGATTGCCGGGGCCGGTGTCCTCGGCAATCAGCGCAGACCCGACGAGTCGTGCGCCCCGGATCCCGCTCCCCTCGACGACCCGCAGACGCGCGAGGTTCGGCACGCGGCGGGGACCACCGAGGTTCCCCCCGACGCGCAGCGCATCGCGGTGCTGTCCGGTGACCAGCTCGACGCCCTGTGCGCGCTCGGCCTGCAGTCGCGCATCGTGGTCGCCGCACCGCGGGACGGGTCCTCTGGGCAGCCGTCCTACCTCGGCGCGGTGGTCCACGACGTGCCTGCGGCCGGTGACAGCTCGTCCCCCGACCTCGCGGCCGTAAAGGCCGCGAACCCGGACCTCATCCTCGGCTCGCAGGCCTTGACGCCGGAGGCGTACGGCGAGCTGTCGGCGATCGCCCCGACGGTGTTCACCGGCGCCCCCGGTCCCGGTTGGCAGGACACCCTGCGCACCGTCGGTGCCGCGACCGGCCGCGCCGGCGCCGCCAACCAGCTGGTCGACGACTTCGAGCGGGCCGCGGACAAGGCCGGGGCCGACAACGACGCCACCCACTATCAGGTGTCCGTCGTGCAGTTGACGGAGAACACCCTGCGAATCTTCGGCGTCGACGACTTCCCGGCGGCCGTGCTCGGCGCCGTCGGCGCCGACCGCCCGGCGACGCAGCGATTCAAGGACAAGCCCTACGTGGAGGTCGGCACGTCCGATGTCTCCAAGTCGACGGACTTCTCGGCGGCCGACGGCGACGTCGTCTTCCTGTCCTTCGACTCCCCCGCGGCCAAGGCTCGCGCCGCGGAGGTTCTCGAGAGCGATGCGTGGAAGAAGCTGTCCGCGGTGCGCGACAACCGCGTGTTCATCGTGAACGACGAGGTGTGGCAGACCGGTGAGGGCATCGTTGCCGCCCGCGGCATCCTTGCCGACCTCGCGGTCGTCAACGCCCCGATCAACTGACTGGTCACCTATGCCGTGACCGGGCCGAAGCGCTCGTGGAAGTGGGTCGTCAACTCCGGCCACACGTGCGGATCGTGGCCTGGGATCAACGGATACCCCTTGCGCGCTGCGAGTTCCTTGAGCCGGCGGATCGGCTCCACGGTCTCCTCCGGCTCGACGTCGATGAATCCGCCGATGGCGAGTTCGTGCTCGATGTTCTCGGTCAGATCGGCGGCGTCGAACGCGAACACGAACCCGTCACTACCACAGGCTTCGTCGAGTTCCACCATGAAGCTCTGGTGTCCAGGGGTGTGCCCGTAGGTGGGTATCGCGGTGATCCCCGGCGCGATCTCGGCCTCCCCGTCGGCCAGACGCCACTCGATGTTCGGGTCGTCGAAGTCCACCCGCACGATCGCATTGCGTTCGGGCTCTGGGTGATTGGACAACCCGTACTCGAGTTCACGGCGCTGGGCGTGCACCGGGACCTTGCCGGCGAACAGTTTGAGTCCGCCGGCATGGTCGTGGTGCAGATGGCTGACGGCAACGGTGTGGATGGCGTCGAAGTCCACCCCGACCTCGGCCAGCCGCTGCTCGATCGGCTCGCCGGGGCCGGGCAGCACGGGGCGGTACTCCACCGTCGGAAAGAACCTTCTGTGCAGCGCCGGATCTCGCACCAGCGCGGCATTGAACCCGGTGTCGAGCAGCACCCATCCGCCGTCGGTCTGCAACAGCACGCCGGGCACCGGTTCCCGCATCCGTTCCTCGGGCGGGGCGCCGTACACCGACACCGACTTCGGCAGTTCCTCCCAGCCCAACGTCAGCAGGATGATGCGGCGCACACCGCTCGGGCGGACCAGCGTCGCCATCAGCCCACCGAAAGCGCGGCCAGCCGAAGCGAATTCGGGTTGGTCACCACGTGGGCCTGTTCCATGCCCTTGAGCCAGGGCTGGGCCACCATGAAGTCGTTGACGTCGGCGACGTTCAACCAGCAGCCGGTCTTGACGGCCTCCAGCCCGGCGGTCGAGTAGTCCGCAGCGGTCGCGTTGGGCAGACCCTTGTTGAGGGCATCGGTGACCGCCGGTGCCGAGCATCCGAAGAAGTTCAGGCCACCGTCGGCGTCCCACGAGATGTGGCCCCAGGTGTACGGCGACGGGGCGTCCGGCCAGCCGAGGTAGGTCATGATCTCCGGCGCGCCCTGTCCGTCGCCGCCGACCCAGCCGTAGATCTCCGAGGTGGGATAGGCCTGCACCTTGGCGTCGAGCCCGGCCGCGGCCAGCTGCGTTTGAATCAGGTTGCTGATCAACTGGTTGTCCGGGTTGCTGGAGTCGTAGCCGATGGTGACGGTCTTCTGGTCGGCGGGCAGGCTGCCGGCCAGAGCCGTGAGGACCGACGGATCGTGCGACACCGCCTGCTTGCCGTATTCGGCCGCCATCATGTTCGGCGGGTAGATCTGCTCGGCTCTCTTGCCGCGCCCGAAGTACGTCTGCTTGACCAACTCGTCGACGTCGATGGCCTGCAGCACCGCGGTGCGGTTCTTGGCGTCGGTCATCATGCCCTTGCGCGGGTTGACGTAGACGTAGTTCGACATCATGGTCGGCAGCGAGTAGTTGGTGAAGGCCTTGTTGTCCAGGTAGGACTGCACCGCCGAGGACGGCAGATCGTGCAGGATTGCGGCGATCTGGCCGTTGTTGAACTGCAACTGCTGCGCCGAGACGTCGGTGATGACCGGGAGTTCGACCTTCTCGAAGTAGGGCTTGGTGCCCCAGTAGTCCGGGAAGGAGGTGAGTTCGTACTTGGAGCCCACCTCGGCGGCGGTCAGTGTGAACGGTCCGGTGCCGAGGTCGTGGTTGGTCAGGTACGTCTGCGCATGGTCGGTGCCGCCGTTCTTCGCCAGCCCCTCGGGGCTGAGCATCCGCGGACCGTAGGGGCAGGCCAGGTAGTCCAGGAATGCCGAGTTCGGTGCCTTCAGGTTGATCGTGACGCCGTAATCACCCTGTGTGGTAATCGAATCCACGTCGGCCACCATGTAGGCGGGACCTTGGTTCACGGCGAGCCTTCGGTCGAACGAGGCCTTCACCGCCGCCGAGGTGAACGGCGTGCCGTCGTGGAACTTGACCCCTTCACGAAGCTTGAAGGTGAACACCTTGTTGTCCGGTGAGGCCGTCCACTCCGTGGCCAGCAGTGGTTCCAGTTCCGGCTTGTCGGTGCCCGCCTTGTACTGCAGCAGACCCTCGTAGGTGTTGGTGGTCAGCAGCAGGCCCTGCCCGGCGTAGTACACGTCGGGGTCCGGCGGTTGTCCCGGATCCTGCAGGAACGACAGGTGCAGCACCTTGTCGGTTGGTGCGGCATTCGGTGTGCCGCTGCCGGAATCCGAACCGCCACAAGCGGTCAGCCCGAGGACGACCGTTGCGGCGATGGCTGCAATGGCGCGGAACTTGGTGGTCATCGGATGGCTCCTTCGAGAATGGGGTCGGTGGTGAAGGCGTAGGGCACGCGGGTCACTCCACGCCCAACAGCGCCTGCTGGCCAAACTGATTGAGCTTCAGCGACCCCTCGGGCAGCACCAGCTCACCGCTCTCGACGCGCTGCCGCAGGTACGCGAAACTCTGTGCGGTCTGGGCGAATAGGTGCTCCCCCGCCTTCAGCGGCGGGCGTTGCGGCGTGTCGGGTGAGGTGAACTGCGGCAGTGGCTTCACCTCGGTGTCGTAGTCGACGTTGAAGAAGAGTGGGAACGAGTAGCGCTCCTCGGCGACCTTCCGGACGCGGTGGCTGGTCGCGACGAACGCACCGCTGGTCCACAACTCGAGCAGGTCGCCGATGTTTACGACGAAGGTTCCCGGCACCGGCGGGACGTCGATCCACTCCCCTGCACCGTTGAGGACCTCGAGTCCTGGCGCCGTCGGCTTCAGCAGCGTGAAGCACTCGTAGTCGGTGTGAGCCCCGATGCCGAGTCCGTCCCGTGCGTCGGGGTTGTACGGATAGTGCACCAGCCGCAGTTGGCTCGGGGTCTTGGTGGCGTGCCGGGTAAAGACCTCCGGATCCTCCCCAAGGGCAACGGCGAACGCCCGCAGCAGCAGATGCCCGACCTCCAGCACCGCCTCGTAGTAGTCGGTCACGGCCTCGGCGAAGCCCGGCAGGTCCGGCCACGCATTCGGACCGAGCATTGGGTTTCCCGAAAGATAGTCGGGATCGTCGACGGGCAGGTCGAGCGCGGTGTCGAACGCCTCCTTGAGGTCGGGCACGGCGTCCGCGGCGGTTTCGACGCCCTCCTCGCCGATCGGCACGTAGCCGCGATGACAGCGGGAAAGGCCGATGTAGCTTCGCATCTTCTCCTCGAGCGGCAGCGCGAAGAACTCCTTGGTGGCGTCGAGCATGCGGTCGAACGTCGACTCGTCGATGCCGGAACCACTGACGTAGAAGAAGCCGACTTCGCTTGCCGCCCGCCCGATTTCGGCCGAAACGCGGTCGCGTTCGGCCGCGTCCGGCGATCGCAGGCCGCCGACGTCGACGATCGGCACCGAGGTGAATGAGGTCATGCCGGTCATGAGATTGACTTCCCTTCGCTTAGTTCGACGCTCCATCGCTGGCCGACGGCGTCGACGTGGTCATCCGATGGCGCTATTCGTAGATTCGTCCACTCCACCCCGCCGAGCGCACCGATCACCACCGAACCCGCACCCGCCCAACCGAAGAGATCTCCGACGCGCATCAGCAGTCCGCGTGCCCCGTCGGGAGATCGCAGGAAGGCCGCTGCGCACGGACCCGCCGAGTCCGCGTCGCGCACCCAGTGTTCGGCGTAGTCCTCGTGCACGCCGGTCTCGACGAGGACGTCGCCGTCCCAGTGCATCGCCCCGGCGTCGGGAAACGGCCCTGGTGGTTCGAGATCGACGTCGCGATGCCACTCGAAGACGTTGCCGCGCTGGTGAAGTGGGCCGGCAAACCCTCGGGAGTCGACGTAGGCGGTGATGCCCTGGAGCCATCGAACGTTCCCGCCGGCATCCCGCGATCCGTCGGCGCCCACGAGGAGGGCGCGCCGCCAGAGCCCGGTGCACTCGGCCATCAGGACGTCCATCTATGCCGTTACCGGACCGAAGCGCTCGTGGAAGTGGGCGGTCAGCTCCGGCCACACGTGCGGATCGTGCCCAGGGATCAGCGGATAGCCCTTCTTCGCCGCGAGCTCCTTGAGCCTGCGGATCGGCTCGATGGTCTCCTCGGGTTCGACGTCGATGTAGCCGCCGATGGCCCGCTCGTGCTCGATGTTCTCGGTCAGGTCGGCGGCGTCGAAGGCGAACACGAATCCGTCACCGCCCACCGATTCGTCGAGTTCCACCACGAAGCTCTGGTGGCCTGGCGTGTGTCCGTAGGTCGGCACCGCCGTGATGCCCGGCGCGATCTCGGCCTCCCCGTCGGCCAGACGCCAGTCGATGGTCGGATCGTCGAAGTCCACCCGGAAGATTGCATGGCTCTGCGGCACAGGATGATTCGACAGTCCGTACTCCAACTCGCGACGCTGCGCGTGCACGGGCACCTTGCCTGCGAACAGTTTCAGTCCACCAGCGTGGTCGACGTGCAGGTGCGACAGCGCCACGAGGTGGATGTCGTCGATGTCCACGCCGATCTCGTACAGCGACTCCTCGATCGGCTCGCCGGGGCCCGGCAGGAGCGGCTGGTACTCCATCGAGGGGAAGTACCGCCGCCGCAGCGCCGGATCACGAATCAGCGCGGTGTTGAACCCGGTGTCGAGCAGCACCCAACCACCGTCGGTCTGCAGCAGCACACCGGGCACGGGGCACCGGAACTGCTCTTCCGGGGCCCCGTACACCGACACCGACTTCGGCAGATCCTCCCAGCCCAGCGTGAACAGGACGATCCTGCGGACACCGCTCTTGCGCGCCAGCCCGGTCATCAGCCCACCGAGAGCGCGGCGAGGCGCAGCGAGTTCGGGTTGGTCACGACGTGTGCCTGCTCGACGCCCTTGAGCCACGGCTGGGCGACCACGAAGTCGTTGACGTCGGCGATGTTCAACCAGCAGCCGGTCTTGACCGCCTCGAGGCCAGCCTGCGAGAACGCATCGGGCGACCCGTCCGGCAGACCCTTGGCGAGCGCCTCGGTCACCGGCGGCGCGGAGCAGCCCAGGTAGTTCAACCCGCCCGTCGCGTCCCAGGAGATGTGACCCCACGTGTAGGGCGACGGCGCATCCGGCCACGCCAGTGCCGCGAAGATCTCCGGTGCGTTCTGGCCGTCGGTACCGATCCAGCCGAAGGTCTCCGACGTCGGGTACGCCTGCACCTTGGCGGTCAGGCCGGCTGCGGCAAGCTGGGTCTGAATCAGGTTGCTCACCAACTGATTGTCGGGGTTGCTCGAGTCATAGCCGATGGTGACGTTCTTCTGGTCGGCGGGCAGGCTTGCCGCAAGGGCCGTCAGCACCGACGGGTCGTGCGGCACGGACTGCTTGGCGTACTCCGGGCTCATCACGTTGGGCGGGTAGATCTGCTCGGCGACCTTGCCGCGCCCGAAGTAGGTCTGCTTGACGAGTTCGTCGACGTCGATCGCCTGCAGGACGGCCGTTCGGTTCTTGGCGTCGGTCATCATCCCCTTGTGCGGGTTGACGTACAGGTAGTTCGACATCATCGTCGGCAGTGAGTAGTTCGCGAACGACTTGTTGTCGAGATAGGACTGCACGGCCGAGGACGGTAGGTCGTGCAGGATCGCCGCGACCTGACCGTTGTTGAATTGCAGTTGTTGAGCGGAGACGTCGGTGATGACGGGGATCTCCACCTTCTCGAAGTACGGCTTGGGACCCCAGTACTCGGGGTACGCCTCGAGCGCATAGCGCGATCCGACCTCGGCGGCGGTCAGCGTGAACGGCCCGGTGCCCAGATCGTGGTTGGTCAGGTATCCCTGCGCGTTGTCGGTGCCCGCGTTCTTCTTCAAACCCTCGGGGCTGAGCATCCGCGGACCGTACGGGCAGGCCAGGTAGTCCAGGAACGCCGAGTTCGGCGCCTTCAGGGTGACGGTGACGCCGTAATCACCCTGGGTCGACACTGATTCGACGTCGGCCACCATGTACGCGGGTCCCTGGTTGACGGCAAGCCTGCGGTCGAACGAGGCCTTCACCGCAGCCGAGGTGAAGGGCGTCCCGTCGTGGAACTTCACGCCCTCGCGAAGCTTGAAGGTGAACACCTTGTTGTCAGGGGACGCGGTCCACTCGGTGGCGAGAAGCGGTTCCAGTTCCGGCTTCTCGGTGCCCGCCTTGTACTGCAGCAGACCCTCGTAGGTGTTGGTCGTCAGCAGCAGGCCCTGCCCCGCGTAGAAGATGTCGGGGTCCGGCGGCTGCCCCGGATCCTGAAGGAAGGACAGGTGCAGCACCTTGTCGGTCGGTGCGGCGTTCGGCGTGCTGGTGCCCGAATCCGAACCCCCGCAACCACTCAGCGCGACGATGGCCACCGCGGCGACAGCCGCCATGGCGCGGAATCTGGTGGTCATCGGGTGGCTCCTTCGAGAGCGGGAGCGGATTCGGCAAGCTCACCGAACGCGGCGAGGATCTCGTCACTGGTGCGGAGCGCACCGGTCTGCAGGTACTCCATCGCGTCCAGTGCCGCGTCGTGCCGGTACTGCGAGGACCCTCCGACGCAGTCGGTGACCACGCGTACGTAGTAGTCGCGCTGGTGGGCGTCGGCGAAGGTGTAGTGCACGCAGACGTCGGTGAGACCGCCGACGAGGATCAGCGTGTCGGCCTTGAGGCCGCGGAGCACGATGTCGAACTCGGTGCCGATGAACCCGGAGTAGCGCCGCTTGACGAGGTGGAATTCGTTCCGTGATCCGTCGAGCACCGGTCGTAGCGTCGGCTCGAGGTCGGTGCCGCGCTGCCCTTCGACGCAGTGCACACCCTCGACTCCGTCGAGCTCGCGGCCAAAGTCGACGCCACTGGGCCGGTGCACCTCCTGGAAGAACACCACCGGGATGTCCGCGGCGCGCGCCGCGGCGAGCAGCCGCTCGGCGACGGCGACGCGTTCGGCGTTCCCTGGCATGACGGGAATTCCCATCTCGTCGGCGGGCAGTCCACCGCCCTCCTGCATGTCGACGACGACGAACACCGGGTTTCCCACGATGAGTGGCTGTTTCGGCACCTAACCTCCTGTTGTGGCGATACGTGGATCAGCAGCGGCCTGCATGAGGTCCACCGCCGTGTTGATGAAGACGTAGAGGGCACCGAGCATCAGGGTGACGCCGGCGATGGCCGGGAAGTCCGCGACGGGGATGCTCTGGGCGATGTACTGCCCGATGCCCGGCCAACCGAACACCTGCTCGACGACCAGCACGCCCGAGAACATCAGTCCCACTTGCAGACCCGTCATCGACAGCGCTGAACCGACGGAGTTGCGCAGCACGTGGCGGGCCAGGATCTTGCCCTCCGGCAACCCCTTGGCCCGTGCCGTCCTGGCGTAGTCGCTGTCGATGTCACCGAGCAGGCTGCTGCGCAGGACACGCCCGATGGCGACGGCGGGGCCGATCGCGATGACCAGCGCCGGCAGGATCAGGTGATGGAAGGCGTCGGCGGCGACGTCGAATCGCCCGTGCAGCAAGCCATCCACGGTGAGCAGTCCGGTCGGCCCGGTGGGCGGATTGGCGATGGCGATCCGACCGTTGGCCGGCACCCAGCCCAACTCCTTGTAGAACACGATCAACCCGAGGATGCCGAGCAGGAACATCGGCGCCGACGACCCGGTGAACAGGACGGCCCGCAGGATGCCTGCGCCACGCCACTTCAACGTCGTGCTGAAGGCCAGCAGCACGGCCAGCACCAACGCGAAGGCCAGGCCGTAGAGCGCCAGCTCCAGGGTGGCCGGAAAGAACGTGCCGAGGTCGGACGCGACGCCGTGGCGGGTGCGGAACGACGTGCCGAGATCGCCGGTCATGGCGCCGGTCAGGTAGTGCCAAAACTGCACCAGCACTGGCTCGTTGAGTCCGAGTGCCTCCCGCCGGGCGGCCACGGCCTGCGCCGACGCCTGCGCGCCAAGTTGCGCCTTTACCGGATCCATCGGGGAGATGTGTTGCAGCAGGAACATCACCCCGGTCAGGGCGATCAGGATCGCTACCGTGGCACCGATACGTGCCGCGATGAAGGTCTTCATGTCTTCACCTAGCTCGTCTTCATCAGGTTGCGCAGACTGTCGCCCGCGATGTTTCCGATCAGTGCCAGCACCAGAACGCCCAACCCGGGCATCACCGGAATCCACCACTGCTGGAGGAAGTAACTCAGGTTGCGGGCCGAGTCGGCGCCGAGTTCGGCCGCCGGGGCGGACTGTCCGAGGCCGAGGAACGACAGCGCGGCGAGGGTGAGGATCAGCGTGCCGATGTCGAGGCTGGCGGCGACCACCGCGTTGGGTACCGCGCCAGGAAGCAGATGGCGTCTCGCGAGCCGAAAGCGGTTGACTCCAGCCAGTCTTGCGGCTTCGACGTGCGGACGGGCGGCCAGCCTGGCCACCTCACCGCGGACCAGCCGCGCGTAGAACGGCCACCACACGATCGATACCGCCACCAGCGTGTGGACGAAACTTGGACCGAGCGCGGCGACCACGGCGATGGCCAGCACCGGGGCGGGCAGCGACAGGAAGCCGTCGGTGATGCGCATGAGCACCGAGTCGACCCAGCCCCCGGTCGCGCCGGCGATCAAGCCGATCAACCCGCCGAACAGCAGCCCGACGGCCACCACGACAAGCGCTGCGAACCAACTCGAGCGGATGCCGTAGAGCACTCGCGACAGGATGTCGCGGCCGATGCTGTCACTGCCAAGGAGGAAGCCCTCCTTGCCGGGGGCCTGCAGCGGCATGCCGACGGGGACCAGCGGATCGTGTGGAGCCAGCAGCGGTACGGCGATCGCGACGAGCGTGACCACGAAGATCAGGGAGAAACCGGCCCAGTTGAGCACCGTCGAGCGGGACTGCAGGGACAAGATTCGGCGCTGGCGCCCACGCACCAGCGGTACCGACGGTGGAGCCGCCGTCGCAATAGCCATCAGACCGCTCGCCTTTCGATGCACGCCACTTGGTGGGGGTTGCCGGGGACACCCTCGAGCCGGACGTCGAGTTCGGATCCGCTGCAGGCGTCGACTGAGATCGAGCACCGGGGATGGAACGCACATCCGGTCGGGGGTGACAGTGGACTGGCGGGTTCGCCTGGCAGGATGCGGGATTCGCGACCCAGATCGGGGATCGAGTCGACGAGAGCCTGCGTGTACGGATGCGCAGGATCGCCGATGACCCGTTCGGCCGGTCCGATCTCGACGATCCTGCCCAGATACATGACCGCGATCCGGTCGGCGACGACGCGGGCCACCGACAGGTCGTGGGTCACGAAGACCACCGACATGTCGAGGCTGCGTCGCAGATCTCCGATCAGGTTCAGCACCGAGGCGGCCAGGGACACGTCGAGCGCGCTGGTCGGTTCGTCACACAGCAGCACCGACGGCGGCACCACGGTGGCCCGCGCCAGCGAGACTCGTTGCCGTTGCCCACCGGAGAGTTGACCTGCCCTGGACTTGGCGACCTCGGCGGGTAGTCCGACCCGCTCGAGCACCTCGACGACGGCGTCCCTGCGTTGCGACCGCGACAAACCACTACCGCTGAGTCGCTCGGAGATCAGCTCACCGACCGACAGCCACGGCGTCAACGAGGCGCCGGCGTCCTGGAACACCATCTGTGGTCGCTGCCCCTCGACCAGTTCCACCTGACCGGAGGTCGGCTTCTCGAGACCGGCAATCGCGCGCAGCAGCGTCGACTTCCCCGATCCGCTCTCGCCGACGAGGGCCACCGACTCGCCGTGTGCGACACGCAGCGAAACACCGCGCAGCGCTTGGAGTTTGCCCCCTCCTGCGGAGCGGTCCAGCCAGCGCTTGGTCACCGAGAACGTCTTGGTGACGTCGCGCAGCACGACCGAGGGGGGCATCTCCTGGCGCTCGTCGGCGTCGGGGAAGGGTTCGTGGGTCGCAGGAGAGGTGGTCGACGCGGTACCGAGGTTCGTGGTGATCTCATCCAACGGGAGGATGCAGGCGCTGGTGCGGTCTGCTGCCACCGCGACCGGGTCGGGCGGTGCGGTCGTGCACTCGTCGCGCGAGACCGTGCACCGGGGCTCGAACGCACACCCGGGCAGCGGGGACACGGCGCTTGGCACCGAACCGGCGAGTGCGGCCAGTTTGCGGTCGCGCGCCGTGTTCAGGGTGAGACGCGACCGAAGAAGTCCGTGCGTGTATGGATGCGCCGGCGCGCCGAGAACCGCAGCCGTCGGTCCGATCTCGGCGATCCGGCCCGCATAGAGCACGGCGATGCGATCCGAGATCTGCGCGGCGACGCCGAGGTCGTGGGTGATGAAGACGATGCTGCAGCCGATCTCGTCGCGAAGCCGCGCCAGCAGCCGCAGCACCTGGGCCTGCACCGTGACGTCGAGTGCCGTGGTCGGTTCGTCGGCGATGATCAGGTCCGGATCACCCGCGATGGCGATCGCGATCATGACCCGCTGACGCAGGCCGCCGGAGAGTTCGTGCGGGAAGGCACGCATCCGTCGCCCCGGTTCGGGAATGCCGACGGCGGTGAGCAGGCGCAGCGCCTCCTCGTCACTGCCCGCCGCCTCGGCGACCTGCTTGCCGATCCGCATGGTGGGGTTCAGTGAGGTCATCGGGTCCTGGAACACCGCGCCGAGGTCGAGGCGCCGAACCTTGCGGATCACCTTGTCGTCGCCGTGGACCATGTCGGATCCGGCGACGGTGACGGTGCCGTCGATCTGAGTGTGGGCGGGCAGCAACCCAAGCATGCTGAACCCGAGAACGCTTTTACCCGAACCCGATTCGCCGACCAGACCGAGGATCTCCCCCGGCGCGATCTGCAACGACACCCCGCGCAAGGCGTGCACGTCGCGGCCGTTGCGGCGGAAGGTCACGTGAAGGTCGTCGACGGCCGCGACGGGATCGGAGATCGTTGGCACCGTCGGTGTGGCGACGTCGGTGATGGCAGCCCCTTCGGAAACAGCGATGCCCATGTGAGAACGCTCCAGGATGTGTCGAAGTCGGCGGGACAGCGGCACGTCCATGGGCCACTCGCCTGTCAACTGACAGTTTTCCGGTCGCGCCATCACCGTGGGTGTCGCTGGCGTAACCAAACGACGGCGTAGGTAACCGATGGGTGTCGCGCGTTTCTGTCGTGTGACAGAAACATGGGGACCTGCCCAATTTCGGCACGCCATGGTCCACGATGGGGTCATGCCGCTCGCCAGGGCCGGTCGCCCCCGCCATCACGACCAGAAGCGTCCCGGCCTCACCGCGCGTGACGAGATCCTCGACGCCGCAGGTGAACTCTTCACCACCCTGGGGTACACCGCCACGTCGACGAGATCCATCGCGGAGTCGGTCGGCATCCGCCAGGCGTCGCTCTACCACTACTTCAAGACGAAGGACGACATCCTCTGCGCGCTGCTCGGGCAGACCGTCAGCCCCACACTGGCATTCATCCCCAGCCTGCTCGGCGCCGAGCCGGCGCTCAGCGCCAACGAACACCTGCACGCCCTGGCCGCCTTCGACGGGGGCCAGTTGCTCGCCGGCCGCTGGAACCTTGGCGCGCTGTACTTGCTTCCCGAACTGCGGGGGGCGGGCCTCGAGTCGTTCTGGTCGGACCGGGAACGGCTGCGGCTGCACTACCTTGCGTTGAGTCAGGCCGTCATCGCCGCGACCGGGGTGCACCTGGCCGCCGCGGACCTGCCGTTTCGGTTGGTCGAGTCCTTGGTCAACATGTGGTCGGTGCCGCCCGGTGACGAACGCGCCGAACTGCCGATCCACGTGGCCGACGCCTGCCTGCGCGTCCTCGGGGTCTCCGACCGCGAGACACCGGCGCTTCGGGAGCGCACCCGTGCGCTGATCGAGCGCTACACCAGCGCGGAGACACTGCTCAGGTAGGTCGGCCAGTCTCCGTGCCGGGTGATGTCCTCACCGGCTCGCCATGAGTCCAAAGCGCATCCGAAGCCGACCACCTCGGTGCCGTCGGCCAACGTGACCCGGCCCAGTGCCATCGGCGCAGGCAAGGCCGCCAGGAAGTCGCCGAGCATCGCCGTGCCAACCAACCACAGCTCCCCGCCGATGCTGGCGCCCTCGTCGGCACCGACGCGCACCAAGCCGGGCTTCGGCGGACTGGTGTCGAGGCGCGCCAGCCGGTACACCGGGGCGGTCAGCGCAGGCCCCAGCCACCGGGCGCCGCGGTCCTCGAGCTGAAATGCCAACGGCTGACCACGAAGATGCGCGCCGACCACCATCAGGGTCGTCGCGTCGGCGCCGGCGAGCGTCGGCCACGGACGGTCAGCCGACGTCCTCGCAGTCGACGTCGCACCCGGCAGCGCGACGGACGGCGTCGGTGACACGACCAACCGGGCGACGTCGAGGGCGACCGCATCGGCACCCGATCGCGCGATCACCGACACTCCGAACTGGTCGTCGCCCGCGGTCCCCGACGGAACCGCCACGGCGCACATGTCCATCAGGTTGCAGAAGTTGGTGTAGGTCCCCAGCCGGGAGTTGACGCCGACCGGATCGGCGGCGACCTCGGCGAGGGTGGGGTGCTCGGTGGTCGTGGGGATCAAAAGCGCGTCGCAGTCACCAAGCGTCGCCGACGCGATCCCGGTGAGCTCCGCGAGCTGGCGGCGGTCCCGCAGCAGCCCGGTCGCCGACACGTCCCCCGCCGCCGAGATGATCGCTCCGACAGTCGGATCCACCTCCGCGCGGTGCGCGTCGACGAATTCGCCGACGGCGTCGTGGCGTTCGGCGACCAGTCCGCCGTCGTACAGCAGTCGTGCGGCGGCGAGGAACGCCGAGAGGTCGATCTCCCGAATCACCGCACCATGCGCCTCGAGTCGGGCCCTGGCGGCGCGGAACGCCTCCTGCCAGTGCGCCGAAAGGCCGGGAAGTTCGCGGGGCACGGCGACCTTCGGGATCTCCGGTGCGGCCAGTGGCGCGTCGGGTGGAAACGGGCGCGCCGCACCGGCGATCACGCCCATCGCGGCGTCCGCGGTGTCGAGATCCCTTGCGAACACCGTCACGCAGTCGTAGGACCGACACGCGGGGACGACCCCGTCGGTCGGCACGACGCCGTAGGTGGGCTTGATGCCCACGATGCCCTGCAGCGCGGCGGGCACCCGGCCCGAGCCTGCGGTGTCGGTGCCGAGGGCCACGTCGACCAGTCCGAGGGCGACCGCGACGGCGGACCCCGAGCTCGACCCACCCGAGATGTGGTCGGGCCGCCGCGAATCCCTAACGGCGCCATGGGGACTGCGCGTGCCGACCAGACCGGTGGCGAACTGGTCGAGATTGGTCGCGCCAATCACCACCGCGCCCGCGGCACGCAACCTGGCGACGACCGCGGCGTCGTCGGTCGCGGGCGTCGTCGCGAACGACGGGCAGCCCGCGGTGGTGGCCAGGCCCGCCACGTCGACGTTGTTCTTCACCGCGGCGGTGAGGCCGGCGAGCGGAAGATCCGCACCGGCGAGGACCGCCGCATCGACGGTTTCGGCGTCGACGAGGGCATCAGCCATGGCGCGTAGGAAGATCCACACTTCCGGTCGGTCGGCCGCCTCGATCGCGGCGTAGGCCGCACGAACCCGTTCTACTGCAGTCATGCCGATACTCCAGCCGTAGTTTCGAGCGAGGACTGGGCTCCCACGACGACCAGTGGGGTTCCCGGGTCGACCTGGTTTCCCGCCTCGACCAGAACCCGCGTGACGATCCCGTCGGCGGGCGCGGTCAGTACGGTCTCCATCTTCATCGCCTCCAATGCGAGCAGCGCCTGCCCGGCCACCACGCGGTCGCCGACGGCGACGTCGACCTTCCACACGCTGGACGAGAACGGCGCGTCCACCCGCCGTTCGTCGTCGTCGAGGACGAGGTCTGTCGTCGTCACCGCAACCCGGGACTCGGCGCGCTCCGCCCGGTCGAACTCCCCCGCCGCCGTCCACGCCGCGCGTTCGGCCGCGAACGCCGTGGCCTGGCCGGCGCGGAACTCGGCGATCGAGTCGGCGTTGTCGGCCAGGAACCGCTCGTGCTCGGCAAGGGAGAACGTGCCGTCGGTGATGTCGACCGATCCTCGACCGGCGGCCATGTCTGCGCGCAGGTCCAACAGCTCCTCCGCGGTCACCGGATACCAGGAGATGCGGTCGAAGAACCGCAGCAGCCACGGGCTGCCCGGCTCGAAGGGCGGGGTGTGCCGGTAGCGGCTCCACACCTGGGTGGTCCTGCCGACGAACTGGTATCCGCCGGGCCCCTCCATGCCGTAGATGCACAGGTAGGCGCCACCGATACCGACCGAGTTCTCCGCGGTCCAGGTGCGGGCCGGGTTGTACTTGGTGGTCACCAGCCGGTGTCGCGGATCGAGCGGGGTGGCGACGGGCGCTCCGAGGTAGACGTCGCCGAGGCCGAGGGTGAGGTACTCCGCCGAGAACACCGTCGCCATGACGTCGTCCTGGCTCGCCAAACCGTTGATCCTGCGGATGAATTCGATGTTGGACGGGCACCACGGGGCATCGTCGCGCACCCCGGAGGTGTAGCGCGCGATGGCCTCCCGAGTCGCGGGGTCGTCCCAGCTCAGCGGCAGCCGCACCGACCGGCTCGGCACCACCAACTCCGACGTGGCGGGCAAGTCGTCTTCGAGTTCGGTGAGCAGGCCGAGCAGCCGGTCCACCGAGAGGACGTCCGGATCGAGGTGCACCTGAAGGGATCTGATCCCCGGGGTGAGGTCGAGAATGCCTGCGACGGAGCTGGATTCGAGGCGCTCCTCGAGCGCGTGCACCCTGGCCCGCAGCGCGAGGTCGAGCACCATGTCCCCGTATTCGATCAGCACGTTGTCGTCACCGCTGCGGCGATAGGTGACGGCGGGTGCGTCTCCACCGTCGCGGCGGCGCAGGACACCGTCGTCACCGTCGCGTTCGGAGCGCCGGACGCGGGGGTTGGCGGCCAGGCGTTCGGCGCCCACCGCCGCTCGGGACGGCGCGTCGGCCGCCCGAATCGGAACGAACCGGACCGTGTCCCCCGGCCGCAGCTGCCCGAGTTTCCATCGCTCGCCGGCCACCACCGTCACCGGACACACGAAGCCGCCGAGGCTGGGACCGTCGGGACCCAGCAGGATCGGGGTGTCGCCGGTGAAGTCGAGCGCGCCGACCGAGTAGGCGGTGTCGTGGATGTTCGATGGGTGCAGTCCCGCCTCGCCGCCGTCGGGGCGGGCCCACTTCGGGCGCGGTCCCTCGAGCCGCACCCCCGTGCGGGCCGAGTTGAAGTGCACGACGTAGTCCGCCGAGTACAGCGTGTCCATGTCCTCGCGGGTGAAGAACTCCGGGGCGCCGTGCGGGCCTTCGGTGACCGCCAGTTCCCACTCCGACGGCATGGCGGGCCGAAGGTCTTGCGGGACAGCAGTTTTCGCATCATCCGAGTTGACCGGAGCGGCGCGCAGGACGTCGCCGACCACGAGGTGGCGGCCGCCGTGACCGCCGAAGCGTCCGAGGGTGAACGTCGACGCACTGCCGAGGTAGGCAGGCACGTCGAACCCGCCCTCGACGAGGACGTAGGTGCGCAGTCCGGCGGTCGCGGCCGCACCGATGGCGAGCACTCCGCCGGCGGGGACGTCGACCGGCTCCCACATTGGCACGGGCACGTCGTCGAGGGTGACCGGGCAGTCGGCACCGGTGACGCAGAACGTCGTCGGATGCGTCACGCGCAGCGTCGGTCCCGACGCGGTGCATTCCAGACCCGGTGCGCCATCGGTGTTTCCGAGGGCCTGGTTGCCCAGCCGAAAGGACAGGTCGTCCATCGGTCCGCTCGGGGGGACGCCGACGCTCCACAGGCCGACCCGTCCTGGGAGGTCCTGCACGGTCGTCGACAGTCCGGGGCTCTCCACGGTGATGCGCGGGCGCGGGTCGACGACGCCTGCCAGCGTTCCGGTGTGGTGCCGGGCGGCCCGCACGTCGTCGAGGGTCAGCGCCGCGCGAAGCAGACCGACGTTGACCTCGATGCCCTGAAGGACGGTGGCGTCGAGTGCCCTGCCGAGGCGGTCGAACGCCTCGTCGCGGTCTGCACCGGAGGTGACGACCTTGGCCAGCAACGGATCGTAGGACGCCGTGACCTCGGTGCCCGACTCGACCCAGGTATCGACGCGCGGCGCGGGGTCCCCCTCGACGGCGTCGGGAAAGTGCACGGCCACCAGGGTTCCGGTGCTCGGGCGGTAGTCGCGGGAGGGGTCCTCGGCGTACACCCGCGCCTCGACCGCGTGACCGCGCACCGGCACGGACCCGACGTTCGTCCCAGGCTCGAGGTGCGGTGCCAGCACGTCGGCTTCCCCGCGGGCGAGCCGGAACATCCACGCCGCCAGGTCGACGCCGGTGACCGCCTCGGTCACGGGGTGCTCGACCTGTAGACGCGCGTTGACTTCGAGGAAGGACGCCTCTTCGCGGCGCGGGTCGTAGACGAACTCGACCGTGCCCGCGGAGCGGTAGTCCACCGAGGCGGCCAGCGCGCGCGACGACGAATGCAGCTGGGCGCGAACCGCTTCCGGCAGCGCGGGGGCTGGCGCCTCTTCGATCACCTTCTGGTTGCGACGCTGCAGCGAGCAGTCCCGGTCGCCGAGGGAGACCACGCGGCCGGCACCGTCGCCGAAGATCTGGACTTCGACGTGGCGGGCATCGTCGACGAAGCGCTCGACGAACACCCCTGCGGAGCCGAAGCTGCGGGCGGCCAGCCGGGACACCCGGTCGAAGGCCGCCTTGAGCTCGCCGTCGTCCCGGCACACCTGCATGCCGATGCCGCCACCTCCGCCGGTCGCCTTCAGCATCACGGGATAGCCGATTTCGGCCGCTGCCGCACGCGCCGCCGCGGCGTCGTCGAGTAACTCCGATCCGGGGAACACGGGGACCCCGGCGGCGCGTGCCGCGGCCCTGGCGGTGTGCTTGGTGCCGAAGATCCGCAGCTGGTGCGGGGTCGGCCCGACGAAGGCCATGCCAGCCGCCTCGACCGCCGTCGCGAAATCGGCGTCCTCGGAGAGGAATCCGTAGCCGGGATGGATCATGTCGACGCCCGTCGCGGACGCGGCGGCCACCAGCGCGTCGATTCGGAGGTAGCTCTCACTGGGCGCCGCGGGCCCCAACCGGACGGCGTCGTCGGCGAGGCGCACGTGGGGGGCGCCGCGATCGGCGTCGGAGAACACCGCGACCGTGCGCAGGCCGAGCAGCTTCGCGGAGCGCACCAGCCGGACGGCGATCTCGCCGCGGTTGGCGATCAGGACGCTGTGAGTCACGCCGCCTCACCCGGCCGGGTGACGATCATGCGGACCGGCGTCGGGTCGAAGGCGTTGCACGGATTGTTGACCTGCGGGCAGTTGGAGACGAGCACCAGCACGTCGATGTCGGCGCGCAGGGCGACCCGCTTGCCCGGTGCCGACAGTCCGTCGACGATGCCGAGGGCGCCGTCGGGGTCAACCGGAACGTTCATGAACCAGTTGATGTTGCTGGCAAGGTCTTTGGCGCCGAGTCCATGGCGCGAACCCTCCAGCAGGAAGTTCTCCATACAGCCGTGCTGGGCACGGGTGTGCTGGCCGTAGCGCAGCGTGTTGGACTCCTTGGAGCACGCTCCGCCGAGGGTGTCGTGCACGCCGACCTCGTCGCCGACGACGGTCATCAGCGCAGCTCCCGTGTCGGCCCGCAGCACCGATCCCGTGGTCAGCACGATGCCGCCCTGGCGCGCGATGGTCTCCGAGGCGCTGTAGCGGACGCTGGTGTCGGCGGCGGAGTAGAGCAGGCAGTCGACGGCTTGGTTGCCTGCGAGGTCGACGATCGTCAGCACGTCACCGGCGGCGACGACGGCCGACCACGCGGCGCGTGCGTCGACTTGCTCGTCGAGTACCAGGTCGCCGGGCACCAGGGCGGTGTCCGTCTGTGCGGTCGGGGCGTTCACAGGACTCCTCGGGCGATCAGGTCGGCGTCGGTGTTGGCGGCGGCTTGCCGGTGCTCGGGACGCAAGGGCCCCACCAGGTCGCCGGCCATCAGGAGGTCGAGGTCGCCCTCGGCGGGCCATGCGTGCATCCGCAGGGCCGAACACGTGAACTCAGGACGCGGGTCGAGCGGGTGCGCCGTGTTGGCCAGCGACACGATCGCGTCGACGTGCAACAGCAGGTCGACGTAGGCGCCGGCGCCCGCGGAGCCCTGCCACTCGAACGCACCGTCGGAATTCACCCGCACACCCTTGAAGAACGATGGCGACGGCGGTAGGTCACGCGGTCCGAGACCGTTCTTCAGGGCCGCCAGCAGCAACAGCTCCCGACCTGCGGGTGACGCGGATTCGGGAGCCCCCGCGCCGTAGCGCGCGTCGTTTCCGTCGCGAGTGGTGGTGCCTGCGAGCGCATCGTGGCGTCCCGAGGTGTCGGCGACGACGGTCGCGAGCACCCGCCCGAACCCACTGAGCAAGGGATGTCCCGTTCCGAGGTACGCCTGCCAGGGCACCTTGACCGTGTCGGCGACGTTGAGGCGCTCGTGCGGACCGTCGGCGCGGTGGATCAGAAGGTGTGCGCACGCGTCACCGTCGAGATCGGTCAACCGGATGCGCGTGCCGCGGGTCAGTACGGCGGTCGTATATCCGCCTGGTGCAATGGTTTCCGACCACAGCAGGCTGGCGGCAGGCACTCCGTCGGGTGTCGTCGGGCTGCTCGTCGCCGGGACGTGGCGCATGGCGTCCGCGGTCCTGCCGTGCTGGGCCCTCGCGTGGGCCTTGGCGCCCGCGGTCGTGGCGGTATCCGGATGGTCGCTGTGGTGCGAGTCGCGCACGTGGCTGGTCACTGCTACTCCATGGGCTCGTGGCGTCGGTCGTCCACCGACATATCTGTCAGATGACAGTTTTCTCGGCCTGCCGCCGTTGGTGGTTGCCGCGGTGTAACCGATCCCAGGCGGCTGGTTAACAACAGGCTTCGCACGTGACCAGCGTGTGACGAGTACCGGGTCACCCCCACGACATGGTTGGATCGAGTTGGGTGCCGACCATCGGAAACCCGCCGCGGAGACCCCAGCAGCTGTGAATTACTCGCATTGGGGATTAATCCACCAACGGCCCCGGTTGGCACTCATCGGGGGCGCAACGGTGCGCCCAATTTTGGTGCCGCCGCCACGACTGGCGGCGACGAACGCTTGACAAGACGACAAGAGGGTACGAAGAGAAGATGACCACGACTGTTTCCGCCATGGCCGCCACCTCGGCGACCGAGCCGCTGACCAAGACCACCATCGAGCGCCGCGACGTCGGCCCGCACGACGTGGCATTCGACATCAAGTTCGCCGGCATTTGTCACTCCGACATCCACACCGTCAAGGCCGAGTGGGGCCAGCCCAACTACCCGGTCGTCGCGGGCCACGAGATCGCCGGCGTCGTGACCGAGGTTGGCTCCGAGGTCACCAAGTACAAGGTCGGCGACCACGTCGGCGTCGGCTGCTTCGTCGACTCCTGCCGTGAGTGCGACAACTGCAAGGCCGGTCTGCAGCAGTACTGCACCGGCGAGGGCGGCATGGTCGGCACCTACAACGCCACCGAGCGCGACGGCACCCCGACCTACGGCGGCTACAGCCAGGCCATCGTCGTCGACGAGAACTACGTCTTGCGCATCCCGGACAGCATCCCGCTGGACAAGGCCGCTCCCCTGCTGTGCGCCGGCATCACCCTGTTCTCCCCGCTGCACCACTGGGGCGCGGGACCCGGCAAGAAGGTCGCCATCGTCGGACTCGGCGGTCTCGGCCACATGGGCGTCAAGATCGCGCACGCGATGGGCGCCGAGGTTACGGTCTTGAGCCAGTCGCTCAAGAAGATGGAGGACGGCCTGCGCCTCGGCGCGGACGAGTACTACGCCACCAGCGACCCCGACACCTTCACCAAGCTGGCCGGAAAGTTCGACCTGATCGTCAACACCGTGTCGGCAACACTCGACCTCGCCGCCTACATGGGCCTGCTGGCCACTGACGGCACGCTGGTCGAGGTGGGTGCGCCGGAGAAGCCGATGGTGGTGCCGTTCTTCCCGCTCGGTGCGCAGCGCCGCAGCCTGTCCGGTTCCATGATCGGCGGCATCCCCGAGACCCAGGAGATGCTCGACTTCTGCGCAGAGCACGACATCACCCCCGAGATCGAGGTCATCGCCGCCGACTACGTCAACGAGGCTTACGAGCGCGTGCTCGCCAGCGACGTGCGGTACCGCTTCGTCATCGACACCGCGACCCTGTGACGCTGTAACTCTGTGATGCCAAGCGTCATCTAGCTCCACACACGTTGCGGCCCAAGCCCACCGGATCTCATCCCGGGGCTTGGGCCGCTTCGTCGTCCGGTCCCGAATTGCCAAACCCGGACAACGGCCACCCCGCCGCGGCGAGCTTGGCGGCGACCCTGCGCACGTTCTCCGGGCCCGCGTCGTGGTGAGTGACGTCGGTGATGAAGTGCTCGATCTCGTCGACTGCGATGCCACCGTCCTTGACGGCGGGTGAATCCGCGGCGGTGAGGTTGCCGACGATCTCCTTGATCTGTTCCTCGGTGAGCGGCGTCGCGCGCAGCAACGCCAGCAAAGGGACCCGGTCGGGCCCCGGCACCCCTTCGGGGTAACCGGCCCGCAGCCAATTCAGAATCGACGTCAACAGATTGGTGATGGTCACGGCCCCCAGTCTCGAGGCTGAGCCGCGCAATCACCAGCACGCGTCGACTGTCGAATTCGCCGTTCGAGTTGTCGGATCCGGTGGTGAGTGCGACGCTCTGGGACAGACCGCAGCGTCGCGGACCTCATTTTGCGTTGATTCCGAAGCTTGGAGGCCCTCGTGGGTGCCGATTCCGCAACTACCGACGATCCGGCAGCAGTCCGGGCAACCGGACTGAAGAAGGGGTCCATCGGCATCGTCGCGGTCATCTTCATGGCCGTTGCCAATGCCGCGCCGATCACCGCGATGACGGGCAACGTGCCCATCGCCGTCGGATTTGGCAACGGGCTCGGTGCGCCCGCCGGATTCCTGTTCGCGACGATCATCCTGACCCTGTTCGCCCTCGGATACGTCGCGATGGCTCGCCACATCACCACCACGGGCGCGTTCTACGGCTTCATCTCCCACGGACTCGGTCAAACCTGGGGCATGGCCAGCGGAATGCTCGCCACGTTCGCCTACGTCGTGTTCGAGGGGTCGCTGATCGGCGGTTGCGCGTACTTCGCCAACGACGCCCTCAAGACCATCTTCAACGTCGACGTCCCATGGGCCGTGATCGCCGTCCTGGCGATCGTCGCCATTGCGGCGCTGTGCTACTTCGACATCAGCCTCACCGCAGCCATTCTCGGCATCACGCTCACCGCGGAGGTGCTGATCCTCCTCGCCCTGGCGTTCTCGGTCATCTTCTCCGGCGGCGGCCCCGACGGCATGATGCTGAACCAGACGGTGCTTCTCAACAACGCCTTCGAGAGCCTGCCCGCCGGCGCGTTCGGCACGGCCGCCGCGGCGGGATCGATGGCCATCGGACTGTTCTTCGCGTTCTGGTCGTGGGTCGGCTTCGAGACGACCGCGGTGTACGGCGAGGAGTCACGCAATCCGAAGAAGATCATCCCGAGGGCCACCATCATCGCGGTGGTCGGTCTCGGCCTGTTCTACACGTTCATCTCGGCCATGGTGATCGCCGGCAACGGCGCGAAGACATCCATCGAAACCTCCATCAGCGCTTCACCTCTCGACCTGTTCTTCAACCTGGTCCAGACCAACCTCGGCGGCGTCCTGCTAGACGTCTACAAGGGTCTGCTGGTGATCGGCTCCTTCGCCTGCGCGCTGGCGTTCCACAACGCCGCGTCGCGCTACCTGTACGCACTTGGCCGCGAGGTCCCGTCGGAGAAGGTGAAGGCCACCGTCGGCGGCACGCACCCCAAGCACGGCTCGCCGTACATCGCCTCGACGATTCAGAGCGTCATCACGCTGCTGATCGTGCTGTCGTTCGCGTTCTTCACCGCGGTCCAGGTTCCCGACGCCGACGGCACGCCGGTCGACACCCCCACCCTGGTGCCCTACGTCAACGTCTACGGACTGCTGGCGCTGATCGGCACCGCGGCAATCCTGCTGGTGCAGGCCATCTGCTCGGCGGCGGTCATCTGGTTCTTCTGGGTCAAGAAGACCCACCGCGGCAACGTGATCACCACGCTGCTGTGCCCGTTGGTCGGCGGTCTGGCGATGCTGTACGTGGTGTGGTTGCTGTGGGACAACCGCGAATTCGCGGCGGGACTCGCGGCGAAGTCCGACGTGTTCAAGGCCGCCCCGTACATGATCCTGGCGGTGTTCGTGATCGGCCTCGGCTACGCGGTGTGGTTGCGAACCACCAAGCCGGCCGTCTACGCCGAGATCGGCCGCACGGTCATGGAGGATGCGCACGAGCGCAGCGACGCCTGACCTGAACATCGCTCCACCAGAGATCCCCGCACGCCTGGCGTGCGGGGATCTCTGCGTTCACCACGATTGCCGTCGGCGTCAAGCGAGTTCACCAGCCACGGTCACGAGGCCCGAGGGCTCCCAGTGGTACCGCGCACCACCAGCTTCGGTTCGAGGACGATGTCGTCGTGGAGGTCACCGCTCTCGTCCTCCATCATCTGAACCGCCAGCCGCACCGCGTGTTTGGCGAGGCCCGACGCGTCCTGATGCACCGTCGTCAGGTCGATCAGCGGGTAGTCCGACAGGCGACTGTCGTCGAACCCGATCAGGGACAGCTCCGACGGCACCTGCACCCCGGACCGGGTGAACACGTCGAGCAAGCCGAGCGCGCATCGGTCGTTGCTCGCCAGGATCGCCGTCGGCAGAGGCGATTCGGCGAGCATCGTGCGTGCCGCGTGGGCACCGGCTTCCTCGGTGTGGGCGCCGGCGACCACCCGGGCGACGGCCTCAAGTCCGTGACTGCGCATCGCGGCGCGGTACGCACGTCGGCGCTCGGCCGATCCGGGGCCTCGACCGCCGTCGACGTGGACGATGTCGCGATGCCCGAGTTCCACCAGGTAGTCCACGGCCTGACGGATTCCCTTCGCGTCGGCGGTACGCACCGAACTCATGCCGGGGACGAGGTGCTTGCCGGTCACGTCGGCGCCCACCACGACGACGGGCAGTCGCTCGGTGAAGCGTTGCAGCGCAATGAGGTCCGATGTCGGACCAAGGAGGATGAGCCCGCCGCACCGATGGCTGATCAAAGACTCCACGGACTCCGCTTCGTCACGGTCGGGCAAGTTGGCCGTCAACAGCACGTCGTAGCCCACGCCTTCGGCGGCGGGGTAGACGTCGGTGACCATCTCGGCGTGAAACGGCTGCCGGATGTCCATCAGCACGCCGACCGTCCGGCTTCGGCCGCGGGCCAGCAGTTGCGCCGCCGAGTCCGGGCGGTAGCCGATCTCGTCGGCGACCTCGAGCACCCGGCGACGGGTCTCCTCGCTGGCGCCGGGCTTGCCGCTGAGGATGAACGACACCAACGTGCGTGACACCCCGGCGCGGACGGCGACGTCAGCCATGGTTGGTCGCTGAGTGGCCACGGGCAGTCCCCTCGCTGTGACGCTTGACACGTCTCGGTCATCGCGTTCATAGTAGACCTCACGCGCGTTACTAACGCGCTTTAGTACCTATCGAAACGGAAGTCTCGACATGACGTCCACGACGGGACCGCAACGGTCGGCCGGCCGATTCCTGACCAAGCTGACCGTCATCGCCACCCTCGGCGGCCTGCTGTTCGGCTACGACACCGGCGTCATCTCCGGCGCGCTGCTGTACATGAAGGACGACCTCGACCTCAGCGCGTTCGGCGAGGCGACCGTCGTGAGCTCGTTGCTCTTCCCGGGCGCCGCCCTCGGCGCGCTCCTCGGCGGGCGGATCGCCGACCGGATCGGCCGCAAGCGGATGCTGCTGCTCTGCGGAGCGATCTTCCTCGTCGGTGCACTCGGCTGCGCGCTGGCGCCCACCGTCCAGATCATGGTCGCCGCCCGCATCGTCCTCGGATTCGGCGTTGGCGCCGCGTCGGTCACCTGCCCGCTCTACCTCGCCGAGATGGCGCCGCCGGACCGCCGCGGCCGGATGGTGACCATCAACGAGCTCATGATCGTCACCGGCCAGATGCTGGCCTTCGCGATGAATGCCCTGCTGGACCATCTGATCCAAGACCCGCACGTCTGGCGGATCATGCTCGCCGTCGCCTCGATTCCCGCCGTCGCCCTTCTGGTCGGCATGCTCTTCCTGCCCGACTCGCCGCGCTGGTACGGTCTGAAGAAGCGTTTCAAGGAAGCGCGCACGGTACTGGGGTACAGCCTGGACGCACGCGAGGCCGATGCGGAGTTCGAGGCCATCGTCGCGCACGCCGAACGCACCATGACCACCCGCACGCCGTGGACGGTCATCCGCGACGTGCCGTGGATCCGCAAGGTTCTTCTGATCGGCTGCGGTTTGGCCGTCGTCCAGCAGGCCACCGGGATCAACACCGTGAACTATTACGCCCCAACGATTCTCGAGCAGAGCGGCCTCGGGGTCAGCGCGTCACTCATCGCCACGATCGCCGTCGGCGTCACCTCCGTCGTCACCACCGTCATCGGCATCATCCTGCTCGGGTTCGTCGGCCGTCGGACCATGCTGCTGATCGGGTTCGCCGGCGTCGCCGCCTCCCAGGCCGCGCTGGCGCTGACGTTCCTGCTCTCGGAGTCCACTACGCGCAGCTACGTCATCCTCGGTTGCATGATCGTCTTCGTCGCCTTCGTCCAGATGTTCATCGGCACCTGCGTCTGGCTGCTGCTGTCGGAAATCTTCCCCATGAGCATCCGCGGATTCGCCATGGGCATCGCCGTATTCGTGCTTTGGTGCACCAATGCCGCCATCTCGTTCCTCTTCCCGGTGCTGAACTCCGCGCTCGGCTCGACGGGGACCTTCGGACTCTTCGTCGCCGTCAACCTCGGCTCGCTGTACTTCGTGTGGCGCTGCGTGCCCGAGACCAAGGGCACCACGCTGGAGGAGCTCGAGGACCGGTTCGAAGCGGAGGGCACCCACCCGGCGTCGGTGTGACGCCACCATCCACCCCGAAATGACCATCCACGAAAGGACCCGCACGACAATGAGCACCATCCTGGTCGGATCGGCCCCCGACTCCTGGGGCGTCTGGTTTCCCGACGACCCCAACCAGACCCCCTACACCCGCTTCCTCGACGAGGTCGCCGCGTCGGGCTACGAGTGGATCGAACTGGGGCCCTTCGGGTACCTCCCCACCGACCCCGAGAAGCTGGCCGACGAACTCGCCGCGCGCAACCTCAAGTTGTCGGCGGGCACGGTGTTCGAGCACCTGCACCAGGACGATGCTTGGGACTCGGTATGGACGCAGATCGAGGACGTCGCCAAGCTCACCGCGGCCGTCGGCGGCAAGCACGTCGTCGTCATCCCCGAGATGTGGCGCGACCCCGCCACCGGCGCCGTGCTCGAGGACCGCAACCTGACAGAAGAGCAGTGGGCCAAGAAGACCACCGGCATGAACGAGCTGGGCAAGGCCATGTTCGAAAAGTACGGCGTCCGTGCGCAATACCATCCGCATGCCGACAGCCACGTCGACACCGAAGAGAACGTCTACCGCTTCCTCGACGGCACCGACGGCGAGTTCGTCAACCTGTGCCTGGACACCGGCCACATCAGCTACTGCGGCGGTGACAACATCGCCATCATCGAGCGGGCGCCAGAGCGCATCGGCTACCTGCACCTCAAGCAGGTCGACCCGGTGGTGCGCGCCAAGGTGGAAGCCGAGGACCTTCCGTTCGGCGAGGCCGTCAAACTCGGCGCCATGACCGAGCCGCCTCTGGGCATCCCCGAGATGCCGCCATTGCTGGCGGCCGTCGAGCGCCTCGGCATCGACGTCTTCGCGATCGTCGAGCAGGACATGTACCCCTGCGCCGTCGACGCTCCTCTGCCCATCGCGCAGCGCACCCGGAATTATCTCGGGTCGTGTGGCGTACCGTCCGTTCGCTTCAGCTAGGAGTGCAAGAGCATGTCTGACTTGAGAATTGCCGTCCTCGGCGTCGGAATGATGGGTGCCGACCACGTCGCACGCATCGGTTCGAAGATCGCCGGCGCCCGGGTCACCGTGGTCAACGACTACCTGACGGAGAAGGCCGAGACGCTCGCCGCGACCATCCCAGGGTGCCGCGCGATCGCCGATCCCCTCGACGCGATCGCCGACGCGGACGTCGACGCCGTCCTCCTCGCCACCCCCGGCACCACACACGAGAAACAACTGCTGGCGTGTCTGGAACACGGCAAGCCGGTGATGTGCGAGAAGCCGCTGACGACCGACGTGGCGACGTCGCTTGAGGTGGTCAAGCGTGAGGCCGAACTCGGAAAGCGGTTGATCCAGGTCGGTTTCATGCGCCGCTTCGACGCCGAGTACGTGGCGTTGAAGACGCTGCTGACCGACGGCGAGCTCGGCACGCCACTGGTCATGCACTGCGTGCACCGCAATGCCGAGGTGCCCCCGAACTTCGACAGTTCGATGATCGTCAAGGACTCACTGGTGCACGAGGTCGACGTGACTCGCTTTTTGTTCGACGAGGAGATCACCTCGATCCAGGTGATCAAGCCCGCCGCCAATCCCAATGCGCCCCAAGGTCTTCAGGATCCGCAGATCGCGATCTTCCAGACCGCCTCCGGCAAGCACGTCGACGTCGAGGTGTTCGTCACCACCGGCGTCGCCTACGAGGTCCGCACCGAGGTCGTCGGCGAGCGAGGCAGCGCCATGATCGGTCTCGACGTCGGGTTGGTGCGCAAGAGCGCGCCCGGGCACTGGGGTGGTCAGATCACGCCCAGCTTCAAGGAACGGTTCGGCCTGGCCTACGACGTGGAGATCCAACGCTGGGTCGACGCCGTCCGGTCCGGCGTGAACGTGGACGGCCCTGGCGCGTGGGACGGGTACGCCGCGGCTGCGGTGTGCGCGGCCGGCGTCGCCTCCCTCGAGTCGGGCCTGCCCGTCGCCGTGGAAATGGTCTCGCGCGAGTCGATCACGGGAGCCTGAGCCGGGGCGTCCCCACCGTGTGAAGACCACGGGCGAAGAAGGGTCTTTGGACTCCATCGGCGTCGCCCGCGGTCGACATAGGTTCGCACCATGACTCAGACGCTCGATTCACCGACCACACCGCAGACCGTCGACACCATGCGCGCCGCGGTGGTCACCAAATTCGGTGACGCGCTTGAGGTTCAGGATGTCGAACTACCCACGCCCGGCTATGGTGAGGCGCTGGTAAAGCTGGTCACCTCGGGCGTATGCCACACCGATTTGCATGCCGCACATGGGGATTGGCCGGTCAAGCCGCAGCCGCCGTTCATTCCCGGCCACGAGGGCTGCGGTCGCGTCGTCGCGCTGGGCGACGGCGTGAAGGATCTCAAGATCGGCGACATGGTCGGCAACGCGTGGCTCTGGTCGGCGTGCGGAAGCTGCGAATTCTGCCGCACCGGTTGGGAGACGTTGTGTGAGAGCCAGCAGAACGGCGGCTACAGCGTCGACGGCAGCTTCGGAAGCTACATGCTCGTCAACGCCGCCTACGCCCCCCGGATCCCGGACGGCGTCGACCCGCTGGAGATCGCACCCATCCTGTGCGCAGGCGTGACCGTCTACAAGGGCCTCAAGGTCACCGACACCCGCCCCGGTCAGTGGGTGGCCATCTCCGGGATCGGCGGGCTCGGCCACATCGCCGTGCAGTACGCCCGGGCGATGGGGCTGCGCGTCGTCGCAATCGACGTCGACGACGCCAAGCTTGCCCTGGCCACCAGTTTTGGCGCCGAAGTGGTCGTCAACGCCCGCACCAGCGCCGACGTGGTGGCCGAGGTGCAGAAGGCCACCGGCGGTGTGCACGGAGTGCTGGTCACCGCCGTCCACCCCCAGGCCTTCGGGCAGGCGATCGGCTTGGCCCGCCGCGGCGGCACCATCGTGTTCAACGGGCTGCCGCCCGGCAACTTCCCGGCGCCGATCTTCGACATCGTGCTCAAGGGCCTGACCATCCGAGGCTCCATCGTCGGAACCCGCCAGGACATGGTCGAAGCGCTCGACTTCTATGCCCGCGGTCTGATCCATCCGACGGTGGCCGGCGCCCGACTCGACGACGTCAACGACGTGTTCGGCCGCATGGAACGCGGACAGATCGACGGCCGCGTCGTCATCGACTATCGGACGCACTGACGGCGGTCTCGGGTTAGAAGTCCCAGTCCTCGTCGGTGGTGTTGACGGCCTTGCCGATGACGTAGCTGGAGCCCGAGCCGGAGAAGAAGTCGTGGTTCTCGTCGGCGTTGGGGCTCAACGCCGACAGGATCGCCGGGTTGACGTCGGTCTCGTCCTTGGGGAACAGCGCCTCGTAGCCGAGGTTCATCAAGGCCTTGTTGGCGTTGTAGCGCAGGAACTTCTTGACGTCCTCGGTGAGCCCGACCCCGTCGTACAGGTCCTGGGTGTACTCGACCTCGTTGTCGTAGAGCTCGAAGAGCAGCTCGTAGGTGTAGTCCTTCAGCTCGGCCTTGCGCGCCTCGTCGGCCTGGGCCAGACCCTTCTGGAACTTGTAGCCGATGTAGTACCCGTGCACTGCCTCGTCGCGGATGATCAGCCGGATCATGTCGGCGGTGTTGGTGAGCTTGGCGCGGCTGCTCCAGTACATCGGCAGGTAGAAGCCGGAGTAGAACAGGAAGCTCTCCAGAAGCGTGGAGGCGACCTTGCGCTTGAGCGGATCGTCGCCCTTGTAGAAATTCATCACGATCTCGGCCTTGCGCTGCAGGTTCGGGTTTTCCTCCGACCAGCGGAACGCCTCGTCGATGTCGACCGTCGAGCACAGCGTGGAGAAGATGTTGCTGTAGCTCTTGGCGTGCACCGACTCCATGAACGCGATGTTGGTGTAGACGGCTTCCTCGTGCGGGGTGATCGCATCGGGGATCAAGCTCACGGCGCCGACGGTGCCCTGGATGGTGTCCAGCAGCGTCAGGCCGGTGAACACCCGCATGGTCAGCTGCTTCTCGTGGTCGTTCAACGTGCCCCAGGACGGGATGTCGTTGGACACCGGGACCTTCTCGGGCAACCAGAAGTTGCCGGTCAGGCGTTCCCAGACCTCGGCGTCCTTCTCGTCGGGAACGCGGTTCCAGTTGATGGCGGAGACCCGGTCGATCAACTTGATTCCATCAGACACTGTGAACCCCAATTCGGTGCGTTGCGATGAGCTCCCATGACACTACAACTGGGGTGTGACATCCCGTGGCAGCACAACCACTTGTGGTTGGCGTGTCGTGGTCAGCGCCCGATGAACCGGTACTCGTCGCGCTTGAACCGCCTGGTTGCCAGCCAGTACTGCCAGGTCATCCCGCTCCACAGCACCCGGTTGACGCCGTGGGAATCCAGGTACCAGCTGCGGCACCCACCGGTGTTCCACACCGTCTTGGCGAGGCCGTCCTGCAGGTCGCCGTTGAACGCGTCCTGCGCGGCGCGTGTCGGCGCCACCGCCTGAGCGCGCGCCTTGTCGACCGCGGCGATCGCCTGCGCGACGTACCGGATCTGGGCCTCGATCATGAACACCACCGAGTTGTGGCCAAGGCCGGTGTTCGGACCGAGCAGGAAGAACAGGTTCGGCATGTCGGCGACCGCGACGCCGCGATGCGCCTCGACGCCCTCACGGTTCCACCGGTCCACCAGGTCTTCGCCGCCGGGCCCGGTGACGTCGACGTAGGAATACGAGTCGGTGACGTGGAATCCGGTGGCGAACACCACCACGTCGACCGGATGCTCGACACCGTCGGCGGTGACGATGCCGTCGCGGGTCATCCGCGTGATGCGCTCGGTGATCACCTGGGTCTTGGGGTTGGCGATGCCGCGGTAGTAGGTGTCGGAGTTGAGGATTCGCTTGCACCCGGCCCGGTAGTCGGGAGTCAGCTTGCGCCGCAACGCCTTGTCCTTGACCGACCGCCGGATGTTCCACTTGCCAAGCAGCGCACCGATTCTCAGCAACTCGGGCTGCTTGGTCATGCCGAAGCCGACCACCTCGTGCAACCAGTAGATCGCCACCCGCATCGCGGCCCTGGTACCGGGCACCTCGGTGAACGTCCGCCGCACCCACTCCGGCAGTGCGTTGTTGGGGCGCGGCATCACCCACGGTGGCGTGCGTTGGTAGACCTGCAGTTCGGCGACGTCCTTGACGATCTCGGGGACGAGCTGGATGGCGCTGGCGCCGGTGCCGATGACGGCGACCCGCTTGCCGGTGATGTCGACCGAATGGTCCCATTGCGCGGAATGGAATGCGGCCCCGGCGAATTCGTCGGCGCCCTCGATCTCGGGGATCAGCGGGATGTGCAGCGCCCCGGCTCCCGAGACCAGGAACTGGGCGACGTATTCCTGCCCGTCGGCGGTGAACACGTGCCACCGCATCTCCACGTCGTCCCACGTGGCCCGCTCGACGCGGGAGTTGAACCGGATGTACCGGCGCAGGCCGTACTTCTCGGCGACACCCTTGAGGTAGTCGAAGATCTCGGGCTGCAGGGACCACATGTGGGTCCAGTCCGGCTTGGGTTCGAACGAGAAGGAATACATGTGCGACGGGATGTCACAGGCGCAGCCGGGGTAGGTGTTGTCCCGCCAGGTGCCGCCGATGTCGTCCGCCTTCTCGAGGATGACGAAGTCCTCGAAGCCGAAGCCCTGCTTCTGGAGCGCGATCGCCATCCCGAGGCCGGAGAAGCCACTGCCGATGATGACGGCGCGGGTGCGGACGGGGCTCTTCTGCGCCGCGACGGCGCCCGCCTCTTCGGCAATGGTCATGCCGCCACGATACCTGGGAACGCAGGTACCGGGTATCAGGCCACGGTCTCGCGGCGGCGGACACCCTCGTGCAGCGGAAGAGCGGGATCGATCTTGATGCCGATCAGCTCACACGTGCCGTAGATGGCCGCCATCATCATCGTCGTCATGTGCGCCACGAACTGCTCGGGAGGCATCCGCCGGGGGCTGTCCGGCCCGGGACCGAGCCACCACTCGGTGGCCGCCGCAGCGGAACCGAACGTCGTGAACGCGGCCAATTCCATCGCCGCCCCGTCGAGCTCCATCTCGCGGAGTTCGTCGTTGAACATCGCGGCCATCGCCAAGGTGACGTCGCGCCCCTCGTTGAGGGCCCGCATCGCCTCGGTCTGTTCGGCGAATCGCCCCTGGATCAAGAACCGGCACACGTTGGGATGTTCGTCGACAAGGTGGACGTACTTCTCGACGCTGCGGAAGATCACCTCGCGGGCCGGATCGGTCCCGACGTTGATCGCCGGAATGATGGCCGCCCACAACATGTCTCGAAGTCGTTCACCGATCGCCTGGAACAGGTCGGCCTTGTCGGTGAAGTGCCGGTAGATCTTCGGCTTGGCGGTGCCCGCCTCTTCGGCGATCTCGCGCAGCGACACCTCGGGACCGAGCTTGTCGATCGCGCGGAATGCCGCGTCGACGATCTCGGCGCGGACTTTCTTGCGATGCTCACGCCAACGCTCGCTTCTGGCGTCGACCTTCACCCCCGGCGGGGTGCCCGGAACGGGCCGAGACGGTCTGCGCACGGACTCACTGTACAAGCTGAACGGTGCTGACCTGCCAAGACCGCACCGTCCCCCCGCGCGCGGCGCGTGTCCGCCAGCCCGCGCGGGTAGCATCTGGAGCCGATATACCCCAGCTATACGAGACGAGACTCATGACGCAGCGGTACGACCTGGTGATTGCCGGCGGAGGGCCGTCCGGCGCCGCCGCAGCATGGCAGGCAGCCCAGACGGGTGCCAAGGTAGTCGTCCTGGACAAGGCCGAGTTCCCGCGCGACAAGCCGTGCGGCGACGGTTTGACCGCCCGGGCGGTCAGCTACCTCCAGAAGATGGGCCTGGCCGAGGAGGTCGACAAGTTCCACCGGGTCAACCGGGTGACGGTCTTCAGCCCGTCGCAGTGGGAGTTGTCGTTCCCGACCCGCCCCGGAATGCCGAACCACGGCTACGTCGCACCCCGGCCCGTCCTGGACACCCTGCTGCTCAAGCACGCCGAGAAGGCGGGCGCCGAGATCCGGCAGTCCTGTGAGGTGACGGGTCCCGAACTCGACGCCAACGGTCGGGTGGTCGGCGTGGTCCTCAAGGGCGGCGAGAAGGTCTACGGCGACGCCGTCATCGCCGCCGACGGCGCCTACTCCCCCATCAAGCGGGCCCTGAAGATCGACTCCGAGTACAACGGCTATTCGGCGATCGCGATCCGCGCCGAGATGCCGGCCAACAAGCCCGACTCCGATTCCCTCGACATCTATCTCAACCTCAAGTTCAACGGCGATCAACTGCCGGGCTATGCGTGGGTGTTCCCGTTCGGCGGTGGCCGCATCAACATCGGCCTCGGCTACGTCAACAGCTACAAGGACTGGCAGAAGATCAACGCCACCCAGTTCATGGGCGAGTTCATGCAGACGCTGCCCCGCGAATGGGGCCTGCCGCCCATCGAAGAGCTCAAGAAGGACAAGCTGGTGCGGGCCTGGCGATTGCCGATGGGCTTCACCGCGTGGCCGCCGTGGCGTCCGGGCGTGCTGTTCACCGGCGACTCGCTCGGCGCGGGCAAGCCGGCCTCGGGTGCGGGCATCTCGAAGGCGCTCGAATCGGGCCTCGCCGCGGGTGAGTGCGCGATCGCGGCCCTGACCAACGGCGGGCCGGACGACTTCACCAACTACGCGCAGCGGATGGAAGCCGCCTGGGGCAAGGAGTACCGGCGCGGCCGCTACTTCCACAAACTCGCGGGCATCCCCGCCGTCGCGAACAACGGCATCAAGCTGATCGACAACGCGTTCTTCCGCGACCGCATGCTCAAGTCGCTGTACAAGAAGGAACAGGGCCCGCAGCACAAGGTGAAGTAGGCCTGGTGAGATAGCCCTCCTCGGCTCCAGCCGCCGAATGTGACTCCCCCGACGCGACACTCCGGTGACGCGTCGCGGGAGTCACTTTTCGTCGTGGGCCCAGTCGCGGCGATTGACAGGCCAGTGTGACGTGGGTCATGCTGATACTCGGTAGTATGGCTGGTCAGGAGACAACGACCTCGATTGCTCCGCCTGTGCGCGGTAGCCGATCGACGACACGGCCATTACGACAGCTCCGATGAAAGGCCCCCCGATGAGCGTCAATCCCCGTGCCGTGGCCGACGCGCTGCACGCCAGCGCGACCCGCAAGGTCATGTTCCGGCTTCTCCCGATCATGTGTGCCGCGTACTTCATGGCCTACATCGACCGGACGAACGTCGCCCTGGCCAAGACCGCCCTGCAGGCCGACGTCGGCATCAGCGTCACCGCATTTGGACTCGGCGCAGGCATCTTCTTCATCAGCTACGCGTTCCTGGAAGTGCCCAGCAACCTGATCATGCACAGGGTCGGCCCGCGCCGGTGGATCGCCCGCATCGCACTCACCTGGGGTGCGTTGTCGGCGGCGATGATGTTCGTCCAGGGAGATCTGTCCTTCTACCTGCTCCGCTTCCTGCTCGGCATCGCCGAGGCCGGCCTCTATCCGGCTCTGATGTACATGGTCACCATGTGGTTCTCGCAGAAGAATCGAGCCACCGCCGTGGGTTTCATCTACCTGGCGCCCACCATCGCACTCGTCGTCGGCGGCCCGATCGGTGGCGCGCTGATGGAACTCGACGGGCTCGGCGGGCTGCACGGGTGGCAGTGGATGTTCCTCGTCGAGGGCGTCGTCACCATGCTCGTCGGCGTCGTGGTCTTCTTCCGACTGCCCGAGGTGCCCGCGGACGCAAAGTGGCTGACGGCCGAGGAGGCCGAAAGCCTCAGCGCCGCAGCATCAGCCGGCCGCACCGACCACGAGACGCGCATCCGCGGCAACGTGAAGAAGGCGTTCGGCCGTCCCTTCATCGTGATCGTGGCGTTGATCTACCTGTTCAACCAGATCACCAACGTCGGCATCGTCTTCAACATCCCGTCCATCGTCGAAGATCTGGACGTCCGCGGATCATTCCTCATCGGACTGGTGTCGGGCAGCGCCGGGATCGGTGCCACGGTCGGCGTCCTCCTGGTGCCCTACGTGCATCGCCGGTTCCGCAACGAGACGCAGCTCATCGGCATTCTCGCGGCGGCCACCTTGACATCGTCGGTCGCCTTCGTCCTGGTGTCTGACCCCGTCGGCAAGGTCGTCCTCATCGCAGTCTCGATGGTGTTCGTCTTCGGCACCCTGCCGTTGTTCTGGTCGGTCGCCATGGCCCGGATGTCGGGTCTGATGGCCGCCGCCGGGCTCGCCTTCATCAACACCGTCGGCTTGATCGGCGGCTTCATCGGGCCCTACGCCTTCGGGCTGGTCGAGAACGTCACGGGCGACCCAGGTTCCGGCTTCCTGGTGGTGATCGTGTCGTCGATCATCGGGGTTGCGCTCGTGCCACTGCTCGGCCGCGCCGTCCGCAACGAGGACCGCGCCACGTCGTCCACGCCCGCCCCCGAGGCGTCCTCCGCCCGCAATCACTGACCGTCGAGGAATCACCATGCACGGATTGATGCAGGACCGCGCGCTCTCGTTGGCGATGCTGATGGACGGCATCGAGGGCCGGTTCGGTCACAAGAGCGTCGTCACGACCGAGCTCCACCGCACGACGGTGGCGACGTATCGCGAAGTGGCGCAACGGGTCCGGAAACTAGCGGGAGTTCTCGACGACCTCGGAGTTCCCCGGGGCGCGCGGGTCGCCAGTTTCGGGTGGAATTCCCAGCGACACCTCGAGCTGTACATGGCGGTGCCGTGCGCCAACCGCATTCTGCACACCGTCAACCATCGGCTGTTCGCCGACGACGTCGTCTACCTGATCAACGACGCCGCGGACGACGTCGTGTTCGTCGACCGGTCGATCTTCGAGGTGGTGTGGCCCCTCCTCGACCGATGCCCAACCGTCCGTCACGTCGTCGTCGCCGACGACGGACCGGCGGCGCCGCTGCCGTGCGATCCGCGGATACACGACTACGAGTCCCTGCTCGCGTCGGCCGCGGCCGTCGAGTCGTTCACCGTCGCCGACGAGCGTGACGCGGCGGCGCTGTGCTACACCTCGGGAACCACTGGACGGCCGAAAGGCGTTCTGTACGACCACCGGTCGGTGATCCTGCACGCCATGTCGCTGCTGATGGTGGACTCCTTCGGTATCTGCGAGGCTGACACCGTCATGCCAATCGTGCCGATGTTCCACGTCAACGCGTGGGGTTTGCCCTACGCCGCCCTGATGTCCGGAGCCAACCTGGTCATGCCAGGTCCCGCCACCGCACCCGACCGGCTGGTGGCCACCATGGCGACCCATCACGTCACCTTCGCTGCTGCGGTCCCCACGATCTGGCAGAGCGCGATACCGCACCTCCACCGCGCCGATCTCGGCGCCCTTCGTCGTCTCGTCAGCGGCGGTGGCGCGCTTCCGGTGAGCCTTTCCGAGACGTATCTGGAGGCGCTCGGTCTGCCCCTCACCAGCTCCTGGGGGATGACGGAGACCAGTCCGCTGGTCTGCAGTGCGCGCACCCCAAGCGACGACGCCGGGCTCAGCGAGCGCGAACGTCTCATGGGGTTGACGATCCCCGGCCCCCCGACTCCGTTGTGCGGCCTGCGGCTGATCGGCGACGACGGCGCCGAAGTCCCCCGCGACGGTCGGTCCTCCGGTGAACTCCAGGTCTCCGGGCCGACTATCGCTGGCGCGTACTTCGGCTCTGCCGCAACCAATTCCGCCTTCACCGACGACGGCTGGCTGCGCACCGGCGACGTCGCCACCATCGACCCGCGAGGTTTCATGCGCATCGTCGACCGCACCAAGGACCTGATCAAGTCCGGAGGTGAGTGGATCTCTTCGGTCGAACTCGAGAACGAGATCATGGCGATGGCCGGCATCGCGGAGGCGGCGGTCGTGGCGGCCCCCAGCGTCGAATGGGGTGAGCGACCACTTGCCTGCGTCGTCGCCCATCACGGAGTCGACGTCACCGCCGACGACGTCCGGACCCATCTGCGAGGGAGGGTCGCCAAGTGGTGGATTCCGGAGGACGTCGTCTTCCTGGATGCGCTACCGAAGACGGCCACCGGTAAGTTCGCCAAGGCAGTGCTGCGCACGTCGCTGACACGTTCCTCCGAAGCGAGATGAGGCACCGATGACGGTGGTAACGGGCACCGAGGCCGAGATCATCAAGCGCCGAATCCTGGATGCCGCGGCCGAAGCCTTCATGAGCCAGGGGTTTGGCGTCACCACCATCGACGACGTGGCCGAGCGAGTCGGCGCCACGAAAGGCCTTGTCTACTACCACTTTCGGTCGAAGTTCGACATCCTCCTTGCCGTCTACGAACGAGGGATGAGTCAAGTCCAGCAGCAGGTGGGGCCGGCGCGACACGGCGCCGGTACGGGGCGGGAAAGACTGACGGCCATGTCGACCGAGCACGTGGTCAACCTGATGAGCGACCTGAAGTACCACTGGGTGGTGCATCTTGGGGTTCGGGAGCAGACCTCGACGGCGCTCAAACCGCGGCAGCGCGACGCACTCAGCGCCTTGAACGACTTGCGCCGCGACTATGAACAGATGTTCCTGGCAGTGGTGAACGACGGCATCGCCGACGGGAGCATCCGCGAGGTGAACGCTCCGTTGGCCACCCGCACGCTGCTGAGCAGCCTCAACGCGGTCGACGCGTGGTACCGCCCACGACCGGATCAAACACCCGAAGCAATCCGTGCACTGGCCACCGAGGTCGTGGATCTCATCGTCGGTGGCCTCCTCGCGAACACCCGTCGAGAAGGAGCGTCATGACTCAGACCGAGGTCGTCATCTCGGGACTCCGCTTCCCCGAAGGCGCCCGCTGGCGCGACGGGCTGTTGTGGTTCTCCGACATGCACACCGGGCAGGTCTTTCGGACCGATCCCCGCACGTACGAGCTGACCGAGGTCACGACGGTTCCCGACCAACCCTCGGGACTCGGCTGGCTTCCCGACGGCTCGATGCTGATCAGTTGCATGTTGGACCGCAAGGTCGTCCGACTCTGGCCGGACGGCTCCCGCAGCACCCACGCCGACCTCTCGGCCCTCACCGACTCACCCGTCAACGACCTGGTCGTCGACGGTCGCGGTCGGACGTTCCTGGGCGGCTTCGGGTACGACCTCTACGGCAACGCCCCGCAACGTCCCGGACCCATCTTCCGCATCGACGCCGACGGCACCGTCGCGTGCGTGGAGGACGACATGGTCTTCCCGAACGGCTCGGTGATCCTGCCCGGCACCAACACGCTCGTCGTCGCCGAGACGTGGGCGGCGCGGCTGACGGCCTTCGACGTCACCGATGCCGGCGACCTCGTCGACAAGCGCACGTGGGCCGAACTTCCCGAAGGGTCGACGCCCGACGGGATCTGCGCCGACGCGTCCGGCGGGGTGTGGGCCTCGTCGATCGCCACCGCGCAGTTCATTCGCGTCGAGGCCGGGGGTCGCGTCACCGACGTGATCGAGCTCGACGACGGCCGGTGCGCCACCGACTGCGTGACCGACGGCGCGGGGACGACCCTGTACCTGCTCACGTCCAACAGCTGGCAGCCGTCCGAGACCGAGGTCCGGCAAGGGCGGATCGAGACGGTTCGGCTCGACTGATTCGCCGTTGCGCGTCAGAGGGCGGTGTAGCCGCCGTCGATGACGATCGACTGGCCGACGACGTACGCCGACGCGTCGCCAAGCAGGTAGACCGCCAGCGGACCGAGCTCGTGCGGCTCCCCCATCCGGCCCACCGGCGTGTGCGCCATCCATTCGGCGAATTGCTCCGGCGAGTTCCGCGGCACGTCGAGCGTCTGCTCCGAGGCGAAGTAGCCCGGCGAGATCGAGTTGAGCCGGATGCCCAGTGGCAGCCACTCCACCGCGAGGCTCTTGGTCAGCATCGCGACGCCGGCCTTGGACGCGTTGTAGGCGGCCTGGTCCTGCGGGCGGTTCACCCGCAGGCCCGACATCGAGGCGATCGTGACGGCCGAGCCGGTCTCGCCGGCGGCGACCAGGCGCCGTGCGAAGGCCCGGCACACCAGGAATGTCCCCGTGAGGTTGACGTCGACGATCCAGCGGAACCGCTCGGGCGTGATGTCCAGCGCGCTGGTGGTGTCCGCCACCCCGGCGGCGTTGACCAGGGCGTCGACGACCCCCAGGCGGTCGGCGACCTCGGCGAAGGCCGCCTCGACCGACGCCTCGTCGGTGACGTCGGCGGTGACCCCGACGACGTCGGTGCCGGTCGCGGCGCGCAGCTGAGCGGCCGCGTCGTGGACCTCGTCGCGAACGTCGAGGAGGGCGACCGTGGCCCCCGCCCGGGCCACGGC
>VIFX01000037.1:0-81906 GCA_006864685.1 Mycolicibacterium hodleri | reverse complement strand
GCGCTCGTCACGGCGGGCGGCAGCACGTACTTCGACCTGGTTTCCGACGAGCTCACGGGGTGGGCGGGCGTCGGGCCGGTCCGCACGGTGCTGCGCAGTGGGTGCTACCTCACTCACGACGACGGCCTCTACGGTCGTACCTCGCCGCTGACGGGAGCGTTCCGGCCCGCGCTGTCCGTCTGGGCGCAGGTGACGTCACGGCCCGAGCCCGATCTGGCGTTGGTGACGATGGGCCGACGCGACGTGTCCTTCGACCAGGACCTGCCGATGGCCCATTCGTTGAGCGACAGCGTGGTGACCAAACTCAACGACCAGCACGCCTATCTGCGGGTGGGAGCCGCCGACCGAGACCGCGTCGAGGTGGGGACGTGGCTCGAGTTCGGGATTTCCCATCCCTGCACGGTGTTCGACAAGTGGCAGATGATCCCCGTGCTCGACGGCGGCGGCCGCGTCGTCGACCTGGTCCGCACGTTCTTCTGAGGCCCAACTCTCAGGGCCGGGTGGAGACGTCGATCCAACCGAGCCGCCGGCTGATGGTCTCGGCCGCGGCGATGGTGCGCTTCGCGGTCGCCTCGAACTCGTTCTCGCCGAGCCGATAGGACGGCCCCGACACGCTCAGCGCCGCGACGACCCGGCCGGACGCGTCGTACACCGGTGCGGCGACGGCGTTGAGCCCAACCTCCAGCTCCTCCCGAACGCATGCCCACCCCTGCTCGCGCACCACGGCCAGCTCGGCCTGCAGGGCGCTACGCGCCGTGATGGTGGCGTCGGTGAACGACTCGAGCCGGGTGCCGAGGGATTCGCGCAGTTGAGCGTCGTCGAGCGCCGCGAGAAGCACCTTGCCGCTGGAGGTGGTGTGGGCCGGGCAGCTCTGCCCCACCCAGGTGCGCAGGGCGATGCCGGCGGGGCCGATGGCTTCGGCGACGTTGACGATCCGGTCGCCGTCGAGGACGGCCAGATTCGTCGTCTCACCGGACTCGAGGGCAAGCGCGTCGCACGCGGCCTGACTTTGCTTCACCAGGTCGAGTTGGCCGCTGGTGGCGCGGGCCAGCCTGGCGATCGCGAAGCCCAACCGGTACTTGCCGCGGTCGGCGAGTTGCTCGACGTACCCGCGAGCTTCCAGCACCGAAATGATCCGGGACACAGTCGATTTGTGGACGCCCAGCTCGGCGGCGATCTCGGTGACACCGGCCTGCCCATTGGTGGCCAGGATCTCCATGACCAGCAATGCACGGTCCACGGACTGGACGGACGCAGACCGTCCGCCGTCTTCTGGGGTCGTTCTGCTCTCCGGCCTCGGCATCGGGTCCGACCCTATACGGCCGGGATGCCGAAGTTGCCGACACGTCTCTGGACGGCGGCGATCTCGCGGAGTCCGTCGTTGAGCAAGCTCCGGTTCAGCGGGGACAGCTCGGACATGGTGATCACGTCACCGGGACTGTGCCCGACGATGAGTTGCTCGACCTGATGGGTCATCCGCAGCCGCTGCAGCATCACGAAGACCTCGCCGAGAGTCGCCGCGTCACGCGCGCTCAGCGCGCCGCAGGCCGCGGCCGCCTCGAGCCGAGCCGGGGTCGACGCCGACGCGACGTCACCGACCAGGCCGCCCCACCGCGCCAGGTTCACGATCGGCGTGACCGCGTGGCTCTTCAGGTCGAACGTGCCACCCCGACGCGACAGCACGTCGCGCAGGGACCGGGCGCGTACCCGACCGGACAACGCGTCGAGCAGCTGCAGCCGCAACGCGTTCGGATGTTCGGCGCGCATCCTGCGGTAGGCAGCCGGGATCGTGTGCAGCGCGGTCTCGCCCCAGACCACCCGGCCGTCGAGCAGCAGCGAGGACAGGATCAACCCCTTGCCGACGAGCGGATCCTCAAGCCAACCCCGGGCGGCCCGGGCCCAATCACCTTGCGAGCGGGAGAAATTGGGACTCGAGGCGACGGCTCCGTTGCTGTCCGACGGCAGCCCGCAACCGTCGAGGATGGCGTGGGTACGCCTCGCGATCGCCCTGAGCTGGTCGCCCGCCGGCGACAGGTCGTCGCGCCACGACAGCGCGCTGTCGACGTCCGAGGAGGGCATCGCCTCACGTCGTGCGATGCTGCCGAGGGTCAGCCATGCGAAGCCCGACGTCGGAGTGCCCGCGTCCGACGGCGCCTCGGCGAGTGCGAGTTCCAGGGCCCGCCGGACCACGCTGTCGATCACGATCGAGAGGATGCTGCTCGTCGCGGATGCCTTCGTACCGCTTCGGAACAGCGCGCTGGCGGTATGGGTGACCTGCTGTGCGGCGGCCTGCAGTTCGTCGGCGTCGGCGGCGAGACCGATGGAGCGCCGCAACATGAAGCTCTGCCTCGCCGAGGCGGCCAGGAGGTCGGCGTCTTCGAGGACGCCGATCACCTCGCCGCGCGCCGTGGTCACCGGCATGTGCCGAAGTCCGCTCTCCAGCATCGACATCAGCACCGTCTCGGCGGTCAGGTCTGCGGTGACCCGTCGCGCCGGTGCGCTCATCGCGTGGGTGATCGGCACGTCCACCGACAGCCCGGCCGCGACGACGCGCGTCCGAAGATCGCGGTCGGTGAAGATGCCGTACTCGCCGTCCGGCAACGAGATCAGCGCGTAGGACACGTGCTGTTCGGTCATCCGGATGACGGCGTCGCGCACCGAGACGTCGGGCGTGACGAGAAGGACGTCCCCGTGCACCAATTCGCCAACCGGCCTGCTGTCGGCGACGGGAACCAGGGCGGGACGACTGCCCGCGGTGACGCTCCACGCCGACGAGGCGAGGAACGCCAACCCGGCGGGCGTCGCGAACTGGGTCCGCACCTGCTGGCCCGGCAACCGGATCAGGGTGCTCGGCTCGGTGGCCCGAGCCACGAACTCCATCCCGCCGCCGGTGAGCAGCGGGGTGTACCCGAAGATGCCACCGGGCTCGACGACGTCGACCGCCGAACCGTCGGCGGCCTGCAGCATCACGTGGCCCGTGCGGACCATCCACACGTCGCCGGGCACCTGCGCCGAGTAGTCGGCGATCACCGCCCCGGTGGGGAACGTGACCACCGTCGACCCGGCCGCCAGATCGGCGAGTTCGTCGTCGGACGCCGACTGGAACGGCGTGTGCCCGCCGAGGAACTCGCTTAGCTCCCCCGGATCAAGTCCGCACACTTCTCGGCCATGGTCATCACGGTGATGTTGGGGTTCACCGACGGCAGCTTCGGCATGGCCGACGCGTCGACGACCCGCAGCCGGGACACGCCCTTGACCCGCAACTGCGGATCGAGCACGGCCATCGGGTCGGTCACCGCTCCCATCCGCGCGGTGGCCGCCGGGTGGTAGACGGTGTTGTGGGTCTCGTGCACGTAGTCGAGCAGCTCGTCGTCGGTGGTCGCGTCGGGCCCCGGCGCCAGCTCGCGCGCGATCCAGCCCTTCAGCGGCGCCTGCTCGGCTATCTTGCGGGCCAACCGAATACCGGCGAGCATGATCCGCTCGTCATAGCCGTCGGGATCGGTGAAGTACCGAGGGTCGACCCGGGGCCGGTCCCGGTAGTCGAGGCTGCGCAACCGAACGGTTCCGCGGGAGTGGCCCTGAGTCACGTTGGGCGTCAGGCAGAATCCGTTGTCCGTCGTCGGATAGCCGCGTCGCAACGTGTTCATGTCGAACGGCACGCTGCCGTAGTGCATCATCAGGTCGGGTTGGGACAGCCCCTCGTCGACGCACGTGAAGAGGCCGATCTCCCACCACTGGGTCGAGGTGGTCACCATCGGCTTGGCGGCCTCCCAGAACACCAGCCCCTCGACGTGGTCGTCGAGGTTGGATCCCACGCCAGGTGAGTCGACCCGAACCGCTATGCCCATCTCCCTGAGGTGGTCGGCGGGACCGATTCCGGAGAGCATCAACAACTTCGGGGTGTCGATCGATCCGGCGGTGACGATCACCTCGCGGCGGGCCGACACGGTGTCGTAGCCGGTGAGGTCGGGGCGTTGATACCGCACGCCGGTGGCAGCATTGGACTCGTCGAAGAGAATCTCCGAGACCCAGCAGCCGGTGCGGACCTCGAGGTTCTTGCGGGAGTCCAGGATTGGGTGCAGGTAGGCGTGCGAGGTGGACATGCGGGTGCCGTCGGCGCCCACGTTGATCTGGAACCAGCCCGCGCCGTTGCGCACCGTCTCGCCACGGTTGAACGCGACCGTCGGCAGCCCCGCGAGTGCCGCTGCCTCCAGCACCGCGATGCCGCACGGGTCGACGGGCGGCACGTCCTGCAAGCGAACCGGGCCGTCGTGGCCGTGGTCTCCCGGCGCGTCGTTGGTCTCCAAACGCCGGACCAGAGGCAGGATTTCGGCCGATCCCCAACCGGTGGCGCCCATCTCGACCCACTCGTCGAGGGATTCGGCGGGCGGGTGGAACGCGATGCACGAGTTGTGCGACGAGCACCCACCGAGCACCTTCGCGCGGGCGTGCCGCATGAAGCTATTGCCCTTCTCCTGCGGTTCGACGGGGTAGTCCCAGTCGTACCCGGAGTCGAGCAGGTGCATCCACTTCGTCAGCGGCAGGATGTCGTCGTTGCCGACGTCGGTCGGGCCTGCCTCGACCAGACACACCGTCACGTCGGGGTCCTCCGACAGGCGGGCGGCCAGCACGCAGCCGGCCGTCCCGCCGCCGGCGATGACGTAATCGAACTGATCGTCAGACATCGATGCCGGGGACCTTCACGACGGCGGCATGCGATTCCAGCGTGCCGATGTGATGGCGGCCCTTCACGGCGTACCACAGCAGACCCGCGCCGAGGATGACGCCGATGTAGATGAAGGCACCCCACTGGTAGTACCAGCCCTCGCCGTACACCGCGACCCGCGGCCAGGCCAGGTTCAGTGCCATCCCCACACCCCAGACCACGGCGACGATGTTCACCGGCATGCCCCACTTGCCCATCGTGAAGTAGCCGCCCTCCTTGAGATCCTTTGGCGGCCACTGCCCCTGGAATCGCTTCTTCAGAAGCGGGCCGGTCACCATCAGGTAGGCGAGGTAGATCATGATGATGGCGATCGAGGTCAGCACCGTGAAGATCTTGGCCTGGCCGACGTTGATCACCAGGATGAGGATGGCCAGCACGCCGATGATGACCGCGGGAACGATCGGGGTCTGCGTCTTGGGGTGAACGCGAGCAAGCTTCTCTCCGAAGGGAAGTGCGTTGTCGCGTGCCATGGCGAAGGTAAGCCGGATGGCTGCGGTGTGGACCGCGAGCGTGCAGACCGTCACCGCGATGACGATGCAGATCAGGAAGATCGTGCCGAGCGGGCCCCACATGACCTGCTCGACGATGTACTGCAGACCGCCGGTGCTCTCGCCGAGCGCCGGGTCCTCGAGGTTGGGCGCGGCCATCACCGCGAACACCAGGATGCCGCCGCCAATCACGAAGGACGCCAGGATCGCCCGGAAGATCGCCTTCGGTGCGGTGCGCCGCGGCTCGACGGTCTCCTCGCCCAGCGAGCTGGCCGTGTCGAAGCCGTACATGACGTAACCCGATGCCAGCGAGGCGATCAGGAAGGCGCCGAGGAAGCCGGTGCTCTCCCCAGCCCCGTAGCCGTTGGTCGAGAAGAAGATGTCTGGACTGCGCTTGATGTTGAATCCGAGGAGCACGACGATCAACACGGCGGCGATGAGCTCGATGAAGACGCCCGCGCTGTTGATTCGGGCCATGAGCTTGACCCCGAGAGCGTTGATCAGTGTCGTGAAAGCGATCAGCACCGTGCCGAGCAGAACGGCGTTGGCGGGGCCGTCGTACTCACCCGTGCCGTCGCCGATGATCTGGAAGCCGCTCCACAACCGCGGAAGATTGAGCTGATAGGCCAGCGCGACGGCCGAGATCGTCACGATCGACGCCGTCAGCATGAGCCAACCCGACATCCATCCGACGATCCGGCTCGCGAGCATCTTCGACCAGTTGTAGACCGCTCCCGCGATCGGATACTTGGCGGCCAACTCCATGAAGCACAGCGCCACGGCCATCTGGCCGACGAACACGATCGGCCACGACCACAGGTAGGCCGGACCCGCCGTGCCGAAGCCGAAGTAGAACAGCTGGAAGGTGCCGGTGAGGATGGAGATGTAGCTGACCCCGGCGGCGAAGCTGGCGAACTTGCCGATGCTTCGGTCGAGGGATTCCTTGTAGCCAAAGTCGTCCAAGCCGCCGCTGTCGGCGCTCAGAGCGTTCGGGTCAACCGCCATTAAACGTCCTCTCGAAAGGTTCGGCTATACACCCTTGAACCAGCCTGCGGGTTTCGGCGCGACGTTGTGCCAGATGTGTTTGAGCTCTTGATATTCCGCGAGCCCCGTGGGGCCCAGCTCGCGGCCGTTCCCAGACTTCCCGTATCCGCCCCACTCCGCTGCCGCGGTGTAGTAGCCGAAGTCGTTCAGCCACACCGTGCCGTGCCTCAACGCGCGCACCACACGTTCGCCCCGCGCCGGGTCGGACGTCCGAACGCCCGCCGCGAGGCCGTATTCCGTGTCGTTCCCGAGGCGGATCGCCTCGGCTTCCTCGGTGAACCGCTCCACCGTCAGAATCGGACCGAAGGTCTCCTCCTGGACGATTGCCATGGAGCGGTCACACCGGTCGAAGATCGTCGGCAGATAGAAGCTGCCGGCCGCCAGCGCCGGATCGGTGGGCCGCGATCCGCCGGTGACGAGCGTCGCACCCTCCGAGATCGCCGACGCCACATGCGCTTCCACCTTGGCCCGGTGTTGCTCTGACACCAGCGGACCGGTCTCGCTGGCCGGATCCATGCCGTCACCCATCCGGATCTTCTCGGCGCGGGCGACGAGAGCGGTGACGAACTCGTCGGCAATCGACTCCTCGACGATCAGCCTGGTACCTGCCGAGCAGACCTGACCGGAGTGCAGGAACACCCCCGTCAACACCTGGTCGACGGCGGCGTCCCACGCGTCTCCGGTCCCGATGTCGGCGAACACGATGTGCGGGTTCTTGCCACCGAGTTCCACCGCCACCTTGGTGACGTGCTCGGCGGCGACCTTGGAGATGGTCCGCCCGGTCGCCAGTCCGCCGGTGAACGAAATGAAGTCGACGTCGCCGTTGTCGGTCAGGGCGGCACCGAGGGCCGCCCCACTGCCCTGCACCAGGTTGACCACCCCGCCGGGCACACCCGCCTCTTCGAGCAGGTGCACGAAGGCGATGGTCGACAAGGGAGTGACCTCGCTGGGCTTGGCGACCATGGTGCAGCCGGCGCCAAGCGCGGGGGCGATCTTCCACGACATCTGCAACAGCGGATAGTTCCACGGCGCGATCAGGACGCATACCCCGATGGGCTCGCGAACGACCCGGCTGATGACGTCGGGATCACCGACGTCGACCACCCGGTCGGCCTGCACGCCAACCAGCTTCGCGTAGTAGCGGAACACCGACGTCACGTCGTCGATGTCGATCCGGCTCTCCGCCAGGGTCTTTCCGGTGTCGCGGGTCTCGAGCAGCGACAGGTCTTCCCTGTCGCGCTGCAGCAGGTCGGCTATCCGGTCGAGCAGCGCCGCCCGTTCGGCGACGGGCGTTGCGGGCCAAGCCCCGTCGTCGAACGCGGCCCTGGCCGCCTGGACGGCGTCCCTGGCGTCGGCGTCGGTTGCCTCGTCGACCACGGCGGCGATGCTTCCGTCGGCCGGGTTGACGATCTCGCGGGTCCCGGCGTCGGACGCGTGACGCCACCGCCCTCCGACGTAGAGGTCGGGCTCACCGTTCACATTTCACCTCGCGTCGTTGGCGTCAGGGTGGGCGCCGATTCGGGACACTACCCACTCGTGGAACTCCGCGATGTGATGTTCGGAAGGAACGAGTACGCCACCGTTGCGATAGGCGCGCGACGACATCGCGGGCTGAGTGCGCTCGCAGGCGTCGAAGTCCTGCTCGTTGACCCGGTGGAACAGCTCGACCGAACGGGAGACGTCGCGACCCTGCTCCACCACGTCCGCGGTGTAGAGCCAGTCGCATTCGACGATGGTGCGATCCGGGGCGAGCGGGTACATCCGGTGGAAGATGATGTGGTCGGGCACGAGGTTCACGAACACCGTCGGCTTGATGGTGATCGCGTAGTAGCGGCGATCCTGGTCCTCCGTGACGCCCGGAAGAGTGTCGAACCCGGCGCCGCCGTCGATCGTGAAACCCGATATGTCGGAACCGAATTCGGCGCCGTGGCCCACGTAGTACTGCGCCGCGAGACCCTGGGCGAATTCGGGGAGCACCTCGGTGAGCTCGGGGTGGATCGTGGCGCAGTGGTAGCACTCCATGAAGTTCTCGACGATGAGCTTCCAGTTGGCCGCCACGTCGTAGACCACCCGGCGGCCGACGCTCAAGCTTGCGATGTCGTAGTGGTCGACGGCGGTCGGATCGCCGAGGCGGCGGGTGACCTCGCCGATCACGTCGTCTTCGAACGACGGAGGTTCGTCGGCCAGGCAGACCCACGCGTAGCCGAGCCACTCTGTCAGCGCGACCGGAATCAGGCCGTACTTGTAGCGGTCGATGCCCTCACCAGAGGGCTCCTTCAGCGACGCCAGGTTGGGCGCGGCGATCAGCTTGCCGTCGAGCGCGTAGGTCCAGGCGTGGTACGGGCACTGCAGGCTCCGCTTCACCTGACCCTCGGACTCGGTGCACAGCGCAGCGCCGCGGTGGCGGCAGACGTTCAGGAAAGCCCGCAGGGCACCGTCCTTGCCGCGGACCACCAGCACGCTCTCGCGGCCGATCTGCACGTTCTTGAACTGGCCGGGGTTGGCCAGTTCACTGGAGCGGGCGGCGCAGAACCAGAGCTTCTCGAATATCTCGTCCTGTTCGGCGGCGAAAATCGTTGCACTGGTGTAGAAGTCACCGGCCAGGGTGGCCAGCAGCGCCGGCGAGTTCTCGGTCGTGGTCATCGCGTTCCTCTGGTCATCGCCTGATGCGGGTCATGTCTGGGTCCACCACCGGCTCGGCGTGCACCGTCGCTCCGTAACGGCTACCTCGGTAGTCGACGGCGACCACGTCACCCGGCGCGGTAGACGCGGGGAGCCACGCGTAGGCGATGCAGCGCCCGATCGTGGCCGAGTAGGCGGCACTGGTCACGTATCCGGCACAGGCTGGCGCGCCGTCCAGGAACACCGGTTCCTTGCCGAGCACCACGGCCGTCGGGTCGTGGAAGACGATGCTGCGCAACGCCTTCTCGGGCGGCGACGCCGCTTCGAGGGCGGCCTTGCCGACGAAGTCGTCCTTGGTCATCCGCACGGCGAAGTCCAGCCCGGCCGCCGACGGAAGGTGCTCGGCCGTCACGTCGGTGCCCCACGAGCGGTAGGCCTTCTCGATGCGCAGGCTGTTGAAGGCAATTCGGCCTGCGGCGATGACGCCGTGGTCCTGCCCCGCCTTCCACAAAAGATCCCACAGCGCGGTCCCGTATGCCGCGTCGGCGTAGATCTCCCAGCCGAGTTCGCCGACATAGGACACCCGCATCATGGTCACCGGGATGGCGCCGAGATGAGTCGACATGGCGCGGAAGTACTTGAAGCCCTCGTGGGACAGGTCGTCATCACACAGCGGCTGAACCAGGTCCCTGGCCGCAGGACCCCACAGGCCGACACAACACGTGCCGCCGGTGACGTCGCGGACCGTCACGCTGCCGTCCTCGGGCAGGTGGCGGGTGAGCCAGTCGAAGTCCGTCGGCCCGTTGGCGCCGACCTGGAAACGGTCGGGAGCTAGCCGAGCGACGGTGAGATCGCTTCGGACGCCGCCCGTTTCGTCGAGCATCAGCGTGTAGGTGACCGACCCGACGCTCTTGTCGACGTTGTTGGTGGTGAGCCGCTGCAGCAGCTCGACCGCGCCCCGGCCCGCGACCTCGTAGCGGGTCAGCGGCGTCATGTCGTACATGGCGACGTGGTTGCGGGTCCAGTGCGCCTCGGCGATGGAGATCGGCGACCAGAACTTCGCCGACCATTCGTCGCGCTCGGGGAACGCCAGGCCCTCGTCGCGGAGCCGTTGCGCCAGTTCGCCGTTCGCCTCGTACCAGGCCGGCCGTTCCCAGCCCCCACCTTCGAAGAAGAAGGCACCGAGCTCTTGCTGGCGCGCGTAGAACGGGCTGGTACGGAGCCCGCGCAGCGCGTCGCGAAACTGATGCGGATGGATGATGTCGTACACCTCGACGAACGCCTGCGAACTGGTCGTCAGGATGAAGTCGTCGGTGCGGGCGACGTCCTCGAAGCGGTAGAGGTCGCATTCGTGGACGTCGACCGACGGGGTGCCGTCGACGATCCACTCCGCGGTGGCCTTGGCGATGCCCGCCGAGTGCGTCACCCAGACCGCCTCCGCGACCCAGAAGCCGCTGAGCTCCCGGTGCTCACCCATGATGGAGAAGCCGTCGGGCGTGAACGAGAAGATCCCGTTGAATCCCTGCTCGACCTTCGAATCACTCAATACGGGAAGGAGTTTCGTGGATTCTTGCCAGGCGGGGGTGAAGTCCTCCTCGGTGAACGGAAGCATCGACGGCATCTGCTCACCGGCGGTGTCGGCCGCCAGGGACGACATGTCGACTGGCATCGGATCGTGGCCGTAGTACCCGATCCCGATCCGGTCGACGTGCTCCCGGAAGTACAGGTCTTGATCCTGGTGGCGCAGGATGGGCAGCCTGGCCTCGGTCAGTTCGGTGTTGCGGCCGACGAGCGGTTCGATCCGGCCGGTCGTCGCATACTGATGCGCCATCGGGACCAACGGCACGACGAGACCGACCTGCTTGGCCAGCTTGGCACCCCAGAACCCGGCACAACACACGACGACGTCGGCGGGGATGACGCCGTCGGCGGTCCGCACGCCAGTCACCTTCCGGCCGTCGTCGACGATGCCGAGCACCTCGGTGTGGGGGCGGAACGTCGCGCCGCGGGCGGTCGCCGCGCGCGCCTGGGCCTCCACGGCCCTGATCGCCTTGACCAAACCGTCGGTGGGAGTGTGGAACCCGCCGAGGATGCGGTCGGCGTCCAGCAGGGGATGCATCTCCGCGCACTGCCCTGCGGTCAACAGTTCGCCTGCAATGCCCCAGGATTGGGCCCAACCCGCCTTGCGGTGCAGGTCAGCCCAGCGCTCCGGGGTCGACGCCACCTCGAGTCCGCCGGTCGGGTTGAAGGCCCAGCCGTCGGGATGGTCTAGGGCGCTGAACTTCGCGACGGTGTACTTCGCAAACTCCGACATCGACTTCGACGGATTGGTCTGGAACACCAGACCGGGGGCGTGCGACGTCGACCCACCCGTGGCGAACAACGGACCGCGGTCGACCACGGTGACGTCGGTCCAGCCTCGGGCGGTGAGTTCGTCGGCCAGTGAGCTTCCGACGATTCCCGCACCGATGACGACGACCTTGGGGGCTGCCAAGGAATCCTCCGACTGTTGCATGGAGCGCAACGCTCACGCGATGCGCAACACATGATTCTCCCGCGAACGTCACACGTCAACAGGAGGAAGCGGAGAGCCCGAAACTGGGAGAAGCGGGGCTAGCGAGCCGGTCTGAGCTTGCCCCGGCCGTCGTTCTGGTTGCGCTCGAACACCAGGCGCAGACCCTCCAGGGTGAGGTGCTGGTCGTAGTGCGCAACGGTGTTCAAGTCGGGCAGCAACAGCGGCGCGGTGTGTCCGGTGGCCACGATCGCGACGTCGTCGCCCGCAAAGCCGTCGACGTCGGAACGGATCCGGCTGACCAGACCGTCGACCAAGCCCGCGAAGCCGAACACCGCGCCGGCCTGCATGCACTCCACGGTGTTCTTGCCGATCACCGAACGCGGGCGGGTCAACTCGACCCGACGCAGGGCCGCCGACCGGGCGGCCGCCGCGTCCGAGGACACCTGGATGCCCGGCGCGATGGCTCCGCCGAGGAACTCCCCCTTGGCTGACACCACGTCGACGCAGATCGACGACCCGAAGTCGACGACGATCGCCGCGCTGGCGTACTTCTGGTACGCCGCAAGGCAATTGACGATCCGGTCAGCGCCGACTTCCTTGGGATTGTCGACGAGCAACGGGATGCCCGTCCGCACGCCCGGCTCGATGAGCACATGCGGAACCGAGGACCAGTACTGGTCGAGCATCACGCGGATCTCGTGGAGCACCGACGGCACGGTGGACAACCCGGTCGCGCCCGTCAGCCGTTCGGCGTCGTCGCCGATCAAACCGTCGATCGTCAGGGCCAACTCGTCAGCGGTGACCTCGGCCTCGGTGCGAATGCGCCAGTGGTGCACCACTTTTGCGTGGTCGCCGGAACCGGAGATCAGTCCGACGACGGTGTGGGTGTTGCGGACGTCGATCGCGAGCAGCACGGCGTCAATTCCTCCACGGCAGTTCGTGGCTCTGACCCGATTCGACGCGCGAGTGCCCGTCGATTCCCGCTGCCGCGCCGACGTCGACTGCGATGTTGTCCAGCAACCTGGTGGTGCCGAGCTTGGCGGCGACGACCATCCTGGCGGATCCCTCCGCGGGCGTCGGACCCAGCCACGGGTCCCTGACCTCGAGGTAGTCGACCTCGAGCGCCGGCACTTCGACGAGCACGGCGCGGGCGGCGTCCAGCGCCTCCGCCGCGCCGTGGGAGGCGGCGTACATGCCGGCGAGCAGCGCCGCCGACAGGGCTCCCGCCTGCTCGCGTTGGTCGGAGTCCAAATACCGGTTGCGCGAGGACATGGCGAGTCCGTCGGCTTCCCGCACGATCGGCACGCCGACGATCTTGACGTCGAGATCGAGGTCGTCGGACATCTGCCGAATCAGCACCAACTGCTGGTAGTCCTTCTCACCGAAGAACGCCTGATCGGGTCGGACGATCTGAAGCAGCTTCAGCACGACGGTGAGCATCCCCGCGAAGTGCGTTGGGCGGGAAGCACCTTCGAGCTCGGCACCGAGCGGGCCGGGCTGGACCGTCGTCCGCTGACCGTGGGGGTACATGTCGGCCGCGGTTGGCGCGAACACGATCTCGACGCCCTCGCCGCGAAGCAGCGCCACGTCGTCGTCGAGCGTCCGGGGATAGGCGTCGAGATCCTCGCCTGCGCCGAACTGCAACGGGTTGACGAAGATCGACACGACGACGACCGCACCCGGCACTCGTTTGGCCGTCCGCACCAGAGCCAGGTGACCCTCGTGCAGCGCCCCCATCGTCGGAACCAGGACGACGCGTCGTCCGGTGGTGCGAAGCGCGCGGGACACGTCGGCGACGTCCCTGACCTTGGCGTAGACGTTGAGCTCACCTGCGGCGAACTTCGGCGGTTTGTGGACGCTCACGGGCGACCCCCTTCATTCGGCTGGTCTGCCAGCGCGTCGAATACGTCGGCCGGGGCATGTGCCCGCTGCGCCGTCCTCAGCGAGTTGGTCCGGTATGCCTGTGCGAGTTCGGAATCCACGTCCTCGAGGGCGCGGAGATGACGGGTGACGGCGGCGGAGTCACCGCGGGCCACGGGTCCGGTCAGTGCGGACTGACCGCGTTGCAACGCGTTCTCCAGCGACGCGCGCGCCAGCGGCGCGAGGACGCGCTCGGCGATGCCGCCGGGGGCGTCGCCGACGGCTTCCTGGCCGAGGAGTTCCTGCCCGCGGAGTGCGGCGCGCAGCGCCTCGACCGCGTCGAGAACCACGGTGACGACGTGGTTGCCACCGTGGGCCAGCGCCGCGTGATAGAGCGGCCGGGCGTCTTCCGGCACACCGAATGGCTCGCCACCGATCTCCAACACCAGCGACTGGGCCACCGCGTGCCCCACGTCGTCGGCAGCGGTGATGCCGAAGCACGCGCCGGAGAGCCTGGTCAGGTCCTCGTCGGAGCCGGTGAACGTCATCGCGGGGTGAATCGCCAACGGGATGCACCCGAGTTCGGCCAGCGGGGCGAGCACGGCGATGCCGTTGGCTCCCGAGGTGTGCACGACAATGGTGCCCGGCCGGACCGATCCCGTGGCGGCCAGTCCGGCGACGACTCCGGCGAGTTCGACGTCGGGGATCGCCAGGATCAGCAACTCGGCATTGGCGGCGACGTCCTGGACGGGCAGCACCTGGGTGTCGGGGAGCCGGCGCTCGGCCCGCTGACGCGACGCCCGCGATATCGCGCTACATGCGACGACGACGTGCTCGGCCCGCTCGAGGGCAACGCCAAGGGCCGTCCCCACCCGGCCTGCGGAGACGATGCCCACCGCGAGCCGGGCCGGACGCAGTCCGTCGGGCTGCACCATCGCAGACGACCTCGCAGGCTAGTGGTTTCAGGCGTTCCAGTCCCGATTGGGGCGGGTACCGGACGGCCGCGTCACGACCAATTCAGCGTCATGACCAACTCAGCGTCGAGACTAACTCACTCGTCGCGGCGCCGACGACGGCCGCCTCCGGTGCCGTTGGCTTGCAGACGAGCCATCAGCTCGGAGACCGGCTGGCCGCCGATGTGCTGGCCCGCCGGTTCTTCCGGCTCGTCGGCACCGCGATGGCGCGCGGGTGGCACCTCGGGAGCCTCGGGCTGAGGAGGGGTCGGAGTGGCCAGCGTCGGCGGTGTGCGGCGAGCGGCCTCGGCGTCCTCCGCGGCGGCCGCATGGCGGGCGCGCCTGGCGGATTCGGCGGCGGTCTCCACCTTGTAGTCGCCCGTGTAGTGGCGTCCCGGGCGAGGCGCTTCCGTCGGCGGCGACGTCATCGCCGGCGGTGGCGGTGGCGGTGGCGTCACCACGGGCGGAGGCGGCGGTGGGACCTGCTCGACGGGGTCGGCGGTCGCCGAGGTGTCGGAGGTGTCGGGCTCCACGACGGGCTCCACGACGGGGGACGTCCAGTTGCTGCCCGGCGCTCCGGCGGGAATGAACTGACCCTGGGCGGGAGCGGGCCGCCAATCCGATTCCACTGGTTCGTGCCTGCCGACCGGCTCCCGAACCGGCGCACTGGGTGGCGGCGGTTCGACGGGCATCCACGGCGTCCTTGGCTCCGGCGGTGGGACCGGTTCCGGCGCGCGTCGCCTGCCCTCCGGCCGTGGCTCCTCGGCGGCCGGCGGGCGCCACGCGGCGGCGGCGCGTTCCTGCTCCGATGCGCGCCGGTGCGCACCGCCCGACAGCAACGGTCCCCACTCGTCACCCTCGGGCTGCGGCTCCGCCGGCACGTCGATGATGGGGCTTTCCTCGGTGTTGGGATCGCTGTCGTCACCGACGAAGGCGTCGGCGGCCGGCGTGTCTTGGGTGTCGATGCGGCTGCTGATCACCCGGCCGGGGCCGAAGCTGCGGTCGTCGTCGCGTTCCTGCGTCGCCTGCGGTACGGCGTCCCAGTCCCCGAACCTGTGCACGGTGGTTCGTTCGGTCTCGATGGCCGGCCTGCTCTGCAGATCGGTGTCGAAGATGATCTCCAGATTCGCGCGCAGTGCCGCCAGTTCGGCGCGGAGGCTGGCCACCTCGTCGGACGTCTGGGCCCGCATCTCCGAGGCGAGTTCGCGGCGCAGGTGCGTCTCGATGGACAACTCGTACTCGCGCCGCGCCGAAATCTCCCGATCGAGCTGCAGGTCGTACACCAACTTGAGGTCTCGGGACTTTGCCTGGTCCAGATCGGCCTGCCGTCGGTAGATGAACGACACGAAGGCACCGACCACCGCCGCCCACAGGGCGACGACCACGGCAAGCTTCAACAGGGCCACCTCATCGGTGAACACCAGGGCCGAACTCGACACGATGGCAAGTACCAGCAAAGCCGTCAACAGCAACGAGCCCGGCCTGCGGTTTCCGCGCCGCGCGCGGGCCCCCCGAGTCGGTTCGGTCATGGGCCGACTGTACCTGTGACAGTCCTCATCGCGTACCGACCGCGTCGGCGATTCTCCTGGTCAGATGCTCAGGCGAGCTAACCGAGCACGCCGTCGGCGTCGTCGGGCGGATCGTCCGGCGACTTGCAGCAATGCTCGAGCCAGAGGGCGGCGAGCACCAGGGCCAGCGCACTCAGGGCGGCCAGCACCGCACCTACACTGCCCTCGCCGGCGACTCGCAGGACGCTCCGGTTCGGCACGAAGAATGCGCTCACCCCCAGCCACCAACCAAGGGCCAACGCACCGACCCACGCGGACGCCTTCGCGATCATCACGGCGCGCGCCACGGCCAACGGGTGCACCCGGCCGGGGCCGACGCCGATCTTGCCGTCGCCGATCTTGGACCTGAGGTAGAACCCCCAGGCCGCCACGGCGACGGCCACCCCGAGCAGCGACACTCCGGTCAAGACCCTGATCGGGGGGAACGACCCGAACAGCCGCCACGTGACGACGTAGCCGAGGATCGCCAGGACGACGGTCGCGATCGTGAGATCCCGTTTGCGGGTCGGGACCATTCAGTGCACCAAGACCTCGGCGACGGGACGGACACCGTCGCGCTCGCCCGCGTCCAGGTCGCCGAGCAGCCGTCGGACCGGTTGCGGCGCTCCGTTCACCGTCAACGTGGCCTCCGGGTCGGCGGCCAACCACGGGACGAGCACGAAGGCCCGCTGGTGCGCGTAGGGATGCGGGAGCGTCAGCACCTCGTCGGCACTGGTCACCTCGTCGTCGCCGGAGTGACACGTGATCAGGTCGACGTCGAGAGTCCTTGGGCCCCAGTGAACTTCGCGCGTACGGTCGGCCGACCGTTCCAGTTCCTGCCCGCGGCGCAGCCACGCACGACAGTCAAGCGCGGCGTCCTCGGCGATCACGACGGCGTTGAGGAACGGACCCTGCTCGACGCCACCCCACGCGTCCGTCTCGAATACCGGTGACACGGCGCGGACGGCAGGCCCGAACCCGTCGACCACCGATTGCAGGTAGGCAAGGCGGTCGCCGACGTTCGAGCCGATCGACACGACGACGCGGGTCACGACGGCGTGCCGGCGCGCCCGCCGCGGCGCGATCGCCGCGCCACCACCGCCACGTCGGAGAACGTCAAGGGAATCGGCGCGTCGGGCTTGTGCACGACGACCTCGACGGCGTGCAGCCGGTCGTCGGCCATCACCGCGTCGGCGATCTCGGCGGCGACCGTCTCGATCAGGTTGCGGGGCGGGCCGGCGACGATGTCCGCCGCCAGCTGGGCGAGTGCCCCGTAGTCGACGGTGTCGGCGAGGTCGTCGCTGGCCGCCGCGGCGGCGAGGTCGATCCAGACCGTGACGTCGACGACGAAGTCCTGACCGTCACGGCGTTCGTGGTCGAAGACGCCGTGATTTCCACGAACTGTCAAGCCGCGCAATTCAATTCGATCAGCCACGGCCGGCCTCACCCTCCCAGGTGGGTGCCGCCTCCCACGCCTCGACGACCTTCAGCGCGTCGACTGTCGCCGCGACGTCGTGGACGCGCACCCCCCATGCGCCGTGCATCATCGCCAGCGCCGAGATGACCGCCGTCGCGGTCTCCCTGCCACCGGGCGGCCGCAGTTCACCGTCGTCGTCGGCCAGCAGCGCACCGAGAAACCGCTTCCTCGAGGCGCCGACGAGCACCGGCAAGCCGAGGTCGACGATGTCCGGCAATGCCGCCAGCAACGTCCAGTTGTGCTGGGCGGACTTGGCGAAGCCAAGACCCGGATCGATGATCAGCTTGCCGGGGTCGACTCCGGCGGCAACCGCGGCGTCCACCGCGGCCGCCAACTCGTCGCGAACCTCGGCCACCACGTCGCCGTAGGGCGGCACGTCGTGTGGGCGGTCGGCGGCCACCGCTCGCCAGTGCATCAGGATCCACGGCACGCCCGCCTCGGCCAGCAGCGGCGCCATGTCGGGATCGGCCCGCCCACCGGAGACGTCGTTGACGATTCTGGCGCCGTTCTCCAGCGCCACCCGAGCGACGGCCGCGTGCATCGTGTCGATGCTGACCGTCACCCCCTGCTCACTGAGCGCCTTGACCACCGGAATCACCCTGGCAGTCTCGGCGGCGGAGTCGACTCTGGTGGCGCCAGGACGCGTCGACTCGCCGCCGACGTCGACGATCGCCGCGCCCGCGGCGGCCAACGCCATGCCGTGTTCGACCGCGCGGTCGCGGTCGAGGTAGAGGCCGCCGTCGGAGAACGAATCGTCGGTGACGTTGACGACGCCCATCACCTTCACGCGTGTCGACGTCACTTGCGGAGGATGAGATCCAGCGCCTCGGACCGCGACGCATTGTCAGTCTTGAACTGGCCCCGCACCGCCGAGGTCGTGGTGCTGGCCCCCGGCTTGCGGATGCCGCGCATCGCCATGCAGAGGTGCTGGGCCTCGATGACGACGATCACGCCGCGCGGGTCGAGCTTGCGCATCAGCGCGTCGGCGACCTGTCCGGTCAGCCGCTCCTGGACCTGCGGCCGCTTTGCGTACATGTCCACCACCCTGGCCAGCTTGGACAGGCCCGTCACCCGGCCGTCGACGCCGGGGATGTAGCCGACGTGCGCGACGCCGTGAAACGACACCAGATGGTGCTCGCACGTCGAGTACATCGGGATGTCCTTGACCAGCACCAGCTCGTCGTGTTGCTCGTCGAACGTGGTGTTGAGCACGTCGTCGGGATTCGAGTACAGCCCGGCGAACATCTCCCGGTAGGCCCGTGCGACCCGGGCCGGGGTGTCGAGCAAACCGTGCCGCTCGGGATCCTCGCCGACCGCGTACAGCAGTTCACGGACGGCGTTCTCGGCGCGCTCCTGGTCGAAGGTCGCCGGCACGAAGGCATGCGAGTTGGTCGGGTCGGCGGTCGTCGTAGGTGCGGGCTTCGTCAACGGAGCTCCGTTCGGTTCAGCCGGCCGAGTGCTTTGCGGGTCCGTCGTCGCTGCTGTCGTCGACGTCGTCCTGCTGGTGCGGCGCGGGGCCGCCACCGCGCGGCGCGGGCGCGCCTGGCTGGGGATACGGCTGATATGGAGGATAGGGCTGCGGATACGGCTGCTGGTAGCCACCCTGGTATGGCGGCGGCGGTCCCCATCCCGACGGCGGAGGCGGCGGGTACTGCCCCTGCCCCTGCGGCTGGCCCTGAGGAGGCCAACCCGGTGCGTGCCAGTTGGCGGGTGCGCCGTAGTTGGGCTGAGTCGGACCGGCGGGTGCGCCGTTGCCGCCCGGGCCGGACGAGCCGTTCTGGCCGCCGTAGGACCCGTTGCCGTTGACACCGTTGTGGCCGTTGGCGCCGTTCTGGGCCTCGGCCGCTCTGCTCGCGGCGGCGATCGCCGCCTTGAAGGCCGGCTCCTCCACCGGCGGCGGCCATGGCTCGCCGCGTTCGATCGCCAACTCGCCAGGGGTCTTGATCGGTGGCTTCTCCGACGGCACGCGGCCACCGAAGTCGTCGAACATGGTCAGACGTGGACGCTTCTTCACGTCGGCGAAGATCGCCGCCAGCTCGACCCGGTGCAGTGTCTCCTTCTCGAGCAGCTCACCGGCCAGCACGTCGAGGACGTCGCGGTACTCGGTGAGGATCTCCCACGCCTCGGTGTGCGCGGCCTCGATCAGCTTGCGCACCTCGTCGTCGATGATCTGGGCGACCTCGTGGCTGTAGTCGGCCTGCGTGCCCATCGAACGGCCGAGGAACGGGTCCCCGTGCTCGGTGCCGTAGCGGACGGCGCCCAGCTTGGCGCTCATGCCGTACTCGGTGACCATCGCGCGGGCGATCTTGGTGGCCTGGTCGATGTCCGACGAGGCGCCAGTGGTTGGCTCGCGGAAGATCAGCTCCTCCGCCGCGCGGCCACCCATCGCGAACACCAGGCGCGCGATCATCTCGGAGCGCGTCATCAGGCCCTTGTCGTCCTCGGGCACCGACATCGCGTGCCCGCCGGTACGGCCGCGGGCCAGGATCGTCACCTTGTAGATCGGCTCGATGTCGGGCATCGCCCAGGCCGCGAGGGTGTGCCCACCTTCGTGGTACGCGGTGATCTTCTTCTCGTGCTCGCTGATGATCCGGCCCTTGCGGCGCGGTCCACCGACGACGCGGTCGACGGCCTCCTCCAGCGCGGCACCGGTGATGATGGTGCCGTTCTCGCGTGCCGTCAGCAGGGCGGACTCGTTGATGACGTTGGCGAGGTCGGCGCCGGACATGCCGACCGTGCGCTTGGCGAGGCCGTCGAGATCGGCGTCCTCGGCGATCGGCTTGCCCTGCGAGTGCACCTTGAGCACCGCGCGGCGGCCGGCCAGGTCGGGGCTGGACACCGGGATCTGCCGGTCGAAGCGACCGGGGCGCAGCAGTGCAGGGTCGAGGATGTCGGGCCGGTTGGTCGCGGCGATGAGGATGACGCCCTGGCGCTCGCCGAAGCCGTCCATCTCCACCAGCAACTGGTTGAGCGTCTGCTCGCGTTCGTCGTGGCCGCCGCCCATGCCTGCGCCGCGCTGGCGACCGACGGCGTCGATCTCGTCGACGAAGATGATGCAGGGGCTGTTCTGCTTGGCCTGCTCGAACATGTCCCGCACCCGGGAGGCGCCGACGCCGACGAACATCTCGACGAAGTCCGAGCCGGAGATCGTGAAGAACGGCACCCCGGCCTCACCGGCGACGGCGCGGGCCAGCAGCGTCTTGCCGGTGCCGGGCGGACCGTAGAGCAGAACGCCCTTCGGGATCTTCGCGCCGAGCGCCTGGTAGCGCGTCGGGTTCTGCAGGAAGTCCTTGATCTCGTAGAGCTCTTCGACGGCTTCGTCGACGCCTGCGACGTCGGCAAATGTCGTCTTGGGCATGTCCTTGCCCAACTGCTTGGCCTTGGACTTGCCCATGCCGAAGCCCATCCGCCCGCCGCCGCCCTGCATGCGGGAGAACATCACGAACAAACCGACGAGCAGCAGCAGCGGCAACAGGTAGACCAGCAGGGACCCGAGGATGCTGCCCTGGTTGACCATCGTGTTGGTCTTGACGTTCTTGGCGTTCAACGCGTTGAACAGCTCGACCCCGTACCCCGTCGGGTACTTGGTGATGACCTTGTCCTTGCCTTCGGTGTCGCCGTTCGCGCTCTTCAGATCGAGGCGAACCTGCTGTTCGCGATCGTCGATCTGGGCGGAGTTGACGTTGTCGCCGTTGATCTGGCTGATGGCCACCGAGGTGTCGACCGGCGTGTAACCGCGGGTGTCGTCACTGAAGTAGTAGAAGGACCAACCCAGCAACAGGACGACCGCAATCGCGGTCAGGGTGCGGATGACGTTCTTACGGTTCATTCGTTGTCTTAGGCCAGACGGCTCTCGAGCTGAGTCGAGTCCGGCCACGTCCTTCCGATAAGCGCAGGTTGGGTGAATCAAGGCTACCGCTTGACCAACGATCGACGGTTCCCGACGTCTCGTGCTTGGCTCAGCCGGTGATCACCTCGACTCAGCGGCTAGTGGAGACCAACGGCGTGACGTTGCGCGTGACCGAGGCCGGTGACCGCGGAGCACCCGTCGTCGTGCTCGCGCACGGCTTTCCGGAACTCGCGTTTTCGTGGCGTCACCAGATCCCGGCGTTGGCCGCTGCCGGGTATCACGTGCTGGCCCCCGACCAGCGCGGCTACGGCGGTTCGTCGGCGCCGACGGACGTCGAGGACTACGACGTCGTGAAGCTGACCGGCGACGTCGCGGGGCTGCTCGACGACGTGGGTGCGGAGAAGGCGGTGGTCGTCGGCCACGACTGGGGTTCGGTGGTGGCCACCAACTTTCCGCTGCTGCACCCGGATCGCGTGTCGGCGTGCGTGGCCATCAGCGTGCCCCCGATCCCCCGCCCCGCGACGCGGCCGACGGAAGCCTGGCGCAGCGCGTTCGGTGACAACTTCTTCTACATCCTCTACTTCCAGGAACCGGGGCCAGCCGACGCCGAACTGTCCGCCGACCCCGCCCGCACCATGCGCAGGCTGATGGGCGGCATGCGGTCCAGCGACAGCACGAACGTCTTCCTCGAGATGGCGACACCCGGCCCGGCGGGCTTCGTCGAGCGGTTGCCAGAACCGGACGGTCGCCCCGATTGGATCGCTGAAGACGAGGTCGACCACTACGTCGCCGAGTTCACCAGGACGGGATTCACCGGACCGCTGAACTGGTACCGCAACTTCGACAGGAACTGGGAGCTGACGGAGACCACCCCGTCGCCGACGATCGCCGTGCCCACCCTGTTCATCGGCGGCACCGCGGATCCGGCCCTGGAGATGACGCCCCGCGACCGCGTCCGCGACGTGGTGTCGGGACCGTACCGGGAGGTGCTCGTCGACGGCGCAGGTCACTGGCTGCAACAGGAGCGGCCTGCCGAGGTCAACGCCGCGCTGCTGGAGTTCCTGGGGACTTCCTGAGCCGACGGTAGGGTGCGTGCCATGCCGAAAATCTTGACCCGAGTAGTCGTGCTTGCAGGAGCTGCGTTGGCCATCGTCGGGGTGGTGGGCTGCGACAGCACCGCGGCTCCGGCAGCGGTTCCAGGTACGGCCGCGCCGCGCCAGGTCACCGTGATCGGCGAGGGCAAGGTCGACGGCACGCCGGACACGCTGACGATCAGCCTCTCGATCGCCGCGACGGCGCCGGACGCGATCGGCGCGTCCAATCAGACGAGCAGCCGGGCCAACGCGGTGACCGACGCGCTCGTCGGTCAGGGAATCGATCGCAAGGACATCAGCACGACGACGGTGACGCTGCAGCCGCAGTACGGCTCCAACGGCACCTCCATCGTCGGCTACCAATCGAGCAACTCGATCGACGTCAAGGTCCGCAAGATCGACACCGGACCCCAGATCCTGGCCGCCGTCACCACGACCGGTGGGGACGCCACCCGGATCAACTCGGTGACGTACTCGATCGAGGACGACTCACAGTTGGTCAAGGACGCCCGCAGCCGGGCCTTCGACGACGCCAAGAGCCGGGCTCAGCAGTACGCGGAGCTCTCCGGCCTCGGCCTCGGCAAGGTGCTGTCCATCTCGGAGACCGGTGGCGTGACCCCGCCGCCGCCGTCGCCGATTCGCTACGACGTGGCGGCCGAGGCCGCGCCGATGTCGCCGGGCCAGCAGACCGTCGGCTTCGCCGTCACGGTCGTCTGGGAACTGGGCTGACCAGTCTCAGACCACCGCCGCGATGTGCACCGGGATGCCGTTGAGCACCGCGGTGCCCGAAAGCGGGTCGACCGTCAGCCCGTCGTTGAGCTGGTTGACGTTCACCCCCGGTTGCCCGGTCGCCACCGATTGCGCGGTGCCGCCGAGGTCGTGACCCCACCCGTGTGGAAGGGACACCACCCCGCGCCGGATGCGGTCGGTGAGCTCGACAGCGACGACCAGTTCGCCGCCCGGGCCCTTCACCCTTGCCTCGTCGGCGAGGCCGAGCTCGTCGGCGTCGTCGGGGTGAATCTGCAGGGTGCAGCGGTTCGTTCCGCCTGCCAACGCGGGCAGGTTGTGCATCCAGCTGTTGTTCGACCGCAGGTGCCGTCGGCCGATCAGCACGTAGCCGTCGACGCGGTCTGACGACACCGACGCCCGAAGCCGGTCGGCGTCGGCGACGAGAAGGGCCGGCGCCAGGTCGACCTTGCCCGTCGGGGTGCGCAGCACTTCGGCAAGGCGCGGACGCAGCGGCCCGAGGTCGACGCCGTGGGGGGCGTCCTTGAGCGCCTGCAGGGTCAGACCGTCGGGGTTGGCGCCGAAGCCGTCGCCGTAGGGGCCGAGCCGCAACATCATGTCGAGCCGACGTTCGTAACCCGGTCCCGGAGGCAGCATCGCCGTCAGTTCGTCGACCGACCGTCCCGCGACCGGTGAGGTGGGGTCGGCGACCTCCTTGCCGAGCGTCGCGGCGATCACCTGCTCGTCGACCAACGCCGGGTCGGCGTCGGGCCCGAGGCCGGCGATCGTCAGCGCCAACCGGGACAGGATCGTCGGCTCGTCGGGTTGGCCGTCGTCGAGCGGCAGGACGGGCAGCGAGTAGCGGGCGTTGTTGCGCACCGCCGCGTTGGCCAGCGCGATGTCGTAGTGGGCGCTGCGCGATGGCGGCGGCGGGGGCAGGATCACGTCGGCGTGGCGCGTCGTCTCGTTGAGGTACGGGTCGACGCTGAGCATGAAGTCCACGCCGGCCAGCGCGCGGCTCAACCGGGCTCCGTCGGGTGCGGACAGCACCGGGTTGCCCGCGACGGTGATGACGGCCTTGACCTGGCCATCCCCCGGTGTCTCCAGCTCCTCCGACAGCGCCGTCACCGGCAGCTCGGAGAGCACCTCGGGGAACCCGGAGACCCGGCTGTGCCACCGTCCCACCAGGAACCCGCGACCGGGGCGCGGCGGACGGGGTGCAGGGCCGACGGGTGACTGCGGGAACATCACCCCGCCGGGCCGGTCCAGGTTGCCCGTCAAGACGTTGAGCACGTCGACCAACCAGCTGCCGACGGTGCCGAACTCGACGGTCGAGGTGCCCATCCGGCCGTACACGGCGGCGACGGGGGCCGCGGCAATCTCCCTGGCGACCGCCCGAATCTCCTCGGCGGGAACACCGCAGTGGTCGGCGACGTGCTCGGGTGCGAATTCCCGTGCCAGCGCTTGCAATTCGTCGATGCCGTCGACGAGATCTGCGAGATGCGCGAGGTCGACGAGATCTTCGTCGAACAGGGTGTGCACCATGGCGAACAGCAGCGCCGCGTCCGTTCCTGGCCGTGGCGCGACGTGCCGGTCGGCCAATTCGGCGGTGCGGGTCCGCGCCGGGTCGACCACCGTCAGCCGGCCGCCGCGCTTCTTCAGTGCCTTGAGCTTGCCGCCGAAGTCGGCGGCGGTCGCCAGGCTCCCGTTGGACACCAGCGGGTTGGCGCCGATGACGACGAGGTGCTCGGCACGGTCGAGGTCGGGCACCGTGAACGCCATCGGGTTGCCGAACATCAGCCCGAGCGCGACGTGCTTCGGCATCTGGTCGAGGGTGCTGGCCGAGTACACCTGCCGGGTGCCGAGACCGCGGATGATCAACGGCACGTACAGCGCTCCGGCGATGGTGTGGGCGTTCGGATTGCCGGCGTACACCGCGACAGACGAACCGCCATGCTCGGCGAGCACGGCGCCAAGCCCCGCCGCGGCCGCCGCGAAGGCCTCGTCCCAGCCGACCTCGACCAGTTCGCCGTCCCTACGAATCAGCGGACGGGTCAACCGATCCGGATCGCCGTCGAGTTCGCCGAAACTCGCCCCCTTCGGGCAGATGAAGCCCGCACTGAAGACGTCATCGCGGTCACCGCGGGCGGCGACCACCCGAAGCGCGGTGTCGTCGACTTCCAGGGTGAGCCCGCAGGTGGCTTCGCAGAACGGGCAGATCCTCAGCGCGGTGCGGGTGTCGACCATGTCTGCATTGTGCGCCGTGAACCCTAGGGCGTCTCGTAGACCTTCGGATCCAGGGTGCCGATGTACGGCAGATCGCGGTAGCGCTCCGCGTAGTCGAGGCCGTAGCCGACGACGAACTCGTTGGGGATGTCGAAGCCACACCAGTCGATGTCCAAGTCGACCCGGACGGCGTCGGGTTTGCGCAGCAGCGTGCAGACCTTCAGCGACCGAGGATGCCTGGTGGCGAGATTGCGCAGCAGCCACTTGAGCGTGAGCCCGGAATCGACGATGTCCTCGACGATGAGCACGTCACGGTCGTTGATGTCGCGGTCGAGGTCCTTGAGGATGCGCACCACGCCCGATGACGACGTCGACGAGCCATACGAGCTGACCGCCATGAACTCGAGCTGCGTGGGCAGCGGAATCGCGCGAGCGAGGTCGGTGACGAACATGACGGCACCCTTGAGCACGGTCACCAGCAGAAGGTCTTGTCCGTTTTCTGCGACCGACTCGCGGTAGTGCGCACCGAGGATCGCGCCCAGCTCGGACACCTTCTTCTGCACTTCGGCCTCGGAGAGCAGAACCGATTGGATGTCGCCGGGATACGGGTCCGCGGCAGTTGGCTCGGGCACGGCAACAGCGTGCCACGTCAGAGCATCCACGACCAACTAGTCCGTCCACCCCGTGGCGTCACACGCACTCGACGCGGAGGACCAACGTGCCGCCCGTCCGCTCGGCGAACAGCCGCTGGTTGCGCAATGTCGAACCCACCGCGACGCCACCGCGTCCGCGCCAGTCCACGACGAGTCGGTCGACCCCGCGGATCTGGCCGTCGGTCAGGTCGCTGGCCCCTCCCGCCAACAGCCACCGCCTGATGACGCGTCGGCGGATCGACGGCGGCAGTTCGGCGAGCGGCGCGACCTCGAGTTCGGCACCGAGCCCGGCACCGCGGAGCACCGTCGCCAGCGCGTCGGCCGCCAGGCCGTCCAGGGCCTCGGTGTCCTCGCGGAGGCCGGTGGCGGTCCGCGCCAGCGCCTCGGCCACCCCGCCGCCGAGGACGTTCTCCAGCAGCGGAAGCACCTCGTTGCGCAGGCGCACCCTGGTGTATCTCGGGTCGACGTTGTGTGGGTCGTGCCACGGGGTGAGCCCCAGTTCCTCGCACGCACCCTGCGTGACGGTCCGCCGCACCCCGAGCAGCGGCCTGCCCCACGGCGGGTCGTGCGGCAGCATGCCAGCGATCGAGCGTGCGCCCGAACCCCTGCCGAGTCCAAGCAGCACGGTCTCGGCCTGATCGTCCAACGTGTGTGCGATGAGCACGGGCGCGCCGCCGCGAGCCTCCTCCAGCGCCGCGTAGCGGGCGGCGCGCGCCGCCGCCTCCGGCCCGCCCCGACCGCCGATGTCGACTCGAATGACTTGTGCTGCAACACATCCCAAAGCGACGGCGTGATCTCGGGCGGTAGCGGCCACCGAGTCCGAGCCCGCCTGCAGGCCGTGGTCGACGATCAGCGCGACCGTCGGACGCACCCGAGCGGCGGCAGCAGTCAGGGCCAGCGAATCGGCACCGCCGGACAGCGCCACGCACCATTGCTCGTCGGTCGCGCAGAACCGGCGGGCGAACTCGTCGACCGCCCTGCGAACCGTCGCCACAGGACTAGGGTGATCCATCCCTACAGGACTCTGGCGATCCATCGCCGTGGGTCGTCGACTTCCGCTGGCAACGGCAGTGTCTCGGGGCTCGTCCAGACGGTGTTGAACGCGGCCATGCCGACCTCGCCGACCACGTGGTCGACGAAGGCCTTGCCCCTGGTGTACTGGGCCATCTTCGCGTCGACGCCCATCAACGCGCGCAGAATACGTTGCAGCGGTGGCTGTTTACGCTGCCGCCGTTCGTTGAAGCGCCGCCGAATGACCGCCACCGACGGCACCACCTTGGGCCCGACGGCGTCCATCACGTGGTCGGCGTGGCCCTCGAGCAGGGTTCCGAGAACCAGCAGCTGGTCGAGCGCCTCGCGCTGCGGCTCGGACTGGATGGCTCGGAGGAATCCGACGATGCCCTCCGAATTGGGTTGCGCCTGAGCGTCGTTCGTGCGTTTGCTGCGGACGTACTCCCCGAGTCGGCCGACCACCTGGGTCAGCTCCTGACCCTTGTCGTCGGTCACAACGGCCAGCGCCGACGACATGTGATCGGCCAGCCACGGATTGGCCCGAAACTGAACGCGGTGGGTGACCTCGTGTAGACAAACCCACAGCCGGAAGTCCGTCGGCGATACCCGAAGTTGACGCTCGACGGCGATCACGTTGGGGTACACCAGCAGCAGCTCGCCCCCGTTGTTTGCAAAGGGGTCGTACTGGCCGAGGATCCCCGACGACACGAACGCGAGCACGGCACCGGTCTGCGCGCCGGTCACCCGCCGCGTGACGAGCCGGCCGGACGGTTCACCCTGGCCGCCGCCGGTCATGACGCGCATGGATTCGGTTGCCGCGCGGACCCATGCGGCTCGGTCGACGATGCGCGCCTCGGTGACGGCGGCGCCCTCGTTGAGGCCCGTCACGTCGCGCACCGGGCCTTCTGCTTCGCGTGCGGACGTCGCGAGCTGGTCGATCGCCTGCCGCTTGGTGTACTCCGTGACCGGCGGTGCCGGCCTGACGAGTTTGGACCCGATGGTGGCGGCGAAGTCCCAGTCGACGGTGTGGCCAACGGTCACCGGGGATGCCGCGTTCACCGGCTGCATCCGCACGAGCGCAGCGCGGCGGCCACCGCGTCGATGGCGGTGCGGCCCGTCGGGCCCGCGTTGTTGGAGATCATCGAGAACGTCAGCACCCTGCCACTGTCGTCGGTGACGAAACCCGCCAGCGCATTGGTGCCGGTGAGGGATCCCGTCTTGGCTCTGAGCAGCCCCACCGCGTCCCGACCCGCGTCCGTGTCGAGAAAGCGGTTGGAGAGCGTGCCGCTACCGCCCGCGATGGGCAGCAGGTCGACCAGCGGGCGCAGGTCGTGGTCGTCGAGTGTCGCGTTGCCCGCCGCCGCGTTGACCACCTCGTCGAGCGTCTCGGCCGTCAGACGGTCGTCGACCGACAGGCCACTCGAATCCATCAGCGTCGCGCCGCCGGTGTCGACGCCCGCCTTTTTGAGTTGGCCGAGCACCGCCGCGACGCCGCCGTCGAAGCTCTGCGGTTTTCCGATCGCCGCGGCGACCTCCCGGCCCGTCGACTCGGCCATCACGTTGTCGGACTCGCTCATCATCTGGCGCAACCGTTCGATCAGCGGCGGCGACTGGACGGACGCGATGTCGTCGCCCGTCACCGGTGTCGGTCGGACCGTGACGGCCGCCGGGTTCAGTCCGAGTGCGACGGCGAGTGCCCGGCCCGCGTCGAGCGCGGGGGTGGTCGACCGGGCCGAGTCGACGCTCACCGGTTGGGTGCGACCGCCGTCGAGCATGACCGCCTCCATCGGGGCGATGTCGCCGCCGTCGATGTCGAGTGGGTCCCAGCCCCGGGCCAGCGTCGGTCCGCTGTAGGCGCTGACGTCGACCTGGACGACCTTCGGCTTGACGCCGGAACTGCGGACCTGGTCGGCGAGGTCGGCGATGCGTGCCGCGCCGCGATACCAGGTGTCGACGTTCTTCGGGGCGGCCGACAGCGTCGGGTCACCACCGCCCTTGAGCACGACGAGCCCTGGCGACTTTGTCTGGTCGGGGGCGACGACAGTCGTCGTCAAGCGGGCGTCCCTGTCGAGGGTCAGAAGGGCCGCCGCCGCGGTCAGCACCTTGTTGGTGGACGCCGGTTGCATCGGCACCGCCGCGCCCCGGGCCCACAGTTCCCGGCCGGTCATCGCGTCGGTGACGCGACCGGTGAAGGCGCCGAGGTCTGGGTTGGCGACGAACGGCGCCAGGACGGCGGCCAGGCCCGCGGGCGTCGGCACGGGTGCCGAGTCGCTCAGGGGCGCCACGGCGGGCGCGGCGGTCACCAGCGCGGGTTGCGGTGCGACGGCGACCTTCGGCTCGGCGGGTGAGCGACCACTGGAGGTGACGAGGGCGGCCGCGACGACGACCGCGACGACCAGAAACAGCACCAGCACGCCGACCCATACGTGGGTGGATCGTCGCCACCGCGTGGGCGCCATGAGTCCGATGATCGCTCTCCTGATCGGTGGGGCTGCCGCGCAGACCCCGCAAGTGCAGGGTATCGCTCGTCTATGGTTGACCCGCGTCGTCACCTGACGACCTAGACGCTTTGCAGACGAGAAGGAGCCGGCGGTGCAGTTCGACGTCGTCATCGAGATCCCGAAGGGCTCGCGCAACAAGTACGAGGTGGACCACGAGACCGGCCGGGTCAAGCTCGACCGTTACCTCTACACGGCGTTCGGCTACCCCGCCGACTACGGGTTCTTTGAGAACACCCTCGGCGAGGACGGCGATCCGCTGGACGCGCTGGTGCTGCTGCCCGAGTCCGTCTTCCCCGGTTGCACCGTCGAGGCGCGGCCGGTGGCGATGTTCAAGATGACCGACGAGGCAGGCGGCGACGACAAGCTGCTGTGCGTGCCCGCCGGGGACCCGCGATGGGACCACATCCAGGACCTCGCCGACGTGCCGCCGTTCGAACTCGAGGCGATCAAGCACTTCTTCGTGCACTACAAGGACCTCGAGCCGGGCAAGTTCGTCAAGGCCGCCGACTGGGCGGGCCGCGAAGAGGCCGAGGCGGAGTTGCAGCGTTCGGTGGAGCGGTTCAAGCATCACTAGTTGCCGCCGAGCGTGGACTTCTGCCACGCCCTCCTCGGGAATGCGTGGCCAAAGTCCACACTCGGCCGTGATTTAGCACCGACGTAACACGCGGTAACCCGCACGTGGCTTGGGGCTCCCATGCTGGTGACGTGCTCTTACACCAGGGAATCGGCCTCGACGCGTTCAACGCGTTGCCGGAGCGCAAGGCCGTGCACGCGCTGTACGAGTGCTGCAACAGCATGACGATGGCCAGGCACCTCGCGTACGGCCGCAGCTACCCCGACCACGACGCGCTGTTCCGCCGGGCCGACGCCCTGCTGTTCGCCCTGCCGGAGTCGGCGGTCGACCAGATCCTCGACGCCTGCCCCGAACTGGGTCGGCGGCCGCGCAGCGAGAAGAGCCAGGCCGAGCAGTGTTCGGTGTGGGACGAGGACGCGGCCGTGATGGCCGAGCTCGCGGAGTCCTCACGCGCCTACGCCACGAAGTTCGGGTTCGGCTTCGTGATGTGCTGCGGCACGATGGAGGCACGGACGGTTCTCTCAGCCATCGACGACCGCCTGCACAACGACGTCGAGACCGAGCGCAAGGTCGTCCGCAACGAGCTGGCGAAGATCAACCGGTCGCGGCTGGAGCGCATGCTCGGGCCGGAGGGCGGCTACCAGAACTGGTAGCGGTTCCGCGTCTACTGCCCCCCTAGAACGCCCACGCGCCGAAGCGACCCCAGGCCACCACGACGGCCATCACCAGTAGCGCGACGGCAGGCAGCGATCCTTGAATCTCCTTGCGACGCAGGTGGAAGACCACGGCGCCGGCCATCATGATGGCCACCCCTACCGCCGCCCACGCGACGAGTACCGGAGCGATGTTCACCAGGGCGGGGACGACGAGTCCGATGCCGCCGAGCACCTCCAGCGCGCCGATGCCCTTGATCGCGGCGGCTGGTAGCTCACCGAGTTCCATGCCCTTGTCGGCCAGCCCGTCCTTCGGCGTCACCAGCTTGAGCCCACCGGCGCCCAGCATCGCGACGGCCAGTGCCCCGGCAAGAATCCACAGCACCACGTTCATGGCAGCCCCTCGTTCGTTGACTTGATGTTTCAAGTCAACGGTAGATGGCATGACTTGAAGCGTCAACTCAGTTGCCCTAACCTCGTCTCATGGGCGGTCCCACTGACGGAGCGAACGAGCCGCACTGGCTCGACGAGCGCGAGCTCGGCGCGTGGATGGCGCTGATGCAGGTCCTCGTCGCGCTACCCGCCAAGCTCGACGCCCAACTCCGAGCGGACTCACGACTGCGGCTGTACGAATACCACGTCCTGGCGGCGCTGTCCGATCAACCGACGCGGTCGATCGGCATGAAGGCACTGTCCGTCGTGACGAACGGTTCGATGTCGCGCCTGTCGCACGTCGTGTCCCGGCTCGAGGATCGCGGCTGGGTGGAGCGTCGGCCACACCCCACCGACGGCCGGCTCACCGAGGCACACCTGACCGACGAGGGCCACCGCACGATCGCCGACGCGGCACCGGCACACGTCAAGTCCGCGCGCGCGCTGGTCATCGATCGGCTGACGCCAGAACAGGTTTCGCAACTGCGCGACATCTGCCAGACCATTGCCACCGGCCTCGACGACAACATGTCAGACTTGGTGAGCCGCGTGGTCGCCCCCGGTGGCAAGGCCCGCGAGATGTCGCCCGATCGGTAGCGCGGCGGTGGCCGCGGGCGACGGCGAGTTCAGCACGTGGATCATCCGGTCGGTCCGCTCGACGACGAAGTCGTGGACCAGCGCCCCGTTGCGTCGCACGGCCTGGGCGCGGATGCCCGCCTCGTGCGGCAGGAGGTCGCCCGCCGTCAATCCCGGTGCGTACTTACGACATTCGCGCAGATACCTTCGCTTGAACAGCGAGTTCCCCACCTCGGTGACGCCGAGGCGCAGGTTGGCCCGCGCCACTCGCCACAGGCCGGGAAAGGCCGCCATCCTGGCCACGTCTCGCGGGTTGACCGAGAACTTGGGATAGCCCTCCCTGGCCAGCCCGAGGACCGCGCTCGGCCCGACGGTGATGGCGCCGCCGATCGTCGGGCTGAGATGCACGCCCAGGAACGGCAGGTCCGGATCGGGAACCGGATAGATCAGTCGTCGCACGAAACCCGCACGCTCACTTGGTAACCGAAAGTACTCACCGCGAAAGGGGATGATCTGCACGTCGACTGGCACCCCGGCCATCTCGGCGAGCCGGTCCGCTTGCAGACCCCCGCACACCACCAGCCGGTCACAGGTCACGGTCGTCGTCCGGGTCGAAACCGACACTCCGCGAGCGTCTTCGGCGATGGCGACGACCCGCTGCCCGGTGAGCACCGTGCCACCCGCACGGCGGACCAGGTCGGCAAGCGTCTTGGACACCAGCGTGTAGTCGACGATGCCGGTCTTCGGGAGATGCAGGGCTCCGAGACCGACGACGTTGGGTTCCATTTCGGTGAGCTCGTCGCCGCCGACCCGCCGACAGGCGATGCCGTTGACCTCGGCCCTGTCCTCCAGTGCCGTCATGCGCGCGAGTTCTTCGGCGGTGGTCGCGACGATCAGCTTGCCGCATTCGTCGAATGGAATTCCGTGCTCGGTGCAGAACTCCTTGGTCGCCCGCTCACCGGCCTTGCAGAATCTCGCCTTCAGGCTGCCTGGCTCGTAGTAGATGCCCGAATGGATGACTCCGCTGTTGTGCCCGGTCTGGTGTGCCGCGACCGACTGCGCCGCCTCGAGCACGACGACGGTGGCGTCGGGCTCGGCATCGAGCAGGTGGTGTGCGGTCGACAGACCGACGATGCCCCCGCCGATGACGCAGTACGTGAAACGAGCCATCAGGCGAGGACGGGCTTCTTCTTCGCCCGAATCCGCTTGGCGTAGTTCATCCCGGGCTTCTCGATCAGGTAGTAGGTGAGGGAGCCGGCCGCGATCATCACGACCAGCAGGAGCACGATGTTGAGCAGCATTCCCGGCACCGTGTCACCGGCCATCCACCCGAGTCGGCCCAGCACCAGCAACAACGGGAAGTGCCACAGATAGGCCGAGAGCGAGATCTCGCCGACGAAGCGGAACGGCAGAAAGTCCAACGCCGTTGCCAGCCGGGACTTCTGGTGCCGGGCCAACGGCGCCACGATGACGAGGATCATCAGCGTGGCAACGACGGCAACGCCGGTCGTCACGAACTGGTTTGCGAACACCAGCAGCGCTCCGCAGACCACGACCGCCGGCAGGATGGCGACGGCGCTCAGCATCCGGATCCGGCGACTCAACCGCTCTGGCAGCTCGCCTCGCTCCATTGCCACGAACATGACCGCCGCCAACATGCCGAGGGCGAAGTTGTCCGCATTGGTGAGGTAGCTCTTGGTGTACACCGCGGCCCAGTTCGGACCCCAGTTCAGCAGCAAGAAGTCGGTGGTGCCTGCGTGCTCGAAGACCAATGGCATGAACGCCCGCCCGACCAGACCGACGACGAGCAGGACCACGGGCACCGCGGCGGCCAGTACCAGGGGATTGACGGACAGCCGCTTGCGAAGCCTGAAGGCCACCACGAACAACAGCGGCAGCGAGACGTAGAACGCATATTCCAGCGTCAGCGACCACGACGGGTTGATCCCGGTCTGAATGTAGGCCGGGAAGTAGGACTGCGTCAGGGTCAGGTTCGCGATCAGCATTCCCGGATCGGTGATCATCCCGGTGCCGTCGTCGGTGCCGATCGGCTGCAGAGCGGGATTCTCGACGTACGAGGCCTGCAGCACGTAGTTGACGAACAGGAAGATCAGCACGTACGCGGGCAGGATCCTGGCGAGTCGGTGCACCGTGTAATCGGTGACGTTCGGCAGGGTGGCCGCGGCGCGATCCTTGACGAGGTTGCGAATGAACGGCAGCGAGATCAGGAATCCGCTCAACACGAAGAAGTAGACGAGCGCGAAGCCGAACACGTTCGTGTGCCAGGAGCCCGCGGTCTTCGGCGAGTAATGCCCGGTGACGTGGGTGACGGCGACCATCAGGCACAGCACCCCGCGGACGCCGTCGAGCCCGATGATCCGCGCCCGCGCGGGTCGCGCCGGAGCTGGCTCTGGGGTGCCCGAAGTCGGAGTGGCGCTGGTCATGTCCTGCGACATTCGATCTCCATACCCTTTACCGCTCGGCCTGTGGCTGCCGAGACTTGCCAGTTGGTCGACCCGGAAAGGATAGCTTGCAGACTCAGTGCCTGCATTCGACGTCGCATTACGCGCGGCAAACGAATTGCTGGCCAGCGGCGGCCTCCGCACGCCGAGATGAGGAGTTTGCTGGACTAACGGTTCACGACGTTGGTCAACGGCTCGCCGCGCACGAGTCTTCCGACGTTGGCGGCGACGTCGGCCGCCCGACCCTGGAACGTGTCGGAGGTGACACCCGACGAATGCGGCGTCATCAGCACGTTGGTCAACTCGTGAAAGGGCAGACCGCTAGGCGCCGACTGACCACCTCGCGCCGGGTAGCGATACCAAACGTCGATCGCGGCTGCGCGCAGGTGACCGTCCCGCAGCGACTCGTACAGGGCCCGCTCGTCGACCAGGGGGCCGCGGCCGACGTTGACGAGCACGCCGTCGGGACCGATCAACCGCAACTCGCGACTCCCGATCATCCCCTCGGTGGCGGGAGTCAGGGGCGCGGAGAGCACCACGACGTCGGATTCGGAGAGCAGGGCGTCGAGTCTGGAGGTGTCACCGACCCAGGACAAGCCATGCGCGGAGTCGTCGACGCGACCGGACCCCGTCACGGCCGCACCCTCGGATCCGAGCACGCGGAACAACTCCCACGCACGCTGACCGATGTGGCCGAAACCGACCAACCCGACGCGGGCACCGCGGAGTGTGGGCAGCTGGCCGATGGCATCGTCGTACACCGACGTCGCCCACACGCCGCGGCGAAGCGCCCGGTCCTGGGCCAGAAAGTCGCGACGCAACATGATCGCTGCGGAGAGGACGTACTCCGCGATCGAGTTTTCGTGGTGAAAGGCATTGGCCACCAGTACGTCCTGTGGCAGGGCCGCGAAGTCGACCTTGTCGGTGCCTGCGCCCGCGACGTGGATCAGGCGGAGCTTCTCCGCCTCGTCCGCCATCGCCGCGGTGAACCTGCTGCCGACGTAGACCTCGACGTCGCGCAGTTCCTCACCCAGCGTCAGCGGGTCGTGCCCGGCGCGCCACACCACCTCGACACCCGTGGGCAATGCGGCGTCGAAACGCTCGCGGTGCGGGGCGAGGTTCGCGTCGGCCACCATGATCTTCATCCGTCAGCTCCGGTGCAGTGCAGGGCGTTTGGGGTCGAACGTCCAGCCGGGAATCAGGTACTGCATTGCCACGGCGTCATCCCGTGCGCCGAGCCCCTCGGCCAGATACAGCTGGTGAGCGGCGGCGACCGCATCCTCGTCGAGCTCGACGCCGAGCCCCGGCGCGTCCGGAACGTCGAGGTATCCGTCGACGATCTCGTATGGGCGCTTGGTGATTCGTTGGCCGTCCTGCCAGATCCAGTGGGTGTCGATGGCCGTCACGTCCCCTGGCGCGGCGGCGGCGACGTGGGTGAACATCGCCAGCGACACGTCGAAGTGGTTGTTGGAGTGCGATCCCCACGTAAGACCCCAGGCGTCGCAGAGCTGCGCGACCCGTACCGAGCCGGCCATCGTCCAGAAGTGCGGGTCGGCCAGCGGAATGTCGACGGCGCCGGCTCGGATCGCGTGACCGAGCTCGCGCCAGTCGGTCGCGATCATGTTGGTGGCGGTGCGCAGGCCCGTCGCACGCTTGAACTCGGCCATCACCTCGCGGCCGGAGAAGGCGCCCTCGGGTCCGACCGGGTCCTCGGCGTAGGCCAGCACGCCGTCGAGTTCCCGGCACGTTCGTACGGCGTCCGCGAGCAGCCATCCGCCGTTGGGATCCAGGGTGATTCGTGCGTCGGGGAATCGGTCGGCCAACGCGATGACGGCCTTGGCCTCGTCCGGAGCGGGCAGAACGCCGCCCTTGAGCTTGAAGTCGCGGAACCCGTACCGGTCCCGCGCGGCCTCGGCCAGCCGGACGATCGCGTCGGGTGTCATCGCCTCGTCGTGGCGGATGCGCTGCCACTCGTCGACGCCTGCGGGTTCGTCGGCGGCCGATCGGTAGGGCAGGTCCGTCTTGGTGCGATCGCCGACGAAGAAGAGATAGCCGAGCGCCTGCACGCGCTGACGCTGCTGGCCCTCTCCGAGAAGCGCGGCGACGGGCACCTCGAGGTGCTGGCCGAGCAGGTCGAGGAGCGCCGACTCGACCGCCGTCACCGCGTGCACTGTGACGCGCAGGTCGAAGGTCTGCTTGCCGCGTCCCCCGGCGTCGCGGTCCGCGAACGTCCGGCGGATGTCGGCGAGGACCGCGTGGTGGTCACCGATGCTGCGACCTTCGACGATCTGCCTGGCGTCGTCGAGCGTACGACGGATGGGTTCACCGCCGGGCACCTCGCCCACGCCGACGTTCCCGTCGGAGTCGTTGAGGATCAACAAGTTTCGGGTGAAGAACGGCCCATGCGCCCCGCTCAGGTTCAAGAGCATGTCGTCGCGGCCGGCGATGGGAACCACCCGCATGGCAGTGACGACGGGGGTCCGGGGTGACGACGGCCTCATGCCGTCAGCCTACAAATCCCATTTGATACTCGTCCAACACTCTTATCGCATGAATTCATGCCGAGAGCGAATCGACTACTGGGCAAACCACTTGTCTCCGTTCGCGACGGGCCGCAGCACCCGCGTCACCTTGTCACCGACCATGCGCAGCGCCTCGACGATCGTGCGCTCGCGCTCTCGCGTCAACCGGGTCAAGGGAACCGACGCGCTGATCGCGTCCTGCGCGGGCCGCGTGTAGCCCAGCGCCACCGCGAAACACCGCACCCCGGTGGTGTTCTCCTGATCGTCGGTGGCGTACCCGCGGATCCTCGCCGTCTCCAGCTGCTCCTCCAGAAGCACGCGGTCGGTGGTGGTGTGGGAGGTGATCGCCTCCAACCGGTCCGGCACGTGTCGATCGCGCTCGGCACCGAATCGGTCGGCCAGCAAGGCCTTTCCCAACGCGGTGGCATGGGCGGGCAGCCGACGTCCCACCCGGCTCGCCGCCCGGCGATACTGCCCGGATTGCCTGGTGGCGAGGTAGACGACGTCGAGGCCGTCCAGCCGGCCGAGATGGAACGTCTCGTCGAGCTGCTGACGTAGGTCGTCGAGAAACGGCGTGATCATCGGCAGGTAGGGATCACCGTCCAGATAACTGGTGCCGACGAGCAACGCACGGATGCCGACGCCGTACAACGTGCCGGACTCGTCGGATCGCACCCAACCCTGAGACATCAGCGTCCGCAACAGGGCGTGCGCGCTGCTTCGGGGCATGTCGAGGGCCTCGCTGATGTCGCGGATGCGGGCGGGTTGATCCCGCCTCGCGGACAGGTACTCGAGCAGCTCCACCGTGCGGACCGCCGACTTCACCTTGCGCACGCTCACGTCCGAATCTCGTTCGGTCACAACACTCCCACCTCGTGCGCAATCAGAGCGGCAGCGCCGGCGAGCGACATCACGATCGCCGTCCACCGCTGCCGCACGGGGTTCAGCCAGCCGTTGACGTATCGGGACAGGAGGTAGCCTCCGACGACTGCGGGAATCAGCGCTGCGAACGTCAGAAACGTGTCGGCATGTACGGCTCCGGTCGCGGCGAGCACGCCGATCGACATCGTCGACCCGACGAGGAAGAACCCACTCATGGTGCCCCGCAGGCTCGGACCCGAATTGCCTTGCCACACCAGCGCCATCGGCGGACCCCCGATCGCCGTCGCCGTCCCGAGCACCCCGGACGTCGCACCCGCCAGGATGAGGTTGCGCCGCCGAGGCAGCGGCACCCACCCAAAGCTCGTCAACGCGACGCCGAACAACACCACGCAACCGATCAGGATCGCCAGTGCGCGTTCGGGTATCGCCAGAAGCAGCAGACCACCAAGGATGGTGCCGGGCACTCTGCCGATCAGTGCCCACCCGGTTCCGGAGAAGTCGATCGCCGCGCGCTCCCGCACCGTCACCACCAGCGTCAGCGCGGCGGCGAGCATGATCAGCGTGCCCGGAATCAGGCTTGGGTCGACGATCGCGACGATCGGCGCGGCCAGCATCCCCATGCCGAACCCGATCGACGCCTGCAGACACGACGCGAGGAGAATCGCGACGGCCACGACGGCGAAGCCGGCACCACTCACGCGCTGGCCGACAGGGCGGGCTCACCCACCAAGGGGTGATGGCACTCCGCGCCGTGGGAGGCCGAGTGCGGGTCGACGGCCAGCGGCGGCCGTTCGGCGGCACAGACGTCGGTCGCCTTCCAGCACCTGGTCCGGAACCGGCATCCCGACGGCGGGTTGAGCGGCGATGGCACCTCGCCCTTCAACAGGATTCGCTCACCGCGATGCGCCGCGTCGAGCTTGGGCGCCGCCGACATCAGGGCGGCGGTGTACGGGTGACTCGGCGACTGGAACACCGCTTCGGTCGGCCCGGATTCGATGATGCGCCCGAGGTACATCACGGCCACGCGGTCGGCGACGTGGCGGACCACCGACAGGTCGTGGGAGATGAACACGTAGGCGATGCCGAGCTCCTTCTGCAGATCGTTGAGAAGGTTGAGCACCTGCGCTTGAACCGACAGGTCGAGCGCCGAGACCGGCTCGTCGCAGATGACGACGTCGGGGTTGAGGGCCAGCGCGCGGGCGATGCCGATGCGCTGACGCTGGCCGCCGGAGAATTCCTGCGGGTACTTGTCGGCGGCCTTGGCACCGAGGCCGACGAGGTCGAGCAGTTCCCGCACCCTGGTCTCACGCTCGGACCGGCCGGCGTACAACGTCTTGTGCGTCCGCCACGGCTCGGAGATCAAGTCACCGGCGCTCATCCGCGAATTCAACGACGCATAGGGATCCTGGAACACCATCTGCACGCGACGCCGGAACTTCAGCAGGTCCTTGCCGCGGAGCGAGAAGGGGTCGATGCCGTCGAACGTGACGCTGCCCGAGTCGGGACGCTCGAGCATCATCAGCGTCCGAGCCAACGTCGACTTGCCACAACCGGATTCGCCGACCAGGCCGAGGGTTTCGCCGCGACCGACGTCCAGGGTGATGCCGTCGAGGGCCGTCAGCCCCGTCTTGCTTCCCGGCACCCGGAACGTCTTGCGGAGGTCTCGGACCTGGAGCAGTTGATCAGACATTGACGACCTCCTGGGGGAAATGGCAGGCGGACTGGTGTCGGGAGCCAGCGGGGGTCAGGGTGGGTCTGGTGGTCCGGCAGACGTCCTGGACCAAGGGGCAGCGGGCCTGGTAGGCACACCCTTGCGGGATGGAGTGCAAGTCCGGCGGGGCGCCACCGATCGACTTGAGCTCCTCGCCACGCACGGCGTTGACCGGCACCGAGTCGAGCAGACCCTTGGTGTACGGGTGCCGTGGGTTGGCGAATACCTCTGACACCACCCCGGTTTCGACGATGTTGCCCGCGTACATGACGGCGACGCGGTCGGCCTCCTCCGCCACCAGCGCCAAGTCGTGGGTGATCAGTACGACCGCCATGTCGTACTCGCTTCGCAGGCCGCGCAGCAGTTCCATGATCTGCGCCTGCACCGTCACGTCGAGCGCCGTGGTCGGTTCGTCGGCGATCAGCACCCGGGGATTGAGCGCCACCGCCATCGCGATCAACAGGCGCTGCCGCATGCCGCCGGAGAACTGGTGCGGGTAGGAGTTCAACCGGGTCTCGGGCTGCGGAATGCCCACGCGCGCCATCAATTCGACGGCCTTGGCCTTGGCTTCCTTCGACTTCATTCCGTGGTGGATCTGAAACGGCTCGGCCAGTTGGGTTCCCACCGTGTACAGCGGGTTGAGCGCGGTCAGCGCGTCCTGGAAGACGATGGCCAACTCGGTGCCCGCCAGCCGACGCCGAGTCTTGCGGTCGACCGCCAGGAGGTCGGCGACGCCGTCGCGGCCCGTCAGCTTGGCCGACCCCGCGGTGACCTCGGCGACCGGTTCGAGGAGACCCACTAGCGCCGTCGCCGTCATCGACTTGCCGCACCCGGACTCGCCGAGCAGCGCCAGCGTCTCGCCGCGGCGCGCCTCGAAGGTCACCTCGTTGACCGCCCGGACGGTGCCGGAGATGGTTCGGATGTCGACGGTGAGCCCCTCGACCTGCAGGGCGGGATCCGCATCGACGACGTCGACGGAGGAGTGTTCTGCGACAGCGGTCATCGGAGTGCCTTCGCGGTCTTGGTGAAGCGGGACAGTCGTTTCTGCGGAACGGTGAGCCGCCACCGCTGACCGGGATCCGTGGCGATCCGAGCCCACGCCGCGAGGATCGTGGCGGACACCGTGGTGATCACGATGGCCAGGCCGGGGAAGAACGACAGCCACCATGCCGAGTTGAGGTAGGTGCGGCCCTGGGCGACCATCAAACCCCAGCTCACGTCGGGGGGTTGGATTCCGATGCCGAGGAAGCTCAGTGAGCTCTCGGCCAGCATGACGTAGCAGAAGTCCAGGGTCGCGACGGTCAACAGTGTGGGAAGGACGATCGGCAGCACGTGCCGGGTGATGATCGACGGCGCGCTGGCGCCGAAGGTTCGGGCCGCGTCGACGAACAGCCGGCTCTGCAGCTCCGCGGACTCGGCGCGCGCCGTCCTCAGGTACACAGGGATGCGGGTGAGGGCAAGCACGGCAACGATGTTGGCGGCGCTCGGGGAGAACACGTAGAGCACGACGACCGCGAGCAGCAGGGAGGGGAAGCTCATGATGACGTCGGCGATGCGCATGGCGACCGTCTCCCGCCAGCCACGGTAGAAGCCGGCCCACATGCCGATCAGGGAGCCGATCACCGCCGAGATCACCACCGCGGGAATGGCAACCGACAACGTGGTCCTACTGGCGACGATCAACCGGGCCAGCATGCTGCGGCCCAGCGGGTCGGTGCCGAGCACGTTGGCCCAGCCGTGGGCCAACGTGAACGGCGCCTGATTGGAGTTGTCCAGGTCAATGCTCGTCGCAACGTTGCCGATCAGCATCGGGCCGAACAGTGCGGTGAGCAGGACCAGGGCCAGGACGGCAGCGGCGAAGGCGGCGACCCGGTCGTTGATCAGAAGCCGAAACCAGACGGCTCGTCCGGACTTTCGCTGGGTCGCCTCGCCGACGATCGCCGTCGTCGGCTTGACGGGGACGAGATCGAGTTGAGTGCTCATGTGTCTGTCTCCCTTACACTCGGGCAGGTTCCCGCACGCGCGCGTCGAGCAGCGCGTAACAGGCGTCGATGGCGATGTTGAGGACGAAGATGCTGACCGCGGTCAGAAGTACCGCCGCCTGCAGCACCGCGAAGTCGCGTTGCAGAATCGCGTCGATCATGAGCTTGCCGATGCCTGGCCACCCGAAGATCGCCTCGACGACGACGGCGCCGTTGATCAGGCCGACTGCGAGGTCGCCCGCCACCGTCAGCGCCGGCGCGGCCGCGTTGCGAAGGGCGTGGTGGGTGACCACCCTCAGATCGCCCGCCCCCTTGCTGCGGGCCAACCGCACGTACGGGGCGGACAGCGCGGAAACCATTGCGCCGCGGACCACTTGGGTCAGCACGCCCAGCGGCCTGATCATCAGCGTCGCGATCGGGAGGATCCACGCGAGTGGACCGTCGGTGCCCGAGGTCGGCAGGACCCCGAGCAGAACCGCGAAGAGCCACACGCCGGTGATGGCGAACCAGAAGTCCGGGATGCTGGCCCCGGTCATCGACAGCAGGCTCGAGAACCGGTCGGCAAGGGAGTTGGGGCGGTAGGCCGCCCAGCATCCGATCACGATGGCGCCGACGACGGCCAGCAGCATCGTCGTGGCCGCCAGCTGGAGGGTGGCGGGGAAGGCCCGAAATGCCATCTCCGACGCGGATTCCCCGGTGCGCAACGACGTTCCGAAGTCGAGGTGCAACACGCCGGTGAAGTAGTCGCCCAGCTGGGTCAGGAGCGGCCGGTCGAAGCCGTTCTTCAGGGCGAAGGCTTCCCGCTGCGCCTCGGTCGCCGACTCGGGGAGGTACAGGCTGGTGGGATCGCCGGTGAGCCGGGCGAGGAGGAACACGCCGAGCAGGACGATGATCAAAGGCAGTGCGCTGGTGTACATCCGGCGCCGAACGAAGGAGAACACTGTGGTGGCCTTCCTGACTACTTGGCGTCGGTGCGGTCGGACCCGGCCATCGTCATTTCTGACAGCCGCATCTCGTCGCCGGTCGCGGAATTCGGGGTGTAGTCGACGCGTGCGGACTTTCCGAGGATGCCCTTCATGTGGGCGAGGTAGGCCATCTGCATGATCTCCTGCGGTTCCTCGGCGAACAGTCGCGCGAACGCGTCTTGGCGGGCCTGGCCGGTGAGGGCTTCCGCGGCACGAATCTTGTCGTCGAATTCCTTTGTGCCGTACGCGGCCTGGGGGCCTTCGCTCAGCATGTACTGGTCCATGGTGAAGGCGGCGTCGCCAGCTTGGTTGCCGTGCTGAATCATCAACAGGTACGGCCCGGCGTTGGCTGGGAACGGGCGCAGCTGGTATTGCAGCTGGGACGCCGTGTCCATCATCTCGATCTTGACGTTGAGGCCGATCTCGGCCAGCTCACTCTGGATGACTTCGATGGTCTCGGCGATCTTGGGAAACTGAGCCGTGCGACCGATGAGCCGGATCTGGGTGTCGACCGGAACGCCGTCGGCCTTGGCCTCGGCGACGAGTTCCTTCGCCTTGTCGGAGTCGTGCGGCCACAGCGTCAGCTGGTCGTTGTAGCCGACGACGCCCGAGGGGATGAGCTGTGAGGCCGGGTCACCGAGCCCACGGAACAGCGCCTTGACGATGCCAGTCCGGTTGATCGCGTAGTTGATTGCCTGCCGAACGCGCATGTCGTTCAGCGGTGCCTCGGTGGCCTGGATGCGCAGGGCTGTGGTCTCGTTGTTCTGGAAGGGGACGCCGAGATCGCCTGCCCCGTCCTCCGGTCCGAGCGACGTGGCGATGTCGGTTTCGTCATTGGTGATCATCGCCGCCCGGACGCTGCCCTCGCTGCGCCATTGGTATTCGGCGCGGGCGAAGGCCGGCGCCGTACCCCAGTAGCGGGCGTTGCGGGCGAGGGTGAGCTTCTGTCCGAGGTCCCAGTTCTCGATGGCATATGGTCCGGTGCCGATCGGCTCGCGGACCTTCTCCGTCGTACTGGTCGACCGCGGCACGATCTCGACGAACGAGATGCGCAGCGGCAGAATCGGATCCGGATTCTCGGTGGTGACCGTCAGGGTGGTGTCGTTCGGTGTCGCCAGCTTGAGCTTCTCGTCACCGAAGACGTACCCGTCGACGTTGCACTGCAGGTCTGAGTTCACGGCGCGGTCGACGGCGAATGCCGCGTCGGCGGCGGTGAAGGGAGCACCGTTGGAGAACGTGACGCCGCTGCGGATGTCGAAGGTCCATTCGGTGGGCGACGTCTGGCGCCACCCCGTGGACAGCAGCGGCTGAAGGTCGCCGGAGTTCGGGTCGCGTTCGATGAGCGGCTCGGTGATGTTGGAGCGCACCACGATTCCGGTCGACGTCAGCGAGCTCTCGCACGGCTCCAGGGTCGGTGGCTCCTGAGAGAGAACGATGCGCAGCGTGTTGGGGTCGTAACCGCCGCGGCCGGAGTTGGCGACGGTGCAGCCAGTCGCGGCCACGGTCAGCACCGCGACGCCGAGGGCCAGCGCGGCCCGCGACCGCGACGACCGCGACGACCGCGACAAGGGTGAAGCGGGACTCATGTGTCCTCCAGGGGCTGCTGGTGTGACGTCCACGTATGTGAATGCGACATGTGATCGCAGACACAACGTAGGGAGGTCGTTTACTCACCGTCAACCAGGCGACTGGGCCGTTTTGGGCGTAGGACGGGGCCGGTCAGACCCCGTCCGCTCACTGGCAAAAGGCCGTTGACCTGCACCGATGACGTCGGTAGCGACTCGTCGATACCCTGCGAGTGCCGCGAAACCGCTGATCATGCGGGTTCCGCATTAGTCCATGCTATTTCGGGGTTGGACGGGTATCCGCAGGTAGTCGTACCGTGGTTTTCATCATGACCACATCACTCCGCACGCCCCCGAACCACACGGTGCTGCAGGTCGGCCCGCTGAAACCGTCGCTGGAACGCACCCTTTCGGAGAACTACGGCGCACTGGTGCTGCCGGACGAGGCCTCCGAACGTGGAGCGTTCCTGTCGACGCACGGCCCCGAGGTCACCGCGGTGGTGACGTCGGGTCGCTCCGGAGTCGACGCGGACCTGATGCGAGCACTCCCCCACCTCGGCGCAGTCGTGAACTTCGGCGTCGGATACGACACCACCGACGTCGACGCAGCCGCCGAACGAGGGGTCGGGGTGAGCAACACCCCCGACGTCCTCACCGACTGCGTCGCCGACACCGCGGTCGGACTGATGATCGACGTGATGCGGCAGTTTTCCGCCGCCGACCGCTACGTACGCGCCGGGCGGTGGCCCGCCGACGGCAATTACCCGCTGACCCATCAGGTCAGCAACCGACGCGTCGGCATCATCGGACTTGGTCGCATCGGCTCGGCAATTGCCAAGCGGCTCACCGCCTTCGGCTGCACGATCTCGTACCACAACCGGAGCCAGAAGGCTGACTCGCCGTACGCCTACGTCGACTCCCCCGCCGCACTCGCGCGCGGCGTCGACGTCCTCGTCGTCGCGGCCGCGGGAGGAGACGGGACCCGACGGTTGGTCGACGCCGAGGTAATCGACGCGCTCGGGTCGTCGGGCTACCTGATCAACATCGCCCGCGGCAGCGTCGTCGACGAGGCCGCGCTCGTCGACGCCCTGACCAACGGCCGCCTCGCGGGCGCGGGCCTCGACGTGTTCACCGACGAGCCGAACGTCCCAGAAGAACTGCTGGCATTGGACAACGTCGTGCTGCTGCCACACGTCGGGAGCGGCACGGTTGAAACCCGCGCCGCGATGGAGCAACTCACCCTCGACAACCTCGACGAGTTCCTGCGCAACGGCCGGTTGCTGACGCCCGTCGTCGAGCCTGCAATGGCGGTCTAGGCACCCCGCACGGTGGTCTGCGGCTGATCCCTGGAACGAGTGCCCACCCGTTCTGAAAGTCTCTATCACCGGCGATATCACCCGGGCAGTGATATCGCCGGTGATAGACACTTCGCGAGTGGGTCCGTGCCGGGATTTTCCTAGCCGACGAACTCGTCCACCAGGTCGTCGGTGGTCCACTCCCGTTGCGGCAGCACGTCACGCAACAGGCGGAGCAGCGCGGGGTTGGTGCTGTCGCCGCGCCACGCGGCGTCGAGCTCGACCGGCCGCTCCCGGAAGGCACCGATCGACCGGAACGCCACCCCGACGGGATGCAGCGTCGCCGCCGACGCTGGCACCAAGGCGATCCCGATGCCCGAGCGGACCAACACCAGCATCGTGTGCACCTGTGTGACGTATTGGACGTAGCGCGGCGTGGCACCGGCAATGGTGAACGTGCTGATCAGCAGATCGTTGAAATACCGCGCCTGCACCGGTGAGTACATGATGACGTCTTGGCCGTCGAGGTCGTTGAGCGTCAGCTGCCGGGGCAGGTTGGCCAGCGGGTGCCGGGCGGGGATGGCCGCCACCAGCTGCTCGTGCAGCAGCGGTCGTGACACGATCCCTGGCCGCTTCACCGGCGGCCGGACCATGCCAAGGTCGATCTCGCCTGCCATCAGCGCCTCGAGCTGTACCGCCGAAACCATCTCCCGCAGATCGAGTTTCACGTCGGGGAGTTCAGCGCGCGCACGTTCGAGCAGTCGCGGCAGCACCGCGTGCGCCGAGGCAGCGGTGAATCCGACGACCACCGTGCCGAGGTCCCCGGCGGGGACGCGCTTCACGGTCATCGCGGCGCCCTCGGCCAGTTGCAAGATCCGGCGCGCGTCGGGGAGGAACGCGATTCCTGCCGGAGTGAGGGTCACCGACCTGGTCGTGCGGTCGACGAGTTGCACGCCGAGTTCGGATTCGAGCTGCTGAATCTGTCTGCTCAGCGGCGGCTGAGTCATGTGCAGGCGCTCGGCAGCGCGACCGAAGTGAAGCTCCTCGGCGACGGCGATGAAGCAGGACAGTCTCGCCAGTGAAAACAGGGTGAACTCCGATGCACTCCCAGTATTACCCGCGGCGAAAAGGCGCCGATTCAGGTATGAGTGTAGCTACCAGCGGGGCTTGGTGTTCTCGAATTCGGGGTGGATGCTCCGCATGTAGCCGGTGTCGTCGCGGTCCCGGATCCCGCACCGCAGGTACTGCTCGTGCAGCGCGCCGAGGGCGTCGTCGTCGATCTCGACGCCGAGGCCCGGTGTGGTCGGCACTGCCACCGCACCGTCTCGGAACTCGAGCGCACCGGCCTTCACGACCTCCTCGGTCTTCCACGGCCAGTGGGTGTCGCAGGCGTAGCTCAGATTCGGCGTGGCGCCGGCGAGGTGCACCATCGCCGCCAAGCTGATGCCCAGATGCGAGTTGGAGTGCATCGACAGACCGAGCCCGAAGGTGTCGCAAATGCCGGCCAACAGTCGCGATCGGTGCAGCCCGCCCCAGTAGTGGTGGTCGGAGAGCACCACCTTCACGGAGTCCTTCGCGACGGACGGTGCGAGTTGGTCGAACGCGACGACACACATGTTGGTGGCCAACGGCATCGGCGACTGCGCCGCGACCTCCGCCATCCCGTCGAGGCCCGGCGTCGGGTCCTCCAGATACTCCAGCACGCCGGCTAGGCCTGCGGCCACCTTGACCGACGTCTGGGGCGTCCACGCGGCATTGGGGTCGAGCCGCAGCGGATGGTTGGGGAACGCCTCGCGGAGCGCCTCGATCGCCTTCATCTCCTCGTCGGGAGGAAACACGCCTCCCTTGAGTTTGATTGCGGTGAAGCCATATTCGTCGATCATGCGGGTGGCCTGGGCGACGATCCCGGCCGGGTCGACGGCCTCGCCCCACGCGTCGGGTTCGCCGCCAGGGTGGGCCGCCCACTTGTAGAAGAGGTAGGCGCTGAACGGAACATCGTCGCGAACCTTGCCACCGAGCAGGTCGGAGACCGGCCTGCCGGTGAGGTGGCCCTGAACGTCCAGGCAGGCCACCTCGAATGGCGAGAAGACCTGGTCGACGGCGCTGGCGGAGGTGATCATGCCCGCCGTGCCGACGGCAGCGTCGTCGCCCGCCAAACGCTGTGCGATGGTGGCGCGAATGACGTTGAGCGCGAACACGTCCAGGCCGACGATGGCCTCGGCCGCGGCCTCGAGGCGGGCCAGGTGCCGGGTGTCGGCGTAGGTCTCCCCCAGCCCGACGAGGCCGGCCTCGGTGTCCAGCTGGATGATCGCGCGCAGCGCAAACGGCTGGTGGACGCCGACGGTGTTGAGCAGCGGCGGGTCGGCGAAGGCCACCGGCGTGATGCGGGCACCGGTGATCAGGGCCATCAGCTGACGACCGCGAGCTCGCCTGCGATCACGGCGCGCCCAGCCGCGATGATGTCGGCCAGCGTGTCCCGATCCTCGGGCGACGGCATGATCAGTGGCGGCCGAACCGGGCCTGCGGCAACGCCTTCCATGGTTACCCCAGCCTTGATCAGCGACACCGCGTAGCCGGGCACGGTGTCGCGCAACCGAACCAGGGGGTGGAAGAAGTCCCGCAGCAGCGCCGCGGTCAGAGCCTCGTCGTCGCGCTCCAGCGCCTCGTAGAACGCCAGCGCGAGTTCCGGTGCGAACGCGAAGGTGGCCGACGAGTACAGCGTGACGCCGATCGCGCGGTAGGCCTGCTGCGACACCTCTGCGGTGGGCAGACCGTTGAAGAACTGGAACGGCTTTCCGGTGGGTTCGAGTGCGTCGGTGACGGCGCGCACGATGCGGGCGACCATGTCGACGTCACCCGTTCCGTCCTTGAAACCGACCACGTTCGGGAAGTGGGCGACCTCGATGGCCGAGGCCTCGGAGTAGCGCGCGTTGCCCCGGTTGTAGACGATCACCGGACGGTCGGTGGCGGCCACCACCTCGCGGGTGTAGTCGACCAGCCCGCGCTGGGGCATGGTGACCAGATACGGCGGCAGCAACAGCAGGCCGTCGGCGCCCGCTTCGGCGGCCGCCTTCGCGAAGATCTTGGCCTGGGCCACCGAGCCACCGGTGCCTGCGTAGACCGGCACCCGCCCACCGGTCGCCTCGACTGCGGTGCGCACGATGCCGGCGAACTCGACCGCTTCCAGTGCGTGGAATTCGCCTGTGCCGCAAGCGATGAAGACGCCACCGGGACCGGCGTCGACGCCCTTGGCGACGTGCTCGGCGAGCCGCGTCAGGTCGACCTCGCCGTTGTCGTCGAAGGGGGTGACGGGAAAGAACAGTACGCCGTCCAGCATGTCGTGACTCCTTGGTCGCAGGGTGATTCTGTCAGTCTTGGGTGAGTTGGCCGTCGATGCGGCGCCAGAGTCCGTCGGGATTGCCGTCGGCAATGGCACTGGGCAGCAACGCCTTCGGCACGTTCTGGTAGCACACGGGTCGCAGGAACCGCTCGATTGCGCGGCCTCCGACGGAGGTGGTGCGGGAGTCGGAGGTGGCCGGTGACGGCCCACCGTGGACCATGGCGTGGCAGACCTCGACACCCGTCGGCCAGCCGTTGAACAGGATGCGCCCGACCTTCAGCTCGAGTAGCGGCATCAGTTCGGCGGCCTGGTCGTGGTCGGAGTCGTCGACGTGCAGCGTCGCCGTGAGCTGCCCCTCCAGACCGCTGATGACCGAGGCCATCTCGGCGGTGTCGGCGCACCGCACGACGACGCTGGAGGCGCCGAACACCTCGGCTTGGAGTGCTTCGGAGCCTCGGAAGGTGGTGGCGTCGGTGCTGAACAGGGCGGCCCGGCACGTCGTGCGTCCGTCGCCGGGAGCTCCGCGGACGACGAGGTCGGCGTCGGCGTCGAGCGCGACGACGCCCTTGGCGTAGTTGGCGGCGATGTTGGGCGTCAGCATCGGCGTCGCCTGCGCTTGTCCCACAGCGTCCTTCGCGGCCGCGACGAAGGTGTCGAGGTCGGGTCCGTCGACTGCGATGACAAGACCGGGGTTCGTGCAGAACTGGCCCGATCCCATCGTCAACGAGGCGACGAACGCAGCGCCGAGCTCGGCTGCGCGGGTGGCCAGCGCCCCGTCGAGCAGGAAGACCGGGTTGATCGAGCTCATCTCGGCGTAGACCGGGATGGGCTCCTGGCGTCCGGCTGCCGCGGCGACGAGAGCCATTCCCGCGAAACGGGATCCTGTGAAACCGACCGCCTTGATCCTCGGATCGGTGACCAGCGCGGTGCCAAGTCCTGGTCCGGATCCGAAGAGCATCGAGAAGGTGCCGGCAGGCAGACCGCAGTCCGCTACCGCGTCGGACACGGCGCGGCCGACGAGTTCGGAGGTGCCGGGATGGGCGTCGTGCGCCTTGACGACGACGGGGCAACCCGCCGCCAGCGCGGATGCGGTGTCGCCGCCTGCGACCGAGAAGGCGAGCGGAAAGTTGCTGGCGCCGAAGACGGCGACGGGGCCGAGCGGTACGGCGCGCTGGCGGATGTCGGGACGCGGCAACGGGGCACGATCGGGCAGGGCGGGATCGATGCGGGCGCCGTTCCAGCTGCCCTCGCGCAGCACTTCGGCGAACAGTCGGAGCTGACCGGTGGTGCGGCCGACCTCGCCGGTGAGGCGCGCCGCCGGCAGGCCGGTCTCGGCGGAGGCCCTGGCGACCAGCGCGTCGCGCAGCGCTTCGATGTTCTCGGCGATCCGCTCGAGGAAGGCGGCCCGGCGCTCGGAGGTGGTGGCGCGGTATTCGCCGAAGGCGGCGGCTGCGGCCGCGCAGGCCTGCTCGACGTGGCTGTCGTCGCCGTATCGGTAGGCGGGTTCGAGCTCGGTACCGGCGTTGGGGTCGAAGGCGCGGATCTCGGTGCCGCCGCCGGCGACGAGTTCGCCGGCGATGACCATCCGTCCCAGCAGAGTGCTCGCGTCGGATTCAGTCTTGGACGTGTGCTCAGCCGTGTGTGTCACGCGTCCAACGCTAGGTCCAGGATCGATTCATGTCCAAGACCGATATCGCACCGACTAATGCAGGTATTGCATTAGCGGTGGCAAAACGTCAGGCCGACTTACGGCCCCACACGGCCAGCCGCTGCAACACGTCCCGACCCAACTCCCGCAGGTCGACGCGCGGCGAAGCCGCGATGAGGGTGACGCCGTCGGCGACGCCCGCCACCTCGATGTCGTGGATCAAACCGGCCAACCCGTCAACCGTGCCTGCATAGCGCAGGGTTCCGTCGTCGACGACCGCCAGCTCGCGGACGGAGCGAAAGTCGGGCGCCACGGCGACCGTGACGTCGAGGATCACCTCCACCTCGCCGCGGTCGGACCGGATCCGCGCGCGGCCACGTTGGGCCCGCTGCAGGTCGGAAGCCGCCAGCCGCACGGTGGGGTCACCGCCGGCGGTCAGTTCACTCCAGTTGTCTTCAGCCCCGTCTACCACGAATAGCCGCACCTCCGCGAGGTTAGACGTGCCGTCGACGACGGGCGACGGTTGCAATCACGCGGAATCCATCGGTATCGAGCGCGATGACGTGGCGTGGCGTGGAAGACGGGGTCGGGGTTAGTAGTTTGTACCCGTGACAACGGACGCTCGGTCGGACATCCCCGCGCAGTACCTGTTGTCGGGGCGGGCGCCGGAACCTCGCACGCTGATCGACATTCTGCAGGCAACCGCCGCACGCCATCCCGACGCACCAGCGCTCGACGACGGCGATGTGCAGCTGACGTATGCCGAGCTGATCGCCGACGTCGAGGAGAGCGTGGCGTGGCTGGCCGCGCGCGGTATCGGTCGCGGTGACCGCATCGGCATCCGGATGCCGTCGGGCAGCTACGCGCTCTACGTCGCCATCCTGTCGGCCCTGGCCGCCGGCGCGGCGTACGTGCCGGTCGACGCCGACGACCCGCAGGAGCGGGCCGACCTGGTGTTCGGCGAGGCCGGCGTCGTCGCCGTCATCACCGACCTTGGGCTGGTGCGCGGCCCCGGTTCGTCCCGCGGATGGCGCGCCGGGCACCCCATGCCGCGCGACGACGCCTGGATCATCTTCACCTCCGGTTCGACCGGCACCCCCAAGGGCGTCGCGGTGACGCACCGCAACGCGGCCGCGTTCGTCGACGCCGAGGCGGAGGCCTTCCTTCAGGACAATCCGATCGGCCCCGGTGACCGGGTCCTCGCGGGGCTGTCCGTCGCGTTCGACGCGTCGTGCGAGGAGATGTGGCTGGCGTGGCGGTACGGCGCGTGCCTGGTGCCCGCCCCCCGGTCCTTGGTCCGAAGCGGGATGGATCTGGGTCCGTGGCTGGTGTCGCGTGACATCACCGTCGTCTCGACGGTGCCGACGCTAGCGGCCCTGTGGCCCGCCGAGGCCCTCGAAGCGGTGCGGCTGCTGATCTTCGGCGGCGAGGCCTGCCCTCCCGAACTCGCCGACCGGCTGGCCGTCGACGGCCGCGAGGTGTGGAACACCTACGGCCCCACCGAAGCGACCGTGGTGGCGTGCCTGGCGAAGCTCGAAGGAAAGGGCCCGGTCAGCATTGGGCTTCCGCTGGTGGGCTGGGACCTGGCCGTCGTCGACTCCGGCGGGAACCCCGTCGCCATCGGCGAGATCGGCGAGCTGGTGATCGGTGGCGTCGGACTGGCCCGCTACCTCGATCCCGAGAAGGACGCGGAGAAGTACGCGCCGATGCCGTCCCTCGGGTGGTCGCGCGCCTACCGCAGCGGCGACCTGGTCCGGCTGGAGTCCGACGGGCTCTACTTCCAGGGCCGCGCCGACGACCAGGTGAAGGTCGGCGGGCGGCGCATCGAGCTCGGCGAGGTCGACTCGGCCCTGATGAACCTGCCCGGCGTCAGCGGCGGTGCGGCAGCGGTGCGGAAGACCGCGAGCGGCACCCCACTGTTGGTCGGCTACGTCGCCAGCGCCGACCCCAACTTCGACCTGGCGGCCGCCCGCGTGGCGCTGGCCGAGTCGCTGCCCGCGGCGCTGGTGCCCAGACTGGTTCTGCTCGAAGAACTTCCGACTAGGACGTCGGGCAAGGTCGACCGCAACGCACTGCCCTGGCCCCTGGACGACGCGGCCGACGAGGCCGTCAACCCCGACCTCGCGGGCACGACCGGCTGGGTGGCCGGCCTGTGGCGCGAGGTGCTCGCGGCCCCGGTGGCCGGGCCGGAGGAGGACTTCTTCGCCCTCGGCGGCGGTTCGCTGTCTGCGGCGCAACTGGTGGCCGCGTTGCGCGCCCGGTACCCGGAGGTGACGGTCGCCGACCTCTACGACCATCCCCGGCTCGGCTCGCTGGCGGGGTACCTCGACGAGCTGGACCCCGCGGCTGCCGTCGAAACCCGCGTCGTCGCACCGGTGTCCAGGGCGACGGAGCTAGCGCAGCTCGCGGCGTCGGTGCCGCTGTCCACTCTGGCTGGCATGCAGTGGGTGGTGTGGCTGGCGCTGCTGAACGACGTCGCGGCCAGATGGCAGTTGGTGCCGTGGGCGGTGCCAGTCGACTGGTGGCTGCTACTGATCGGGTTCGTCCTCTTCGTCACCCCGCTGGGCCGCATGGCCATTGCGGTGATCGGCGCGCGCATCCTGATCGGCAGCCTGGCGCCGGGCACCTACCGCCGAGGCGGTTCGGTGCATCTGAGGGTCTGGCTCGCCGAACGACTAGGCGAGGCCAGCGGTGCCGAAAACCTCGCGGGCGCACCATGGTTGGTGTACTACGCCCGCGCGCTCGGCAACAGGGTCGGCAAGGGCGTCGACCTGCACTCGGCCCCGCCCGTCACCGGCATGCTGACCCTCGGCCACCGGTGCTCCATCGAGCCGGAGGTGGATCTCACCGGGCACTGGATCGACGGCGACCTCTTCCACGTCGGGGAGATCGTGGTCGGCAACGACGCCACCGTCGGCGCGCGGACCACGCTGCTGCCCGGGGCCGCGGTCGGCAAGAACGCCGACGTCGCACCGGGATCCGGGGTGGTCGGCAAGGTCAAGGCCGGCCAGTACTGGAAGGGTTCGCCCGCCATGAAGTCCGGCAAGGCGCGCCATCCGTGGCCCGACGAGCGGCCCCCGCGCGCTCCGCTGTGGGTGGCGATGTTCGGCGTGACGTCGATCCTGCTCGGCGCCGTCCCACTGCTGGCCCTCGGCGCCGGTCTCGCGGTGGTGGGGTGGGCAATTCGCGACACCGCCTCACTGGGCGACGCAATCTGGCCCGCCCTGGCCTGGACGCCCGTCGCGACCGCCGTCGCCGTGTTCCTCTACGCCCTGCTGACCGTGCTCGGCGTCCGGTTGATGTCGCTCGGCCTCCGCGAGGGCTATCACCCCGTGCGCAGCAGGGTCGGCTGGCAGTTGTGGACCACCGAGCGGCTGATGGACGCCGCACGCAACTACCTCTTCCCCGTCTACGCGAGCCTGCTGACGCCGGGCTGGATGCGCTTGTTGGGCGCGAAGATCGGCCAAGGTACCGAGATCTCGACCACGCTGATGACGCCCAAGTTCACCGTCGTCGAAGACGGTGCCTTCCTGGCCGACGACACCATGGTCGCGTCCTACGAACTCGGCGGCGGGTGGATTCACGTCGCCACCGCGACCATCGGCAAGCGCGCGTTCCTCGGCAACTCGGGCATCACCCAACCGGGCCGGCGGGTGCCCGACGACGGTCTAGTCGCCGTCCTCAGCGCGACACCGCACAAGGCCAAGGCCGGCTCGTCGTGGCTCGGAAGTCCTCCGGTCCGGCTGCGCAGGCAGCCGACCGCGGCCGACGTCCTTCGCACGTTCCATCCGTCCCGCAAGCTGAAGATGATGCGCGGCATGGTCGAAACCTGCCGGTTGCTGCCGATGGTCGTCACGTTCGCGATCGGCGTCGCCATGCTCGGCGCGCTGCAGGCCTTGGCGACCGACTTCGGTTGGGTGCTGGCGTCGCTCGCCTGCGGGCTGGTCCTCATCGTCACCGGTGCGGTGGCCGGCGGCATCGCCGTGCTGGCCAAGTGGCTCTGGGTGGGCCGCATCGAGGCAAAGGAACATCCGCTGTGGTCCTCGTTCGTGTGGCGCAACGAGGTGTCCGACACGTTCGTCGAGACCGTCGCCGCGCCGTGGTTCGCCAGGGCGGCGAGCGGAACACCGGTGATGAACCTGTGGCTGCGGGCCTTGGGCGCCAAGATCGGTCGGGGCGTCTGGTGTGAGACGTACTGGCTGCCGGAGGCCGACCTCGTCACCGTCGGCGACGGGGCGACGGTGAGCCGCGGCTGCGTCGTGCAGACCCACCTCTTCCACGACCGGATCATGCGCCTGGACACCGTCACCATCGAGGCGGGTGCGACGCTCGGGCCGCACTGTGTGGCGCTGCCCGCCGCGAAGATCGGCGCGGGCGCCACCGTCGGCCCAGCCTCGCTGGTCATGCGCGGCGACGAGGTACCTGCGTCGACGCGGTGGCAGGGCAACCCGATCGCGCCGTGGGGCCCGAAGCGCAAGAAACGGGGCGGCTCGTCGGCCAAGTCTGCGAAGGGTGCCGCGTGACGCGGGGTTTCAAGAAGGCGCAGAAGGGCACCCCACCCGTCATCGACCCCTACCTGCCCACCAACGGCAACTTCGGCTATCGGGTCTCGCGCTACGAACTCGACGTCGAATACAAGGTCAACATCAACCGGCTCGCAGGCACCGCCACGATCACCGCGGTGACGCTCGCCTCGCTCCGAACGTTCAGCCTCGACCTGTCCGACGCGCTTGCCGTGTCGAAGGTGTCGATCAACGGCCGCCGGCCCGCGAACTTCGGCCGTACCCGCGGAAAGCTCAACGTCACGCTGGCGACTCCCCTGCCCGCTGGTGCGGCGCTGTCGATCACCGTGCGGTACTCCGGCACTCCCAAACCCATCCGATCCCTTTGGGGTGACGTCGGATTCGAGGAGCTCACCAGCGGCGCCCTGGTCGCAGGCCAACCCAACGGGGCGGCGTCCTGGTTCCCGTGTGACGACCACCCCAGCAGCAAGGCGAGCTACCGCATCGCGATCACGTGCGAGAACCCCTACTACGCGGTGGCCAACGGCAAGCTGGAGTCCCGTCGCACCAGGGCCGCGATGACGACGTGGACCTACGAGCAGCCCGAGCCCACGTCGACCTACCTCGTCACGCTGCAGATCGGCCAGTACGAACAGCACCGCATCGCCAAGCAGCCGGTGCCGATGAATGCCGTTCTGCCGCAACGGTTGCGCAAGAACTTCGAGCACGACTTCGGGCGCCAGCCGCAGATGATGAAGCTCTTCGTCAAGCTGTTCGGGCCCTACCCGTTGTCGAACGGGTACACCGTCGTCGTCACCGACGACGATCTCGAGATTCCGCTTGAGGCGCAGGGCATCTCGATCTTCGGCGCCAACCACTGCGACGGGAATCGTGGCGAGGAGCGGCTGATCGCCCACGAACTGGCCCACCAGTGGTTCGGCAACTCCGTCACCGCGCGGCGCTGGCGCGACATCTGGCTGCACGAGGGCTTCGCCTGCTACGCCGAATGGCTGTGGTCGGAGGAGGCCGGCGGACGCACCGCCGACGAGCACGCGCGCCACTACCACCAGCGGCTGCGAAACTCGCCGCAGAACCTGCTGCTCTCCGACCCCGGTCCGCGCGACATGTTCGACGACCGGGTCTACAAGCGCGGCGCCCTCACCCTGCACGCGCTGCGGGGCACCATCGGTGACGAGAACTTCTTCAAGCTGTTGCAGGACTGGACGACTCGGCACCGCCACGGCACCGCCGTCACCGACGACTTCACCGGCTTGGCCGCCAACTACGCCGACGAATCGTTGCGTCCCCTGTGGCAGGCGTGGCTCTACTCGACGGACGTCCCCAACCTGTGACCGACGGCGCGGCCGTCCCGACTCAGGGACCCGTCACCCGAAGCAGCGTCGTGCGGGTCGGCGCGGCCACCGTCGTCAGCGCCATCTGCGGGTACGCAGTGCTCTACCTCGCGGCCCGCGACCTGGAACCGGCGGGCTTCTCGGTGTTCGCGGTGTTCTGGGGGGCGTTCGGACTCTTCGCAGGCGCCGCCAACGGCCTGCTTCAGGAATCCACCCGCGAGGTCAGGCAAGCCAGGGCGCTGGTGCGGGTGCCCGAGCCACGCTCGAGCCCGATGCGCGTCGCGGCGGTCGTCGGCGTGCTGTCCGCGGTCGCGATCGCGGGCACGTCACCGCTGTGGTCCTGGCACGTGTTCACCGAGTCGCAGGCGTTGAGCGTCGCCCTGCTGGCGGCGGGGGTGGCCGGGTTCTGCGTGCACGCGACCCTGCTCGGCATGTTGGCCGGGGTGGACCGCTGGTCGCAGTACGGGTCGCTCATCGTCGGCGACGCCGCCATGCGGGTGACCGTGGCGACGACGACGTTCCTGATCGGCTGGGGCCTCGTCGGGTATCTCTGGGCCACCGTCGCGGGCGCGATCGCATGGCTCCTGCTCCTGCTGGCCTCGCCGTCGTCGCGCGCCGCGGCCCGACTTGCCACCCCCGGCACGACGGCGGTGTTCCTGCGTGGAGCGTCGCACTCCATCGCGGCGGCCGGCGCAAGCGCGATCCTCATCATGGGTTTCCCCGTCCTGTTGAAGGCCACCTCGGCGGACCTCGGCGCGGCGGGCGGCGTCGTCATCCTCGCGGTGACCCTGACCAGGGCTCCGCTGCTGGTGCCACTGACCGCGATGCAGGGAAACCTGATCGCACACTTCGTCGACCAACGCGACCGGCGCCTGAAGTCATTGGTGGTGCCGGTGGCGGCGTTGGCGGTGCTCGGCGGTGCGGCCGTCCTCGTCGCCGGGCTTCTTGGCCCGTGGTTGCTGCGCACGGCGTTCGGTCCCGACTACCAGTTGGGCGGCGCGCTGCTGGCGTGGTTCACCGCGGCGGCGGTGATGATCGCGGTACTGACGCTGACCGGCGCCGCGACGGTCGCCGCGGCGCTGCACAGGGCATACGCCGTCGGCTGGATCAGTGCGACGCTGGCGTCGACGCTGCTGCTGCTGGCGCCGTGGACGCTGGAGACCCGCACCGTGGTGGCGCTGCTGTGCGGCCCGTTGGCCGGAATCGCGGTCCATCTGATCGCGCTCGCGAGGGTGCCTGCACCGAGCGGGTATCTTGATCGGCATTGACATGCGCGACGTGTGGATCGTCATCCCCGCCTTCAACGAGGCGACCGTCATCTCCGACGTCGTCGGCGACGTTCGTTCGGTCTTCGACAACGTGGTGTGCGTCGACGACGGCAGCCGCGACGACACCGCCGAGCAGGCCTGGCGGGCCGGGGCCCACGTCGTGCGCCACCCCGTCAACCTCGGCCAGGGCGCGGCGATTCAGACCGGTGTCGAGTACGCGCGCAGCCGGCCAGGTGCCGCGGTGTTCGCGACGTTCGACGCCGACGGCCAGCACCGCATCGCCGACGTGATCAGGATGATCCACCGTCTCCGCACGGAGGATCTCGACATCGTGGTGGGGACGCGCTTCGCCGACGGCACGCCGAACAACATGCCGACGCTGCGGCGCCTTGTCTTCCCCCTGATCGCGAAACTCAGCCCGGCCAGTCGCAAGCTCGGGCTCACCGACGCGCACAACGGGCTGCGGGTGTTCGACAAGGCCGTTGCCGACGGGCTGAACCTGACGATGAGCGGGATGGCGCACGCCAGCGAGATCGTGGCCCTCATCGTCGAAAACGGCTGGCGGGTGGCCGAAGAACCCGTCGAAATCCTGTACACCGACTATTCGATGTCGAAGGGTCAGCCGTTGGTCAACGGCGTCAACATCATCTTCGACGGGCTGCTGCGGAAGAGGATGCGCCGATGAACTGGATTCAGGTCCTGCTGATCGCTGCCGTGCTGGGGGTCCTGGTCTACCTGCTGCGATCCCGGCGCAGCGCGCAGGCCAAGGCGTGGGTCAAGATCGGATACGTGCTGTTCGTTTTCGCGGCGGTCTACGCGATCGTCCGCCCAGACGACACGACCGTGGTGGCGAACTGGCTCGGCGTCGACCGCGGCGCCGACCTGCTGGAGTACGCGCTGATCGTCGCGTTCCTGTTCACCACCATCAGCACCTACATGCGGTTCAAGGACTTGGAGCTGCGGTACGCCCAGTTGGCGCGGGCGGTCGCGCTGGAAGGCGCCAGGGAGCCCTCCCCCAAGTAGCGATTTCGGCGCGCTCATCCGCGGTGAGCGCGGATTTACGCGCCGAAGTCACCGGGTCAGGCGAGCTGGTCGCGGAAGAACGCCACCGTGCGGTCGATGCCCTCGGCCAGCGGAACCTTCGGAGTCCAGCCGAGGACCTCGGTGGCCCGGCCGATGTCCAGGCAGGACCGTCGGAGATCGCCGAGCCGAGGCGGGTGCAGCTCGGGCTCGTCGGGCGTGCCCGCGGCGGCGGCGACGGCGGTGTGCAGCGCGCGCGTCGACGTCTCGACTCCCGTGCCCGCGTTGAAGCGCTGGCCACTGCCCGCCTCGCCGCTGGCCCTGACGAACGCGTCGACGACGTCGTCGACGAACACGTAGTCCCTGGTGTCGGAGCCGTCACCGAAGATCTTGGTCGGCTTGCCTGCCAGCAGCGCCTTGGCGAAGATCGCGACGACACCGGCCTCGCCGTGCGGATCCTGCCGTGGCCCGTAGACGTTGGCGGGCGCAATGTGCGAGCAGTCCAGGTCGTACAGGTTGCGGAACATGTTGAGGTACACCTCGCCGCACACCTTGCTGGCCGCATATGGCGACGACGGGTTGACCGGCACGTTCTCGTCGGTCGGGTAGACCGGCGGCGTTCCGTAGATGGACCCACCGGAGGAGGTGTGGACGATCTTGCGCACCCCGGTCTTGCGGGCGGCCTCCGCGAGCCGCACCGTTCCGACGACGTTGACGCTGGAGTCGAACTGCGCGTCGGTCACCGAACGGGCCACCGAAATCTGGGCCGCCAGGTGGAAGATCACCTCGGGCTGCGTTTCGGCGAACAGGTCGATCAGATCGGCGTCGACGATGTCGGCCTTGGCGAACTCGTAGGTGTCGTGGCGCTCCGCGCCGACGATGTTGGTGCTGCTGCCCGAGCTGAGGTCGTCGAGGCCGATGACGGTATGCCCGTCCGCCAGCAGTCGATCTACCAGCGTTGATCCGATGAAGCCAGCTGCCCCGGTGACGAGTGTCCGCACCGGGCCACCATACCGACACGTACAGTCGCACCGGTGATTCGGCGGCTGGGAGCGTGGCGACCTGGGGCGCGCTGGGTGCTGCACGCCGCCGTGGCGCTGATCGTGGCGCAGCTGGTCCTGCGCGCCGTGCTGGCGTTTCAGGGCTACTTCTACTGGGACGACCTGATCCTGATCTCCCGCGCGGGCACCCACCCGTTGTGGTCCCCGGCGTATCTGTTCGACGATCACGACGGCCACGTCATGCCCGCCGCGTTCCTCGTCGCAGGCGCGATCGCCAAGGTCGCGCCGTTCAACTGGATCGGCCCGGCCGTCAGTCTGGTGGTGCTGCAACTGGTGGCGTCGCTGGCGATCCTGCGGGCATTGCACGTGATTTTGGGGTGGCGGCCGCTACTGCTGATTCCGCTGACGTTCGCCCTCTTCTCTCCGCTGACCCTGCCTGCGTTCGCGTGGTGGGCGGCGGCGTTGAACGCGCTGCCGATGGTGGCGGCCATGGCCTGGGTTTGTGCCGACGCGATCATGCTGGTGCGCACCGGCAATCGGCGGTACGCCCTCAGCGGCGCGCTGGTGTTCTTCCTCGGGTTGACGTTCTTCGAGAAGGCCGCGGTCATCCCCTTCGTGGCGTTCGCCATCACGGCGCTGCTCGCCTACGTGCTCGGTGACCGCTCCGCGCTCAAGACCGTGTGGCGCGGCGGGCTTCGGTTGTGGATCGCCACGGGCGCACTGACCGCGGCGTGGGTCGGGGTCTACCTCCTGGTCGTCGACCAGCGACGCTGGACGCTGGACTACCCGATGACCGGCGATCTGCTGGTGCGATCGGTGACCCACGGCATCGTGCCCGGCCTGATCGGCGGCCCGTGGCAGTGGGAGCGCTGGGCGCCGTCGTCGCCGTGGGCGCTGCCGCAGTGGCCCGTGATGGTGGTGGGGTGGGTGGTGCTGGTGGCGGTGATCGCGGTGTCGGTGGCCCGCAAGGAACACGCCCGCGTGCTGTGGTTCGCCGCGGCGGCGTACGTCATCGCCTGTCAGCTGCCGATCTACCTGATGCGGTCGTCGCGGTTCACCGCCATCGAATTGGCCCAGACCCTGCGCTACCTTCCCGACCTGGCGGTGGTGCTGACGCTGCTGGCCGCCGTCGGATTCCTCGCACCGAACCGGGTGACCTCGGCCCGGCTGGACGCCTCGCGGACGCGGACGGTCGTCGTCGTGTCCTGCGCCGCGCTCTTCGTGACCAGTTGCGTGTATTCGACCGTGACGTTCACGACGCGGTGGCGCGACAACCCGACGCGGGCCTACGTCGCCAACGTGTTGACCAGTCTCTCCGCGGCCAACGCCGACACCACCGCACCCCTGCTGGAGCAGGAGGTGGACCCGCTGATCCTGCAGCGCTTCGCGTGGCCCGACAACCTGTTCGGTCACGTGTTCGCCCTGGTTCGAGATCGGCCCGAATTTAGCACCAGCACAACGGATTTGCGTACCTTTGACCGCAAGGGCCGGTTGGTCGACGCGCAGGTGACGTGGGTGCGGCACACGCTTCCCGGGCCAAAACCTCAGTGCGGCTATCTCGTTCAGCCAGATGCCCCGGTTCGAATGCCGTTGGACGGTCCGATGCTGCCGACGGAGTGGACGGCCGAGATCAACTATCTGGCCAACAACGACGGTTCGATGACCTTCGCGCTGTCGGACGGCGACGCCACCCGGGTGCAGGTCCATCCCGGACTCAACCGCGTCTTCGTCCGGCTGTCGGGGGCGGGGAACGCGGTCATCGCGATCGCCAACACCTCGGCGCTGTCGGTGTGCCTGGCGTCTGGCCCCGTCGGGTACGTGGCACCGCCCTAGCGACGTGGAGAATTCCATCCCAGGTCCGTTCGGGTCGGCGACCGCCATACTCAGCCCATGACGTCGACCACCGCGGGATTGACCGGCCGCGTCGTCCGACCCGGGGACGACGACTACCCCACCGCCCGCGCCGGCTGGAACCTGCTGTTCGACCACCGTCCGATGGCGATCGTATTCGCCAGGGAGACAGGCGACGTCGTCACCGCGCTGGCGTGGGCTCGGCGCAACCAGGTCGCCGTGCGGGTGCGCAGCGGCGGCCACTGCCTGGAGGGCTGGAACAGCGTCGACGACGGCATCGTGATCGACGTCAGCGAGATGAAGTCCGCCGTGGTCGACGCGGCCGCGGGGACGGCCACGGTTGGGGCCGGACTCAACCAGTTGGAGGCCGTCAGCGCGCTCGGCGCGGCGGGTGTCGCCGCGCCGACCGGCACGGAGGGGACAGTCGGCTTGGTCGGTGCGACGCTTGGCGGTGGGTTCGGACTGTTGACCCGCGCGTTCGGCATGGCGTCGGACAACCTGCTCGCCGCCGAGGTCGTCGTGGCGTCCGGGGTGGACGGTGCCGAGGCGATCACCGTCTCAGAGGACGACCACGCCGATCTGCTGTGGGCGCTGCGCGGCGCGGGCAACGGCAACTTCGGCGTCGTCACGTCGCTGACCTACCGCGTGCATCCGCTGCGCCAGGTCGTCTACGTCACCGCGAGCTGGCCGGGGCTGACGCACCTTCGCGAGGTCTTCCACGTCTGGCAGCGGTCGGCACCGTTCGCCGACGAGCGGATGACCAGCCAGTTGGAGATCAGCCAGGGCCAGATCCAGCTGATCGCCGCTCTCGCAGGAGGTTCCGAGGCCGACGCCGCCCGCGTTCTGGAGCCCATCCTGGCCGTCGGCGACCCGGCGGTCTCGATGCTCGTCGGCGACTGGGCCGACGTCTACGCGGGCTTCCAAGTCCCGAACGATGACGAGGCGGCGAATTGGAAGTTCCTCTCCCAGTTCGTTTCTCAACCCCTACCTGACGAGGCGGTCGACCTGATCGGCTCGTTCCTGGCGGCGGCCCCGACGCCGGGCTGCAACTACTTCGCCAACGCGTTCGGCGGCGCGGTCACCCGTACCGAACCGGCAGGCGGCTCGGCGTTCGCTCACCGCGGTGCGCTGTTCTACGCCGAGCCGGGTGCCGGCTGGGGTGAACGCGGAGGACCCAAGCCGGACGATGCGCTCACCGGTCGGTGCGTGCAGTGGACCGCCGACTTCGCAAAGGCGTTGGCTCCCTTCGCCGACGGCGCCTACGTCAACGTGCCCAACGCCGACGACCCCGACTTCGCGACCGCCTACTGGGGCACCAACGTGCCACGGTTGCGCGAGGTCAAGGCGACCTACGACCCGCATCAGGTGTTCCGCTACGAACAGAGCATCACGCCCTAGTCGTCGAGAACGACGACCGACCACCCGTAGGTCGACACTGGATGGCGCCGCCTTTCGACGGCGTGGTCGTCCCGCATTCCACGGGGCCGGATCGGGAGGCCGGTACTCAGAGACGGAACCGTGGAGACCACCACCCGGTCTGCCTCGTTGACGAGCGCAACCGGTGCCCGCATCGCACGCAGGTCGGCCGCCAAGGCGTCGATGAACCGGCGCACGTCGACGTCGGCGGCGAAGACGCCCCACGACTGCCCGTCCACGGCGACCGGCACCGAGACCGTGACGGTGTAGTCGTCAGAGCCCCACGTGTCGATGAAGGGCCCGGAAAGCGTTGGGCCGCAGTCCGTCTTGGCCGCCTTGAACCAGCGCATGGCTGCGTAGTCGTAGAAGCTGTCGGCTTCCGGGTCGACGCTGTGCGAACGCTCGACGAGTGAGCCGCCACGGCGGACCCACCAGATCATCGCGGGAGCGCACGATTGAGCCGCCGCGTCGACTGCGTACCCGGCGCCAGCCAGAACGTCGTCGTCACTGCGTTGCTCGAGCAGTCGACACGTGGCGTCGACGAAGTGCGAGAGCTTCGTTGCCCCAGCGCCATCGGAGGTTTGCGCCTCGTGCGCGGCCGACTGCAGCGCTGCCACCGTGTCGTCGATGCGTTCGGCCACCTTCGTCGCGAAGCGCTTGAGTCGTTTGTCGAGAGCCGTGGCATTGGTGCTCACTTCGCCGCCTCCGCACTGAGATCCGCTGCGTAATTGGCCAACTCGACGGCGACCAGCAATCCCGCAGCGCGGATGGCGACAGCCGCATCGGCGGCGTGCCCGTCGCGGACTGCCGCGCCCGCGGCGGCGTGGAATTCGGCCACCCGGGCACGCAAGTCCGCCGACTGGTAGGCCACCGACAGCAGCGGTCCGTAGTCGACGACCGACTCGACGGCTGCGCGAGTGTGCCGCAACGACTGAGATGCGGTGGCCAGCGCGATGACCAGCCGGCCCTCGGTGCGCCGCGCCGCTGCGGCGTCCGCCGCATTGGCGAAGGAGTCGACGTGAACCTGGAGGACGTCCACCTCTTCGTCCGAGGCCCGTTCGGCTGCCAGCGCGGCAGCCGCAGCGGCCACCGAGATGCGCCAATCCGAGAGATCCCGCAGATCCACCGGGGACAGCTCACGCAGCTGGGCCCGACCGTGCTCGACTGGTTCATAGGCGGAACGCCGCACGAAACTGCCGCCTGAGCGTCCGCGCTTGGTTTCGACCAGGCCGGCCTCCCGCAGCAGCGCGAGCGCGTCGCGCAACGTCACCGGCGACACCCCCAGCTGCGCCGCCAGTTCGGGCTCCGGAGGAAGCTGGTCACCGTCCTTGAAGACGTCCAGCGCGACTGCGTTGCGCAGTCTCTCCACGATCGCCTTGGTCCGTCCGCCGTATTCGAACGGCGTGAAGATCACCGAGCGCAGAATGTCCGACGTCTGCGGTGCCGCCATGGACGTTGAAACCAACTTTCGCTTCTACGAGCCGGGCACGGTCACGACCCAGCCTCATCCTAAACCCTGTCATCCGGTGCCCGCCGGCTATCGGAGGTCACCGGACGACTACGGCAACGGTCACTCGGCGAGCAGTGCGAGGACCTCCTCCGCTGCCAAACCCGCTGTGTACAAAGCGCCCTCGACGCCGAGACGCGCGTCGAAGTCCGATCCGGCGAAGGCGAGGCGCCCCCGGGGCTGCCGCGCGGCGGGCCGCAGCGGCGTCTGGCCCGGCCGGACATAGCTCCACGTGCCCCGGGCGAACGGGTCATTGGACCAGTCGTGCCAGGCGACCTTCTCGACCACGATGCCGGGAACGTAGTGGCGCAGTGACGCCTCGACGGCGTCGGCGTCGTTCAGATCGAGCGCTCCCGGCTCGGCGGTGAATCCCACCACGATCGCCCGGTCACCGTCGTGCCAGGTCGTCGAGGCGGTGGCGAAACCTCCGTCGGGGGTGATGCCGTGGCCGTAGAACGGCTCGGGGCACTGGGAGACGAAGACCGTGACCTTCTCGGCCTGGCCGGCCACGCCCTCGGCCGCGAGCGCCTGCAGTTCGGGGGCCAACTCCGGGGTGAACCGGACGGCCGACAGCACGCCAATGGGCAAGGCGCACACCGCGGCCCGAGCTGTGACGGTGCCGGCGGTCGTCGACACGGTCACCACAGACGGGCCGTCGTCGACTGCCTCGATGCTCGCGCCGAGGAGCACGTCGGCAGTCGAGGTCGACATGACGGCGTCGTACAGGGATGCCGTTCCCTCCGCTAGCTGGGGCCCGAGGGTCCGAGCCATCGGGGTGTCGTACGGCGCGGCGAAGAAGGAGGCCCCTGCCACCGATCCGGCGCGCGCGATCGAGTACAGCAGCGGCAGTGCGGACGGAACGTCCCAGGAATCTCCGGCCAACGTGGCGATGTGCGAACGCCACAGGTCGCGAGTATGCGGGCCGAGGTCCAGGCCCTCAAGCAGCTTGGGCCACGGCACGTCGAGCTCGGAGAGGTCTTGCTCCTCGGCGGGCCGGGTCGCGTCGACGCGACTCGCCAGCTCGTTGAGTCGGACGAGCAGTCGCTCGAGGGACGCGAGCTCGTCCAGCGGGACCGGGATCGGGCCGGTGCGTCGCTCGCCCTCGCTCAGCCAGATGAGTTGGGTCGGCTCGGTGCTACCCCACGCGAGCGGCAACTGGGCGTCGTCGATCTCGCGCCAGGTCAGCGGATAGGTGTCCCGGTCGATCATGAACGCCCCGCCCCACTCCACGACGTGGCCGTCGTGGAAGTCCGGCTGTGACCACATCCGCCCGGCGAGACGATCTCGCGCCTCGACCACAATCACCCGCAGACCCGCCTGCGTCAGTCGGCGTGACGCCGCGGCGCCTGCGAACCCGCCGCCCAAGACGGCTACGTCGTAGTCGCCGGCGGGCTCGGTCACTACCTGGTACATCTGGTTCCTCTTCGCGTCGTGACGGTGGCAGCAGGTGTCAGCGTGGTACGAGTCCTCCTCTTGACACGACTGAGCCTTTGAGTCAGATTGAATATATCCGATAGAACTGTATCTTTTAAAGACCAGCCGTCAAGGGGACATTTTGGCAACGACGACTCCGCTTCGCGTGGACCCGCACCAGCGATCCACGACGCCGCGCGTCACCGTCCGAACCCCGCGGGTGGGACGTTCGCTGGGTTCCGGAGCGTTCCTGTTGGCGATCGGCGCACTCTACGGGGTCTTCTTCATCTGGCCGTTGGTCAACGTGGCGATGCGCAGCTTCAGCCCGACCGGGACCCTGTCGTACGACCCCGGCGGCTTCTCCATCGTCAACTACAAGCTCTTGTTCACCGACAGGATCCTTCGCGACGTCGTCGTCAACACCATTGTCACGGCGTCGGTTTCAACGATCCTGACGTTCGTGCTCGCCTTCCCAACGGCGTATCTGATGACGCGCCTGCGGCGGTCGGTCTCCACCACGCTGTTCATGATGATTCTGTTGCCGTTCTGGGTCTCGATCCTGGTCAGACTGTTCGCGTTCCTGGAACTGCTGTCGGCCAACGGCCCGGTCAACAGCCTCTTCGAGACCATCGGGATGGGCCGCCAATCGCTGCTCTTCAACACGACCGGCACCGTCATCGGGATGGTGAATTACCTTCTGCCCTACATGATCCTGGTCTTGTTCGCCGCCATGAGCGGTATCGACCCAAACCTGACCAGGGCCGCGAAGTCCCTGGGGTGCTCCAGCTGGCGAGCCTTCCGATCGGTGTACCTGCCGCTGGTGCGGGGATCGATCGTCGGCGCGTTGCTGCTGAACTTCATCATCGCCACCGGGTTCTTCTTGACCCCGGCCATCCTCGGCGGACCGCAGGACACCACGGTGTCGACCTACATTGCCCAACAGGTGCAGAACTACAAATGGGGGACGGCGAGCGCGTTCGGCGTGGTGCTGCTCATCGCGACGTGTCTTGGCTTCACGCTGGCGGGCAGAATGACGGGCCTGACGTCGGGATCCGGGGTGGTGCTGAGCGGGTCCAAGGGCGTATCGCGAGAACAGGCAATGCCTTTCGGCCCCGCCAAGGTCGCCCTCTGGACCGTGACCAGCGCAGTGCTGCTGTTCTTGTTCGCCCCACTGCTCTTCGTCCTCCCGCTGTCGTGGGGCGTCGACTCGACCATCGCCTGGCCGCCGAAGGGTTTCACCCTTCACTGGTATGCCAAGGCCCTGACGGATCCGTTGTGGACCGCGTCGATGCGCAAGAGCGTCCTCGTCGGCGCCGCGGTGGCCGTCCTCTGCCTGGTGATCGCGATCTTCCTGGCGCGCTGGGTTCGAACTCTCGCCGCCCGGCCACGCCTGCAGGGCTTCGTGGTGAGCGTCGTCTACCTCCCCATCGTCGTACCCGTCATCCTGCTGGCCATCGGCACGTTCGACGTGCAGGCGCGGATCGGTGCGCTCGACACCTGGTGGGGCCTGGTTTTGGTGGAAACCGTTCTGGCCCTTCCCTTCACCTATCTCGTCGTGGCCGCCGCCTTGGACAACGTCGACCCGAGCCTGGAGCGGGCGGCGTGGACCATGGGCGCCAGCAAGCTCTACGCGTTGCGGAAGGTGGTCGTCCCGACCGTCGTCCCCGCCCTCATCGGCGCAGCACTACTCGCCTTCATCAGTTCGTGGGACGAGGCCGTCGTGGCACTCTTCCAAACGGGCTTCGACAAGACGTTGCCGGTGAACTTCTACTCGTCGCTCAAGAGCGGGGCTAGCCCCGTCATCGCCGCCATCGGCTCGATGCTCATGCTCCTCGTCGTCGTCCTGGCGGCGCTCTACGTCGGCATCCGAGCCGTGGTCGGGCGCCGCCGTACCCAAGACCCGTCGTCGGTTGACGACTCTCCTTCGCGAAAAGGCCACCACAAATGACGATCACGCAGCCCCTCGACGACACCACCGCCGCCTCGGCTCCGCGGGCCTACATCGAGGTCAAGGACCTGCACCACGAATACGGTGGGATCACCGCACTCGACTGCGTGTCCCTCAACGTCCAGCCGGGTGAGTTCGTCACCCTGTTGGGACCCAGCGGATCAGGCAAGAGCTCGCTTCTGCACATCCTGGCCGGGCTCGTCGACCCCTCGTCGGGAACCATCTCCATCGCCGGCACCGACGTCACCCGGACACCACCCCAGAAGCGCGAGATCGGGCTGGTATTCCAGAATTACGCGTTGTTCCCGCACATGACGGCCGAGGAGAACATTCGCTTCCCCCTCAACGTTCGCAAGGTCGCCGACACCGAGGCCGCCGCGCGCGTCGCCGAGGTGCTGAAGCTCGTCGAGCTGAGCGCACTCTCCCAGCGGCGGCCCGAGCAGCTCAGCGGCGGTCAGCAGCAGCGGGTCGCGGTCGGCCGCGCCATCGCGGCCGTCCCCAAGGTGCTGCTGCTCGACGAGCCGCTCGGCGCGCTCGACCGTCGTCTGCGCCAACAACTCGGACGTGAGATCCGACGCGTGCAACGCGAGACCGGCATCACCACCATCTACGTCACCCACGACCAGGAGGAGGCGTTCACGATGTCCGATCGCGTCGTGGTGATGAACCACGGCGAGATTCGGCAGATCGGAACCCCCGAAGAGGTGTACTCCACCCCGCGAGATGCGTTCGTGGCCAACTTCGTTGGCGAGGTCAACCTGTGGCCGGTCGAGGTGTCCCCGCGGGGCGGAGGCCTGGTCCACGCGCGGACCGACGGCGGCGCGTCCTTCGACGCCTCCTACGGCTCCGCCGCCCAGATTGGAACTGATTCCCTCGTTGCCGCCGTGCGCCCGGAAAAGGTGTGGGCGTGGCACCCCGACGACTCGGTCCCCCACGCCGCCGTGCAACTGGTGGACACGGGCGTGATCGTCGAGTCCACGTTCCTGGGCAACAGTCGTAGCGTGGTGATCGAGTCCGCCCTGCTTGGCAAGACCTCGGCGCTGCTGTACGACGGCGAGTCACCCCGATACAGCGGCGAACGCGTCGCCTTCGGATGGCAGCCAAAGCACGCCCTGGTGGTGCCCGAGGACGCGGGCTCGGCGTAGCCGGAGAGACAAAGATGCGGTCCAACGGGAAACCGTTGGACCGCATCTTCATTCAGACGACAGGGCGCTCGACCCTATTGACTCTGGAATTCAGCCAGCTCCTGCGACACCGCGTCGAGGTTCTTGCCGTAGTACTGGGAGTCCTCGGTGACCGTCTTCGCGACATTCGGTCCCTGTGCGATGTAGGGGCGGACGTTCGCCTGGTAGTCGTCCAGGGTGAGATCCTTGATGTCGGTGTTGTAGGTCGTCTTGTTCACGAAGTCGATCTGGCCTTGACGATCCAGCACCCACATCGCCATGGCCGCCATCCCTGTCTTCGTCTCCGGCGCACCCTTGGGCACCGCGTAGTAGGCGGCGGTCCGCAAGCCCCCGTTCCAGGTGTAGCCGAACGGCAGCTTCTGATTCTCGATGGCGTCGAAGAGCCTGCCGTTCCACATCATTCCCATCGAGCATTCACCGTTGCTGAGAAGCTGCATCGACGTGGTGCCGGAATCCCACCAGACGATGTCGTCCTTGATCGTGGCGAGCTTGGCGATCGCACGCTTCACGTCGAGCGGGTACATCTTGTCGGCCGGCACACCGTCTGCCAGCAGCGCGACTTCGAGCGTTCCGGCGCTGACGGGGTACTTGTACATGCAGCGCTTGCCAGGAAAGTCCTTGGTGTTGAACAGATCTGCGGTCGACGTCGGAGTCTTGCCGTTCAGTGCGTTCGTGTTCCACGCCAACAGGGCGCCGTTCTCCTCGACCCGAATGCCGTAATCCTCAACGGAAGTCGGCGCCAGCTTGTCGGTCGGCACCAGAGACTTGTCGATCGGAGCGAGCAGTCCGGCGTCGGCCGCCTGGAAGAACTCGCCGCCGCTGCCGAATTCGATCAAGTTCCATGGAACCTGCCCCGCCTCGGCGGCGGCCCGGAACTTGGTCGAGGTGCCGTCGGTGTACTCCGCCTGCGCGGGCAAGCCCGTCAGCGCGGTGAAGTCCTTCCACACGGTCGAGTCCTTGGCCTCCGTCGTCGCGCCGCCGGAGGAGTCGTACCAGGTGAGTGAGCCCTTCAACCCGCTGAACGTGGATGCGGGGAACACTGCGGGGTCGAACCGGCTGGCGTCCGGCGCCGGGGCAGGCGACCCGCCACAAGCAGCGACCAGCACTCCGGACAATCCGATGGCGGCAAACTGCGCCGCTCTCCGTAACGATGCTTTCGACATGACTGCTTCCTTTGGGCCGACGGGGAGCTTTAATCCGATTGAACTATATCTTTTCTGACGCCGCGGTCAAGAGGAACGTAACCCCGGATGAACGCGGCGAATTGGGAGGTGACGCGGCACGTTGCCGCAATGCGTTCGACGACAACACTTCTGGCGCGCGGGTAGCCACGTCGAGTCGCAACCGCAGCAGCCCGCACATAACATCTACTACTATATCTTTAAAAGCTGGCGCGGGTGTTGCGTTTGAACGACCCCGATGGACGACGTGGTCACCCGGCTTCACCGAGAGGACACGTGACCCACCGATGACGTTCGAACACGACTTTCTCGATCCGTACGCAACCGAGCCCGTCATTGGAGACCCAGCGCAACTGCGCGGTCGGCGAAAGCAGCGACTGGCGCTCGCGTACCGGGTACTGGGGGCCACCGGGTGGGGCCTGCTCGGGGACGGGCACGTCTCGGCCCGCGATCCCGAACGGCAGGACTGCTTTTGGCTGGCGCGTTACGGGGTGCCGTTCGGAGCGATGACCGTGGACGATCTGGTCTTGGTGCAACCGGACGGGTCCGTGGCGGGCGGCGGTCACATCAACGATGCCGCCTACTACATCCACGGTCCCATTCACGAAGCCCGACCCGAAGTCGTCTCGGCAGTGCACTGCCACACGCCGTACGGCACGCCGTTTTCCGCGAATATGACTGAGCTGCTTCCAATTTCGCAGGAGTCATGCGCCTTCTTCGACGACCATTCTGTCTTCGACGACGAGGAGGTCAGCATCACCTCGACGGCGGGCGGGAAGCGGATAGCCGCGTCACTGGGCGAGAAGCGCGGGACGATTCTGCGCAACCACGGCCTGCTGACCGTCGGACTGTCGGTCGACTCGGCGCTCGGATTCTTCCTGCTCATGGAGCGATCGGCCGAGGTCCAGTTGAAGGCCCGTGCGGCACGGCCGATCAGCGCAGAGGCGGCGCGCCTGGTGCACGACGAGTACGACGACGGCATGGCGTGGCAGGCCTTTCAGTGGGCGCAGCGCAACCTCGTTCCCGACGTGGACTCGGTCCTGACGTGACGGCCTCGGCGCCCCGCCTCGTCGTTCTCACGGGTGCCGATCCGGACCTGCCCCCGCCGAATCTCGCGGCGCTCGAGGAGGGTGCGGCGATCAGCGTGGTCACGCCGGGCGAACACCTCGAGCTCGTCGCAACGGCGGACGTCGTCTTCGTCTGGGACACAACGTTTCCCGACGTCGACGGCGTGCTGCGCGACGCCACCGGTGCGTCCTGGATCCACGTCGCAGCGGCAGGTCTCGACGCGGTGCTGTCACCACGACTGCGGCATCTCACCGCAACGGTCACGACCGCCGCAGGCATTCAGGACGAGGACATCGCCGAGTTCGTCGTCGCCGCGGCGCTGTTCCACGTCAAGGAGTTCGAGCTCGCCGCCAGGCAGCAGGAGGAACGTCTCTGGAGGGAGATCTCGGTCCGCCGCCTCGCCGGGTCCACCTGCCTGGTCATCGGATGCGGCGGCATCGGCCGGGCGACGGCACGCAAACTGCGCGCGCTAGGTGTGCACGTCCGAGGGGCCGGGCGGACCGCCCGCACCGACGACCCCGACTTCGACCGGGTCGCGAGCAGTGCCGAAATGACCTCAGAGCTTCGGTGGGCGGACCTCGTCGTGGTCGCCGCCCCGCTGACCGCACGGACGGCCGGAATCGTCGACGCGGCGGCGCTGGCGGCGATGAAGTCCGACGCCCATCTGGTCAACGTCGCTCGCGGCGGCTGCGTCGTGGAGGCCGATCTGGTCGACGCGGTTCAGCGCGGCGTCATCGGCGGCGCGACCCTGGACGTCACGGTCGACGAGCCGCTTGGACCCGATTCGCCGCTGTGGGCAGTGCCCGGAATCAGGGTCAACCCGCATTCGTCGGCGAACACACCGGACCTGTTGGATGCGTTCCGCGACCGATTCGTCGACGACTTTCACCGCTGGAAGACGGGCACCTTGGCGGGCAAGACCGTCGCCGATCACGTCCAGGAAATCTGGGGCCGCCTTGGGGAATCGAACCCCAGACCTTCTCATTACGAGTGAGATGCTCTACCGACTGAGCTAAGGCGGCGACGCCTGGTCAGCCAGGCGGGACGAGTCTACGGCAGGCACCGTCGCCAACCCAAAACGATCCCCGACGTCAACCTCGGAGAGCCTGCCCGACGGTGGCCACCAGGGCGTCCACCGCGAACTTCGGCTTGACGTTGGTCGCCAGCGCGTCGCGACATTCGAGCACGGCCTCGATGCAGCGCAGCAGCCGATCGGGCGGGACGTGGGCCGCCATCGCCGCGACCTTGTCCGCCATGTCTGGGTGATTGGCCTGGATGGTGCCCGCCCCGGACGACACCAGGAGGGCGTCGCGGAAGTAGGTCGCCAGATCGATCAGCGCCCGGTCGAGGGCATCGCGCGACGCCCGCGTCTGTCGCGACTTCTGCCGCTTCTCGAGCTCCTTGAGCGCCCCGGCGGCGCCCCGAAGCGCACCCGCGGCCCCCTTGCCAGTGCCGCCGCCCCCGAGCGCGGTCCGCAACTCCTCGGTCTCGGCCTCGTTGCGGTCTCCGGTGAGGGCCTTCGCTTCGTCCTCCGCGCTGGCCACCAGCTCTTCGGCGGCTGCATAGGCCCGCGCCGGCGTCGCCGCGTCGCGGGCCAGTCCCAGCGAGCGTTCCCGACGGCTTCTGGCCTGTTCGTCGGTGGCCAACCGGCGAGCACGCCCGACGTGGCCGCCGCTGACCGACGCCGCCCACGTGGCGTCCTTCTCGGCCATGCCGTCGACGTCGACCAGCACCCGCGCAATCGCCTCCAGGCGCGGCGTCACCAGGGCCACGTGCCGACACCGCGACCGCAGGGTGATCGAGATGTCCTCCGGATCCACCGACGGCGCGCACAGCAGGAACACCGTCGACGCCGGCGGCTCCTCCACCACTTTGAGCAGGGCGTTCGCCGCGCCCTCGGTGAGCCTGTCGGCGTCCTCGACCACCACGACCTGCCATCGCCCGGTGCCCGGCCTGCGCGACGCGATCTGGACGATGTCGCGCATCTCCTTGACGCCGATCGACAGCCCCTCGGGAATGATCCGACGCACGTCGCCGTGGGTGCCCGCCATGGTGGTGGTGCAGGCGTGGCACTCCCCGCACCCGGGCGGACCGTCCGACGTGCACTGCAGGGCCGCCGCGAAGCACACCGCGGCGACGGATCGACCCGATCCGGGCGGGCCCGTGATCAACCAGGCGTGGGTCATCCGGCCGCCCGTGGCGCCGGTGCCCAGCGGGTTGTGAGCCGAATCACCGCGGGCCGCGTGCGCGGCAGCCACCAGCTCCGCTTCGACGGCGTCCTGACCCACAAGACGCGAGAAAACACCGCTCATCAGGCGCCACCCTAGTGCGCTCCCCCGACACTCGACAGAAGACGTCGACGAACAGCGCCCGTGCCGACGCCTCTGGACCGATACGGTTGACGCATGACCGGGCCGACACCACAGATGGGGCGAATCACCGCCTTCGTCCGTTGGGTGGCGCGCACGCCATGGCCGGTGTTCACGCTCGGCATGCTGCAGGCCGACATCATCGGTGCCCTCTTCGTGCTGGGCTTCCTGCGGTTCGGGCTGCCTGCAGAGGACCGCATCCAGCTCCAGGACCTGCCCGCCCTCAACTTGGCGATCTTCCTCGGCTACCTCTTCGTGTCGTTCACGATCCTGTCGTGGCTGACCCTTCGACTGCTGATCCCGGTGATCCGCTGGCAGCGCCGCGACAGCCTGCTCGGCGGTGGTGACCCCGCGGTGACCGACCTCGCCCGCGTGCGGGCCTTGAGGATGCCGTTCTACCGGTCCGTGATCAACGTCTCGAACTGGTTCCTCGGCTCGATCGTGTTCATCGTCGCGAGCTGGCCCGTCGCCAGCCGGTCGGCGCCCGTGGTCGCCGTCGCCGCGGCCCTCGGCGCCACGGCGACCGCGATCATCGGGTACCTGCAGTCCGAGCGCGTGCTGCGGCCCGTCGCCGTCGCCGCGCTGCGGGGTGGCGTCCCCGCGAGCTTCCGGGCGCCGGGCGTCATCCAACGGCAGGTGCTCACCTGGGTGCTGTCGACCGGCGTGCCGGTCCTCGCCATCGTGTTGGCCTTGGTGGCAAGCAAGTTCGAGATCCTGACCGCACCCGCCGAGCGCCTGAACACCCCGATCCTGCTGCTGGCCGTGGCCGCGCTGGTGATCGGGCTGGCGGGCACCGTGCTGGTCGCAATGTCGATCGCGGACCCCCTTCGCCAATTGCGCTGGGCCCTTGGCGAAGTGCAGCGCGGCAACTACAACGCGCACATGCAGATCTACGACGCGAGCGAATTGGGCTTGCTGCAGGCCGGATTCAACGACATGGTCCGCGACCTCGCCGAACGGCAACGCCTCCGAGACCTGTTCGGTCGCTACGTCGGCGAGGACGTCGCCCGCCGCGCGCTCGAACGCGGCACCGAGCTCGGCGGTCAGGAACGCGACGTCGCGGTGCTCTTCGTCGACCTGGTGGGGTCGACGCAACTGGCCGCGACCCGGCCCGCCGCCGAGGTCGTGGGCCTGCTCAACGAGTTCTTCCGCGTCATCGTCGACAGCGTCAACCGGCACGGCGGCTTCGTCAACAAGTTCCAGGGCGACGCCGCGCTGGCCATCTTCGGCGCTCCGATCGAGCACCCCGACGCCTCAGGGGCGGCGCTGGCTGCCTCGAGGGAACTGCACGACGAGCTGATCGAGGTGTTGGGCCAGACCGACTTCGGCATCGGAGTGTCCGCGGGCCGGGCCATCGCCGGTCACATCGGCGCGCAGGCCCGCTTCGAGTACACCGTCATCGGCGACCCGGTCAACGAGGCCGCCCGGCTCACCGAGCTGGCGAAGCTCGAGGAGGGCCACGTGCTGGCGTCGGCGATCGCGGTCAGCGGCGCCCTCGACGCGGAGGCCTTGCGCTGGGACGTCGGCGAAATCGTCGAACTCCGTGGCCGTGGCGCACCCACCCAATTGGCCCGGCCGCTCAATCTGGCTGCGCCACGGCGGGTTTCGAGCCAGGCACAGACCTAGCCCGTCTCAGCCCTAACCCTTCTTCGCCGCGGCCTTCTTGGCGGGCGCCTTCTTCGCTGGCGCCTTCTTGACGGCCTTCTTCGCTGGCGCCTTCTTCTTGACCGGGCCACGCGCACGGCGGTCGGCCAGCAGTTCAGAAGCCCGACCGTCGGTGATCGACATGACGTCGTCGCCCTTGCGGAGGCTGGCGTTGGTCTCGCCGTCGGTGACGTACGGACCGAAGCGGCCGTCCTTGATCACCATCGGCTTCTCCGACACCGGGTCGTTGCCCAACTCGCGCAACGGAGGCGTCGCGGCGCCCTGCCTGCCGCGCCGCTTGGGCTCGGAGTAGATCTTCAGCGCTTCATCGAGGGTGATGGTGAACATCTGCTCCTCGTTGGCCAGCGACCGAGAATCGGTGCCGCGCTTCAGGTATGGCCCGTAGCGGCCGTTCTGCGCGGTGATCTCCTCGTTGTTGGAGGGGTCGACGCCGACGACGCGGGGCAGCGAAAGCAGCTTTAGCGCATCGTCGAGGGTGATGGTCTCGAGGTCCATCGACTGCAGCAGCGAGCCCGTGCGTGGCTTGGGCCCTGGCGGCGGCTTCTTGGCCTTCTTCGCAGGAGCGGCGCCCGGATCTTCCGGCGGCACGATCGGTTCCGGCAGCACCTCGGTGACGTACGGCCCGTATCTGCCGTCCTTGGCCACGATTTCGTGGCCGGACTCCGGGTCGACGCCGAGCGAACGGCCCTCCTGCGGAGTGGAGAACAGCTTCTCGGCGAGTTCGAGGGTGAGCTCGTCCGGGGTCAGCTCGTCCTTGAGGTTCGCCCGCTGGGGCTTGAGCTCACCCGGGTTGTCCGGATCGTCGATCATCCGCTCCAGGTACGGACCGTTGCGGCCGACGCGGACGTTGATGATCCGTCCCTGATCGTCCTCGAACAGCTTGATGGAGTTGACGAGTCGGGCGTCGATGTCCTCGAGATTGCCACCGACCAGCTTCTTGAGCCCGCCGGCGCGGGCAATCGAGCCGTCGACTCCGTGGTCACCACCGAAGTAGAAGTTGGTGAGCCAGTTGGTCCGTCGCTCGTTGCCCGACGCGATCTGGTCGAGCTCGTCCTCCATGGCCGCGGTGAAGTCGTAGTCGACCAGGCGGCCGAAGTGCTGTTCCAGCAACCCGATTACGGCGAACGCGACCCACGACGGGACCAGGGCGCTGCCCTTCTTGTGGACGTACCCGCGGTCCTGAATCGTCTTGATGATCGACGAGTAGGTCGACGGACGCCCGATGCCCAGCTCTTCGAGCGACTTGATCAACGACGCTTCGGTGTACCGCGCGGGCGGGCTGGTGGTGTGACCGTCGGCGGTCAGGTCGGAGGCGTCGACCCGCTGCCCCTGGGTCAGGTTGGGCAGCCGGCTCTCGGCGTCGTCGGCCTCGCCGCCGGCCTGCTCGTCGAGGCTCTCGACGTACGCCTTGAGGAAGCCGGCGAAGGTGATGGTGCGGCCGCTGGAGCTGAACACGACCTGCTCACCGGAGCTCGCGGCTCCGGCGATGCGCAGGCTCAGCGTCGTTCCCCGCGCGTCGGCCATCTGCGAGGCCACGGTGCGCTGCCAGATCAGCTCGTAGAGCCGGAACTCGTCGTTGTCGAGCGCGGAGTGCAGCTGGCCCGGCGTCTGGAAGACGTCGCCCGACGGCCTGATGGCCTCGTGGGCCTCCTGCGCGTTCTTGACCTTGCGGGTGTACTGGCGGGCCGTCGGATGGACGTATTCCTCGCCGTAGAGCTGCCTGGCCTGGTTGCGCGCCGCGTTGATCGCCGTCTCCGACAGCGTCGTCGAGTCGGTACGCATGTAGGTGATGTAGCCGTTCTCGTACAGCCGCTGCGCGATGCTCATCGTGCGCTCCGAGGAGAAGCGCAGCTTGCGACCGGCCTCCTGCTGCAACGTAGAGGTCATGAACGGCGCATACGGGCGACGGGTGTACGGCTTCTGCTCGACCGACGCCACGCTGAGCTGAGCGCCCCGCAGGTTGCCTGCCAACGCCGACGCCGCCTGCTCGGTGAGCACCAGCACCTCGTCGGGCTTGCGCAGACCACCGAGCGAGTCGAAGTCGCGGCCGCTGGCCACGCGCTTGCCGTCGACGGAGTTCAGCTTGGCCGTGAACTTGGGCGGCGTCGCCTCGGCGTCGGAGACCGACGCGTCGAGCTCGGCGGTGACGTCCCAGTAGCCGGCGCTGCGGAACGCCATGCGCTCGCGTTCGCGCTGCACGATGATCCTGGTCGCGACGGACTGGACCCGGCCCGCCGACAGCTTCGGCGCCACCTTCTTCCACAGCACGGGGCTGACCTCGTAGCCGTAGAGGCGGTCGAGGATGCGGCGGGTCTCCTGCGCGTCGACCAGATCGATGTCGAGGTCGCGGGGATCGTCGGCGGCGGCCCGGATGGCCGACTCGGTGATCTCGTGGAAGACCATCCGCTTGACGGGGATGCGCGGCTTGAGCGTTTCCAGGAGGTGCCAGGCGATCGCCTCGCCCTCCCGGTCACCGTCCGTCGCCAGGTAGAGCTCGTCGACGCCCTTGAGCAGTTCCTTGAGCTCGGCGACGGTGGCCTTCTTCTCGGGGCTGACGATGTAGAGCGGTTCGAAGTCCGCGTCGACGTTGACCCCGAGGCGCGCCCATGGCTCCGTCTTGTACTTGGCGGGCACGTCGGCTGCGGCTCGTGGCAGGTCGCGGATGTGTCCACGCGACGATTCCACGATGTAGTTCGATCCCAAATAGCCCGCGATCTTGCGCGCCTTGGTGGGCGACTCGACTATGACGAGTCGCCGAATCGTGCCATTGCCGCTGCCACCGCCGGAGTCAGCCAACTGTTTTTACGCTCCACTTCTATGTTGCCGAAAGCGCGGGACCACTGATTCAGTAGTCCCACCAGCCCGCGGCAAGTGACAATTTCGCACTCTGCGCGAGCCTACGCAAACTGGCTTCGCTGGCCGAGCTCAATCCGAGCGCGGCCACCAGTGAAACGCCTCGGCGTCGTCCGGAGGTTCCCCCACGTTCTCTACCAGGCGCGATAGTCGTCTGCGGCCGCTGATCCGCAACGCCGGGTGTGTCCCGCGAGTGCCAATCAGGGTTGGTGCAATTCCTACCCTCATCATCGCCGCCGCGAGTGCGGTATGCGTATCTGGGGCGTGCGGGTCGAGCCCGAGAAGGTATCGGTCGGACTCGGGCATTCCGGCGGCCAGCGTCCATGCCCGCAACTCGCGGGGGCCGGGCAGCCATTGCGGCGGGACGGTCTTCACCGCGCCGCGCGTCCAGTTCTTCGCGATGGCGGTCAGGCGCTCGTCGGGCGCCGTCCGCACCAAGGGTGTGTTCTCGTCGGTCCGCGCGATCTCCGGTACCAAGCCCGCGGCGGCGATCATCTCGGCGAGCGCCTCGGCGCGCCACTGCGCGTCGACCACGACGGACACCCGCGCCGCCTGCTCGTGGCCCTGACCGACGAGCACCACCTGTCCCGGCGCAGCCAGAATCCCGGTCAGGTCGGCGACCGCAGGCGGTACCGCCTCTGCCGAGAAGAAGGAGAGCTGGCTCACCGATCCGACACTAGGCCAGCGGGGCATTCCTGCCGCGACACCGGGCCGCACGGCAAGGGACGATCATGGAGTGGTCGTGGACGTCGAGGGGGTGGAACGTGGCTGAGGTGGTGTCGGACTTCGGTCGCGAGCTGCTCGCCCGCGCAGTCGACGGCGCCGACCCCGACGAGCACCCGCTGCGGCACGTGGCCGATCTGCCGCCGCGACGAGCTCAAACCAGGCCGTGGCCGTCGTGGGCCGACCCGGACGTCGTCCGCGCGTTCGTCGACCGGGGGGTGACGGAGCCGTGGGCTCACCAGGCGGTCGCGGCCGACCTGGCCCACTCCGGCCGGCACGTGGTGCTCAGCACGGGTACCGCGTCGGGCAAGTCGCTGGCCTATCAGCTGCCGATTCTGACGACGCTCGCGGCCGACCCCCGGGCCCGGGTGCTGTATCTCTCGCCGACCAAGGCCCTCGGCCACGACCAGTTGCGGGCCGCCCAGTCGCTGACCGACGCGGTCCCGCGGTTGCGCGACGTCGCGCCAAGCCCGTACGACGGGGACAGCTCCAACGACGCGCGTCGGCTGGCCCGCGAGCGGTCACGGTGGATCTTCTCCAACCCGGACATGATCCACCTGTCGCTGTTGCGCAACCACGCCCGTTGGGCGGTGTTCCTGCGCAACCTGAAGTACGTCGTAGTAGACGAATGCCATTACTACCGTGGCATCTTCGGCTCGAACGTGGCGATGGTGCTGCGTCGCCTGGTGCGACTGTGCGAGCGGTACTCGACCGACGACGGCGGCGGCCCGACGGTGATCTTCGCGAGCGCGACCGCGTCCGCACCCGCCGCCACCGCGTCGGAGCTGCTTGGCCACACCGTCGCCGAGGTGACCGACGACGGCTCACCGCAGGGCGGCCGGACCGTCGCGCTGTGGGAACCCGCTCTGCGCGACGACATCACGGGCGAGAACGGCGCCCCGGTGCGGCGTTCGGCGGGATCCGAGGCGTCGCGGGTGATGGCCGACCTGATCGCGGAGGGCGCGCGCACCTTGACGTTCGTCAGGTCGCGACGCGGCGCCGAGCTCACCGCCCTCGGCGCCAGGGCCAGGTTGGAGGACGTCGCACCCGACCTCGCCCACCTGGTGGCGTCCTATCGCGCCGGGTACCTCGCCGAGGACCGGCGGACGCTGGAGCGGGCCCTCTCCGACGGCGAGCTGCGCGGCCTGGCCACCACCAACGCCCTCGAGCTGGGGGTCGACATCGCGGGCCTCGACGCGGTGGTTTTGGCCGGGTTCCCCGGCACGGTGGCGTCGTTCTGGCAGCAAGCGGGGCGGGCTGGCAGACGTGGGCAAAGCGCCCTGATCGTGCTGATCGCCAGGGACGACCCGCTGGACACCTACCTGGTGCATCACCCCGCGGCGCTGCTGGACAAGCCGATCGAACGCGTGGTGATCGATCCGACCAATCCGTACGTGCTCGGACCGCAACTGCTCTGCGCGGCAACCGAATTGCCGCTCACCGAGGCCGAGGTGCGCACGTGGAACGCCGAGGCGGTGGCCGACGCCTTGGTCGACGACGGCCTCCTCCGGCGGCGCCCCGCCGGGTACTTCCCCGCGCCAGGGTTGGATCCGCATCCCGCCGTCGACATCCGCGGGTCCTCGGGTGGGCAAATCGCGATCGTGGAGACCGGGACGGGTCGAATGCTGGGCAGCACCGGCGCCGGCCAGGCTCCGTCGTCGATCCATCCCGGCGCCGTCTACCTGCACCAGGGCGAGAGTTACGTGGTCGACTCGCTCGACTTCGAGGACGGCATCGCCTTCGTCAGGGCCGACGACCCCGGTTACTCGACCTCGGCGAGGGAGCTGACCGACGTCGCCGTGACGGGTCCCGGCGAGCGGCACACGGCAGGACCGGTCACGGTGGGAATCGTGCCGGTGTCGGTCAGCCACACCGTGATCGGGTTCCTGCGTCGTCGGATGAACGGCGAGGTGATCGACTTCGTCGACCTCGACATGCCCACCCAAACCCTGGAGACCATGGCGGTCATGTGCACGATCGAGCCGGAGGCGTTGGGCGGCAGCGGCATTGACGACATCCGCGTTCCTGGGTCGCTGCACGCGGCCGAGCACGCAGCGATCGGGTTGCTGCCGCTGGTCGCCAGCTGCGACCGCGGCGACATCGGCGGCGTCTCGACGGCGGTGGGGCCGGAGTCGGGAACGCCGACGATCTTCGTCTACGACGGCCATCCCGGCGGTGCGGGCTTCGCCGACCGCGGGTACCGGCAGATGAGCACCTGGTGGGAGGCGACGGCCTCGGCGATCGAATCGTGCGAGTGCCCGTCGGGATGCCCGTCGTGCGTGCAGTCACCGAAGTGCGGAAACGGGAACGACCCACTGGACAAGGCCGGAGCGGTCACGGTGCTCAGGCTGGTACTCGACGAGTTGGCCAAACATCCGACATGAGCCGTCCGTGGAGACGACCACCCCTCGACGGTCGTCCTCCACGGCTCAGCCACGCACGCCAATTACGTAGATGACGGCGGGGAGCGGCCGGACAACGCGAACCGCTCTCAGTCCCGGCGAACCGGGCGCATCCGAAAAATTACTCCCTATCCACGGCTTGCGCAACCAACCTCACCCGTCCGTTGAGTCCGCGAAATCGGTCGAGTCCTGCACGAATGCGATCAATTCGGGATCTCGACGGGGCACTTCGGCTAAGGCGCGCGGCGTCGGGAGCCTAGGATGCTGTCATGACGCACGACTGGCTTCTGGTGGAGACACTTGGCGCCGAACCAGCGGTCGTCGCGCAGGGGCAGCACACCAAGAACTTGGTGCCGATCAGCGCATTCTTGAGGCGCAACCCCAACCTGATGGCGATTCAGACGGCCATCAACGAGACGGTCCAGGCCGGGAAGGCACTGAGCAGCCTGACCCCCAAGAGCGACCGGGTGATCCGCACCGAAGTGGTGCAGATGACCGACGGTCGCATCCACGGCGTTCACGTCTGGATCGGCCCACTGGACCAGGACCCGCCGGACCGCGTGCTGCCCGGTCCGTTGAAGTGGGATCTGACGGACGGCGTCGCGACGGACACCCCCGAGTCGTTGATGAACAGCGGGCTGGATCCCACCACCGAGGCCACCCAGGGCCGCGCGTTCGCCGAAGACCTCCCCACCAGGAATCTCAACCCCGACGAGGCCAGGGTGCTGGCGGTGGCGATCAAGCCAGAGGCGGGCCGAACGTTCTGCAGCACCTGGGACGTCACGGACTACAAGGGCAAGCAGATCACGGTCGGGTTCGCGGCCAGGGTGCTGCAGGAGGTCGACGGGGCAGGCCGAGACAGGTTGATCTGCCGGGCGATGAACTGGCGCGGGGTGAGCGACACACCGCCGGTCCGGTCCGAGGACCTCGGCCAGCGGATCCTCAACGGTTTGGCCCAGCCCGGCGTGCACCGAGCCCTGGTGGACCTGGGGTCCTGGACGCTGCTCAAATGGCTCGACGAGCCGTGCCCGTTCTTCGACTGGCACGCCAGGGCTGCGGGCGTGTCGATCGTCCACCCGGACGACGAAGACGAGATGAACTCCATGACAACCGATTTCGGCGACGGGTCGGCGTCGCGCGTGCTGAGGCTGCGGGCGCTCGACGGCGGGTGGACGCCCATTCACGTCACGGCCCACCGGGTCGAGATCGCCGCGGACACCTACGCCGGCCTGCTGTCGCTCAGATTGCCGACCGACGACGAACAGGCTCCGCAGCCCCGCAAG
>VIFX01000036.1:0-81994 GCA_006864685.1 Mycolicibacterium hodleri | reverse complement strand
GCAAACCACCATGGATCTCGGGCGCAAGTTCCTCAGCAGTTTTGGCGTCGTGAGCCCCTCGGCGAGTCCCGCGCCCAGCAGGACGAGCAGCGTCGCCCCGAGGATCACGCGGTAGCCGACGAACCAGTACATGCCGTGGCGCACCAGGAATTTCAGGAACCAGGAGACGGCCGCGAGACCCACCACGAAGGCGATCGCGACCGAGACCGCGAGCTGCGGCCCCGACGCGCTCATCCCCCGCCCGTCGGGGTGGAAGGCGTCGGGCAGCGAATACAGGCCCGAGGCGAGGACGGCGGGAATGGCGAGCAGGAAGCCGAAGCGGGCGGCTGCCTCGCGCTCCTGGCCCATGAACAGGCCGGCGCTGATGGTCGCGCCCGACCGGGACACCCCGGGAATCAGGGCCAAGCACTGGGAGACGCCGATAACGATGCTGTCCTTCCAGGTGAACTGCTCTATTCCGCGGGTTTGCTTGCCGAAGTACTCGGCGGCGGCGATGACGGCGGAGAACACGATCAGTGCCGTCGCGATGATCCACAGGTTGCGGACGTCGTCGCGGATGTAGTGCTTGAAGATCAGCCCGGCCGCGCCGATCGGGATCGTGCCGATGATCACCCACCAGCCCAGCCAGTAGTCGGAGGTGCGGCGGGAGGGGTCGCGCAGGCCCCCGAACCACGCCACCAGGATGCGGCCGATGTCCTTGGCGAAGTAGATCAGCACCGCGAGCTCGGTGCCGAGCTGGCTGACCGCCGTGAACGACGCGCCAGCGTCGTCGGCGAAGAAGAGCTCCGAAACGATCGCAAGATGGCCGGACGAGGACACCGGAAGGAATTCGGTCAGGCCCTGGACCACCGACAACACGACCACTTGCAGCCACGACATGTCCATCACGCCGACGACCGTACCGTGGGCTCACCGTCAGCGAGCTGTGCGCGGCACCGGCTGAGCGTCGTTGACCGCGTCGCGTACGGCCGCCGTCAAGCTGCGCTCGTCGGCAACGTCCACGTGCGCCAGGCTGCGGCTCGCCGCGGCGACGACGTCCTCGTCTTGCGGGACGGGGCCCGTCAGCCGCGGGCGGTACACCTCGACGTTGAGCTGTCGGCGGTCGACGTGAAAGGAAAAACTTCTGCCGTCACCGACTCGACCAAACCCGCTGGCGTGCATGCCAGTCGACACGACCTCGACGCTGAACTCACTTCCGGACAGGTCGTCGACTGCTGGCCCTGTCATGTCCGAACCATACCGCCGGCCCGATTCCGCGGCGTGCCTAAACTGGCCCTTCATCCGCCATTCCCATCGCACCGTTGAGGTTTACCCTTTGCCAACGTTCACAACACCGAGGCGTCGCCTGGCTCACAGCGTCGCCGTGATCGTGACGGCGGTTGCCCTCGCGTCCTGTGGGTCCAAGGCCGCCGACAGTCCCCCACCGACGATCTCTCCGGCGCAGGCCGCCGTCTCACCCGCTGCGGCCGAGGCGCCGGCCGGGTCGGTGCGTCCGCTGGCCGGGCGTGGTGAGGCCGTCGTCTTCGACGCCGCCACGTCGTCTTCCGTCGTGCTGAGCAGTGGCCCCGCGGGCGGTTCGGCCCTCGTCACGTTCCCGGTCGCGGGCCCGTCGCGAACCGTGGCTCTGCCCAGCCCCGCGACGGCGATCGTCGGCGACGGCAGCGGGACGGTGTACGCGGCGACCAAGGGCGGCTACTTCGCGGTGACCCTCGGCACTGGCGACGCGGTGGCGAGGTTCGACGTCGACGGCGAACGCGACACCGACTTCACCGCGATCACCCGCCGCGCCGACGGCAAGATCGTCCTCGGCAGTGCCTCGGGAGCGGTCTACACGCTGAGCTCCACCACTGCGGTCGGAGCGCGACTGCAGATCTTCGCCCGCGTGGATGCGCTTGTCGCAGAAGGCGATACGGTCGCGGTGTTGGACCGGGGCCAGACGTCGGTCACGACGGTCGACCCGTCGGGCACCAAGCAGCAGCACGCCCTTCGGGCCGGCGAGGGAGCCACCACCATGGCCGCCGACCCGGAGGGCCGCATCCTGGTGGCCGACACCCGCGGACAGGCCCTGTTGGTGTTCGGCTCCGATCCGCTGATGTTGCGGCAGCAGTATCCCGTCCCGGGCGCGCCGTTTGCCCTTGCCGGGTCGTCGCGGCTGGCCTGGGTGTCGCAAACTGCGACGAACACCGTCGTTGGTTACGATCTGGCAACCGGAATACCCGTCGAAAAGGTGCGTTATCGAACCGTGCAGCAGCCGAACTCCATGACATACGACGACAAGACCGGGACGCTCTTCGTGGTGTCCGGATCGGGTGCTGGCGTGCAAGTGATCCCGGGGGCAGGCTCTTGAGCGGCCACCAGCGCGGACGCATGCCTGCCGCGTGGGAAGCCGACCTCTCCGACGACTACGAATGGGTGCCACTGCGGCTGCCGCCCGACGTGACGCGGGTGTCGGCGTCCGTCCGGTTGTCGATCGAAGCCGAGTATCGAGGGTGGGAGCTGACGAGGGTGCGCCTCTACACCGACGGAAGTCGTCGAGTTCTGTTGCGGCGCAGGAAGTCCGCCGTGTGGGCCGGCGTCGACGGTCAGCCCGCCTCGTGATCTACCGTGCGCTGCGAAGGATCTTCTTCCTGGTCCCACCCGAGCGAATCCACACCCTGGTGTTCGCATTCCTGCGGCTGATCACCGCGCTCGGGCCGCTGCGCCGGGTTCTGGCCAGGTGGCTGGCACCGCACGATCCCGTCCTCGCCAGCACCGTGTTCGGCGTGCGGTTCCCAGGACCGGTTGGCCTCGCGGCCGGCTTCGACAAGGACGGCACCGGCCTGAACACTTGGGGGGCCTTGGGTTTCGGCTACGCGGAAGTCGGCACCGTGACCGCGCGCGCGCAGCCGGGCAACCCCGCCCCACGCATGTTCCGGCTGCCCGAGGACCGTGCGCTGCTGAACCGGATGGGCTTCAACAACCACGGTGCGGCTGAGCTGGCGCTGCGGTTGAGCCGCCACGACTCCGAGGTGCCCATCGGGGCCAACATCGGCAAGACGAAGGCGACACCGGCCGAGGAGGCCGTCGCCGACTACACCGAAAGCGCCCGCCTGGTCGGCCCTCTCGCGTCGTTCCTCGTCGTCAACGTCAGCTCCCCCAACACACCCGGCCTTCGCGATCTGCAGGCAGTCGAATCGTTGCGTCCGATCCTGGCGGCCGTCCGCGCCGAGACCACGACCCCGGTCCTGGTGAAGATCGCCCCCGACCTGTCGGACTCCGACGTCGACGACATCGCCGATCTCGCAGTCGAACTCGGCTTGGCAGGCATCGTCGCCACCAACACGACCATCTCGCGCGCCGGTCTCGCCACCCCAGGGGTCGACGAGTTGGGGGCGGGCGGCATCTCAGGGGCTCCCGTCGCCCGCCGCTCGCTCGAGGTGCTCCAGCGGCTGCATCGCCGCGTCGGCGACCGACTGGTGCTCGTCAGCGCCGGCGGCATCGAGACCGCAGACGACGCCTGGGAGCGCATCACCGCCGGCGCCTCACTGCTGCAGGGCTACACCGGCTTCGTCTACGGCGGAGGCTTGTGGGCCAAGCACATTCACGACGGCCTTGCCCAACGGCTGCATGCCGGCGGCTTCACGTCGCTGGCCGAGGCCGTCGGGTCGGCCGCGCGCTAGAACTACTTCTGCTCGTAGGTGCCCATGATGACCGCGCGGGCGATCGCGTGGCTGAACAGGTTGAAGCCAAGGTAGGCCGGCGTCGCCCCCTCGGGGATGTCCAACTTCTCGACGTCGACGGCGTGCACGGCGATGAAGTAGCGGTGCGGGCCGTGACCGGCCGGCGGGGCGGCACCGATGAAGCGCTTGAGGCTGGCGTCGTTGGCCAGGGTGATGGCGTCGCCGGGGAACCCGCTGTGACTGCCGTCGCCAACACCCTCGGGCAGCTCGGTCACGGTCGCGGGCAGGTTCGCCACCGCCCAGTGCCAGAAACCCGATGCGGTCGGGGCGTCGGGGTCGTACATCGTCACCGCGAAGCTGCGGGTCGTCTCGGGGAATCCCGACCAGCTCAACTGCGGGGAGACGTCGGAACCGCCCGCGCCCATGATGCCGCTGACCTGGTCGTTCGACAGCGGCTGGCCGTCGGTGACCGACATCGACGTCAGGGTGAAGGTCGGCAACTTGGGGAGGTTGTCGTACGGGGTGCTCATCAAGGTCCTTTCGGTGGAACTCTGGTGGTGTCGGTCAGCAGTTCAGCAGGAAGCGCTCGAGAACCTCGGTGCCGAACGTCAGCGATTCGACGGGTACCCGCTCGTCGACGCCGTGGAACAACGCGGCGAAGTCCAGTTCCGGCGGCAGCCGCAACGGGATGAAGCCGAAGCACCGAATGCCAAGGCGGGCAAAGTGTTTCGCATCGGTTCCGCCGGACAGCATGTAGGGCACGATGCGTGCGTCCGGGTCGACCGCCAGCAGTGCGGCGTTCATGGCGTCGACGAGCTCACCGTCGAAGGTCGTCTCGTAGGCGGGCAGGTCGGTGATCCACTCGCGCGTGACTCCCGCGCCGATCAACTCGTCGACCGTCGCCTCGAACTCGCCCGCATGGCCGGGCAGGATCCGGCAGTCCACCACGGCCTCGGCCGACCCAGGGATCACGTTGGCCTTGTAGCCGGCCTTCAGCATCGTCGGGTTCGCCGAGTCACGCAGCGTCGCGCCGACGATGCGCCCGATCGGACCCAGCTTGGCGACCACGCCGTCCAGATCCGGCGAGTCGGGATCGAAGGAGTGCCCGGTCTCCTCGCCGACGGCGGACAGGAATTGCGCGACGGTGTCGGTGAGCACGATGGGGAACTGGTGGCGGCCCAGCCGGTCCACGGCGCCGGCGAGCGTCGTGACGGCGTTGTCGTCGTGGACGAACGAGCCGTGCCCCGCGCGGCCACGGGCGGTGAGCCGCATCCACCGCATGCCCTTCTCGGCCGTCTCGATCAGGTACAGGCGCTTGTCGCCGCCGTCGCGGTGGGGCACCGTCAGCGAGAACCCGCCCACTTCGCCGATCGCCTCGGTGACGCCATCGAAGAGGTCGGGACGGTTCTCGACCAGCCACCCGCAGCCATACTTGCCGCCCGCCTCCTCGTCCGCGACGAAGGCGAACACCAGATCCCGCGGCGGCACGGTGCCCGTGCGCTTCAAATGACGCGCGACGGCGATCATCATGCCGATCATGTTCTTCATGTCGACGGCGCCACGACCCCACACGTAGCCGTCGGACACCGCCCCGGAGAACGGGTGCACGCTCCAGTCGGCAGCCTCCGCGGGAACCACGTCGAGGTGCCCGTGCACTAGCAGCGCGCCCCGGCTGGGGTCCGCGCCGCGCAACCGGGTGACGACGTTCCCCCGGCCCGGGGCGCCGGACTCGACGTACTCACATTCGTAGCCGACCTCGGCGAGCTGCTGGGCCACCCAGCGGGCGCAATCGGCCTCGCCCTTGGTGGTTTCGAGCTCGCCGGTATTCGACGTGTCGAACCTGATCAGCGAGCTCACGAGCTCGACGACCTCGTCGGACGGCTGCAGGGAATCACTCACGGTCACCATTCGTACCACTGCTCTCGTTCCCACGTTTTGGTCCGGGCACCGAAATCCGTTAGCCTTAGCCCGCTTGTCCGAGTGGCGGAATGGCAGACGCGCTAGCTTGAGGTGCTAGTGCCCTACTAATGGGCGTGGGGGTTCAAGTCCCCCCTCGGACACTCCTTTAACTTCAGCGCTGTTCAATCCAGCGTTCTGCTCACCCCGCGAGCGAAGTCGACGACGTCGTGCAGGGCCCGCTCGAAGAGGTCGGGCACGAACGCTCCCATCAACTGTTCACAGGCGTGGCCGACACCGCTGTAGGTGTGGCCGGTGGCGTCGACTCCCGCCCGCTGCAGTGCCCGCAGGAACGCCAGCCCCTCGTCGCGCAGCGGGTCGATCTCGTCGGTGGTGACGACGTGAGGCGGCAGACCCCGCAGGTCCTCCTCTTTCGCGTAGTACGGCCACGCCAACGGGTCGGTGGTGTGCTCCCCCGTCGGGTCGTAGAGCGCCGCCATGAGCGTCATCACCGACGGGCTGAGGATGTACCCCTCGTTCTCGACGAGTGACGGCAGCGCGGGGTTGGGAGCGTCGTAACCGCCGTAGATGAACGGCACCTGCGCGTAGACCCCGTCGACGTGATCCAGCCGGCCCTCGCGCTTGGCCTTGAGCGCCGTCGCGATCGACAGGTTGCCGCCGCCCGATTCGCCCGTCACGACGATCGACGTCAACCCGAGGCCCTCGCGCTGCGCGTGCATCCAGTCCAGCGCGCTGGCGCAGTCGTTCAGGCCGGCGGGGAACGGATGCGGCCCGAGCGCGCCGCCGGCGTTGCGGAACTCCACCCCGACGACGACGCACCCGCGGGCCGCAAGATGGTTACGCCACAGGGCGGCGCCCTTGTCGACCGCGGTGAGGATCGCCATGCCGCCGCCGTGCAGATGCAACAGACCCGGCAACGGCATCGACACCCCGATCGGGCGGTGGACGTACAGCGCGATGTCGTTGCCGTCGACTCCGGTGATGGTGAGGCTCCGGGTTTCGACGCCTTGGGCGGCCGGGACGTCGGCGAGAAGCGCGCCGAACACTCCGTCGAACGCCTGCTCGGTCGCCGCCGCGACGGCGAGCAGATCCTCGAGCGGGGACTCCCTGGTGACGGGCAACTCGGGCGCCTTCGCGTCGAGGCCGAAGGGGGCGATGGCCGCCAGCATTCGGGGATCGGCGCGCGGATCGGTGCGCATTTCCATGGTCGGGTCGCCAAGGCGGCCCGGCAGATTGACGTTCACGGTGGGTGCGGCCATGGACCGAAACCTACACCTGAAGAGGTGACGGTCACGGGTGGTCGGCGACGGGTCAGTACACGTCCCGCACATAGCGTTTGGTGGCGACCAGTTCGCGCTTATAGTCGTGCGCCGCCTCACTCGACATCCCGCCGTGCTCGCGAATGACCGCGGTCAACGCGTCGTCGACGTCCTTGGCCATCCGGCTTGCGTCGCCACACACGTAGAAGTGCGCGCCGTCCTCGAGCCAGCGCCACAGATCTGCCCCGTAGTCACGAATCTTGTGTTGCACGTACACCCGCTGGGGTTGGTCGCGCGAGAACGCCAAGTCCAGCCGGCTCAACAGACCGTCGTCGACCATGTCCTCGAGATCGTCACGGTAGTAGAAGTTCTCGGCGCGATGCCGGTCACCGAAGAACAGCCAGTTGCGACCGGTGTGCCCCAGCGCGCGGCGCTCCTGCAGGAATCCGCGGAAGGGTGCGACGCCGGTGCCCGGACCCACCATGATCATCGGCGCGGAGCCGTCCTCGGGCGGCCGGAAGTGCGGCGACGGCTGCAGGAACACCGACGCCCGCGACGCCCGATCCGCCAGGAACGTCGAGCACACTCCCCCGCGCCGTTGCCCGTCACCGCCCAGGTATCGGACGACCGACACCGTCAGCTGAATCTCGTGCGGACTGACCAGGGGGCTACTCGAAATCGAGTACGACCGCGGCGTCAGCCGCACCAGGGCGTCGCGCCACTGCTCCGGCTCGGCCCGGACCGCGAACTCCGTGACGACGTCGACCCCGTCGCGGCCCCGGAGCCACTTGTCCAACTCGACCCGGCTGCGGCGCAGGGTCCGTAGCGATCCCGCCGCTGCCGCACTTCCCTCGACGACGAAGTCGAGCAGGTTGGGCGTGACGCGACAGATGTCGTAGCGCGAGGTCAACGCCTCGCCGAGCGCCATCTCGACACCGTCGACCTCGATGACGTCGTCGGCGGCCAACCCGGTCGCGTCGAGCCATCGCCGCACCGTCTCCTCGCCGTTGACGGCGTAGACGCCCAGCGCGTCCCCGACGGCATAGCTGACTCCGTGCTCGGAGACGTCGAAACCGAACTGCCGCACCTCCTTTGCCGATCCCGGCGTGGTGAGCAACACGTTCCGGCTCAGCGGCGCGTCGACCGGGCTGGTCCTGGTGAACGGTGCGGCGGGGCGCACCGGCGCGGGGGTTGCCGGAGTTGCACCGGGGCCGACCAGAGCGGACACCTTCTGCGCCCACTGCGTCATCGGCTCGTCGTCGTAGGCCTCGCAGTCGACGCGTGCGGTCAGCTGAGTGGCCCCCAACTCGGTGAGCCGGACGTCGACCGCCCTGGCGTGCCCGCAGAAGTCGTCATACGACCGGTCGCCGATGCCCAGCACCGCGTACCGCACGCCGTCCAGCGCCGGCGCGTCGGCCGCCGCCAGGCGCGTCCAGAAGTCCGCGCCGTTGTCCGGCGGTCCGCCGTCACCGAAGGTACTGGTGACGATGAGAACCTCACCCGCATCGGCCAACTCGGACAGCTGGCAGTCGTCCATGTTCATCACCGTGGCAGGTCCGAGTCCGTCGGCGACCCGCGCCGCGAAGTCCTCGGCGGTCCCGGTCTGCGACGCCCAGAGCACCAACGGCCGAGGGCCGGCCGGCGCGTCGGGTCGGTCGGCTGGGTCGATTCGGGAGTAGCGTCCCGCGAGCATTCCGTCGACGTAGCGGCGCACCACGGCTCCCACCGGAGCCTCGGCAGGCAACACCGGAACACCCTCGACATTCGGCGGCAGGGCGCGGAAGAACCCTGCCAGGTACTGCTTCTCGGCATCGGCCAGTACCGGGACGGGTTGGTCGTCGAGCCCAAGCGCCGAGCCGATCGCGTCGATCCGACCGACCGGTTCGGGTGGTGGCCCGGCGGCCCGCACCCGTACCGCGCACGCCTTGAACTCGGGTTGAAGCGAGAACGGGTCGACGGCGTCCGAGGTGACCGCGTTCACGGCGAGGTACTCACCGTGCTCGTCGTTCCAGTGAAACGGCGCAAAGCAATTGCCCGGCCGGACCCGGTCTGTCACCACCGCGGGAAGCACCGCGCGCCCGCGCCGCGACGCCAGCTCGACGGGCTGACCGTCGACGACGTTGCGCGCCGCGGCGTCGACCGGGTGGATCTCGACGAACGGCCCGCGGTCGAGCTTGTTGAGCTTGGCCACCTTTCCGGTCTTGGTCATGGTGTGCCATTGATGTTGCAGGCGACCGGTGTTCAACACCATCGGGTAGTCGTCGTCGGGCATTTCGCCGGGCGGCAAGTGTGGTCGGGGGTGGAAGACCGCGCGCCGCGACGGGGTCGGAAAGGCCAGCTTCGGGCGGTGCCCGTCGCCGTCGACGAACAGGTCCTGGCTCACGCCGTCGTTCAGATAACGAATGGGATGGCGGTCGACGTCTCCACCTGGCTGATCGAGTGACGGCGCAGGCCATTGCACCGGGCCCTGACGTAGACGGTCGTGAGTGACACCCCGGAGGTCGTAACCGGTTCGCGGGTTGGAGAATTCGCGGATCTCGTCGAAGACCTCCGCAGCCGACGCGTACGCGAAGTGCTCCCCGAAGCCGAGTGCCCCGGCGACCTGGCAGATCAGCTGCCAGTCAGGTCTGGCGTCGCCGTGGGCGGGGATGGACTGCGGCAGCAGCGTCATGGTGCGATCCGAGTTGACCATCACCGCATCCGCCTCGGCCCACAGCGTCGCAGGCAGGACGATGTCGGCGTAGTGGTTGGTCGCCGTCGTCCGGTAGGCGTCCTGGGTGACGACGAGCTCAGCCGACTCGAGTCCGGTGATCACCGTCTTGCGGTTCGCCACGCTGGCAACCGGATTGGTACAGATGATCCAGCACGCCTTGATGTCGCCGTCGGCCATGTGCCTGAACATGTCGACCGTTCCCGGACCGACGTCGGCGCGGATGGTGCCTACCTCGAGCTGCCACGCCCGCTCCACGAACGCGCGGTCCTCGGCCGAGGTCACCACCCGCTGGCCGGGTAACCCCGGCCCCATGTATCCCATTTCGCGGCCGCCCATGGCGTTGGGCTGACCCGTCAACGACAAGGGTCCGCTGCCCGGCCTGCAGATCGCACCGGTCGCCAGGTGAAGGTTGCAGATGGCATTGGTGTTCCAGGTGCCATGGGTGCTCTGGTTGAGACCCATCGTCCAGCAACTCATCCACTCACCGGCGTCGGCGATCATCCGCGCCGCCAGCCGGATGTCGGCCTCGGCCAATCCGGTGATCTCCGCCACGACGTCGGGCGGATAGTCCGCGAGGAAGGCCGGCATCGCGTCCCAGCCCTCGGTGTGTTCGGCGATGAAGGCGGCGTCGACGTCACCGGATTCGACCAGCAGGTGCAGGATGCCGTTGAGCAGCGCGAGATCGGTGCCAGGGGCAATCTGGAGGAAGAGGTCGGCCTTCTCCGCCGTCGTCGTGCGGCGCGGGTCGACGACGATGAGCTTGGCCCCGGCCTTGAGTCGTTCGGCCATGCGCAGGAAAAGAATCGGATGACAGTCGGCCATGTTGGACCCGATCACGAAGAACAGGTCGGCGGCGTCGAAGTCCGTATACGACCCCGGCGGGCCGTCCGCGCCCAGCGACTGCTTGTATCCCGTGCCCGCACTCGCCATGCACAGCCGCGAGTTCGACTCGATGTGGACGGTCCGCAGGAAGCCCTTGGCCAGCTTCGTCGCCAGATACTGTGCCTCGATCGACATTTGACCAGAGACGTACAGCGCCACCGCGTCGGGGCCGTGTTCGTCGACGATCGCCCGTAGTCGCCGGCCGGCTTCGGCGACGGCCTCGTCGACCGGTGTCACCACGGGTTGCTCGCCACGCGACGGACGCACCAGCGCCGAGCTCAACCGGTCACCGTCGGCGGCCATCAGCTCGGCGTGGGTGGCACCCTTGGTACACAGCCGGCCGAAATTGCTGGGGTGCAACGCATCCCCCGACACCCTGGCGATCACCGGCTTGCCGTCAGCGGTGTCGGTTCGGGTCTGCACCTCGATGCCACAGCCGACACCGCAGTACGAGCACGCGGTCCTGGTCGTGACGGTCACGGGAATCAGCCCGCGGCAACGGGTTCGGCGGACTTGCCGACGGGCACGCCGGTGCGGGCCCGAGTCTGCATCCTCAAGAACACGAACCAGGTCGTAATCGCACAGACCACGTAGAAGCCCAGGAAGACCCAGAACGCGTTGGTCGCGGACTTCGCGTCGCCGACGTAGGACGCCCTGAGCACGATGTTGATGAAGACGCCGCCCAGCGCGCCGACGGCTCCGGCGAACCCGATCAACGCACCCGACATGCTGCGCGACCACGACGCCTTCTCCTCGCGGCTCCAGCCCTCCTTGCCCTGAGCCTTCGCCTCGAAGATCGACGGAATCATCTTGTAGGTGGAGCCATTTCCGATGCCGGACAGGATGAACAGCAGGATGAAGCCGACGACGTAGGCGGCCAGCTGCCCGCCGGTGGGTGCTCCGGCGGCGGCGTCGTCCAGCACGCCAGCGCCGACGAGGATGCCCGCGGCGAAGATCATCGCGACGAACACGTACAGCGTCACCTTGCCGCCGCCGATGCGGTCGGCGAGCTTGCCGCCGAACGGTCGTGCGACGGACCCCAGCAGCGGTCCGATGAACGCGATCTGCGCGGCGTGCAGCGACGCCTGCGCGGCGGTGTCGCCACCGGCCAGGTAGTTGATCTGCATGACCTGACCGAAGGCGAAGCTGAAGCCGATGAACGAGCCGAAGGTTCCGATGTAGAGGAAGCTCATCACCCAGGAGTGCTTGTACCGCAACGCCTCTACCATCGCCCCCAGATTGGAGCGCTGATTGCGGAGGTTGTCCATGTAGAACGCCGCACCGAGGGCGGCCAGGGCGATCGCGACCAGATAGATCGCGCAGACGATCTCGGGTGCGGTGTTGCTGATCACGGCGATCACGAACAGGCCGATCAGCTGGATCACCGGAACGCCGATGTTTCCGCCGCCGGCGTTGAGCCCCAGTGCCCAGCCCTTGAGCCGCTGCGGATAGAACGCGTTGATGTTGGTCATCGACGAGGCGAAGTTGCCGCCACCGAAGCCGGCGAACGCCGCCACGACCATGAACGTCGTGTAGGAGGTGTCGGGATGTTTCATCACCCACAACGTCAGCACCGTCGGGATCAGCAGTAGCAGCGCGCTGACGATGGTCCAGTTGCGGCCGCCGAAGCGGGCCGGGGCGATGGTGTACGGAATCCGCATGAACGCACCGACCAGCGTCGGCATCGCCACCAGGTAGAACTTGCCCGCGGCGTCGATGTGGTACACCGCCTGGGGCATGAACAGCACCATGACCGACCAGATCGACCAGATCGAGAAGCCCACGTGCTCGGCGACAATGGACCAGATCAGGTTGCGCTTGGCGATCTGTTTGTTACCCGCCTCCCAGGCGGGGACGTCTTCTGCGTCCCAGTGCTCGATGTTGCGGTCGCGTGTGAGCGGCATCACTGATTCTCCTTGAAAGGTGTTGAATCAGGTTTACGGTCAGGCCATTCCGCATCCGTTGCCCAGCCGTGTCGACTGTGTCAACACTGCCTCACAGATGACCGGGGAGGCGGGTGAGGCGATGTTGTTCCCAGCGGACGCACCCACGAAACGGCGCGGAAACAAAACCGACTTAGCTTCGGGCGATGAGCGATGGCAGCACACCGGTCTTCCTGCAGGGCCCATTCGAGTTCGAGGGTAACGGCCTGGACAAGCCGCTGCTGATCGACGAATCGCTGCGCTACGTCGTCCCCGCAGGCACGACCACTCAACCGGTTTACTTTCGCGGCGGCAACTCCACCGATGACATGATCTCGGTCGTCCTGTTCTGCGACGGAAAGCCGTTGCGCTACTTCCCCATTGGCGCGAAGAGCGCGACCCACGTCGCACTGAGGGTGGTCGAGGACCTGCTCGCCGACTCGGTTCTCGAACTTCACGTCGCGGCGCCAAGCGGCTGCAGCGGAACGGTCGTCGTCGACCTCGGCCTGGTGCAGATCCAATGACCGCCGACGCCCGCCGCAGGCTCGTCGTCGTCGGCAACGGGATGGCCGGCATCAGGGCGGTCGAGGAGATCCTCGCCCGCGGTGGGTCGGAGTCGTTCGACGTCACCGTCTTTGGTGACGAGCCCTACGGCAACTACAACCGAATCCTGTTGTCCAACGTGCTCGCCGGCAGCGACGATCCCAGCGAGATCTACCTCAACGAGGTCGACTGGTACGCCGAGAACGGGATCACCCTTCGGGCCGGCGTCCGAGTGGTCCGCGTCGACCCCTACGCCCGCATCGTGCACTCCGACGACGGCGCGGCCACCCGGTACGACAAGCTCATCCTGGCCACCGGCAGCCGGTCGTTCTTCCCGCCGATGGCCGGTTTGTGGGCGGACGACAAGAACCTCACCGACGGCGTCTTCGGCTTCCGGACCCTCGACGACTGCGTCGGCATGATCACCGAGGCCGCGCACCGCACCAAGGCGGTCGTGATCGGCGGCGGACTGCTCGGCCTCGAGGCGGCCCGCGGCCTGCAGAACCGGGGATTGACCGTCGACGTCGTCCATGCCGGACCCACCCTGATGAACGCGCAGCTCGACGACCCCGCCGGGGTGATTCTGCGCAGCTCCGTCGAAGGCGTCGGCATCCGGGTGCACGTCGACAAGCGCACCACGGAGGTGACCACGTCCGACGACGGCCGGCTCACCGGCATCGTGTTCGCCGACGGCACGTCGATCGACTGCGACATGCTCGTCGTCGCCACGGGGATCCGGCCGAACGTCGGCCTGGCGCAACGTGCCGGACTGACCGTCGAACGCGCCATCGTCGTCGACGACCACATGCGCTCGATCGACGACGACGACGTGTACGTCGTCGGCGAATGCGCCCAGCACCGGGGTCAGGTGTACGGGCTGGTGGCACCGCTGTGGGAACAGGCCGCAGTCCTCGCCGATCACCTGACGGGCGCCAACACCGTTGCGGCATATCATGGTTCGCGCACCGCGACCAAGCTGAAGGTCGCCGGCGTCGACGTCGCGTCGATGGGGCTGAAGGGCCCAGAACTGCCCGACGACGAATTCGTCCAGTTCTCCGAACCCCGGCGGGGGGTGTACAAGACGATCGTGATCCGCGACGGCAAGCTGGTGGGCGCGACCCTGGTCGGGGACGTCAGCAAGGTGTCGTTCCTGACCCAAGCCTTCGACAGTGGCCTCCCGCTGCCCGACGAACGCGTCTCGATGTTGTTCGACATCGGCACGCCCGCAGTGGCGGTCGGAGTGTCCGAACTGTCCGACGACTCACAGGTCTGCAACTGCAACGGCGTCTCCAAGGGCGCGTTGGTGGCCTGCGTGCGCGGCGGCGAGACCACCGTCACCGGCGTCATGAAGGCGACCAAGGCGGGCAAGGGCTGCGGCTCGTGCAAGCAGCTCGTCGCCCAGGTGGTGGAGTGGGCCGCCGGCGGCGCTGTCACCGAAGACCCGTCGGCCAGCTGGTACGTCCCCGGCGTCCCCTACGACAAGCCGACGCTGATGACCATGATCCGAGAACTCCAATTGCATTCCGTGTCATCGGTGTTCGCCGCACTGGCACCCGACGGCAAGCATGACGCCGGCTCGAAGATGGGGTTGGCCTCACTTCTGGAGACGATGTGGGCCGACGAGTTCGTCGACGAGCGGGACGCCCGCTTCGTCAACGATCGGGTGCACGCCAACATCCAGCGCGACGGGACGTTCTCGGTGGTGCCGCAGATGAAGGGCGGCGTCACCGATTCGCACCAGCTGCGCACGATCGCCGACGTCGCCGACAAGTACGACGTCCCGATGATCAAGCTCACCGGAGGTCAGCGCATCGACCTGCTCGGCATCAAGAAGGAGGATCTGCCCGCGGTGTGGGCGGACCTCGACATGCCGTCCGGATTCGCGTACGGCAAGAGCTTTCGCACCGTGAAGACCTGCGTCGGCAGTGATTTCTGCCGCTTCGGCGTCGGCGACTCGACGGCGCTGGGCATCGCCATCGAGGAACGCTTCCAGGGTCTGGCGAGCCCGGCCAAGATGAAGCTCGCCGTCACCGGGTGTCCCCGCAACTGTGCGGAGGCACTGTGCAAGGACCTCGGTGTCGTCGCGGTGGACGGCGGCCGCTGGGAGATCTACGTCGGTGGTGCCGCAGGCGCCCACATCCGCAAGGGCGATCTGCTCGCCACCGTCGACGACGGCGCGGAGGTCATGGCGCTGACCGGTCGCTTCCTGCAGTATTACCGGGAGAGCGCGAACTGGTTGGAGCGCACCTACGCGTGGGTGCCCCGGGTAGGGATCGAGCACATCCGTTCCGTGGTCGTCGACGACGCCGACGGACTGGCGGCGCAGCTGGACGCCAACATGGCGAAATCCGTTGCCGCCTACCGCGATCCGTGGCTCGACGGTCGCGAGCCCGCGAGTGAGGGGCAGTTCCGGTCGTCGTTGCCGTTGCTGCCGCTCCCCCAGGTTCCAGTGCGATGAGCGACGTCGCGGTCGGACGGGTCGACGAGATTCCGGTCGGCGAGGGACGCACCTTCGCCGTGGATGGCGAGCAGATTGCCGTCTACCGCATGCGGGACGGCACGTTACGAGCGCTTGGCGCGGTCTGTCCGCACCGCGGCGGGCCGCTGGCCGACGGGCTCACCGACGACGACTCGGTGGTGTGCCCGCTGCACGGCCGTACCTACGACCTCACCAGCGGTGCCGAGACGACCGGCAGTGGCCAAGGGGTCTGCTCGCATCCCGTGCGTCTGGAGGACGACGGGTCGATCCACCTGACCCGCGAATGCGGTTGAGCCGTCACATGTCTGCGTGTCGAGCGCGGACGAAGCCGTACGCCCCGTAGGCGGCGAGGCCGACCGCGGCGAGCAGCAGGAGGAACTTGCCGAACGGTGCGGCGCCAAGAGTCTTCACGGCCGAGTCGATTCCGGAAGCCTTCGCGGGGTCCGCGGTGAAGGTGGCGACGATGACCAGGATGCCCGCGCCCGCCAGGACCAAGCCCTTCGCGACGTAACCGACGATCCCCACCCAGGTGACGGCGGTGCCGCCCGACACGTCGAGGTCCTTGAAGAACTTCTTGGTGACGCCCTTGTACACGTGGTAGCCGCCGACTCCGATGATGCCAAGGGCGATGACGACCAATAGCGCCTTGCCCCAACCGGATTTCATCATCTCGGCGCTCAGGCCTGCGTTCTGCTGACCGCTGGACTTGCCACTGCCCACCGCGAACCTGCCGGCCGAGAAGGCCAGCGACAGGTAGACCACGCCGACGGCGGCGGACTTCACCCGATGCTTGGCGTCATCTTCGAGGAACGTTTCGACGAGGTACCAGACGCCGAGCGCGGCGAGGACGACGGTAGCCACCCACAGCATCACCGCGCCGCCGGGTTGAGCGGCAAGCGCGGCCAACGCACCGGACTGGTCGGCGTTGCCGCCGGCGCCAAGCGCCAACTGCGCGACGATGAAGGCGATCAGAATGTGCAGGAGTCCGCTGGCCGCAAAGCCCGCTCGCGCCGCGCGTTCGAACCATACGTTGTCGTGGGCGGTGTGAGCCGCCGACCGGGTGTCGACCATGGCTCGGGTGTACCCAGGCCTCGTGACGCGCCAAACCGGAAAATTGACGGCAATGTAGGAGCGCCGCAGACGACGGTGGGCCCCTCCGTCGGGAGGGGCCCACCGCCTTTACATTGCTGCTGCCCGTCTAGGCCGCCGCGGCGCCCGACTTGGTGTCGCCACCGGCCGCGGATGCAGACTTCGCATCCTTGGCGTCCTGCTTAGCCTGCTTGGCGGCGTCCTTGGCGTCCTGCTTGGCCTTCGCTGCCGCAGCCTTGGCCTCCTGCTTCTCCTTCGCAGCTGCCGCCTTGGCCTCCTTCTTGGCCTTCGCTGCTGCCGCCTTGGCCTCCTGCTTCTCCTTCGCAGCTGCCGCCTTGGCCTCTTGCTTCTCCTTCGCAGCCGCTGCCTTCGCGTCCTTCGCGGACTGCTTGGCATCGCTGCTCGTCGGAGTCACGTCGGTTCCCGGCGTGGTCGTTCCGGCGGTGACGGCCGCCTGCGTGCCCTTGTCCAGCTTGGCGCTGCTCTGGAGCTCGGCCGGACCCTTGTTCGCCTGGGTGCTGGACGGTCCCGCGATGATTCCGGCTGCCGTCTTGATCGTGTTGTCGATCGTGCCGGCCACCTGGTTGACAGTCGCCAACCCCTGGGCACCGACGGCACCCGCGGTCGCCAGACCCTGAGCGGCCGTGTTCGTGGCACCAGCGAGAGCCTGGGCGCCGGTGTTCACGATGCCGGCGAGAGCCTGAGCCCCCGTCGCCGTCCCGTACGCGAGAGCCTGCGCGGCCGTCGCTCCGGCACCGGCGAGCCCCTGAGCCAACCCGTTCACTCCACCGGTCGCCAACGACTGCAGCGCAGCCGCGTAGTTACCGGGGTTCAGCGGGTTGGAAAGGATCGCCGCAACGGCGCCGACTCCACCGGCCGCGAAGGCGCCGCCCGTCTTGCCGATCGCAGCCAAAGCCGTTGCGCCCGTGACGCCGACACCCTGCAGCGCGGTGGCGCCGGTGACGGTGACAGCCCCCAGCGCGGCGATACCCGTCGCGCCTGCGGCCCCCAGGGCGGCAACCCCGGTCACGCCAAGGCCTTGCAGCCCGATCGCGCCGGCGTCCCGAATGCCAGTCAGCGTTTCCCCGACGGCTTGCCCCGTGCCCGCGAGGACCACGGCGGCAGCCGCCGCGAGATCTCCTGGGGTGACGGCCAGCGTGGAGACCTGGCCGACGTCGAGCGACGCCACGCGCGCCGCGGACGCGGCAGCCGGGGCGGGCCCGATCGCCAGTCCGAGTGCGGTCGTGATCGCACTGACAAGCGTGGCACCGACGCCACCGATGGTCGCAAGGGTGGTCGCACCTGCCTGCCCGAAGCCGGCGAGCGCCGCTGCACCACCGCCGACCGCCGAGGCGAGGGTGACGGCGCCTGCCTGCGCGACCGGGCCGAGGGCAGCAGCCACGTTGTTGATCGTGGCCAGACCGGCCGCGACCGTGTCGCCGAGGCCGGCAAGGCCGACCGCACCCGCGGCGCCGAGTCCGGCCAGACCGGTCGTCAGTCCGACGGACGTGCCGGTCAGCAGCGACCCGAGCGCCACTGCATAGTTCGCGGGGTTCAACGGATTGGCGAGAATGGCCGTCAACGCGCCAACGCCGCCGCCTGCGATGGCGGCGCCGGCAGCGCCCGCGGCCGCCAGCCCCGTTGCGCCGGCGTTGCCGAGGGTCCCCAGGCCCGTGCCGATCGTATTGCCGATGCCGTTGAGGCCGACCGCGCCGGCTTGGACAATCCCTCCGAAGGCCAACGCCCCGGCGGTGCCGAGACCCGCCAGCGCGGTGCCGAGTCCGGTTCCGACGCCGGCCAGTGCCTCCGTACCCGCGGTCGCAAGTCCCACGTAGGCGTCGCTCAGTGCCAGCGCGGCCCCGGTTGCGAGGGTCCCCACCGCGGCCAGCAGGTCGGGGGCGAGGTCCGCCAGTGCCTGACCGACGGCGTTGTTCAGAGTGGTGCCCACCTGACCGAGGGTGGCCACCAGGTTGGTGCCCAACGCACCCACCGCATAGTTCGCCAAGTTGCCCGTGACGCCGAGTCCCAACGCGGCCGCACTCAGCCCCTGGCTGCCGCCCGCGATGAGAAGCGCCAGTGCGGCCGGGTAGGCGCCCGGGTTGAGCGGGTTCGCGGCGATCGTCGCGAGTGCGCCGATGGTGGTCGCCGACAACGTGTTGCCGAGCGTTCCGACGGTCTGGTTGAGCGCGTTGCCCGCGGTGCCGAAGTTGAACAGTGCGTTCGAGCCCGTGACACCGAGGCCCTGGGCGCCCTGGGCCAAGGCCAGCGTGGCGCCGGCGGTGAGGTCGGCGAGTGCCGACGCCAAACCGGTGGGCGTGTACTCGGCGAAGACCGTCGAAATCTGGTCTGCCTTGATGCTCAGGCTCGGCGGCGTGGGCGTCAGGGGAGCAATCGCGATGGCGGTTGCGCCTACGAGAGCGATGCCTGCGGTCAATGGTGAGCGAATGGCGCGTTGCATGTGAATCTCCTGCGTTGGGATGAGACCGATGGGCAAACTTTATAACTCCGTAATGGTCAGATGCACTACTTTGCTGGAGAAATTTTTCAAACGTCCCGTCGATCTTGAATTTCATTTGCTGAATGGCGCGAACGACGGCTTGCCAATCGAGCCGATGGCGGGATTCTGGCAAAGTTGGCCCTGGCGAGCCGACCCTAAGCCAGACGGCGACAGCAACGTGGCCCATCGTCGATCCACTCGTCAACGCATTGACGGTGCCGTTGATATGACCAGTTCACAGCAAGGCAGCCCCGCAGCGAGGCTTCGTCCAAGGTCAGGCGCGAACTCGTTCAGCAATCTCGTGAGCGGCACGACACGGATCGACCTCGGTGGCATGGCTCACTATTGACAGGCGCCCCAACGATTCGCCCGCGCGCAGAGTTCCCGCGGCGAGGCACGGCCGGCCCACGGCGACGCGTCGGAGTGTCGCGACCGGCTACCGACGGGTAGCGGTCTGCCGAACCCGCTCCGCACCAGGGATATCGCATGCGACGCCCGAGACGGCGCGGCGGCGGGATTTCCGGTCTTGGCGGCGATCAGGCGGTCGACGCCGGGGCGCCTTGACCCCGGCGTCGTCCGACCAACTTGGTAAAGCCCCAGTTCACAGGCGATATCGCAATTGCAAGGCACCGAGTCCGGACGGTCCAGTCATTTGCGATCATGATCGTTTTAAAGGCGGAATGCGAATGTTCTCTGCAATTGTTCGACCAATCTCGAGTTCGCCAGCAGCAAATGAAATTAACGCTTGCGTCGATGCCTGGTCTACGGAGCTGGTTTGACGGCCAGCACCGGCTTCTGACATTCGAGGAGCAGCTGCTGGGACACGCTTCCCAACAGCAGTTTCCCCACCGGATTGCGGTGCCGAATTCCGATCACCAACAGCTCGGCATCGGGACGGTCCATCACCGTGAGGAGCTCGTCGACTGGGTCGACGCCCACCGGCTGGGTCAGCTCGTAGGCCAACCCGCTGTTCCTCAGTCGCACCTCGACGTCGTGCACCTCGGGGGCCCCGGCGAAGGCCGGGTCGACGTACGCGTCGCCCTTGGTTGAGTTGACGACCAGCAGGCCCGTCCCCCGCACCGACGCCTCGGTCATGGCGTGCTCCAGCGCGGCCTGGCCGTACTGGTCCGCGGTGTATCCGACGACTATCATTTCGCCTCCTCGCGCAAGCGCTCGTCAGTGCCAGTCGATTCCTCGCGCAAGCGCTCGTCAGTCACGCCTGGGCCTTCTCTCTCTGATCCTTGTCATCCTCGACCAACAGCAGCGTCTCCTCGCTGCGGTGCATCAGCTTCAGCACCAACGGCGCCAGCAGCAGCAGCGCCATGCAGACGTACACACCGATCGCCACGGGCTCGGTGAACAGGCTCCCCCACTCGCCGCCGCCCAGCTGAAGGCTCTGCCGCAACTGACGCTCGATGCGCGGCCCGAGGATGACGCCGATGATCAGCGGCAGCACCGGCAAGCCGAACCGCCGCATCATCAAGCCGAGCAGGCCGAAGACCAACAACAGCACCAAGTCGAGCGGCTGGATGTTGACGGCGAACGCGCCGAGCGTCGCGAAGAACAGGATGCCTGCGTAGAGATACGGCCGCGGCGTCCGCAGCAGCTTCGCCCAGATCGGCGCCAGCGGAAGGTTCAGCACCAACAGGAGGAAGTTGCCGATGAAGAGGCTCGCGATCAGCGTCCAGATCAGCAGCGGCTCCTTGTCGAAGAGCGTTGGGCCGGGCTGGATTCCGTAGGACACGAACGCCGTCAGCATCACCGCGGCCGTCGCGTTCGTCGGCAGGCCGAGCGACAGCATCGGGACCAAGGTGCCTGCCGCCGACGCGTTGTTCGCCGCCTCCGGACCCGCGACGCCCTCGATGGCGCCCTTGCCGAACTCCTCGGGATGCTTGGAGAGCTTCTTCTCGGTGATGTAGGACAGGAACGTCGGCAGCTCGGCGCCACCGGCCGGCAGCGCGCCGAACGGGAAGCCGTACGCCGTCCCGCGCAGCCACGGCTTCCACGACCGTCGCCAGTCGCTCTTGCCCATCCACGGCCTGCCGACCGGGATGACCTCGGCGGGCTTCTGCCGCAGGTGCGCGGCGACCCAGAGAGCCTCGCCGAGGGCGAAGATCGCCACCGCGATCACGACGATGTCGATGCCGTCGGACAGCTGCGGCAGGCCGAACGTGGCCCTGGCCTGGCCGGTCAGGGAGTCGATGCCGACCAGCCCGATCGCCAGCCCGAGGAACAGCGAGATGCCGCCGCGCAGCTTCGACGAGCCGAGGACCGCGGTGACCGCGACCAACGCGAACAACATGATCGCCAGGTAGGACGGCGCGCCGAGGGTGACGGCGAAGCGGGAGATCGCCGGGGCGAAGAGCGCCAGCAGCAGGGTGCCGATGGTGCCCGCGACGAACGACCCGATGGCCGCCGTCGCCAGCGCCTGCGCGGCTCTGCCCGCCTTGGCCATCTTGTTGCCCTCGATCGCCGTGATCACCGAAGACGACTCACCTGGCGTGTTCAGCAGAATCGACGTCGTCGACCCGCCGTACATGCCGCCGTAGAAGATGCCTGCGAACATGATGAACGCAGCGCTGGGGCTGACGTTGTAGGTGATGGGCAGCAGCAGGGCCACCGTCATCGCGGGCCCGATCCCTGGCAGGACGCCGACGGCGGTGCCCAGGAGCACGCCGATGCAGGCGTAGAGCAGATTCATCGGCGTGGCGGCCTGCTCGAAGCCCTGGAGAAGCCAGCCCAGGTTGTCCAACATCAGAGAATCCCATCCAGAATGCCTGCGGGCAGCGGAATTCCGAGCCCCGAGTAGAACGCGTAGAAGCTCGCGGTGCTCAGCACCGCGCCGATCACGATGTTGCGCACGTAGTGCTTGCTGCCGAGAACCGTTGCGCACGCGGCGAACATCAGGGCGCCGGTGATCGCCCAGCCCAGCGGCATGACGAGCAGGATCGTGGCCACGAAGATCGCCACCAGCAGACCGACGGTGCGCCAGTCACTGGGTCGATCCGGGTCGATGTCCTCCCCCGCATCCGCCTCACCCTTCGAACCGCGCGGGATGACGATCGCCAGGATGGCGGCCATCACCAACAGACCGATCCCGATGATCATCGGGAACAGCCGTGGCCCAACGGGATCCACCTTGGCGAAGCCCCCGGGAAGGTTGAGCGCGTCGTAGATGATGAACGCGCCGACCAACACCAGCACCGCACACACCAGGTACTGCGCCCGGTCGACGGTGGGCTCCGGCGGCTCCTGCGTCGTCACCGGCTGCTCCGCCGGCTTCTCGACCGGCTCGGTCATAGCAGCCCCAGCTCGGTCAACGTCGTGGAGACGCGTTGGTCCTGATCCTTGAGGAACTGTTCGAACGGTGCTCCGGTCATGAACGCGTCGCTCCAACCGTTCTTCACCAGGGCCTCCTTCCAAGCGTCGGTGGCATGCAATTCTTCGAGCGTCTTGACGAGCACCTGTTTGGACTCCTCCGAGATGTCCGGGGGCGCCAGGACGCCACGCCAGTTGGTGAAGGTGAGGTTGACTCCGGCTTCCTTCAGCGTCGGTGCGTCGACGCCGTCGACGCGCTTGTCGCCCGAGACGGCGAGAACCCGGACCTGACCGGCCTCGATCTGGTCGACGTACTCGCCGAGACCCGAAGTGCCCGCCGCGATCTTCTGCCCGAGCAGCGCGGTGAGCAGGTCGCCGCCGCCGTCGTAGGAGACGAAGTTGACCTTCTTGGGGTCGACGCCAACGGCGCGTGCGGTCTCCATCGGGAACAGGTGGTCGGGCCCGCCCGGCGAGGAGCCGCCGCCGATGGTGACCTTGGCCGGATCGGCCTTCCACGCCGCGACGAAGTCGGCCACCGTCTTGAACGGCGAGTCGGCGGGCACCAGGATGCCCTCCTGCTCCTCGACGACCTTGGCCAGCGCGGTCGCGTTGGTGGCCAGGGCGTTGGAGCCGTTGGTGTACACCGCGCCGACGACGCCGAGCCCCATCATCATCATGAGGTCGCCGTTGCCCTTCTCATTCATCAGCCGGGCCATGGCGACGGTGCCGCCTGCGCCGATGACGTTGAATACCTCGACGCGGCCGGTGATGTCGTCGTCTTCCATGATCTTGACGGCGGTGCGCGCGGTCAGGTCGTACCCGCCGCCGGGGCTGTTGGGCACCATCATCCGCAGCCGGTGCAGGCCGGAGTCGTCGTTGCCGCGCGTCACCCCGCAGCCGGTCGCGAACACGGCCGCGAGCGCAAGGCTGATCAGGAACGCGAGAATGCGCGTCGTTCTCGGAGGTCGTGCTCTCATAGGGTCGTCCCAATTCGCTTGAGTGTGATGCTCAGCAATACTGGACCCCCGAGGTGACGCAGGTCACTCTTTCGAACGCAAAGGAAGTTGTGGTCGTTGCGATCACCTGTGAGACGTCTGGGGCGACGCGCCACGTCTGCCCGCGCCGACGGAGCCACGCGTAGCACCCGCAGCCTCGCCGGCCAGTTCCTGGTGTTCCAGTTGGTCGTGATCGCCATCGTGCTGGCGGCCGTCGCCGCCGTGTCGGTCACCCAGTCCACCGACGAGTTCCGCGACGTCCGCGGACAACGGATGATCGCGGTCGCGGAGAACCTCGCGTCGACGCCGATCGTCCGCGACCGATTCGCCGATCCGTTTGCCGCGCAGATCCTGGCCCCCGACGTCGACCGCGCCGTCGCCCTGTCGGGCGCGGGGGTCGCCGAGATCGCCGACCCCGCAGGAGTCGTCAGGGTCTCCACGGATCCGTCGCGCATCGGGCGGACGCTCGACATGACCGACAGCGGCGCCCCCCGGGGGCGCGCCTGGTTCGGCGATCTCGACATCGACGGCGTGCACAGCCTGGCGGGCCAGGTCCCCATCAACGACATCAACGGGGTCGTCTTGGCCGTCGTGTCGGTATCCGAGCGCTACCCGTCGGTGTGGCAGCTGCTCAGCGGTGCGGGCGAGCGGCTTCTGGTGTACCTCGGGCTCGGCGCCGCGCTGGGGACGATGGCGTCCTGGCTGTTGTCGCGCCGCATCAAACGGCAGACCCGCGGGCTGGAGATCGCCGAGATCGCCAGCCTCGCCGAACATCGAGAAGCGTTGTTGCACAGCATTCGAGAAGGCGTGGTCGCCGTGAACAACGACGGCCTCATCACGGTGCTCAACGACAGCGCGCAGGCATTGCTCGACGTGACTGCCGGTGCCGTGGGTCGTCGGGTCGACGACGTCGACCTCGACCCTGCGGTCAAGGAGTTCTTGTCGTCCGGCGGGGACGGACAGTCCGATGTCGTGATCGTCACCCGCACCCGGGTGTTGGCGCTCAACCGGCGCGCCGCGACCAGCCAGGGCAGGCGGATAGGCACCGTCACCACCATGCGTGACAGCACCGAGTTGGCGTCCATGCAGGGCCAGCTGTCGTCGCACAAGAGCGTGACCGACACCCTGCGCGCCCAGACCCACGAATTCGCCAACCAGCTGCACACCATCTCGGGGCTGGTGCAGCTCGGCGAGTACGACTCCGTCCACGACTTCGTCGGCGCCCTGACCCGCCGACGTGCCGAGATCAGCGACGCGGTAACCCAACTCGTCTCCGACCCGGCCGTCGCGGCGCTGCTGATCGCGAAGACGTCCCTGGCCGCCGAAAGCGGCGTAGCCCTGACCATCGACGGCGACTCGCACCTCTCCGCGCTGGACCCCGCACTCTCGACCGACGTGATCACCCTGCTGGGTAACCTCATCGACAATGCGGTCGACGTGTCCGAGGGTTCACCCGAGGCGCGGGTGACCGTCCACCTCGACGACGCGGAGGGGATGACCGTGACGGTCACCGACTCGGGACCCGGTGTGCCCGAGCATCTTCGGGAGGAGATCTTCGCCAGGGGCGTCACCTCCAAACCCGACGTTCCCGGCGGACGCGGCATCGGCTTGGCGCTCGTCCGCCTGGTGAGCGCGCAACTGGGAGGCACGGTCGACGTGACCGACGCACCGTCCGGCGGGGCGTGCTTCCGGGTGAACCTTCCGCCGGCACGGCTGGCCGACCATGCGTGACGTGCTCGTCGTCGACGACGACTTCATGGTCGCCGAAATCCACCGCAAGTTCGTCGACCGCGTCGACGGCTTCACCACGGTGGGTGCCGCGCGGAGCGGGGCGGAGGCCCTCGAGATGGCCGGCGCCCTGCACCCCGACCTCATCCTGCTCGACGTGTACCTGCCCGACATGACCGGTCTGGAGGTGCTGAAACGGCTCCGGTCGGCCGGTGACGCCGTCGGCGTCATCATGATCACCGCGGCCCGCGAACTCGACACCGTCAGCGGGGCGCTCGACGGCGGTGCGGCCGACTACTTGATCAAGCCGTTCGAGTTTCCCCAGCTGCAAGCCAAGCTGGAAGCCTTCGCCGCCCGCGCCGACGCACTGTCCTCGGAAGCGGGAGCCGACCAGTCCCTCATCGACTCGTTGTTCGGAAGCCAGGGCGGCGCGGCGGGAGCCACCTCCGACGACGCGCTGCCCAAGGGACTCGGGAAGGTGACGGGTCAGCTGGTGCTCGACGCCGCGCTGGCCGCCGGTGAGGTGTCTTCGGCGGAATGTGCTGAGCTGGTGGGCATTTCGCGGGTCAGCGCGCGCCGGTATCTCGAGCACTTCCTCGGCGTCGGCGCCCTCGAACTGCGTCTGCAATACGGCGCGGGCAGGCCCGAGCGCCGCTACCGGGCGCGCCGCGCAGAATAGGGCGATGGACGCATCGACCCGGGACTGCTCGACTGCTGCAGCCCTTCGCGACGCCGAACGCAAGGCCAACACCCTCTTCGACGAGGTGGTGGCGCGCGGGCTGATCGTGCCAGGCGTCGGCGAACGCCAGCTGAGCGACCAGATCCGCGAGCTCGCCGACGAGCTCCTCGGGGTCAGGAAGTTCTGGCACAAGCGCATCGTGCGTGCCGGCGCCAACACCATGGAGCCGTACGCAGAGAACCCGCCCGAGCGCGTGATCGGGGCCGACGACATCGTGTTCCTCGACTTCGGTCCCATCTTCGCCGACTGGGAGGCCGACTTCGGCCGGACCTACGTCCTTGGCGACGACCCCGCCAAGCACCGGCTCGCCGACGACCTTCCGCGGATCTGGGAGGCCGGCCGGGAGTACTTCGAGGCGCACCCCGACGTCACGGGGGCGCAGTTGTACGCCCACGTGCTCGGACTGATTCGCGACGCCGGATGGGATCACGTTGGCGAGCACGTCGGCCATCTGGTCGGCGAGTTCCCGCACGTGCGCATCAGCGGCGACAAGATGGCGAGCTACATCGCCGCAGCGAACCCCGACCCGATGCGCCGCACCGACTCGGCGGGCCAGGAGTGCCATTGGATCCTCGAGGTGCACCTCGTCGACCGGCAAGGTGGCTTCGGCGGGTTCTTCGAACAGCTGCTCGACATCGGTCACCCACCGCCCACGGCAAACTCACGCCAATCGAGTTCGCCCTAAGCGGGTCATCCCCCGGTATGCGCCACGCGATCGACTTCCCTGGGCGCGCCGACAGTGCCGTTGTCGCCGATGTTGTCGAGGTCGCGCTTCGAGGTTTCCGGTGCAAAGTAAGCGGCAATGAGTGTCAGAACGGATGCCGCCGAGATGTAGATCGCGACGGACGTCACCGAACCGGTGACGTTCAGTAGCGACGACGCGATCAACGGTGCGAACCCGCCACCGACGACGCCGATGAGCATGTAACCGAGCGAAACGCCGGTGTACCGGTAGCTGGTGTCGAACAGCTCAGCGATGAAGGCCGCGAGAACGCCATACATTGCGCCTTGGAACACCATTGCGACCGACACCGAGAGCACCATGAGCGCAAAGTTGCCGGTGCCCATCAGCGGGTACACCGCGAAGGCCCACACCGCCATTCCGATGCCGCCGATGAAAAACGGAACACGGCGTCCCACACGATCACTGAGGCGGCCGAAGTACAAGATCGACAAGAGCTGAACGACCGCGCCGACGGCGACGGCGTTCAATACGGTTGCCTTCGAGATATCGGTGTGCTGTGTCACGTAGGACAACGAGAACACGTTGATCACGAAGTAAGCGACCTGTTGACCGAGCCCGAGGAACACGACCAGCAGGATCATTTTCGGTGCGTGACGCAGCACTTGCAGGATCGGGGCCTTGGCCTCCTTCTCCTTGAGCTGCTCCTGATTTCGGACGAAGACGGTGGATTCGAGGACCTTCACTCGAATCAGGAGGCCCACCAACACCAGTGGCGCACTTAGCAAGAATGGAACGCGCCAACCCCAGGACAAGAACTGTTCCTCGGTGACTAGCGCACTCACCGCCGCCAAAGTGGCCGTGGCCAAGAGGAAACCCATTGGCGACGCGGATTGCATCCAGCTGCCGGCACGCCCCCGACTCTCCGCGGATTCGTCCTGTTCCACGACCATCAGGACCGCACCGCCCCATTCACCACCGAGGCCGATGCCTTGCACGAGCCGGCACAGCACCAACAGCACCGGCGCCCAGATGCCGATGGAGTCGTAGGTGGGCAGCAGCCCGATGGCCACTGTTGCGAAACCCATCATCATGATGGTCGCGATCAGGGCCGCCTTGCGTCCCACGCGGTCACCGATGTGTCCGAAGATTATTCCGCCGATGGGGCGGGCAGCGAATCCAACGCCGAATGTCGCCAGCGCCAACAGCGTTCCCGCCGCGGGGTCGACGTCGGGAAAGAAGATCTTGCCGAACACCAGGGCGGCGACGGCTCCGTAGATGTTGAAGTCATACCACTCAATCGTGGTGCCGACCATGCTCGCAACGATCGTGCGACGGCGACGTGACTTCGCGTCCGCGGGGTCAGTGGCTGCAGCAGGAACTGAAGGGTTCATATAGTCCTCTGGTAGGTGCCGGTCATAGCGAAAATGCTAGAGCGGCAAAGCGGTTGTACCCATAGCCCCGGTGCAACGCGATCCAGCTCACATAATGTGCGTATGCACAATCAGGGCAGACTCGATCCGAATCAGCCAACGACTCGTGGCCGCAGCAGGCACGGCCGCGGGGGTCACCAGCTCCCGCCACGCCGGACACGAGATCGGCTGCCGGCAGACCGGTAGCAAGATGTCGAAATGCGTTGCGAGCAATGCATCTTCAGGTCGCGCTCATGAGGGATGTCGCCCTCGCAGCGTGCGCCACCATGGGTTTGCTTCGTCACGATCGGGTGGGGGCCGCACTGGTCACCCCGAAGCTTCCCGCCAAGTCAGGCGCCCATCGAGGGTCCAAGGGTCCGGCTCCCACCACCGCCAGGCACGCCGCAAGCGTGATCGCCACCGAATCGATCACGGGCACACCGAGTTCGGCCTCAGCACCCTCGACGGCACCTGCACCGTGGAGATTGGTGCACACATACGCGATCGCGTCAGGCGCGCTCTGCACTACCTGCCGGGTGGGTGCGACCAAGTCCTCGGGCCTGATCCGGGAGATGTCGGTGGTCTCGGTGAGACCGAAACCGTGTGCCGCGGTCGTCGTGATGCCCTCGTCGCGGTAGCACGTACCGATCTTGGCATTCATGTCGTCCGGATAGGGGGTGACGATGCCGACGTTGCGCACACGCAGCACTGCGAACGCCTTCATCAGGGCCTGGGTGCTGGTGACAGCCCGGACTCCGGTCGCGGCGGTAATGGCTTCGGTGATCGCGCGGTCATGTGCGGAGCCCAGCCAAGACCCCGCCGTACCGTTCCAGGCGATCACGTCGACGTCGGCAGAGGCCAGCAGGAGCGCCGCCGCTTCCATTGCGGTCGTGGCGAACTGGGCGTCGGAGGTGCCGTCGAGCCCCACCCGGGTGACCGGGATGCGGGTGAAGTGGACGCTCACGTCGGCCCGCTCCCCAAGCATCCGGTACGTCGTGGGCTCCACGCAGGTGTTGGACGAAGGCACGATCATCCCGATGCGTGCCACCCGCAGTTCCGTCGCAGCCGAATGGTCAGACGGCACGGGTGATTCCGCCATCGTTGGTGATGGTGGTCCCGTTGAGGTAGGCCGCCCGCGGCGAGGCCAGGAACACCACCGAGTAGGCGATGTCGCGCGCACCTGGGATGAAGGACAGCGGCAGATTCTCCAGGTAACGCTGCTCGGCTTCTTCGGGTGTGCAATCCCAGTCCTTGGCGTTGGCGGCGAACTGCTTGACCAGTCGCGCGGTTCGGACCGGGCCCGGGCACACCGTGTTGATCATGACGCCTCGGGCACCAACCTGCAGCGACAGCGACTTGCTGAAGTTCAGGATCGCGGCGTTGGCGGCGGCACCGGGCATGTGATACTCCAACGCCTGCTTACCGGAGTTGCCCGCGACGTTGACGATGCGCCCATTACCGTTCTCGAGCAGGTGCGGCAATGCCGCTCGCGTCATGCGGATGAAGCCGAACAACTTGAGGTTGATGTCGGCGACCCACTGCTCGTCGGTGAGGTCGTCGAAGCCGCCGAAGGATGAGGCTCCAGCGTTGTTGATCAGGATGTCCAAGCCGCCGAGTTCGTCGACGGCACTGTCGATTACCGAGTCGAACACCGTCTTGTCGGTGAGGTCCGCGACCACGGACACTGCCTTCACGCCAGTCTTGGCCGAGATCGAGCTGCATGCCTCGTTCAGGGCGTCGGCGCGGCGGGCCACCAAGACCACATCGGCTCCCTCTTCGGCCAACAGTTCCGCGGTGGCCAGTCCGATGCCGTCGCTGGCACCGGAGACCAGTGCCCGCTTTCCTTGCAGTCCGAGGTCCATATTGTCTCCTATCGAGCGATGAGTGTCGTCGGATTCTCGACGGTATATGCCGGCTCAAACACGTTCAGCTGCGGCCGAATCCAGCGCTCCGTCGAGCATGCGGGCCAGGGACTCGGTGAGAAGATCCACTCCGGTGCACAGGTCTTCGTCCGCAGTGTATTCAGCCTCGGCGTGCGAGATTCCCTCCACGCTGGGAACGAACAGCATCACCGACGGGACGATTTCCTTCATGTTGGTCGAGTCGTGGCCGGCTCGGGTCTGCACTAGCATGCTGGACACGCCGAGGTCATCGGCTACGGTGCGCGCCAACTCCACTCCTTGCGGCTGGTAATGGTGGCCCGGCCAGACGTGGGCCTTGCGGTGCTCGACCTTGACCTTGGCGCGGATCTCGGCCTCGACAATGCGCTTTCGAAGCTCGGCGTCGGCAGCCGCGAGCAAATCGTCGTTGTCCGAACGCAGGTCCAGGTGCATGTGCACCTCGCGTGGGACTACCACCGGCGAGTTCGGCAACACGGTCAGCTGCCCACAGCTGGTGTGCAGCTCCTCGCCGAACTCGTCGGCGATGTCGCGCAGCGCCACCACGATCAACGATGCGCCAAGCAGCGCATCCTGGCGGTCATCGATCGCCGTGGCACCCGTGTGGCCCTGGTAACCAATGACATTCAATTCGTATTTGTTGGCGGCCCAGGTCCGGTCCACCAACCCGATGGCCACGTTGTGCTTCTCCAGTTCGCGGCCCTGCTCGATGTGGATCTCGGCGTAGGCCGCGAGCTGCCTGGCGTCCTCAGCGGTGCCGAACACGTCGTGTTCACCAATGCTGTTGATGGCAGTCAAGGCATCCCGGACAGTGACGCCGTCGTCGTCGGTGATGCTGAGTGTGTCCTCGAGATCTGAGGCGCCGGTGAACACTGCGCTGCCCATCAACGATGGCTTGAACCGCGAGCCTTCCTCGTTGAACCAGTCCACGACGGCGATGTTGTACGCCGGAGTCTCACTGGATTCAGCGGCCTGGCGGCGGATGCGGTCAGCCGCGACCGCTCCCGCCAAAACGCCGTACGCACCGTCGAACCGGCCTCCGCGAGGCTGACTGTCGAGATGAGATCCCACCAGCACGTACGGTGCACCAGGGCGGAACTCCAACAGCCCGAACAGATTTCCGATTCGGTCGACTTCGACGGTGAACCCGCGATCGCGCAACCACTGTGAGAACCACACCCGCATCTGGCCGTCTTCGGCGGACGCGGCTTGGCGCTCCACACCGCCGTCCGGCGTCGCCCCGATGGCCTCCAGTTCGGCCCAGGAGTCCAGGAACTCGCGGTCGCGAGCACTGGTGAGGATGACGTGCAAGTTGGCCGCGTTCGCTGGTGCGGTCATGGGTTACCTCCAGGCATGATGAATTTCAGGCCGACTCGAGCCGAACCCGTGGGATTGTGCAGATGTGGTCGATCGGGCTCAGATCAGGTATTGCGAGAGTCCGCGCTTGAGGTAGGTGCCGTGGCCCGCTCGGCCGAGATATTGGCCACGGTCGACGATGACGGTGCCTCGCGACATCACAGCCCGTACACCGCCGTCGATCTCGAAGCCCTCCCACGTCGAATGATCCAGATTCGAGTGGTGGGTCTTGTCGAAGCCGATCGATGTATGCACGTTGGGGTCGTAGATCACGATGTCGGCGTCGGCTCCAGGAGAGATGATGCCCTTACGGGGGTAGAGCCCGAACATGCGAGCCGGAGTCGTTGCGCACACGTCGACCCACCGCTGCAGGCTGAGCTTGCCGTTGACCACGCCCTGGTACATCAGGTCGACGCGGTGTTCGACGCCAGCCATCCCGTTGGGGATCTTGGAGAAGTCGCCGAGCCCCATCTCCTTCTGCCCCTTGAAACAGAACGGGCAGTGGTCGGTGGACACCGTCGCGACATCCCCGGTGCGGATGTAGCGCCACAGTTCGTCCTGGTGGCGCTCCTCACGGGAGCGCAACGGGGTCGAACACACCCACTTGGCGCCTTCGAAGCCGGCTGCCCCTAGCTGTTCCTCCAGAGACAGGTACAGGTATTGCGGGCAGGTCTCGGCGAAGACGTTGGCCCCGGCGCCACGAGCCGTCGCGATCTGCTCCATCGCCTGCTTGGCCGAAACGTGGACCACGTACAGCGGGGCTCCGGTCACCCTCGCCAGCATGATCGCGCGGTGGGTGGCCTCCTCTTCCAGTTCCCACGGCCGTGACACACCGTGGTAGTAGGGCGAGGTCTCCCCCCGTTCGATGTGCTGAGCCACCAACTGGTCGATGGCGATGCCGTTCTCCGCGTGCATCATCGTCAACGCGCCGTTGCCGGCGCACTGCTGCATGGCCCGCAAGATCTGTCCGTCGTCGGAGTAGTAAACCCCCGGGTAGGCCATGAACAGCTTGAAGCTCGTCACGCCCTCTGCGACGAGCTCATCCATCGCCTTGAGTGCGTCGGAGTCGACGCCGCCCAGAATCTGGTGGAAACCGTAATCGATCGCACAATTGCCTTGGGCCTTCGCATGCCAGGCAGCCAGGGTGTCCTGGACGCGCTCCCCTTGCCGCTGGATCGCGAAGTCGATGATCGTCGTCGTACCGCCGTGCGCGGCCGCGCGGGTACCGCTCTCGAAGGTATCGGAGGCGACGGTGCCGCCGAACGGCATCTCCATGTGGGTGTGAGCGTCGACGCCGCCGGGGATGACGTACGTGCCCGAAGCGTCGAGTACTCGGTCGAACGTCTGGTCGGGATCGCCGAAGGGCGCCAGCTCCGGAGCGACGAGGGCAGCGATGGTCTCACCGTCGACCAGCACGTCGAGCGGCTGGCTACCGGTGGGTGAGACAACGGTGCCGCCGCGAATGTACGTCGTGGTCATGGCAACAGATCGTATGTCTTGCAGGGTGATCGGACCCATAGCCATGATGCAACGTGTTGGTCCGCACAGATTGTGCACGAGCACACCCTGGGGCCGCAGCCACCCGATTTCACTGGTCCGCCTTGGGCATGGCAACCAGGCGTTGCGCAGGCCGGATCCCGATCGCAAGCCAGTGAGGCCATGGAGTTGTGCAGTAGCCTGCCTGGTGATGCGCAATCTGTCCGGTCGCCGCGACGAGACCCGGCTTCGCTGGCGGTGGCTACTGCACAAGCTCGACGACATGGGCGACGACCTCGCCGCCGAGTATCTGGCGCAGATCGACCGGGGTGCCCGGTTCTACGACAGCGTTCCCGAGGAAGACGATCTGCTCGGCGCTGCGCGACAGGCGTTCCGCTATCTTCTTGCGACTCTCCTTGAACTGCCGATGCCTGCGGAGTTGGAGGAGTTTCCCGCGGCGGTCGGATCGTTGCGCGCCACTCAGGGCATCGCGTTGGAGAATCTCACCGCAGCGGTGCGCACCGACTTCCTCGTCGCGTGGTCAGCGTTGCTGAGGCTGGCCGACGACGACGACATGACAGTTCTGACGCTGCACGTCGACGTGCTCTGGAAGGCCGTAGACGACTTCGCGATCAGAGTCCAGCGCGGGTATCTGGACCAGCGACTGTCGATGGCGCGAACCAGCACTCTCGAGCAACAGCACAGCTTGTCCGAGTTGTTCTCCGGGGAACCGACACCGACCAGCGTTCGGCGTGCGGCCCAGGTGCTTGGCCTCGAAGAGACCTCGACGTACTGGGTAATCGGGGTCGGCGGCCAGGAGGCTGGACGCATCGTCACACGGCGCCTGTCCAGCAGGAACCTCGCGGCGCTGGAATACGTCAACCGCGGTGTGACCCTCATCCTGGTGGCCGCCGGTGGCCGCTGGCCCAATGACGAGTCGGTGGTAGCCGAGTTGCTTCCCGGCCTCGAGGGCGCCGTTGCGCCTCGATCGGTACTGCTGCCGGACGTGCATCGGGCCGCCGCGACGGTCCGAATGCTGGTCAACCTGAACATCGAGGCGACGACCCTGCGTCGGTCGTGGGCTCAGCTGTCGATAACCCAGCTGTCGGAGGTGATCGAAGACCTGCGCGGGTACGTTCTCGGTCCACTCCACGAAGTTCACGACTACGAGTTGATCGTCGAGACGATCCAGGTATTCGCCGACAGTGGTTCGGTCGCCGACACGGCGTCGGCGCTCTACTGCCACCGCAACACCGTCATGAATCGGATCCGCAGGTTCGAGGAGACCACGGGGGTCAGCCTGCGGAGCCCGCGCTCACTGGCGATGGTCCAATTGTGCCTTCTGCCGTCCTAGTCAAACCCTTTGCTCTCAACGAGATTCGGCAGCACGCCGCGATACCGCCGCCGCTCGGCGCCCGCCTCCCAGACCGGCAGAGCGGATGCGGTGATGCGGGTGGTCGGTGTTACGGCCCCTCGGCCCGACCGGCACGGCGAACGCCGTTCTACCGGGAGAGCACCTTCTGGAACCCGTCGTGGACCTACGACGAGATGGTGTCCACGTCGTGGTAGGACGCGGGCGAGGATGGCGGTCGCAGTGGCGGTGACCTTCGCGCCGAAGGCGTTCGACGACCAGGGCGGCTACTCGAACGCGGCACAACTGCTGTTCCGCCGGCTCGGCGCCGAGCTGGTCCCGACCATCCTCCACCGGTGCCACCTGCGAAGTATCACCGCTCGCCCGTATCCTCTAGCGGTGGCGAAGACGGTGCTGTTCCTCTACAACGATCCCACTGCGCCAGAGGCGATGCTGGGAGACGCGTTCACCGAATGCGGTTACGACGTCGCGACATTCGAGGTCGTCACCGCCGCCCAAGCCGGCGATCCGGCGTTCGACGCGACGATGCCGGACCCGACGGCCTACGACGTGGTCGTCCCCCTCGGCTCCCGATGGGGCGTGAACGACGGGTTCGCGTGGATGGATTCGGAAGCGGCGATGGTGCGGGACGCACACGCGGCGGGGGTCCCGATGCTGGGGGTGTGCTTCGGCGGTCAGCTCATCGCCCACGCGCTAGGCGGGTCGGTCACGCGTTCACCGGCCCCCGAGGTCGGCTGGTTCGACGTCGACGCCTCGCGGACCGAACTGGTGCCCGGCGGACCGTGGTTCGAGTGGCACTTCGACCGGTTCACCGTCCCTCCCGGGGCGGTGGAGATCGCCAGGAACTCCAACGCTTCCCAGGCGTTCGTCATGGGCGCCACGATGGGACTGCAGTTCCACCCCGAGGTCGACGAGGGCCTGCTCGAGATGTGGCTGGCCGGCAACGGCGCCGACGAACTCGCCGCGCTGGGCCTCGACGCCGACCGGTTGCGCACCGCCACCCGGGCCGAGCTGGAGAGCGCCACCAAGCGGGTGCACGCACTGGTCCGGGCGTTCGTGGACGGGGTCGCTCAGGCCTGAGCGTGCCCCAGCTGGTGGGCCAGCGCCTCGCCGACCAACGGCTGACGGAAGCGGTGTCCTGCGTTCTGCAGCTTCACGGGCAGGACGCGCTGGTTGGCCTCGGCCAGTTCGCGGGCGCCCTGGCTGCCCAGTAGCAACCGCGGACCGAACGCGGGCACCGGCAGCAGCGCGGGACGGTGCATGGTGCCGGCCAGCGCCGCGGTGTAGTCGACGTTGCGCACGGGGTTCGGTGCCACCGCGTTGACGGGTCCGGTCAGGCGCTCGTCGTAGAGCGCCCGGTAGTACACGTCGACCAGGTCGTCGATGCCGATCCACGACAGCCACTGCTGGCCGCTGCCCAGCCGACCACCCAACCCGGCGGCGAACAGTGGGCGCATCAGCTTGAGGGTGCCGCCGCGGGCGGCTTGCACGATGCCGGTGCGCACCGCCACCACGCGCCGCCCGGCCTCGGACGCCGGTGCGGCCGCGGTCTCCCAGTCGGCGACGACGTCGGCCAGGAAGCCGTCGCCGCGTGAACTGTCCTCGTCGAGCGTCGTGTCGCCGCGGTCGTACCCGTAGAAGCCGATCGCCGACGCGGTCACGAACGTCTTCGGGCCACCTGGGCGGGCGGCGACCTCGGCGAGCTTGCGCGTCGGCTCGATGCGGCTGTCCCTGATCGCCGCGCGATGGGAGTCGGTGAAGCGGCCCGCGATCGACGTACCGGCGAGGTGCACCACCGCGTCGGTGCCGTCCAGCAGATCCGCCGCAGGCGCATCGGGATTCCACCGACGCTCGTCAGGGCCGGTGGGAGCGTGTCTGACCAGTCGGATCACTCGGTGGCCGCCGCTGGTGAGCAGCGCGACCAGCGCCGAGCCGACGAGACCGGACGCTCCGGTGACGGCGATCGTGCGGGACCGGAAGCCGGCTGTGGCTGCGTCGCGGTGGGCGTCGAGGTCGTCGGCGAGTTGGCGGTGGCGGTACACGAAGGTCTGCCGGAGGGCGGCCGCCGGAACGGGGGCGTCGACGCGGTCGTGGACCCTGGTGGCGTCCGGCCCCACCGCGCTGAACTCGTGGGTGTGGCGCCAGGTCCCGATGATCCGCGGCGGCCACGACCGCAGGCCGTCGGAGGACAGTTGGTCGACGAAGCGGTGCGGCGGGTCGTACTCGGAGCCCTCGTGCTGCGCGACCCACCGCAGGCCGCCCGGCAGACCGAGCACCGCACGTCCGTCGGCCACCGACGCGGTCTCGGACACCACCGTCATCGGCTGCCACGGTGGCACCAACCGCGGCATCGCGCCAGGTCGGGTGTGCCAGGCGAAGACCTCGTCAAGCGGATGGTCGACGACGCTCTCGTACTCGATGCCCACGACATTCATTCGTAGCTGCCACCCTGCCGGATTGCACCCGGCCGCTGGCTCACCGGCCTACGATCCCCGAATCGGGCCTTCAACTGACCGCACGTTCTCCGACCGCCGCGCGGCGGGCAGAGTCCTCGCGGACATGCTGGCCGATTACGCCGGTTCCGACGTCGTGGTGCTCGGCCTGGCCAGGGGCGGCGTACCCGTTGCCGCCGAGATCGCGGGTCGACTTGGCGGCGAGCTCGACGTCTTCGTGGTCCGAAAGCTCGGCGTCCCACGCTGGCCCGAGCTGGCGATGGGCGCGATCGCCAGCGGTGGCGGCGTCGTGGTCAACGACGACGTGGTGCAGAGCCTGCACATCAGCGACGCCCAACTGCAGGACGTCATCGCCGCCGAGACCGAGGAGTTGTCGCGGCGCGAGACCGTCTACCGCGGGACGGGACCACCACCGCGGCTGGCGGGCAGGTCGGTGGTGCTCGTCGACGACGGCATCGCCACCGGGGCGACGATGCTCGCCGCGATCCGCGCGGTACGGGCTGCGGGGCCGACGCGGGTGATCGTCGCCGTGCCGGTCGGGCCGCCGTCGGTGCCCGAACTGCTACGCGGTGAGGCCGACGACGTCGTGATCGCGGCGGTGCCCCGACGCTTCCAGGCCGTCGGCCAGGTGTTCGCCGACTTCCACCAGGTCAGTGACGACGAGGTGCGAGAAGCACTAAAACGCTAGTCGCGCTTGGCTTCTGGGGTATCGGCAGCGTCGGTATCCGAGGTGACACCGTCGTGCGACTCGACCGCGACAGTGCTCGGCTCGTGCTCAGGCTCGTGCTCGGCGGGAACGTCGACCGGCTCGTCGGGGTAATCCTCGGCGGCCTCGGGTTCCGTCACTGCCGGCATGACGGTGGTCGCGTCGTCACCGTCGTCGACCTCGTCGGACCCGACGGCCTCGTCACCCCGCGAGCGTTCCCGCAGCGCGTCGACGATGAGCAGCAGCACGCCGATCACGCTGGCACCGATGCACACCCAGGCGATCAGCTCGTTGCTGGTGACCACGGCGGTCACCAGCGCGGCGAGGCCTATGACGGCAAGGACTAGCGCAACGATCAGCATGAATCAGCCACCGATCAGTTGTTGCCCCGGTTGAACTGGTTGAACCCGCCGCCGTCGTTGTTCGCGGTCGAGTCAACCGGCGCAGCCGAACCACGTTGGCCGAGCTCTTCGAGCTGAGACTCCAGGTAGGTCTTGAGCCGCGTGCGGTACTCGCGCTCGAAGGTGCGCAGCTGCTCCAGCCGACCCTCGAGGACGGTGCGCTGCTGGTTGATCGTGCCCATGATCTCGGAGTGCTTGCGCTCGGCGTCGGCCTGCAGGGCGTCGGCCTTCTCCTGCGCCTGCCGAAGCTGCGTCTCGGAGCGCGTCTGCGCATCCGACAGCAGGGCGTCGGCGCGTGCCTTGGCCTCGGACACCGTGGTCTCCGCGGTGGTGCGGGCCTCGTTGACCATGGCGTCGGCCTGGGCCCGCGCGTCGGCGAGCATCTTGTCGGACTCCGCCTTTGCGGTGCCCGTCAGACGGTCGGCGGTGTCCTGCGCCAAGCCGAGGATCTTCGCGGCCTTGATGTGCGAGTCCTCGCTGACCGGTGCGACGGCGACCGGTTGCGGCGCCTCGTACGCGGGCTGCGGCGGCGCGACGGGCTCGGGCTCCGGCTCGGGCTGCTGGTACTGCGGAATCGACTGCGTGGCCTGAGCGCCGCCGCCCGAGCGTGCGCTCGTGAGGTCCTGGTCGAGTTCGGAAACGCGCTGACGGAGGTCGGCGTTCTCCTCGATTAGGCGCGTCAACTCGTTCTCGACGAGATCGAGGAAGGCGTCGACCTCGTCCTCGTTGTAACCGCGCTTGCCGATCGGCGGCTTGCTGAACGCGACGTTATGGACGTCGGCTGGTGTAAGCGGCATCGTCTGCCCCCTTGAGGTCTGGACCGTCAACCGGTGTCATATGGAAGCCATGTCGGAAGTAACTGGCGTCCATCCTGTCACAGTAGACCCGGCGGTTGCGGTTGAGGTCCAGATTAAGAGCGAATTTCAGACTCCGCGGACCCGCCGGCGGTGGCCCGCACGCGGGCTCCCGCTACTGGCTCCAGGCCAACTCCATGCCGATGAACGCGGCAAGCAGAAGCACCATGATCGACAGATCGAAGCGGATCGCACCTATCGTGAGCTGCGGAATGATGCGGCGAAGCAACTTCACCGGGGGGTCGGTCACCGTCATGATGACCTCCAGGACCACGACCATGAAGCCTCGCGGTCGCCAGTCCCTGGCGAACGAGCGCACGAACTCGACGACCACTCGCGCGATGAGCAGAAGCCAGAACGCGAACAGCACGAAGCCCAGGATCGAAAAGAACAGCGACAACTGAGCGACCTCACTCCGGGCGGTGGTGACAGTGGGTAGAGCTGGAAGACGAGTCGAAAGAGACTCGGTCTAGGACCAGCCTACGCAGGCGGTCACTTGTAGGCGTAGAAGCCGGCCTCGGCGATGCGCTTGCGCTCGTCGGCGGTGACGGCGACGTCGGCCGGGGAGAGCAGGAAGACCTTGGTGGCGACCTTGTCGAACGAACCGCGCAGGGCGAATGCCAAGCCGGCGGCGAAGTCGACGAGACGCTTGGCGTCGGCGTTGTCCATCGAGACCAGGTCCATGATCACGGGCGTGCCGTCACGGAAGCGCTCGCCGATGGTGCGGGCTTCGCTGTAGTCCTTGGGACGCAGCGTCGTGATCTTCGCCAACGGGCTGCCCGCCTCGAAGAGTTCGGCCATGCGACGCGGCTCCATCGCCACCGCACCGTGGGTGGCGCCGCGCAGCGTGTTGAAACGGGGACGCTCGAAGTCGTGCCGTCCTCGGAAGGAGGGCTCGTCGGCGTAGCCGCCGCGGTAACCCGCTGGGGCGCCGGCCATTTCGCGCTCGAACTCGCGGCCGACGGGACGGTCCATCCGGTCGTCGTAGCCACGGCCCTCGGCGGGGTGGGCGTAACCCTCGTCCTCGAAGCGTTCCTCGCGGGGACGACGTGGGTACGCGCTGCGCGACGTGCGGTCGTCGTCGTCGTAGTACTCGTCGTCGTAATCGTCCATCGGCGCCATACCGAAGTAGGCCTTGACCTTATGCAGTGTGCTCATCGGAAGCCCTTCTGATGACTGAAAATTCGTGTTGTCTGTGATGAAGATGTGACTGGAGTGACTACTCAGGGAGACGTTAGAGGACGTGCTCCCATAAGGGCGGTACCGACACGCACACACGTCGAGCCGTGTTTCACCGCCGTCTCGAGGTCGCCCGACATACCCGCCGACAGACCGAGACGCTGCTGGTAAGAGGCCTGTACCCGGTGCAGTTCGGTCTCCAAACGCGCGAAGGACTCCCCGCTGTCGGCATGCAGTGGCGGGATCGCCATCAGGCCGACGAAGTCCAACCCGTCGGTCCCGTGAGTGAGCGCACACAGCTCGTCCACGAGGTCCGGTCGACTCACGTCGACGCCACCCCGATCGGGGTCACCGTCGAGACTCACCTGGAGGTAGACCCGCAGCGGGGCGTCGCGAGTGCCGTCGGCGAGCCCCTCGGCTGCCGCCCGGCCCAGTGCCTCGACGAGGACATCCCGGTCAACGGAGTGCACGGCGTAGGCCCACCCCGCCACGGCGCGCGCCTTCTTGCGCTGAATGCTCCCGATCATGTGCCACCGCAGCACCGGCCCGTCGGACTGCTCCACGTATTCGGCCAGTTCGGCGGCCTTGGCCGACGCTTCTTGCTCGCGAGACTCGCCGAAGGCGTCGCATCCGAGGCGCACCAACTCGACGACGTCGGACGCGGGAAAGAACTTGGTGACGGGAAGGAGCTCGATCTCCGCGGCGTCGCGACCCGCCGCGGCTGCGGCGTCGTCGACCCGTTTTCTCAGCGTCGCAAGGGCTTCGGCGAGTTGGGTAGCGCGGGCGGACGTCATTCCATCCACACCAGGGAGGCGAGGCGGCCGGTGGGCGCGGACCGGCGGTGGCTGAACAGGTTTGGGTCGTCGACCGTGCAGCGCGGGTCGACGCCGACCTTGGCTATGCCGAGTTCGGTCAACTGCCTGGCAATCCCCGACCGCAGGTCGAGTCCCGCGGTGCCGCGTGCGGTGGTGGTCCGGCTGCCCGGCAGCGCCGCCTCGACGTCGGCGGCCATGTCGTCGGGCACTTCATAGTTGCGACCGCTGACCGCAGGGCCGAGCACCACCGAGATGTCCTCGACGTGCGCGCCGTTGGCCAGCATGACTTCCACGGCCCGTGCCACGACGCCCAACTTCGCACCCGCCCGGCCCGCGTGGACGGCTGCGACGACGCCGGCCCTCGGGTCGGACGCGAGAACGGGAACGCAATCGGCGGTGACCACGGCCAGCGCCAGGCCCGGCCGAGTCGTCACCAACCCGTCGGCGTCGTCGATCGCGCCGCCGACCGGCCCGTCCACGACGACGACGCGGTCGCCGTGCACCTGGTTCATCCAGACGATTCCGTCGGGGCCGAGGCCGACCGACTCGGCGAGGCGCGCGCGGTTGGCGGCCACCGCGGCCGGGTCGTCACCGACGTGATCGCCAAGGTTGAACGTGTCGAACGGTGCCGCCGAGGCGCCACCATCCCTTGTCGTCGTCACACATCTGATGCGTCGGGTCACGCTGCCCAGTATCCCGGCCCTCGGGAGCTCTCCCCGATCAGTGACGCATGAACGGGGGCACGTCGACGTCGTCGTCGTCATCCCCACCGCCGCCGATGCTGACCGTCGCGCCGTTGGTGTGCACGGGAACGCTCGCCGGGTCCGGATCGAACGCCGACGGCGGCCGCAGCTTGCCCGAGCTCCCCGGGGCGACCGACGGACCAGTGACGCCGGCGCCCACCACGGGCTTGCGGCTGGGTCCGGCGGCGTCGAAGCCCGCGGCGATCACGGTGACGCGCACTTCGTCGCCGAGCGAGTCGTCGATGACGGTGCCGAAGATGATGTTGGCCTCGGGGTGCGCGGAGTCCTGAACTAGCGACGCCGCCTCGTTGATCTCGAAGAGACCGAGGTCGCTGCCGCCGGCCACCGACAGCAGCACGCCGAGCGCGCCTTCCATCGAGGCTTCGAGCAGCGGAGAGTTGATCGCCATCTCGGCGGCCTTCAGGGCCCGACCGTCACCGCGCGCCGAGCCGATGCCCATCAGGGCCGTGCCCGCACCGGACATGACGCCCTTGACGTCGGCGAAGTCGACGTTAATGAGGCCGGGGGTGGTGATCAGGTCGGTGATGCCCTGCACGCCGTTGAGCAGCACCTCGTCGGCACTGCGGAAGGCGTCCATCAGCGAGACCGCGGCGTCGCCCATCTGCAGCAGGCGGTCGTTCGGGATCACGATGAGGGTGTCACAGCTCTCCCGGAGCGCCGCGATGCCCGCCTCGGCCTGGTTGGAGCGGCGCTTGCCCTCGAAGGAGAACGGTCGCGTCACCACGCCGACGGTGAGCGCACCGAGCTTGCGGGCGATCGTCGCGACGACGGGAGCGCCACCGGTGCCGGTGCCGCCGCCCTCACCTGCGGTGACGAAGACCATGTCGGCGCCGCGCAGCAGCTCCTCGATGTCGTCCTTGGCGTCGTCGGCAGCCTTGCGGCCGACTTCGGGGTCGGCTCCGGCGCCGAGGCCGCGGGTGGAGTCCCGGCCGACGTCGAGCTTGACGTCGGCGTCGCTCATCAACAGCGCTTGCGCGTCGGTGTTGATGGCGATGAACTCAACGCCCTTGAGTCCTTGCTCGATCATCCGGTTGACGGCGTTGACGCCGCCGCCACCGATGCCGACCACCTTTATTACTGCGAGATAGTTATGCGGGGGTGTCATCGGTAGTCTTCCTCCTGGGCCAACCCTCAACCTCAACCATAGGCTTAGAGTTATGTCAAGTAGTTTCGCGCAAACAGAACGGTAGGGCGAGCACGCGACGTATCGCCGCAGGCGCGCCGTGACACGCCGGGAGATTTTCGACGCGTTCCCGCGAATCTCGTTGGGACGGCCTACTTGACCGTCGGCAAATCCGGACTCGACACGTCGTAGGTGGTCCCCGGCTGCGTCAAGAGCGCACCCAACTTCAGCGCCTTCTCGTCGGTGCGATCCGTCGTCCCCCAGATCACCAGCCGACCGTCGAACAGGGTCAACGTGATCGACGCCACCGACGGCGCCGCAATCCGACTCACCTGTCCGGCCACCTCGGGGCGCAGGGCGGTGAGCACCTGAAGCGCCGCCAAGGTCGGCAGGTCGCTCGGGCCAGGCGTGTCGGCGTCGAGGTACGGCAGCCCGGGCGGCGGTGGCTCCGTGGCGAAGTCGACGCCGTCGCGATCGAAGAGGTGCGAGCCGTCGGGATAGTCCTTGACCACCACCGGAACCCGCTCGACGATGGTGATCCTCAGGGTCGACGGATACTCCCGCTGAACCCTCGCACTCGCCACCCGCCGAATGGTCGCGACGCGATCGGCGACCGCGTCGGTGTTGATCTGCAACAGCGGCGTGTCCGCCGGCACCGCGGCGGCCTGCTCGACCTCTTCTTGAGTGAGCGTCACCAGGCCCGTGATCGCCATGACGCGAGCCGACATGATGGGCGTGAAGTACAGCAGCAGGCCGGCGCCCACGACCAGCACGCTGATCAGCGCCGACCACATCAACGCCTTGAGACCCCTGATCAGACCACGGGTCGGCGGAGTCGGCTCGTCGACGGCGCGACCCGTGACGCGCCGTTTCGCCTCCCGCCTTGCGAGCTCGATGGCCGTCGCCCGTTCCTGCGCCGCGCGCCGCTCCTCGCGTTCCCGCCTGGCACGACGTCGGGGTCCCTCGAAGTCGTCCGCGTCGTCGGGACCGTCGTCGGTGCGTGCGACGACGTCACCGGGAACGTCACCGGGAGCCTCGCCGGGAGCCTCGTCATCGGCTACGTCACCCTCGAATTCGTCGGCGACGTCCGGCTCGTCGGTCGGCCCGGTCACGACGACCGCGCCCCCGGCGCGTCACGTCCGGCCCGCGACTGCAGCGCGGTCAGGATCTCCCCACCGAGCAGGGTGACGTCGCCCGCACCCATCGTCACCACCAAGTCGCCCGGTCTTGCCGACGCGGCCACCAGATCGGCGACAGCGGAGAAGTCCGGGACGTATCGCACCGGGACGGTGACGTGTTCGGCGACGCTGGCGCCGCTGACACCTGCGATGGGCTGCTCCCGAGCGGCGTATACGTCGAGCACGAACACCTCGTCGGCCAGGCTCAGAGCCAGGCCGAATTCACGGGCGAAGGTCTCGGTCCGGGAGTACAGATGCGGCTGGAACACCGCAAGGCAGCGACCCTCCCCCGCTACCGCCTGCAGCGCCTCGAGGTCGACGCGCACCTCGGTCGGATGGTGGGCGTAGACGTCGAAGACCCGCACCCCCGCGGCCGTGCCGACCGACTCGAGCCGCCGTCGCACGCCCTCGAAGGCGGCCAGCCCGTCGAGCACCGTCACCGCATCCGCGCCCGCCTCCGTCGCCGCCAGCAGCGCGCCCAGCGCGTTGAGCGCCATGTGCCTGCCGGGCACCGCCAACCGCATCCCCCGCGGGTGCGACTCCCCCGCCAGCTGAACGGTCGATACGCTCCCGGTGCCCTGTTGCTCCCAATTCAGCAGTGCCGCAGCAAGATTCGTTGATCCTCCGGCACTGCCGTAGCGCAGTACGCGTACGCCGTGAGCCTCCGCACGCTCGGCGAGCGCCGCCGCACCGGGGTCGTCGGCACACACCACCAGCGCGCCGCCGGGGCGCAGGCGCGCGACGAAACCGTCGAAGACGGCAACGTACGCCTCGACGGTGCCGAAGAAGTCCAGGTGATCGGCCTCGATGTTGGTGACCACCGCGACGTCGGGGGTGTATTCGAGCAGTGAGCCGTCGCTCTCGTCGGCCTCGGCGACGAAGCACTCGCCGCTGCCGTGGTGCGCGTTGGTTCCCGCCTCGCCCAGGTCACCGCCGACGGCGAACGACGGATCGAAACCGTCGCGCTGCAACGCCACGACGGTCATGGACGTGGTGGTGGTCTTGCCGTGCGTGCCCGTCACCATCACCGTGGTGTAGCCGTCCATCAAACTGGCGAGCACCGCGGGTCGCAGGATGACGGGGATGCCGCGGCGCTGGGCCTCGACGAGTTCGGGATTGTCCTTGGGAATCGCCGCGTGGGTGCTGACCACCACGGTCGGTCCGCCGGGCAGCATGTCGAGCGACGACGCGTCGTGTCCGATCCTGACCTGGGCGCCACGGGCTCGTAGCGCAGCCACCCCGCGCGACTCCTTGGCGTCCGAGCCGGACACCAGACCGCCGCGGTCGAGCAGGATGCGCGCGATGCCGGACATCCCCGCTCCCCCGATGCCGACCATGTGCACCCGCTGCAGCGCAAGCGGCAACTCCCGCGGGCTCATCGCGCCCCCCGATTCTCGGTGGCCAGCTCGAGCGCCACCTCGGCGACCCGGCGCGCGGCGTCACGGTGACCGGCCAGGGTCGCCGCCGCCGTCATCTCCGTCAACCGCGGCGGATCCGCCAGCAGCACGCGGACCGTCTCGGTGATGAACTCGGGTGTCAGATCCGCGTCCGCGATCAGCAGGCCACCACCCGCGCCGACCACGGGCAACGCGTTGAGCCGCTGCTCGCCGTTGCCGATGGGCAGCGGGACGTACACGGCAGGCAGGCCCACCGCGGTCACCTCGGCGACCGTCATCGCGCCCGACCGGCAGATGACCAGGTCGGCGGCCGCATACGCGAGGTCCATCCTGCTCAGATAGGGCACCGCGACGTACGGACGGTCACCGACCGTAGGAACGCGCAACTGCAGAACGTTCTTCGGGCCGTGCGCGTGCAGCACCGCGATGCCCGCCGCGGCGAGGTCGTCGGCGGCGCCGGAGACGGCCCGGTTGAGTGACTGCGCGCCCTGCGAGCCGCCGAAGACCAGCAGAACCCGGTCGTCGTCGGAGAAACCGAAGTGCGCCCGCGCCTCGGCGCGCAGCGCCATCCGATCCAGGGACGTGATGGACTCGCGCACGGGGACGCCGACCACCTCGACGCGTCGGCCGAGACCCGGATTGGGCACCGCAGCAAGGACGCGCCGCGCCGAACGTGCACCGACCCGGTTGGCCCAGCCCGCGCGCGCGTTGGCCTCGTGGATGACGACGGGCACCACGCTCCGCCTCGATGCGCCACCGCGCGCGGCCAGGTAGGCGGGCAGGGCGACGTAACCGCCGAAGCCGATCACGACGTCGGCACGCACCTCGTCGAGGATCGCCCGCGTCTGACGGACCGCGGAACGGACCCGCAGCGGGAGCCGAACCAGGTCGCCGGACGGTTTGCGGGGAAACGGGACGGGGGTGATGAGCTTCAGGTCGTACCCGCGCTCGGGCACCAGCCGCGTCTCAAGGCCGCGCGCCGTACCGAGCGCGGTGATCCGCACCTTCGGGTCGAGCGCGACGAGAGCGTCGGCAACGGCCATCGCGGGCTCTATGTGTCCTGCGGTGCCTCCGCCGGCGAGGACCACGGACACGACTCCCCCGTCGCTACGATCCTGCCCGCCGGAGACCGCACCGCGAGGGAAACCAGGGTTGCTCACCCGTAACGCTGACCTTCCAGAGGGCGAGCCCGACGACTCGATTGACGCTGACGGTCTCCATGATGCCCTGCGCCCCTTGCCGTCCTACCGGCCGGTTCCGCCGCGCCGCGTCTGCGATCCTCGGCAGGTTTGCGGACGGGCTTCGGCTTTCCCTTGGAACCCGCCTTCGACGTGGGCTTCTTCGGGCCGGCCTTGGCCGCGGTGGGTTTGGCGGACTTGGCCTTGGACTTGGGAGGCTTGGGCGGCTTCGGGGACTTCGGCGCCTTGTCCGGCCGCGTCCGCAGCCGGTCCCGTGCCGTCTCCAGCCGGGACGGCACGTAGGGCTCGGGCAACGGCAGTCGCAGCAACCGGTTGAACCGGTCCTCGCGGCCCGCCCGCAGGGCGGCGACCGCGTCCGGTTCGTGACGCGCCGCGTTGGTCATGATGCCCAACATGAACAGCGTCGTGGCCGTTGACGTTCCGCCCGCGGAGATCAACGGCAGCTGCAGGCCCGTCACGGGCAGCAGGCCGACGACGTAGCCGACGTTGATGAAGACCTGGCCAAGCACCCAGAGCGTGGTCGTCGCGGTCAGAAGTCGCAGGAACGGGTCCGCGGAGCGCCGCGCGATGCGCATTCCGGTGTAGGCGAACAGACCGAACAGGCCCAGTAGCCCCGCCGCACCGACGAAGCCGAGCTCCTCTCCGATGATCGCGAAGATGAAGTCGTTGTGGGCGTTGGGCAGGTAGTTCCACTTGGCGGTGCCCTGACCAAGTCCGTCGCCGAAGATGCCGCCGTTGGCCAGGGCGTAGCGGGCTTGGCGCGACTGGTAACCGGAGCCCTGCATGTCGTCGCCGGGGTTGAGCCACGACTGCACCCGGTCGGATCGGTAGCCCGCCGACATGGCCAGGATGCCGGCGGCCACCACGACCGCAGCCATCGAGCTCAGGAAGATCCGTAGCGGCAGGCCGGCGAACCACAGCAGGCCCAACAGGATGATGCCGAGCGAGACGGTCTGGCCGAGGTCGGGCTGCAGCACGATGAGCAGCAGTGCAATGAAGGCGCCCGGGATCAGGGGGAAGAGCATCTCGCGCACCGACGCGAGTTCCAGCCGGCGCGCGGCGAGCAGGTGCGCGCCCCAGATGGCGAAGGCGATCTTGGCCAGCTCCGACGGCTGCATCGAGAAGCCGGCGACGACGAACCAGCCGCGGGAGCCGTTGGATTCCTTACCGATGCCCGGGATCAAGACCAGGATCAGCAGGATGATCGTGAAGATGAAGCCGGGGAACGCCACCTTGCGCATGAACGCGACCGGCGTCCGCAGGGCGATGTAGAAGGCGACCAGGCCGACGAAGGTCCAGAGAACCTGTTTGGCGAAGATCGCCCACGGGGAGCCGTCCTCGTCGTAGGAGTGCACCCCCGAGGCGGACAGCACCATGATCAGCCCGAGGGTGACGAGCAGTGCCGCGACGGCGATGACGAGGTGGAACGACGTCAAGGGTCGGCTCAGCCAGGCCCCGAATCGGGTGCGCGGGGCGGTGTCGACCGTGCTGGTGGACGTGACGCCGTTGCCGGAGTGAGGTTTGCTGCGGCGCAATCTAGCGAAGATGTCAGTCACAGTGCCTACCGGGCCGCACTCGTCACATGAGTCACATTGTTCACAACTGGCTCATTTGTCACTAGCACCCCAGAATCCTCCCCCGTCACAGCCCGAGGTCGGTGGACATCCGACGCGTGTCGCGGAATGACCGCCCGGTGAAGCCCCGGCTACGCACCCACGGTGGCAAGCCACTCGCTGTAGAAGAGGGCCACCCCCAAACCGCACGCAATGGCCGTGAGCAGCCAGAACCGGATGATGACCGTCGTCTCCGCCCATCCCACCAGCTCGAAGTGGTGATGGAACGGCGCCATCCGGAACACCCGTCGACCCGTCGTGCGGAACGCCAGGATCTGCACCACCACCGACGTGACTTCCGCCACGAACAACGCCCCGAGGACGATCGCCAGCATCTCCGTGCGACTGGTCACCGACAGGCCCGCGATGATCCCGCCAAGGGCAAGCGACCCGGTGTCGCCCATGAAGATCTTCGCGGGGGCGGCGTTCCACCAGAGGAAGCCGATGCAGGCACCCGCCGTCGCCGCGGAAACCAGCGCCAGGTCAAGTGGATCGCGGACGTTGTAGCACCCGAGGCCGGGGCTGAACGCGCACGCGTTGCGGAACTGCCAGAACGTGATGATCACGTAGGCCGCCGTCACCATCGCCATCGCACCGGCCGCGAGGCCGTCGAGGCCGTCGGTGAAGTTCACGGCGTTGGACCAGGCGCTGACCAGGATGACGCAGAACAACACGAACACCGCGGGCGCCAGCGTCACGGTCGCGATCTCGCGGACGTAGGACAGCTCCGGGCTGCCGGGGGTCAGACCGTCGTCGTTGCGGAACTGCAGGACCAGCACGCCGAAGAGCACCGCGGCGGCCAGCTGGCCGACCGTCTTGGCGGTCTTGTTGAGCCCGAGATTGCGCGAACGCCGAATCTTGATGAGGTCGTCGACGAAGCCGACGCCACCCAGCGCCGTGGCCAACCCCAGCACCAGCAGGCCGGAGGCCGACGGCCCCTCGCCGTCGAGGGCCAGGCCAACCAGGTGCGTCCCGAGGTAGCCGGCCCAGATGCCCGCCAGGATCGCGACGCCACCCATCGACGGCGTACCACGCTTCTTCTGATGACTCTGCGGGCCGTCCTCGCGAATCTCGTGGCCGAACCCGCGCCGAGTGAACACCTTTATCAGGACAGGCGTCAGCAGGATCGACACCGTCAACGCGATGCCGACCGCAATGAGAATCTGCCTCATCCCGAGGCCTGCTCGGCAACGAGCGCATCGGCCAGCGCGGCAAGACCCGCCGACTTCGAGGCCTTCACCAACACCACGTCTCCCCCGCGTAATTCGTCGCGGAGCAGCGCCAAGGCCTCATCGGTGTCGGCGACCATGACGGACTCACTGCCCCATGACCCCTCCATCACCGCCCCGTGGTGCATGGCGCTCATTGATCTCCCGGTTCCTACGACGACCAGTCGAGACACATCTAAGCGCACTGCCAGTCGACCGATGCTGTCATGCTCGGCGATCGCGTCCTCACCGAGTTCGCCCATTTCGCCGAGAACCGCCCAACTCCGGCGTCGCCCACCCCCGCCGTCCGGTCCGCCGCGAGCCATCCAGGCCAAGGCCTTGAGGCCGGCGCGCATCGAATCGGGGTTGGCGTTGTAGGCGTCGTTGACGATCGTCACGCCGTCGGCGCGGGTGCCGACCTGCATCCGGTGCCGCGACACCGGCCCGGCCGCCGCGAGCGCGTCCCGCACCTGCTCGAGGGTCGCGCCGCACTCCAGGGCGACGGCGGCCGCGGACAGCGCGTTGGACACCTGGTGGTCACCGTGCACGGCGAGCGTCACCTCGGTCTGCCCGCCGGCGGCATGCAGGTTGAAGCGCGCCCTGGCGAGTTCGTCGAGCACGACGTCGTCGGCCCAGACGTCGGCGCCTGCGGACCGTCCGAAGCGGACCACGCGCGCGGCGGTCTTGTCCGCCATCGCCGCAACGTTCGCGTCGTCGGCGTTCAGGATCACCACGCCCGACGCCGGAACCGCTTGTGGCAGTTCGGCCTTCGTGGCGGCGATGGCTTCCCGCGAGCCGAACTCGCCGAGGTGGGCAGTGCCGACGTTGAGCACGACGGCGATCGACGGCGGGGCGATCCGCGCCAACGCGGCGATGTTGCCCTCGTGGCGCGCCGACATCTCGAGGATCAGGTAGTCGGTGTCGGTGGTGGCGCGCAGCACCGTCCACGGATGTCCGAGCTCGTTGTTGAACGACCCGGGCGGCGCGACGACCGTGCCGAGGGGTTCGAGCACGGCGGCCAGCAGATCCTTGGTGGACGTCTTCCCCGACGACCCGGTGACACCGACGACGACGAGCCCGCCGGCGACGAGCTCCGCGGCGACGGCGGCGGCCAGCTTGGCCAACGCCTCGAGCACCGCGGCGCCCGATCCGTCCGAATCGAACTCGAGCACGCTGGCCCCGGAGTCGACCGGCTCCGAGCGGGGCCGCACGACGACCGCGGGAACTCCGACGGGGCGGGCAGCCAGCACGGCGACGGCGCCCGCCGCGACGGCGCCCGCGGCGAAGTCGTGTCCGTCGGACCGCGCGCCCGGCAGTGCCAGGAACAACCCGCCGGGGGTGACGGCGCGCGAGTCGAACTCGACGCTCCCGGTGACGACGGTCGCCTCGGCCTCCTCGGGCGAGACGTCGGCCAACTCGCCGCCGACGATGCGGGCGATCTGGGCCAGCGTCATGTCGATCACGGTTGCACCCCGAGTGCCTGCAGCGCGCGCGCCAGCTCGTCGCGGTCGTCGAACGGCCGGGTCAGCCCGTGACTGGTCTGCCCCGCCTCGTGTCCCTTGCCCGCGACCAGCACGACGTCACCTTCCCTTGCCCACCCGACGGCGAAGTCGATGGCGGCCGACCGATCATCGATCTCCTCGACCGCGGCGGGACCGTCGGCCGCTCCCGCGACGACGGCCGCCCTGATCTCGGCGGGGTCCTCGTCGCGGGGGTTGTCGTCGGTGACGACGACGAGGTCGGCCAACTCAGCGGCTACCTGACCCATCGGGCCCCGCTTGCCGGGATCGCGGTTGCCACCGGCCCCGACGACCACGGCGATGCGGCCGCGGGTCTGGCCGCGCAGCGTCTCCAATACCGCGCGCAACGCGCCCGGCTTGTGCGCGTAGTCGACGACGGCGAGGAAGTTCTGACCGCAGTCGATCGGCTGGAGCCGACCGGGCACCGTCGCCGTCCGCAGCCCGGGGGCCGCCTGCTCCGGCGACACCCCCACCGCGTCGAGCAGCGCGGCGGCCAGCAGGGTGTTGGCGACGTTGAAGTGCCCGGGCAAGCCGATTCGCAGCCGGTGGTGCACGCCTGCCGGGTCGACGGCGAGGAACTCCTGCCCACCGCCGTCGAGGGTGCGGACGTCCTCGGCCCGCCAGTCCGCCTGGTGGCCCGCGACGCTGACCGTGACGGGTCGCTCGGCGCGGGCGGCGATGGCGCGGCCACCGTCGTCGTCGACGCAGACCACCGAAACGTCAGCGTGCGTTGACGACTGGGGCTCGAACAGGCGCGCCTTGGCGTCGAGGTAGTCCTCCATCGTGGGATGGAAGTCCAGGTGGTCACGCGAGAGGTTGGTGAAACCGCCGACCGCGAAGTGGACGGCGTCGACGCGACCGAGCGTCAGGGCGTGGCTGGACACCTCCATCACCGCCGTGTCGATTCCGCGTTCCAGCATCACCGCGAACAGCGCCTGCAGGTCGGGGGCCTCCGGGGTGGTCAGCGCGCTCGGTTCGTCGCGACCGTCGATCCGGATGCCAACCGAGCCGACGAGGCCGGTCACCCGTCCCGCCGCGCGCAGCCCGGCCTCCACCAGATAGGTCGTGGTGGTCTTGCCGGAGGTGCCGGTCACCCCGATGACGCGCATGTGTTCCGACGGCCTGCCGTACACGGCTGCCGCCAGGTCCCCGAGCACCGACCTCGGCGCCGAATGGACCAGCAGGGGCACCGCACTGCCGGCCATGACCTCGGCGCCCGCCTCGTCGGTCAGCACCGCGACGGCGCCCTGACGGACGGCGTCCGCCGCGAACTTCGCACCGTGGGACCGGGCGCCGGGCAACGCGGCGAACAAGTCGCCGGGCTGGACGTCCTGGCTGCGCAGCGTGACCCCGGTGACCCGCGGTGATTCGGCGGCGGCGCCCCGAAGCTCGGCGTGCACACGCTGGGCCAATGCGGCGAGGTCGTCACCGACGGGACTCGAGGGACGCAAGTTCATGGCCATGACACCTTAGCGGCCAAATTCCTGGGCTCAGCCCTGCAGGACCAGTGGCGGACCGGGATCGGGCGACAGCGGAACGTTCTCCCGCTGCAGCAGCCACGCCGACAGGTTGTGGATCAGCGGCGCCGCCGTCGTGCCGGGCGACCCGTCGGCCGTGCGGTGCGGGTTGTCCATCATCACGCCGACGACGTAGCGCGGGTCGTCGGCGGGCACCATCGCCGCGAAGGTGATCCAGTAGACGTCGTCGTAGTAGCAGCCGCACGCCGGGTTGATCTGCTGCGCCGTGCCCGTCTTGCCTGCGATCTGGTAGCCCTCCACCGCGGCGCCGGACCCCGTGCCCTGCTGCACACCGGTGGGATCCTTCTGGATGGTGGCGCGCAACAGGTTTCGTACGGCCTGCGCCGTTCCCGGGTTCACCACGCGGATGCCTTCCGGCCGCGGCTCCTCGGTGCGGGTGCCGTCGGCGGCGATGGTGGCCTTGATGATGCGCGGCGGGATGCGGACGCCGTCGTTGGCGATGGCCTGGTACATCCCCGTCATCTGCAGCAGTGACATCGAAAGACCCTGTCCGATGGGCAGGTTGGCGAACGAGCTGCCCGACCACTGGTCGATGGGCGGAACAAGGCCCGCAGTCTCGCCAGGCAGGCCGACGCCGGTCCGCTGGCCGAGGCCGAACTTGTCGAGCATCTCGGCGTAGCGTTCGGGGCCGATCCGCTGGGCCAGCATCAGGGTTCCCACGTTGGAGGACTTCCCGAAGATGCCGGTGGTGGTGTACGGCATCACGCCGTGGGCCCACGCGTCGCGCACGGTGACGCCGCCCATGTTGATCGACCCCGGTACCTGGAGCACCTCGTCGGGGTTGGTGAGGTCGTTCTCGATCGCCGTCGACGCGGTGATGATCTTGTTGACCGATCCCGGCTCGAACGGTGAGGACACCGACGGGTTGCCGAGTTGACGGTCTTCCTGACGGCCGATGTCCTGGCTGGGGTCGAAGGTGTCGTTGTTCGCCATAGCGAGGACCTCGCCGGTCTTGGCGTCCATCACGACGGCTGACACCGACTTGGCGCCGGACAGGTTCTTCGCCTGTTGCACTTGCTGTTGGGTATAGAACTGGATGTCGTCGTCGAGGGTGAGCTGCACCGTCGAGCCGTTGACGGCGTCGTGGCGGTTGCGGTAGCTGCCGGGGATCACCACGCCGTCGGAGCCACGGTCGTAGGTGACCGATCCGTCGGTGCCCGCCAGCTTGGAGTCCAATGAGTCTTCGAGGCCGAGCAGTCCGTGACCGTCCCAGTCGATGCCGCCGACGATGTTCGCCGCCAAGGATCCGCCCGGGTACTGGCGGATGTCCTGACGTTCGGCGCCCACCTCCGGGTACTTGCTGATGATGGCGTCGGAGATCGCCGGGTCGACGGCGCGGGCCAGGTAGACGAAGCTGTCCTTGCCCGACAGTTTCTTGTAGAGGGTGTCGGCGTCGGGCTTGTTGTTGAGCAGACCCGACACGCCCTTGGCGATCTCGCGGAGGCGCTTGACCGGATCGGGTGCGTCGGCCTTCTTGCCCTGGGCCTCGACCAGTTGCTTCTGAATCTTGGTGGGCTGGAACGTCAGTGCGCGCGCTTCGGTCGTGAAGGCCAGCTTGTCGTCGTTGCGGTCGACGATGCTTCCGCGGACGGCCTCTTCGACGTCGGTGACCTTGAGCTGACTCGCCGCCTCGGCGCGGAGGCCCTCGGCGCGTGGCACCTGAAGCATGAAGAGCTGGCCTGCGGCCAGGAGCAGGACGACGACCATGACGCCGTTGCCGATCCGATGACGAAACGCGAAGGAGGCGCTGCGCAATCCGTCGTCGGCGACGGGCTTGCGGGTGCGGCGCTCGTTGGCGGGATGTGGCGAACCGGGTCGGCTCATGCGGGGGGTCCTGGGACGAGCACTGGAGCGGCCGGCGCGGCGGGATCAACCGGCCCCGGTCCCGGCAGGGTGGGCGCCGGGCCGGGCAGCGCAGGCCCCTGCGGCGAGTCGAGGTGCAGTGCGGCGGCGTCGAGCGGCCCGGTCGGCAGCGGTGCCGCACCCGGTGTCAGCGGAGTCGGGGCGGCCGCGAGCGGAGCCTGTCCCGGTACGACGGGAAGGACCGGAGCTCCCGGAACCGCGCCGGTCACGGGCACCTCGGGGTTGGGCAGTGCTTGGTTGGGCAGTGCTTGGTTGGGCAGGGCCGTCCCGGCGGGCGGCAGGTGCACGGCCACCTCACGCGGGTCGACGACGCGCGGCGCAGGCCGGGCGGGCGCCGCGGGCGGTGCTGGCGGCGTCGGATCGGGCAGCGGGCTGTTCAGCGGCGGCGGTTGCACGCCCTCGGCGGGCTTGGGCGTGCCGACGACCATCCAGTTGCCGGACGCGTCCTGCACCAGGTGTGCGGTGTCGCGGGAGGGAATCATGCCGAGGTTGCGTGCCGCCTCGGCCAGCGCGGGCGCGGCTTGGGCTTCCAGGACGTCGCGCTCGAGGCCGTCCTTCTGCTGCATCAACGCTTGGTTGACCTGGCGCGCTCGGCCCAGCTCGTAGGACCGCTCGGCGGCGTCGGTCGACAGCCACAGCGTGACGCCGAGCCCGACTCCGAGTGCTCCGATCACCAGCACCACGAAGGGCACCCTGGTGACGAACCTGCGGGGGTCGAGGTCGACCGAGGACAGCCTGACCAGCAGCCGTTCCCGGAGTGGCGGACGGACTACCTTGGGCGCCTTGGCCTTTCGGGCCTTGGCCCGCGCCTTGGCCTGGGCGGCGTTCTTGGGCCTTACCGGTCCGTCGGCGGGCCTGGGCATCGGGCCGGTGTGGGGCCGCGAGTGTTCGGGTCGCTGCTCGCGGGTGGTCCGGCGGCCACGCGGGGGCGCGTCGACTGGGCGTCGTTGCGCTGCCGCCTCACGGGGGACGCGCTTCTTCTTGCGTTCGTCAGAGCCACGCATCGCTTCTCGTCGCTTGGCCATCACGAACCTTCCCTTCTGACGATCTTTTCCGAGGTCCGCTTCTCGAGGGCTCGCAGCCGAACGGATGCACTGCGCGGATTGAGGGCGATCTCGTCGTCCCCCGCCTTTTCGGCGCCCCGTGTGAGCGGGACGAAGTAGGGCTCGTGGCCGGGAAGTTCCATCGGAAGGCCGGCCGGGGTTCGTGAGGCGGTCGCAGCGGCGAACTCGCCCTTGACGATTTTGTCCTCGAGCGACTGGTAGGCCATCACCACGATCCGCCCGTGTTGGCGGAGCGCGGCGAGAGCCGACGGGATGGCGGACCGCAGCGAGTCCAGTTCACCGTTGACCGCGGTGCGCAACGCCTGGAACGTGCGCTTGCCGGGGTGTCCCCCGGTGCGGCGGGCGGGAATGGGGATCACGTCGTAGAGCACCTCGACCAGTTCGGCGGTGGTCTCGAACGGCTTGTGACTGCGGCGCCGGACGATTTCGCCTGCGATGCGGCTGGCGAAGCGCTCCTCGCCGAACTCCTGAAGGATCCTCGTCAGGGCCCTCTTGTCGTAGGTGTTGAGGATCTCGGCTGCCGTGAGTGGCGCGTCCTGATCCATGCGCATGTCCAACGGCGCGTCGTGCGAGTAGGAGAAGCCGCGCTCGGCGCGGTCGAGTTGCATCGACGAGACGCCGAGATCGAAGAGGACCCCGTCCACGACGGTGTCGTCGGCCCAGAACCCGTCGTACCGGGTTTGCACGTATTCGACGCGATCTCCGAAGGGAGCCAACCGCTCTGCCGCGATCGCCAGGGCAGTGCGGTCGCGGTCAAGGCCGACGAGACGAAGACCGGGCAGCTCGGTGAGGAAGCGTTCGGCGTGCCCACCGGCGCCGAGGGTCGCGTCGACGAGGACGGCGCCCGCTCCGTCGGAGCTGAGCCGGGTCAGGGCGGGCTTGAGAAGTTCGACGCAGCGGTCGAGGAGGACCGGGTCGTGCGGGTGACGGTCGGACATAACAGCAGCACCCTTGCAAGAAGTGGCGGGGACATGTGTGCCTGCCCTTGCAGGGAGGTCCCTGCCCGAGAGTGCGGACCTGGCGTTGGGGAAGTACGCCAGGGCCGGTTCGGGCAGAGGCCACCTTGCAAGGACTTGGCCGGTGTCAACGGTCGTTCTAGATGATGTCGCGCAGGGTGTCATCGCTGGCCGCGGAGAAGTTCTCTTCGTGGGTCTGCTGGTATTCCTGCCACGCTCGGGCGTCCCAGATCTCCAGGTACTCGATCGAGCCGATCACCACGCACTCCTTGGAGAGGTCTGCGTATTGACGGTGGTCGGCCGACAGGGTGATCCGGCCTTGTGCGTCTGGGTGCTGTTCGTCGGTCGCCGCGGCAAGGTACCGCAGGTAGGCGCGGGCGTCCGGATTGCTCCGCGATGCCTGCGATGCCCGCTGTGCGAGCTTCTCGAATTCCGCTCTTGGGTAGACGGCGAGGCTGTGATCTTGGCTCTTGGTGACCATCAACCCCCCTGCCAGTGCTTCGCGGAACTTGGCGGGCAGCGTGAGCCGCCCCTTGTCGTCGAGCTTGGGCGTGTAGGTGCCGAGAAACATCCCGTCACCTCCGCCTGCTGCCGAACTGGCGGAGCCCTAGCCGCTCCGTTGTCCGCCACATTACCCCACGATCCCCCACTTTGCTCCATTCATTGGCAAAAGATGGGCACAAGCCCCCACCGCACACCACAAATGAACCGTTTTCGGGCACGGAATGGCCGACGAAACCGGCCTAGGACACGAAAAGGCCAGCTAGAGGCACCTGGTGATGGTGGTGGGGCGTGGTGGGGGGAAAGGGCTGACCACCCACCGCCGGGCATCCGCCGCGGCGTGTCGAACGCAAAGAAAAAGGGCAGCTCCATGCGGAGCTGCCCTCAGGTGACGCAGACGTCACTCCTCGAAGCGGCGACGGAACCTTTCCTCCATACGACTGGAGAACGAGTTGCCACCCTTTGCCCGCTTCTGCTGGTTCGAACTGGGCTCCGGTGCGGCGCCGTCACGGCCACCCGCGACACGCGGACCGGTGATGGCGTACACCACGCCGCCAAACATCAGGATGAAGCCGATGACGCTGAGAACGGGGAACCCGCTGATCTGAGTGGCCCGGAACGCGACGCCACAGATCAGCAACGCCAGACCGACGATGAAGACGACGGCGCCCTGCAAGCGACGACGCGCCGACGGTGCCCGGAGATTCCCGCCGCGCACACTCGACGCGAACTTGGGGTCCTCGGCATAAAGAGCGCTCTCGATCTGGTCGAGCATGCGCTGCTCATGATCGGAGAGTGGCATCCGTGCCTCCCATGTTGCGTCCCTGCTGCGACCGCGAATTTACGGCCGTGCGTTCAAAATACGTACGCCCGCGAATTACGGGGCACCCTGGCCTTCATGATACGAGCAGAATCCAGCGCGTACCACCTACTTCCCCGAGTCACTTCGCGGTAGCCCCCGAACCGACGTCAGGCCTCGATTGTAGTTCGTGCCCCGCCGGTGGCGGGATCCCGCGTCGCTGACCGGATAATGACGTCGAATCGGCAACAGCGCGAAGGGCATTTAGAGGTTGGCCACGTTCCTGATCGACTTGTCACCCGGCGACATGCAACGGCGCCTCGGGGACGCCCTCGGCATCTACGTCGACGCCATGCGCTATCCCCGCGGCACCGAAGATCAGCGTGCCTCGATGTGGGTCGAACACACCCACAGAAGGGGCTGGACGGCCGTCGCCGCCGTCGAGGTCCCCGACCGCTCCCCTTCCGACCCCGACGCGCCGCCGCTGACGTCGGCTCCGATGCTCGGAGTGGCATACGGATATTGCGGCGCACCCGACCAGTGGTGGCAACAGCAGGTCGTCCAGGGCCTGGAGCGTGGCGGCGCCGACAGGGCGCAGATCGCGGAGCTGACGACGGACTACTTCGAGCTCACCGAGGTTCACGTCCACCCGCGGGCGCAGGGGCGGGGGCTCGGCGAGGCCCTGGTCCGTCGGCTGCTGCTGGGGCGTTCCGAGCCGCAGGTGTTGCTCTCCACCCCCGAGGTCGACGAGGAGGCCAACCGGGCGTGGCGGTTGTACCGGCGCCTCGGCTTCACCGACGTGATCAGGGGCTACCACTTCGCCGGAGATCCGCGGCCGTTCGCCATCCTTGGCAGAAATCTGCCGCTCTAGTACGTCGGGTACGGCACCGGTCTGGCACCATGTCGGGGTGCCAACCCGCCGCAAACGCCTGCTCGCTTTGCTTTTGCTGGTCCTGATCGCGCCCATGATCGCGGGTTGCGTGCGGGTGCGGGCGTCGATCACCGTGTCCCCCGACGACCGGGTGTCGGGTCAGATCATCGCCGCGGCCAAGCCCAAGGACGGCGACGACAAGGGTCCGCAGCTGCTCAACAGCCTGCCCTTCGCCAACAAGGTGTCGGTCTCGCCGTACGAGCGCGACGACTACGTCGGCTCCCAGGCGGTCTTCTCCGACCTGACGTTCGCCGAGCTTCCGCAGCTCGCCAACATGAACGCCGACGCGGCCGGGGTGGACATCTCGCTGCGGCGAGCCGGTGACCTGGTGATCCTCGAGGGCCGGGCGGACCTGACCTCGCTCAACGACCCCGACGCCGACGTGTCGTTGAACGTCGCGTTCCCCGGCGACGTCACCTCCACCAACGGCGAACAGGTGTCCTCCGACGTCGTCCAGTGGACGCTCAAGCCGGGCGTCGTCAGCACGATGAACGCCCAAGCCCGCTACACCGACCCCAGCGCACGCTCGTTCGCCGGCGCGGCGATCTGGATGGGCGTCGCCGCCTTCCTGGTGGCCCTCGTCGTGGGCGGCGTCGCCTGGAAGAGCCGTGACCGCAGCCCGGTGATGGCCAACCCGCACGACTCGCGCTGATGAATCCCACTAGTCTGAGGGTTCTTCGTAGTGAAAGGGGCGGGCGCTGAGCGTCAATGCTGCCGCGACACCGTCGGCCACGGAATTGGCGGGCGCCGTCACCGATCGACTGCGCGAATACCTGACCATGCGCCGCGCCGGCGCCGCCTACATCGGTGCCGACTACGCGGAGATGACGGCCGCCCTCGAGGAGTTCGTCCTCCGCGGCGGCAAGCGGCTACGTCCCGCGTTCGCCTACTGGGGCTGGCGCGCGGTCGCACCGGCTGATCACCCCGCCACCCTTGACGCGGACTCCGACGCGCTGCTGCTCTTCTCCGCACTCGAGTTGCTACACGCCTGCGCGCTGGTGCACGACGACGTCATCGACGCCTCGGCGACCCGGCGCGGACTCCCCACCGTCCACCGGCACTTCACCGACCTTCATCGCGAGCGCAACTGGCACGGCTCGTCCGAACAGTTCGGGTTGTCGACCGCCATTCTGCTCGGCGACCTGTCGCTGGTCTGGGCCGACGACATCGTCACCTCCGCCGACCTGCCGGTCGACGCCCACCGCCGCGTTCAGCAGGTGTGGGCCGACATCCGGACCGAGGTCCTCGGCGGGCAATTCCTCGACATCGTCGCCGAGGCGAGCGGTGCCGAGACCGTGGAATCCGCGATGAACGTCAACACCTACAAGACCGCCTCCTACACGGTGACACGACCGTTGCAGCTCGGCGCGGCCGCGGCGGCCAACCGGCCCGAGGTGCAGGCCACCTTCCATCAGGTGGGAACCAATCTCGGGGTGGCGTTCCAGCTGCGCGACGACGTCCTCGGCGTGTTCGGCGACCCCGCGGTCACCGGCAAGCCGTCCGGTGACGACCTTCGGTCGGGCAAGCGCACCGTGCTGCTCGCCGAGGCCGTCGAACGGGCCGACGGCTCGGATCCGTTGGCCGCCAAGATGTTGCGCACCTCGATCGGCACCGAGCTCTCGGAGGCCGACGTCCGGGAGCTCTGTCACGTCATCGAGTCCGTGGGTGCGCTCGCCGCGGTCGAGTCCCGCATCGAGCTGCTCACCGGGCAGGCCCTTGCCCTCCTCGACGCGGCGGACATCAACGCCGACGCAAAGGTCGGTCTGGCCGAGCTCGCCAGATTGGCGTCGAACCGGTCCGCCTGAGGCGCATGACGACTCCGACCGCCGCGCCCCAACCGAAATCCCGTTTCGGGAGCCACGTCTCGCGCCTGACCGCATTCGCCGCGTCCCGGGAGGGCCGACCGGCCCGTCTCGGCTGTCTCGGCGCGGTGCTGATCACCCTCGGTGGCCTCGGCGCGGGCAGCACTCGGTTGCACGATCCGGTGCTCGAGTCGATTTCCCTGTCCTGGTTGCGCTTCGGGCACGGTCTGGTGTTCTCGTCGCTGCTGTTGTGGGGTGGCGTCGCGGCGATGCTGATCGCCTGGTTGCTGTTGGGCCGACGGGTCGTCGACCGCACCGCGACCACGTACACGATGCTGGCGACGACCGGGTTCTGGTTGACGCCACTGCTGTTGAGCGCGCCGGTGTTCAGCCGCGACACGTATTCGTATCTGGCGCAGGGGGCCTTGCTGCGCGACGGGTTCGATCCCTACGTCGTCGGCCCGATCGAGAATCCCAATCCGTTGCTCGACGACGTGAGCCCGATCTGGACGACGACGACCGCCCCGTACGGTCCGGTGTTCATCCTGGTGGCCAAGTTCGTCACGATGGTGGTCGGCGACCACGTCATCGAGGGCACCATGCTGCTGCGGCTCTGCATGCTGCCCGGGCTGGTGATGCTGATCTGGGCCGCTCCGCGGATCGCGCGCCACGTCGGGGCCAACGGGCCTGCCGCCCTGTGGATCTGCGTGCTCAACCCGTTGGTGATCATTCATCTGATGGGCGGCGTCCACAACGAGATGCTGATGGTCGGCCTGATGATGGCGGCCATCGCACTGACCTTGCAGAACAGACCGGTGTGGGGCGTCAGCCTGATCGCGATCGCGGTCGCGGTGAAGGCGACGGCGGGAATCGCCCTGCCGTTCATGGTGTGGATGTGGATGCACCGGCTCAGGGAGAAACGCGGACTCGGGCCTGCGCGCGCCTTCGGCTTCGCCACCGGCGCTTCGGCGCTCATCTTCGTGGTGGTGTTCGCCGTGGTGTCGTGGCTGGCGGGGGTCGGGCTCGGCTGGCTGACCGCGCTCGCGGGCTCGGTGAAGATCATCAACTGGCTCACGGTGCCCACCGCGGTGGCGAATCTGGTCAACGCGATCGGCGGCCTGTTCCTGCCGGTGAACTTCTACGCCGTCCTCGAGGTGACGCGCATCGCCGGGGTCGCGATCATCGCCATCTCACTTCCGTTGCTGTGGTGGCGTTTCCGCCACGACGACCGCGAGGCGCTGACGGGAATCGCGTTGGCGATGCTCGTCGTGGTGTTGTTCGTCCCCGCGGCGCTCCCCTGGTACTACACGTGGCCGCTGGCCGTGCTGTCGGCGCTGGCGCAGAGCAGACAGTCGATCGCGGTCATCGCGGGGTTCTCGACGTGGATCATGGTGATCTTCAAGCCCGACGGCTCACACGGCATGTATTCGTGGTTGCACGTCGCGCTCGCCACCGCGTGTGCGGCGGTGGCGTGGTACTCGCTGGCGAAGTCTCCCGAGAGCGCGGAGGCCGAGAAGGCCCCCGCCGCCCAATAGGCCGGCCCTCAGTACGCCATCGCCTGGGCGCGGCGAACCACCTCGCGGGCCTGATGCGAATGCAGCGCGTCGACCGGCCGGGCGTTCTCCACGACCTCTCCGGTGCCGTCACGGCTGAGGGTCAGCGACGGGTCCGGGGTGAAGAGCCACCGGACGATGTCGTTTTCGCTGTAGCCGCCGTCGTGCAGCACGACCAGGAGGCCCGACAGACTCTTCACGACGTGACCCTTGTCGTCGAAGAAGATCTTGGGCACCACCAGGACGCCGTTGCGGCGGACGCCGATGAGGTGCTTCTGGCGCAGGTGCTGGTGCACCTTGGTCACCGGGATGCCGAGGATGGACGCCACGGCGGGCAGATCGTAGACGGCTTCGTCGGGGTCCAGAACGTCGTCGGCAGCCGGAATGTTGCTCACCGGTCCGAGTCTAAGATGCGTGCGTGGATACCAGCCAACGATCGGACCCGCTCGTCGGCCTCGTGTTGGATGCGCGGTACCGCGTCGACGCCCTGATCGCCACCGGTGGGATGTCCGCGGTGTACCGCGGACTGGATCTCCGGCTGGACCGTCCGGTGGCGCTGAAGGTGATGGATTCACGCTATGCGGGCGATTCTCAGTTCCTGGTGCGGTTCCAGCGGGAGGCCCGCGCCGTCGCCCGGCTGAAGGATCCCGGGCTGGTCGCGGTGTACGACCAGGGCCTCGGAGATCATGGCGCCGGCCTTCCGTACCTGGTCATGGAGTTGATCGAGGGCGGCACGCTGCGTGAGCTGCTCCGCGAACGCGGCCCGATGCCGCCGCACGCCGTCGCCGCGGTACTGACGCCGATCCTCGGCGGTCTGGCGGCGGCGCACCGGGCGGGGCTGGTCCACCGCGACATCAAGCCCGAGAACGTGCTGATCTCCGACGACGGCGAGGTGAAGATCGCGGACTTCGGTTTGGTGCGCGCCGTCGCCGAGGCGAAGATCACCTCGACGAGTGTGATCCTCGGCACCGCCGCGTATTTGTCGCCCGAGCAGGTCGGAACCGGCGACGCGACGCCGGAGAGCGACGTCTACGGCGTCGGCATCCTCGCCTACGAATTGCTTACCGGGAGTACCCCGTTCACCGGTGACAGCGTGCTCGCCGTGGCGTATCAGCGGATGGACAACGACGTGCCGCCGCCCAGTGCGGCGATCACGGGGGTGCCGCCGCAGTTCGACGAGTTGGTGCGCCGGGCGACTAGGCGCACGCCAGGGGACCGTTATCCCGACGCGACGGCGATGGGCGCCGACCTCGACGCGATCGTCACCGAACTCGGCCTGCCGTCGTTTCGGGTGCCTGCGCCGGCCAACTCCGCTCAGCACGTCGCCTCGGCCCAGTTCCAGAGCCGGCTGGACGACCGCGACGACCACACCACCGAGGCCACCGCGCCCCCGGCACCACCGACGCCGATTCTGCCGACCCGGGACGTGGCTCCCCCACCGGCGCCGCGTCAACACACCCGCGAGATGACGCGTGGTCCGGGCGACTGGGAATCTTCCGAAAGCCGTTACGCCCCAGGGCAATTTGCGGGCATCGACATCGACGAGCTGGAGTGGGCCAGGCAACGCGGCCGACGCGTGACGCTGTTCTGGTCGGTCGGCATCCTGACGCTCACCGCGCTGATCGCCGCCGGGGCGTGGACGCTCGGCAGCAACCTGCAAGGGCTGTTCTAGCCCCTCAACATCTCGGCGACCAGGAAGGCCAACTCCAGGGACTGCTGCGTGTTGAGCCGCGGGTCGCACGCCGTCTCGTAGCGCCCGGCCAGGTCGGAGTCCGAGATGTCCTGCGCGCCGCCGAGGCACTCCGTGACGTTCTCACCTGTGATCTCGACGTGGATGCCGCCGGGATGGGTGCCCAGCGAGCGATGCACCTCGAAGAAGCCCTGGACCTCGTCGACGATGCGGTCGAAGTGCCGCGTCTTGTAACCGGTCGACGACTCGTGGGTGTTGCCGTGCATCGGGTCGCACTGCCAGATCACCTGGCGGCCGGTGGCCTGAACCTTCTCGATGATCGGCGGCAGCAGGTCGCGCACCTTGCCGTTGCCCATCCGACTGACCAGCGTCAGGCGGCCCGCCTGATTGTGCGGATCGAGACGCTCGACGTATTCGACGGCCAACTCCGGCGGCGTCGTCGGCCCGATCTTGACGCCGATCGGGTTGGAGATGGTCTCCACGAATCCGATGTGCGCACCGTCGAGTTGGCGGGTGCGGTCACCGATCCACACGTAGTGCGCCGACAGGTCGTAGAGCCGCGGCTCGGGGGCCTCGACGGGAAACTCGTTGGACAGCCGCAACATCGCGCGCTCGTAGTCCAGCACCAGCGCCTCGTGGCTGGCGTAGATCTCGGCGGTCTGCAGGTTGATGTCGTTGACGCCGCACGCGCTCATGAACCGCAGCGCGCGGTCGATCTCGGCGGCCAGCGCCTCGTACCGCGCACCCGCCGGCGAGGTGCGGACGAACTCGCGATTCCAGTCGTGCACCGATTCCAGCGAGGCCAGCCCGGACGACGTCATGGCCCGCACCAGGTTCATCGCGGCGCTGGCGTTGGCGTAGGCGCGCACCAGTCGCGAGGCGTCGTGGTCGCGCACCGAGGCGTCGGGGGCGAACCCGTTGACCATGTCACCGCGGTAGGACTTGAGGCCAAGCGCGTCGACGTCGGACGACCGCGGCTTGGCGTACTGGCCTGCGATGCGCGCGACCTTGACCACCGGCATGCTGGCGCCGTAGGTCAGCACGACGGCCATCTGCAGCAGCGTGCGGATGTTGGCCCGGATGTGCGGTTCGGTGTTGTCGACGAACGTCTCGGCGCAGTCGCCGCCCTGGAGCAGGAACGCCTCTCCGCGCGCGACGTCGGCGAGGTGGCCCTTGAGCCGCTCGATCTCCGACGGCACGGTCACCGGCGGCACGCTCTCCAGGACCGTCCGCATCGCCTTGGCCTGGTCCGCGGGCCAGCTCGGCTGCTGAGCAGCTGGCTTGGCGAGGGCGGCGTCGAGCCGCTCGCGGAGGTCACTCGACAGCGGCGGGAGCTCCGGCAGCTGGTCGATGGGCACGTCGACGGTCCAGTTCACCCGTCCATGGTAACTGCGCGCGGACCGTCGGCTTGCATCCCGGTCCGTCCCATCGCCGCAGTTCAGGCGCGTGCGGCCCAGGACCCGTCATCGTCGTCGTCGGGGTCCTCGTCATGTCTGGGGAGACCCGTCACCAGGCGGAACCTCGTCAGGTTGTGCCTGGCGTCGACCAGCGCGTCGTGGGTGTCCCTGGGCCGCGGCGGCATCCGCGGTGACCCACGGTCCTCCCAGAACTGCCGCAGCTCCCTGGTGAACCGCGGGATCGCGGGCGGCAGATCGGTCATCGGTCCCCACAGCTGGCAGAGCACGACGTGGTCGTAGGCGGCCACCCAGGCCCAGAGTTCAATGGTCTCGTCGCCGTCGACGTCGAAGAAGTCCTCGAGGTCCGAGCGGATCTGACGACGGGACTTCCACAGCTTCGACGACGGTGACGGCAGCTTCGGCAGCACGTGCTTGCGCACCCAGGCGCCAGCCCGATCGGGGTTGAATTCCGTTGAGATGGCGTAATATTCGCGGCCGTCCTCGGCGGCCACGCCGATCGAGATCAGGTCGATGGTGCGGCCGTCGTCGATGAACTCGGTGTCGTAGAAGTAGCGCATCAGGGGGCGTCCGTCCCGGCAGGGGCCGGAGCCGGATGGATCTCCCGGTCGAGCTGGGCGTCGACCTCGACGTCGTCGGGAAAGTGCGGCTCGCCCGCGATGACGTGTTGTAGCCAGAGTTTGGCCGAGACGACGGGGCGGCGCAGCCGACGCTCCCGCTCCAGCGACCGGTGCATGCGGCGGGGCCTGCGCCCGTAGCGCCACCGGGCCCACGGCGCGTGCGGGCGCGAGACCCGAATCGCGCCGACGATCAGCAGCGGCGTGATGAACATCCCCACCAGGCCCGTCCACACCTTTCCCTTGAGCAACACCATCACGGCCAGCGCCAGGGTGATCAGCGCGACCCCGACGACCATCGACCGGGCCAGCAACGACTGATCCTCGCGCCAAAACCCGATGTCGAAGAACGACAACGGGTTGAACCCCAAGATGAGCAGCCCGGCGACCGCGACCGCGGCGAACACCGCGTCCACCGATGCCCGGCCGTCCTCGGACCAGTACACGTCCTGCAGGTGCAGGATCAAGGCGAACTCGTCGAGCACAAGCGCGGCGCCCATCCCGAAGAGGATGGCGGCGACGGTGAACTCGGGCACGCCGCCGTCCACGGCGAGCGTCACCATCGTCACCCCGGACACCATGACCAGGATCACACCGATGACGACGTGGTGGATGTGGGTCGTCCCGTGACCCATGTTCCGTGGCTGCCACCACTTGGGCGGGGTGCCGTCGACGTTGTTGTTCTCGCTGTGCCGGATGTAGCGGACGATCGTGCGCGTCACCAGGAACGTCAGCAGAAACGCGATCAGGCACCACATCAGCGGTTGCCGGCCGGGCGGGATCGCCAAGTCGAGCCCGAAGTCGAAGTTCCAATCGTCGAACACCCGCAAAACTTACGCCGACCAGCGCGCGTCGTGGAGCGGATGGTCCCCGACTCGCCGGGGGCCACCGATACTCTGGTCCGCGACATGAGAATTCGGCAGTTCCGCAGCGGAGCGTGGTGGGCAGGCGCGGGATGGCGGCTGTTCCAGTTGCTCACCGTCGCGGTGGTGGTCTGGGCGGGGTGGCGGCTGCTGGCCGTGACCCCCTATCGCATCGACATCGACGTCTACCGAATGGGCGGTCGGGCGTGGCTCGACGGCACGTCCCTCTACCGCGACGGCGTGCTCTTCCACACCGTCGCGGGCCTTGATCTGCCGTTCACCTATCCGCCGCTGGCGGCCGCCGTCTTCGCTCCGTTCGCGATGCTGTCGCTGAACGCGGCCAGCGCGACCATCACGGCCGTCACCTTCGTGCTGCTGATGGTCACCACGGCGATCGTGCTGACGCGCCTCGGGGTGCTGGACGGGTGGCAACGCCGGTGCTGGCTGGCCGCGGCGATCGTCGCTCCGGCCGCCGTCTATCTGGAGCCCATCCGGTCGAACTTCGAGTTCGGCCAGATCAACGTCGTGCTCATGACGCTCGTCATCGCCGACTGCGTGCCGAAGAAGACGCCATGGCCGCGGGGGTTGCTGCTTGGCGTGGCCATTGCGCTCAAGCTGACGCCCGCCGTCTTCCTGCTGTACTTCCTCCTTCGGCGCGACACCAGGGCGCTGCTGACGAGCGTGGCGTCGGCGGTGTTGGCGACGGCCGTCGGATTCATGCTGGCGGCCAGGGATTCGTGGGAGTACTGGACTCAGACGATCCGCGACACCGACCGGATCGGCACGGCCACCTATCTGACCAATCAGAACATCGCGGGCACCCTGGCCCGCCTCGGTCTCGGTGAAACGCCGCGATTCTTCGTGTGGTTGGTCGCCTGCTTTGCCGTGCTCGGCCTGACCTGGTGGGCGGTTCGCCGGGTGCTGCGGCCGGGCGAGGGCGCCTCGGTGCGGGCCGGCGACCAGGCGGTGCTCGCGTTGATCTGCGTGGCGATGTTCGGCTTGGTCGTCTCGCCGGTGTCGTGGTCGCACCACTGGGTGTGGGCGTTGCCGGCGATCCTGACGACGGGGGTGCTCGGGGTGCGCTATCGCAGCGCCGCGATGGGTGTCCTCAGCGTGGTCGGGGTGGTGCTGACCTACTTCGTGCCGATTCACCTGATGGTCGAACACGAGGAGACGTCCGCCGCGCTGTGGCGCCAGCTCCTCGGCGGTTCCTACGTGTGGTGGGCGCTGGCCCTGATCGCGATCTCGGGGGCGGTCACGCTGCGTGAACGCGACGGCTCAGGGGCAAATGCGGACGCCACACCGGCGCACGCGGCGACCTAGCCCGCAGCCGAGGTCGGCATCCGGGCCGGAGGCGTGCCGTCGGATCCGCCTGCTCCGCCTTCGAGTGCGACCTTGACGTCGGCGGCGTACAGGTCGACGTATTCCTGGCCGGACATCTGCATGAGTTCGTACATCACCTCGTCGATGACGGCGCGCTCGATGAAGCGGTTGCCCGCGAGCCCCTCGAACCGGGAGAAGTCCAGCGGCTTGCCGAAGCGGACCTCGACGCGGCCGAAGTGCCACATCTTCGATCCGGGCGGGTTGACGTCGTCGGTGCCGACCATGGCCACCGGGATGACGGGGACGCCGGTCTCCAACGCCAATCGGGCGATGCCGGTCTTGCCCTTGTAGAGACGGCCGTCGGGCGAGCGGGTGCCCTCGGGGTACATGCCGAGGACCTTGCCCTTGCCGAGGATGCGCTTCGCCGTCGTCAGGGCGGCGAGTGCGGCGTCGGCGTCGGTCCGGTCGATCGGGACCTGTCCGGCGGCGGTGTAGAACCAGCGGGTGAACCAGCCCTTGAGTCCGGTGCCGGTGAAGTACTCCGCCTTGGCCAGGTAGGTGATCCGACGCCGGACCACCAGGCACTTGTAGAAGCTGTCGGCGACGGCGAGGTGGTTACTGGCGAGGATGACCGCGCCGCGGTCCGGAACGTTCTCCAGCCCAACCACTTTCGGGCGCCCGAGCAATGTCAGCAGCGGGCCCATGAAGACGTATTTGAAGAGCCAATACCACATCGAGCCTCCCGCGCCGGGCGCCCGGACGGTGCCCTGCGACAACTGTACCCAGTCGCCGGTCAGTCCTCGACGGTGACGGGGATGTGTTGGTAGTGGCCCGGCGCGGATGGGGGCGGATCGCCGTCGGGTTGCGGGTCGGTCGGCGGCGACGGGGTGTCGGGACCGCCGGAACCCGGGCCCGCGGGGTCGGTCATGGCGTCGGTCATCGCGCGGACGACCGACAGCAACGCGACGCCGTGCTCGGCGATCACGCCGAGCAGCGGGTGCTGTTCGCCGGACACCAACGCGGCAAGGGCACACACCGGGCACCACACCTGCTGGCACTTGCCCTCGCTGCCCGAGGTGGCGCGCGCGGCGGCCATTCGCACGGCGGGGTCCAGCTTGTTCAGGATCGACTGCGCGAGCTGTCGCAGCTCGGGAGGAAGGTCGGTGTGGGAGTCGCTCATGACGGCCACACCTCCGGATTCGGTCGAAAGCGCACCGTCAGTTGACCGCCGCGTAGTTGCGCGTCCATCACGGTGCATCTCCGCAAGACGGACGCCAACCGAACCCGGCGACGCATGCCACCGGCGCCGATGATCAGGTCGTCGTCGACCCGCCCCAGCGTCAGCGAGTTCGGATCGACCTGAGCCAACTCTAACCGCATCCGATATACGGCATCGAGTCCGGATCCGGATTCGCGGTCAACCACCGGCCGCACGGGCGCCGGCGGCGCCGATCCGTCCCGGTGTCTGGCGGCGTCGAGCAATTCGGCCAGCGCCTTGGGTCCGATCGGCTCCCCCGCCAGATGCGGCACGAGCACCAGGGTGACGTCGCCGATCGTGGCGTCGAGTTCGTCGAGGACGAGGCGCTGTTCGGCGATCCGCTCGGTGTACCAGTCGAATGCCGGGTGCTCGGGCAGGTTTCGGTACTCGTATGAATCGTCTTGCACCAACACCTGATTCACGATCAACTCGTGCACCGACACACCCATCAGCGCCAGCGACCCCAACGTCCTGGCCGCCTCGGCGGCCACTACCCGTTCGGGGGTGAGCACCAGGTGTGCGCTCACCAGGGCGGCGTCGGTGAGGAGTTCGCCGAGGCGTTCGGTGCTGGCGGCGATCCGTTCCACCAGTTCGACGATGCCCGCGGAGGCGACCTCGTCGCCCGAGGACAGCCTGCGGTGCCGCGGCCAGGCCCGTTCGAGATAGAGCCCGAAGGTCGCGGGCAAGGTGAGCATCCGCATGGCGTCGGCCGTGGACGCGCAGTCGACGACCACGTGGTCCCACTGACCCGAGGCGGCCAGCTCGGCCACCTCGTCGAGGCCGAGCACCTCCTGAATGCCGGGCAACGCCGAAAGTTCTTCTGGTGCTACGTCTCCCAGATCGGACTCGGGGAATCGGGCGGCCAGCACGCCGGCCACCTGCCGCCACCGCCGTTCAAGCAGCGCCAGGGTGTCGAGAGCGAGTACGTCGAGGAAGCCACCGGACCCCGCGTCACTGCCCGGGTCGAGGTCGGCCAAGACCCTGGTCGGCTCGCGCTCCCCCGTCGGCGTCACGCGGATGCCGAGAACGTCGCCCGTGGAATGGGCCTGGTCGGTCGACACGACGAGCACTCGCAGGCCGCTGCGCGCATCGCGCACCGCGGCGGCAGTCGCCAAGGTGGACTTGCCAACTCCACCCTTGCCGACGAAGAGGCTGATCCTGGCACTGCCGGCCGCGGAAGGTCGGCCCGGATCGCTGCTCTCAGTCAGCCTCGACTCGTTTCTTGAGATCCTTCAACGCGGTGTCGGTGAGCCGACGTTCGGCCTTGCGCTTGAGTAACCCGATCATCGGAATGACCAGGTCGACCGACAACTCGTAGGTGACGTCGGTGCCGGAACCCTTGGGAGACAACAGGTATGCGCCGTCCAGCGCCCTCAGCAGGGAGCTCGACACCAGCGACCACCGCACCGACGTGCGGTCGGCGGGCCAGGTGTAGGCCAGCACCATGGTGTCCTTGAGCACGGCGGCGTCGAGCACCAACCGCGCCTTCTTCGGGTAGCCCTCGTCGTCGCTCTCGAGGACTTCGGTTTCCTTGTACTCGGCGACCCAGTCCGGGTAGGAGCCGATGTCGGCGATGACGTCCATCACCGTCGCGGGCTCGGCGTCGATGTAGATCGTCTGCGCAGTCTTGTCCGCCACGTGATCACTTCCCCGGGTCCTAGAGCGCTACTGGACTCACGTCCATTCGACCCGAAATGTACCCGTACCCCAGTCTCGAGTCCTCAATCAACCACCTACGCGAGCCGGGACACTCCGACGGCGCGTGACTCCTCGAGCTTCTGCTTGACCTCGAACGCCATCCTCTTGCCCGCCACGCGACGCTGATGATTGGCCTTGGCGAGGTTCATCTTGGCCAGCTCCCAGGCCGCTACTCCGGACGGCTCGGCGTGCACGAAGTAGTGCAGGATCACGCCGTCGTACGACGCCTCCAGCCAGACTTCCATGGTGCCGGTCAGGGCTCCGGTGATGGTCCAGCGGTGCCCCGCGGGACCTCGGTCCTCGACCACCGTCAGCCGCAGATCGGGCCACCATCGCCGCCAACTCACCGGGTCCGCGATCGCCGCGCCGACGTCGGCCGGGTCGGCGCACACGAACGTCTCGTCCGCCACCTGGATGCTGTTCATCGCTCACACCTTCACACACGAGCCGTCGCCGGCGGGCGGCGGCCGACTAGGCTGCCATCACTGGGTATGGGTCCAAGTATCCGTCCACCCCAGGCCAACCCGTCGGAAAGGGCCCAGATCGTGCGCGAGTTCAGCGTCCCGGCATCGTTCACCGTCGGCGAGCACGACACCGTGGCCGCCTCCGTGTTCTCCCACGAGGCCGACGATCCGGACCACGTCGTCATCCAGCGTCTCGTCGACGGGTCGTGGACCGACGTGACGTGCGCGCAGGTCGCCGACCAAGTGCGTTCGACCGCACGCGGATTGATCGCCGAGGGCGTGCAGGCGGGTGACCGCGTGGCGATTCTGTCGGCGACCCGATACGAGTGGGCGATAATCGACTTCGCGATCCTGTCGATCGGCGCGGTGACGGTGCCGATCTACGAAACCAGCTCCGTCGACCAGGTTCGGTTCGTGCTGTCCGACTCGGGTGCGGTCGCGGCGTTCGCCGAGACCGACGAACACTTCGACAAGATCGAACGGCTCAAGGCCGAACTGCCCGCACTGCGTCACGTGTACCGCGTCGACGGCACGGGTCCGGCCGCGCTCGACGAGCTCGCCAGGATCGGCGGCGGCACCGATCCGGAGGCCGTGACGGCCCGGCTCGAGGCCGTGAAGTCGGCCGACGTCGCGACGCTGGTCTACACCTCCGGCACCACGGGCCGGCCCAAGGGCTGCGAGCTGACGCACTCCAACCTGCTGCACGAAATGCGCGGCGCGAAGGCGTGTTTCCCCTCTCTCCTCGACAAGGGCGAGAAGCTGCTGGTGTTCCTCCCGCTGGCGCACGTGTTGGCCCGCGCCATCACGATCGCGGCGTTCAGCAACAAGGTCACGCTCGGGTTCACCAGCGACGTGAAGAACTTGGTGCCCATCCTCGGGGTGTTCAAGCCGACGCTAGTGGTGTCGGTGCCTCGCGTGTTCGAGAAGGTGTACAACACCGCCGAGCAGAATGCTCGCGACGGCGGCAAGGACAAGATCTTCGCCGCGGCCGCCGCCACCGCGATCGAGTGGAGCGAGGCCAAGGCCACCGGACGCCCGGGCCTGCTGCTGAACCTCAAGCACGCCCTGTTCGACCGGCTGGTCTACGGCAAGCTGCGGGCCGCGCTCGGCGGCAACTGCCGTGCCGCGATCTCCGGTGGCGCGCCGCTGGGCGCCCGGCTCGGACACTTCTACCGCGGCGTCGGCGTCACCATCTACGAGGGCTACGGCCTCACCGAGACCAGCGCGGCGATCACCGTCAACCGGGTGGACGACGTCAAGGTCGGGTCGGTCGGAAAGCTGGTGCCCGGCAACGCAATGCGCCTCGCCGACGACGACGAGCTCCTCGTCAGCGGCGGCGTGGTGTTCGGCGGGTACTGGCAGAACCCGTCGGAGACCGACGCGGTGTTCACCGCGGACGTGAGGAGCGATGGAACCTCAGTCGGGTGGTTCCACACCGGCGATCTCGGGGCCATCGACGACGACGGTTTCCTGACCATCGTCGGTCGCAAGAAGGAGATCATCGTGACCGCCGGCGGCAAGAACGTCGCCCCGGCGCTGCTGGAGGACCGGCTGCGCGCCCATCCGCTGATCAGCCAGGCCATGGTCGTCGGCGACGCCCAGCCGTTCATCGCCGCGTTGATCACGATCGATCCGGAGGCGTTCCCCGGCTGGAAGCAGCGCAACGGCAAGGACGCGTCGGCGACCGTCGGCGACCTCGCCGAGGATTCCGACCTGCTCGCCGAGGTCGACCTGGCCGTCAAGGACGCCAATCAGGCGGTGTCGCACGCCGAGTCGATCCGCAAGATCCGCATTCTGCCCGTCGACTTCACCGAGGACACCGGCGAGCTCACGCCGACGTTGAAGGTCAAGCGCAAGGTGGTCGCGGAGAAGTTCGCGGCCGACATCGAGGCCCTCTACGCCAAGCCGGGGGCCTAACCGGCGAGTAGTTGCGAGAGCCGTTGCGCCTTGGTGCGCCACTGCCATTCGTCGACGACCCAGTCTCGGCCCGCCCTGCCCATCTCGGCGGCGCGGTCGGGGTCGGCCAGCAGGTCTCCGACGGCGGCGGTGATCGACCCGACGTCCCACCCGTCGACCACCAGACCGGTCGTGCCGTCGAGCACCGACTCCGGCGCTCCCCCGGAATCACCGGCGACCACCGGCACGCCCATCGCCGACGCCTCCAGGTACACGATGCCGAGGCCCTCGACGTCGAGCCCCGCACCCCGGGTGCGGCACGGCATCGCGAAGACGTCCGCCATCGCATGATGGGCTGGCAATTCCTCGGCGGGCACGCCCTCGGTGAACACCACGTCCTCGGCGACGCCGAAGGAGTGCGCCAACCGTCGGAGGTCGTCCAGGTAGGGGCCGCCGCCGACGATGACCAGCCGCGTCCCCGGCACCCTTTCGCGGAGCGCGGGCAGTGCGCGGATCAGCATGTCCTGACCCTTGCGTGGCACCAGCCGTGACACGCACACCACTACGGGCCGGTCGCCGAGCCCGTAGCGGGCCCGCATCTGCGCCCTGGCCACCGAGTTGGGTTCGAACCTGTCTACGTCGACGCCTGGTGAGAGCCGCTCCAGCGCGGCGCCGGGCCCGAAGGCCGAGGCGAACCGGTTGCGGGTGTACTGACTGATGAACGTGACGACGTCGGCGTCGTTTCCGATGCGCCGCAACGCCGTTCGCGCCACCGGGAGCATCGACCACCCCACCTCGTGCCCATGGGTGCTCGCGACGATCCGCTTCGCTCCGGCGCGGCGTGCCAGCGGCGACAGCAGCGCAAGGGGGGCGGCGGCGCCGAACCACACCGCGTCGACGTCGTGTTCGCCGATGAGCCGTCTCATCCGCAGCGCGACCGACGGCTCCGGGATCATCAACGTCGTGGGGTGCCGGACGACCCGAAACGGCGAGTCGGCACGTTCGGCCTGCCGGTCGTAGTCGTCGGCGCCCTTCCAGGTCGGCGCGTAGACCGTGATGGTGTGCTCACCGGTGGTGACCAGTTCGGTGACGAGGTTCTCGAGATAGGACTGGATGCCTCCCCGCCGCGGCGGGAAGTCGTTGGTCACCAACAGGACCTTGGCCACCCGCTATCCGCCCAGCCAGGCGCGCCACGCGGCGACCACCTGGGGCGTGTCGGCGCCGAGGGCTTGCTTGATGGCGGTGGCCTGGTCGGGATGCCCCGGCCCGCACGCGGTGACGTAAAGGTTGCGCAGCGCGTCGGCACCGTAGCGGCTGGCGACGAATCGACTGAACCACCACGCCCTGTCGTACGCCAGCGACCGCACGGAACCGACCGTGTCCAGATCGGCGTCCGACGGCAGGTGCGCCAGCGCGTCGGCGCCTCGGCGGTCCGGCTTCGGCGTCGGCGGTCGACCGACGAAGTCGGCGACCCCCTCGGTGAGCCAGCGCGGCGCGTCGGCGGCGGTGCGACTTCTTGCGGCGTAGTGAAAGAGTTCGTGGCGCAGGACGATTCGCAGTGACGCATCGCTCATCGAGCTCGCGCCGGGCGCAAAGACGATCCGCTGTGCCGTGGTGGCGGCGGCGATGTCGGGATCTGCGACGCCGAGGGCACGGAACTCTTCGTCGGTCCCGGTCAGCACGACGACGATGTTGCGCGGCCATTGGTCGCCCCAGAACGCGGTGACGGCGTCGGCGGCTCCGTCGAGTTCGCCCCAGACCCGGCTCTCCAGGTCGGCGGTCTGGGCTCCTCCGAGTGACATCAGCGAGACGGTCCTACCGTCGCGCAGCACCATCGGGTCCGACGGTGTCGTCGGCACGTCGAGGGAGGCGTGCGTCGCGGTGGGTGGAGTCGGCGCCTCGGGTGCACCGCCAACGGGACGGAACACCAGCACCACCGCGACGGCTAACTCGACGAGCAGAAGCAGGCCGAGTAGCGGCTTCTTAGTAGCGGCGGACGTTGTGAATGGGCGCATTGTCCATCGGGGCGACCCGCACGGGGGTGCCGTACGTCGAGGCGTGCACCATCATTCCGTCGCCGATGTAGATGCCGACGTGGGAGGCGTCGGAGTAGTAGGTGATGAGGTCACCGGGCTGCATCTGGTCCATCGACACCGGCTGGCCGCCCTGGGCGAGCGCCTGGCTCGAGTGCGGGAGGTTGACCCCCGCCTGACCGAAGGCCCACATCACCAGACCGGAGCAGTCGAAGGCGCCCGGACCAGCGGCACCCCACGAATAGGGCGAACCGATACGCGTCAGCGCGGCCTGAACGGCGACCATGCCTTCGCCCTCGGCGGGCGCAGCGGGGGCGGCTTCTGGCGGAGCCAGGTCACCGGGGTTGATGCCGTCCGGTGCGGAGGCGAGCACGTCCGGCGGCGGGGGCGCGTCCGGCGCGGCGGGCACGGGCGGCGTCGGCGGGATCGCGGCCAGGGCATCCCGCTGGGCCGGCGTCAGGGCGGTGTACTGCGACTTGACGATCGCCATCTGCACTTGGAGTTTGCTTTGCTTGGATTGCAGATCCGCGCGCACTGCGGCGGCCTGCTCGGCAGCGGTCTTGGCGTCGGCAGCGGACTTTGCGGACTCCACTTCGGCATTGGTCGCCAACACGCTGCTGCTCTTGAAGTTGGTCATCTGGGCCGACATCTCGGTGGCCATCACCCGCTGGACGGCGAGTTGGTCGATGAGGCCCTGCGGCGAATTGGCCGTCAGCATGGCGTCGAGACCGTCGGTGCGGCCACCCATGTACTGGGCTGCGGCAACCTTGTCGACGGACGTTTGAAAGGTTGCCAGCTGCGCCTTCGACGAGTCGACGGCGGCGACGTCCGCTGCGTGCTTCTGATCGGCAACCTGTTGTGCCGCAAGCTTGTTGTTCAGATCCAACTCGGCGCTGTGCATTGCCTCGGTGGTCTGCTCGGCCTGCCGCGACAGCTCATTCAGCTTTGCCAGCGCATCGTCAGCGGGATCGGCCTGCGAAGTTCCGGCAAGCACACCACCGAAGACCATCACTCCAGCTATCGCACCAACAATCGGTCGCCGAAGAGCACGTGCACTCCGGTGCATAGCGTTAAACCTCAAGATTTCGCGTCCTTCAACTGCCGTTAGAGCGCCGCTCGAACTGCGTTAGGTCTCAGATAGGTTACGAAACGGCATCGGGGTTGTCCAACAGAGGACGCAAATTTAACAGGCGCCACGGGAATATTTCGCTGCCCGCGACTTCGAGGGCAGTTAGGCGACCCCGTCGGCGCGCCTCCGGTGAATCGGTACCAACCGTAGCCGAGGCGCCAATCCGGCGTCTGCGAGGACTTCTAGCGCCAGGCGCTCATCGGCCAGCAACGTGTCGGGAACGCCCAATAAAACACTGATGACACAGTCCTGGCAGCCGTGTCCGCGCACCGCGCAGTCGTCGCAGTCGATGTGCAGGGTCCCCGCTTCGGACCCCGATGTTTCCGACAGGTCCGGTCCCGCCTCGTGTCGAGTCGCCTCTGGTCGAGTCATGGCCGTCATACCTTCCTTCGAGTCATGAGCGCACGCTAACGACGAGCACCGACAAGCCCGACACCCCGACGTCGTGGATGACGGTGAATGCCGGGAGATGTCGGTCCGGCGGCCTACGGTGCCGTGCCATGGGCCAGCTGAGCTTCGGCGACGTCGACGCGGCGTTCGGCGACTCCGGGTCGGACGAGGCCGGCCTTGCGGACCTCTCCTTGCGGGACACCACGTTCGTCATCGTCGACCTCGAGACCACCGGCAGCCGGGCCAAGGGTGACGAGTTCGGCGGCAATTACGACGCCATCACCGAAATCGGTGCGGTGAAGGTCCGCGGCGGCGAGGTGATCGGTGAACTCGCCACCCTGGTGGACCCCGGGCGTTCCATCCCGCCGAAGATCGTCGCGCTCACCGGCATCACCACGGCCATGGTGTGCGACGCCCCCGCCATCGACTCGGTGCTGCCCGCCTTTCTCGAGTTCTCGAAGGGCGCGGTGCTCGTCGCCCACAACGCGGGATTCGACGTCGGGTTCCTGCGCGCCGCCGCGGAACGCCTTCAGCTGCCGTGGAAGCGTCCGCCCGTGCTGTGCACCGTGAAGCTGGCGCGCCGGGTGTTGACCCGCGACGAGGCCCCGAGCGTGCGACTCTCGGCGCTGGCCCAGCTGTTCGGGGCCAGCACCAGGCCAACCCACCGCGCTCTCGACGACGCGCGGGCCACCGTCGACGTGCTGCACGCGCTCATCGAACGCGTCGGCAACCAGGGCATCGGAACGTTCGGCGAGCTCCGCTCCTACCTGCCCGACGTCACCCCCGCCCAGCGCCGCAACCGGCATCTCGCCACCGCACTGCCGCGCAGGCCCGGCGTGTACCTCTTCCGCGGCCCGTCCGACGAGGTGCTCTACGTCGGCACCGCGGTGGACTTGCGGCGGCGGGTCGGGCAGTACTTCAACGGCAGCGACCCGCGCACCCGGATGAAGGAGATGGCGTCGTTGACCACGCGGGTCGACCACGTCGAGTGCGCCCACGAGCTGGAGGCAGGCGTCCGCGAGCTCAGGCTGCTCGCCGCGCACGCTCCGCCGTACAACCGTCGCTCCAAGTTTCCGCACCGGTGGTGGTGGGTGGTACTCACCGACGAGGCCTTCCCGAGGTTCTCGGTCGTGCGGGCACCCAAGCACGACCGGGCGATCGGCCCATTCCGCGCACGCGCCGACGCCGTCGAGACCGCCACGCTGCTCGCCCGCTTCACCGGCGTGCGGACCTGCACCACCCGGCTGGCCCGTTCGGCCCTCCACGGGCCGTCCTGCCCCGAGGTGGAGCTGTCTCCGTGTCCGGCCGGCCGCGACGTCGGCGCCGTCGAGTACGCCGCGGGCCCCGCGAAGGCCGCCGACCTCATCTCGGGGACGGACGACTCGGCGCTGCGCGGGGCGCTGGCCCACATCCGAGCGCTTGCCGAGTGCGGCAAGTACGAGACCGCGGCGCGCATGCGCGACCACACGGCCACCGCCATCGACACCGTCTGGCGCGGCCAACGCCTCAACGCCCTCGTCGCGGTCGACGAACTGGTCGCCGCCAAGCCGGACGGCACGGGGGGCTGGCACCTCGCGATCGTCAGGAACGGTCAGCTCGCCGCGGCGGGCACCGCTCGCCGCGGGGTCCCCCCGATGCCGGTCGTCGACGCCATCGGCGCCGCCGCGCAGTCGATCCTGCGGGAGGCGGCCCCACTGGGCGGCGCACTCGTCGAGGAGGCGGCGCTGATCGCGCGGTGGCTCGTCGAGCCGGGGGTGCGCATCGTCCGCGCCGAGAGTGCCGACGGCACCGGCTATGCCACCCCGGCTACGGCGGCGGGCAGGCACGCGGCGTGGGCGGCGGCGGCCCGCTCCGCGCGGCTGGCCGCCGCCCAGACCGACGGGTCAGAGCTCCTGGGTGAACCGCGCCCAACGCGCGAGCAGCTGCTCGGCCGCCCCCGAGTCGATCGCCTTGGCGGCCCGCTCAAGGCCGACCTCCCACGCCGGCACCCATTTGGCGTCGCTGGATAGCCCGGCGTGAGCCACCATCGCGCCCGCGGCGTTGAGGATCACCGCGTCGCGTACGGCACCCGTTGCGCCGCCGAACACCTCGTGAACCGACGCGGCATTGGCCTCGGCGTCGCCACCGGTCAGCTCGCTCAGCTCGGCGCGTGCGAAGCCGAAGGCCGCCGGGTCGAAGATCAGCCGCTCGATGGTGCCGGCTTGTACGCGCCAGATGGTGCTCGTCGTGGTCGTGGTGAGCTCGTCGAGTCCGTCGTCGCCGTGCACCACCAGCACGCTCGAACCTCGCGTCGCGAACACGCCCGCCATCACCTCGGCGAGGTCACCCCAGGCGCATCCAATGAGACCGGCCCGCGGTGACGCCGGATTGGTCAGCGGTCCAAGCAGATTGAAGACGGTGGGAACGCCGATCTCACGACGCACCGTCGAGGCGTGCCGGTAGGACGGGTGGAATTGCGGGGCGAAGGCGAAACCGATGCCGACCTCGGCGACGCAGCGCGCCACGTCCCCCGGACTCAAGTCGAGCCGCACGCCGAGCGCTTCGAGGGTGTCGGCGCCCCCCGACAGCGACGACGCCGCCCGGTTTCCGTGCTTGACGACGGGGACGCCGCTGGCCGCCACCACGACGGAGGCCATCGTGGACAGGTTGACGGTGTTGGCGCCGTCGCCGCCGGTGCCGACCACGTCCACCGCGGCCGTTCCGATGACGTCGGTCGGCACCAGGTGGGCGTGCTTCAACATGGTGTCGGCGAGTTCCTTCACCTCCGCCGACGTGGGTCCCTTCATCTTCATCGAGATCGCGAACCCGGCGATCTGAGCCGGGGTCGCCACCCCGGTCATGATTTGGTCCATGGCCCACCCGGCCTGCCCAACTGCGAGTGCGCGTCGGGTGGTCAAGCGGCCGAGAACCTGCGGCCAGGTCTGGGAATTCTCAGATGTCACCAACTGATTATTACGAATGTCGTGCCCCGGGTGGAGTTCGACAACTACAAAGCGTCATACTTCTTGACGTGACGAGTGCTGTAGGGACCTCGGGAACCGCGATCACTGCTCGCGTGCATTCGCTGAACCGTCCCAACATGGTAAGTGTCGGCACCATCGTGTGGCTTTCCAGCGAACTCATGTTCTTTGCTGGTCTGTTCGCGATGTATTTCACCGCGCGGGCGCAAGCCGGCGGTGACTGGCCGCCAGCCCCAACCGAGTTGAACCTGTTCCTCGCCGTGCCGGTGACGCTGGTGCTCATTGCATCGTCGTTCACCTGCCAGATGGGCGTCTTCGCCGCCGAGCGCGGCGACGTATTCGGCCTCCGGCGGTGGTACCTGCTGACGTTCATCATGGGTGCGTTCTTCGTCGGCGGCCAGGGCTACGAGTACATCCACCTGGTCGAGCACGGGACGACGATCCCCGGCAGCGCCTACGGCTCGGTGTTCTACCTCGCCACCGGCTTCCACGGCCTGCACGTGATCGGCGGTCTGGTCGCCTTCCTGTTCCTGCTTGCCCGCACGCGGATGAGCAAGTTCACGCCAGCTCAGGCCACCGCCGCGATCGTGGTGTCGTACTACTGGCACTTCGTCGACATCGTCTGGATCGCACTGTTCGCCGTCATCTACTTTGTGCGATAAGGGCGGGCGATGAGCGTTTCCGACGATCAGTCACCACAACGGCCGATGAGAAGGGGATCGATGACCAACAAGTCTCGCCGTCGGTTGCGCCGACGCGTGTCAGGAGCACTGCTGCTTCTGACCGGACTTCTCGTCGCGGGTGGCATTGCGGCCACCCTGACGCCCAAGCCGCAGGTTGCGGTCGCCGACGAGTCCAGCCTCGCGCTTCTGCGCACGGGCAAGCAGCTCTTCGAGACTTCCTGCGTGACATGCCACGGCGCGAACCTTCAGGGTGTCCCCGACCGCGGCCCGAGCCTCATCGGCACCGGCGACGCGGCGGTCTACTTCCAGGTCAGCAGCGGCCGCATGCCCGCGATGCGCGGTGAGGCCCAGGCCCCCCGCAAGGCGCCGGTCTTCGACCAGCACCAGATCGACGCCCTCGGCGCGTACGTGCAGGCCAACGGCGGCGGACCCGTCACGCCTCGCGACGCCAACGGCGCCGTGGCGGACGCGGACCTCATCGGCAACGACGTCGCCCGCGGTGGCGACCTGTTCCGGCTCAACTGCGCGTCGTGCCACAACTTCACCGGCAAGGGCGGTGCGCTGTCGTCCGGCAAGTACGCCCCGCCGCTGGACGAGGCCACCCCGGCCCAGATCTACACCGCGATGCTGACCGGCCCGCAGAACATGCCCAAGTTCTCCGACCGCCAACTCAGCCCGGAGGAAAAGCACGACATCGTCGCCTACGTTCGTCAGGCCACCGAGACGCCCGATCCGGGCGGCTACGGCCTCGGCGGCTTCGGCCCCGCGCCAGAAGGCATGGCGGCCTGGATCATCGGGATGGTCGCCGTCATCGGCGCCGCTATGTGGGTGGGATCGCGCGCATGACCGACAACGTGAACGACGGCAACGGCTCACACGCAGAGGTGAAGGGCACCGACACCTCCGAGCGAGCCGATGTCGCCAATGCACCTACCGACGCCGAGCTGGCGGCCATGAGCCGCGAGGAACTCGTCGCGCTCGGCGGCCGGATGGACGGCGTCGAGACGGTCTTCAAGGAGGCCCGTTGGCCCATCGAGGGCACCAAGGCCGAGAAGCGCGCCGAACGTACGGTGGCCTACTGGCTGCTGTTCGGCGGCCTGGCTGGCCTGGCTCTGCTGCTGATCTTCCTGTTCTGGCCGTGGGAGTACCAGCCCTACGGCTCGGCGGGTGAACTCGTCTACAGCCTGGCCACCCCGCTCTACGGTCTGACGTTCGGCCTGTCGATCCTCGCGATCGGCATCGGAGCAGTGCTGTTTCAGAAGAAGTTCATCCCCGAGGAGATCTCGATCCAGGACCGCCACGACGGCCGGTCCCCCGAGCTCGAGCGCAGGGCGACGGCAGCCAACTTGACCGACGCGCTGGAGACCTCGACCCTCAAGCGCCGCAAGCTGATTGGGGTGTCACTCGGCATCGGGCTTGGAGCCTTCGGGCTCGGCACCGCGGTGGCCTTCATCGGCGGCCTGATCAAGAACCCGTGGAAGCCGGTCGTCCCGACGGCGGAGGGCAAGAAGGCCGTGCTCTGGACGTCGGGCTGGACCCCGCGCTTCAAGGGCGAGACCATCTTCCTGGCGCGCGCCACCGGTCAGCCGGGCGGGTCGCCGTTCGTCAAGATGCGCCCCGAGGATCTCGACTCCGGCGGCATGGAGACGGTGTTCCCGTGGCGTGAGTCCGACGGCGACGGCACCTCCGTCGAGTCTTCCCACCTGCTGACCGAGATCGGGATGGGCGTGCGCAACCCCGTCATGCTGATCCGCATCCGGCCCGAGGACATGTCGCGGGTCGTCAAGCGGCAGGGTCAGGAGAGCTTCAACTTCGGCGAGCTGTTCGCCTTCACCAAGGTCTGCTCGCACCTGGGCTGCCCCTCGTCGCTCTACGAGCAGCAGACCTATCGCATCCTCTGCCCCTGCCACCAGTCGCAGTTCGACGCGCTGCACTTCGCCAGGCCAATCTTCGGTCCGGCCGCACGCGCGCTGGCGCAGCTTCCGGTGACCATCGACAAGGATGGCTATCTAGTGGCAAACGGGGACTTCATCGAACCCGTCGGACCGGCATTCTGGGAGCGTTCGTCATGAGCCCGAAACTCGCTGAACTAGCTGCCCATCAGGGTGATGCGATTGATTCGCGGTATCACCCGTCGGCGGCGGTGCGCCGTCAGCTCAACAAGGTGTTCCCGACGCATTGGTCGTTCCTGCTCGGTGAGATCGCGCTGTACAGCTTCATCG
>VIFX01000035.1:0-82044 GCA_006864685.1 Mycolicibacterium hodleri | reverse complement strand
GCGGGCGCCTCCGGGGCGGCGGCGGCAGCAGGAGCTGCGGCCTCGGCCTGCGGCGGGGCCGGCGGTGCGACGACCTCGGGGACGACGACCGGGGGCGCCGGCGGTGCCGGCGGCGGCTCGGGTGCGGCCTGCGGCTTCGGCGCGGCGGGCCGTGGGCCTCCGGGCTTGGGTGCCGAGCTGGTGACGCCGCCGTTCGCGGACGCGCCGGCTGCGGGTGCCTTGGGCGCGGCGGGGGCCGCCTTCGGGGCGGCAGGCTTGGAGCCGCCACCCAATGCCTCACGGAGCCGTCGGGCGACGGGCGCTTCGACGGTCGAGGATGCTGATTTGACGAATTCGCCTTGCTCGCTCAGCCGGGCGAGAACTTCCTTGCTGGTGACACCGAGTTCTTTAGCCAACTCGTGCACGCGGGCCTTGCCTGCCACTACATCTCCTGTCTAGGAGGCGACAGCAGTGGGCCGCGCCTCGGGTTTAGCTATGACGCATGGTCATCGGAACTTCACGGTGTGCTCATGTTCTTGACTACCTGTTCTGTTGCCGGGCGAACCGAGTCTTCGTTTCTGGTGAAGAACTCGACCACCGCGGAGGTGTTCGGCGAACCGGTGATGCGCAACGCTCGTGCGAATGCTCGCCGCTTGATTGCCACCTGTAGACACTGCTCGTCGGAGTGCAGCCATGCACCCCGCCCAGGCAGATTACCCGCTGCATCGACGGTGACGGCGGATTCGCCGCCTCCATCGTCCACAGCGGCCACTCGAAGCAAATCGGCGGCCAGCTCACGCTTCCGGCATCCCACACACGTTCGCACTGGTCCTTCGGGACTTTTGTGCTGCCGCGCGCGGTTGGCCGAACTCTCGCGCTGGATCACGGTTCAGTCTACCGTCACGATCACCGCAGAAAGAAACGCGTACCAACTACCCCTCGCGAGAGGCGCCGTGGGGCGCCTCCTTCTCGGGTGCGGGTTCCGCGTCACTGCGAATGTCGATGCGCCACCCGGTCAGTCGGGCAGCCAACCGGGCGTTCTGCCCTTCCTTGCCGATCGCCAACGACAGTTGAAAGTCGGGGACGACGACGCGGGCGGCTCGGGCGGCTTCGTCGATCACCGACACCGACACGACCTTGGCCGGCGACAGTGCGTTGGCGACGTATCGCGCCGGGTCCTCGTCGAAGTCGATGATGTCGATCTTCTCGCCGGACAACTCGCTCATCACGTTGCGCACCCGCTGCCCCATGGGCCCGATGCAGGCGCCCTTGGCGTTGAGGCCCGCGACCCGCGACCTGACCGCGATCTTCGAGCGGTGGCCGGCCTCGCGGGCGACCGCGGCGATCTCCACCGAGTTGTCCGCAATCTCGGGCACTTCCAGCGAGAACAGCTTCCGCACCAGGTTCGGGTGGGTGCGTGACAGCTCGATCTTCGGTTCGCGCGCACCGCGCGTCACGCCGATGACGTAGCAGCGCAGTCGATCGCCATGCGTGTAGGACTCCCCCGGCACCTGTTCGGCAGGCCTGATGACGCCCTCGGAACCCTTCGCCTCGGTGCCGAGCCGCACGACGACGTTGCCGCGGGTGTTTTCGCGGGCGTCGCGCTGCACCACGCCGCCGACGATGTCGCCTTCGCGGGCCGAGAACTCGCCGAACATCCGCTCGTTCTCGGCGTCGCGGAACCGCTGCAGCATCACCTGACGGGCGGTGGTGGCCGCGACCCGGCCGAATCCCTCAGGGGTGTCGTCCCATTCGCTGACCAGGTTGCCGTCGTCGTCGGTCTCCCTCGCCATCACCTTGACGATGCCGCTCTTGCGGTCGATGTCGATGCGCGCCGCGGCTTCGTGCCCCTGGGTGTGCCGGTAGGCGGTCAGCAGCGCGGACTTGATGGTCTCGAGCAGTTCGTCGACCGGAATCCCCCGGTCCACTTCGATGGCATGCAGCGCACCCATGTCGATGTTCACTCTTCAACCTCCTCAACAGACACCCCGGCCAGCTCGAGCTCGAGCGGGTTCGGCGGTGAGAATTCCACCTGGACAACGGCATTGGCGACGTCGTCGATGGAAAGTTCGCGAATCTTCGGTTTGGCGCCACGGTTGGCGACGACCAGTCGCAGGACACCGTCACCCGGTTCCCCCAACCGCCCGACCACCTGGGAGCCGTCGGACAACGTCACCTCGACCTTGCGCCCATGGGCACGGCGAAAGTGTCGCTCGGTGGTCAACGGCCGGTCCACTCCGCGCGAGGTGACTTCCAGCACGTAGGTGGCTTCGTCAGGCGTGTCGTCGATCTGGTCGAGTAGTTCGGAGGCCAACCGCGACAACTCGCCGAGGGCGTCCAGGTCGAGTCCGCCGTCACCATCGGCGATCACCACGATGCGTGGCGGCCGGGCGGCGGCCTCGACGACGACGTCGTCGACGTCGTATCCGGCGCGGCCGAATGCGCCTTCGAGCAGCTCGGTCACCTGCTGCGGGGACGGCAACCGCGCAGACCGTAGCGGATTCTCCGATGCCACGGTGAGCTCCTCGTCTTGAGTTGTATGGACGCGATTCCGCCAAGCGTTGCGTGGAACCGAGTGTCAAGGATACGCCAGCCGAGGGGCCACTCTCGGCAAACGTTCGGCGGGACGACCGCGGTCGAGTCCAGACGAGCCCGCGCCAGCGGGATGGCAGGATGTCGATGTGCCGAGCACCCTTCCCACCGTCAGCAGGCGGCGCGTGCTCGTCGGCGCCGCGGCGTTGGCCCTGCTGGGGGGCACCGCGGCCACGGCCTGCGGCTCGTCCCTGCCCGTCAAGGACGTCGACGCCCTAATCGGTGTGCTGGAGCGCGCCCGCGACGACAGTCAGCTGGCGGGCAACGCCGCGGCAGCGGCAGCACCCAAGATCGCGGCGGCGCTGTCGGTCGTCGCCGACCAGCGGGCCGCCCACGCTCGGGCCCTCACCGACGAGATCACCAGAATCTCCGGCGAGGCACCCACGACGTCGGCGTCGACCTCTGCGTCGTCGACGTCTGCCACTCCGACCACGTCGGGTCCGCCACCGAAGCCGCCCACCACCGCCGACGTGGTCGCCGCGCTCAAGCAGTCGGCGGACGGCGCCGGCTTGTTGGCGACGCAGCAGTCGGGGTACCGGGCCGGACTGCTCGGGTCGATCGCCGCGGCGTGCACGGCCGCGGCCACGGTCACCCTCGCCACTTCCGGGGTGACGTCGTGACCTCCCCAGACCCCGCGCCGTCGCCGTCCCGCCCGTCGGACGCCGCTGACGCCGCTCTGTTCGACGCGGTCGCCGTCGAACACGGAGTCATCTACGGCTACGGGCTGGTCTCGGCACATTCGACACCCGACTCGAATCAGCTGGTGTCCAATTCCCTTGCGGGACATCGCGAACTGCGCGAAGAGGGCATCCATCGACTCGCCGAGCGCAAGGTGACGCCTCCGATACCGGCACTCGGTTACCAGCTGCCGTTCGTCGTCGACGACCCGACGGGCGCGGCGAAGCTCGCCGTCCGGATGGAGGAGGACTCCGCGGTGGCGTGGCGCGCAGTGCTCGAGCAGGCGACCGCCAGTGACGACCGCGAACTGGCCGTCACCGCGCTGACCCGCGCCGCGGTGACGGCCGCCAGGTGGCGAGCGGTGCTCGGCGTCGAGCCGACCACCGTCGCCTTCCCCGGCGGCGACGACTGACTAGCCGGCCAACCTGCCGGCGATCGTCGCGGCCGCACCGTCTACCGCGATCTCCTCGACCTCGCCGCTGAACCGGTTTCGCAGCTCGACGACACCGTTGGCCCAGCCGCGTCCGACCACGACGAGCCATGGCACACCGAGCAGTTCGGCGTCCTTGAACTTGACCCCCGGCGACATCTTGCGGTCGTCGAGAAGGGGTTCCACCCCGAGCAGGTCGAGCTGCCGCGCGAGTTCCGTTGCCCCGGTGCGGGCGTCGTCGTCCTTGTTGGCAATGACGACGTGCACGTCGAAGGGCGACACCGACGACGGCCAGCGCAAGCCGATGTCGTCATGGCTCTGCTCGGCGATGACGGCCACCATTCGCGACACGCCGATGCCGTAGGAACCCATCGTCAGCCGCAACGGCTTGCCGTTCTCGCCGAGGACGTCGACGGTGAAGGCGTCGGCATACTTGCGGCCGAGCTGGAAGATGTGGCCGATCTCGATGCCGCGGGCCGAGACCAGCGGGCCCGCCCCGTCCGGCGACGGATCGCCGTCGCGGACCTCGGCGGCCTCGATGGTGCCGTCGGGCACGAAGTCCCGTCCCGCCACCAGGCCGACGACGTGCTTGCCGTCCTCGTCGGCTCCGGTGATCCAGGCGGTTCCGTCCACCACGCGCGGGTCGACGAGGAAGCGAACCCCGTTGGCCAACAACGCCTTTGGCCCGATGTATCCCTTGACCAGAAACGGGTACTTGGGAAAGTCCTCAGCAGGCAACATGACGTACTCGGCCGGGTCGAGGGCCGCGCCCAGTCGCTTGTCGTCGACCTCGCGGTCACCGGGCACGCCGATCGCCAACAGCTCCCACTCGCCGCCCGGCTGGCGGACCTTCAGCAGCACGTTCTTCAGGGTGTCGGCGGCCACGACGGTACGACCCGCGAACTGGGGCAGGTTGGCACCGTTGGCCCAGTCCACCAACGTCGCGATGGTCGGGGTGTTCTCCGTGTCGTGGACGACCGGCTCGGGCAGTCCCTCGACGGGCAGCGACTCGGGCCGCTGGGTGATCACGGCCTCCACGTTGGCGGCGTACCCGGATTCCAGGCAGCGGACGTAGGTGTCCTCCCCGACTTCGCTCTCGGCGAGGAACTCCTCCGACGCGCTGCCGCCCATCGCGCCCGACACCGCCGAGACGACGACGTACTTGACGCCCAGCCGCGCGAAGATCCGCTGGTAGGCCTCACGGTGCGCGTCGTAGGCGGCCTTGAGACCGTCGTCGTCGACGTCGAACGAGTAGGAGTCCTTCATCACGAACTCGCGCCCGCGCAGGATGCCGGCCCGCGGCCGCGCCTCGTCGCGGTACTTGGTCTGGATTTGGTAGAGCCGCAACGGGAAGTCCTTGTAGGAGGAGTACTCCCCCTTCACGGTGAGGGCGAAGATCTCCTCGTGGGTGGGCCCGAGCAGGTAGTCGTTGCCGCGGCGGTCCTTCAGGCGGAAGAGGCCCGCGCCGTACTCGGTCCACCGATTCGTGGTCTCGTACGGTGCGCGTGGGAGCAGGGCCGGCAGCAGGATCTCCTGCCCGCCAATGGCATTCATCTCCTCACGGATGATCTGCTCGATCTTGCGGAACACGCGGAGCCCGAGGGGCAGCCAGCTGTACAACCCCGGTCCGATCGGCCGGATGTAACCGGCCCTGATGAGCAGCTTGTGGCTGGGCACCTCGGCGTCGGCGGGGTCGTCGCGCAGCGTGCGTAGGAACAGTTCGGACATGCGGGTGATCACAGCCGACAACCTTATCTACCCGCGCAGCTAGTCCCGACCCTGCCACGTGCATATGCACACCTCGTTGCCCTCCGCATCGGCCAGAACCCAGAACGCGGGGGCGTGGGCATCGGACAGGAGCAGACCTCCGACCGCGATGGCCGCGTCGATCCGGGGCCGTGCCAACTCCGGGGCCACCTCGACATCGAGGTGGATGCGGTTGCGCTGCGGTCGCGGGGCGTCCATCTGCTGAAACCAGATGGCCGGCCCGCGGCCGAGCGGGTCCACCAGCGCGATGTCGGGTCCTTCGACGCCCGGTTGGTCGACGTAGCCCGTTGCGGCCTGCCAGAACGGCCGGACCAGCGCAATGTCGAGCGCGTCGATGGCAATCTCCATCGCCTGGGGCACCGCGGCCCGGTCTCCCGGAGTCGCCGCCAGGGAACGTCCGGCGAGCGCCTCCGTCACGCTCCGCGCCAGCAGCAGATCGTCATCGGTGACCGTCCCGGTGACGGCCGTCTGGAGCCGGAGCACCACGCGGTCGGGCTGCAGTTCGGCGGTCAGATGACCGTTGCCGCCCGCCCCGGCCGCGTCCACGGCCACCGAGGCGGCGTCGACCGCCGCGGCCAGCGAAGGCACGAGAACGTGGGCGAGCAACTCTGCCTGAATGAGCCGCCAGCCCAGCGGGTCGACGACGTCGGAAATCTGTTGTCCAGTGAGCATGGCGTCACGCTAGCGCGGGCCACCGACGTCGACGGTGCTACAACTCGCCAGCCTCCACGGCTTCCTTCGTGTGCTGGGCACGGGCGATGTCGCGGGCGGAGAAACCGATCCAGAACGCGGCGACGCCCACCAGGATCGAGATGCCTGCCACCCACAGCAGGGAGTAGGTGTAGCCGGCCCCGAGCGCGTCGAGCTGGGTGGGCGTCATGTTCTTGACCGGGCCGGTGGTGCCCCCGAGGTACAGCGTCCGGGAGGTTTGCACCGCCATGATGGCGACCAGCACCAGCGGGCCGCCGAGGTTCTGCACCATCAGCGTGATCGCCGACACCGGACCGATCTCACGCGGCCCAACCCCGGCCACCGCGCACAGCGGCAGGATCACCGAGATGATGCCGATTCCGAAGCCGCCGAGCACGATCGGGATGAACAGGTTCGGGAAGTACGGGATGCTGCGGTCCAGCGTGGAGCCGTAGAGCATGGCCGCGAGCACGTAGATTCCGCCACCGATGATCAGCCAGCGCGGCGCGATCAACGGCGCCAGCTTGGTGGCCAGTACGTTGCCGACGCCAACCGCGACGGCGAACGGCAGGAAGCACACGCCGGCCCGCAGCGCCGAGTAGCCGAGCACGTCCTGCGCGAGCAGGCCGACCATCACCGTCACGGTGAGCAGCACCCCGCCGCCGAGGAACCACGCGGTGAACGTCATCACCCGGTTGCGGTCGTTGAAGACCGAGAACGGCACCAGCGGATTCTCGGCGGTGCGCTCGGCGAAGAGGAAGGACACGAAGAAGACGATCGACGCGACGGCGGCGCCGATCACCCACGGGTCGACCCAGCCGCGCGGTGGTCCCTGGGTGAACACCAGCACCGCCGACGTACAGCCCAGCGTGGCCAGCAGCGCGCCGGTGATGTCCAGCTTGAGCCGTTCATGATGCGTCTCGCCGATCCGCAGCCATGCGATGACGATGATGACGATGCCGATCGGCACGTTCATCAGAAACGCCAGCCGCCACGAGATGACCGTGAGCAGACCGCCGAGCACCAGCCCCATCACCGACCCGATGGCCTGCATGCCCGCCGAGACCGCCATGGCCTGGTTGCGCGCGTGTCCGACGGCGTAGGTCGTGGCGATGAGCGCCAGGCCGGTCGGGGCGGCGACGGCCGCGCCGATGCCCTGAAGGGCGCGGGCGGCGATGAGCGTGTACTCGTCCCCCGCCAGGCCACAGATCAGCGAGGCGATGGTGAACACTCCGACGCCGGAGAGAAAGGCGCGCTTCTGACCGATGGCGTCACCCACCCGCCCGCCGAGCAGCAGCAGCCCGCCGAAGGTCAGAACGTAGGCGGTGATCACCCAACTCTTGCCAGCGTCGGACAGGTCGAGATCGGCCTGCATGCGCGGCAGCGCGACGATGACGATGGTGCCGTCGAGGGTCGCCATGAGCTGCATGCCCGTGATGGCGACGATCGCGATGCCGAGCACCGACGACGACAGGGGCGCGGTCGAATTCTCCGTCGAACCTGAGGTACCACCCGCGGCAGACATTGCCGACACCCTACCCAGCGGGGCCGATCGTGAAACCGATGTCGGCGGTGGCGGCGTTGGCTCGCTGCGCGCTCAGCTCCTCGAGACGGCCGCGCAGCGCGTCGGTGACCAACTGCCACGCGTCGGATCCCAGCACCAGCCGGCGCGGCGGATCGGCCGAGTCACCCGCCCGGATCATGGCCGCCACGGTCTTCTCCTGGCTGTCGACCATGTCGTCGATCGTCGGCGCAGGCCTGTCCGCCGGGCCGCCCTGGTACGGCGCGCTCAGCGGTATCCGCGTTGCGGCGTCGAAGAAGCCGGTGCGGACGACGCCCGGCTCGACCAGCGTGGTCCGGATGCCGAACGGCGCGACCTCCTGCGCCAGCGCCTCGTAGAAGCCCTCGATGCCCCACTTGGTCACGTGGTAGAGCGAGAAGGCGGGAAAGGCGATGTGCGCGCCCATGCTCGACATCTGCATCAACAGGCCGCCGCCCTGGGCGCGCAGGTGCGGTACGGCCGCCCTGGCCAGGTGGATCGATCCGGTGAGGTTGGTGGCGATCATCGAGTCGATCTGGGCGTCGGTGAGGTCTTCGGCGACGCCGAACACTCCGTAGCCGGCGTTGGCGACCACGACGTCGACCCGCGCGTGGGACGCGAAGACCTCGTCGGTGACGGCGCGGACGGCCGCGGGATCGGTGACGTCGAGCGCCCGCACCCAGAACGCCTCGCCGTAGCGGTCGGAGAGGTCGGTGACGTGGCCGGTGTCGCGGACCGTCGCGGCGACGTGGTCGCCGCGGGCCAGCAGTTGTTCGGCGAGTTCGCGTCCCATGCCGCGCGATGCTCCGACGATGAACCAGGTCTTGGGCATGTGTCTCTTCTCCTCGATGTCACGTGCTGTCGGTCCTGTTCAACCACCGGAGCGGCGACCACAATCCATACCGGGCATGACGGTCTCCGATGACTGCCATACGGTTGACGCATGGCTAGGGTGACGCCATGGACGACATGACCCTCGCGGGGCTGCGCGTGGTCCGTGAGGTGGCGACCCTCGGATCGTTCACCGCCGCGGCCCGGTCACTCGGCTATTCGCAACCCGCCATCTCGCGCCAGGTCGCCGCCATGGAGGCCGCCGCCGGAGTGCCCCTGTTCGTGCGCAACGCGCGCGGGGTCAGTCCCAGTGCCGCTGGCGCGGCGGTGGTCGCCCGCGCTGGACGCATCCTGGCCGACGTCGACTCGTTGCGGCGCGATCTGGACGGGCTGGGCGACCGGCTTGCGGGCCGCGTGCGATTGGGCGTGTTCCCGGCGGCCGCCGCGGTGCTCGCGCCGCGCGCCATCGCGCGGCTGGCCGGTGACCACCCCGGCCTCGAGGTACGGCTGACCGAGGCGTCGACCCCGGCGCTACTTCGCGAGGTGCGCGCCGGACGGGTGACGGTGGCCGTCATCGGCTCTGGCACGGGTCTGGAGGACTACGACCTCACCGGCTTGGCAGTCCGCCAGGTGTTCGCCGGCGACCTCTGCGTCGCGGTTCCGGTTGGGCACCGGCTCGGCGCGGCGGCGACGGTGCCGGTCCGCGCGTTGGAGGGCGAATCGTGGGTGGTCGGCGAGGGCCACGCCGGCGACCCGCAGTTCGGAGCTTGGCCGACGCTGACCGATCCGGTGGTCGCGCTGCGGACCAAGGGCTGGCAGGCCCGGCTGGGTTTGGTGGCCGCCGGGCTCGGCATCTGTCTGCTACCCGAGCTGGCCGCTCCGTCGGTGCCCGAGGGAGTGACGACCGTCCGCGTCGAGGACCCGAACTGGTTGGGCCGCGTCACCCTCGCGGTGACCCGGCCCACCCCTGGTGAGGCCGCGCGTGCCGCGGTGGCGGCGTTGGTCGCCGCCGGTGACGGCATCCGCGCCGAACCGGGGCGGTCGGCCTAGATCTCGCCGGCGTCGATTGCTTCCTTGACTTCCTGCGCCTGGGCGACCTGCTGTGCGGTGTATCCGATGAAGAGCGCGACGACGCCGACGATGACGGCCACGGCCGCGACCCACAGCAAGCCGTAGGTGTAGCCCTGGTCGAGGGCGTGCATCTGGGCGGCGTCCATGTTCTTGACCGGCCCGGTGGTGCCCCCGAGGTACAGCGTCCGAGACGTGATGACCGCCTGGATGACGGCGAGCACCACGGGGCCACCCAGGCTCTGCAGCATCAGCGCGATCGCCGAGACCGGACCGATCTCGTCGATCGCGACGCCGGCGATGGCCGACACCGTGAGCGGCACGACGATCATGCCGATGCCGAAGCCGCCGACCGTGATCGGGATGACGAGGTTCGGGAAGTACGGGATGTCGCCGTTGAGCGTCGAGCCGTAGAGCATGGCCGCGAGGACGAAGACGCCACCGATGATCACCAGGACCCGCGGCGGCAGGATCGACACCAGGTAGGACGACAGGCCGAGGCCGATGCCGAGCGCGATGACGAACGGGATGAAGCCGATGCCTGCGCGAAGGGCGCTGTAGCCCATGATGTCCTGCACGTACAGGCCGATCAGCACGGTCAGCGTGAACATGATGCCGCCGCCGAGGAATACCGCGGCGAACGTGGCGACCCGGTTGCGGTCACGGAACAAGCTGAACGGCACGACGGGGTTGACCGCGGTGCGCTCGACGTACAGGAAGGCGGCGAACAGGACGAACGCGGCCAGGCACGAGCCGAGAGTCAGCGGGGCGGACCACCCCTTCTCGGGGCCCATCGAGAAGCCGAAGACCGCGGCGGTGCATGCGAGGGTGGCGAGGATGGCGCCGGTGGCGTCGAGCTTCATGCGTTCGCGGTGCGTCTCGCGGAGGGTTCGGCGGGCCAGGTAGATCATCAGCAGACCGACCGGGACGTTCACCAGGAAGGCCCAGCGCCAGGAGAATTCGGTCAGCGCGCCGCCGACGACGAGGCCCATCACCGAGCCGACGCCGGTCATCGCGGCGAAGACCGCCGTGGCGGTGTTGCGGGCCGGACCCTTCGGGAACGTGGTCGCGATCAGGGCAAGGCCGGTGGGCGACGCGATGGCCGCGCCGACGCCTTGGGCGAGCCTGGCGATGACCAGGGTGGTCTCGTCCCACGCCACGCCGCAGAGGATGGAGGCGATGGTGAACAGCGCGACACCGACGATGAAGGTGCGTTTGCGGCCGATGGTGTCGCCGAGTCGCCCGCCGAGCAGCATCAAGCCACCGAAGGTGAGCACGTAGGCGGTGATGACCCAGCTGCGCCCGGCGTCGGACAGGTTGAGCTCGTCCTGAATCTTGGGCAGGGCCACGATCGCGACGGTGCTGTCCATCGTGGCCAGCAGCTGCATGCCGCCGATGGCGATGACCGCGGCGATGAAGCGGCGCGACGGTAGCCATTCGGGATACCAGCTGCTCTTGACGATCTGCGTCTGGGTGATCGGCATGGGCAGTGCTCGTTCGGCATCTCCCGCATCACGCTCAGCGGCGGCGCGGGCTGCGTCGTTGGGAGCCGTCATATCGGGTTACCCTACAGTAATCTTAAGAACCCTCTAAGTGGCGAAGCCCGCGACAGCCCCGATAACGATGATTGCGGGAGGTCGAATGCCGTCCGCGCGGATGTGTTCCGGCGCGTCGGCCAGCGTGGTGCGCAGGGTTCGCTGCGCGGCCGTCGTCCCGTGCTGCACCACCAGAACCGGCGTCTCCGCTGGTCGGCCGCCTTCCAACAGAACCTTCGCGAACAGTTCGATCCGTTCGACGGCCATCAGCAGCACGATCGTGCCGGACAGCGCGGCCAGCGCATCCCAATTCACTAACGATTCGGGGTGCCCCGGCGCAAGGTGGCCGCTGACCACCACGAACTCGTGGGTGACCCCCCGGTGGGTGACGGGAACGCCCGCCGCCGCAGGAACCGCTATGGCACTGGTCACACCGGGCACCACGGTGACCGGAATGCCCGCCTCGGCGCATGCCAGTAGCTCTTCGTGACCGCGTGCGAAGACGTACGGATCACCGCCCTTGAGGCGCACGACGAACTTGCCCGCCTTGGCGCGGTCGATCAGGACGGCGTTGATCGCGTCCTGGGCCATGAAGCGGCCGTAGGGGATCTTCGCGGCGTCGATCACCTCGACGTGCGGCGCCAACTCGGCGATCAGTTCCTGGGGGGCCAGGCGATCGGCGACCACGACGTCGGCCTGGGCAAGCATCCTGCGCCCGCGCACGGTGATGAGCTCGGGGTCGCCAGGGCCGCCACCGACGAGGGCGACACCGGCGTACTGCGCGCCGGGTACGCCGACGTCGGCGGACGAGGCGATCACACCTGTCTGCAAGGCCTCGTGGATGGCCGACCGGATGGCCGCGGACCGGCGGTGTTCGCCGCTGGCCAGGACGCCGACGCTCAGTCCGTCGTATTCGAACGACGCCGGCGTCACCGCGGTGCCGTCACGGGCGACGTCGGCCCGGACGCAAAAGATGCGCAGCCGCTCGGCCTCGGCGACGATCGCCGCGTTCACCGCGGGGTCGTCGGTCGCGGCGAGTGCGTACCAGGCACCCTCGAGATCGCCGGGTTGGAAGTCGCGCAGCACGAGGGTGATTCCGTCGAACGCCTCCACCGCCGGCGTCGCCGCACGGGCGATGACGTGCACGTCGGCGCCGTTGGCCAGCAGCAGCGGGATCCGCCGCTGCGCGACGCTTCCACCACCGACGACGACGACCCGCTTGCCGTTCAAGCGCAGGCCGACGAGGTAGGCGTTCTCAATCAAGTCCTCGCTCCTCGCGTGCGCACCACCCGGCGAGCTTAGAGGTAGCCGCCGACCCTACGAACCGGGTGGCCGCCAGCGGGTGCGCCGCCGCGTGCACGTGGAGATAGGCGGCGTGGACCCCGCCGGTGACCGCGCCGTCGGTGACCGAGGCGCCCGTGCCGTCGCGGAAACCCCAGGCGGGCTCGTACTCCCCGGCGAACGTGACGGCGGTGCGGTGGAACTCGTGTCCGACCACCCGGGCGCCGGCCCGGTGCACGGACGAGTCTCCGAGCGCGACCGCGTCGCGGTATCCCAGTGTCAGTCGCTCGGTGAATCGGGCGCTGCCGGGCACCACGCCGCACATCGGATGCCCGTCGAGGTCGTCGACCAGGTAGGTGAGGCCTGCGCATTCCGCGTGGATGGGGGCACCTCGGCTTGCGAGCTCCCTGATCTGCCTGCGGACCACCTCGTTGTCGGAGAGCTCCGCGGTGAACTGTTCTGGGAAGCCGCCGGGGATCACCAGCGCGTCGGTGTCCCGCGGCAGCGGATCGGTCAACGGGTCGAACGCGACGACGTCAGCGCCGGCGGCGGCGAGCAACTCCGCGTGCTCCGGGTAGCCGAAGGTGAACGCTCGCCCCGCGGCCAGCGCCACGGTGACGCGACCGGCAGCGGGTTCGGCGATCGTCGGCGTCCACGGCTCGGCGGCGACGTGGGACCGGGCGACGGCGGCCACCGCGGCCAGGTCGACGTGCTTGGCCACCAGCGTGGTCATCGCCTCGACGGCCGCGACGGCATGCCTGCCGTGCTCGGTGGCCGTCACCAGGCCGAGATGCCGTGACGGCACGGCCAATTCGTCGGCCCGCGGGATGGCCCCGAGCACGGGAACCCCCGCCTGCTCGCACCCCTGGCGCAGAACGGCCTCGTGCCGGGTCGAGCCGACCCTGTTGAGGATGACGCCGGCCAGGTGGACCGAGCTGTCGAACGTCGAGAACCCGTGCACGACCGCGCCGATGCTGTGGCTCTGCCCGCGCGCGTCGACCAGCAGGATCACCGGCGCGCCGAGCAGACCGGCGACCTGGGCGGTCGACCCGCGGGCGAGCCCGGTGGCGTTCGGGTCGATGCGGCCGTCGAACAGGCCCATCACGCCCTCCACCACCGCGAGGTCGGCGTCGTCGCTGCCGTGGCGGTAGAGCGGGCCGATCAGGTCGTCGCCGACCAGGACCGGATCCAGGTTGCGCCCCGGCCGACCGGAGGCGAGGGCGTGGTAGCCGGGGTCGATGAAGTCGGGGCCGACCTTGAACGGTGCGACGGTACGGCCGGCTCTGCGGAACGCACCCATCAATCCTGTCGCCACGGTGGTCTTGCCGCTGCCCGAGGACGGTGCGGCGATGACGACGGCCGGTGTGCTCACCACTCGATGCCGCGCTGACCCTTGCGCCCCGCGTCCATGGGGTGCTTGACCTTCGTCATCTCGGTCACCAGGTCGGCGGCGTCCAGCAGCCGCTGCGGGGCGTCGCGCCCGGTGATGACGACGTGTTGCCTGCCGGACCGGTTGACAAGGACCTCGACCACCTCGTCGGTGTCCACCCACCCCCACTTCAACGGGTAGGTGAATTCGTCGAGCACGTAGAAGTCATGGCGCTCGTCGGCCAAGCGGCGTGCAATCTCGGCCCAGCCGTCGGCCGCCGCGGTGGCGTGGTCCTCCTCCGAACCGGGCTTCTTGGACCACGACCACCCGGAGCCCATCTTGTGCCACTCCACGGGGCCGCCGGCGCCGTGCTCCTCGTGCAGGCGGCCGAGTTCGCGAAATGCGGACTCCTCGCCCACCTTCCACTTCGCGCTCTTGACGAACTGGAAGACGCCGATGTCGAAGCCCTGGTTCCACGCCCGCAGGGCCATCCCGAACGCCGCGGTGGACTTGCCCTTGCCCGGGCCGGTGTGGACGGCCAGCAGCGGAGCGTTGCGACGAGCTCTCGTCGTCAGGCCGTCGGCCGGGACTGCGACTGGTTGACCCTGTGGCATGGAACATCTCCTCCGTGACGAATCAGGCGGCGCGGTCGCCGGAGTGCGATCGGACCAACCGGGTCAGACCGTCCGCGCGCAAATGGGCAAGCCGAACCGCGGGCGCTTCGAGCTGGGTGGCCAGCACCTCGGCCAAACCCAAACGCACATAGGAGGTTTCGCAGTCGACTACCACGGCCGCCGCGCCCTCGGCCAGCAGCATCGCCGCCGCGGTGCGGGCCCGCCCGAGCGGATCGGGTCCGCCGGTCGCCCTGCCGTCGGTGAGGACCACCACCAGACTGCGGCGCGCGCGGTCGCGCGCCTTCTCCCTGACCACCACGTCCTTGGCCGCAAGCAACCCCTGGGCCAGTGGTGTCTTGCCGCCGGTGTCGAAGCGGGCCAGGCGCCGGCCCGCGATGTGGACAGACGTGGTCGGCGGAAGCAACACTTGAGCCTCGGCGCCGCGGAAGGTGATTACGGCCACCTTGTCGCGGCGCTGATAGGCGTCGCGAAGCAGCGACATGGTCGCGCCGCCGACGGCCGAGAGCCGGTCCCGCGCCGCCATCGACCCCGAAGCGTCGACGAGGAAGATGACCAGGTTGCCCTCCCTGCCCTCGCGGATCGAGCGGCGCAGATCGGCGGGGCCCAGCCGTGGCCGGCCCGGTCGGGTTTGACGCTCGGCGGCGGCCAGCAGGGTGCCGAAGACGTGCAGCCCGTGACCCGCCTGCGGATCGTCGGTCGCGGCGATCGGTGTGCCGGTGCGGTTGCGGGCCCGGGACCGTCGGCCGGGAGCACCCTCGCCGACTCCGGGCACCACGAGGGCCTTCGCCCGGAATGTGGCCGCGGGCGCGTCGTTCGGCCGCGGGGTGGACGACGGCGAATTGCGCTGCTGCGCAGGACCACTCGACGTCTCGGCTTCGGAGGATTCCGGAGCCTCTCCCCCGCCGCCACCCGGCGGGTCGGGCTCGGGTTCGGGCTCGTGGTCCGGTCCGGACTCCGGGTCCGGCCCCGGCTCGTCGGCGGCCTCGCCGGCCTGGCTCATCGCCTCGTCGAGCCGGTCTTGATCCAGGCCCGGGTCGTCGAACGGGTCGCGGCGGCGACGGTGGGGCAGCGCGAGTTCTGCTGCGACGCGGACGTCCTGCTCCTCGACCCGCTCTCCGCCACGCCACGCCGCGTGTGCGACCGCCGTCCGAGCGACCACCAGGTCCGCGCGCATCCCGTCCACGTCGAACGACGCACACAGCGCCGCAATGCGGCGTAATTCACTGTCCGGCAACACGATAGAGGACACCATCGCGCGCGCAAGCGCAATCCGACGGGCCAGGTCGACGTCTCCGTCGGCGTATCGGGCGGCGAAACCGTCGGGATCGGCTTCGAAGTCCATGCGACGCCGGATCACCTCGACCCTGGTGTCCACGTCGCGCGACGCGCGGACGTCGACTGTCAGGCCGAATCGGTCAAGCAGCTGGGGCCGCAGCTCACCCTCTTCGGGGTTCATGGTGCCGACGAGCATGAACCGGGCCTCGTGGCTGTGCGAGACACCGTCGCGCTCGACGTGGACCCGACCCATCGCGGCCGCGTCGAGGAGCACGTCGACCAGATGGTCGTGCAACAGGTTGACCTCGTCGACGTAGAGCACGCCGCCGTGCGCCCGCGCCAGCAGGCCCGGCGAGAAGGCGTGCTCGCCGTCGCGGAGCACGCGCTGCAGGTCCAGCGATCCGACGACCCTGTCCTCCGTGGCACCGATCGGCAGCTCGACGAGGCGGGCTCCCTCGTCGACGTCGGCGAGTACGGATGCCAACGCCCGCACGGCGGTCGACTTGGCCGTCCCCTTCTCGCCGCGGATCAGCACGCCGCCGATCTCGGGCCGCACCGCGCACAGAATGAGTGCCAGCCTCAGCTGATCCTGACCGACGAGTGCGGAGAAGGGATATGGCGTCGGAAGTGAAGTCGTCATCGCCTCTCAGCTTGCCCCATGAAGACCGCTGCGCCGCAACATGGGGAGGTGCGGAATCCCGTCGTCGAGGAACTCGTCGCCGTCGGGGACGAAGCCGTGCTTGGCGTACATGTCCACGAGGTAGGTCTGGGCGTCGATGCGGCAGGGGTCGTCGCCGACCTCGGCGAGTGCGGCCTGCATCAGCCGGCTGGTGTGGCCGTGGCCTCGATCGCTTCGCCTGGTACACACCCGACCGATCCGAAAGACCTTCTCCCCGCCGGGATGTTCCTCCATCAACCGCAGGGTGGAGACCACCTTGCCGTCGGAGTCTTCGAGCCAGAAGTGTCGCGTCTCGGCAAGCAGGTCGCGTCCGTCCAGCTCGGGGTACGGCGTGGCCTGCTCGACGACGAACACCTCCACCCGGAGCTTCAGCAGCTCGTAGAGCGTCGCGGCGTCCAGGTCCTTCGCCCAGCTACGGCGCGGCGAGATGGTCACGGCGCCAACGTCATACGGGGACCGCGGGCACGTCTGTGGCCTTGTGGTCGAGCTTGAGCACCTTGGTACCCCAGTCCCACACTTCGCCGAAGAGCTTGGGCTCGCCGGACAGCTGGGTGCCGAACGACGGCACCATCTCCTTGATCTTGGGCTGCCACGACGGGAACCGGTCGGGGAAGCAGCGTTCCAGGACGTCGAACATCGCCGGAACGGCCGTCGACGCGCCAGGTGACGCGCCGAGCAGACCGGCGATGCTGCCGTCGGCCGCCGAGAGCACCGTGGTGCCGAATTCCAGCACGCCACCGGCGCCCTTCTTCCGGATCACCTGGACGCGCTGTCCCGCGATGTCGAGCTCCCAATCGGAATCGATTGCGCCGGGCGCGAATTCACGAAGTGCGTCCACCCGGTCGGCTTCGCTGAGCGCCAGCTGACCGACCAGGTACTTGACCAGGCTCATCTCGGTGAGGCCGACGCCGAGCATCGAGCCGAGGTTGTTCGGCTTGACCGAGAACGGCAGATCGGTGACCTTGCCCTGCTTGAGGAACTTCGGCGACCACCCGGCGAACGGGCCGAACAACAGGTAGGACCGGCCGTTGATGACGCGAGTGTCCAAGTGCGGCACGGACATCGGCGGGGCACCCAGCGGCGGGGCGCCGTAGACCTTGGCCTGGTGCTGGGCGGCCAGCTCGTGGTTCCCGGTGCGCAGCCACTGGCCGCCGACCGGGAAGCCGCCGAAGCCCTTGGCTTCCTCGATGCCCGACTTTTGCAGCAGCGGAAGGGCGCCGCCACCGGCACCGACGAAGACGAACTTGGCGTTGATCTTGCGCTTTTGGTGGGTGCGCCGGTTGGTGACCTTGAGGGTCCAGCTGCCGTCGGATTCCTTGGTGAGGTCGCGCACCTCGTGGCCGAACAGCGTCGTCATGCCGCGTTCGACGGCGTAGCCGATCAGCTGCCGCGTCAGGGAACCGAAGTTGACGTCGGTGCCGTCCTGGGTCCAGTTCAGCGCGACGGGCTCCGAGAAGTCGCGCTTGGCGGCCATCAGGGGCAGCCGACGGGTGAACTCGTCGGGTGAGTCGATGTACTCCATCGTCGCGAACAGCGGGTTGGTCACCAACGTCTCGCGGCGGCGCTTGAGGTAGTCGAGATGCTTGGCGCCGTGCACGAAGCTGACGTGCGGGATGGGGTTGAGGAAGCTGCGGACGTCGGGGATGACGCCGTTCTCCACCGCGTGGGCCCAGAACTGGCGCGACACCTGGAACTGCTCGTTGACGTGGACGGCCTTGGCGATCTCGACCGTGCCGTCGGCGCGCTGCGGGGTGTAGTTCAACTCACACAACGCGGAGTGCCCCGTGCCTGCGTTGTTCCACGGGTCGCTGCTCTCGGCGGCGGCACCGTCGAGCCGCTCCACGAGCGTGATGGACCAGTCGGGCTCCATCAGCTTGAGCAGAGTGGCGAGCGTGGCGCTCATGATGCCCGCCCCCACCAGCACGACGTCGGTCTTGGCTACCTCAGACACGTGATCCTGGACCCTTCGTGGTCGCGAACTCCGCTCGTCACGGCTTTCAGATTTACCAGGTTATCCCCTGCACGTCGGGCGCATTCCGTCGGCCGACACCCCTGCCGCCCCGCCGTGGCGGGTCGACGTCCGCCTAGAGTTGATGCCGTGACACCGAGGGAACCCAGCGAGGAGCCCGTGTGGCAGCCCGACGTACTTCCCGGGTACTGGCAGCAAACCCTGCCGCTCGGCCTCGATCCGGACGGCGAGGGTCAGTTGTTCGCCACGCTGGTCCGGCGCGGCGAGGCGGGTAGCGGCCCGCATGCGGTGCTGGCTCTGCACGGTTACACCGATTACTTCTTCAACACCGAGCTGGCCGGCCACTTCGCCGATCGTGGCTTCCGGTTCTACGCGTTGGATCTGCACAAGTGCGGCCGCTCGCGCCGCGAGGGGCAGACGCCGCACTTCACCACCGATCTGACCCGCTACGACGGTGAACTGGATCGTGCGCTGGCGCTGATCGCTCGCGACACCGTCGACTCCCCCGCCGACCCGCCTCGGGTCTGCGTCTACGGGCATTCGGCGGGCGGGCTCATCGCCACCCTGTGGTTGGACCGGCTTCGGGAGCGCGGGCAGGCGGCGCACATCGGGGGGCTGGTGCTCAACAGTCCGTTCTTCGACCTGCACGGGCCGGCGATCTTGCGCACCGCGCCGACGTCTGCGGCGCTGATCGCGCTGGCCAGGTTCCGCAAGCGGCAGGTGATCCGCAAGCCCACCCCCGGCGGTTACGGCACCACGCTGCATCGCGACTATGCCGGCGAATTCGACTACGACCTCGATCTGAAGCCGCTCGGCGGGTTCCCCGTCACGTTTGGCTGGATCAACGCGATCCGCCGTGGTCAGGCGAAGCTGCACCGCGGCCTCGACGTCGGCGTGCCCAATCTGCTGCTGCGATCCGACCATTCCGTCGCCGAAGCACCCCATCCCGAGGCGATCCAACGCGGCGACGCCGTCCTCGACGTCGCGCAGATCGCGCGCTGGGCCGGCTGCGTCGGGAACCGTCAGACCATCGCACCGATCACCGACGCCAAGCACGACGTCTTCCTGTCGCTGGCCGAGCCGCGCGCGGCTGCGTACCGCGAGCTGGCGCGTTGGCTCGACGACTATCTGGGCTCCGACTCTCGGAGCACGACAACGAATTTCGGACGGGACTAGGCACGTGGAACACTTCGATCTGGCAATCATCGGCACGGGGTCTGGCAACAGCATCCCCGACCCCGGCGTCGACCCCAGGTACGGCGACATGCGGGTGGCGATCTGCGAGCAGGGCACCTTCGGCGGCACCTGCCTCAACGTCGGGTGCATTCCCACCAAGATGTTCGTCTACGCCGCCGAGGTCGCCGAGACCATCAGGCACAGTTCGCGGTACGGCATCGACTCCACGATCGACAACGTCCGCTGGGCCGACATCGTCGACCGCGTCTTCGCACGCCGGATCGACCCGATCGCAGCAGGCGGTGAGCAGTACAAGCGTGGCCTGCCCAACGTCCGGGTGTACGCCAGCCACACCCGGTTCGGGCCAACGCAGGCCGACGGCCGGTACACGTTGCGTACCGACGACGGCGACGAATTCACCGCCGACAAGGTCGTCATCGCGGCGGGTTCCCGGGTTCACGTGCCGCCTGCCATCGCAGAATGCGGCGTCGAGTACTACACCAGTGACGACGTCATGCGGATCCCAGCCCTCCCCGAACATCTGGTGATCGTGGGCGGGGGCTTCGTCGCCGCGGAGTTCGCGCACGTCTTCTCCGCGCTCGGCGTGCGCGTCACGATCGTGGTCCGTGGGTACGGCCTTCTCACCCATTGCGACGAGTCGATCTGCCATCCGTTCACCGACCTCGCCACGTCGAAGTGGGATCTGCGCACCCACGAGAACGTCGTCGGCGTGCGTCAGGACGGCGACCGTTGCGTCCTCGAGTTGGACGACGGCAAGACGATCGAAGCGGACATGCTCCTGGTGGCCACCGGACGGGTGCCCAACGGGGATCAGCTGGATGCAAAGCTGGCCGGGGTCGACGTCGACGACTCCGGGATGGTGATCGTCGACGAATACCAAAGGACTTCCGCGCGTGGCATCTTCGCCCTCGGCGACGTGTCGTCGGCCTATCAGCTCAAGCACGTGGCGAACCACGAAATGCGGATCGTGCGGCACAACCTGCTGCTCGACTGGGACGACACCGACTCGATGCGCGTGACGGATCACCGATTCGTGCCGTCGGCGGTGTTCACCGATCCCCAGGTCGCGATGGTTGGCATGACGGAAGACGAAGCCAGGGAAGCTGGCCACGACGTGGTGACCAAGGTGCAGAAATACGGTGACACCGCGTACGGCTGGGCGATGGAGGACGAGCACGGCATCGTCAAGCTCATCGGAGACCGTACGACCGGCAAGATCCTCGGCGCCCACGTCATGGGGCACCAGGCGTCGTCGATCATCCAACCGATCATCCAGGCGATGAGCTTTGGCCAGACCGCCAAAGAGGTTGCCGAGAACCAGTATTGGATTCACCCGGCGCTTCCCGAGGTCATCGAGAACGCGCTACTCGGGCTGGTGCAGGGCTAGACCGTTGGCGCGGGTCGGGCCGTGCTGCCAACTCCCGCTCGGTGTTGAGTCGGTTCAGATGCTTCCACAACGCCAACCCACGGCCCGACCTCGCAGATTCAGGTTATCACGTGAACACATGAACAGTTGGACAGATGAGGCAGTTCGCCCCTAGGCTTCGTCGTGCACGGAACACGCATTGCGAGAAGGGAATTGCATGGCCGAGTACGCCCTACCCGATCTTGGTTACGACTACGGAGCGCTCGAACCGCACATCTCCGGTGAGATCAACGAGATTCACCACGGCAAGCACCACGCGACCTACGTCAAGGGTGCCAACGACGCCATCGCCAAGCTCGAGGAGGCGCGCGCCAACGACGACCACGCCGCAATCTTCGGAAACGAGAAGAACCTTGCGTTCCACCTCGGCGGCCACGTCAACCACTCGATCTGGTGGAAGAACCTGTCCCCCAACGGCGGTGACAAGCCCACCGGCGAACTGGCCGCCGCCATCGACGACCAGTTCGGCTCGTTCGACAAGTTCCGGGCCCAGTTCACCGCCGCCGCCAACGGTCTGCAGGGTTCGGGCTGGGCGGTGCTCGGCTACGACACGCTTGGCCAGCGACTGCTCACCTTCCAGCTGTACGACCAGCAAGCCAACGTGCCGCTGGGCATCATCCCCCTGCTGCAGGTCGACATGTGGGAGCACGCCTACTACCTGCAGTACAAGAACGTGAAGGCCGACTACGTCAAGGCCTTCTGGAACGTCGTCAACTGGGCCGACGTCCAGGACCGGTTCGCCGGCGCCACCACGAAGGCACAGGGGCTGATCTTCTAGCGCACGGCAGTTGCGCTGCCGCCCGGCCACTTTCGTGTGAAGGTGGTTCCCATGAACGGAGTCGAGGCGGCAGCGTGCTCATAGCGCAACTGTCGGATCCCCACGTCCGGCCCAAGGGCGAGCTCTATCACGGGGTGGTGGATTCGAACGCCGGTCTCGCGGCGGCGGTCGAGCACGTGCTCACCCTGGACCGCCGCCCGGATCTGGTGCTGATCACCGGAGACTTGGTCGACCACGGCGAGCCGGCGGAGTACGACAACGTCCGGGAAGTCCTTCTGGCGCTTCCCATTCCGTTCCTGATCATCCCCGGCAACCACGACGATCGCGAGAACTTTCGGGCGGCCTTCGCCGACCACGACTACCTACCTCACCGTGGACCGCTCCACTACTGCGTCGACGACCATCCGGTGCGCATCATCGGACTGGACTCCACGGTGCCCGGCCACCACCACGGGCACGTCGACCAAGCCGGCCTGGACTGGCTGGCCGCCACCCTGTCCCAGGACACCACCAAGCCGACGCTGATCATGCTTCACCACCCGCCGTTCGTCAGCGGCATCCCCTACCTCGACGAGTACCGGTACTTCGAGGGCGCCGCGCTTGCCGCCGTCGTCGAGCGCGCCCCCAACGTCGAGATCGTGGTGTGCGGACACGTCCACCGGTCGATGGTCAGACGGTGGGCGCGGACCGTGCTCGTCACGTGCCCTAGTACGACGACGGAGATCGACCTTCAACTCGCGGCGTCGGCGGAGCCCTCCAGCCACGACGGACCACGGGGGTACCTGCTGCACCTCTGGGACGAGCTCGAGGGAATGACGAGCCACGCCAGGCAGATCGGTGACTTCGCGGGCCCCTATCCGTTCGCCTGAGGCTCCCAGCGTTCTTCGATGCGCCCGAAGCGCCACATCGCGAGGGCGATCACCCACACCAGCACGAACAGCCCCACGATCGTGAAGCCGACGAACTCCAGGTCCGCCGAGCCGATGAACGCCAGCGGTCCCGACTCGATGCCGAGCCGGTCGACAAGCAGGCCGATCAGCACGATGCCGCCGATCACCAGGGCGACGAACACCGACAGCAGCGTGATGGTCAGGTTGTAATACACCTTGCGGATCGGCTTGAGAAACGCCCAGCCATAGGCCCGAGCCATGAAGACTCCGTCGACGGCGTCGAACAGGCTCATGCCCGCCGCGAACAGCACCGGCAGCACCAGGATCGCGTACCAGGGCAGCGTGAAGGCCGCGGTACCCGCGGCGAGCACCAGCAGGGCTACCTGCGTCGCGGTGTCGAAGCCGAGCCCCATGAGCAGCCCCACCGGGTACAGGTGCCACGGCTTGCTGACCCGTCGCATCACGCGCCCGAGCAGCCGGGCGAGGAACCCGCGATTGTTGAGTTGGCGTTCCAGCTCGGCCTCGTCGAACTCGCCGGTCCGCATCTCGCGGAACACCTTCGCGATGCCGACGACGGCGAAAAGGTTGGTCAGCCCGATCAGGATGAGGAACGTGCCTGCCACCAGGGAGCCGATCAGGCCGAGGGTTTGCAGCATCGTTGAGTTCTCGTCCTGGACCGGCCCGATTAGCGCCTTGACGCCGAGAGCCAACAGGAACGCCAGCCCGAACACCACACTCGAGTGCCCCAGCGAGAACCAGAACCCGGTGGACAGCGATCGCTTGCCCTCGCCAACCAGCTTGCGGGTGGTGTTGTCGATGACCGCGATGTGGTCGGCGTCGAAGGCGTGCCGCACGCCGAGCAGATAGGCGGTCAGGCCCAGGCCAACGCCGAACACGCCGGTGGAGCCCAACGTGATGTGCTGCGGGGCGACGCCGAAGACCAGCACCCCCCAACCGAAGACGTGAAGGAAGACGACGACGGCACTCATACCGGCGATGGACAACCAGTCGGAACGATCCAACCTGCCCACCACGGTCGTGCTGGGCGGGGACTCCGACGACGTACCGAGGATCACCCGGTCGAGCCTATGGGGACGTCCGCACGCCTGTCTAGCTGTACAGATGTTCAGGTCGACGGACTACCCGGATGGGCAGGTCAACCGTGCGCGGCGCCGATCCAGTGCAACAAATCGTGGACGATCTCGTCGTCGAGCCGGTAGGCCACCGATCGACCGACCCGGGTGCTGCTCACCCACCCCTGCTGGCGAAGCACCCGCAGTGCCTGAGAGACGGAGTTCTCCGATCGGCCAACCACGGCGGCGAGGTCACTCACGCAAATACCGGGCGCACGGTGCAGGCTGAGCAGGATCTCCAGCCGATTGGGATCGGACAGCAGATCGAATCGCAAGGTCCAGCCGCTGATGTCGACGTCGGACAGCGCGGACGACGCACGTCGCACCATCGCCTCGCCGCCAGCTTCCATGCCTGCAACTTAGTCGAACGGCAGGCCGACTACTAGCTGTCCAGGAACCCATGCAACAGCGCCGCCGATCCCCAGACGTGCGCCGTCATGGTCTCGGCAGCGCCGTCGACGTCCCCGGCCAGGATCGCCATCACGATCGCCTCGTGCTGCTCGTCGGAGTGCACGATGTTGCGTGCGAGCAACGGGATGTGGTCAAGCAGTTCGTTGAGCCGCATCCGGTTGTCGGCGACCAGGGGTACCAGCGACGGCGCCCCTGCCGCCTCGGCGATTGCGAGATGCAACCGGGAATCCAGCCGCCGGTAGTCCTCCAGCGCGGCGCCCCGGACGTCCGCCAGCCTGGCCCAGAGGGTTTCGCGTTCGGTGGCGGCCAACGTCCGGCCCGCCGCCATCCGGGCCGCCCCCACTTCGAGCACCTCGCGCAGCCGCAAGGTGTCGTCGATGTCCGCGCGACTGAATCGCACCCCGTCCGCGCTGGGCGCGGGTAGGTCGTCGGCCAGGAAGGTCCCGCCGTATCGACCACGGCGCGACACCAGATACCCGGCGTCGGACAGCGACCTGATGGCATCGCGCACGGTGTCGCGACTCACCCCCAGCCGCGCGGCGAGTTCGCGTTCTGGGGGCAGGGACTCACCCGGCTCCAACAACCCGAGTCGGATGGTTTCGAGCAAGCGCCCCACGGTGTCTTCGAAGGCGTTGCCAAGCCGGACCGGACGCAGCAACGCCTCGCTGGCGGGCTGCGGGTCCGGTGCGGTAGTCATGGCGAGGCCGGTCCTACAGCGGCGTGACGTAATGGCCGGTGATGCCGCCGTCGACGAGGAACGTCGACCCCGTGATGAACGATGCGTCGTCACTGGCGAGGAACGTGACGGCGGCGGCCAGTTCGTCGGGCTCGGCGAAGCGGCCCATCGGCACGTGGATCAGCCGGCGCGCGGCGCGCTCCGGGTCCTTGGCGAAGAGATCCTGCAGCAGAGGGGTGTTCACCGGGCCGGGGCACAGCGCGTTGACCCGAATGCCCTGCCGCGCGTACTGGATTCCAAGTTCCCTCGACATCGCGAGCACGCCGCCCTTGGACGCGGTGTAGGAGATCTGCGAGGTCGCCGATCCGTTGACCGCGACGAACGACGCCGTGTTGACGATCGATCCCTTCTGCGCGGGAACCATGTGTCGCAGCGCGGCCTTGCAGCAGAAGAACACCGACTTGAGGTTGATGTCCTGAACGCGGTCCCAGGCGTCGATCCCGGTGACCTCGATCAGGTCGTCCTCAGGCGGGCTGATCCCCGCGTTGTTGAACGCGATGTCGACCGAGCCGTGGGTCTCGGCGGCGGTGTCGAACAGGTTGTCAACGGCCGCCTGGTCGGACACGTCGACCTGGACGAAGGTGCCGTTGAGGTCGGCGGCGACACTCTTGCCGGTGTTGGGGTCGATGTCTCCAATCACGATCGTCGCGCCCTCGGCCCGCATCCGCTTGGCCGTCGCGAGACCGATACCGCTGGCGCCGCCGGTGATGACGGCAACCTTGCCCGCCAGCCGCTGGGTCAAATCCATCTAGAGCTCTCCAATCGCAAAGAAGACGTTCTTGGTTTCGGTGAAGTGCAGCGGCGCGTCGGGGCCGAGCTCGCGCCCGAGTCCCGACTGCTTGAAGCCGCCGAACGGTGTGTTGTAGCGGACCGACGAGTGCGAGTTCACCGACAGGTTGCCGGACTCCACACCACGCGACACCCGCATCGCCCGCGACAGGTTGTCGGTCCAGATCGAACCGGACAGGCCGTAGGGGCTGTCGTTGGCGAGTTCGATCGCGTCGGCCTCGTCCTCGAACGGCAGCACGGTGACGACGGGTCCGAAGATCTCCTCGGTCACCGTGCGGTCGGAGCGCTGGGGGGTGAGAACCGTTGGCGGGAACCAGTATCCGGGACCCGTCGGGGCCGACCCCTGGAACGCGATGGGCGCGCCGTCGGGAACGTACGACGACACGGTGTCGAAGTGCGGCCGCGACACCAGCGGCCCCATCTCACTGTCCCGTGACGTCGGATCACCGACGACGACACCCTTGACCGCGGGTTCGAGAAGCTCCATGAACCGGTCGTAAACGTTGCGCTGCACCAGGATTCGACTGCGCGCGCAGCAGTCCTGGCCGGCGTTGTCGAACACGCCGTACGGCGCGGTGGCGGCGGCCTTCTCCAGATCGCAGTCGTCGAAGACGATGTTGGCGCTCTTGCCGCCGAGTTCCAGCGTCACCCGCTTGACCTGTTGGGCCGCACCCGCCATCACCTTCACGCCCACCTCGGTGGAACCGGTGAAGACGATCTTGCGGATGTCGGGATGAGTGATGAACCGCTCCCCCACGACCGATCCCTTGCCGGGCAGCACCTGGAAGAGGCCGTCGGGAAGGCCCGCCTCGAGGCCGAGCTCCGCCAGCCGCATCGTGGTGAGCGGGGTGATCTCGGCCGGCTTGACCAGCACGGCGTTGCCAGCGGCGAGGGCGGGCACGAAGCCCCACGACGCGATCGTCATCGGGAAGTTCCACGGTGCGATGACCGCGACGACGCCGAGGGGCTCGTTGAACGTGACGTCGAGACCACCGGCGACGGGAATCTGCTTGCCGGACATGCGTTCCGGGCTGGCCGAGTAGAACTGCAGCACGTCGCGGACGTGACCGGCCTCCCACTCGGCGTTGCCGATCACGTGCCCGGAGTTCGCCACTTCCAGCGCCGCCAACTCCCCAATGTGGGCGTCAACCTGCGCGGCGAACGACCGCAGCGCAGCGGCCCGCTCGGCAGGCGCCAGCTTGGCCCACGCCTTCTGGGCGGACTTGGCGCGCGCCACCGCGTCGTCGACGGCAGGAACGTCGAGCAACTCGACGGTGCGCAGCACCTCCTCCGTCGCCGGGTTGATCAGTGTGGACGTGCTCACGGGTTATTCCTCTCCAACGTTGAGTGCTTCTTCGATGCGTACTCCGCGGCCGCCTCGACGACGCCGGCGAACAGCCGCAGGTCGTCGAGTCGCTCCTCCGGGTGCCACTGAACGGCCACGCCGAACGCGTCGCCATGCTTTTCGACCGCCTCGATCACGCCGTCCGGATCCCAGGCACTCGCCATCAGTCCCCTGCCGAGCTCGGCGATGGCCTGATGGTGGTAGCACTGGGCGTCGGTGGTCGTGCCGATCAGCGCGGCGAGCCGGGTCCCCGGCACGGTCTGGATCTTCGAGGTGCTGAACACGGCATTGCCCAGCTGATGCTGGTAGTGCCCGACCACCTCGGGAAGGTGCTGATGCAGGGTGCCGCCGAGCGCCACGTTGAGGACCTGCGCACCGCGGCAGATGCCCAACACGGGCAGGTCGCGCGCCAAAGCCCCTCGCACCAGGGCGAATTCCCACGCGTCGCGGTCCAGCGCCGGCTCGTCGGTGCTCGAGTGCGGAGCCTGCCCGTATCTGGCCGGGTCGACGTCGCGGCCGCCGGTGATCACGAGACCGTCGAGACCGTCCAGCACGCGGTCGACGACGTCGTCGTCGACCGGCTGCGGCGGAAGCAGCATCGCGATGCCGCCCGCGGAGGTGACGCCCTCGACGTAGACGGCGGGCAGGAACGCCGCGCGCACATCCCAGACCCCCGTCTGGGCCTGCTGCAAGTACGTCGTCAGCCCGACTGCTGGCCTAGAGGCGCTCGAAGCCACGGCGCCTCTCCCAGTCGGTCACCGCCGAGTTGAACGCCTTCAGCTCGACGCGGGCGTTGTTCAGGTAGTGCTCGACGACGTCGTCGCCGAACGCCTCGCGCGCCACGGTGGACGACTCGAACAGCTCGGCCGCCTCGGCGAGCGTGGTCGGAAGCCGTTCCGCGCCACTGGTGTACGCGTTGCCGGCACACGCCTCGGGCAACTCGAGCTGCTGGTCGATGCCGTGCAAGCCGCCGGCGATCAGCGCGGAGACGGCGAGGTACTGGTTGACGTCGCCGCCCGGCGCGCGGCACTCCATCCGCATTCCGTGGCCATGGCCGACCACCCGCAACGCGCAGGTGCGGTTGTCCATGCCCCACGCGACTGCGGTCGGGGCGAAGCTGCCGTCGACGAAGCGCTTGTAGGAGTTGATGTTTGGTGCATAGAAGAGGGTCATTTCGCGCAGCGTGGCGAGTTGGCCTGCCACGAAGCTGCGGAACATGGGCGACATCCCGAGCGGGTCGTCGTCGTCGGCGAAGACGGCCGAACCGTCCTCACCGCGGAACGACAGGTGGATGTGACAGCTGTTGCCCTCCCGCTCGTCGAACTTCGCCATGAAGGTCAGGCTCTTGCCGTGCTGGTCGGCGATTTCCTTCGCGCCGTTCTTGTAGATCGTGTGGTTGTCGCAGGTGACCAGCGCGTCGTCGTAGCGGAAGCCGATCTCCTGCTGGCCAAGGTTGCACTCGCCCTTGACGCCCTCGCAGTAGAGGCCCGCCCCCTCCATGCCGTTGCGGATGTCGCGGAGCAACGGCTCCATCCGCGTGGACGCCAGCATCGCGTAGTCGATGTTGTAGTCGGTGGCGGCGGTCAGCCCGGTGTACCCCTTGGCCCAGGCCTCGCGGTAGGAGTCGTCGAACACCATGAACTCGAGCTCGGTGGCCGCGACCGCGGTCATCCCCCGCTGGGAGAGCCGGTCGAGCTGCGTACGCAGGATTCCGCGCGGCGACGGACCCACCGGCGAGCCGTCGTGCCAGCCGAGGTCGGCCATCACCAGCGCGGTGGCGGGCAGCCAAGGAATTCGCCGCAACGTGGAGAAGTCCGGTGTCATCACCATGTCGCCGTAGCCGGCTTCCCAGCTCGACATCTTGTACCCGTCGACGGTGTTCATGTCGACGTCGACGGCCAGCAGGTAGTTGCAACACTCGGCGCCGTGGGCGATGACGTCGTCGACGAACAGGCGCGCCGAGATCCGTTTGCCGGTCAACCGCCCCTGCATGTCGGTGAACGCGACGATGACGGTGTCGACCTCACGCTCGGCGACCATCTTCTTCAACTCGGAGAGCTCCAACGTCATGTGCCCTGCCTTTCGAAACCGACGAACATGGGTGTGAGTCAACCATTGGAAACGGATCACCGCGCATTTCGGTCATAGATTTACACGACCGTCACCGCCAAAGGTAGGACACCAGACCATTGCGGCTCTATTCTCCCTACCAGTGAGCGCCCTCTTGGGCGCTGCCCCGAGAAGGAGAAATACCGTGCCAGAGGGTCACGAAGAACTGTCTGACGACGAAAAGCACCTCGCATCACTCGGCTACACCCAAGAGCTGAACCGCAACTGGTCAAGCTTCAGCAACTTCGCCATCTCGTTCTCGATCATCTCGATCCTGGCGGGCTGCTTCACCTCGTTCGGCCTCGGATGGAACAACGGCGGGCCAGCGGCCATCGCCTGGGGCTGGCCCATCGTGTCGGTGTTCATCCTCATCATCGGGCTTTGCATGTCCGAACTGGTGTCGGCGTACCCCACCTCCGGTGGCATCTACTGGTGGGCAAGCAAGCTCGGCGGCGCCAAGGCCGGCTTTTACACGGGCTGGCTTAACCTCATCGGCCTGATCGCCATCCTGGCGTCGGTGGCCTACGGCTGCGCGACGTTCCTCGACCTGACCCTCGGCACCTTCAGCGAGGACTGGCTCGCCGGTTACAGCCTGACCAGAACGTTCGTCATCTTCCTGGTCATCCTGGCCGCGTCGGCGACCATCAACATTTTCTCGTCGCACCTGCTCGCGGTCATCAACAACGTCTCGGTGTGGTGGCACGTCGCAGGCGCAGCCATCGTCATCGCGATTTTGATCGTGATCCCCGACCAGCACGCCAGCCTGTCCGACGTGTTCGCCAAGACCATCAACAACACCGGCATGTTCGGCGGCGCCACCTCCGGTGTCGGGTGGCTTCTCTTCGTGCTCCCCATCTCGGCAATCCTGACGCAGTACACGATCACCGGGTACGACGCGTCCGCGCACCTCTCCGAGGAGACCAAGAGCGCGGCCGACGGTGCGGCCAAGGGCATTTGGCGCTCCATCTTCTACTCGGCGATCGGCGGCTGGATCCTGCTGCTTACCTTCCTCTTCGCCGTCAACGACTCCGACGCCGTGTCGGCGGGCGGCGGCGCAGTGGTGACGATCTTCACCCAGGCGATGGACTCACAGTGGGTGGCCATCGTGTTGCTCATCTCCACCGCCGGGCAGTTCTTCTGCACCACGGCCTGCCAGACCAGTAGTTCGCGGATGCTCTTCGCGTTCAGCCGGGACCGCGCCGTGCCCGGTCACCAGCTGTGGTCCAAGGTCAGCAAGAACAAGATTCCCGCCAACGGCGTGATCGTCACCGCCGTGCTCGCCGCGATAATCACGCTGCCCGCGCTGGTCGAGGTCGACATCAACGGCGCACCCGTCCCGGTGGCGTTCTTCGCCGTCGTGTCCATCGGCGTCGTCGGCCTGTACCTGTGCTTCGCCGTACCGATCTACTACCGCTGGAAGGCCGGGGATTCGTTCCCCGTCGGCAAGTGGAATCTGCGCGGTCACCACAAGTGGATGGCGCCGGTCGCGCTCGTCGAGATCATCGTCACCTCGATCATCGCGATGTTCCCGACCTCGATGGGCGGCATGCCGTGGGACCCGAGCTTCGAGTGGAAGTTCGTCAACTACACCCCGCTGCTCGTCGGCGGCGTGCTGATCCTGCTGTTCATCTACTGGCACGTGTCGGTGAAGAGGTGGTTCACCGGACCCATCAAGCAGGTGACGACCGTCGCCGAGGAACTCGACCTCACCTAGACCGCTCACCCGCTTCGGCGACAGACCCCCGGGCCCCTCGTGCTTCAACGCCGAGGGGCCCGGTGCCGTCGACGGATGATGAACTAGCCGAACAGTTCTCGAACGTCGGCGTCGGTGATTGCCGTTCCGAAGACGTCGCCCTCGTCGACGACCGCGGCGAACAGATCGCGCTTTCGGTTCTGCAACGCGACGACCTTCTCTTCGATGGTGCCCTCCGAGACGAGCCGGTACACGGTGACCGGACGCGTCTGCCCGATGCGGTGGGTCCGGTCGACGGCCTGAGCCTCGGCCGCCGGATTCCACCACGGATCGCAGATGAAGCAGTAGTCGGCCTCGGTGAGGTTGAGCCCGAAACCGCCGGCCTTCAAGCTGATCAGGAACACCTGGTTGGCGCCCGTTCTGAAGTCGTTGATCGCCTCGTCCCGCTGTTGCGAGCTCGACGACCCGTCCAGGTAGCTGTAGCGCACCCCGACCGCGTCCAGATGGCTCCGCAGGATCGCGAGGAACCCGGTGAACTGACTGAACACCAGGGCGCTGTGTCCTTCGGCGACCAGCTCGGGCAGCTGCTCGACCAGGAAGTCGACCTTGGCCGCCGCGACGTCCATCTTCGACTCGTCGACCAATCCGACGTGAAGGCTGAGCTGCCTCAGCAGTGTCAGCGACCGCAAGATCTGGAACCGATTCTTCTCCCAATCGCCAAGCAGCCCAAGCACCTTCTGCCGCTCGCGGGCCATGCGGGTGTCGTAGATTCGTCGATGCTTCGGTCCGAGGTCGAGCGCGAGGACCTGCTCCTGCTTCGGCGGTAGCTCGCCTGCGACCTGACCCTTGGTGCGACGCAACATCATCGGCTTGATGCGCCGGCGCAGCACGGCGAGCCGTTCCCGGTCGGTGCCCGATTCGATCGGCTTGCGGAAGTGCTGGGTGAAGACCGCGGGCGACGGAAACAGGCCAGGGGCGGTGATCGACAACAGCGACCACAGTTCCATCAGATTGTTCTCCATCGGCGTGCCGGTGATGGCGAGCTTGAACCGGGCGTCCAGCCGACGCACGCACTGATGGGTCTTGCTGTTGTGGTTCTTCACGAACTGGGCCTCGTCGAGAATGACTCCCGCCCAGTCGATCCCGGCGTACGCCTCGAAGTCGATGCGCAGGATGGCATACGAGGTGACCACGATGTCGGCGGTCGCCGCGCGCTCCGCCAGCGACGTCCCCGATCGGGCCTCGGTGCTGGTCACCGCCACCGCCGTCAACCCGGGTGTGAATCGGCCACACTCGGCAACCCAGTTGGTGACGACGCTCGTCGGCGCGACGACCAGGAATCTCCGCGGGCCCTGCTCGGCGACGCGGGCGATGAGGGCGAGGGTCTGCACGGTCTTGCCGAGCCCCATGTCGTCGGCCAGCACCCCACCCAGCTGGTTGTCCCACAGGAACGACAACCAGCTCAGGCCGTCGAGCTGGTAATCGCGCAGCGTCGCATCCAGTCCCGCAGGCGCCTCGACGGGCACGGGCGGGCGCGCGGCGGTCCGCATCGCCAGGCTCTCCTGCCAGCCGGCCAGTTGCTCGTCGACCACGCCGAGGGCCAACAGCTCCTCCCACAGGGTGACGTTGTGGGAACCCGCGTTCACCCGGTCGCCGTCGATCTCGCCGAGCGCGCGGGCCTCGTCGATCAGTTCCCGCAGGCGCAGGAGTTCCGGTGTGTCCAGCCGGAAGTAGACGCCGTTGGGCAGGAGCATGTGCGTTGCGCCCATGGCCAATTCGGCGATGACCGAGGCGATGGACACCTCCTGGCCGTCGATCGTCAGCGAGATGCCAAGGTCGAACCAGTCGTTGCGCACCGGCTCGTCGTCGCCGCTGCCGAACTGGAGCTGAGGGGCGCTCTCGGCGGCACGAAAGTTGGGCACGCTCAGGTCCACGTCGAGGACGAAGTCGTCTCGGCAGTCCAGGGCAGGCAGCACCTCGCCGACGAGTACCGCCGCCTCGGTGAGGGTGAGGTCGACCCCCGAGAGAAGGGTGGGCGGCGACGCGGCCGCGGCGGCAGCGACCGCGTCGGGAGACCGGGCAACCGAGGTCATCTCGTCGACGAGCGCAATGGAAATGGTCCGCTTGGCCAGCTGCTGAAGATGGTGTGCGGCTTGTTGCTTCCAGGTCCGCGAGGCGGCCGCAACGGCTCTCAACGCGGGAAGCACGGCGTCCCACATCAGGGTTTCGGCATCGGCGTCCCGGTAGGCGGTGCGCTGCGCGGCGGACCCGGGCTCGAACTCGTGGTGCCGGTCGTTGACCAGGTAGCGAGTGGTCCAATACGCACGCATGCCGCCGGAGGTCGACTTCAGCGTCAGCACGGCCGTCGGTCCGCTGATCGTCGGCGGAGTGAAAAGGCCGTCCTGCACGTCCACCTGCGTGACGTCGGCCAACCGCGGAAGGACCTCCAGCGAGAACTCCGGCACCATGTCGGCGGGAATGTGCAGGACCTCCCTTCGGAGGACGAGGTCCAGCGTCGTGCGTCCGGGCACCGGGTCGAATCGGCCAAGCCGGAGTACGCCGTCGGCGATCGTGTACATGCCGTGCGGCACGGGCGATCCGATGAGACCGACGTCGTCGGTCGGGCAGCGCTCGCCGTCGACGACCATCGCGACCGTCATCGTCGCGCCGCCCGCGTCGTCGGAGACGAAGTCGAGGCGCAGCTGTGCGCTCTTGACGAGGTCGACGCCCGTCAGCCCGCTCCCGGCGTGGGCGACGATGGTGACCCCGGCGTCGATCGCATCGGTCAGCCGAGACCAAAACCCAGACGGCACACGGGAAATCGTCATCACGTCGTTGATCGGCACGATGCCGGATCGCTGGGCGTCGCTGACCAGGGCGCGCAGGGCGTCGTACTGTCCGCGGTCGAACTCGCCTGCGGCAGCGTGATAGGACAACCGTTGCCAGTTGACCCCGGTCCTGATCCAGGTGCCGCGCTTGCCGACGGTGACGGGGCGCAGCGCGATCTCGGCACGCGGGCGGTAGCGAGTCGGTGGCGAGATGGAGAACTCCAGGCCCATCGGCGCGGCATCCTCGGCACCCATCGGCGCCAACTCGTCGAGCATCTTGGTCAGCACGGTGCGCCACCGGTCGACGGCGGGCGGAGGCGACTGGTGGTTGGACGACGCCGTCAGCAGCAGCGCGACGGCGTGCTTGCAGTAGACCCCCACCGGGCAGGAGCACTCGGCCCACACCAGCCGGAGATCCTCACCCGAGCGCTGGAATCCGGCGGCCACCCGATACCGGTGGCCGTCCGAACCCGAACAGAGGCCGGCTAGCTCGAGATCCTCCTCGTTCCAGTCGGTGTCACTGACCCGTCCGAGGTCGGCGTACCGCGTGCCACGACTGACGGTCGCCGAACCGAACTCGGCGACCAGCTCACCGATGTTGAGGACGAGGCCGAGCGGCGGCACCATGGACCGAGGATAGAGAAGTCCGCCGACAACGGGTCGGCGACCACGTCACCAGGTGCTGGTGCGCAGCACGATCTCAGCGGCCAGTTGGGCCGTGGACTCCTGCGCGTTGCGGCGGCCAAGCAACTCCACGATGCGGTAGTCGCCGTAGACGTACCGCTGGCTCGCCTTGGCCACGGTGCGCGCCGCGGGCGAGCTCACCAGCGCGGTGGTGTTCACCTCAACGGGCGGGCAGTGCTCGTCTCGGATGTCGCCCGCCTGATCCGGAACGCGCGGATGTCCACGGTCGACGACGACCAACCCGATGAACCGGTCCAGCCGGGTGGCCGCCAACTCCCAGGCCAGTTCTCCCCCGACCCGGTCGCCAACCAGAAGCGCCCACCGCACCCCAACGGAGTCGAGGATCCCCACGACGGACTTGGGGCTCAGCCGCGGGTCTGGCGCAATGACCACCGTCCGCAACGATGCCGTGTGCAGGCGTTCGCAGATCGCGTCGTAGGCCGCCGGCCCTTGCGCGGCCCCCAGCAGGACGACGACCGACCCCTTCTCGGGGCCGGACACGTCGACTGTCGCGGGAAACCCGTCGACGGTGAGCACGGTCGATGGCATTGCGCCACGCTACAGGGGTTCGCTCGGGTTCAGTCGGCTTTTCACGGGCTTGCAACCCAACCCTCAGGGTTGCCTCAGCCGCTCGGCCTGCTTGGCGGTGACGTCCAGAAACGTTTGCGGGAGCGACCCTTTGACCGAGATGGTGGAATCCGGGGTCGGGAACGCGATGCCGAACATTCCCGACTCGCCGATGTTCTCGAACGTGAAGTAGACGCTGCTCTCCTCGCCCTGCAACTGCATGGTCTGCTGGTAGGTCAGCGACTGCGGGCGCGACGACTCCATCTTGGTGGTCGTCATCAGGATCGGATCCGACGCCCTGTCGAAGTAGGTCACGTACAGCTCACACCGGGTCGCGGTGGCTTCGAGGCGACGCAGGTCCAAGGCGGCCACCAGGATCGTCATCACGATCCGCGCTCCGTCGTAGGACACGTTGTACTTCGCGGAGCTTCCCGGCCCTCGGTCGACCGACGCCGCGATGTCCTTGGTCAACCCGTCGGCGCACCCCTCGGGCTCGGACTCCATCGCCGGTGGTCGGTCCGCTCCGTCGGGCGTTCCTGGTTCCTCGACGACGCGGTCGAACCGGACGCCGGGCGGGAAGTCCTCGGCGGTCAACAACGTGGCGTTCAGGCGCGCACCGGGCCACGTCGGGGTGCCCTCGACGGCGCAGCCGGACAGGGACACGACCATCGCGACCGCGATGACGACTGCCTTTGACGCCGCTCCCATCCTTGAAGGTTACTCAGCGAAGACTGAGGTGCGAGGTGATCACGGGGCGCGACGGCGCACCCCCGGCGAGCAGATCCGTCACCGCGTCGAGGTCGAGGTGTTCGGCGAGCAGGTCGGCCATCGCGTCGAGTTGGGCGTCACGCCGGCCGGTGACGTCGACGTCGTCGGCGACGACGAACCCGTGCCGGTCCGCCGCGGCGGCGGCGTCGGTGAGCCATTGGCGTCGCACGTCGTCGTTGTCGAACAAGCCGTGCCAGTGCGTGCCGTACACCGCGCCGCGCCGGATGCCGACCTCGAGCCACGGGTCCTCGGACGTGCGTGCCACCTGGCCGTGGTGAATCTCGTACCCGCGCAACGGCGTCTCCCAGTGCTTCAGGGTCTTGTCCGTGGCGAAGACGATGTCGGCGTCCAGCAGGCCGAGCCCCGCGACGCGTCCCAGGCGCGACTCGACCGGGTCGTCGACGGTACGGCAGAGCATTTGGAACCCTCCGCAAATGCCGACGACGGCACGCCCGGACGCGGCGTGCGCGAGGACGCCGTCGGCCAGTCCGCGCTCTCGCAGCCACGCGAGGTCGGACACCGTGGCCTTGCTTCCCGGCAGGACGACGACGTCGGCGTCGGCCAGGTCCGCGACGTCGGCGACCCAGCGGACCACCACGCCCGGCTCACACGCCAGCGCCTCGACGTCGGTGGAGTTGGAGATGCGGGGTAGCCGGACCGCGGCCACCCGGAGCGTGTCCGTGCCCTTTGGCGGGACTGGTTTCCCGACGATTCGGTGGGATTGGACGGACAGCGAGTCCTCCGCGTCGAGCCACAGACCGTCGTCGTATGGGACGACGCCGTAGGTGGGCCGCCCGGACAGTCGCTCGAGTTGGTCCAGACCCGGTGCCAACAGGGCCGGATCGCCGCGGAACTTGTTGACCACGAAGCCGGCGATGAGCCGCTGATCGTCGGGTTCGAGCACCGCGACGGTGCCGAAGAAGTGCGCCAGCACCCCGCCCCGGTCGATGTCCCCGACCACGATCACCGGGAGGTTCGCCGCCCGCGCCAGCCCCATGTTGGCGAGATCGGTTGCCCGCAGGTTGATTTCGGCGGGCGAACCGGCTCCCTCGCAGATGACGACGTCGAATTCGCTTCTCAGGGAGTCGAGTTGGTCGTTGACCACCTTGGCGAGCATGGCGCGGTGGTGGAAGTAGTCACCCGCGGCGACCGTGCCGACGACCTGACCCATGACCACCAGTTGTGAGGTCCGGTCGCCGCCCGGTTTGAGCAGGACGGGGTTGAATCGCACGCTCGGTTCGAGACCAGCCGCCCTGGCCTGCATGGCCTGGGCGCGACCGATCTCACCGCCCTCGACCGTGACGGCCGAATTGTTGGACATGTTCTGCGCCTTGAACGGCGCAACTCGAATGCCCTTGCGCGTCAACAGTCGGCAGAGACCGGCGACGACGGTCGACTTGCCGGCGTCGGAGGTGGTGCCGGCGACCAGCAGCGCGCCGGTCACTCCGGGAGCGTCAGGATCTCGGCGCCGTCGTCGGTGACCACCAGGGTGTGCTCGAACTGCGCGGTCCACTTCTTGTCCACCGTGGCGACGGTCCAGCCGTCGTCCCAGATCTCGTAGTCCAGCGCACCGAGGTTGATCATGGGCTCGATGGTGAAGGTCATGCCGGGCTCGAGGACGGTGTCGACCGCGGGCTGGTCGTAGTGCAGGACCACCAGTCCGTTGTGGAACGTGGTGCCGATGCCGTGGCCGGTGAAGTCACGAACGACGTTGTAGCCGAATCGATTCGCGTACGCCTCGATGACGCGGCCGACGACGGACAACTGCCTGCCGGGCTTGACGGCCTTGATCGCCCGCATGGTCGCCTCGTGGGTGCGCTCGACGAGCAGTCGGTGTTCCTCGGACACCTCACCGGCGAGGAAGGTGGCGTTGGTGTCACCGTGGACGCCGTCGACGTAGGCGGTCACGTCGATGTTGACGATGTCGCCGTCCTGGACGACCGTCGAGTCGGGGATGCCGTGGCAGATGACCTCGTTGAGCGACGTGCAGCAGGACTTGGGGAAGCTCTTGTAGCCCAGCGTCGAGGGGTAGGCCCCGTGGTCGACCATGTAGTCGTGGGCGATGCGGTCCAACTGATCGGTGGTGACACCGGGCGTGACCGCCTTGCCCGCCTCGGCGAGCGCGTTGGCCGCGATGCGCCCGGCAACGCGCATCCGCTCGATGACGTCGGGCGTCTGAACCCACGGCTCGGAGCCCTCCTGCACGCTGGACTTCCAGGCGTATTCGGGGCGCGAGATCGACTTGGGCACCGGGAGCGTCGGGGAGAGCTCACCGGGGCGGAGTGCGGTGCGAACGGACATCGTCCCAGCCTAACTAACCCCTGCCGAACAGCGACTTTCGCGGTCCGCGGACGTCGACGGAACCGCAGAAGGTGCGGCCGGTGAGGATGACGTGCGGTGACCCCTCGGCTGGCGCGTCCTTGCGGTGGTCGCGGGCACTGCCGACGACGACTTCGACGTCGTCGATCGACGCGCTCGCCCCGTCGGGCAGCCGGATGTCCACCGACCCGAACTTCATGTCCAGTTCGATGACGACGATCGGCCCGGCGAACCGCGCCCTGGTGAGGTCGAGGTCGACCGACCCCATGCGCCGCACCAGCGACAACCGGGTCGGCACGATCCACTCACCCTGACGTTTCAACGAGCCGAGCACACCCCGCAATTCGACCCGGTCGGTCGCGGTCGTGACGATCGCACCGGGCCCTGGCAGGTCCTCGACGAGCGCGGCGAGTTCGGAGTGCAGCCGGGCCTGCGACACCGCGGCCGACCGTTCTTCGAATTCGTCGATGTCGATCAGCCCGAGGGCCACCGCGTTGTGCAGGCGGCGCAACGTGCCGTTGCGGTCGGCGTCGGAGATGCGGAGCACCAGTCCTTCGGCACCCATGTCGGAGTTGCTGCTCATCATCATTGCCCGTCCCTTCGCCAGGACCAGGCTACTCAGGTCAGATAGTCCGGCGGCATTCCGTTGAGCATGTCCCGGCACATCCGCACGGCGAACTCGGAGCTGCCGCCGCCGACGATCAGGGCGGCGAACGCGAGGTCTCCGCGGTAGCCGGCGAACCAGGCGTGCGAACCGCCGTCGAATTCGGCCTCACCGGTCTTGCCGCGAACGTCGCCGCTGCCGTTGAGGTCCTTCGCCGTGCCGTTGGTGACGACCAGCTGCATCATCGGACGCAGTCCGTCGACCATCTTCGGGGTGATCGTCGGGGTGTCACCCGACACCTCGGTGTGCCTGCCCTCGATGAGCTGGGGCACCGGCGTCTTGCCCGCGGCGACCGTGGCCGCGGCCAGCGCCATGCCGAAGGGGCTGACGAGTACGCGGCCCTGACCGAAGCCGTCCTCGGTGCGTTCGGTCAGGTTCACCGTCGGGGGAACCGATCCGGTGACCGTCGTGATCCCGTCGACGACGTAGTCGGTCCCGATGCCGTATTGCGCGGCGGCGGTCGTCAGACCCCGTGGCGGCATCCGGCTGGCCAACTCGGCGAAGGTCGTGTTGCAGGAGTTGGCGAAGGCGCGTGACATCGGCACGGTGCCGAGGTCGAACCCGCCGTAGTTGGGGATGGTCCGCTGCCCGATGTCGATGTGGCCGGGGCAGCCGAGGAGGGTGTTGGGCGTCGCCATGTCGCGGTCGATCGCCGCACCCGCGGTGACGATCTTGAACGTCGACCCCGGCGGGTACAGGCCCGTGGTGGCGGCGGGTCCGTCGGCGTTGGCGGCGGCATTCTGGGCGACGGCCAGGATCTCGCCGGTGGACGGCTTGATCGCGACGATCATCGCCTTCCTGCCGACCATGTCGACGGCGTCCTGGGCGGCGTTCTGAACCGACCGGTCGAGGCTGATGGTCACCGAAGGTGCTGGGGCGCCCGGAGTTTCGTCGAGCACGTCGACGTCGGCGCCGTTCTGGTTGACGCTGACCACGCGCCAGCCCGCCTGGCCGTCGAGTTCGTCGGACACCGACTTCTTGACCTGGTTGATGATGTCGGGTGCGAATCGGTCGTCGACGGGAAGCAGTTCGGCGTGCGGGGTGATGACGACCCCGGGCAGGTTCCCGATCGCGGGTGCCACCGCGTCGCGGTCGGCCTGGCGCAGCGTGACGAGGTTCAGCGGGGTCGCCGACGAGCTCGCCGTCTCGGCGAGGCGCTGGGCGTCCATGGTCGGGTCGAAGCGGCGCAGCGTGTCGGCGACGATCCTGGCCGTCGGCATGAGGTCACCGCCGGCGGCCTTCGCGTCGAGTGCGTAGTTGTACAGGAATCCTGGCCGCAGCACGTCGCTGCCGCCGCGCTCGTTGACCGACGCGCGGGGCGGGGCGTCGGCGCGCAGGGCAAGCGTCTGGTTCTCCCCGAGGCTTGGGTGCAAACCCGTTGCGCTCCAACGGACTTCCCAACGCCCCTCGTCGCGGACCATGTTCAGCCGGCCGTCGTAGGTCCAGGTGCGGTTCTTCGGGAGGTGCCAGGTGTAGCGGTAGGCGATGCTGCCGGTGTCCTCGGCGTACTTCGAGCCGAGGATCTGCGCGTCGAGCTTGGTCGCCTGCAGGCCGGCCCAGGCTTCGTTGAGGGCCGCCCTGGCCAGCGCCGGATGGTCGCTGAAGTCGGCGGCCGCGCCGGTGTCCCCCTTGGCGAGCGCGGTGAAGAACGCCGTCGCCACAGGTTCGGGCCCGTTGGGCCGTGGCGTGCAGGCGCTGAGGCCGCCGGCGGCCGCCATCACCGCGAGGACCGTGAGGAGACCAGTGACTCGTGATGCGGATGAGGTTCGTGTTGCCATTGAGGCTGATGTTAGAAGCCGTCGCGGTTCAACACCCGGAGGCGCACCGAGACCGGAACGTAATTGGCTGGGGACGTCCCCGTGATCAGTCGAGCAGCACGGTCGCGAACGTGCCCACCTCGGCAAAGCCGATTCGCGCGTAGGTGGCACGGGCAATCGTGTTGTACCCGTTGACGTAGAGGCTGGCGGTCCGCCCACTGCGGACGACCGCGCGGGCCAGCGCCGCAGTACCGGCAACGCCGAGCCCCCGGCCGCGCCAGTCGGGATGCACCCACACACCTTGGATTTGGCCGACGGCGGGCGACTGCGACCCCACCTCGGCCTTGAACACCACCTGGCCGTGCTCGAAGCGGGCCCAGGCCCGGCCCGCGGTGATCAGGCCGGCGACGCGACGACGGTAGCCACGGCCGCCGTCCCCCACCCGAGGGTCGACGCCGACCTCCCCGATGAACATCTCGATCGCCGCCACCAGGTACGCGTCGAGCTCCTCGATGCGCACGGGGCGCACCTGTGGGTCGACGACGCACTGTGGCGGACTGGACAGCGCCATCAACGGTTGGTGGTCTCGCACGTCCCGCGCGGGCCCCCACGCGCGTTCGAGGCGCTGCCACATCGGCATGACGAGTTCGGTCCGACCCACCAGAGACGAGCACCGGCGCGGTGTGCTCATAGCCTTGTCCGCGAACGCCACCAAGTCGGACACCTCGCCGCGCAACGGAATCAGGTTCGCCCCGGCGAAACACAGCGAGTCACTGGGGCGGCGACGCGTCCACATCTCGCCGCCGATCGACGTCGGATCCACCCCGTGGTCGGCCACGCGGGACGCCACCATGCAGGACCCGACGGGATCTTCGTCGAGCACGCGCCGCACCATCGAGGCGTCACGCACCACCGTCACGCGTCGCTCGTCGGCGAGGCGAAACAGTGGGGGTGCGGACATCTGGACCTTCTACGAGCCGGCGGCGGTGACCCTGCTCACAGGGTCGGGTTCAGCTTACGGTCACAACGGGCGCGCCGCTGGCGTCTGGTCCCCGCGCCGGATCCATCTCGGCGGCAATCTTCATCGCCTCTTCGATCAGAGTCTCGACGATCATCTGCTCGGGCACCGTCTTGATCACTTCGCCCTTGACGAAGATCTGGCCCTTGCCGTTGCCGGAGGCGACGCCGAGGTCGGCCTCACGGGCCTCACCCGGACCGTTGACCACGCAGCCCATCACCGCCACTCGCAACGGAATGTCCATGCCCTCCAGGCCCGCCGACACCTCGTTGGCCAGGGTGTACACGTCGACCTGGGCCCGGCCGCACGACGGGCATGACACGATCTCCAGCCCGCGCGGACGCAGATTCAGCGACTCCAGAATCTGGTTGCCGACCTTGATCTCCTCGACCGGCGGCGCCGACAACGAGACCCGGATGGTGTCGCCGATGCCCTTGGACAGCAGCGCGCCGAAGGCGACGGCCGACTTGATGGTGCCCTGGAACGCGGGCCCAGCCTCGGTGACGCCGAGGTGCAGCGGGTAGTCGCACTGCTCGGCGAGCTGCTCGTAGGCGGCGACCATGATGACGGGGTCGTTGTGCTTGACGCTGATCTTGATGTCGCCGAAGCCGTGTTCCTCGAACAGCGACGCCTCCCACAGCGCCGACTCGACGAGAGCCTCCGGCGTGGCCTTGCCGTACTTCTTCATCAGACGTGGGTCGAGCGAACCCGCGTTGACGCCGATCCGGATCGGGATGCCCGCGGCACCGGCCGCCTTCGCGACCTCCTTGACCCTGCCGTCGAACTCCTTGATGTTGCCCGGGTTCACGCGGACCGCGGCACATCCGGCGTCGATGGCGGCGAAGATGTACTTCGGCTGGAAGTGGATGTCGGCGATCACCGGGATGTTCGCCTTCTTGGCGATCGCAGGCAATGCCTCGGCATCCTCTTGACGGGGACAGGCCACGCGCACGATGTCGCAGCCGGACGCGGTCAGTTCGGCGATCTGCTGCAGCGTGGCGTTGATGTCGTGAGTCTTGGTGGTGCACATCGACTGCACGGCGATCGGGTAGTCGCTGCCGACGCCCACGTTGCCCACCATCAGCTGACGCGTCTTGCGACGGGGAGCCAGCGTCGGCGGGGGCGGTACCGGCAAACCCAGACCGACGGTCATGATTGCTTCTTTCTCAAGGCTATTGGAACAGCCTGATCGGGTTGACCAGGTCAGCGGTAACGGTCAGCAGCATGTAGCCACCCACGATGACGAGCACGACATAGGTGGCGGGCATCAGCTTGAGGTAGTTCACCGGGGCGGCGGCAACCTTGCCGCGCGCCGAACGAATCATATTGCGGATCTTCTCGTACACGGCAATCGCGATGTGGCCGCCGTCGAAGGGCAACAGCGGCAGCAGGTTGATCGCACCGAGGACGAAGTTCAGCTGCGCCAGGAAGAACCAGAACGCCACCCACAGGCCGGCGTCGACGGTGTCGCCGCCGATGATGCTGGCGCCGACCACGCTGATGGGCGTCTCCGGATCCCGTTCCCCGCCGCCGATGGACGTCCACAGCGCCCCGATCTTGGTGGGGATCTTGGCCAGCGACTTGCCGAGTTCGACCATCAGGTCGCCGGTGAAGGCGACGGTCCCCGGCACTGCAGAGAGCGGGTTGTACTGCGTCGGCCCGAATTGGGCGCCTGCGATGCCGACCGCACCGACTTCGGTGGGGGCGCCGTTACCCTCCTTGGTCCAGCGCTGGGCCTTGGTGACGTCGACCGTGGTGGTGAACTCCTCGGTGCGCCCGTTCTCGGTGCGCTCCACGACGAACGGCGTCGGCGCGTTGAGCTTGCGCACGGCGGCGACCATCTCCTGGAAGGTCTTCACGTCGGTGTCGCCGACCTTGACGACCGTGTCGCCGGCTCTGATGCCCGCCTGCGCCGCCGGGCCTGGGCCGGTGCACTCCCCCAGCTTGCCCTTGGTGACCTCGGACGACACGCAGGACGTCTCGCCGACGATGGCGGCGGTCGGCGGGTGCAGATTGGGCAGTCCCCACACCACGGCGATGGCGTAGAGCAGGACGAGACCGATGGCGAAGTTCATCGCGGGGCCCGCGAACAGCACCGCGACCCGCTTCCACACCTTCTGGCGGAACATGGCGTACGGACGGTCCTCGGGGGCGAGTTCCTCGACCGACGTCATCCCCGCGATGTCGCAGAAGCCGCCAAGCGGAACGGCCTTCAGGCCGTACTCGGTGTACCCGAGCCGGTTGCGGCGCTTCGTCGACCACACGGTCGGTCCGAACCCGACGAAGTAGCGGCGCACCTTCATTCCGGTGGCACGCGCCACCCACATGTGGCCGCATTCGTGCAGCGCCACCGAAACCAAGATGGCCAGTGCGAACAGCACAATGCCCAGTGCGAACATCATCTGGTTGCTACGACCTCCCGTGCTGCCTTCTCGACCGCGCCACCGGCCCTGTCCTTGGCCCAGTCCTGAGCGGCGAGTACGTCGTCCACGGTAGCCGGTTCCGCCGACCACTGGTCCGCAGCACGCAGCACCTCGTCGACGATCCGGACGATCGCGGGGAATCGAATCCGCCCGCCGAGGAACGCCTCGGCCGCCTCTTCGTTGGCCGCGTTGTAGACCGCCGTCAGGCAACCGCCCCTGGTGCCCGCCTCGCGCGCGAGCGCCACGGCGGGAAAGACCGCGTCGTCCAGCGGTTCGAATTCCCACGTGGACGCCGTGGTGAAGTCGCACGGCGACGCCGCACCGGGGACGCGCGCCGGCCACCCGAGCGCCAACGCGATGGGCAACCTCATGTCAGGGGGGCTCGCCTGGGCGATCGTGGAGCCGTCGACGAAGGTGACCATCGAGTGCACGATCGACTGCGGATGGACCACGACGTCGATGCGGTCGTAGGGGACGCCGAACAGGAGGTGCGTCTCGATCAGCTCGAGCCCCTTGTTGACCAGTGAGGCCGAGTTGAGCGTGTTCATCGGGCCCATCGACCACGTGGGATGGGCACCGGCCTGCTCCGGCGTGACGTCTTCGAGATCAGCGGCCGACCACCCTCGGAACGGACCACCCGATGCGGTCAGCACCAGCCGGGCGACCTCGTCGGCGGCGCCGCCACGCAGGCATTGCGCCAAGGCGGAGTGCTCGGAGTCCACGGGCACGATCTGGCCCGGCTTCGCCGCCTTCAACACCAGTGGGCCGCCTGCGATCAACGACTCCTTGTTGGCCAGCGCCAACCGGGCGCCCGATTCGAGGGCGGCAAGGGTCGGGCGCAGACCCAGCGCGCCGACGAGCGCGTTGAGGACGACGTCGGCCTCGGTGTTCTCGACCAGGCGCGTCGCCGCGTCGTCACCGACGAAGGTGACGTCGCCGATCTGATCGGCAGCCTTCGCGGACGCCACGGCGACGTTGGTGACGCCGGTGTCGGCTCGCTGGCGGGCCAACAGGTCGGGGTTGCCGCCGCCGGCAGCCAGCCCGACGACCTCGAACCGGTCGGGGTTGGCGGCGATCACCTCGAGTGCCTGCGTGCCGATGGAACCGGTGCTGCCAAGTACCAGTACGCGCACACGATCCCGGGTCACCGGTCCATTGTGCCGCCTGCCCCAGCGGGTGACGACGACCCGACCGAATGTGACGCCAATATGACGAGCCACCTCACAGCCAATCCGTGATCACCATCACCGCGAATGCCCCATGAGGACGGCGAAACCAGCCGTCCCTGACACATTGGAGTGATCACGTCATGAACTCGACTCAGCGCAAGGCCTTCGCAGCAGCAGGCCTGGCCGCAGCGGCCATCCTCGGAACGTCCGCCTGTTCCAGCGATACGGCGAGCGACACCGCCAGTGAAGTCTCCAGCACTGCAAGCAGCATGTCCTCCAGCGTGATGAGCAGCTCGACCTCGAGCGCCGCCCCGATGACCGGTGCCGCCGACCCGGCCGCCGACCTGGTCGGCCCCGGCTGCGCCGGCTACGCCGCACAGGTCCCCGAGGGCGCCGGTTCCGTCGCGGGCATGGCGCAGGACCCGGTCGCCACCGCGGCCTCGAACAACCCGATGCTGACCACCCTGACCTCGGCGGTCTCCGGCAAGCTCAACCCCGGTGTGAACCTCGTCGACACCCTCAACGGTGGTGAATTCACCGTGATCGCGCCGACCGACGACGCGTTCGCCAAGATCGACGCCGCCACCCTGGAGAAGCTGAAGACCGACGCCCCGTTGCTCACCAGCATCCTCACCTACCACGTGATTCCCGGCCAGCTGAGCCCCGCCGAGGTCGCGGGCAAGCACAAGACGGTCGAGGGCGGCGAAGTCAACGTCACCGGCGCGGGCGAGGCCCTGAAGTTCGACCAGTCCGGCCTGGTGTGCGGTGGCGTCAAGACCGCCAACGCGACCGTCTACATGGTCGACACCGTCTTGATGCCCCCGGCCAAGTAGTCCCTTCCCACCAAAGAGAGTTGAACAGTGATGAAACTGACAGACAAGACCAAGAAGGCCGTTACCGGCACCTCCATCGCAGCGCTGGCCGTGGCCGGGCTGCTCACCTCAACCGGTGTGGCCCAGGCGGATCCGGCTGCGGGCCTCGTCGGCTCGAGCTGCGCCGCCTACGCCAAGGAGGTCCCGACCGGACCTGGTTCGGTGCAGGGAATGTCGATGGATCCCGTCGCAGTGGCGGCGTCGAACAACCCGATGCTCACCACCCTGACCGCGGCCGTATCCGGCCAGCTGAACCCGGCGGTCAACCTGGTCGACACGCTCAACAGCGGCGAGTTCACGGTGTTCGCGCCGACCGATGACGCGTTCAAGAAGATCGACCCGGCGACCATCGACAAGCTCAAGGTCGACGCTCCCCTGCTGACCAGCATCCTGACCTACCACGTGGTGCCGGGACGGCTGAGCCCCGAGCAGGTCGTCGGCACGCACAAGACGGTCGAGGGTGGCGAGGTCACCGTGACCGGCATGGGCTCTGAGCTCAAGGTCAACGACGCCGGCCTGGTGTGCGGTGGCGTACAGACCGCCAACGCGACGGTCTACATGATCGACACCGTGCTGATGCCGCCTGCTCCTCCGGCGATGTAAGCACAAGCGCTCCGCCGACAGGGCGGTTCGGGCTTCGGCCTGGGCCGCCCTGTTGCGTTGGCGCTCAAGCCGTCTCGCGTTCCCGGGCACGGGTGGTCTTGCGGCGGGGCATGGTCAGTCCGGTGGTGTGTGCTGTGGGGACCCCCGAGGCGACCACTGTTGCCGTTGGCACGCTGAGTTCGGGGAACAGCAGTCGGCTGCCCGGTGTGGTGACGTAGCTCCGCCCGTCGGGTGCGGTCCACACGATGGTGCCGTCGTCGAGTTGCACATCGCGCCAACCGCTTTGGCCACCCCAGAACGTTTTCAGCAAGTGATGTCTTCGGCATAGACATTTCAGGTTGGACGCCGCGGTCGGCCCGTAGGGCCACGGAATCGTATGATCCACGTCGCAATTCGTGGCGGGCGCCTTGCAGCCCGGGAATCGACAGGTCATGTCGCGGCAACGGACGAAGTCGGCCAGCTTCTTCGAGGGTCGGTACCGGGGTTCCGGTGGGGCTTGGCCGGGGTGGACGATCCGGGTGACGGTGGCCCCTTGGCTGGCGCGGCACGCGATCGCCCCGGGCAGGAACTGTCCACCCATCATCGCTGCCGGTCGCAGGCTGGCGAGGCGACCCGGGGTGGGGGTGAGGGCTTCGGTGAGCGTCAGCTCGCGCAGCGGCTTGGTGAACATGGCTGGGGCGTCGCCGTCGAGGGAGGTGCGCTCGGCGGACTTGTCAACTGCGGCAGGCTCGTTCACGCCTGCGGCCTGCTCAACGTCCTCGGCGTCCGGGGTGGTGGGCGGTGGTGCGGGCCGTTCGTCGAGGGTGTCCTGATGCGCGATCACGTAGACCACCACACCGGTCGAGGGCGGGTTCTCACCGGCCGGGCAATCCTCGGTCTCGCAGAGGCACGCCAGGCGGTCGGCCCCGTGGGCAAGGGCTCCGATGGCATCGGCGCGGCGTTGATCCAAAGTGCGCGGATCGGCCGGGCACACTGTGCGGGCCAGCGCATCCACGCGCGCGTCGAACGCCTTGGCGTCGTGGGCGAACAGGGTGGCGTACACCGTCGCCATCCCGCTCCCGTCGTGATCGTCCCCGACGTCCACCGACCGACCCCGCGCCCGAGTCTCGGTGCGGTGCACCGCCTGTGGGTCGACCTGGGCGACGAACGCGTCGACGGTCTTCTCCGCCGTCGCCACCGACATGGGCTCTCGTTTACTCAACGCCTCGGCCAGCAGTCGGTCCAGTTCGTGCAGGGCGTCGGGGTCGACGACCAGAGCGCCTCGCTGCACCACCGTCCGCACCAGTTGGTAGGTGATCAACCCTTCTGCGAACACCGCGGCCACCAGGGGGAAGCGTTCGTGCAGAGCCACGGCGATGAGTAACTGGTTGGAGGCGGCGCCATGGGTGATGCGCAATGTGGCACCGATGTGGGCGGACACGGCGTCCCAGGTGTCCGTGCACCATAGGTCCCGCTCCGCGGAGCCGTCGGTGGCATGGGCGGCGTCGAACATGGCGGCCATCGCCGCCACGCGACGAGCACAGGCAGCGGACTCCACCCGCGACCACGACTCCACCGCACCGGCACCCGAGGTACCGGCCGCGGAGGCCACCAACAAATCGAACATACATTCGACACTACCGTCGTACGCCGACGGGCAAAAGACCCTCAATCCAGCCTGTGGATAACTCCCAAATAGTTGGTGGCACAAGCTAATTGCTAGATGGTCCCGACCGTCCCACCGTCCACCACGATGTCGGCGCCGACCACCGACGCCGCGGCATCGGAGACCAGGAACGCGATCACCTCGGCGATCTCGGTTGGCTGCGCCGGACGCCCGAGGGGAATGCCGCCCAGTGAGTCCATCAGCGTCTGCAGGGCGGCTTCCTCATCCGTCCCCGCCGCTTTGGCGATCCTCGCGACGAGCGCGTCGGCCGCCGAGGTCTGGATGAAACCCGGCGACACCGTGTTCACCCGGACACCATGCGGCGCAAGCTCATTCGACAGGCCCTTGCTGTACGTCCGCAAGGCCGCCTTGGCCGCCGCGTATCCCAGCGTGCCGTCGTACAGGGGCATCCGGCCCTGAATGGACCCCACGTGCACGATCGCACCCGACCCGGCGGCGATCATCGCCGGCGCCAACGCACGGTCCAGCCGTACCGCGCCGAGCAGATTCAGCTGAAGCTCGTCGAGCCAGTCCTGGTCGCTCAGCGCCGCGAATCCGCCTGAGGGCGCCGATGATCCACCCGCCACGTGGACCAGGATCTGCGCACCGCCGAGGGCTGCTACGCGCTCGGCGACCGCGGCCGCCCCGTCGGGAGTGGTGACGTCGGCCGCCACGAAGTCGTCGGCGTCGTCGGGCTCGTGTCTGGCCACCACGGTGACCACCGCACCCGCCGAACGCAGAAGCGCCACGACGGCCGCTCCCGCTCCCTTGCTACCTCCGGTGATTACGGCTCGTCGGCCGTTCAGATTCATGCTCATGGGACCACCGTGAGGCCTCCCCCAGTGGGAGGGTCAAGCGCCGGGTGGGAAGTTCTCGATCCAGTGCCGCGCGACGTCGACCCGGCGGGCGACCCAGACCCCGTCGTGCGCCTGCACGTGGTCGAGGAACCGGCCCAGCGCGGCGCTCCGGGCCGGCCGACCGACGAGTCGACAGTGCAGACCCACCGACAGCATCTTCGGAGCCCCGGACACACCCTCGGCGTACAGCACGTCGAACGCGTCACGCAGGTAGGTGAAGAACTCGTCACCGGAGGGAAAGCCACTGGCGGACACGTACTTCATGTCGTTGGTGTCCAACGTGTACGGCACGACGAGGTGGTCCTTGCCCGAGACCGTCGTCCAATACGGGAGGTCGTCGGCGTACGAGTCCGAGTCGTACAGGAACCCGCCGTGGTCGACCACGAGCTCGCGAGTCCGAGGGGAATCCCGACCGGTGTACCAGCCCAGCGGCGCGTGGCCGGTCAACTCCGTCAGGATGCGGACCGCCTCTGCCATGTCGGCGCGTTCGACGTCCGCGTCGACGAGCTGGTAGCTCCGCCACTTGAGGCCGTGGCAGGCGATCTCGTCTCCGCGGGCCAAGAAGGCCGCCACCGCCTCGGGGTTGCGTGCCAGTGCCGTCGCGACACCGAATATGGTCAGCGGCAGTCGACGGTCGTCGAACATTCGCAGCACCCGCCACAAACCGGCCCTCGAGCCGTACTCGTAGAGTGACTCCATGCTCATGTGGCGATTCGGAAATGCTTGCGCGCCAACGATTTCAGACAAGAACGTCTCGGATGACTCGTCGCCGTGCAGGACGTTGTTCTCGCCGCCCTCCTCATAGTTGAGGACGAACTGCAGGGCGATGTTGGCGCCGCCCGGCCAGTGCGGATGCGGAGGATTCTGTCCATACCCGACCATGTCGCGGGGATAGTCGTCGGCGGTCGGCGTCATGGTGGGATTGTCGCAGCGAATCCATACGGATTCCTGACGAGCGTCCGCCTTGACGTTTTTCCACGGCGCACTACGGGGAAGATCAGGGGCATGCCAACGTTGCTGTGGTTCCGGCGTGACCTACGTCTGCACGACCTGCCCGCGTTGCTCGACGCCGCCAAGGACGATCAGGAAGTCCTCGCCTGCTACGTGCTCGACCCGCGCTTGAAGGCGTCGTCGGGCTCCCGGCGGCTGCAGTATCTGTACGACTCGCTGCGAGAGCTGCGCGACGGGCTCGACGGCAGATTGCTGGTCGTCGAGGGACGGGCCGAGGACTGCATCCCCGCCTTGGTGAAGAAGACAGAGGCCACGTCCGTTCACGTGTCTGGTGACTACTTCCCGTTCGGGCTGCGCAGGGACGAGGCGGTTCGCGAGTCACTGGGCGAGGTTCCGCTCGAGGCGTCCGGCTCGCCCTACCTGGTCTCCCCTGGGCGCGTGACGAAGGACGACGGCACGCCGTACAAGGTCTTCACGCCGTTCTACTCGGCGTGGCAGGCGCACGGCTGGCGCGCGCCCGCTCGCACCGGGGCGAAGACGGCACGGTGGATCGACCCGGCCGACGTGGGCGGTGGCGTCGACGTCCCCGCCGGTGACGCCGAACTGGATCACCCGGCCGGTGAGGCCGCGGCGCGAAAGGCGTGGAAGGCGTTCGTCTCCTCGACGCTGGAGGACTACGCCGACGACCGCAACCGGCCCGATCACGACGGCACCAGCCGGATGTCGGCGCACCTCAAGTTCGGCACCATCCACCCGCGGACGATGGCCGCCGATCTCGGCGGCGGCACCGGCGCGCAGGCCTACTTGCGTGAGCTGGCGTTCCGCGACTTCTACGCCAACGTCGTCTACTCGTGGCCCGACAGCACGTGGTGGAACTGGAACAAGAACTTCGACCGCATCGAGGTCGACGACGATCAGGATGCCAAGAAGCGGTTCGAGACGTGGAAGGCGGGCAAGACGGGTTTCCCGATCGTGGACGCCGGCATGCGTCAGCTGGCCGAGACCGGGTTCATGCACAACCGGGTGCGGATGATCACCGCGTCGTTCCTGGTCAAGGATCTACATCTGCCGTGGCAGTGGGGCGCCCGCTGGTTCCTCGAGCAACTCACCGACGGTGACATGGCGAGCAATCAGCACGGCTGGCAGTGGGCTGCGGGCTGCGGCACCGACGCCGCACCGTACTTCCGGGTGTTCAACCCGACCACCCAGGGCAACAAGTTCGACCCCGACGGCGCATACGTCAGCCGGTGGGTACCGGAGTTCGGCGGTGACGACTACCCCGAGCCGATGGTCGACCACGCCGCCGAACGCATCGAGGCACTACGGCGATACGAGGCCGTCCGCTAAGTACGACGTGTTGTCGTATGCCAGAATGGGCGCAGTTGACCGGACCCCCTGAGGAGCTAGCGTGGCGAACACCGAGGTCGAACGGCATACCGGCGTTGACGTCGAGGACGTTCCGTCGGCGAACTGGGGTTGGTCGAAGCAGAGTCATCGAGTGAATCAGATCGGTGGCATCCTCGCCGGCTTCTTCATGCTCGCCATGCTTCGTGGCAATCACGTCGGGCACGTCGAGGACATCTTCCTCATCGGATTCGCGCTGGTGATCTGGGCGATCGTGTTCCGCGACTGGTGGATGCGCCGTCGCGGCTGGACCCGCTAGCCCGATACCGTCGCCTCCGCGAGGGGCAAGGCGTCGCTCACGTCGGTGAGGACGTCGGACAATCCGGCAGCGCTGCGCAGTGCGACGAAGGATCGGAACATTGCGTCCGTCACCTCGTGCGGGTCGTCTGTCGTCAGATCGTCGGTGAGCACCGAGACGTTGAGTTGGTCGACGTAACTCCACACCGTCACGTTCATGCCGCTCCCGGCGACCAGCGGGCCGACGGAGTAGATCTCGCTGATCACCGCTCCCCCAAACGATCCTCGCTCCCTCGGTCCGGGCACGTTGGAGACCGTGAGGTTGAAGATCATGCTGGACTCCATCCGCTTGGACTGCCAGCGGAACGCCGGCGGCGCCATCGCCGGCGGAAGGAAGTTCAGCCAGCTTGGAATGAGGCTGGGACCCAACAGGTGGTGGTTCTCCTTGGCGATCGCGGTGGCCGTCGCGGTCAGCCGAACCCGTTCGACCGGATCGGCGACGTGGACGGCCAGTGACGGCGTCATGTAGGTGAACTCGTTGCCCGCCAAGCGATCCGGGTCGCCGTAGCTGACCGGCACCCCGGCGATCAACGGCGTGTCGGCGGCACCGTCGTATTTCAGGAGCAGCTCCCGCAGCGCACCGGCGACCGTGGCCAGCACGACGTCGTTGATGGTGACGCCGAGGGTCTTCGCCGCCTCCTTGACGTCGGCCAGGGCCAGCGGTGCGGTCGCGAACCGGCGCGTCGGCGAGACGACGTGGTTGACGAACGTCGGCGGCGGGGCGAAGTTGGGCGCCAGTTCGGGGTGGCGTCCGCGCTCCTTGGCGCGACGACGCACTCGCGAGACACCACGGGCGGTCTCGGCGAGGAGCATTGGCAGCCGCCGAATCTGGCGGGCGTGGTCGCGGCTGGCGGCCAGCATCAGTCCGCTCGTCGTGCGCTCGCGCTCCTCGGTGTGAATGGCCTTCGCCGGGAATTCGGGCGGCGCGGCCTGGATGGCCCAGCCCATCTGATTCGCCGAGGCGACACCGTCGGCCAGCACGTGGTGGACCTTGTGGATGATCGCGACGCGGTTGCCGACGAGCCCCTCGGCGACGTACATCTCCCACAGTGGGCGGCTGCGATCCAGTGGGGTGCCAGCGATTTCGCCGATGAGTTGGTCGAGTTCGCGTCGCCCTCCCGGCGCGGGCACCGACACCCGGCGCACGTGATAGTCGAAGTCGACGTCCGCGTTCTCGGTCCACATGGGGTGGTGGAACCTCATCGGGACGTCGACGAGTTGGTAGCGCAGCGGGGTCAGGGCACGCAACCTCGGCTCGGCCACCCGACGGAACAGCTCGTAGGTGAATTCGCCGTCGAGTTGCGAGACGTCCAGGATGCCGATCTTCAGGGTGTGCATGTGAATCTCGGGGGCCTCGGTGTACAGCAGCAAGGCGTCCACGCCGTTGAGCCGTCTCATCGCTCCCTCGATTCGCTAGCCCTCCGCGGCGAGTTGACCGCAGGCAGCGGCAATTTCACGACCACGGGTATCGCGCACGGTACAGGAAACGCCGCGTTCGCGGACCCGCCTGACGAACTCTCGCTCGGCAGGCTTGGGACTGGCGTCCCACTTTGAGCCGGGGGTCGGGTTCAGCGGGATGACGTTGACGTGGACCAGCGGCCCGAGCGCGCCGTGCAGCTTCTTGCCGAGCAGGTCACCGCGCCACGGCTGATCGTTGACGTCGCGGATGAGCGCGTATTCGATGGACACGCGGCGTCCGGTCTCGTCGGCGTAATACCTTGCGGCTTCGAGGACTTCGCCGACGTTCCACTTGTTGTTCACCGGCACCAGGGTGTCGCGCAGCTCGTCGTCGGGGGCGTGCAGGGACAGCGCCAACGTCACCCCGAGCCGTTCGTCGGCCAGCTTGCGGATGGCCGGTGCGAGCCCGACGGTCGACACCGTGACCGAGCGCGCCGAGATGCCGAACCCGTGCGGCGCGGGCGCGATGATGCGCTTGACCGCGGCGAGCACGCGGTTGTAGTTGGCCAGGGGCTCGCCCATCCCCATGAAGACGATGTTCGACAGTCGTCCGTCGTGATCGTCGCGCATGACGGCCGCCGCGGCACGGACCTGTTCGAGAATCTCTGCGGTGCTGAGGTTTCTGGTCAGGCCGCCTTGCCCGGTGGCGCAGAACGGGCAGGCCATGCCACACCCGGCCTGAGACGACAGGCACAGCGTGCTGCGGTTCGGATACCGCATCAGCACCGATTCGATGGTGGTGCCGTCGTTCGCGCGCCACAACGTCTTCCTGGTCTCGGCGTCGTCGCACTCGACGGAGCGCACCACGTCGAGCAGTCGCGGGAACAACGTCTCGGCGACCTGGTCGCGGGTCGCCGCCGGCAGGTCGGTCATGGCGTGCGGGTCGGCGATCAGCCTGCCGAAGTACTGATTCGCCAACTGCTTGCCGCGGAACGCGGGCAGTCCGAGCTCGGCGACGGCAGCGCCGCGGGCGTCGTCGTCGAGGTCGGCGAAGTGGCGCGGGGGCTTCCCGCGTTTGGGCGCGTCGAACACCAGTGGAAGTTTCATGGTCCCGCTCATTATCAGCCCTGTTCACTCAAAACGTCACGGACGGCCCGGTCGACGGCGGCCAGGGCGTCGGCGTCGACGCCAGCCCGGCCCCGCACGCACACCGTCGCCCGACTGGTGGGTGGTAGCCCCTCGGCGAGGCACAGGCCGTCGGGGAGCCGTCCGATCATGGGAAGCAGCGCGACGCCGAGGCCGGAACGGACGGCCGCGAACAGGCCGGACAGATTGGAACTCTCGGCGGCGATCCGGTATGGGACCCCGATGCGATCCAAAGCGGCGAACGTCGGCTCGCGCAGCGTGCACGGTTCGGAGAACATCACCACCGGCAGGGGATCGTTCGCCGGCATCGAAAAGGTGCGACCCGAAATCCACTTCAGCGCAACGACTCCCGAGGCGTTGGCCGGATCCAGCCCCGAGCCGTCGAGCATCACCGCCAGGTCGAGGGAGCCGTGGTCGATCGCGTCGGCGAGCGTCACGTTGCGGTCCAGCCGGAATCTCAGCCGCCATTCGGGCAACCGCTTGCCGAGCGCTCCGGTCAGGCCGGGCAGCAAGACGTCGGCGCCGTGCTCGGTGGCGCCGATGACCAGCACCCGCTCCTCGGCCGCACCGAGATCGGTGAGCGCCGCGTCGTGCGCGGCGAGGATGGTCCGCGCGTGGGCGAGCAGTCGATGGCCCAACTCGGTGAAGGCGACGCCTCGACCGGACTTCTCGACGACCGGTCCTCCGACTACGGCCTCGATCCGCCGGACGTGCTGGCTGACGGCGGACTGGGTGAGGTGCAGAACGGTCGCGGCACGGTGAAATCCACCACAGTCGGCAACGGCGACGACGCTCCGCAGCGGCGCGATGTCCAGGACCTGACTCACGCTGCCAAGGTACTCCGATCAGCAGCGACGATCAAAGAGCCACCTTTTTGCCAGCAATTCGTCGTCGCACCCGGACAATCGATCAGCACAAGCGATCGAATGTGATCACCGATATTCGTTGGACGACGCCGACGGCCGTCCGCACCATGAGTCCATGACCCCCACCCGCATGCCGATCCAGACGACGGTGGCCGTGACGTTCTTCTATGCGCTCGGCTACCCGATCGGCAACATGGCGGTCAACGCGATGTCCCCGATGGCGGTGCTGGCCTTCCGCTTCGGCCTGGCCGGCGTGATCCTCGGGTCGTGGGCCACCCTCGCCAAGGTGCGCTGGCCGAAGGGGCGCCTGCTCGGGCACGTCGCCGTCACGGGTCTGCTGATGCAGGCGGTGCAGTTCTGTGCGCTCTACCTGGCCATCCAGCATGGGGCGCCCGCGGTCCTGTGCGCCGTCGTCGTCGCGATGAATCCCGTTGCCACCGCGATGCTCGCCGCGGCGTTCCTGAAGGACCGCCTCACGCCGCTGCGAATCCTGGCGCTGGTGCTCGGCGTCTTCGCGGTGCTCGCGGCCTGCGCCAGCCGGCTGATCTCCGAACGCGGCGTCGACCCGGCGGTCCTGCTGCTCCTGGTCGCACTGGTCGGCTTGGCGGCCGGCGGGGTCTACCAGCAGCGGTTCTGCGCCGACGTGGACTTCCGCGCCTCGACCGCCGTGCAGAACGCCGTCGCGCTGATACCGGCAGTGGCCCTCACCGTCACGACGCCGTTCGCGGTGCACGATCCGACGAAGGCCGCGTTCGCAGTGGCGGGCGTGGTGCTTCTCAACGCGACCCTGGGCGTTTCACTGTACGTGCGGGCGATCAACCTGCACGGCGCCGCGGCGGTGTCCATGCTGTTCTGCGTGATCCCCGCCGTCGCGGGCGTGCTGTCCTGGCTGATGCTGGGCCAGCGGGTGGACGTCGGCGTCGGGGTGGGTCTGGTGCTCGGTGCGGTGGCCTGCTGGCTCAACTCACGGGGATCCCGGTCAAGCAAGAAGCGTCAGGACGACCCACGTCGCGACGGCCGACGGCAGGACCGAGTCGAGCCGGTCCATCAGCCCGCCGTGGCCGGGTAGCAGGGTGCCCATGTCCTTGATGCCAAGGTCGCGCTTGACCTGAGACTCGATGAGGTCGCCGAGCGTGCCGGTCACGACGAGCATCAGACCCAGCGGAATGCCGACCCAGGCCGGCTTCTCCAGCAGGAAGGCTACGGCGAGCACCGACGCGGCGGTCCCGAAGATCAGCGACCCCGCAAAGCCCTCCCACGACTTCTTCGGGCTGATCGCGGGCACCATCGGGTGCTTGCCGAACAGGACCCCCGCGGCGTAGCCGCCGATGTCTGAGAACACGACGCCGAGCATCAGGCAGAGCACGCGCCAACGGCCGTCCTCCGGATAGACCAGAAGGACGCCGAACGCCCCAAACAGCGGAATCCAGGCGGCCAGGAAGATCGTCGTGGTGACGTCACGCAGATAGTTCACCGGGGCGTTCGTCATGCCACCGGAGAGCAACCGCCAGATCATGCAGACCACGACGGTGGCGCCGAACGCGCCAAGGGCGCCCGCGGGGCCGAAGGGCCACGTCAGCCACACCATGGCCTGGCCGCCGACCAGCAGCGGGACGATCGGGATCGAATACCCCGCCGTCCGCAGCCGCTTGACGACCTCGTGGGTGGCGACGGCCATCGCGACCGCCACGACCGGAACCCAGCCCAGCGGCGCGAACACCAGGATTGCGATGACGCCGAAGCCGAGGAACGCTCCGACCCCGATGGCGGCGGGAAGGTTGCGTCCCGCCCGGCCCGCCTTCTTCGTGGGCTCGGGTGTCCCGGCTCCGTCGGTGGACGCCGTGTCGGTGTCTGCCACCGTGCTGTTGCTGAAGGTCAGGTCTACTGCGACCTAGACCTCCAGCAGCTCGCCTTCTTTGTGCTTCACCAGGTCGTCGATCTGGGCGGTGTAGGTCTGGGTGCTCTTGTCCAGGTCCTTCTCCGCGCGCCCGACCTCGTCCTCGCCGGCCTCGCCGTCCTTCTTGATGCGCGCGAGCTCCTCCATGGCCTTGCGGCGGATGTTGCGCACCGTGACCTTGGCGTCCTCGCCCTTGCCCTTGGCCTGCTTGACCAATTCCCGGCGGCGTTCCTCGGTCAACTGTGGGATCGAGATCCTGATGACGTTGCCGTCGTTGCCCGGGTTGACGCCGAGATCGGAGTTGCGGATCGCATCCTCGATGGGACGCAACTGGTTCGCCTCGTAGGGCTTGATGACGACGAGCCGGGCTTCCGGCACGTTGATGCTGGAGAGCTGGGTGATCGGCGTCGGCGACCCGTAGTACTCGATCTTGATCCGGTTGAACATGCCGGGATTGGCGCGACCGGTGCGGATGGACGACAGGTCGTCCCGGGCGACCGAGACCGCCTTCTCCATCTTCTCCTCGGCTTCGAAGAGGGTTTCGTCGATCACTTCATATTCTCCCGTCGCTGTCGCTCGTCCCACCCGTCAGGTGGTGACCAGCGTCCCAATCTTCTCACCCGCTACCGCGCGGGCGATATTCCCGTCGACGAGCAGGTTGAACACCAGGATCGGCATGCGGTTGTCCATGCAGAGGCTGAACGCCGTCGCGTCGGCCACCTGCAGGCCGCGGTCGATCACTTCACGGTGCGTAATGGTCTTGAGCAGCTCGGCGTCGGGGTTCGTCCGTGGGTCGTCGGTGTAGACGCCGTCGACCGCCTTGGCCATCAAGACGACGTCGGCGCCGATCTCGAGTGCACGTTGCGCGGCGGTGGTGTCGGTCGAGAAGTAGGGCAGGCCCATGCCGGCGCCGAAGATGACGACGCGCCCCTTCTCCAGATGCCGGCGGGCGCGGCCGGGGATGTATGGCTCGGCGACCTGGCCCATCGTGATGGCGGTCTGCACCCGGGTGTCGATGCCTTCCTTCTCCAGGAAGTCTTGCAGCGCAAGGCTGTTCATCACGGTGCCGAGCATGCCCATGTAGTCGGAGCGACTGCGCTCCATACCGCGCTGCTGCAGCTGCGCGCCGCGGAAGAAGTTTCCTCCGCCGATGACGACGGCGACGTGCACGCCGCCACGCACCACTTCGGCGATCTGCCGGGCGACCAAGGCGACCACGTCGGGATCGAGGCCGACCTGTCCCCCGCCGAACATCTCGCCGCCCAGTTTGAGCAGGACACGCGAATAGCCCGGTCGCTCAGCTGGGTCCGCCAGGACCGTTTCCGCCATGACACTCCTTCGGTCCGCACGCGAGTGTCCCCAATCCTGCCAAACGGCTCGACGGGAGGAGCGAAGGGGTTAGCGCTAACCCAGACGAGCCGACAGCAGCCACGCGGGCATCGACATGCGGCCGTTGCCCTCGTCACGGACGCCCGAGCCGGCGAATTCGGCCGACGCGGCGGGATTTTGCGCGGCGGTGGCGTGAATGCGGGCGGGCCGGACGTCGTCGACGACCCAGTACTTCGACACCGCGTCGCGCAGTTCCTGCTCGGTGACGGGGTTCATCGGAACGTCGTCGGGCATGCCGGCACGGTCGAACACCAGGACGTAGTACGACGCGCCAGGCGCGGCGGCTCGGACGATCGACTGCTGATAGCCGTCGCGCAGTTCGACGGGCATGGAGTGAAACAGCGTGCAGTCGACGATGGTGCCGAAGCGTCCGTCGTATCCGGTGAACGCGCTGATGTCGGCGACGTCGAAGGTGGCGGTGGTCAGGCCGCGCCGGGCGGCCTCTGCGCGCGCCAGCTCGATCGCGGTCGCGGACTGGTCGAGTCCGACGGTGGTGAAGCCACGTTCGGCGAGCGCGATGGCGGTCGCGGCCTCGCCGCAGCCGGCGTCCAGGACGTCGCCGTGGAACTTGCCTGCCTCGATCAGCGCGGCGATCTCGGGTTGCGGCTCACCGATGCTCCACGGCGGCTTGGTGCCGAGACCCAGCTGCTCCGCTTCGCCTCGGTAGGCGGCGTCGAACATGACCTCGAGTGGATTGCTCATACCGTCATGTGTATCAATCTAGTTGATATGTGTCAAGATAGTTGACATGAGCGCACGCGAGGACCAACCGCTCGGCCTGCTCCTGGTCCGGGTCGCCGCCGCACTGCGCACCGAGGTCATCGCCGGCGTGCTCGAACCGCTCGATCTGTCCTTCCCGCAATACATCTGCATGCGGATCCTGTCGCACTCGCCGGGACGGTCCAACGCCGAACTGGCGCGCGACGCCAACGTCTCGCCGCAGGCGATGAACATGGTGCTCCGCGGACTCCAGGATCGCGGCCTCGTCACCCGCCCCGCCACCGTTGCGGCGGGCCGGTCCCTTCCCGCGGAGCTGACGAAGGACGGCGCGGCGCTGCTCGTCGACGTCGACCCAGGCGTGCGCGACGCCGAGCGAAAGGTGTTGGCGCCGTTGAGCGAGCAGGACCGGCGTCACTTCCGGCGCCTGCTCGCCGAACTGGGCTAGGTGTACTGACCAGCTAGGACTCCAGCGCCCGCTCCGCAACGGGCAGCCCCGCGTGGTGCGCGCCGTGGCACGCCTTCGGCGGCGTCGGCGGAATGTCCAGCGCCGGGTTGCCGTCGAAGAAGCCGATCGGCTTGAGGTGGAATCCCGTGTACGCACACGGCATCACGGGCCAGTCCTCCGGCCGGACCACGTGGTGGGCGCCCAGGGTGTACCAGAGCACCACGTCGGTGTCCTCGAGCGGTGCGTCGTCGGCGACGAAGTCCGGCAGGCCCTGGGCGTCGGCGGACTGGTACATGTAGTCACCCGCGGCGAACTTCTCCGCCTCGTCGTACTTCGTCACCCACAGGTTGTGCTGGATGAACCGCGCCCGGTCGTAGATGTAGGAGCCCTCCTGCACCATGACGGGCACGATGTCCTTGGGCACCAGCTTGTAGGCCGTCGGACTGCCGAGTTCGTTGGTCTTCGACGGGTTGGTGATCTTCCAGTACCGACCGGTCTTCCAGTCCCAGTCGCGGGCACCTTCGGCCTCCGACGCCACCAGCGTGTCCTGGGTGATCCACGCGTTGTGGTGCGGGTTGAGCGCCGGATCGGGCTCGGGGATCGAATCCACCTCGTAGACACTGTTTCCCGGCCCGTCGACGCTCATGTCGAGCCGGAAGTTGAAGAAGTGCTGGTGGTTCGGTCCGTAGACGCCCGGGGCGACGAGCTTGCCCCAGCGGGGCACCTCCCCCTCGGCGATCGAGCCGGTGGTGAGCACGCCGGACAGCTTGACCTCGACCTCGATGGACGCGTCGTTGTAGAAGTACCAGAAGAAGCCGTACTCGTAGTTGCCGACGGTGCAGATCATCGAGACGACCAACCGGCGCGAGCGCCGCACCTCCACCTCACCGGTGCGAAAGTCGGTGTGCTTCCAGGAGATTCCGAAGTCCTCCTCGTGCATGCAGATCGCGTTCGGGATGGTGACGGGGTTGCCGTCGGAGTCGTTGACCGTGCCGTCGAAGTAATGGATCTCGCCGAGACAGTCGCACCCCAACGTGAGCGGGTTGGCCGAGAAGCCCATTCCGACCTCGCCCATGTCGAAGACGTTCTTGTTCCAGTGCGTCGGCGAGGTGTCGCCGTAGGGCACCACCATCTCCGACAGCGACCCGCGGTACATGATCGGCCTGGTCTCACCGCGGTCGGTGTAGGTCACCTCGTGCAGCGTGATGCCCTCGCGCGGGTTGAAGCCGATGCGCAAAGACCACTTCTGCCACGTGACCTGCCACCCGTCGACGGTGAAGCTGGGGCCCTCGGGCTGGGTGATCTCGATCGGCTTGACGTCGGACCGGAATTCGGTGAACGCGGGCCGGTTGTTGGCGTCGAACATGAACTTTGGGTCGTAGTTGCCCGCCGTCGGCGGCATCGGCACCACTCCGTGGTCCTCGATGTCGACGACCACCATGTTGTCGAGGTCGAACGTGACGATGAGGCCCTCGACCGGACGCGCATAGCCGTGCTCCGACGGCGCCGCCCGCATGAAGGTCAGCGGACGGCAGATCAGTGGCGAGTTGTCGTAGTGATCGCCCTGGCCGTAGTAGCCCGCCGGCCACGGGTCGATCATCGCCAGGCTGAAGTCGGTGATGCCGCGCTTGCGCATCGCCTCCTGCCACCGCGGATCCTCGCGGACCTTCTCCTCAACCCCGGTCATGTGCTCGACCAGATAGGACGGGAAGCGGCCGGGAATCGCCTTCCACGACTCGATCATGCTGGCGCCCAGGTCGACGACGGCCTCGTAGATCAGCTTCGCCGCGGCGTCGTACATGGTGGCGAAGGCGCAGCGCGGCACGTCGAGTCCGCTGAACGTCAGTTCGGCGGTCTTCGCCGGCTCCGCCAGCTGGATCATCACGAACTTCAGTGTCGGCGAGGCATATTCGGACGCCATGACGATGGCGGCCGCAGCCTGGATCTCCTCCCCCGACAACGGGTCCAACGGATAGCTGGTCGTGTCCTCGGTAGCTTCCGCGCGACGCGTGGTGCTGTCCAGGGTCATTGGTTCAGGCTCCCTCAGGGGTTGTGGTTTCAGACTTCTTGAGGTCGAAGACCGCCAGGTGGGCCAACGAATCCTCCTTGGTCATCTTGCGGGCCGAGCGCTTGCCGAACACGAACACGATCAGGCCGAGGGCGAACATGCCGAGGCTGATCCCGCCGACCCAGGTCATCCAGGTGGACTGCGGCACGTCGATCCACGGCGTCACGAACGAGTAGTAGACGCCGCCGATGGTGGCGATCGTGCCGACCACCACGACGATCCACACGCCCACCATGCCACCGGGGATGCGCCAGAACTTCTCGTTCTCGTAGCGGTCCGCGTACTTCTTCCGCGCGATGACCACCGGGATCAGGAAGAAGAAGCCCGACAGCAACCAGACGGTGCTCAGGCCGCCCTGCAGGTAGATGGTCACGTTCGCCATGCTGCTCTGCGAGTACAGCCCCACCAGGATCAGCGACGAGAGCACACCCTGAATCAGAATGGCGGTCACCGGGTTGCGGGTGCGCGGATTGAGGTGGGTGAAGATGCGCGGCAGGTGCCGCTCCAGACCCGAGACGAAGATCAGCCGCGAGTAGGCGACCTGATAGGTCATGAGAGCCACGATGATGATGCCGGCGAGCACGACGGCGCAGACCTCCATGAGACCCGGGAAGCCAGACATGCCCAGCGCGCCGATGACTCCGGTGACGGGATCGATCTGGTCGCCGGGCAGCGCCATCATGGTGCCGAGCGTCGTCAGCAGGTAGATGGCCACCAGCGCGGTCGAACCCCACAGGATCATCTTGGGCCCACTCTTGCGGACCGACAAGAATTCCGCGCCCATGTTGTACGGCGTCTCGACGCCGAGCAGGTACAGCAGCACCGTGCCGTAGAGGAAGCCCGCGACGGCGAAGTTCGGCACCGTCGCCTCGTGCCAGTCGAAGGGAGTGGCCGAGCCGTTCTTGACGGCGAACAGCAGGCCGCAGACGAAGATCGTCAGCGTCAGTACGCCGTAGACGACGAAGACGACGTTCATGATCTTCTGGTTGGCGGCGAGTTTGGCCAGCGCCAGCCCGACGACCGTCCAGAGGATCACCAGCTGAAGGATGATGCTCGTCGTCAGCCCCAGCTCGGTGTGGAACGCCAGCAGCAGGAACTGCAGCACCACCGCTGGCGAGGACGCCGCGTTCAGGATCACCGGCACCCATGACAGGTATCCGCCGACGAATCCCCATGTCTCGCCCATGGTTCGGTGCGCCCAGATGTACACCCCACCCTGACCGGGCCACAGATTGCCGAGTTCGACGACGGCCATGCCTGCGGGCACCAGGAAGCTGACGATGCCGAGCACCCACATGGGGATCGCCGTCCAGCCACCTGCGGCCATCACCGAGGACCCCGTCACCCAGCAGATGATGAACACGTAGGCCGAGGTGAGGCCGAACGTGCTCATCACCTTCGGCAGGATTTGTTCGGGGACGAGCTCCGTCGTCATCAGCGCGTCGCGGTCAGCGGTGCCCGACGGCCGCGCGGCTTCCATTTCTTGCGTCACAGTGGTTCCTTCGATTTCGTCGGGTTACCGGATCAGCTGACGATCTGGCCGTCTCGCATCCGGACGACCCGACTGGCCTCCTCGGCGACGATCGGGTCATGGGTGCTGGCGACAACGGTGACGCCCATGGTCGAGCACAGGTCGCGCAGCATCCGCACGACCGTCTCGCCCGTCTTGTGGTCCAGGTTGGCCGTCGGCTCGTCCGCGAGGACCAGCGTCGGGTTGCTGATCAGCGAGCGCGCGATGGCCGTGCGCTGCTGTTCACCCCCGGACATCTTCGTCGGCTGGTGGTGCACCCGATGGCTCAGGCCGACCAGCTCGAGGAGTTCCATTGCCCTTTTGCGCAACGCCTTTCGGTCGTACGGCTCGAACATCAGTGGAAGTTCGACGTTCTCGACGGCGGAGAGGAACGGGATCAGGTTGTAGCTCTGAAAGATGAAGCCGATGGTGTCGTGTCGCAGCGCGGCGAACTGGCTCTCGGTGAGCTGCCCGGTGTCCTTGCCCGCGACCGAGACCGACCCCTTGGTGGGGCGGTCCAGTCCGCCGATGATGTTGAGCAGCGTGGATTTTCCGCTTCCGCTGGGCCCCATCAGGCAGACGAACTCGCCGGGCATCACCCGCAGGTCGGCGGCGACGAGAGCCTTGACCACCTCGTCGCCCAGCTTGTGCAGCTTCCACACGTCCGACACCTCGATTACCGGTGCCGTCGCCTCGCTGGGCGCGGCCACCACCGCGGCCTGCTCCTTCGTGTTCTCGTCGTCGACGACCGTCATGAACTAACCTCCACCGGAGAGCGAGCGAATGGGTGGCCGCGACGCTGCGGTCCAGGTGGGCAGGACGCTGGTGACCAGCGCGGCGACGATGCTGACGACCACGGCGATGGCCCCGCCGAGAAGCAATCCACCGACGGCGACGCCGGTGGGCACGAAACCCGTTGCCCCGAGCACCATGGCGACGGCGCCTGCCAGTGCCGCACCGACCACCGCGCCGAGCACGGCTGCCACCAACGGTTCGACGAGCAGTGCTGCGACGACGGGGGTGCGCGGCACTCCGTTGGCACCGAGCACGCCGAGTTCCCTGGTGCGGTGGGCGACCGTCCTGGTGGTGGCCACGGCCACCTCGACGACGCCGACCAGCAGGACGGTCACCGAGATGAGGATGACGGCTCGGCCGATCTCGTCGGCATGCCCGAGCGACGCGGACTGCGCCCGAATGCCGTCCTGCATGCCGAACACCAGGACCACCAGGAAGGCACCCGTGGCCGTGGTGACGACCGGCAAGATCATCTCGCCGATCCGGCGGCGCGCGGCCAACCAGCCGTAGGCCAGGCCTTTGGTCAACATCTACCGATCCCCCAACAGGTCGACGGGTCGCTGCTGCAACAGCCGGTGCACCGGCACCAGCGCTCCGACGATCGCCATCGCCGGCAGGAACGCGGCGACCATCGCCGAGGCCTGAAGCCACGCCGTTGGTGTCGCGATGCCCGGAATCACCAGTGCCACTGCGGCTCCCGCTCCGGCGATGCCGACCAGATAGGCGACGACGAAGACGACGGCCGATTCGACGAGGAAGAAGTACAGCACCTCGTCGGCGAGCCCGATGCTCGACATGATGCCGAATTCGCGCTTGCGTTCCTGCACGGCCGCCAGGAACGACGACACCGCGATGACGAAGCCGAGCCCGAGGCCAATGGTCGAGATCAACCCGAGCGTGGAGCTGGTCACCTTGCCGGAGAACAACGCCGAGAACTTCTGCTCAAAGGTCAGCGGCCCGCTGCCGCCGACGGTGTCGTAGATCAGGCCGCCGCCATCGGCGTCCGGCATCATCGCGGGATCGGCGGTGAACGGCAGTCCCGTCGCCGCCCCGAATGTCTGCGCGAGGGTGCGGTCCTTCTCCCTGCCGTCGGGGGCGAACACCGTCCACCACCCCTTCTCACCGACGACCGACCTCGCGAGGTCGGTGGAGACGATGGCGGATTGCCCGTCCCCCTTGACCGCGACAACCAGGCTCTGGCCGGCGATCTCCACCCGGTCACCGGGTGCGACGCCGAGGCGGTCGGCCAGCGCCGACCCCAGAATGGTTTGGCCCGATGGCATTTCGTCGCCGCTACGCAGCGACACCGCGTTCCCTGCCACGGTCGTCACGCCGGACAGCGTGTGAACGCCGGTCCATCCCGCGGGCAGTGCCAGTTCGGGCGCAGGTCCGTCGGCCACCAGTGCCTGCGCGTCCGGATCGAAGTGCACACCGGCGGCGGGCACCGCCCACAGTTGGGCACCGCCCAGCACGTCGGTCACCGAGTCGGCGCCGGTGATGGCGAAGCTCGAGGAGATGGTGCGGACGATGGTGACGCATGCGATCGCCAGTGCGATGCCCAGGACGGAGAGCACGAACCGCTCGGGTCGACGACGAATGTTCGCCAGCGCGAACCGGACCAGGTACCCGAAGGTATTCCCGGACGCAGTGGCGATCGCCGGAGCTCGGACGGTCGTCGATGCAGTGGGGTCCACACAGGCGATGTTCAGCTCGCCGTGTTTCTTCGGTTGCCACCGATGATGTCCGAAAGGTTAACTCGACCTAAGTCCGATTACGGTGTTGTGTCGCGCCGCGCAACGGATTTCGTCGACGTTCGGGTGACGGATACCGGGACACCTTGCCTATCAGGGCGATTGGATGTCGGATTCCGCACCGGCGGTGTCCGCGACGAGACGGAACGGCACGGCCTCCTCCAGCTCGTAGGCGAGCCCCAGCAGCGTTGCCTCCCGACCCAGGCGTGCGCTGAACATCATGCCGACGGGCAGTCCGTTGGCGGAGTGGCTCAGGGGCAACGAGATTGCCGGGTCACCCGTGACGTTCTGCAGCGGCGTGAACGCCACCCAGTCCACCAACCGCTCGATGATCTGGTCGTAGTCCGCGGACGGGTCCAGGTGCCCGACGCGCGGCGGCACGTCGGCCAAGGTCGGCGTCAACAGCACGTCGTAGTCCCGCACCCGGCTGAGCATCCGGCGACGCAGCGTCGCCAGCCGGGCGACCGCCACCGGGAGCCGGTGCAGATTGGCCGCCGCGAAGCCCTCCAACCCGAGGGTGAGGTTGTCGAGCTTGGCGCGGTCGAACGTGGCACCGAAGCGACTCTTGCCGCCGCGGACCAAGGCGAACGACAGCAGCGCCCAGTACAGCAGGAAGTCGTCGATGAAGGACTCCGGCACCGGCGGTACGTCGAGATACTCGACGTGGTGTCCCAGGCTCTCCAGCAGCGCGGCGGTCCCAAGCGTGTGATCACGAACCTCGGGGCTGCATTCGCGTTTGACGGACTTGGTGAACACCGCGACGCGCAGCCGTGGCCGTCCCGGCCGCGTCACGTCGCCGATCGGCTCCAGCCTTGGGCTGCGCCAGACGTTCTCGGCCTCGCGGTAGAACGCGGCGGTGTCACGGACCGACCGGGTGACCACCCCGTTGGCGACGATCCGGATCGGCATCTGGCGCATGTTGGCGTCCAGGGGCAGTCGGCCGCGCGACGGCTTGAGCCCCACCAGCCCGTTGCACGACGCGGGGATGCGGATCGACCCTCCGCCGTCGTTGGCGTGCGCGATCGGCACCACACCCGCGGCCACGAAGGCCCCCGAGCCCGACGAGGACGCCCCCGCGGTGTGGTCGGTGTTCCAGGGATTGCGGACCGCGCCGAGCCGGGCATGTTCGGCGACGGCACTGAAGCCGAACTCCGACATCTGAGTCTTGCCGAGCGCGACCAGGCCCGTCGACAGGTAGGTGCGGGCGAAGTCGCCGTTGGCGAGCTCTGGCCGCGGGTGCCACGCGTCGGCACCCTCCATCGTCGGCATGCCCTCGACGGCGACGTTGTCCTTGACATAGGTGGGCACCCCGTCGAAGAACCCGCCGTAGGGGGTTTTCGCCGCAGCGCGCACGCGGGCCGCGGCGAAGGCCTCGTAGGCCAGACCGTTCAGGTGAGGGTTGACCTTCTCGGTGCGGGCGATCGCCGCCTCGACGACCTCAACCCGCGACACCGCACCCGACCGGATGGCCTCGGTGACGCCGACCGCGTCCAGTCGTCCGAGTGCGTCGTCGTCGAATGCCGAAACGAGGGTCATCCCCCGACGCTAGCAATGGCCAAGAAATGAGAAACCCCGCGTCCGCCGGGATCACCGGCGGAGACGCGGGGTCTCCCTAGCTGAGCGATTGGTGCGTCGCTCAAGTCGTGGCGCCTAGGAGCGGCCGACCTCGAAGCGGACGAACCGCGTGACGGTCAATCCGGCGTCCTCGATCAGAGCCTTGACGCTCTTCTTGTCATCGGAGATGGCCGACTGCTCCAGAAGGACGACGTCCTTGAAGTAGCCGGTCAGACGGCCTTCGATGATCTTCTGCATGGCCTGCTCGGGCTTGCCCTCTTCGCGAGCGGTTTCCTCGGCGATGCGACGCTCGTTGGCGACGGCTTCGGCGGGGACGTCCTCACGCGTGAGGTACTTGGCCTTCATCGACGCAACCTGCAGGGCTACGGCGTGCGCGACCTCGGGGTTGCCACCGGTGTACTCGACGAGCACGCCGACCGCGGGCGGGAGGTCGGACGACCGCTTGTGCAGGTACGCCTCGACCGTGCCGTCGAAGTAGGCGACGCGGCGAAGTTCGAGCTTCTCGCCGATCTTGGCCGAGAGGTCGGCGATGACCTGCTCGACGGTCTTGTCGCCGATCTTCGCGGCCTTCAGCGCGTCGACGTCGGCTGCCTTTGACTCGGCAGCGGCGTTGACGATCTGCGCCGCCACGGACTGGAATTCCTCGTTCTTCGCGACGAAGTCCGTTTCCGAGTTCAGCTCGATCAGCGCGCCGCCCTTGGCGGCGACCAGACCTTCGGCCGTCGCACGCTCGGCGCGCTTGCCGACGTCCTTGGCACCCTTGATGCGCAGGACCTCGACGGCCCGCTCGAAGTCACCATCGGCTTCGACAAGGGCGTTCTTGCAGTCGAGCATGCCCGAGCCGGTCAGCTCCCGAAGTCGCTTGACGTCGGCAGCGGTGTAGTTCGCCAATTTCTCTCTCCTACGAAGATTCAGTGGTCGTCTCGGTGGCGACCGGCGCCGCCTCGACGGGAGCAGCAGCCGCCGGTGCGGTGGCGGTGGCGAGCAGTTCCTGCTCCCACTCGGCCAACGGCTCGGCAGCACCCTCGGCGGCACCCTTGTCGGCGCCGGCACCCGAGCGGGCCTTGAGCCCCTCGGCGACCGCGGAGGCGATCACCTTGGTGAGCAGCGCAGCCGAGCGGATCGCGTCGTCGTTACCCGGGATCGGGTAGTCGACCAGGTCGGGATCGCAGTTGGTGTCCAGGATCGCGAGGATCGGGATGTTCAACTTGCGAGCTTCCGCGACCGCGAGGTGCTCCTTGTTGGTGTCGACGACCCAGATCGCCGAGGGAACCTTCTGCATGTCGCGGATACCACCGAGGCTGCGCTCGAGCTTGTTCTTCTCGCGCGTCAGCATCAAGATTTCCTTCTTGGTGCGACCCTCGAAGCCACCGGTCTGCTCCATGGCCTCCAGCTCCTTCATCCGCTGAAGGCGCTTGTGCACGGTCTGGAAGTTGGTGAGCATGCCGCCGAGCCAGCGCTGGTTGACGAAGGGCATCCCGACTCGGGTTGCCTCGTCGGCGATGGACTCCTGCGCCTGCTTCTTGGTACCGACGAACATGATGCTGCCGCCGTGGGCGACGGTTTCCTTGACGAACTCGTACGCCGTGTCGATGTACGTCAGCGTCTGCTGCAAGTCGATGATGTAGATGCCGTTGCGGTCCGTGAAGATGAATCGCTTCATCTTGGGATTCCAACGGCGGGTCTGGTGCCCGAAGTGCGCGCCGCTGTCAAGCAGCTGCTTCATTGTTACGACAGCCATGATTGGCTTTGTCCTTCTTCAGTCGGTTGTCGTCCGGCATCGGGTGACGCCGAACCCTGGCGGCCGTTGCATACCGGACCCGTGTCGAGGAATTCCCCAACATGGGACCAACCGGCATGCGCGTGCAACCCTGGAAGTACGGGGCTGCGGCACGGGCGCGCGAAGTCAATCCGCTTACACGGATTGCGGGACTGAGTTTACACCGTTGACATGCGTGCTCTTGCCACGCGGCGGTACACAGTCGTCGTTTCATCCACAGATGCCGGTTGACGCCTTTCCCCGGAGCCGATTCGCGCGCTGAACTGGTGCGATGAGAGTGCTTGCGACGGTGACGGGCGATCGGCTTGCTCACCGCCGTACCCGCGGGCGCCGTCGCCGACCGACTGGACTGGCCGCTGCGACCGAGACCGGCCGTGGTCAGGGCGTTCGACGCGCCAGCGCCGAACTGGAACCGCGGGCACCGCGGTGTCGACCTCGCCGCGGCGACCGGTCAGACGGTGTACGCCGCCGCGCCGGGCACGGTCGTCTTCGCCGGTGAGCTGGCGGGGCGACCGCTCGTCTCGATTGCCCACCCCGGCGGTCTGCGAACCACCTACGAACCGGTGGACGCTGTGGTGCGCGCGGGACAGCTGGTCGACGCGGGAAGTGCGATCGGCGCAGTGGTCGCCGGTCATGCCGGCTGTGGTGCCGCGGCGTGCCTGCACTGGGGTGCGATGTGGGGTCCGGCGTCGCGTGCCGACTACGTCGACCCGCTCGGTCTCGTCGTCACCACTCCCGTTCGGCTCAAGCCCTTGGGTGCGCCTGGTCGTGTACCGCTCGTAGACGCGCCACCGTGACGTGGGTGTAGAGCTGCGTGGTCGCCAGCGACGAGTGACCGAGGAGCTCTTGGACGACGCGGAGATCGGCCCCACCCTCGAGCAGGTGGGTCGCCGCGCTGTGCCGCAGGCCGTGCGGGCCGATGTCGGGGGCGCCGTCGACGGCGGCCATGGTCTGGTGCACGACGGTGCGGGCTTGGCGCGGGTCGATGCGCCCGCCCCTGGCGCCGAGCAGAAGTGCGGCACCCGAGGTCGGTGTGGCCAATGCCGGCCTGCCGTCGGTGAGCCACGCGCTGAACGCCCGAAGCACGGGTTCGCCAAACGGAACCGTGCGTTGCTTGTCGCCCTTGCCGAGCACGCGCAGGACACGTTGCCCGGTGTCAACGTCGTCGACGTCGAGACCGCACAACTCGCTGACGCGAATTCCCGTGGCGTACAACGTCTCGACGATCAGCCGGTCCCGCAGCGCCATCGGATCGCCCTGCTGGGCGCCAGACGTGGCGGCGTTCATGGCGTCGAGCGCCTGGTCCTGACGCAGCACGGCGGGCAGGGAACGACGGGACCGTGGCACCTGCAGGCGGGCCGCGGGGTCGCTCTCGATGAGCCCGCGTCGCAAGGCCCACGCGGTGAACGTCTTCACCGCCGAGGTCCTCCGCGCCAGCGTCGTGCGTGCGGCACCCGACGCCGCTTGCGCGGACAGCCACGACCTCAACACCGGGAGAGTGAGACGGTCCAACGACGGCTGCTCGCCAAGAAAGGCGAACAGCGAACGCAGATCTCCGAGGTAGGCGCGGCGGGTGTGCTCCGAACGGCCGCGTTGCAGCGCGAGGTATTCGTCGAACTCCTCGAACACCACCTCGACTGCCGCCACCATTCCCCTACCGTGGCAGACGGGTGCTGGCGTCGCATTCGCGTCCACCCCGTGTCGGCAATTCGAGACCCGACGGTTATTTGGACTAGGGCGCCACCGCGGCACTCGCCGGATCGATCATGATCTTGGCGTGGGTCTCCGGATCACCAAGGGCGTCGAACGCCGCCTCGACGCCGTCCAACCCCACGGTGCCGGTGAGCAGTGGCGAACCGTCGACCTTGCCGTCGGCCAGCATGTGCAGGGCGTCGCGGAACTCCAGTGGCGTGTAACCGAATACGAAGCGCAAGTCGACTTCCTTGCTGATCGCCATCGCGGGACGCAGTTTGTCCTCGCCCATGCAGACGCCGACCACGACGACACGCGAATTCAGCGGTGCGGCGCCCACGATGCCGTCGATCATCCCCGGAACGCCAACGCACTCGAAGATCACCGGCCGCTTCGGGCCTGCCGCGCCAAGCGCGTCGGCGGCGCGGTAGACGTGTGACCACCCGGGAAGCTTGCGCAGCTTCTCCATCGAGCCCATCCCCAGTTCGTAGAGGGCAGGCGCCCTGGTGATCATGCCCTTGCTTCCCGCGCGTTCGTACGGTGAGTCGACGGCCGGGTCGACCACGACGTCGGCACCGCACTTCGTCGCGAGAGCCCTTCTACCGGAAGAGAAGTCGCTGGCGACGACGGTCTTCACCCCGGAGGCCTTGAGGTGACTGATCACGGCCAGCCCAACCGGGCCGCAGCCGATCACGATCGCGACGTCACCCTTGCCGATCTCGCTGCGGCGCACCGCGTGCAACGCCACGGCCATCGGCTCGGTGAGGGCGGCGACGTCGGCCGACAGCCCGTTGGGCACGACGAAGCTCATCGCGGCTTCGGCGAGCACCCGCTCGGCGTAGCCGCCGGGCGCCAGCGGTGACAGCCCGGTCAGGTGCACCCCGCCGGCTGCCCGTATCAGAGGAAACGAGACGACCAGCGTCCCCACCTTGAACTCCTTGGCGACCCCGCGTCCCCGCTCGGCCACCTCGCCGGAGAACTCGTGGCCCATCACCACGGGGGTGTCGGCCCGCATGAAGTCCTCGTAGCCCACGGCCTTCATGACGTCCTCGAGCTCGCCCGCGTGGTGGCGGGCGTGCAGGTCGGAACCGCATATGCCGCAACGCTTCACGTCGAGGACGAGTTGCCCCTTCTGCGGCTGTGGCTCCTCGGCGTCGACGACCTCCAGATTGCCGTCGAGGCAGCGCACGGCCCTCATCGGGACACTCCCGCCGACTCGACGCGCCGCAGCGCGTCCGGCACCAGGTCATCGAGCGAGGGGTATCCGTCGACGGCCATGATGAGGTCCGCCTCGGCGAGCAGGGACCGCAAGACGTGCACCACGCCGTCGGCGCCGCCGAGGGCCATGCCGTAGGCGTACGGCCGTCCGACGCCGACCGCGGTGGCGCCCAACGCCAGCGCCTTCACGACGTCGGCGCCGCTGCGGATGCCGGAGTCGAACAGCACCGGCACCCCGTCGGCTGCGTCGACGACGCCCGGCAGGCAGTCGATCGCCGGCAGTCCCCCGTTGGCCTGTCGCCCGCCGTGATTGCTGCAGTAGATGCCGTCGACGCCGCCGTCGACCGCCCTGCGCACGTCGTCGGGATGCTGAATGCCCTTGACAAGAAGCGGGAGCGATGTCAGCGATCTCAACCACGGTAAGTCGTTCCAGGACAACGAGTTTCCGAAGACGGAGATCCACTTCAAGATCGCGGCCTGCGGGTTCTCCTCGGGGGTCTGCGCGAGTGAGGCGCGGAAGACCGGGTCGCTGGTGTAGTTGGACAGGCAGTGCCCGCGCAGCTGCGGGAAGTTCGACGTCGAAAGGTCGCGCGGGCGCCAGCCGGGAATCCAGGTGTCCAACGTGACGACGATTCCCTTGTAGCCCGCCGCCTCGGCCCGAGAGACCAGGCTGGCGGCCAAGTCACGATCGGTTGGGGTGTAGAGCTGGAAGAAGCCGGGGGTGTCACCGAACTCGGCGGCGACCTCCTCCAACGGGTCGGCCGTCAACGTCGAGGTGATCATCGGAACCCCCGTGCGGGCGGCCGCCCTCGCCGCTGCCAGGTCACCGTGACCGTCCTGCGCGCACAGGCCGATGACCCCGACGGGCGCCATGAACAACGGCGAGGGCAGCGTCATCCCGAACAGGTCGATCGAGACGTCGCGCTCCTTGGCGCCGACGAACATTCGCGGCACCAGGCCCCAGCGTTCGAACGCCGTGACGTTGACCCGCTGCGTGCGCTCGTCACCCGCGCCGCCTGCCACGTAGGACCACAGTGACGGGGACATCGCGGCCTGGGCCTTGGCCTCCAGTTCGGCGAACGCCATCGGGTAGGACGGCAGGACTCCGGAAAGGCCCTGGAGGTAGATCTCGAGCTGATAGTCACCGAATGCCATGGGCCTAAGCCTGCCAGCCCGGGTCAGCCGGCGGACTGAGACTCCGCTTTAGCCAGCTCGGCCTTCCATTGGCGGAAGGTCTCCTCGGTGCGACCGCGCCGCCAGTACCCGGAGATCGACGCCCACTTCGCGTCGACGCCACGTTCCTTGCGGATGTAGCTCCGCAGGTTGTGCATGACGGCTTGGGCCTCGCCGTGGATGAAGACCTGCACCTGGCCGGGGCGCCACAGGACTTCCTTGACTGCCTCGACCAGAGGCGCGTGGTCACCGGCGCGTTCCTCGGAGACCAGGTCGGCGCGACCGCCGCGGTAGATCCAGCGAATCTGGACGCCCTCGGGTGCAACCAACTCGATCTCGTCGTCGGGGCCACTGACTTCGACGAAGACGAATCCGATGGCATCCGGCGCCATCGCCTCGAGGGCGGCGCTGATCGCGGGCAGCCCCGACTCGTCGCCGGCCAGCAGGTGCCAGTCGGCGGCGGGGTCGGGTGCATAGGCGCCGCTGGGACCCATCAGGTAGGCGGGGTCGCCCGGCTTGACCGACGCCGCCCACGGGCCCGCCACACCGTGCTCGCCGTGGACGACGAAGTCGATGCTGATCTCGCCGCGTTCGCGGTCGACCTTGCGAACCGTGTAGGTCCTGACCACGGGTTGGTACTCGTCGGGCAGCTCCTTGAAGCTGTCCAGGGTCAACGGCGTCGGGAGGGTCGAGACGTCGGTGCCCCCACGGGGCAGCACGATCTTGACGTAGGAGTCGGTGAAGTCGGTGGGAGTGAACGTGGTGAAGCCCCCGCCGAGAACCACTCGGATCATGTGGGGCGTCAGCTGTTCGCTGCGCACCACGTCGAAGGTGTGGATCGGACGGCCTGCCACGGTCACCTCTTTGCATTCGTCGGTTGGCGTCTTCGACTATACGAGCGGGCGGGGCCCGGTGGCCGCCTACCGTGCGAGCACGCCGGCGGTGAACTTGGGCTGGAAGTCCGTCGTGAGCAGAGCGCCGAAGTTGTCCTCGCGATTGCCTCGGTTGGCGGTGTCGACGTCGCGAATGCTGTAGATGAACGCGGGCCCGGCCCACCCCGCGGCGGCCAGTCCGGCGAGCACGTCGAGGATCTGCTTGGCCTGCTCCTGCTGGCTGACGCCCTCCGCGGCGGGATCGGAGGTGGGCGCCCCGAACTCGGTCATCCACACCTTCTTGTCGCCGTCGCCGTTGAGCGTCATGACGTCGTGGGCGCGCGCGAGGTCGGACCACGCGTTGTCCGGGTCGGCGGCCAGGCCGGCGGGAAAGACGTATGGGTGCATGGCAACTGCGTCGAAGTAACCCTTCGCGCCGTTGACGTACATGTCGTTGAGGAAGTTCGCCGGTCCGTCGACGCCGACGGCAGGGCTGAGCCCCGCCGAGATGACCGTGCTGTTCGGCTGCACCGCCTTGATGGCCGGGTAGGCGGCCTTCAGCAGGCCGACGTAGACGGCGGCGCGACTCTCGGCAAACCCGAGAAACCGCGGCAGGTTCGGTTCGTTCCACAGTTCCCAGTCGGTCACGCGGTCCCGGTAGCGCTTGACGACGGCGGCCGCGAACCCCGCGTAGTCGGCCGCGTCGGTCGGCGGTGCGTACAGCGCAGTGCCGGGGGCCTTGGCCCAGTCCGGGGTGTTGGTGATCAGACCGAGCACCCGCATTCCCCTGGCGCGGGCGCCGTCGATCCAGTGATCCACGTAGCCCCAGTCGTATTCGCCCTTCACCTTCTCGACGGCGTGCCAGTCGACGTGCACCCTCAACCAGCGCGCGTTGGTCAGTGCGGCCGCGTCGAGTTCGCGGTCCGCGTCCTCGGCGCTCATCCAAATTTGGGAGGCGCCAACACTGAACCCGTAGCCGTCGGCTGGCACCACTGGCTCGGCCTCGGCGATGCGACAACCGGCGACGGTCGCCGTGACGAGCAACAACATCAGGGCAATGCAGCGGCTCCATGTTCCGACGCCGCGCATGGGGTCAACTTACCGGAGCCTCGCTCAACCAGAGGTCGACGACAGCTCGGCGAGATACGAGGCGCGGCACGCTTGGCGCGCCAGTTTGCCGCTGGTGGTGCGGTCGATCGAGCCCGCGGCCACGATCCGCACGTCCGCGACGGCGACGGCGTGACGGCGCGCCACCGCTGCGGTGATGTCGGCGACCACGGCGGCATGTTCCACGCGCCCCGCCCCTGCGGCGCGTTCGGCGACGATCACGACTCGTTCGCCGGAGTCGTTCGTTGGCCGATGAGGGAGCACGTCGGCGGGCACGGTGAAGGCGGCGACGTAGCCGGACCGGACGACCCGCGAGCTTTCCGAGACGGTCGCCTCGATGTCCTGCGGATAGTGGTTGCGTCCGTCGACGATGATGAGGTCCTTCATGCGGCCGGTGAGGTAGAGCTCGCCGTCGAGGTAGACGCCGAGGTCACCGGTTCGCAACCAGAGGCCGTCGTGCGGGGCGCCCTCGGCGTGGCTGCCGCTCGCCAACCGCACCAGCAGCTTGTTGCGAAACGTCTGCTCCGTCTCGAGATCCCGGCCCCAGTAGCCACCGCCGATGTTGTTGCCGTGCAACCAGATTTCGCCGATGTATCCGTCGGCCAGCTCCGCACCATGCTCGGAGTCGACGATGGCGCCCCACTGGCTACGCACCATCTGCCCGCAGGAGACGTGGGCGACGCCGTTCGGCGCGCCGGGTTCCACCGGAACGGCACGGCCTGCGGACAGCGCCTCCCGGTCGAGGAAGATCGCGGTCGGCTCGGCGTCGGGGGCGATGCTGGCCACCGACAACGTCGCTTCGGCCATGCCGTAGGACGGTTTGATGGCGCTGCGCGCCAGGCCGTACGGGGCGAACGCCTCCACGAACTGGTCGACGGCCGTCGGCGTGACGGGCTCCGATCCGTTGAGCAACCCGGCCACGTTGCTGAGGTCGAGGGCCTCGCCCGCGGCGGGTCGCCCTCGTTGGGCGGCGAGCGCGAACGCGAAATTGGGTGCGGCAGCGAAGGTTCGGCCGTGGGCGCCCTCGTCAGCAAGCGCCTTGATCCACCGGTGGGGTCGCCGCACGAAGGCTTGCGGTGACATCAGGGTGATGTGTCCTCCGCACAGCGCGGGGAACATGATCATCACCAGGCCCATGTCGTGATGGAGTGGCAGCCAACTCACACTGCGGATGTCGGTGTCGAGTCCGCCGGCGAGAATCATCTGGGCGACGTTGGTGCACACGGCCCGGTGGGTGATCTCGACACCGGCCGGGACGCGCGTCGACCCGGAGGTGTACTGCAGATAGGCGATGTCGTCGGTGGCCAGGTGCACGGGGTTGAACAGGTCGCCGACCGTGTCGGGCACCGCGTCGACCGCAAGGATTCGTGGGCGGAGGCTCCGAGGACGCTTGCGGAGAAACGTCGTAATCGATTCTGCGGCTGGGCTCGTCGTCAGGATTACCGAGGGAGTCGCGTCGGCGATGACCGATTCGAGCCGTTCGGCCTGGCCGGCGAATTCGGGTGCGAACAGCGGCACGGCTATGCACCCCGCCTGAATCGCGGCGAAGAAGCCCACCACGTAGTCGAGACCCTGGGGTGCCAAGATCGCCACGCGCTCCCCAGGCGTGGTCACCTGCTGGAGCCGTCCTGCCACGGCTCGCACCCGGTCCCCGAGTTCGGTCCAGGTCAGTTCGATCGCCGACCCAGCGTCCTCACGGGAATAGTCCAGAAACCGGTACGCCGGCGCGCCGCCGAGCTCACGAGTGTTGCGATCCAAGTGCGAAATCAGCGTCACCCCATCGGGGATCGCGACATTGCCCTCGGCGTCAAGAAAGTCGCCGAGAGCACTCTCGGATTGATCAACGTTGTCCTGCAAGGCTTCCCGACCCATATGGCGACAATAGTAGTTCGGCTAACCTTTGGATGACCATAATTCCTGTGTCACTCGTCACGTGGGGGCGCTTTCGACGACTTGGTCTCAGCAGCCGACCACGGCATTCACCGGGCGGCGATCCGCCACCTGCCCTCGTGCCGCCGCACCAGACCGGCGAGTTCCAAAGTCGCCAACGGGCCCAGCAATTCGGTTGGCGGCAGACCGGCGGCCACCGCAAGCTGGTCGACGGTGCGGGCACCGCGGGCGGGCAGGGCGTCGTAGGTGCGCAGCTCGACGTCGGTGAGGCCGTCCAGCGGCGATACCGGCCGGCCCGGTTCGGGGGCCAGCTCGCCTGCGGCCCCGACCACTTCGACGACCTCCTCGACGCGCGTCACGAGGAATGCCCCGTTTCTTATCAGCACGTGGCACCCCGCCGAGGCCGACGACGTCACCGGGCCGGGATAGGCGCAGACCGGGCGGCCGAGGGCCTCCGCCCAACTGGCGGTGTTGGCAGCGCCGCTGCGCAGCCCCGCCTCGATCACCACCGTCGCACCGGAGAGGGCGGCGACCAGGCGGTTGCGGGTGAGGAACCGGTGTCGCGCCGGCCGCACGCCCGGCGGATATTCGCTGACCAGAAGTCCCTGCTCGGCGACCCGGCGCAGCATCGCGGTATGCGCCGCCGGATAGGGCACGTCGATCCCACCGGCCAGCACGGCGACGGTGAGCCCTTCGGCGCCGAGCGTCGCCCGGTGGGCGACCCCGTCGATCCCGAACGCGCCGCCCGAGACGACGGCCACGTCGCGTTCCGCGAGCCCGGCGGCCAAATCCGCGGCCTGGTGCTCGCCGTACGACGTCGCCGCGCGCGTTCCCACGACGGCGCAGGAACGCTCGGCGACGTCGGCCAGCGAGTCCTCCCCGATCACCCACAGCACCATCGGCGCGACACCGGTCGGTCGGTCACACACCGGTCTACCCCTGAACGAGGCGAAGGCCAGCAACGGCCAATCAGGGTCGTCTGGGGTCACCAGCCGACCGCCCAGCCGAGCAAGTGCCTCCAAATCCGCTGCCGCACAGTCGACGTCACGACGCGCCTCGGTGATCCTCTGCAGCTTCTCATCCTCCAGCCGACCAGTCTTGATCCGCGTCGCCGCCTCGACGGGTCCGACGTCCGCCACGTAGGCCGACAACTCCCGAGACGGCGGTTCGACGACCCGCGACAGGTAGGCCCAGGCCTTGTCCTCGTCGGTCATCGCGCACCTCCGGCCTGCCGGAAACTCAGCGCGGTGTTGACGTCTTCCAGCACGGGCATCGTGCGGCCCTTCAGGTCGGCGAGCGTCCACGCGACGCGCAGCGTCCTGTCGACGCCACGGACGCTCAGATCACCCTTGTCGAGGGCGGATCGCAGCGGCGCCATCACCGTCCGGTCGAGACGGAACCGGCGCCTCAACAGCGGTCCGGGGACCTCGGCGTTGGTGCGCACCCCGTGGGGCGCCCACCTCGCCGCCGCCGCGTCGCGGGCCGCGGCCACCCGATCGCGCACCACGGCCGTGGACTCCCCCTCCTCGGAGCCGATCGACCCCGAGGGAACCGGATGCACTTCCACCCGCAGATCCACGCGATCCATCAGCGGACCGGACAACTTGCCGAGATATCGCCGCTTGACGACCGCGGGGCAGACGCAGTCACTGGACCTCGCCGGCGCGCACGGACACGGGTTGGCCGCCATCACCAGCTGAAACCGGGCGGGGTACTGCGAGACCCCGTCTCGGCGGGCCAGCCGAATCTCGCCGTCCTCCAACGGCGTTCGCAGGGCCTCGAGCACGCTGGAGCCAATCTCGGCGCACTCGTCGAGGAAGAGCACTCCGCGGTGCGCACGGCTCACCGCCCCGGGACGCGCAAGACCAGAGCCGCCGCCCACCATCGCTGCGACGGTCGACGTGTGGTGCGGTGCGACCAGTACCGGCCTGGTGATCAGAGGCGTGCGTCCCGACAGGAGACCAGCCACCGAGTGGATGGCCGTGACCTCGAGTGACTCGTCGTGGGTGAGCGGAGGCAGCAGGCCAGGAAGCCGTTGCGCCAGCATGGTCTTGCCCACTCCCGGCGGACCGGTCAGCAGCAGGTGGTGGGCACCGGCGGCGGCGACCTCGACGGCGAACCTGGCGTGCGTCTGGCCGACGACGTCGGCGAGATCGGCAACCGGTTGGTCCTCGGCCGCCACCTCGGCCACGCGGTCGTCGAGTGCGCCCTTGCCCGCCAACCACGCCTGCACCTGTCGCAGCGTCCTGGCTCCCCACACCTCGATGCCGTCGACCAGACTGGCCTCGGCCAGGTTGTCGATCGGCACCACGACCGACGGCCAGCCCTCCCGCTTGGCGGCCAGCACCGCGGGCAGTACGCCCTTCACCGGTCGAACGCGCCCGTCGAGGGCCAACTCGCCGAGCAACACGGTCTTGTCCAAGCGCGCCCAGGACGTCTTCTTCTCCGCCGAGATCACGGCCATCGCCAAGGCGATGTCATACACCGAACCCATCTTCGGCAGGGTGGCCGGCGACAGGGCCAACGTCAGTCGGGTCTGCGGCCATTCGTTGCCGCAGTTGGTGATTGCCGCCCGCACCCGGTCGCGGGATTCCTGCAGAGCCGCGTCGGGCAGCCCGACCAGGTGCACCCCCGGCAGCCCGTTGGTGATGTCCGCCTCGATCTCCACGATCGTGCCGTCCACCCCGCGGACCGCGACCGAGTACGCCCTTCCCAGCGCCATCACCCCACCGCCCGAAGGTGGGTTATCTCCGGCTTCGGGCCTCGCCCGATCCGTACGCCGACCACGTCGATGCGCACCTTCGACCAGCCGCGGTCCTGGGCGGCCAACCACAGGCCCGCCAACCGGCGCAACCGCCGGACCTTCTGCGGCGTCACCGCCTGCTCGACGCCACCGAAGCGGTCGCTGGTGCGCGTCTTCACCTCAACGAACACCACCGCAGCCGCCGCGGCGTCCACGGCGATCACGTCCAGTTCGCCGTACCGGCATCGCCAGTTGCGGGCCAACACCGTCAGTCCCTGCGATGTCAGATAGTCGACCGCAAGTTGCTCACCGAGAGCACCGATCTGGGCCCGAGTCCACGTTTCCGTCATGACCCCACCGTGCGGATCCGCACCGACAGCCAACCCGCGAATTCACCGCGTCATCCACAGACGCCGATTCATCCACAGGCACTCCGGGAGTACTCGCTCGGAGAGCAGCCGACCACCCGGGTGAACGCCGTCGTGAACGCGGTCGCGGACTGGTAGCCCACTCGCTGGGTCAGCTGCGCCACCGACGGCGCCTCGGTTCTCAACAGGTCCTTGGCCACCGCCACGCGCCACTCCAGGAGATACTGCATGGGCGTCAATCCCACTGTGCGGGTGAATCTTTGGGCGAACACCGCACGGGACACCGAGGCGACCGCGGCGAGCCGTTCGACGGTCCATCCGCGCGCCACGTCGGCGTGCATCTCGCGCAGGGCTGGCGCGAGCACCGGATCCGCCAGCCCCGCAATCAATCCCCTGCCGCCGCTGCCCAGGTCCGGCGCGGCGGGAAGCCGGGTGGCCTCGATCAACAGCACCTCGACCAGACGCTTGAGGATCACGTCCCGGCTCGGCCCGTCGGTGTCGGCCTCCTCGGCGATGAGTTCGACGAGCCGGGTCAGCCTGGCCGCACCCGGTCCTCCACCCCGGACCAGGACGACTGGAGGAAGGAGCGCCACCAACAGAGCGGCACTGGCCGGGTCGAACCGGAAGTACCCACCGAGCATGCGCATGGTGACCGGCTCCGACTCGGGGCCGTGGTGGGTGTCGTGCGAATGGTCGAGCGGCGCGAACGTCGGTGTCACGCCCGGGCTTCCACTCATCGTGAACTCCGGCGTCCGCGGGAACAGCAGGAAGTCACCACGTCGCAGTTCGACGTCGTCGAGCCCGTCGGGCTCCAGCAGGCACGACCCGTCGAGCATCAGGCAGAACGCGGGGTCGCCGTAGCGAGGCTTCCTGACGCTCCACTGCCCGGCACCGGTGATGACCTTGGCCAGTACCGCCTCCGGACGCAACAGCGCCATCAATTCCTCCAACGGTTCGGCGTCGCCCATGCCGCAAACGCTAGCGTGGCCCAGCGCCGAGCCGCCTCAGCTCGACTGCGCCAACGCCACGGCATCGGGACCCGCGGCGAACCTCAGCCGGTCCGACGTGTCCGTGGCTGCCTCGAACACCACGTCGGCGACGTCGCCGGGGGTGGTCACCTCGCCGGGCTCACCGAACGCGGCCATGATCGGCTCGGCGAAGGGCCGGTACTCGTCGGGAATGTCGACCATCCGGTCGGAGCCGTTGCTCGTGAACGCCGTCGACGGTCCATAGCCAGGCTCGACGAGCTTGACCCGCACCCCGAAGAAGCCGAGTTCCAGCGCCAACGACCCGGAGAAGCCCTCGATCGCGGACTTGCTGGCGGTGTACACCGCGGCCAGGGGCATGGCCGCCAACGTGGCGCTGGAGGTGACGTTGACGATCACACCGGAGCCCCGTGACCGCATCTGCGGGACGACGGCCTGGGTCATCGCCATGACGCCGAACGTGTTGGTGTCGAACAGCTCTCGCGCGGTGCTCATGGGCGTCGCTTCGAACGCGCCGATACCGCCGATTCCCGCGTTGTTGACCAGGACGTCGACTGGCCCGCTGGCCTTGACGGCGTTGGCGATGCTCTCGGGGTCGGTCACGTCCAGCGGCAACACCGTCAGCCGGTCCGAAGCAGGCAAGACGTCGGGCCGCGGGGTCCGCATGGTGGCGACGACGTCCCAGCCCTCGTCGAGGAACCTCTGCGCGGTGGCGAGGCCGTAGCCGGATGAACATCCCGTGATCAGCACTGTTGTCATGAACGAAAAACTAACGGGCACAATGGCGTCGGACAACGCCGTGCCGTCTGAGAAACCTTCGCGATCGTCTTGGTCGCCAACGTGCCATGATGTGCGCCATGGCAAGCCGACCTCACCACCGGACCCTCTTGTCCGCACTGCCGCTCGTCGTGGCCGCGTTGACGGGTGTGGCCTGCGACTCCGGGACCGTGGTGAACACCGACGAGCCCCGGCCCACCGTCGAAACCAGCACCACCCCGCCGCCC